>NZ_JBOCUO010000001.1:0-1164392 GCF_052542005.1 Terrihabitans aquatilis | reverse complement strand
CCCCCGCATGGACATATCCAGCGGGGGTTTTTGCTTTGTAAAACCGGGCAATGCGGAGGGGACGCTGGGGGACCAATCCTGCCCGCCTCCAAAGGCATGGTAAGTTCTGCCTATTTAGGTCAGGTCGCCATTTGATCCTGCAATTCGACCTCTTAGCCAAGAATTGTTCAGAGTTTGATGTCTGAGATCGGCTGCGGGCTCGTCGAATCCGCGCCTAGCCTGCTCGCCTCTCTTCGGCACTTGATAGGCAGGCTGCGACCTCTATCCCGAGATGCATCTTCGGCTGCCTCGACTGCGGAGTTAGTGCTCCGTTCCTTCTGGCATTCTCCCTGTTCTGATCAGACAGCTCGTGACCCGTGCACCTCTCGGTGTCTTACGCTGGCCGGTGCTTGCTGGCGGCCGAAAGTGAGCAATCGCTGCGAAGAAGCCAATTCCGGAGCAGGAGCTTCCCACTTCTAATCGGTTGACCGAGTAAAGACGATGACGTGAACGCGAGTCGCGATTTGCGTGATTTCGGTATTTCACGCGGTTTTCGAACGCTGACGTGGAAGCCGGATTGAAGGCGTTTGCTACGGCATGTTGCCGGTCTCGTCGATTGACCGATCTATTTTGGGGTTGTCTCGGAATGAGACCGTCCGTTCAGAGGTGAGGCGGATTCCTGAGGCTTGGAGACCGGATGGATGGAGTTCCAGATTGTTCGCTTCAGCCCGGTTTCCTCAGGAGAATGAAGGCGGAACGTTTCCGTTCTCCTGATTCGTGCCGGTTGTGTTCATGCACCGGCCCGAACGTTAACAAGGGTTCAGAGAACGGGGTCCGATGGAGCGGCCGGACGGCTGTTGAGCAGGAGATAGAGGCCAGCCACGATGACGATGGCGCCGCCTGCAAGGGTCCAGATATCGGGCACGTCCGCGAAGATGACCCAGCCCCAGAACGACATGAAAGCGAGCTCGAAATAGATGAACGGTGCGAGCACAGGCGCAGGCGCGCGGCCATGGGCGAGCACGAGCAGGAAATGGCCCGTTGCGCCGAGCACACCGGTTAGAATGTGGAGCGCCCAGATCCACGGGCTGGACGGCCATTCCCAGACGAAGGGCATGACCGGGATCAGCACGATGGCGCCAAAGAAGCCGGTGATGACGATGGAGGTGCGTGCGCCGTCATAAGCCGACACGAAGCGTGTGGCGATGTTGTAGAACGCGCCGCACACCGCATTGGCGAAGGCCAGCAGGAAGGCGATCTCGAAGGTGCCGAAGCCCGGCCGCGTGACAACGAGGACGCCGAGAAAGCCGATGGTGATGACGGCAAGCTCGCGGCGACCGACCCATTCGCCGATCAACGGGCCGGCGAAGATCGCGACCAGCAGCGGCGTCGCGAAAGCAATGGTGACCGCCTGATCGAGCTGGAGCACCGACAGCGCCCAGAAATTGAAGATGGTGGTGCCCGCCAGCAGGACTGAGCGGATGAATTGCAGGCCCGGCTTTCGTGTGCGCCAGACGCCCGGCGACGTCCATGGATTGAACAGGATGGACAGGAAAACGGCGTGAAAGACGTAGCGGAGCCACGCGACCTGGAGCGGGTTTTCCTGCTGAGCCAGATATTTGGCCGTCGAATCGAGCAGCGAGAAGGTGACGAGCGCACACAGCATCAGCCCTATGGCGACGCGGCGCATGCGATGGGCCGC
Organism: Terrihabitans aquatilis; assembly: GCF_052542005.1. Lineage (NCBI taxonomy): Bacteria > Pseudomonadati > Pseudomonadota > Alphaproteobacteria > Hyphomicrobiales > Terrihabitans > Terrihabitans aquatilis. The sequence continues at coordinate 1,162,711 of NZ_JBOCUO010000001.1, read as the reverse complement.
CGCCAGATCGGACGGCGAAACGGATGAGGGGGAGGCGGACAATTCGAACCGGGGCAGAGCGGAGGAGGGCTAGGAATGGACCCCGGCCGAGGCTTTGTCGAGGCCGTCGCTGGCATAGGAGCCACGCAATGCGGCGGATATCTCCTGCGCCGCCTCGGCAAAGGGGAGGCTGGTGCGGAAAGCGTCCGTGCGCTGTGCGGGCCCGGGAATGGGGAGATCGACCGTGACGCGACCCGGCCGGGCCGACATGACGGCCACGCGGTCGGAGAGATAGACCGCCTCGAACACCGAATGGGTGACGAAGACGATGGTGCAGCCGAGCTCGCGCCGGATGGCGAGCAATTCGTCGTTGAGGCGGAAGCGGGTGATCTCGTCGAGCGCGGCGAACGGCTCGTCCATCAGGAGCAGGCCCGGGCGAGTGACGAGGGCGCGGGCGATGGAAACGCGCATCTTCATGCCGCCCGACAATTCGCGGGGGCGGGCGCGGCTGAAATCGCGCAGGCCGACAAGATCGAGCGCGGCCTCGACAGCGGGCGCGGCCTCGCGGCGGGAAATGCCCTTGAGACGCAGCGGCAGCCAGACATTGGAGAAGGCGCTGGCCCATTGCATCAAGGTGGGCTCCTGAAAGACATAGCCGATGCCGGGGCGGGAGCCGGTCCGGGCGATCTCTCCGGAATTCGGCTGGTCGAGGCCGGCGAGGAGGCGCAGGGCCGTCGATTTCCCGCAGCCGGACGGGCCGATCAAGCTGAGAAATTCACCGGCTTCCACATTGAGGTCGAAGCCTTCGAGCGCGTGAACGCCGTTGGCGAAACGCTTCGAGATGCGGGACAGACGGACGAGCGACATGGAGCGCACGCTGGCCGCAGGGTGCGGCGCGGTCAAGGGCGATGATGGCAACCCTTGTGCCTGGCGTCGGCACCTCCTAGCGTGCCGGCGCGATGACACTTCTGATAATGGCCTTCGGCCCCTTCGATGGCGGCAGCAATGCCTCGGAGACGCTTCTGCGGGTGCTGGAGCGCGACCTACCCGCGCTGGCCGCCTGGGCGGGCGAAGAGGTGCGCACGCTGCTGCTGCCGGTGGACACGGTGCGTGCGCCCGAGATCCTGGCGGAGGCGATGGGCCCGGACGTTTCGCGTGTGCTGATGATGGGGCAGGCGTCGGGCCGCAACCGCATCGGGCTGGAGCGCTTTGCGCGCAATCGTCGCCATTTCCGCGTTCCGGATTGCGAAGGCCGGATCATCATGGGGCTTCCGGTGATCGAGGGTGGGCCGGATCTCCATGAGGCGAGCTGGCCCGGTTTGGCGCAAACGGCCGATGCGCTGAACGCGGACGGCATTCCGGCGATGGTGTCGGAGGATTGCGGCTCGCATCTCTGCAATCAGGTGCTTTACACCGTGCTGCATGAGGCCGCGACCGCGGGACGAAGCTGCGAGGCGCTGTTCCTGCACCTGCCGCTGTTGCCTGAACAGGTGATCGCGGGGGAGCCGGCGGCGGCGAAGCACGAGGCCTGCGCGTTCATGCCAGTCTCGATGAGCCTTCGGGCCGTGGAAATGATACTGCGCCTGTCGGCGCGGCAGAGGGTGGCGGCATGAAGGGCCCGAGACGGCTTTGGGAAGAGATGGCGTGGGGCGATTTCGGCACGCCGGATGTGGCAGACTGGATCGCCGTGGTGCCGGTGGCCGCCATCGAGCAGCACGGGCCGCATCTGCCGCTGTCCACCGATCTCGTGATCATGGAGGGCTATCTGGCACGTGTGCGGGCACGGGTGCCGGACGGTGTGCCGGCGACGTTCCTGCCAGTGCAGAATGTGGGCCTTTCGCCGGAGCATGAGAGATTTCCGGGCACGCTGACGCTGAGTGCCGAGGCGGCGCTGAAGGTGTGGACCGGCCTTGGGGAGAGCGTGGCGCGGACGGGCGTGCGCAAGATCGTGTTCGTGAGCTCGCACGGCGGCAACAATGCGCTGCTGGACGTGGTGGCGCGGGAACTGCGCCTGCGGCATGGCATGCTGGCCGTGACGACGGCATGGGCGCGGTTCGGCTATCCGGACGGATTGTTCGCGCCTGAGGAAATCGCGCATGGCGTTCATGGCGGGGCGATCGAGACATCGCTGATGCTGGCGTTCCGGCCCGATCTGGTGCGGCATGATCGTATCGCTGATTTCCCTTCGGCCGCGCGCGACATGGAGCGCGACTACACGCATCTGCGCAGCGGCCGGCCGGCCGGGTTCGGCTGGCTGACGCAGGATCTCAATTCCGAAGGCGTGCTGGGCGATGCGCGCGCCGCCAGCACGGAGAAGGGCGAGGCGGCGGCGGAGCACGGGGCGGGGGCCTTCATCGAGCTTTTGCACGACGTGCATCGTTTTCCGCTGGCGAATTTGAAGCCGGGGCCTCTCGACGACGTGATCCCGCCTTCCGGGAATTGAGGAACCGCACCCGAGACGGCGCGTTCGTTCCGGATTCTGCTGGATCTCCGGCGGCACCTTTCGGAAAGAACCCCATTCCATGCGTCGCACCGCACTGAAGCCGGCTTTGCTTGCCGGGGCTATGATGATCCTGCCCGTCGCGGCGCTCGCCCAGACCCCGCCGCCCGCCGAGCCGACTCTGAAGGACCGTGTCGACCAGACGGTTGCGACCGTGACCGGCAGCCCGATGGCCAATCTCGACATCGACATGAAGCGCGTCGTCGACGAGCTTGCGGAACTCGGTCCCGAGCCCATCGTGGGGGATATGAGCGCGGATGAGGCGCGCAAGCAGCCGAGCGTGGCTGACGCCGCGAAATCGCTGATGCGCAAGAACGGCATGAGCGATGCGCCTGAGACGGGCGTGACCACCGAAGACGTCAATTACGAGGGTGCGGCCGGCCCTGTGCCCGCCCGCATCTACAAGCCGGAAGGCGCCGGCGGCACGCTGCCCGTGGTGCTGTATTTCCATGGCGGCGGCTGGGTGATCGCCGATCTCGATACCTATGATGCCAGCGCGCGGGCGCTTGCCAAGCAGACCGGCGCCATCGTGGTGTCGGCCCATTACCGCCAGGCGCCGGAAAACAAATTCCCCGCGCAGCACGAGGACGCCGTCGCCGCCTACAAATGGGTGCTGGCGAATGCGAAGAATTGGGGCGGCGATCCCGCCAAGGTGGCCTTGGCCGGCGAGAGCGCGGGCGGCAACCTTGCCATCAACGTGGCGCTGGCCGCGCGCGACCAGAAGCTGCAGGCCCCTGTTGCGCAGGCGCTGATCTACCCCGTGGCCGGCATCAATGTGGAGACGGAATCCTACGAGGCGAATGAGGCCTCGCAGCCGCTGAACAAGCCGATGATGGAATGGTTCGTGAAGCAGAGCATCAAGAGCGATGCCGACAAGGCCGATCCGCGCCTCGACCTCGTGGGCAAGGCGGATGTGGCCGGCCTGCCGCCGACCATCATCGTGACGGCCGAGATCGACCCGCTTCGCACCGAGGGCATGGAACTGGCCCGGAAGCTGAAGGAGGCCGGCGTGCCGGTGACTGAGAAGGATTATGCCGGCGTGACGCATGAATTTTTCGGCCTGGGCGCGCTGGTGGCGGATGCCAAGGACGCGCAGGCGGCCGTGGCCGCGGAGCTGAAGAAAGGCTTCGAAGGCGGCAAGCCCGCGCAGTAAAGCCCCGCCGGGTTTCCCCCGGAGCAGGCCTTGAGGCCCCGGCAACCGTCTGGTTGTCGGGGCTTTTGCTTTTCAGAAGACGCGTGCGTGGCGCTGCACAAAGGATGGGCAGGTGGTTTCGCCAGCATTGTTGCAACCTAAGTAAGGCGGGACGGGAGCTCGGCTCCCTTCTCCAGACGCGGAAGATTTGCATGACGACCAAAGCCTATGCCGCCCAGTCGCCCACGGCGCCGCTTGCGCCGTTCACTCTCGATCGCCGCGCGCCCGGCCCGAAGGATGTGGCGATCGACATCCTGTTCTGCGGCGTCTGCCATTCCGACCTCCACACCGTGCGCGGCGAATGGCCGGGCATTCATTTCCCCAGCGTGCCGGGGCACGAGATCGTCGGCCGCGTGACGCAGGTGGGCGGCGAAGTTTCTAAGGTGGCGGTCGGCGATATCGTCGGCGTGGGCTGCATGGTGGACAGCTGCCGCTCGTGCATTTCGTGCGACGATGGCCTTGAGCAATATTGCGAGTGCGGCTTCATCGGCACCTATAACGGCAACGTCTTCGGCGGCTCGGAAAACACGTTCGGCGGCTATTCCGCCGATATCGTGGTGGACCAGGATTTCGTGCTGAAGATCCGTCATCAGACGAGCGATCTCGCGGCGGTGGCGCCCCTGCTGTGCGCGGGCATCACCACCTGGAGCCCGCTGCGGCACTGGAAGGTGGGGCCCGGCCAGAAGGTGGGCGTGGTGGGCCTCGGCGGGCTGGGCCATATGGGCGTGAAGCTCGCGGCCGCGCTCGGGGCCGAGGTGACGATGTTCACCTCCTCGCCGAACAAGAAGGACGACGCCACCAAGCTCGGCGCGCACCACGTGGTGGTTTCGCGCGATGCCGACGCCATGGCGGCGGAGGCCGGCAAATATGATTTCATCCTCAATTCGGTGGCCGCGCCGCACAATCTCGACCCGTTCCTCGCAGCCCTGAAGCGCGACGGCACGATGTGCATGCTGGGCGTGCCCTCCGAGCCGCATCCCTCGCCGAGCGTGTTCAACCTCGTGTTCCGCCGCCGGCAGCTGGCCGGATCCCTGATCGGCGGCATCGCGGAAACGCAGGAGATGCTGGATTTCTGCGCCGAGCACGGCATCACCTCCGAGATCGAGATGATCGCCATGCAGGACATCGAGACGGCCTATGCGCGCATGCTGAAGAGCGACGTCAAATATCGCTTCGTCATCGACATGCAGACGCTGAAGGACGCGGCGTAAGACGAAAATGGCGGAGGGCCGAAGCCCTCCGCCACACGATCAACGCGAGGCTTTATAGAGCTTCGCGGCGATCTCGTAGAATTCTTCCGGGGCGTAATCCGGCGCGAACGCCGAGGGCGTGCCTTCGAGGTCGGGGATCTTGCCGCCATCCGGCATGCCCTCGACCACTTCCAGCTCGCCCGGCGGGTCGCCCGGCAGGGCCATCTCGCCATTGCCCCAGATGCCGGCCATTTCCTTGTAATCGCCAGGGCTGAAATTATAGAGCCGGCGGTGCGAGCCCTCGGCCAGATATTTCTGGCTTTCGGGGATGCGGTCGAGGTTGATGTTCGGCGTCGGCAGCATCTTCTCGATGTCGACGCCGGTCAGCTTCTTCAGCGCCAAAGCATAAGCGTGGGCGTGCACGCCGCCGCGCACCAGAAGATAGCCGCAGACCTCACGGCCCGTCGGCTCCGTCATGGTTTCATACACGCGCAGCTTGTGAAGACGCGCGCCGCATTCCAGATGGAAATTGTGCAGCAGGTCGAAGATGACGTTTCCGGTCGTGGTCACGAAATCCATGTTCCACGAGGCGCCGTTCGAATTCATCGGCATGGCGCCGCCGCCATTCGACATGAACGAGGCCGCGAGGCGGATGTCCTGCATGTCGGCGAAGGGGGCATCGCTGATGTCGACGTTCTCCGTGGGATCGCCGGGGCCGTTGTTGAGCATGGCCACGCCCGAGCTGACGAGCTCGACATGGCCGAGCTCTTCCGCGGTGATAGCGGCGACGAGGCTGTAGAAGGGTTTCAGCTTGGTCTTGCTGCGGAAGTTGAAGCTCTGGAACATGTAGTTCCCGAGCGTGGACATCTCTCCGTATTTGCCGCCGAGCAATTCCTGCAGCGCGGCGGCTGCGTTGGGATTCGGAGCCTTGGGTATGGGCAGCTCCGTCTGCAGCTTGTCTAAGCGCATGAACATGGCGTCACCTCTCTGGGTTGGACCTGGCTCAACCGATGGGCGAGTGCGTTGTTCCGGTTCGGCTCAAACTCGGCATCGACGTCCGGAACCGGACAGGGTGTCCGCGCGTAAAGCGTGAAAGGAGAGAGCGCGATGACCAATCCGACCAAGACGCCGACGAGCCATGGCCAGACGGGCGACAGCCCTGCCAATCCGGTGCCCGAGCACGAGAGCTATGGCGGCCGCGACGAGGTGGGCGGCGGCGCGGCCGGGCGTGGCAACGACACGGGCAGCACGGTGGACACCGGAAAGGAATGGGCCGCGGGCGAGGAGCCGACGCGCGACGAAGACCGCCCTGTGTACAAGAAGGAAGAGACGAAGAACCCGTTTTCTCCGTGAGACAGCGCGGCCCGCGCCTTGTAAACCGGCGCGGGCCCGCCGATGCTTTCCGCCATGTGCGGACGTGTCGTTCAAGCCTTGCCGCCCGAACAGGTGCGGCGGCTTTTCAAAGTGTCGCGCGGCGAGCGCTTCAACGTGCCGCCGCGCTGGAACGGCGCGCCGACCGACCGCCTGATGGTGGTGCGGCGCGACCCCGCGAGCGGCGAGAACAGCCTCGATCTCATCCGCTGGGGGCTGGTGCCGCATTTCGCCCGCGACATGAAGATAGGCGCAAGCCTCATCAACGCCCGCTGCGAGAGCGTGGCCATCAAGGCGGCCTTTCGCGGCGCCTGGGCGAAGAACCGCCGCTGCCTCATCCCCATCGACGGCTTCTACGAATGGCGGCGCGAGGGGAAGACCAAGCAGCCCTATGCCATCGCCCTGAAGGACGGCACGCCGATGGCTCTGGCCGGGCTGTGGGAGAACTGGAAAGACCCCGCGACGGGCGAATGGACGCGCACCTTCACCGTGCTGACCACCGAGCCAAACAGCCTGATCGCGCCCTTCCACGACCGCATGCCGGTGATCGTTCCGATCGAGGATCAGGAGCGCTGGCTGGCGGGCGACGACGCGACGGACCTGCTGTGCCCGCTGCCGGCGGAATTGCTGGAGATTTGGGCGGTTTCGGTGGCGGTGAATAAGGTTGGGGTTGAGGGGGTGGAGTTGTGGGGACGTCTAAATCAATAATGATTGGGAGGCTTGATGAAGGTCGTTCTAGGTATTTTCGAAATGAAAAGCCGTGCAGGCCTTTTTGTTCCGAAGGTGAACGTTCGTACACCGCGGTTGGATGATACAGGAAGTATCGTGATATCGGCAGGAGGAACAAGACTCTACACGTCACACGTTCCCTCTGCTCAGCCAATTGACCTTTTAGATCATAGTGCAAAAAGTCGATGGATCGTCGATCGATTTACAGCGGCATTGTTTATGGCGAAAGGAGGTTTATTTGAAGCTAACCTCAAAGGGTCGGTCCTTATTGAAGCTGCTAGCAGCTCCAATATGATAACTGACCTTGATCTTGAAGATTATGCTCCACAGATAGAACGGATACATGCGAAATTTGAACACGATGAACTGAGAAAGTGGATATCGCTGATTTTATATAATCCAGGGCTTCGCAGAGCAATCGAAGATCTGATGTTCTCTCTACTTCATCCCAGAGAGGCGTTTATATTTATTTATAGAGCTTTTGAATGGTTAGAAGATGGAATGAACATTTCGAAAAAGGAAATGGCAGATGATCTAGAGGTGGACTTGAAGCACTTTAAGTCACTGGGACAACTAGCTAACGTTGGAACAGGTGTGCGACATGCCAACAAACACGGAAAAAAACTTGTAGCTGACCCTATGACCTATGGATCTTGGACTTGCGCCCTTCTTCAAGAAATAGATTTTGCAGTTTCACGCATAACAAAAGATCATAAAAGGCTTAGTCAAGACGAGGTGAGCACACTAGTTTCATCAAGCATGACAGTGACTCCTTACTCTTAAGATAAATTCTGTTACACGCTATTAGCAGGCGGAACACCCCACCACCCTCAACGGTTGTCCTCCCACCAAACGGGAGGAACCCCAATGAACAAGTTCGTTATCGCCGCTAGCTTTGCGGCGCTTACGCTCGGCACCGCCGCGCATGCGCAGGACAAGACCGGGCCGGATCATGTGTTCGTCACAAAGGCGGCGAACTCGAATATGTTCGAGATCGAATCCAGCAAGATCGCGGTGCAGAAGGCGCAGAATGCCGAGGTGAAGAGCTTCGCGCAGCAGATGGTCACCGACCACACCAAGGCCGGGCAGGAGATGATGGCGGTGGCGCCGGATGCTCCCAAGGAGCTGGACGCAACCCACAAGACCATGGTGGAAAAGCTGAGCGACACCGATGCCGCGAAGTTCGACGCGGCTTACGTCGATGCGCAGGTGAAGGCGCACGACGAGGCGGTGGCGCTGTTCACGAAATACAGCGACGAGGCGAAGGACGCGAAGCTCAAGGATTTCGCCGCGAAGACGCTGCCGACGCTGAAAGAGCATCAGGAGCACATCAAGAAGATCGACAAGGCGATGTGAGGCGGCATCTCCGGCCGGCATGTTTGACGCCGGATCGGGAGACAGCGGTAAAAGGCCGGCGCGAAAACGCCGGCCTTTCTTATGCTATCCCCTTGCCGGGATGCGGTGCCGGGGGCGGGCGATGGGCGGCAGATGGTTTGGGTCGGTTGCGCTGGCGGCGATGGCAGGTATTGGCATGGCCGCGGCGAGCCCGCAGAATGATTTCGTCGATGCGCACCGCTGCGACATTGCCGGCCGTCTCGCCTCCATCTTCGAGGTGACGGCGGATCGGGACCGCTTCCTCGTCCTGTCCTTGCTGCCGCCCGAGCATGGCTATGTGCAGTGTCTGTTCCAGGGCCAGCATGTTCTTTGCGAGGCGGAATCCGGCGTGTGGACGGCGAAGCCGGGAGAGGCCCCGTCCTTCCGGGTGAGCGAAGCTGGCCTTGTGGCGCTCCGCCGCCTCGGCTTCGATGGCGATGGGGACGAGGGGAATTACCGGCAACGAATCGAGGCCGACCGGACCCCGGATTTCGAGGCGCTGGCCGATCTGATGCTGAAGGCGCTTCGCGACGGCTACGGGGCCTCGCTGAACTCGGAGGTGGAGATCAACGCCCCCTTCGCCGCCGGGGAATATCGGCCCGCGCGCGAGTGCTTGCTGGGCTGACGGCGATCAGCCGCCGGCGCGGTAATCTTCGACGGCCACCTCTTCCAGCCAGTCGGCGGCGCTGCCGTCTTGCGCTTCCTGGATGGCGATGTGCGTCATGGCGCTGTCGGCACTGGCGCCGTGCCAGTGCTTTTCTCCCGGCGGAAACCACACCACGTCTCCGGGCTGGATTTCCTCGACCGGGCCGCCTTCGCGCTGCGCCCAGCCGGTGCCTTCGGTGACGATGATAGTCTGGCCGAGCGGGTGGGTGTGCCAGAAGGTGCGGGCGCCGGGCTCGAAACGGACGTTGGCGGCGCGCACGCGGGCCGGCTGCGGCGCTTCGACCAAATTTTCGACGCGGACCTTGCCGGTGAAGTAATCGGCCGGGCCGGGATTGGCCGGGCGGGTGCCGTTGCGGGTGATGTCCATGACGATCTCCGATGTGTCGTCGCCATCATGTAGGCGAGGCCGGCGTGTGAACCAGCCTCGCCGAACGTTCAGCCCAGAGCAGTGTTGCTTTCCTTCACCGCGTCTTCCGCCACATAGACCTGGCCGCCGAGGGAGAGGAATTTCTCGCTCATGGCGTCCATGCCTTCCTGTTTTTCGTTCAACGTAGCGGCGTAGTCCCTCACATCCTGCGTGATCTTCATCGAGCAGAATTTCGGGCCGCACATGGAGCAGAAATGCGCGACCTTGTGCGCTTCCTTCGGCAAGGTCTCGTCGTGGAATTCGCGCGCGGTGTCCGGGTCGAGGCCGATGTTGAACTGGTCTTCCCAGCGGAAATCGAACCGGGCCTTCGACAAGGCGTCGTCGCGGAGCTGCGCGGCGGGGTGGCCCTTGGCGAGATCGGCGGCGTGGGCGGCGATCTTGTAGGTGATGACGCCTGTCTTCACGTCGGCCTTGTTGGGCAGGCCGAGATGCTCCTTCGGCGTGACGTAGCAGAGCATGGCGCAGCCGAACCAGCCGATCATGGCCGCGCCGATGCCAGACGTGATGTGATCGTAGCCCGGTGCGATGTCGGTGGTGAGCGGACCGAGCGTGTAGAACGGGGCTTCGCCGCATTCCTTCAGCTGCTTGTCCATGTTGATCTTGATCTTGTGCATCGGCACGTGGCCGGGGCCCTCGATCATGACCTGGCAGCCCTTCTGCCACGCGATCTGCGTGAGCTCGCCGAGCGTCTCCAGCTCCGCGAACTGGGCGCGGTCGTTGGCGTCGTAAATGGAGCCGGGGCGCAGGCCATCGCCCAGCGAGAACGAGACGTCGTATTTGCGCATGAGATCGCAGATCTCGTCGAAGCGCTCATACAGGAAGCTCTCGTGGTGATGGGCGAGGCACCATTTGGCCATGATGGAGCCGCCGCGCGAGACGATGCCCGTCATGCGGCTGGCCGTCAGCGGCACGTAGGGCAGGCGCACGCCGGCGTGGATGGTGAAGTAATCGACGCCCTGTTCGCACTGCTCGATGAGGGTGTCCTTGTAGACCTCCCAATCGAGCTTGACCGGATCGCCGCCGACCTTTTCCAGCGCCTGGTAGATCGGCACCGTGCCGATCGGCACCGGCGAATTGCGGATGATCCAGTCGCGCGTGTTGTGGATGTTGCGGCCGGTGGAGAGATCCATCACCGTGTCCGCGCCCCAGCGGATGGCCCAGACGAGCTTCTCCACTTCCTCGGCCACCGAGGAGGAGACGGCGGAATTGCCGATGTTCGCGTTGATCTTCACCAGGAAATTGCGGCCGATGATCATCGGCTCCAGTTCCGGATGGTTGATGTTGGAGGGGATGATGGCGCGGCCGCGGGCGATCTCGTCGCGCACGAATTCCGGCGTGATGTGGGCGGGCAACGCGGCGCCGAAGCTCTCGCCGTCCGACAAGGCCGCATCGGCGCGCTCGAGAGCCTGCTGGCGACCGAGGTTCTCGCGCTCGGCGACGTAGATCATCTCCCTCGTGATGATGCCGGCGCGGGCGAATTCGAACTGCGTGACCGGCGCGTCGCCTTCGCCGCGCAGGGGCTGGTGCTGGAGCGGGAAGGCGCGGGCGAGGTGGCTCTCGCCGACATTGCCGTTGTCCTCCGGCTTGATGAGACGCCCGTCATAGGCCGCGATGCCGCCGCGCTGGCGCACCCAGTCCGTGCGGGTGCGGGGCAGGCCCTTTTCAAGATCGATCTGCACGGCAGGGTCGGTGTAGGGGCCGGACGTGTCGTAGACGCGGACCGCCGGCTCGGCCGGATCGGTCAGCGTGATCTCGCGCACCGGCACCCGCAGATCGGGCGCACGCGTGCTCTCCATGTAGACCTTGCGCGAGGCGGGCAGCGGGCCGGTGGTGATTTCGGCGGACGAAAAATCCGCGGGAAGGATGGGCTTGTTCACAGAGGATCTCCTCGCCTGTTGGAGATCCGGAATGAGCGAGGAGGAGCAGCGCAGACGCCACGGAATGGTGGCGTTGACCCGTCCCTTCGCCGGCATGACCCGGATCAGGTTCAAAGGGTCACCGCGCTGCCGGAACGGCCGTCGGTATCTCAGCCCCTTGTCGGGACCCCCCTCGGTTTTTTGCGAGGCGGAGGGTGGGACAGTTTAGAGCGTTCGTCAACTGGCGGTGCCCGACATGGGCATCCGCTCCTTTGCGGGGGACGTTGATACGCACGGTGCCATGGGGCGGTGCGGAAGCTTTCCCAGGGGCTGAGCGCGAAGCGCGATGCGCTGGACGCGCAGAAAAAGGTCGCGTTCTCCACCGATGTGGACGGGGGAACGAGCGGGCGGCGGATGCTGGAACCCGCCGCCCAGGTCGTCACTCGATCTTGGCGCCCGATTGCTTGACGATGGGCGCCCATTTGGCGAGCTCGGTCTTGACGTGCTTGGCCAGTTCTTCCGGGGTCGAGGTCACGACCGTGGCACTGAATTCGGCGAGCCGGGCCTTTGTTCTCTCGTCGCTGATGGCCTTGTTGGCGGCGGCATTGAGCCTGGCCACGACCTCCGGCGGCGTGCCGGCCGGGGCGAACAGGGCGTTCCACGTATAGGTCTCGTAGCCGGGCAGGGCCTCGGCCATGGCCGGCATGTCCGGGAAGACCGGTGCGCGATCCTTGGTGGTGACCGCGAGGCCCTTGAGCTTGCCCGTCTTGATGTGCTCGGTGGAGGAGGGGAGATTGTCGAAGATGATCGGGATCTGCCCCGCCAGCACGTCGATCAGCGCCGGGCCCGAGCCCTTGTAGGGCACGTGGACGACATCCACCCCGGCCATTGCCTTGAAGAGCTCGCCCGACAGATGCAGCGGCGTGCCGTTGCCCGAGGAGGCGTAGCTGTATTTGCCGGGGTCCTTCTTCAGAAGCTCGATCAATTCCTGAACGGTGTTGGCCGGCACCGAGGGGCTGACCGCCATCACGTTCGGCACTGTGACGAGCAGCGAGACGGGCGCGAAATCCTTCTCCGGATCGTACGGGATCTTGGTGTAGATCAAGGGGTTGAGGGCATGGGTGGCGACCGTGCCCATGAGGATGGTGTATCCGTCCGGATCGGACTTGGCGACGGCCGCCGAGCCGAGATTGCCGCCCGCGCCGCCGCGATTGTCGACGACGACGCTCTGGCCGAGTTCCTCGCCCATGCGCTGGGCGACGAGACGGCCGACGAGGTCGGTCGAGCCGCCGGCGGCAAAGGGGATGATGAGGGTGATGGGACGGGTGGGAAATTCCTGCGCCGCCGCCGGTGCGACGTACGCGGCCAGGGCGGTGAGACAGGCAAGAGCGGGCGCGAGCAGGCGCATGGGCAGTTTCCTCCGGAATGGCGACGTTGTGTTTGTTATGTCGCTCTGGTTGCATTGTGCCGAAGCCGGAGGGCTAAGCAAGTCAAAGAGTTAGGCAGCTTGCCCCCGGAGCGGCCAAATAATATAACGTTCGAGATGTGGTCGGAGGCAGAGGCTGGCCGATGGCCGACGGGGCTTTCATCGCTCCGGATCGCGCCAATATAAGCAGCGCTGGCGATGCCCCGCCGCGCCGTCCAGATTTACATCCGGCGAGCCCTCGATCGGCCCCGCCATCCGGAGTTTTCGATGTCCGACAAGATCCCCGTCACCGTCCTCACCGGCTATCTGGGCGCGGGCAAGACCACGCTGCTGAATCGCATCCTGACCGAGCAGCACGGCAAGCGCTACGCCGTCATCGTCAACGAATTCGGCGAGATCGGCATCGACAACGAACTCGTTGTGGGCGCGGACGAAGAAGTGTTCGAGATGAACAATGGCTGCATCTGCTGCACGGTGCGGGGCGATCTGATCCGCATCATCGAAGGGCTGATGAAGCGGCGCGGCAAGTTCGACGCGATCATCGTGGAAACCACGGGGCTGGCCGATCCGGCACCCGTGGCGCAGACCTTCTTCATCGACCAGGAGGTGCAGGAACAGGCGCGCCTCGACGCGGTGGTGACGGTGGCCGACGCGAAATGGCTGCTGGACCGGTTGAAGGACGCGCCCGAGGCCAAGAACCAGATCGCCTTTGCCGACGTGATCCTGCTGAACAAGACCGACCTCGTGGACGAAGCGGGGCTTCAGGAGGTGGAAGCCCGCATCCGGGGGCTGAACCCCTATGCGCGCGTGATCCGCACCGTGAAATCCAACGTGCCCCTGAACGAGGTGCTGGACCGAGGCGCGTTCGACCTGCAGCGCGTGCTGGAGATCGAGCCGGCCTTCCTCGAGGACGAGGGGCATCATCACCACCACGACCATCACGAGCACGGCCCCGATTGCGGCTGCGGGCATGACCATGACCACCATGACCACGGACACGACCATGCTCATGACCACGGGCATTCGCATGGCGGGCTGAAGCATTACCACGACGAGCACATGCAATCGGTGGCGTTCAGCATTCCGGGCGATGTCGATCCCGACAAATTCCTGCCCTGGGTGCAGGATCTGGCGCAGCGCGAGGGGCAGAATTTCCTGCGCTGGAAGGGCATCCTTGCCTTCAAGAACGAGCCGCGCCGCTTCGTCTTCCAGGGCGTGCACATGATTCTGGACGGTGACCTGCAGCGCGAATGGAAGCCCGACGAGACGCGGCAGTCCAAGCTGGTGTTCATCGGCCGCGATCTCGACACCGAGCGGCTGCGCGAGGGCTTCGAGGCCTGCGCGGCCTGAGGGGTTCTCCCTCTTCCATCGCGTGCGACGAGGGGCTAAATGGCCCCTATGTCTGCTGCCGATAGCCTTTCCAGCTTCATCGTTCCCGTCGCCGCCGAGGCGCATGTCAGTGCCGTGGGGTTCCTCGGCGACACGGCCGCCTTCGCGCTCGGCGACGGCACGATCGTCCTTGCCCGCGACGGGGTTGAAAACCGGGTGCCGGCGCACCCCGACGGCGCGGTGCTGGTGGCCGCCTTCGACGGGCGGGCGATCTATACCGGCGGGGATGATGGCCGGCTGGTGCGCACCGATGCCGACGGCACGATGGAAGAGATCGCCGATACCGGCGGGCAATGGATCGACGCGCTGGCCCTGGGCCCCGACAACGCGGTCGCATGGTCGGCCGGGCGCAAGGTGCGGGTGCGCGACGGCAAGGGCGCGGTGTTCGGCCTGGAGCTCACATCCACCGCGCGCGGCCTGACCTTTGCCGCCAAGGGTTTCCAGCTCATCATCGCGCGTTATGACGGGGCGAGCCTGTGGTTCCCGCGGTCCAACGCGCCATTGAAGGACCTGACCTGGAAAGGCTCGCACATCGGCATCACGGCGTCGGCCGACGGGCGTTTCGTGGTGTCGACCATGCAGGAGAACGCGCTGCACGGCTGGCGGCTGGCCGACGGCGCGCATATGCGCATGTCCGGCTATCCGGCGAAGACGCGCTCGGTGTCGTGGTCGCCGGATGGCAAATGGCTGGCGACGAGCGGCGCGGATGCGGCGATCGTCTGGCCGTTCGTCACCAAGGACGGGCCGATGGGCAAGCCGCCTCTGGAACTGGCAGTGCGGCAGTCACGCGTGGAGCAGGTGGCGTTCCACCCTCGCGCGCCGGTGCTGGCGGTGGGTTATCTCGACGGTTGCATTTTGCTGGCGAAGATGGACGACGACGCCCAGGAATTGCTGGTGCGCCCCGCGCTGGACGGCGGGCCGGTTACGGCGCTGGGGTGGGACCGGATGGGGACGCGGCTGGCATTCGGCACGCGCGATGGCGCGGCCGGTGTGTTGCCCCTGCCGAAATTAACCTGATCAGGCGAGCGCCCGGGCCAGCGCTTCGCCCAGCGCGTCGGGGCTGAACGGCTTCTGCACCACGGGACGCCCCTCGTGCGGTGCGTCGATGTCCATATCGCCATAGCCCGAGACGAAGATGAACGGGATGCCGCGTTTCGCCAGAAGGTCGGCGACGGGGAAGACGCGCGCGCCGGCCAGATTGACGTCGAGCAACGCTGCATCGAAATTGCCCTGCTCGGCGGCTTCCACCGCTGCGGCGAGCCGCGTCGCGGGGCCGATCACGGTGCAGCCGAAATCTTCCAGAATGTCCGTGACGAGCATGGAGACAAGCATTTCGTCTTCCACGACGAGGATGCGCCGTCCGGAAAGGTCCACCTCGCTCAATGGTGCGTCCTGTACTATCTGGGGTTGTGTCGCCTGCATCGCGTCTTCGGCGCTCCCGGCCGGTCAAGGTTGCCGGAAGCGCCAATCTTACTGATTCCGGTTCTAAGGAAGTGCCACCGAAATCATGTGTTTTTTAAGGTTTCAGTGAACAAGCACGTTTCGGAACTGCCAGGGATCGCTCTCGTCGATGTCCTCCGGGAACAGGCCGGGGCGGCCCTCCAGCGGGGTCCAGTCGGTGTAATAGCCCTTCATTGGCCCGAGATAGGGGCGCTGGATTTCGAGGCAGCGGCGGAAATCCATCTCGTCGGCCTCGACGATGCCCTCGTTCGGGTTTTCCAGCGCCCAGACCATGCCGGCCAGAACCGACGAGGTGACCTGAAGGCCGGTCGCGCTCTGATAGGGCGCGAGCGTGCGTGTTTCCTCGAGCGAGAGCTGCGAGCCGAACCAATAGGCGTTCTTCGAATGGCCGTAGAGCAGGACGCCGAGTTCGTCGATGCCGTCGACAAGCTCGTCCTCGTCAAGGACGTGCAGCTTGTCCTGCTGCTTGCCGGCGCGGCCCCAGACCTCATGCCACGACAGGATGGCGTCGTCGCACGGGTGATAGGCGTAATGGCAGGTGGGCCGGTAGGTGACCTCGCCGTCCTCCTTCACCGTGAAATAATCGGCGATGGAGATCGCTTCATTGTGGGTGACGAGGAAGCCGAGTTGCTCGCCGAGCGTCGGGCACCATGTGCGCACGCGCGTGTCGGCGCCGGCCTGCATAAGATAGATGCCGGGGGCCGAGGGGTCGTCATGGCTGCGGGCGGTGTCGGGCTTCCATTTCTCATGCGTGCCCCAGCCGAGTTCGGAGGGCTGAAGACCTTCCGAGATGAAGCCCTCGACCGACCAGGTGTTGAGGAAGACGTTGAAGGGCTTGGGATCCTTCGTGCGCTGGGTGTCGCGCTCGGCGATGTGAATGCCCTTGACGCCGATCTGGCGCATCAAGGCGGCCCATTCCTCGCGCGTGGTCGGGTCCGGCGCGTTGAGGTTCATGTCGCGGGCGATGTTGAGCGCGGCTTCCTTGACGAAGAAGGAGACCATGCCCGGATTCGCGCCGCAGCAGGACACCGCGGTGGTGCCGCCCGGATTGCGCCGTTTGGCGTCGAGCGTGATGTTGCGGAGCGCATAGTTCGAGCGCTCGCCGGGGCCCTTGGTGTCGTCGAAATAGAAGCCGAGCCAAGGCTCGTTGACGGTGTCGATGTAGAGCACGCCGAGCTCGCGGCACAGCTCCATGATGTCGACCGAGCCGGTATCGACCGAGAGGTTGACGCAGAAGCCCTGGCCCTCGCCCTTGGTGAGGAGAGGCGTCAGAAGCTCGCGGTAGTTTTCACGCGTGACGTATTCCTGGATGAGCGGAATGCCGCGCTCGTCGAGGATGTGCTTGTTGAGGTCGCTCGGGTCGATGACCGACAGGCGATCCTTGTCGAAGGTGAAATGACGCTCGATCAACGGCAGGGTACCGCGCCCGATCGACCCGAAGCCGATCATCACAACAGGTCCAGAAATGTGTCCGTAAACCGGCCAATCCACCATTCTTTCCACTCCATATCTGAGAACGCACGCGATTATACCCGCCCGGCATGACGCCGGGCGGACATGAGGTCAACCCTTTCGAGGAAGGTTAAGCGGCTTCGCGGATGTCGGCGGGCCACAGGGCCGGAGCGACGACGGGAGCCGCAATACCCGTCGGGTTCACGAGGCCGGCCGCGCCGTCGAGGCTTCCGGCGCGCAGCTCGCACGCCAGAAAGCGGTGGCGCTCATAGGGGCCGGGCATCCAAAGACGGTCGGTGAGGGCGGCGCTGAAGCCGAACCGCTCGTAATAGGGCGCATCGCCCACGAGCAGCACCGAACCATGGCCCAGCGCTTCAGCGCGACCAAGCGCCTCACGCATCAGCCGGCCGCCGAGTCCGCAGGATTGCCGGCTTGCCGAGATGGCAAGCGGGCCGAGCAGAAGGGCTGCGCGGCGCGGACCGGCACTGACGTTCCACAGGCGGACCGTGCCGACCATCTCGCCATCCTCTTCCGCGACGAGGGCAAGGCCCTCGGCCGGAAGACGGCCCTCGCGCAGGCGTTCCGACGTCTTGCGGAAGCGGCCTTCGCCGAACGCCGCGTGGAGCAGGGCTTCGCGGGCGGGGATGTCGAAAATGGTCTCGTGGCGAATGATGGTCATGGCCGGGCTCCTCCCACATCATGGGGTTAGCGCAGCCCTCGCACCCGCTGTGCGGGCCGTCCGGAACTGGGGGTTTCAAAGAGAACGATGGCGTCCGCCGGAGGGTTCCGGCGGGGCCGATCAGATGACGATGGTCTCGAGCGGCGGGAAGCCGTTGAAGCCGGCCGCCGAATAGGTCGTCGTGTAGGCGCCGGTGGCCTCGATCATGACGAGGTCGCCGATCTCCAGGCTGACGGGCAGGAGGTAGGGCTCCTTTTCGTACAGCACGTCCGCCGAATCGCAGGTCGGGCCGGCGAGCACGCAGGGCACCATGTCCGCGCCCTCATGGCGGGTGCGGATGGGATAGCGGATCGCCTCGTCCATGGTCTCGGCCAGGCCGCCGAACTTGCCGATGTCGAGATAGACCCAGCGGGTCTCGTCCTCGGCGTCCGACTTCTTCGAGATCAGCACCACTTCGGCCTGGATCATGCCGGCATTGCCGACCATGCCGCGGCCCGGCTCGATGATGGTCTCGGGCAGACGGTTGCCGAAGTGCTTGCGCAGCGCCTCGAAGATGGCCGAGCCGTAGCTCTGCACGCCCGGGATCTCCTTGAGATAACGGGTGGGGAAGCCGCCGCCGAGATTGACCATCGACAGGTGGATGCCGCGCTCGGCGCACTCACGGAAGATCGTGGCCGCAGAGGAGAGGGCGCCGTCCCACATGGCCGGATCGCGCTGCTGCGAGCCGACGTGGAAGGACACGCCATGCGCGGTGAGGCCGAGGCGATGGGCGTGCTCCAGCACGTCGACCGCCATTTCCGGCACGCAGCCGAACTTGCGCGACAGCGGCCATTCCGCGCCCGCGCCATCGCACAGGATACGGCAGAACACACGGGCGCCCGGAGCGGCGCGGGAGATCTTCTCGACCTCTTCGCGGCAATCGACGGCGAACAGCTCGACGCCCAGGCGGAAGGCTTCCGCGACGTCACGCTCTTTCTTGATGGTGTTGCCGAAGGAGATGCGGTCGGCGGTGGCGCCGGCGGACAGCACCTGACGGATCTCGGCAACCGACGCGCAGTCGAAGCACGAGCCGAGATCGGCGAGCAGGCGCAGCACTTCCGGCTGCGGGTTGGCCTTCACCGCATAGAACACGCGGGTGTCCGGCAGGGAGCGGGCGAAGGCGGTGTAGTTTTCGCGCACGACGTCGAGATCGACCACGAGGACGGGACCTTCGTGACGTCGGGAAGCGAGGAAGTTCTTGATGCGATCGGTCATATTGGGATCCACCCGTTCACGCTGTTTGGCTCTGCGATGAAGCGGTCCGATCCGAGGGGCGGTGGAGACGCCTCGGTCGTCAGGCTGCATCGCTGCCGGCTCCGTGGAACCGGCGGCTCGTGTTCGCGCCGTGGCATGAAAGAAACCCAAGCGGGTGCCGCATGGATCCATCAGGCCAACGATTGGATGGGAAATCCCGTCCGCACGCCTCGGCAAAGAAGTAGTTGCCTCTTCAGTGTCACCGGCCTTTGGAGAGCCGGCAGAGACCAAAAAAGCCCTCTACGTCGTTGCTTTAAGCTGCGTCCGCCAGCAGAGCGCTGACTTAGATCCGGTTTTGCTTTCCGGACACCGGTCGCCCAGACGGGGTTTCCGTCCGACCGGCACGCCGCCACAGGCACGTGCGAAATTGGGCAAGCGCGGAGATAAGTGCTTCGCCCGTCATACACAAGTGGTTTTTCGGCAACATTCGGGATTTTGCGAATGCGGTGTTCTGCCGAACCGAAATCGTATGACGGAAGAGTTCGAAAATTCGGCCGCGGTCAGGCCTTCGTGACGAAGGGCTCGCGGATCCTGGCGACGCGGAAGAACGAGAAGGTGAGGTAGAGCGCAAGGGCGCCGCCCAGGGCTTCGAGGACCCAAGCGCCTATCTCACCGAGACCGAACATGCCCGCGAGCGCCCAGCCGCCGGCAATGCCGGCCACCAATAATTCCACCGCGACGAGGATCGTCGCCGACACGACGGTGATGGTGTGGGTCCAGTTCATGCGGGCCATGGATGCTTTCCTTCCGCGCGGGTTCTAGCACAGACCGCCGAAAGATGAAGCCAGTGCTTGCACGGTGGCGGGCGCGTGGTCTTAATCACGGCCATGCAAAATCCCGCCTTTTCCGATCGCGGCGTCGTCGCCGCTCCCCACAGCCTTGCCGTCGAGACGGGCCGATCCATCCTCGCCGAGGGCGGCAACGCCTGGGAGGCGATGCTGGCGATGGCGGCGACCATCGCCGTGACCTATCCGCATATGAACGGCATCGGCGGGGACGGCTTCTGGGTGGTGCGCGAGCCCGATGGGACGATGGTCTATATCGAGGCGTGCGGACCTGCGGGATCGGGCGCGACCATCGCGGCCTATCAGGACAAGGGCTACGGCGCGATGCCGGAGCGCGGGCCGCTCTCGGCCGCGACGGTGCCCGGCGCTGTGGCCGGTTGGGCTCGGGCGCTGGAGGCCGCGCGCCGCACGGGTGGCCGGCTGCCGGTGGACGTGTTGCTGAGCGACGCCATCGGCCACGCCCGCTCGGGCTTTGCCGTGTCGCGCGGGCAGGGGCAGATGGTGCCGCAACGGGCCGACGAGCTCCATGCCGCGCCGGGCTTCGCGGATGTCTTCATGACCGGCGGCAAGACCCATGAAGAGGGCGAGCTGCTGGTGCAATCGGCGCTGGCGGACACGCTCGACCATCTGGTGCGTGCGGGCTTCGATGATTTCTACCGCGGCGATATCGGCCGCGAGATGGCGACCGATCTGGCGCGCATCGGCAGCCCCGTCACGCGCGAGGATCTGGCCCGGCACGAGGCGCGTTTCGGCAAGCCGCTGCAGGCCGATCTGAAATTCGGCACCGTGTGGAACGCGCCGCCGCCGACGCAGGGGCTGGCGGCGCTGATGATTCTGGGCATTGCGGAGCGGCTCGATCTGGGCCGCGCCGAAAGCGCGGATTTCGTGCACGGCCTGGTGGAGGCGACGAAGCGGGCTTTCCTGGTGCGCGACCGGGTGATCACCGATCCGCGCCATATGGACGAGGACCCGAAGAGCTTCCTGACGCCGGAATCGCTGCTGGCCGAAGCCGCCGCCGTGAAACGCGACCGGGCGCTGCCCTGGCCCGCGCCTGTGGCGCCGGGCGATACGGTGTGGCTGGGCGCGATCGACGCGCAGGGCCGCACGGTGAGCTACATCCAGAGCCTGTATTGGGAATGGGGCTCGGGCTGCGTGCTGCCCGCGACGGGCGTGCTGTGGCTGAACCGGGGCGCCGGCTTCAGCCTCGACCCGCGCGCATTGAACCCGCTGGAGCCGGGCCGGCTGCCCTTCCACACATTGAACCCGCCGATTGCGGCGATGAAGGATGGCCGCGTCATCACTTATGGCTCGCAGGGCGGCGACGGCCAGCCGCAGACGCAGGCCGAGATCTTCGTGCGACACGCGGCCTTCGGTGCAAGCGTGGAGGAGGCGGTGAGCGCACCGCGCTGGCGGCTGGGGCGCGGCTGGGGCCAGGCATCGACGACGCTGAAGCTGGAGGACGGCTTCGACGGCGCGGTGGTGGACGAGCTTGCGCGGCGTGGACACGATGTCGAAATGCTGGGCGCCCGCTTCAGCCAGGACACCGGCCATGGCGGCATGATCGTGCGTTATCCGGACGGGCGGATCGAGGGCATGCACGATCCGCGCGCCGATGGCGGCGCGCTGGGCGCGTGAGACGCCGCCGCATCGTCGCAATTCTGGCATCGGGCGCTGCTATGCGAAGCGCCTCGGAGAAAGCCGCTTCCGTATGACCATCCTGACCAATGCCCGCCTCGTGACCGAAGACGGCGTGGTGCCCGGCACCATCGTCTATTCGGAGGAGGGAATCGAAGACGTTCAGCCCGGCCTGAGCGGCCTGCCGGGCGCGATCGACGCCGAGGGCGATATCGTCGCGCCCGGGCTGATCGAATGCCACACCGACAATCTGGAACGCCATTTCGTGCCACGCCCCGGCGTGATCTGGCCGAATCCGCTGGCGGCGCTGCTGGCGCACGATTCGCAGATCGCCGCGTCGGGCATCACCAGCGTGTACGACGCGGTGTGCGTGGGCGGCTATGACGACGGCAAGGATTACCGGCCGAAGATATTGGCGAATGTGATCGGCGCGGTGGCGGGCGCGACGGCGGATGGGCTGCTGCGCGTCGATCATCGCCTGCATCTGCGCTGCGAGACCACCGATCCCGGCATGATGGCGCGTCTGGAGATGGCGGCCGAGCCGTCCATCGTGGCGCTGGCTTCGCTGATGGACCACACGCCCGGCCAGCGGCAATGGCGCGATCTGCGCCTCTATCGCCGGTTCGTGGAGGGCGAGGGGCGTGGTGCGGATGA
Organism: Terrihabitans aquatilis; assembly: GCF_052542005.1. NCBI lineage: Bacteria > Pseudomonadati > Pseudomonadota > Alphaproteobacteria > Hyphomicrobiales > Terrihabitans > Terrihabitans aquatilis. Next base: position 1,140,653 of record NZ_JBOCUO010000001.1, on the reverse strand, counting down.
GGTGGATGCCATCATCGCCAATCAGATCTCCGAGGGCAGCGCGGCGGCGCGGGTGAATTTCGGCCGGGCGGCCGCCTTCTTCCACGAGCGCGGCATCCCCATCGCCAGCCATGACGACACCACGCCGGACCATGTGGCGGAGGCCATCGCGGTGGGATGCACGATCTCTGAATTTCCGACCACGGAGGAGGCGGCGCGCGCTGCGCAGGCGGCCGGAATGATGAATGTGGGCGGCGCGCCGAACGTGACGCGTGGCGGCTCGCATTCCGGCGGCGTGGCGGTGGGGGCGCTGGCGGCGTCCGGGCTGATCGACGTGCTGTCCTCCGATTATGTGCCGGCGAGCCTGTTGCAGGCGGTGCAGAAGCTCGCGTCCGGCCACGACATGCCCCTGCACCGGGCCCTGGGGCTGGTGACGTGGCGGGCGGCCGACATGCTGGGACTGAAGGATCGCGGCCGCCTGAAGCCGGGATTGCGGGCGGACCTTCTGCGCTTCCGGATCGTGGCGGACACGCCCCTGGTGCGCGAAGTGGCGGTGCAGGGGAGGCGGGTGTTCTGATGGCGCGTTACGCGATCTATTTCGCGCCGGAGCGCGACACGAAATTGTGGGCGTTCGGCTGCCGGGTTCTCGGGCGCGATCCCGAGACGGGAGAGGATTTTCCGCTGTCGCCGCCCGAAGGTGTGACAGGCGAGGACTGGCGGGATTTCACCGCATCCGCACGGCGCTACGGCTTCCACGCCACGCTGAAGGCGCCGTTCTCCCTGGCCGAAGGGTGCAGCGAAGCGGATCTCGAGCGCGCGATGAGCCGGTTCGGCCGTGAGCATGCGGCCTTCGAGGTTTCGGCGCTGACGGCGAGGGCGCATGGCGATTACGTCGCGCTTCTGCTGTCGGAGGCCGATGCGCGCGTGCAGGCGCTGGGCGCGGCCTGCGTCTCGGCGTTCGATGATTTTCGAGCGCCGATGCGACCGGACGAGCGGGCCAAGCGGCTTAAAGGCAATCCGAGCCAGAGCGAGCGGCAGAACCTGGACCGCTGGGGCTATCCCTATGTGTTCGGGGCGTTCGTTTTTCACATGACGCTGGCCGGGCCTCTCCCGAAGGAGAAAGCGGGCGCCGTGCTGGACGGGCTTGCGGCGGATTACGGGAGCAGCGTCGGGAACGAGCCGGTGCGCTTCGCCTCGCTCAGCCTGTATCGCGAGCCGGAGGCGGGTTCGCCCTTCCGGCTGGTCTCGCGCCATAGACTGGAAGGCTGACCTGCCTTGCTGATGCCGTGTTCTGCCACCATCGCTCATATCGGTCTTTGCTGGACGTGTTCATGACCGCGCGCATCCTGTCTCTCCTGGTTCTGCTGTGCCTCGGCTTTGCCGCCGAACCGGCGCATGCCCACCCCCATGTGTTCGTGACGGTGCGGGGGACGGTGGATTATGCGGAGGGGCTGCCGCGCGCGATCCGCTATGCATGGCGGTTCGACGAGATGTTCTCGGCCTATGCCACGCAGGGGCTGGACGCGGACGGAGACGGCAAGCTTTCGCGTGAGGAACTGGGCGAACTGGCGCAGATCAACATCGATTCGCTGCGGGAGTTTGATTATTTCACCTTTGGCAAAGCGGGACCGGAGCCTGTGGTCTTCAATCCGCCCAGGGATTACTGGCTGGAGCATGACGGCACGGCGCTGACGCTGCATTTCACGCTGCCGTTGGCCGATCCGCAGGAGGCGACGCGCGAGGCGTTTACCGCCGAAATCTACGATCCAACCTATTTCGTGGCCTTCGCCTTTCCCGAAGGAGAGGCCGTGACCCTGGCGGGCGCGCCACAGGAATGCCGGCTGCGCGCGGATGGACCGAAGGAGCTGCCGCAGGCGTCCGCGGCGACGCCGTTGACCGAAGACGACTTCAACCTGATGGACGGGCCCCTGGAAATCACCGAAGAGGCGGTGAACAGGCTGGCCGTGCGCTGTGGCGATGGGCCGGAGGTGGCGGCCGCGCCACCCGCGTTGGCAGGCGACACCTCGGGCACGTTGACCGCCGAGGACCGTTCTCTTGAGGCCCCGGCCGGGAGCAAGGGCACAGACGTGGCTGCGCGCGTGAATCAGGCGCAGGATCTGGCGCAGGCGCAGCAGAACGAGGCGGAGCAGGCGGCCCGTGCGCAGCCGCAGACGTCCTCCGGTTCGGCCGGCGCTTTGGGCGCGTTCGGCCTGGGGCGGCCGGACGGGGCCGGCGGCGAGGTGCCGCGCACAGGATTCTTCGGCTGGATCGCACAACAGCAATCCGCCTTTTATCAATCCATGTCGCAGGCGCTGCTGCGGGCCAAGACCGATGGTTCGGCCTTTGCCCTGCTGGCCGGGTTGAGCTTCGCCTATGGCGTGTTCCATGCTGCCGGACCGGGCCACGGCAAGGCGGTGATCTCGTCCTACCTCGTCGCCACCGGGGAGACGCTGCGGCGCGGGGTGTTGATCTCGTTCGCCGCCGCGATGGCGCAGGCGCTTGCGGCCGTGCTGATCGTTGGCATATTGGCGGGCATTGTCGGCATCACCAGCCGCGAAATGGGCATTGCCGCCTGGTGGCTGGAACTGGCGAGCTATGTGCTGATCGCAGGGGTGGGCGCGAACCTGATCCTGCGGCGCGGCCGCGCCCTTCTTGCCTGGTGGCGCGGCGAGGCCGTGGCGCATGACCACGTCTGCGGCGACGATTGCGGCCATCAGCATATGCCCGGGCCGGAACAGCTCGGCGGCGGCGAATTCGGCTGGAGGCGTGCCGCCCTGGCGGTGCTGGCCGTTGGCCTGCGGCCCTGCACGGGCGCCTTGCTGATCCTGGTGTTCGCGATGGCGCAGGGCATGGTGTGGGCGGGTGTGGCCGCCACGTTCGCCATGGCGGTGGGCACGGCTTTGACCGTGTCGGCCATCGCGGTTCTTTCGGTCTCGGCCAAGGGGCTGGCGCTGCGGCTCGCGGCCGGCACGTCGGGGGATGCCGGCATCGGTGTGGGACGCGGGCTGGAAATGGCCGCGGGATGCGCCGTTCTGGCCTTCGGGCTCGCCCTGATGACGGGCCAACTGGCCGCCGGGACGCCGATGGGCTGATGCGAACGCGCGGGCGTGCCGCATAACCCCGCATGGCGCAAAGGCAGGAAGCGACCTAAATAGGCCTATTCCTACGCCCGCCTCCTCAGGATGCCATGCCCAAAGACCCGTCTCGCGCCATCCGCCTGCCCGCCGATCATGCGCCGGTGAAGGCCGGAAAGATCGGCGTTCTCATCGTCAATCTCGGCACGCCGGACGGCACCTCCTATTGGCCGATGCGGCGCTATCTGAAGGAATTCCTTTCGGATCGCCGCGTGATCGAGACATCGCGGCTGATCTGGTGGCCGGTGCTGAACCTGATCGTGCTGACGAAGCGGCCGGGCCCGAAGGGGCATGACTACGCGACGATCTGGAACAATGAGCGCGATGAGGGGCCGCTGAAGACCATCACCCGCGCGCAATGCGAGAAGCTGTCCGCGCGCATGGCCGATCTCGGCGAGGACGTGGTGTTCGACTGGGCCATGCGCTACGGCAACCCGTCCATCGCCTCGCGCATCGACGCCCTGCACGCGCAGGGCTGCGAGCGGCTTCTGGTGGTGCCGCTCTATCCGCAATATGCGGCGGCGACGACCGCGACCGTCTGCGACAAGGTGTTCGACAAGCTGAAGACCATGCGCTGGCAGCCCATTCTGCGTGTGGCGCCGCCCTGGCACGACGATCCGGTCTATATCCGGGCGGTGAAGGGCTCGATCGAGGACCATCTGGCGACGCTGAACTGGACGCCCGACGTGATCCTGTCGTCGTTCCACGGCGTGCCGAAATCCTATCTGGAGAAGGGCGACCCCTATCATTGCCATTGCGCCAAGACGTGGCGGCTGCTGCGCGAGGAAATGGGGCTGGATGAGAGCCGGCTGAAAATGAGCTTCCAGTCGCGGTTCGGGCCCGAAGAATGGCTGCAGCCCTACACCGACGAGACGGTGACGGCGCTGGCGAAGAGCGGCGTGAAGAACCTTGCGGTGGTGACGCCGGGCTTCACGGCGGATTGCCTGGAGACGATCGAGGAAATCGGCGTGGAGAACGCCGGCTATTTCCACGACAATGGCGGCGTGAACTTTGCCGCCATCCCCTGCCTCAACGACACCGAGCGCGGCATGGACGTGATCGAGACGGTGACGCGCCGCGAGCTGATGGGCTGGGTGTAAGGCCCGTCAGACCGGCGACACTGGCGGGAGAGGGCGCTCGGTGCTGCGAAACAGCACGCCCTTTTCCGCGATCAGCACCATGACCAGTGCCATCAGCCCGCACAGCGAGAAGCCGAGGGTGAGCGGCAGAATGGTGCCGTCGAAATGCTGGCCGACATAGAAGCCGATCAGCGCGCCGCCCGTGGTGGAGATGAAGCCCTGCACGGAAGAGGCCGTGCCCGCCACATGGCCGAGCGGCTGCATGGCCATGGTGCCGAAGTTCGACACAATGAGGCCGAAGCAGAACATGGTGCCGGCCTGAAGGATGGCGAAGCTCCACAGGGTTTCGATGTCGGTGAACGCGAAGACGGCGTTTGCGACCGAGAAGGCGATGAAGCCGAACAGCGCAAGGTGCGAGACCTTGTGCGTGCCGAAGCGGCCGACGACCTTCGAATTGAGGAACGAGGACAATGCCATGAAGACCGCGATCAGCGCGAAGATCGTGGTGAACAGGTTCGAGGCGTGGAACACGTCTGCGAAGATCTGCTGTGCCGAATTGATGAAGCTGAACAGGCCGCCTAGCATCATGGTCATGGCAAGATTGTAGCCCAGCGCGGTGCGGTTGCTGAACGAGGCCGCGAAGGCGTGCGTGACGCCCTTGAAGGAAATCGGCACCCGGTTTTCCGGATGCAGCGTCTCGGGCAGGCGCAGCGTCATCCACACCAGCACGGCGAGGCCGAACAAAGTGAGGAAGCCGAAGATGCCGCGCCACGGCACGACGAGCATGATGATCTGGCCGAGTGAGGGCGCGAGGATCGGCACCGCCAAGAACACGATGAACGACAGCGACATGACGCGCGCCATCTGGCGACCGGAATAGCAATCGCGCACTACGGCCACGACGAGCACGCGCGTGGCGGCCGAGCCGAGGCCCTGCGCGATTCGGGCCATCATCATCATTTCGAAGCTGGTGGAGAAGGCCGCGACGATCGAGGCGATCACATAGATGGACAGGCCGATCGTCAGCATGCGCTTGCGGCCGAAACGGTCGGCGAGGGTGCCGTAGACGATCTGCGCCGAACCGAAGCCCAGCAGATAGGCGGTGACCACCCATTGCCGCTCGTTCTCGGTGGCGATGCCGAGCGCGTCGCCAATCGCAGGCAAGGCCGGCAGCATGGAATCGATCGCCAGCGCATTCACGGCCATGAGGGCCGCGATGAGCGAGACGAATTGCTTGAAGCCCATGCCGGGATGGGGGCTGGCAGCCGGAACGGTCATTGAATGCACTGGTTCTCGAAGCCCGCACAGGGCGATCGCGCGCAGGCGTGAAGCGCGGGAGCGGAGGGCGGCAAATCTGGATGGCCATCGTCTAGCCCAATCCTTGCGGCCGCACCACCTGCTCTTTGGTCGGGCCCGCCCGGCGGCCGACGAAGGGTCAGACTTTTGGTCGCGCCTCCAGCGCCTTTCAAGCACGAAACCATGCCCTACAAACCGCTCGAATCCGTCCGGATACGAGGACGGATCGTTCATGAGTCTCGCGTTAGCATCGCGTGCCGCTGGCGCTTTGTCGGGAAGATCAGGCTTGGACACCTCCACCGGGAATTTGGGACAGGCCGTCAAGAATTCACTTGTCCGGCGCGTGATCATGTTCGTCGTCGCGGTCTGCCTTATCATCGGCGGCCTCGAGATCTGGTGGGCGTGGTCGCAACGCCAGGAAACCATTCATCAGGCACAGACCTCGACGGCCAATCTCGCGCGGTCGTTGACGCGGCATGCCGAAGACACGTTCGAAATGGCGAGCCTGCTGGTGTCCAGCGTGATCGACACGATGAGCGACGAGGAGATGACGCCGGAATTCGTGATCTTTCTTCAGCGGATGATGCGTAATCAGGTTGCGGTGTCGCCGCGCATCCGGGGCGTCTTTGTGTTCGACGCCAGCGGGAACCGGATCACCACGTCGCTGCGGAACCCTTCCGCGATGACGAACAGCAGCGACCGGGATTATTTCGAGTACCACCGCACCAATCCCGATCCCGGCATTCTGATCGGGCCCCCGGTGCGCAGCCGCGCCGAAGGGCAATGGATTCTGACGGTGACGCGGCGCTTCAACAAACCCGATGGTGCGTTCGGCGGTGTCGTGCTCGCCAGCATCAATGTCAGCTATTTCTCCGATTTCTACCGCGAATTCGACGTCGGGCAGGAGGGTAGCATCGCGCTGCTCGACACGAGCGGAACGCTGCTCTCGCGCTATCCGCTGGTCGAATCCGAGGTGGGTACGAGCCGGGCGGGGACCGATCTGTTCCGCAAATATCTGGTCCAATCTCCGGCTGGTTCCTACGATTACACCTCGATGGTGGACGGGATCAAAAGGCTGAGCGGCTATCGGAAAGGCGAGCGCTATCCGCTGGTCGTGGTGGCGGCCGTGGGCCAGAACGAGATCCTTGCGCCGTGGCTGAGATCGTTTGCCGTGCGGACGGGCACGGTGATGCTGTTCATCGTGCTGCTGGCCCTTCTGGGCGTGCGGCTGGCCGGCCAAATCCGGCTTCGCGAGAAGGCCGAGGCGAATTTCGAGCACCTGGCGGCGACGGATGGCCTGACCGGCCTTTCGAACCGTCGGACCTTCGACGAGCGCCTCACCGCCGAATGGGCGAGAGCCGCGCGGGATGGAAGCGTGCTGTCGCTGCTCCTGCTGGACGTCGATCATTTCAAGGCGTTCAACGACCGCTACGGTCACCAGCAGGGCGACGATGCGCTAAGGGCCGTTGCCGGAGCCTGCGCACGAACCGTGCTCCGCCCGGGCGACCTTGCGGCGCGTTACGGGGGCGAGGAGATCGCGATCATTCTTCCCGGTACCGATGGAAAGGGTGCGGCCATCGTGGCCGAGCGCATGCGGGCCGCCGTTCAGGGGCTGGGCCTGAAGCATGAGGGCAATCCGCGCGAGGGCGTGGTGACGGTGAGCGTGGGATGTGCGAGCCTTCAGCCGCCGCGCGGCAACCCGACGATGACGGCGAGTGCCATCGTCAGCATGGCCGACCGGGCGCTCTACGAGGCCAAGCTGCAGGGGCGCAATCGGTCGGTGTCATCGACGCAGATCCTCGCCATGACGGGGCCGAAGATCGCCTGAGACGGCGCAGGGCTAGGAAAACAGCGCGCCCATCGCCAGAACGGCGGCGAGAGCGGCGAGAAGGCAGAGCGCGTCGTGGCCGGCGAGCATCCACGCGGAAGGTCGGCCGGAGGCGTGCAGGGCCATGGTGGCTCCGGCGACCGCGAACGACCAGCCGGCGCCCACCAGGGCCAAAGCGAGCGCGAAGCCGAACACCTGCTGCGAGAGGTTTATGCCGATAGCGCCCAGAACGGCCATCACAAGGCCGGTGGCGGCCAGCGGCATCGCTCCGGCGAAGCGTGCGAGCGCGGGGATGGCGAGTGACGGTGCGTACATGGCCAGAAGATGCCAGGCGACGAGCCCGGCGACGCCGCCCGCCGCGATGCCGCAATCGATCATCGCAAGCGGTGCGTGCGCCATGCTGGCGTACATGATGGCCCAGGCCGGCGCGGAGATCGCGATGGCTTTCCACAGCGCGCCTGACAGCGCGCGCGGGCGTTCCTCGGTCTGGAGGCTGACGGGCGGCGCGGGGATGGAAACGGCGAGCGACAGGGCCGCGATCTGCACCGCGGCCGCCGCAAAGGCCGTGCCGACGAGGAAATAGGGGGCGGCCAGGGCTTCCGCGAAGGTGGCGATCCACGGACCGACGAAGGCTGCGAGCAGGCCGGCGCCGAAGATGATGGCGGTGGACGCGGGTGCGCCGCCGGGGCCGAGCGCCGCGGCATGGCGATAGAACAGGCCGAAGCCCTGCGCGATGCCCAGCCAGAACGCGCCGAGGCACAGCAGGACGAAGCGCTGCTCGACCAGCGCGAACGACAGCATAAGCGCGCCGGCGAGGCCCAAGGATGCGCCGAGCGCGAACGCGGCGCGACGGCCGAAATGATCCAGCAGGAGCGAGGCCGGGAGGGTGGCCGCGACCGCGCCGACGAGCATTGCGGCGAAGGGCAGGCCGACCAGGCCGGGGGATGGCGCGAGCTGAGCGCCGGCCAATGGCAGGATGCCGAAGACGAGCGCCTGCGCGAGGACCGCGAGCCCGAAGCCGAGGGCGAGCGAAAGGAGGCCGGGCTGGCGCCAGGGGCGCTCGCCGGGCGTGACATCCTCGCCGCAGAAACAGGCCAGATGGCCGGCGCGCGCGAGTGCATTGCCCTCGAAGGCGCTCATTTCTTTTCGAGATCGTCGTCCGACAGCACGCGCACGGCCGCGCCGTCGAGGTCGTCATACTGGCCGCTGTTCAGCGACCACAGGAACGCGGCGAGCCCGAGCAGGCCGAGGCCGAGCGCGGCGGGAACGAGGTAGATCAGGACGTCCATTTAGGCACCTGCCGTTGCTGGGCGCAGGGGCGCGGCTGGCGTCTGCGGCGCAGCCTCGCGTGGCGGAAGGGAGGAGCCGGTGCGGGCGCGCAGCGCATTGACCGTGACGAGGATGGACGAGCCGGACATCGCCAGAGCCGCGATGAGGGGCGTGACGTAGCCGCAGACCGCCAGCGGAATGGCGATGAGATTGTAGATGACCGCGAGCCAGAGATTGCTCTTCATGAGTGCGCGGGCTTTCGAGGAAATGCGCACGGCCTGCACGAGCGGCGTGAGACGATCGCCCAGGAAGACTGCGTCGGCATGGGCCTGGGCGATATCGGCTGCGCTGATCGGCGAGACCGAGACATGGGCGGCGGCCAGAGCGGGCGCATCGTTGATGCCGTCACCGACCATCAGAACCTTGCGGCCTTCGGCCTTCAGTGCGTCGAGGCGGGCGATCTTGGCGGCCGGGTTCGCAGCGCCCGTCCAGGCGTCGATGCCGAGTTCGGCGGCGATGGGCGCGACCGCCGAAGGCCGGTCTCCGGACAGGATTTCAAGCCGCAGGCCACGCTGGCGAAGCGCGGCGACGGTGAGAGCGGCGTCCGGGCGCAGGGCCTGGCGGATTTCGAGGAGCGCGCGGCTGTCGCCATAACTGACCGCCACGATGGAGGAGGTGCTTGCGTATCCGGTGCCCGCCGTCATGCCGCAAAAAGCGGGGCTGCCGAGGCGCGCTTCGATGCCGCCGATGAGGGTGCTGACGCCGGCGCCGCTTTCTTCCGTCACATCGTCATAGGGCGTGCGCTCGCGGCCCTCGGCGGCAATTGCCGCAGCCAGGGGATGATGGCTCGACAAAGCGAGGCGGGCGGCGACCGCCAGCAACACCGGATGCACGTCGGGGGCGTTGGCGACGCGCGGCTCCGGCAGGGTCAGCGTGCCGGTTTTGTCGAACACCACCATGTCGATCTCGGCGAGCCGTTCGATGGCATCGCCGGCATTCAGGAAAACGCCGCTGCGGAACAGCGCGCCCGACGCCACCATCTGCACGGCCGGCACCGCGAGCGCGAGCGCGCAGGGGCAGGTGATGATGAGCACCGAAATGGCGGTGATGATGGAATAGTGCAGGCCCGCGCCGCTGAGATACCAGCCGATAAGGGTCAGGAAGGCCGTGGTGTGGACGACCGGCGCGTACATGCGGGCGGCGCGATCGGCCAGCCGCACATAGCCCGAGCGGGCGCTGGAGGCGCGCTCCAGGAGCGTCTCGATCTCGGTCAGGAGCGTCGCGGTGCCGGCGGCGACGACGGAGACCCGCAGCATTCCGGCATGGTTGATGGTGCCGGCATAGACCATGGCATCGGGGCCGATCTGGCGCAGCGCCGTTTCGCCGGTGATGAGGCTTTCGTCGATCTGGGACGAGCCGGTAAGGACGCGGCCGTCGACTGGAATGCGCTCGCCGGGGCGCACGGCGACTTCGTCTCCCGCGGCCAGCGCCGCGACGGGAACGAGGACGAGATCGCCCGCCGGGCCAAAGCGATGGGCGACATCGGCCTTGAGTGCTGCGAGATTGCCCGCGACGGCGCGCGTGCGCCGGCGCATGGCATGATCGAGATAGCGGCCGCACAACAGGAAGAACAGCAGCATCACGGCCGAGTCGAAATAAGCGTGCCGGGCGTGGTGCAGCGTCTCGAACACCGACATGCCGAGCGCCAGAAGGACGCCGAGCGAAATCGGCACGTCCATGTTGAGGCGGCCCTTGCCCAGGGCCGCGATGGCACTGCGGAAAAAGGGCTGGCCGGCATAGCCCGCCGCGGGCAGGGCAATGAGCGCCGACAGCCAATGGAAGAAATCGCGCGTCTCGGGGGTGATGTCGGTGACGTTGCCCGACCAGACCGAGACCGACAGCAGCATGATGTTCATCATGGCAAAGCCGGCCACGCCCAGGCAGCGCAGCAGCCATTGGGCATGGCGCTGCTCGTCGTCCTCGGCGCTGCGGGTCTCGAACGGGTGAGCGCGGTAGCCACGCTCGCGCAGCCGGGCGACGATCTCCGCAGGATCGAGCTCGTCGCCGATCCATTCCACGACGATGCGATGGTTGGTGAAATTCAGGCGGGCACGGCGAAGGCCCGGCAGATCGGCCAGCGCTCCCTCGATCTCGCCGATGCTGGCGCGTGAGGCCACGCCTTCGACCGCGAATTCGACACGCGCCAGCCCCTCGCTATCGCGCGTGACGAAGACGGAAAGATCGAGCGCTTCGGCCATGAGCTATTTCAGGATGATGCGCGAGGTGGAGCGGAACATGCGCTCGCCGTCCCGGCTGAAATCGAGCCGCAGATTCCATTGCCCGGCATTGGCCTGCGTGGCGCCGACGAAGATGCCGGGCGCCGTTTCGGCAAGAGCAAGGGAATGGTCGTTGCGGGCATCGGTCGGATGCAGCAACCGTACATCCGGCGCGAGGCCCGCGATGGGTTGACCATCCCTGTCGTGAAGCTCGACGCGGATTTCGGCCGTGCCCTGAGCCGGATAGCGCACGTCGGCATCGACCTTCCAGCCCCGCGCAGCCTGGGCGCGGGCGGCCTCTTCCTCGGCCTTGAAGGTGAGCCCGGCCTTGTAGGAACTCTCGGTCTCGACCCCGCCGAATGTGGAGACGGCGAAGCGGGCCATGATGATGTTGACGCCGATGACGGTTCCGAAAAAGGCAATCAGCGTGAACAGCACGAAGCGGCCGGTGATGCGGAACCCGGCGGGTTCCGCATCAGAGAGACGGGCAGGGATCCGGGTCGGCATGTTCAGGGCCCCTTGAAGAAGTCTTTGGCGACGGCTTCCTGTCCCCGGGCGCCTTCCACCGGGGTGACGTTGATCGTGATCGGCAACGATGCCTGGGCCGGCAGATCGCCGCGATGCGCGGTCACGAGGACGCGCACCTCACGGGTCTGGTCGGAGCCGACATCGATCACCGGACGGCCTTCATCGAACGCGACATCGCCGATGATTTCAACCCGTGCATTGGGCACACCCTGGACCGTGAGGGCGAAGCGGCTGGCCAGCAATTCCTTGTTCAGCACGCGCACCGTGTAGGCGTTGCGGATGGAGCCGTCGGCGAGCTGCACGTAGATCGGGTTGCGATCGTGCAGGACGTTGACGCCCGTGGTGCTGCGGGTGCCGAGCGCGGCAAGCATGATGCCGGCGACGAGAGCGATCAGCGCCGCATAAAGGATGGTGCGCGGCCGGATGATCTTGCGGATCTCGGGCTTGCCTTCCTCGCGGCGGCGCACGTTGAGATCGTTGTCGTAGGCGATGAGGCCGAGCGGACGTCCGATCTTGGCCATCACATTGTCGCAGGCGTCGATGCACAGGCCGCAATTGATGCAGGCGAGCTGCGGGCCGAGGCGGATGTCCACACCGGTGGGGCAGGTGTTGACGCACTGCATGCAGTCGATGCAATCGCCGGCCGGCAGGCCCTGGCCGCGCAGGGCGAGCGACTTCTTGAGGGATTCGCGCGGCTCGCCACGATCATAACGATAGGTGACGTTGAGCGCGTGTTCGTCGGTCAGCGAGGCCTGGATGCGTGGCCACGGGCACATATAGGTGCAGACCTGTTCGCGCATGTGGCCGGCGAGGAGATAGGTCGTCGAGGTGAGGATGCCGATCCACATCCACACCATCATGGAGGCCTGGAACGTGGCCAGCTGATAGACCAGCGTGGGCGCGTCGGCGAAATAGAGCACCCAGGCGCCGCCGGTCCACCACGCGATGGCGAGCCAGATGGTGTGCTTCAACGTGCGGCGGGCGATCTTGCCCGCGGTCCAGGGGGCGGCCTCGAGCGCCATGCGCTGGCGGCGGTCGCCCTCGACCAGCCGCTCGACCCACATGAACAGGTCCGTCCACACCGTCTGCGGGCACAGATAGCCGCACCAGATGCGGCCGGCGACGGCGTTCATGAGGAACAGGACGAGCGAGGCGATGATGAGCAGGCCGGTGATGTAATACACCTCCTGCGGCCAGATCTCGATGAAGAAGAAGTAGAAGCGGCCGTTCGTCAGATCGACCAGCACCGCCTGATCGGGCGCGGTCGGGCCACGATCCCAGCGGATGAACGGCAGGATGTAATAGATGCCGAGCGTGATCGCGAGCAGCGCCCATTTGATGGTGCGGAACTTGCCGCGGACGCTCTGCGGGAAAATCTTGGTGCGGGGCGCGTAGAGCACCTCACCGCTCTCGGAGACGGCAGCGGTCTTGTCGGTCTTGTTGCGATGGTCGATTACGATCGTCGTCGACATCTGGCAAGGAACTCCGGAGCCGGAGTTCCCACGCATCCAAAAGCGGATGGAATGGGGCCGGCATTGAAGGGTTCTAGCTTCAACGCCGGCCTGCGTATGTTCCGGAGAACTACGGAAGGGGCTCGTCCGGCTTCTTTTCACCCGTGACGGGCGAGCGCCGGTGCATGACGACGTATTTCTTCGCGATGTAGTGCGAGATCGGCCAGGTCACGAGGAACGAGACGAAGGCCCAGGGATACATCACCTCAAAGCCGAAGCGCTCGGTCAGCTCAGGGTAGGTCAGGATCATGATGGTGCCGAAGCCGAACAATACGGCCCAGGCCATCATGTGCACGAGAACGCTGATCTTCCACATAATTCACCCGTTCGCGTTTCGCGTCTTGATCACTGGCCGCCACCGAGGCTGTGAACATAGACGGTGAGAGCCTTGATGGTCTGGTTGTCGAGGCGGTCGCCCCAATGGGGCATCACGCCGCCGCGGCCGGTGAACACCGATTGATAGACCTGGGCGCGGTCGCTGCCGTAGAGCCAGATCGCGTCCGTCAGGTTCGGCGCGCCGAGCTCGGCATTGCCCTTGCCCTCATCGCCGTGGCAGGCAACGCATTGCTCGCCGAAGATTTCGCGGCCCCGATCGAGGTTTGCGCCTTCCGGCACGTCGAGCTTGGCCAGCGAGCGGACGAAATCGGTGACCGCTTCCAGATCCTCGCGCGGCAGGATCGCGTCGCGGCCGAAAGCCGGCATGTTGTTCACACGCGCTTCCTCGGCGCCCGAACGGATGCCGTGGCGCAGCGTGTATTCGATGTCTGTGAGCGTGCCGCCCCAGATCCAGTCGTCGTCGTTGAGGTTGGGATAGCCCGGGCTGCCCGAGGCGCCGGTGCCGTGGCAGGGGGCGCAGTTCGTGGCGAAGGCGGCCTTGCCCTGTGCCTGAGCGAAGCCCAGCAGATCGGGCGAGGCGACGACATCGTTGAGCTCGGCCGAAGCCAGCTGGGCGCCGAGCTCGCCGCGCGTGACGTTCAGCTCGTTCAGCTGCTCGACGACGTCGGTGCGGGAGCTCCAGCCGCTGATGCCGCGCGTCGCATCGGTGAGCAGCGGCCACGCCGGATAGAGGATCCAGTAGCCGATGGCCCAGACGATGGTGGCGTAGAACGTCCACAGCCACCAGCGGGGGAGCGGATTGTTGAGCTCGCGGATGCCGTCCCATTCATGGCCGGTATCGGCGACGCCCGTGGCGGGATCGACCTGCGCTTGGTGCTTGTCGTGATCGGCCATGACCTATTTGTCCTTGTTCGCCGGCCGCCGGGCCGCGTCAGTGTAATCGTCCTCGTCGAGCGGAATGCGGGCGGCCCGATCGAACATGCCCTTGCGCGAGGGGGACAGCGCGTAGATCACGACGCCTGCGAAGCCCACGCAGAAGAGGACGAGGCCCCAGGTCTGCGCAAAATGGGCGAGAGCGTTGTAGGTGTCAGCCATGGATCACCTGATGTTCGCCTGGTCGTCGTAGAGCTCGAAGTCGACCAGGGTGCCCATCATCTGCAGATAGGCGATCAGGGCGTCGGCTTCGGTCACGGCGCTGGAATTGGCGTCGAAATCGCGGATCTGAGCCTTGGGATAGCGGGCCAGCAGAGCCTCGGCATCCTCGGCATCGTTGGTGGCCTGGGTGCGGATATCCGCGGCCGCATTGTCGATCATTTCCTGCGTGTAGGGCACGCCCATCAAGGCCTGGGTGCGCAGGTCGGCCGCGATCTTGGTGGCATCCAGCGGCGTTCTGGCGAGGAAGCCGTAGGCCGGCATGATGCTGCCCGGAACGATCTGGCGCGGATCGTCCAGATGCTCCTTGTGCCATTGGTCGGAATATTTGCCGCCGACACGGGCGAGATCAGGCCCCGTGCGCTTCGAACCCCATTGGAACGGGCGATCGTAGAGGCTTTCCGCCGCCAGCGAATAATGGCCGTAGCGTTCGACCTCGTCGCGCAGCGGGCGGATCTGCTGCGAGTGGCAATTGTAGCAGCCCTCGCGGACGTAGATGTTGCGGCCGGCGAGTTCGAGCGGCGAATAGGGCCGGATCCCGTCGACCTTCTCGATCGTGTTCTTCAGGTAGAAGAGCGGAGCGATCTCGACGAGACCGCCGATGGAGATCACCAGAAGGATGCCGATGAGAAGAAAGCTGGAGTTCTTCTCAAGGACGGCGTGCTTGTTCCAGACGGACATGATGGCTTCTCTTCTTACTCGGCCGGAACGAGGGCGGGTTCGGTGACGTCTTCTTCAGCCGTCTCGACCATGCGGATCGTCATGAAGACGTTGTAGGCCATGATGAGACCGCCGATCAGGAACAGCACCCCGCCGAGAGCGCGGATGATGTAGAAGGGGTGCATCGCCTCGACGCTCTCGATGAACGAGTATTCGAGGAAGCCCAGCGCCGTGTAGGAGCGCCACATCAGGCCCTGCAGGATGCCCGACACCCACATCGCGGTGATGTAGAGGACGATGCCGAGCGTCGAGACCCAGAAGTGCCAGCTGACGAGCTTGAGCGAGTAGAGCTCACGCTTGTTCCACAGCCAGGGAACCAGACAGTAGATGGCGCCGAAGGAGATGTACGCGACCCAGCCGAGCGCACCGGAATGCACGTGACCGATGGTCCAGTCGGTGTAATGGCTGAGCGAATTGACCGCCTTCACCGACATCATCGGGCCTTCGAACGTGGCCATGCCGTAGAAGGCGACCGAGACCACGAGGAGACGCAGGACCGGATCGGTGCGCAGCTTGTCCCACGCGCCGGACAGCGTCATCAGGCCGTTGATCATGCCGCCCCACGAGGGCATCCACAGGATGATCGAGAAGGTGGCGCCGAGCGTCTGCGCCCAATCGGGCAGCGACGTGAAGTGCAGGTGATGCGGGCCGGCCCAGATGTAGATGAAGATCAGCGCCCAGAAATGGATGATCGAGAGCCGGTACGAATAGACCGGGCGATCGACGCGCTTGGGGATGAAGTAATACATCAGGCCGAGGAAGCCGGCGGTGAGGAAGAAGCCGACCGCGTTATGGCCGTACCACCACTGGACCATGGCGTCCTGAACACCCGACCACAGGATGTAGGATTTGGGCGAGAACAGCGAGACCGGGATGGCCGCGTTGTTGACGAGGTGCAGCACCGCAATGGTGACGATGAAGGCGAGGTAGAACCAGTTCGCCACGTAGATGTGCGGCTCGGTGCGCTTTGCGAGCGTGCCGACGAACACCAGGAAATAGGTGACCCACACCGCCGTCAGGAAGAGGTCGGTGTACCATTCGGGCTCGGCGTATTCCTTGCCCTGGCCGATGCCCATCAGATAGCCGGTGGCGGCGATGACGATGAAGAACTGATAGCCGAGCGCGACGAACCAGGGCGACAGATCGCCGGCGAGGCGGGCGCGCGAGGTGCGCTGCACGACGTAGAAGCTCGTGGCGATCAGCACGTTGCCGCCGAAGGCGAAGATGACGGCGGAGGTGTGCAGCGGCCGCAGGCGTCCGAACGAGGTCCAGGGCAGGCCGAGATTGAGATCGGGGAAGGCGAGCTGGAAGGCGATGATGACGCCCACCAGGAAGCCGGCGATGCCCCAGAACAGCGCCGCGATGGTGCAGAATTTCACCGGGCCGAAATTGTAATTGGGGCGACCGTCGATGAATTGCGCGGGCGGATCGCCCGCACGGCTTTGGTAGCGATTGATGATGGCGAAGGTCGCCGCGACCGATGCCGCGGCGAACAGATAAGCGTGGAAGGCGTATTCCGCCGTCCACGCCTTGGCCGCGACCACGATGGCGAAGACCGCGAACAGGCCGAAGAAACCGGCTAGCCCGAATTCTCCGCCAGTCATTCGCTTCTGTTGAGCGATCACGTGCGCCATATTTCCACAGCCTTCTCGTACAGCATGCCTCGAATGTGCGTGTGCCCCATGCACATCCGAGGGGCCTTGATTTAAATCAATTCTAAAGCCGGTTTCGACACTTTTCCGGCTTCGTAATTCTACTGACCCATCTTCTCAATCATCGGCCGGTTGCTCAACTCCACGCAGCGGGAATTCCGCAGGGCGATGATGCCGTTGCGCTCGAGCTGGGTCAGGGTGCGCGAAACGGTTTCCACAGTCAGGCCGAGGTAATCGGCGATGTCCGAGCGCGGCATCGGCAATTCCACCAGATTCTCATCCTGGCCTTCGCTGCGCCGGGCCATTTCCAGAAGGAAGGCTGCGATGCGCTCGCTGGCGGTCTTGCGGCCGAGCAGGAGCATCTGGGCGCGGGCGCGCTCCAGCTCCACGCAGGCGGCGAGCAGCAATTCCCGCACGGTTTGATCGTCCGCCATCTGCGGGTTTTCGACGTGGGAGCGCTCGATGGCCGCGACGGTGCAATCGGCCAGGGCTTCCGCGCGATGGCTGTAGACGGATGCGGTCTGAAGGCCGAACACGTCTCCGGGCAGATGGAAGCCGCTGACGAGACGGCGGCCGTCGCTCAGCGTCTTCACGCTCCGCACGGCGCCGGATACGACCCGGAAGATGAACCGGGCGGGATCGTTCTCGCCATGGATCTCTTCGTTGCGAAGAAAATGGACGACGGCTGGGCGGGACATTTTTTCGACACTTGGCGCTCGCGCGCGCTCCGTCCACACGCAGCCCTTCCAGCCATGTGCCTTGCGGTGCGTGATGTTTGCCGGGACGTGCGTGAGCACTCGACCTCTCCTGATGACAACACATCTGCTCTAGGGGTAGCAGGGCTGCCGTGACATTCGGGTGATGTGCGTACGTTGATTCACGTAGAAGACTTGGCCTCGTCCGGGTTCGCAGTTTAGAGACGTTCTGTGACCCCTGAATCCACCTCTCCGTCCGAACTTCGCCGCCGCAAATGGCTGAGCTATGCCTTCGCGGCGCTCATCATCGGCTGGGCCTTGCCTGTGCGCATCATGCTGGAGCCGGTGCTGGCCGACCGCGCGGAATTCCTGTTCTTCATCCCCGCCGTTCTGGTGGCGGCGATCGTGGGCGGGTTCGGGCCCGGGCTTTTCGCAACGGTGCTCGGCCTGCTGGCCGGCCTGACTCTCGGCGTGGGGGACGGCTTCAGCTGGGGCGATGCGCTGGACGCGATCGGGTTTGCGACGCTCGGCGCCGGCATCGCGCTGCTGGGCCAGCATTTCCGCACAGCCCGGCTGCAGGCGAAAGCGGCGGTGCAGGGCCTGCGCGAGCGCGAGGCGCATCTGCAATCCATCCTCGATACCGTGCCCGACGCGATGATCGTGATCGACGTGCGCGGCACGATGCAATCCTTCAGCAGCGCGGCGGAGCGCCTGTTCGGCTGGACCGCCGAGGAGGCCATCGGCCGCAATGTCAGCATCCTGATGCCGTCGCCCTATCAGGAAACGCACGACGCCTCGCTCGCCCGATACATGCAAACCGGCGAACGGCGCATCATCGGCATCGGCCGCGTGGTGGTGGGAAAGCGCAAGGACGGCTCGACCTTTCCCATGGAATTGTCGGTCGGTGAGATGGTGTCCGGCCATCGCCGCTATTTCACCGGGTTCGTGCGCGATCTGAGCGAACGGCAGCAGGCCGAGGCGCGGCTCCAGGAATTGCAGGCGGAGCTGGTGCACATTTCGCGGCTGACCGCGATGGGCGAGATGGCCTCGGCCCTGGCCCATGAGCTGAACCAGCCTCTGTCGGCCATCGGCAATTATCTGAAGGGGTCGCGCCGCCTGATCGATTCGGAACGCGATGCCGACCGGGACAAATTGCGCGGCGCGCTCGACAAGGCGGCCGACCAGGCGCTGCGTGCCGGCCAGATCATCCGCCGGCTGCGCGATTTCGTCGCGCGAGGAGAGACCGAGCGGCGCATCGAGAACCTGACCCGCCTGCTGGAAGAGGCGAATGCGCTGGCCTTGGTGGGCGCCAAGGAATATGGCGTGCGCGTCATCCTGGCTCTCGACCCCGTGGCCGATAATGTGCTGGTCGATAAGGTGCAGATCCAGCAGGTGCTGCTGAACCTCATCCGCAACGGGATGGAGGCGATGCAGGAATCGGAACGGCGCGAACTCACGCTGGCCAGCGTGCCCGTGGAGGACGATATGGTGGAGGTATCGGTGGCCGATACCGGCTCGGGCATCTCGCCGGAGATTGCGGCGGATCTTTTCCAGCCCTTCGTGACGACGAAACGGCAGGGAATGGGTGTGGGCCTCTCGATTTCGCGTACCATTGTCGAGGCTCATGGCGGGAAGATCTGGGTCGAGCAAAATCCCGGAGGGGGAACCGTGTTTCGCTTCACTTTGAGACGGGCCGTGCTGGAGAATTCGAATGCCGGATGATGCGATCGTTCATGTCATCGACGACGACGATGCCGTCCGGGAATCGCTGAGCTTCCTGCTCGACGCCTCCGGCTTCACGGCCAACGTCTATGAATCGGCCCCACTGTTTCTCGATGCGCTGGACGAGCATACGCGCGGCGTCATCCTGACCGATGTCCGCATGCCGGACATGACGGGGCTCGATCTGCTGCGCGAGCTGCGCGGGCGGGGCATCGATCTGCCCGTCATCATCATGACGGGACATGGCGACGTGCCGCTGGCCGTCGAGGCGATGAAGAGCGGAGCCGCCGATTTCCTCGAAAAGCCGTTCGACGACGAGCGCCTCGTCGCGTCGCTGACATCGGCGCTGGCCACGGATGCCGAGCATGAGGAACGGGCGCGCGAGCAGGCCGAGATACGCCGGCGCTATGAATCGCTGTCGGCGCGCGAATGCGAGGTTCTTGAGGGACTGGTGGTCGGCCATCCCAATAAAATCATCGCCTTCGAGCTAGGTATTTCTCCGCGCACGGTGGAGGTCTACCGGGCCAATGTGATGCAGAAAATGCAGGCCGGCAGTCTCTCGGAACTGGTGCGCATGGTGCTGCTGAACGGTCTGGTGCAGCCAAAACAGACTTGATGCAGGTCAAGGACAGAGCGCATCCTCGCCGGCATCGTGCTTGCCCATGTGGAACGATGCGATGACCGATGCAGCCAGTCCGATGATCGTCATCGTGGAAGACGATCCCGATTTGCGCAGTGCGCTGGCCTTTTCGACCGAGATCGACGGCTATCAGGTGCGCGCGTACGAAAGCGCCGAGGACCTCTTGCGCGCGAACGGCGCGGACGGGTCGGCGTGCCTCATCCTCGACCAGATCCTCCCCGGCATGAGCGGCCTTGCCTTGGCGCAGCATCTGCATGCGGCGGGCGTCGAGGTGCCGGTTATTTTGATGACGACCGCGCCCGGCCTCACCCTCCAGAGCGAGGCGGCGTTGGCCGGTCTCGTGATCGTGGAGAAGCCGCTGCTCGGCAACGCGCTGATCGAGGCCGTGCAATCGGCGTTGGCGACGCACCCGCACATCACCGACCGGGCGAGCTGAGGTTCGCCGGAAGGGGCAGGAACGCCGCCGGCGCCGTCCTCAATCGAGTGCTGTCAGGTCGACCTTGCCGTCGATGAAATCCACAATGACGCCCGCGGCCACGAGTTTCACCAGTTCCAGCGCATCGAAATTGGCGAGCCGCACGCAGCCATGGCTGTTGGTCTTGTCGATCTTCGATGGCTCGGGGCTGCCGTGGATGCCGTAGGTGGGCTTGTCGAGCCCGATCCAGACCATGCCGACCGGGTTGTTGGGCCCTGGCGGCAGCCGCAGCGCCTTCGTGTTGTTGCCCTGCTGGAAATTGACCTGCGGACGGTACCAGTAATCCGGGTTGACGGCGATGGCGCCGACCACATGGGTGCCGGTGGGCGAGGGCAGGTCCGAGCTGCCGATCGTGGCCGGATAGGAAACGACGAGCCGGTTATCCTTGTCATAGCCGAACAATTGGCGCCGCTCCTTGTCGGCGACGATGCGCGCAACCTTGGTTTTGGCATTCGGGCCGACATTCGCGACGATGATGGTGGAGCCCGCGACATTCAGGTCCACATCCGGATTGAGGGCGCGCAGGAAGCCCTCGTCCATGTGGAATCGCTCGGCGAGCAATTCGGCCGCGTCGCGATAGGACAGGCCCGGCAGCGCGGCCATCTCGGCGTAATCGTGCGGCATTTCGGGCACGAAGGGGCCGGCCACGTCTTCCTCGGTGATTTCGTAAGTGACGAAGGCGTCCTCCGTGCCCTGCGGTGCCAGCCGGCTCCACAATTCGCGGTCGAGAATGCCGTCCTCGCGCAGGCCGAACATGCGCTCCGCGGCGAAGATGGCCTTGCCGACATTGCCGCCGTTCAAACCGTCGATGACGCCGGGCGAGGCATGGGCGCGGTCCAAGAGGACCTGAAGCTTGGCCATCCGGGGATCGCGCTTGCCACGGCGGAAGGGCTCCTCGCTGAACACGGCCGTGTTGGCGGACAGCACGAACTCGCCGGGATCGGCGACGGGCTCGGATCGGGGCTGAGCCCTCACCGGCGCGGCCGGCACGGGCGCCGCGACCGGTGTCTCGGACTGCAATTGCAGTGCGATGGGGTCGTCGGCGAAATCGGACGTCTCGGCATGGGCTGTGGCAAGGCCGACGATCAGGACGCCGGCCGATACGGGGACGAAGCGAAGGAATTTCGGCACGCTGGAGGTCTCCGCGGCGCACGTGCAGCCGCGCCCTCCATGACGCGCGAAGATGATAAACACGGGCTTAACAAGTGCCTCAGATCGGCACGGAATCGACCGCGGGAACGGGACATGCCGGAGTTGAGCCTAGGCGCAGGCCGTGGCACGGCTTCGACGGCAATTCAGCGAAAGGAGCCGACCGACATGGCCTTGCAGCATGCAAATCCCGGAGACATCGTCTCGCTGCGTCCGCTGGGCAGCGAACTGACCGCCGCGAAGACAGCGGCGCTCGTCAAGACGGAGCATTTCGAGGCGGTGCGCCTCGTCGTGCGCGCGGGAACCGAGATCCCCACCCATCAGGTGCCGGGCAACATCACGCTGCACTGCCTCGAGGGGCGCATCGCGTTCGGCCTCGCGGACAAGATTCTCGAGATGAGCGTCGGCGACTGGGTCTATCTCGAGGGTGGTGCGCCGCATTCGCTGCGCGGGATCGAGGATGCCACCCTGCTGCTGACGATCCTTCTGCCGGCTGCGACGCAGGGGGAATAGACGGCACGCCCAGCCTTGAAACAGGTTTCCGGCAAATGCGTTGTCCGATCTCAACCGGACGGAGCGAGAGATGGTCGATCCCGTTCGTGCCCGCGAGCGGATGGTGGAGACGCAGATTGCCGGCCGCGGGATCTGCGATCGGAATGTGCTCGACGCGATGCGCGTGGTGCCGCGTGAGATGTTCGTCGATCCCGAATATGCGCAATTCGCCTATGACGATTGTCCGCTGGCGATCGGCGCGGGGCAGACGATCTCCCAGCCTTACGTGGTGGCGCTGATGATCGCCTCGGCGGAGGTCAAGGCGGGCGAGCGCGTGCTCGATGTGGGGACGGGCTCGGGCTATTCGGCGGCGGTGATGAGCCGGATTGCCGGGCGCGTCCATGCCATCGAACGGCATGCCTCCTTGGCGGAGGCAGCGCGGGTGCGGCTCGACACGCTGGGCTATCGCAACATCGATCTTCGCGTGGGCGACGGTTCGCTCGGATGGCCCGAGGCGGCGCCGTTCGACGCCATTCTCGTGGCGGCGGCAAGCCCGGACGTGCCTGTGGCTCTCAAGCGTCAATTGTCGATCGGCGGGCGGCTCGTCATTCCCGTCGGGCCGGACGAGCGCCAGCAGAATCTCCGGAAGGTGATGCGGACGGGCGAAGACCGTTTCGAGGAGACGGATATTGGTGGCGTCAAGTTCGTGCCGCTGATCGGGGCGCAGGGATGGCGCGGTTAGACATACGATCCCGCGGAAGAGTGCCCAAAAGTCGGTATGTTGCTCAGACCTCACGGGAGGAGGTAGGTAACTTGCTGATTTATAAGGAGGAAAATGGTGGGCGATACTGGGACATCCACCACTCTCCCTCTGCCAATGACCCTGCAACGGACGCGCGAGCAAGTCTGCCTCAAGATGTCTCACCCGCATGCCACAACGCAAGGTTTTGTTTCGCTTTTGCGTATTAGGAAGTTCTGCTACAGCGCACCGAAATGGTGGATGATCGATTTGACCTCTAGTGACGCTTCAATCTTCGCGGAAGCTCCTCTGCCCGAAGGGTGTCCCCCCAATGAGGCCTGTTGCCTCACGACGGAGGTGATCCGGCTCGTGGCTGCAAATCCCCCGACCGCAGAGGACTTCAAATCACACGCAGCGTTAGGCATTCCGATGAGAGGCGATAGTTCATCGTGCTCATGGGCTTCTTGTTCAGTTTTCGTCTCAGAACAAAAACTAAGCAAGCTACCTAGGATCCGGTCAAAGGGATACCTTGCCTACTTCACGATTACTGAAGAG
The DNA here is from genome assembly GCF_052542005.1 of Terrihabitans aquatilis. Classification (NCBI taxonomy): domain Bacteria; kingdom Pseudomonadati; phylum Pseudomonadota; class Alphaproteobacteria; order Hyphomicrobiales; genus Terrihabitans; species Terrihabitans aquatilis. Next base: position 1,117,426 of record NZ_JBOCUO010000001.1, on the reverse strand, counting down.
TCCGGAATGTGCCTTCAGAAGAAGGCGCACATAGATCTTTGGATGTATGCCTCTTTTGAGCCCTTGAAAGCGATCACGCGCGTCGTCGAAAGGTCCAACAATGGCTAGACGATGGTCAAAGCACGCGAAGCTGGTCCAGACTTTGGTGTTCTTTGATGGGCCACAGTTAGCGCTATTCGAGACAGGCGCTGGCCTTAAGATGCTTGCGTTGGCGGTTGGTGAACCGGGGCAGGAGAACCGCTTTTTCGGATGCGAGATCACTGCAAAGGCTTTTCGCGCCTATAAGAATGGTCGGATCGACCTGAACTTTGTGTTCAAACATTCTACTGGGCGACGTCACTATGTGATGAATTGGTCCGAGATGGACGACAATCATCAGCTATCGATTAAGAAGGCCAGCGAGAAAGAGGTTTTAGATCTCGCAAACTATCCTGACCGAGGCTTTTTTGAAGAGGATCATACCGAAGAGTGGCTTACGGCTACAGCGCCATCGGCTACGAAGCGGTTCAACATCGACGGGCGCTGGGAAGCGAATGACTTCTCTAGGTTCTACAACAAGATCGGAGATATTTACTCCTTCCTGTCCATCGTCGAGGATCTCGAGAGCCCAGATATAGGAGTTGATGAGAGGCGCGCCATCATGGCGGCGCTTACATCTCCAACTTGGAGGGGCGGAGGGAGCTATACTGGCTTCTATGCTGAGATTGCGAATAGAGCGCAGGAAATACGGCCTCTACGAGTCTCCGGCATTGCGTATCACTCTCCGGGACACATCGATGTGCAGGGACGGGCTACCGTCTTTGATGAAATCAACCAAGTGTCTCGCGCCTTCACTCTTGAGTACGACAAGATCAAAAAGTTGTATTCAGGTCTAGCTTCGATTCTAACCCGTGATGGTATGCGTTCGTCGGACAAAGACCGCAAGTTTTCTTCAGAAGCCATAAAGAATCAGGCTTTGAAAGTCGCTTTCGATTTAGCTCTAGCTATGAAGGTCAACCATACCGCGGAGCTTCTAGCAGCGTGTGGGGGGAATGCTGCCATCTTTGCCAAGGTAATCCTGTCCTACTATCGCAGGTTGCGCGATCTGCACGATTTTCAACAACAGGGGCGTCTGACTATAGTCGAGTAAGCTAACCTTGTCTGAAGATTATTGCGCTTGTTTGAGCGCAAGTCAGCGCGATCAGTTCACAGCGACGAAATTTTTCGCGGAGGCTTCTAGTGCTTGGCATGGCGATATGTCCCCCATGCCCCCGCCGCAATCTTGCAAGCTATTCAAGCGCTGGATGCATGTCGCTTACCGCTAGGCCGGCTCGGGAGATCTGACGAAGGGGGGAGGGGCAGTCCGCTTCGTAGATGGAACAAACGTTCTGGGCAGGCTCTACAATCACCGCTCAATGCATCGACGGGTAACATAACCTCAGAGATCGTTGGCTAATCCTCAGATCCTCCACTGTTAAATCATCGTTTCAGATGGTGCCTCAGTGGGGGGTAAGGGGGGCAGGATACATACCAACTCATACATCTCGGGGTAATATATATACTCATTAGTTCAGTTCATGGCTTGAGCTACGCAATGATGCTGCTCTAGCGCATCGGCTTAGGTACATAAGAGTATACCCCTGCGTACATAGAGGATGAAGCCGATTTAGCGTACGTTAGAGTTGACATTGATCATACGTACAGGCATCTCTGTGGTCATCACCCTATCGGACACCAATCGGCATGGCTACAATCCTCTACGCAAGGGTCTCCACTCTAGAGCAGACCATTGAGCATCAAGCTGCACATGCAAGGGCTGCAGGATTCGTTATCGACAAGATCCTACAGGATGAAGGCGTATCCGGCGTCACGTTGAAGCTGGCAGATCGCCCGCAGGGCAAGCGACTCTATGATCTCCTACGGGGCGGAGACACGCTCGTAGTCCGCTGGATCGATCGGCTAGGGCGCAACTACTCGGACGTGTGCGAAGCCATCCGGCATTTCATGGATCGCGGCGTTATCATTCGGACTGTGATCAACAACATGACTTTCGATGGCTCTACCAAAGAACCAATGCAAATGGCTGTGCGTGACGCACTGATCGCGTTCATGGCTGCAACCGCTCAGGCTCAGGCGGAAGCTACTAAGGAAGCTCAGGCGGCGGGCATCGCGTTCGCGAAATCTGCTGAGAAGTACAAGGGGCGTAAGCCAAGCTATAGCCGCACTGAATACGCGCTGGTGCAGGATCTGTTGGCGACGGGCAGTGGCGCCAGTGCTATAGCCGCTGAAACGGGACTGACCCGCCAGACCGTGCTGCGGATCCGAGATCGCCCCGAACAAGCTGCAGCGGCTCTGGCTGCTTGGGGGATGTGACGCTCGGCGGCTGTCAAACGCGCTGAGAGCGCCACTGGCGGGCAATAGCGTACCTACAGGAGGATTGGATGTTCTGCCGCTCTCCTGCCCCTGTGACGCTACCGGTCCGGTTGTAGCTACCCGACGCCAAGGCAGGCAACAGGAGTTCTGGCAGGAAGCTGCGATTGGATTGGCTAGGAAGCTGCTGGGCGGCTTTTCACGCACCGGCCCTTGGCTTTCCTAGGTTGGAACCCTCCGGCCGCTAGAGGGTCCTTTCCGCCGGTTTTAGCAGTTCGCCCGAGTAGCTCCAGCATCGCTTCTAGGGATCTGATACGGAAGTTTGTGCAGAGCGTCCTGCAACTGTTGAACTGTGTATCCTTCGCCAAAGTAATGCTGCTGTGTAACTCCTCCACGAGTGTGGCCCACTATTGCTTGCACTATCGGCTGATCTATCTTGCTTTGAAGGAGTCGAGTGATGACAGTGTGTCTGAATGTGTGAAAAGAGACGCCCTTTTTCTTCAAGCCTAGCTCGTCTAAGAACTCGTCGTTCACCCATCGGCCCAATGAGCGACCCCAACCATTCTTAGGGTCATACGTCAGTCCGGGAAAAAGCTTCAGTTCCCCTGACGCGCGCCTCTCTTGCAGGAACTCGGAAAAGCCAAGCTCAATCAGCGAAGCGTGGACTGGCACAAGTCTTTTAGATGCAGCGTTCTTGAGCCTTTGATCCTCGCCTTCATCGGTTAGATCGAAACACAAGATCCTATCCTGTTCGCGAATGTCTTTTAGGCTGAGCTGCGCAATCTCGTTTAGTCGAGCTCCGGTGAACGCTGCGATCAGAGTTCCCCATTTGCGGTAAGGCTTCCCGGTCGGCTTGCTGATCAGCGTTGAGATGATCAAATCCATCTGATCGTTGGTGAAGGGTGGCTTGTTGCCTTCTGCCTTCCGATTCGCTCGAACAGCCATTCCGCTGAAGGGGTTCTCCGGCACGTATCTATTTTGCCGTGCCCACTCGAACATGCTGGAGAACGTCTGCAGATATTTGTTCAGCGTTTTAACGTCGATCTTATCTACGCCGGGAAGCTCTAGTGCCTCCTCAAGTGTGAGGCTCCGCGTGACGGGGTTCTTCATTCGATTAACCGGGTACTTCTTCAGCGTGTCCTTCACTCTTTGAACGCTGTCTGGAGTGAGCGCAGCAGCCTGAGCTTCTTGGCCGACAATCTCGTAGAGCAGCGCAAAATGCTTCTGCTTCTCGTCTAGAGTACGAGGTCCCCACTGTTTTCCGAGGCGATTTTCATCAACGAACCGCTGCACAAGTTCACTGATCGTTGGGCCTTCCGCATCCGGCACCGCTTGCGCCTCAGAAGCTGTTGTCTGAGCGTTGAAGCTGTAGGCGCTGAGAGAGCTGTTATAATCCAGCACAGCTTGGCAGTAGCTGCGGTAGCTGACAGCGAGCTCCCTGCTGAACAGCCCGTAGGCGCGTGAGCCAGGTTGCAGATCCAAGTCATACCGCTCTGCAAACGCTTTAATGATGGGCTCATCCGATTGCGCCAGAGATATTGATTCGCCCGTAGCTACCGCCTGCTCAGCAGTTTGTAAGCCATTCTGAACTGCTGTCAGATCGCTGCCCGAAAGAGGGCCACTCTCATCGATTCTCGATTTTTCCTCTTGCAGCAGGCGAGCGAAGTGCTCCTTCAAGACCTGACGTATGGCGTCGTACCGCATGCCGCTCGTTAGACCGCTCGAAGTTAGAATGTCTGCGGCGTAGCTCAGCCGTCTAGCTAAGCGCAATGCCGTCTTCGGCTCGCGTGTGCCCAATGAGATTTTCAGGAACGTGGTTTTAGCTTCAGGGTGGAGCGTCTGAGGCAGCCGCCACCTGAAATAGAAAACTCCATGCCGTGACAGCATGAGGAATGTAGGATTGAACAAGACATGTCCCCCAGAGATGTCCCACTCGACCGTCTCTGAGGCTAAGCCCTTGGTTCTTCAGGAAAATGGTGGGCGATACTGGGATTGAACCAGTGACCCCTTCGATGTCAACGAAGTGCTCTCCCGCTGAGCTAATCGCCCATTTTCCATTTTCAGGCTTCGGCAGCGCGGGTCCGTGCCGGAAGTTCGGCGGATATACCGAAGTGCGATCCGCTCCGCAAGCCGATTAAGCGGCCGCCAGCATCTTCTGCACCTCGTTGACGAGGTCGCGCAGGTGGAAGGGCTTCGACAGCACCTTGGCATCCTTGGGCGTATCGGAATCCGGGTTGAGCGCGACCGCGGCGAAACCCGTGATGAACATGATCTTGATGTCGGGGTCAAGCTCGGTGGCGCGGCGCGCCAGCTCGATGCCGTCCATCTCGGGCATCACGATGTCGGTCAGGAGCAGCTCGAACGGCTCTTCGCGAAGACGGTGATAGGCCGACAGGCCGTTGTCGAACGAGGCCACCGAATAGCCCGCATTCTCCAGCGCCTTTGCCAGGAAGCGGCGCATGTCATTGTCGTCTTCCGCCAGGATGATCTTGTTCATTTGCCGGTGCGCATGAGTTTGCGGGAAATGCGGGCCGCTTCATCCCATGATCGGGCCTTCGGGTAAACACCCCTCATGCGCGATGTGGACAAGCCTGTGATCCATCGGCACCATCGCGCGCATCGCCGTGTTCTGCTAAGCCTTGGCGATTGATCCGGACCCGATTGCTCCATGCACGATTTGGCCGCCGAGCCGTTTCCGCCTTTCGAAATCGTCGAACCGCCAACGCTCGCGGCCCCCGTCGTGCTGAACTCGCCGCATTCCGGCGCGCATTACCCGCCGGCCTTCCTGGCCTCGACCCGTCTGGATCCGCTCAGCCTGCGGCGCTCCGAAGATGCCTTCGTGGATGATCTGTTCCGCCCCTCGGTGCGGTTGGGCGTGCCCCTGATGCGTGCGCTGTTCCCGCGCGCTTTCCTCGATCTCAACCGCGAGGCCTACGAACTCGATCCGCGCATGTTCGACGGGCGGCTGCCTTCCTATGCCAACACCCGCTCGCTGCGGGTGGCCGGAGGGCTCGGCACGATCGCGCGCATCGTGGGAGACGCGCAGGAGATCTATCCCGGCCGCCTGCCGGTGGAGGAGGCGCTGCGCCGCATAGACCTCTATTACATGCCCTACCACACCGCGTTGAAACGCCTCCTGGGCGGCGTGCGCCAGCAATGGGGCCATGCGGTGCTGCTCGATTGCCATTCCATGCCCTCGTCCGGCACCGGCCGCGATGAGCGCCAGCGCACCGACATCGTGCTGGGCGATCGCTACGGCACGAGCTGTTCGGCGGCGCTGACCGACCTCGCCGAAGTGGGGCTGAGGGGGCTCGGCCTCACGGTGTCGCGCAACCGGCCCTATGCGGGCGGCTATATCACCGAGCATTACGGCCGGCCGCTCGGCGGCGTGCACGCGCTCCAGATCGAGATCAACCGCGCGCTCTACATGGACGAGAAGCGGCATGAGCGGACCTCGGGTTTCGCGCCGCTCGCCAGCGTTCTGACGGCGTTCGTCGAACAGATCGTGGCGTTCAGCCAATCGGGGCTGGAAGCGCCACGCGCCGCGGCCGAATAAGGTTTCGAAGCGGCTTTCGCGCGTTGCCCACTTCGCTTAATCCTGCCCGGGGTGAAGATGAGGCGGCGATGACGGCGGTTGATTTCGAGGCGTTCGTGGAGCGCCTGGCGCAGGTGGCCGGGGAAGCGGTGATGCCGTTCTTCCGCACCATGATCGGTGTCGAGGACAAAGGCGGGCTCGGCCGGTTCGACCCCGTGACGGCCGCCGACCGCGCCGGCGAAAGCGCGATGCGGCAGCTCATCAAATCCACCTTTCCCGGACACGGCATCGTCGGCGAGGAATTCGGCAACGAGAACGAAGACGCCGAATATGTCTGGGTTCTCGATCCGATCGATGGCACGCGCGGCTTCATCTCCGGCCTGCCGACCTGGGGCACGCTGATCGGCCTTCTGCGGCACGGCGCGCCCGTCTACGGCATGATGAGCCAGCCCTTCACGAAGGAGCGTTTCCTGGGCGGCAGCGGCACGGCACGCACGCGCGGCCCGCTGGGCGAGCGGCGGCTGCGGACACGAAGCTGTGCAGGACTGGCCGAGGCCACCCTGTCCTCGACCTCGCCCCGCCTGTTCGCGGGCGACGACCTCAAGGCCTTCGAGGCGGTGGAGGCTGTCGCACGGCACACCCGCTATGGCGGCGATTGCTATGCCTATTGCATGCTGGCGGCCGGGCAGATCGATCTCGTCATCGAAGTGGGGCTCAAGCCTTACGACATCGTGGCGCTGATCCCCGTCATCGAGGGCGCGGGCGGCATCATCACCGGCTGGGACGGCGGTGCGGCGGCCGGCGGTGGCCGGGTGGTCGCGGCCGGCGACAAGCGCGTGCACGCCGCGGTGATGGAGGTGCTGAACGCACCCGCCGGCTAGTCCGGAAAGGTGGGGCTGCCGGGCACGAAGGCTTCCAGGGCGGCCAGGAAGGCCTGGCGCACCGGCTCGCGTTCCATCATCAGCTCGTGGCGCGCGGCGGGCAGAGTGACGACGCTGGCCGTGCGCATCTGCGCGGCGAGCGCGGCCATGGCGCGGTTCGACACGATGCTATCCTCGCCGGCGGCGATGAACAGGGTGGGCGTGCGCATCTGCGCGATCTTTTCGGGATCTCGGAACATGTCCGTGGCCCCATGCGCGGCGCGCAGCCAGCCGAGCGATGGGGCGCCCAGCGGGAGATGCGGGGCGGCCTTTTCCAGCGCGGCGATGCGGTGAAAGCGGGCCTCGTCTCCCGTCAGCGGGTTGCCCGCGAAGGGGCGGGAATAGGACGAATTGTTGGTGCCGCCCGGCACGCACAGGCTGCCGCAGCCCAGTGCGCTCGCAAGAGCGGCGAGGCGGCGGACGATTCCCAAATCCGGCAGACCGCACAGCGCGATCATGGGTGCGGCCAGCACGATGCGGTCCCACCAGGTGGTGCGGCGGCGCGCGGCCTCCAGCACGATGGCGCCCGCCATGGAATGGGCCAGCGCGAAATGCGGCGGGCGGCAATCCGGACGCACGAAATCTTCCATGAAGACGTCGAGATCGCGCTGGAAATCGGCGAAGCGGCGGATGTGGCCGCGCCTCCTGTTGCGGCCGGAGCGTTGCGAGCCGCCCTGTCCGCGCCAATCGAGCGCGGCGACGTCGAAGCCGCGCCGGTTCAGCTCGCGGATGAGCTCGTAATATTTTTCGATGTATTCGGCGCGGCCCTGAAACAGACAGATCGTTCCCTTGAACGGCACGCCGGACGTGGCCGGGAAGCGCGCGGCGCGCAGCTCCACGCCGTCGGCGGCCTTGAGAGGCACCACGAGCGCGCCCTCCGGCGCGGGATTATCGGCGGTCGAAAAAAGCGGAACGGGCGTCATCTGGATTTCGCGGGGAGGGGTCTTGCGGGCCGTTTTCATGCTTACCACATGGGTGATGCACAGGCCCGAACGGGGTGTGCAAGACCAAAATAAAGGTCCGGCCATGATGGCGGACCGACATTGCATCGCTTTACGGAGGATGTGACATGCGTGCTTTCGACCCCACCCCCCTTTACCGCTCCACCGTCGGCTTCGACCGACTGTTTTCGCTGCTCGATCAGTTCGGCACCGCCGAGGCGCAGGCCGCGCCGGGCTATCCGCCGTACAACATCGAGCGTCTCGGCGACAACGAATACCGCATTTCCATCGCGGTTGCCGGTTTCGGTGAGTCCGACCTCAACATCGAGGTCAAGGAGAACGCCCTGACGGTGTCCGGCGACCGGAAGTCCGAGCAGAACCGTGGCGAGATCCTGCATCAGGGCATCGCCGCCCGCGCGTTCGAACGGCGCTTCCAGCTGGCCGATTACGTGCAGGTGAAGGGCGCAAGCCTCGAAAACGGCCTGCTCCACATCGAGCTCGTGCGTGAGGTGCCGGAGGCCAAGAAGCCCCGCACCATCCAGATCGGCACCGGCTCGGCGGAGGCTTCCCGGCCGCAGGTGATCGAGAACAAGGCTGCCTGATCGACCAGGTTTGCGTGTGAATGGGGCGCCCCGGGAAACCGGGGCGCTTTTTGTTGCGGCGCGAGCGTCTTGACCGGGCCATTGGGGCCGCTTACCTCCTCGCGCGGGATCATCCCGGACGCTCGCGGCCGGCCCGGCTAAATTTTGAAGGCATTTCGGAAGGAAACGATGATGAACGCTGCCCAGCACAAGCCCGTGACCGAGTTCCTGGAAAAGGCCACCGCCCTCATCGGCGAAGGGCGCTATCGCGAAGCGTCGGAAGCGTTCGTGACCTTCGAGAAGGAGAATCCCACCTCGGATTATCAGGTGCTGGAAGCCGTTCCCTTCCGTGTCCAGAACCATATCGAGAAGAGCAACAGCGCCACGGCCTTCACCAAGTTCACGCTGCGCAATCCGACCTGGAGCACCGAAATCGTGGCCGCGTTCCGCGAGCCGGCGAAGTTCGACGATTACGTGAAGGGCGTCGAGGCCAAGGTGAAGGAACTGACCGCCAAGGCGGCCTGAGCGCGGCTCACCTTTCCGGTTTCAGAAGCATTCGGCCCCCGGCATGTCCGGGGGCTTTTTCGTGCGTAATGGCCGGGCCGCTCAGCCGAGCCGCGGATAATCGACGCGCTCGAAGGTCTGGAAGCCCATTCCGTGCTTGTGGACGCAGCTGAACTCGCACGCCAGCGTGTTGATGCGGCGCGCCCGCTCCGCCGGCGTACCGGGAATATTCGCGTCGAGCCATTCATCCGTCACGGTGAGGGTCATGCCCGATTTGAGAAGGGTCAGAATGCGGGTCAGTTCCTGAGTGTCCATTCAAAGCCTCGCCATGATGCAAGACGGCTATAGCATTTGGCGTCGGGAAGTCATCCCTTGCTCCCCGGATGGCATGACGTCAGAGCGCGCCTGAAGAAAACCAACACTTGCCGGACGTTGTCGCGGCCCGATCAATTGGTTTTCGCGGGGTGGGAGAGGTGTTCCCGCACATAGCGGGTCAGTTCATCGGTTGGGCAATCGCCCTGAAGACGCAGTACCTGGGCGGACTGTTGCTTCAACCAAGCCTCGTGGCGTGCAAGGCTGCGGCCGTTGAACGAGCCGTCCTCATAGCGCGAAGCCCAGTCCCGGAAGGCCAGATGCGCCTCATGCATATCTCCGCCCGGCAAGATGCGTGCGCCGTGCCGGACGGCCTCACGCTGGTCGAGGCGTTGAAGCCGGATGTTTGCAGGCGTCTGAAGAAACACGATCAAATCGACGTCACGGATCAGGGCGTCGCCCCAGCCGATGAACGATCCGCTCAATATCCAACCCTGGGTTTCGTTTTGCCGGTTCTGGATCAGGCGGACACGGTCTTCCGGCGGACGTTTCTTGGTGTAGGGCGGATCGGTCGGCATCCAGTAGAAATCGTCGACGTCGAGCTGCGGAACTTGGAAGTATTCGGCCAGCGCAGCGCCAAGAGTCGAAACGCCCGCGCACGACGCGCCGATCACGTATATTCGCCGCTGATCAGCCATGCGAAACCCGGGAAGTGTTGATAATGATCCGGCGACCACTCTGCGTCGGTGATGCCGAAGGTGGCGTCGCGCCTGCCGCGATCAATCCTTAGGAAAGAAGCGCCAGTAATAGCGTTTCGACCCAGCCTCATCACCCTGAAACGGCAGGCTTCCTATAAAGTAGTCCGGATAGCGCAGCTGGTGCAGGATGCGGCCAGCCTGATGATAGGCCGAGATATCCTCGTCCGCATCGCCCCAAACGGGGTTCTGGCCAAGGCGAATCATGAGGCCTGAGGGCATCTCGATCACCTCCGCCTGAGGCGGTAGTTCCTCACGTATCTGGCCCGGCGCGGGCAGGCGCTCAGCGAGCCTGGATCCAAGAAGCGTTAGCCAGCCGATGTCGAGCAGACCGGGTTTGTCGTCTTCGGTGAGGTAACCGGCGCGGCGGCCGTTCCCCATGCCTGCCTCTGTCATCGCCACATGAAAGAGCTCGATGTTGATGGCGAGGGCTGCCTGAAAGCGGCGTGTGGAGGGCTCGATCGCCCTGTAGAGCGCGATGTTCAGGCCCGGGTCCGGGCAGAATCCATAACCCGCGAAGCCCGCGATCAAGGGAGCATCGGAAAGAATGAAACGGAGCTGCTCGATACAGGCAAGGAGATTATCAGGCGCTTCCGGCAGGGCGATGTCGATCGCGTAGGATTGGGACTGCTGCCAAAGCCCGAAATAGGGGAGTCCGAACCTGTCATGGTCTCCTGGTTTTGGACCTTCGAAACGAAATCCAAAGGCTGCGGCAGGCGCCTTGGCCAGCCCCTTATCCAGAACGTCGAAATGCGCCGGCTTCACCGCGATTTCTCGCCTCTGAGGCGCAAGGAAGGTGGATGAGAACTTTCCGAACCCGTCTCCGCACAGCCCGTGCGCCCAGGCCAAAAGCGAGCGTGCCGTGTTCGGGTTGGACTTGACCTTTCCTTCCAGGCAAAGGCCGATGCGAAAGCCGGCTGCCGCAACTAGCACGCCTGCCTCATTTCTGATGTCCGACGGCAATTTCTCGCTCCTCTCCCGAAGACCGGATGGTTTGATCGGCCCTGCGAATGACGCCTCGGCAATATCCTGTTTTATGCGAGGCTTCGCCATGGGGAGTTCCCGTGGGGCGGCCTCAAAAAACGGACTAGAACCCCTCCAAAACACGCTTGTGTTCCAAATCTGTTTCGCGTAGTTTCCCGCCCGCTGAATAGGACAGGTGTGCTGTCCGTTTTGCGTCCAGGTGGAACCGTTCTATCCTGTCGGCCCGTATCGCGGGACCGGGCGGAGAGGTGTCGCCTGGATGTGCCTGTCGGAAGCGGCCGAAGAGCCGCCGCAGGGCACCGGATTTGGGACGCGGTCGGGGCGGGGGCGCTTCGGACCTGCTTGTGAAGGGTTGAAGGCCATGACCAGGATTTATCCTGACGAAAGCACGCTGCCGTGGGGCTCGCTGAGCACTGCCGCGCGCGATCCGAACATGCCCGCGAAGCATGGCCTGTACGACCCGAAGAACGAGCATGACAGCTGCGGCGTCGGCTTCATCGCGCACATGAAGAATGTGGCCTCCCACGACATCGTGGAGAAGGGGCTGCACATCCTCGCCAACCTCGAGCATCGCGGCGCCGTGGGCGCGGACGAGCGCGCGGGCGACGGCGTGGGCATCCTGGTTCAGATCCCGCACAAATTCTTCCGCGCGGAAGCCGAGCGGCTGGGCTTTGCCCTGCCTGAGCCCGGCCAGTATGCCGTCGGCCACATCTTCATGCCGCGCGACGCCGAAGGCCAGCGAATCATCCGTGAAACATTTGCGAAAGTGGTCGCGGACGAAGGGCAGGTCCTGCTCGGCTGGCGTGACGTGCCGACCGACAATTCCACGCTGGGCTATTCCGTGCTGCCCACCGAGCCGCACCACGCGCAGATCTTCATCGGACGCGGAGCGGGCGTAACGGACGAGGGCGATTTCGAGCGCAAGCTCTATATCCTGCGCAAGCATGTCTCGAACACGCTGTATCGTGCCGCCGACCCGTGCACGCGCGGCTATTATGCCGTGTCGCTGTCGTGCCGCACGCTGGTTTACAAGGGCATGTTCCTGTCGGATCAGGTGGGCGTGTATTACCCCGATCTGCGGCATCCGGATTTCGAGAGCGCGCTCGCGCTGGTGCATCAGCGCTTCTCCACGAACACCTTCCCCTCGTGGCAGCTGTCGCACCCCTACCGGATGGTGGCGCACAACGGCGAGATCAACACGCTGCGCGGCAATGTGAACTGGATGGCGGCGCGGCAGGCGTCGGTGTCGTCGCCGCTGTTCGGCGAGGACATCGAGAAGCTGTGGCCCATCTCGTATGAGGGCCAGTCGGATACCGCGTGCTTCGACAACGCGCTCGAATTCCTGGTGCAGGGCGGCTACAGCCTCGCGCATGCGGCGATGATGCTGATCCCCGAGGCGTGGGCCGGCCATCCGCACATGGAAGAAGACCGCCGCGCCTTCTACGAATATCACGCCGCGCTGATGGAGCCGTGGGACGGTCCCGCCGCCATGGCCTTCACCGACGGCCGCCAGATCGGCGCGACGCTCGACCGCAACGGCCTGCGCCCGGCGCGCTATTTTGTGACGAGCGACGACCTGGTCGTGATGGCGTCCGAGATGGGCGTGCTGGAACTGCCGGAAGAGAGCATCGTCACGAAGTGGCGCCTGCAGCCCGGCCGCATGCTGCTGATCGACCTGCAGGAAGGGCGCATCGTCTCGGACGACGAGGTGAAGGCGCAGCTTGCCGCCGCGCATCCTTACAAGGACTGGCTGGCGAAGACGCAGATCCAGCTGGAAGACCTCGACAAGGTGTCGAGCGCGCCGGACTGGACGAGCGACGTGCCGCTGCTCGATCGCCAGCAGGCGTTCGGCTACACCGACGAAGACCTCAAGCTTCTGATGTCGCCGATGGCGATGACGGGACAGGAGGCCGTGGGCTCGATGGGCACGGACACCCCCATCTCGCCGCTCTCGGTGCATTCGAAGCCGCTCTACACCTATTTCAAACAATTGTTTGCGCAGGTGACGAACCCGCCGATCGATCCGATCCGCGAAGAGCTGGTGATGAGCCTCGTGTCCTTCATCGGACCGCGGCCGAACATCCTCGACCATGAGGGCACCGCCAACCGGAAGCGGCTGGAAGTGCGCCAGCCCATCCTGACCAATGCCGATCTTGAGAAGATCCGCCACATCTCGGATGTGGAGCCCAGCTTCTCGACCTGCACGCTCGACATCACCTATCCGGTGGAGGCGGGGGCCGAGGGCATGGAGGCCGCGCTCGAGGCCCTGTGCACCGACGCCGAGACGGCGGTGGCCGAGGGCCGCAACATCATCGTCCTGTCCGACCGGAAAGTGGGGGCGGACCGCATCGCCATCCCCGCGCTGCTGGCGACGGCGGCGGTGCATCACGATCTGATCCGCAAGGGGCTTCGCACCTCGGTCGGCCTTGTGGTCGAATCGGGCGAGCCGCGCGAGGTGCATCATTTCGCGTGTCTGGCGGGCTATGGCGCGGAGGCGATCAACCCCTATCTCGCGTTCGAGACGATCGTTCAGATGCACAAGGCCGGCGAGTTCCCGCCGGAAGTCTCCGAGTATGAGGCGGTTTCGCGCTTCAGCAAGGCGGTCGGCAAGGGGCTGCTGAAGGTGGCGTCCAAGCTCGGCATCTCGACTTATCAGAGCTATTGCGGCGCGCAGATCTTCGACGCGGTGGGCCTCAAGAGCGAATTCGTGGATCGCTATTTCCGCGGCACCTCGACCTCGATCGAAGGTGTGGGGCTGGCCGAGATCGCCGAAGAGACGGTGCGTCGCCATCGCGACGCGTTCAGCAATGTGCAGATCCTGCGCAACGCGCTGGAAGTGGGCGGCGAATACGCGTTGCGCATGCGGGGCGAAAACCACGCCTGGACCGCGAATACGGTGCGCGACCTTCAGCACGCGGTGCGCGGCAACAGCCAGGATCGCTACCGCGCGTTCGCCCAGCAGATCAACGAATGCGTCGACCAGCCGCTGACCATCCGTGCGCTGTTCGATCTCAAGACGGCGGAAGATGACGGCCGCACGGCCGTGCCGCTCGACGAGGTGGAGAGCGCCGCCGACATCGTGAAGCGGTTTTCGACCGGCGCGATGAGCTTCGGCTCGATCAGCCGCGAGGCGCACACCACGCTCGCCATTGCCATGAACCGCATCGGCGGCAAGTCCAACACCGGCGAGGGCGGCGAGGAGCCGGACCGTTTCCGGCCGATGGACAATGGCGACAGCATGCGCTCGGCCATCAAGCAGGTGGCGTCGGGCCGGTTCGGAGTGACGGCGGAATATCTCGCCAATTCCGACATGATCCAGATCAAGATGGCGCAGGGCGCGAAGCCCGGCGAAGGCGGTCAGCTGCCCGGTCACAAGGTCGATGGCATCGTCGCCAAGGTGCGGCATTCGACGCCGGGCGTGGGCCTCATCTCTCCGCCGCCGCACCACGACATCTATTCGATCGAGGATCTGGCGCAGCTGATCTACGATCTGAAGAACGTCAATCCGCGCGCGGCGGTGTCGGTGAAGCTGGTGTCCGAAATGGGCGTCGGCACGGTGGCTGCGGGCGTTGCCAAGGCGCGCGCCGACCATGTGACGATCTCGGGCTTCGACGGCGGCACGGGTGCTTCCCCGCTGACCTCGATCAAGCATGCCGGCTCGCCCTGGGAAATCGGCCTCGCCGAAACGCACCAGACGCTGGTGAAGAACGAATTGCGCGGCCGCATCGCCGTGCAGGTGGACGGTGGCCTCAAGACCGGCCGCGACGTGGTGATCGGCGCGCTCCTGGGCGCCGACGAGTTCGGCTTCGCCACCGCGCCGCTGATCGCGGCGGGCTGCATCATGATGCGCAAATGCCATCTGAACACCTGCCCGGTGGGCGTGGCGACGCAGGACCCGGTGCTGCGCAAGCGCTTCACCGGCCTGCCGGAGCATGTGGTCAATTACTTCTTCTTCGTGGCGGAAGAGGTGCGCGAGATCATGGCGTCCCTCGGCTATCGCCGCCTCGAGGAGATGGTGGGCCAGATCCAGATGCTGGACCGCTCGCGCGTGATCGAGCATTGGAAGGCGCAGGGCCTCGATTTCTCGCGGCTGTTCGAGAAGCCGGTGCCGGGCGAGGGTGTGGCCATCCGCCATGTCGAGGCGCAGAACCATCATCTGGAGAAGGTGCTGGATCGTGGGCTGATCGCGCAGGCGCAGCCGGCGCTGGAGCGCGGCGAGAAGGTCGCGATCGAAACCGCGATCTGCAACATCAACCGGTCCGCCGGCGCGATGCTGTCGGGTGAGGTTGCGGCCCGCTACGGACATGCGGGCCTGCCGGACGACACGATCCATGTGAATCTGAAAGGCACGGCCGGCCAGAGCTTCGGCGCATGGCTTGCGCAGGGCGTGACGTTCGATCTCGAGGGCGTTGCCAACGATTATGTCGGCAAGGGCCTTGCCGGTGGGCGGATCGTGGTGCGGCCGCCGGCCCATTCGGGCATCGTGCCCGAGGAATCGATCATTGTCGGCAACACCGTTCTCTACGGTGCGATCTCCGGCGAGGTCTATTTCCGCGGCGTGGCGGGCGAGCGGTTCGCCGTTCGCAATTCCGGCGCCATCGCGGTGGTGGAAGGCACAGGCGACCATGGCTGCGAGTACATGACGGGCGGCGTGGTCGTGGTGCTTGGCGGAACGGGCCGCAATTTCGCGGCCGGCATGTCGGGCGGCGTCGCCTATGTGCTGGACGAGGACGGCACGTTCGAGAAGCGGTGCAACATGTCGATGGTGGAATTCGAGCCGGTGCTCGAAGAAGCCGAACTGCTGGAGCGCGTCCACCATCAGGGCGGCGACCTGCTGTTCCCCGGCCGCGTGGAGCTGCTGAGCAACATGACGGGCCGTGATGCCGAGCGCCTGATGCAGCTGATCTGCAATCACGAACGCTATACGGGCTCGGCCAAGGCGAAGACGATCCTCGACAATTGGGCCGAGTATCGCGGCAAGTTCATCAAGGTGATGCCGGTGGAATATCGCCGCGCATTGGCCGAGATGGAGAAGGCGCAGCAGCTCGTGGCGGCGGAATAGACCGCGGCGTCAGATGAAGAACACGGACGCGGCTTGAGGCCGCGTCTCCGGACAGGTGGGCGCGCACGCGCAGGTGATGCGCGGCGCTGCGCCAGAGAATGTGGGCGGGCAGGACAATGGGCAAGATCACGGGCTTCCTGGAGATCGAGCGGCAGGATCGCACCTACGAGCCGGTGGCCGAGCGCGTGCGCGATTATCGCGAATTCGTGGTGCCGCTGGGCGACGAGGGCACGAAGACGCAGGCGGCGCGCTGCATGGATTGCGGCATCCCGTACTGCCACAATGGCTGCCCGGTGCATAACCAGATCCCGGACTGGAACGACCTCGTCTATCACGACGATTGGGAGGAGGCGGCCCGCAACCTGCACTCCACCAACAATTTCCCGGAATTCACCGGCCGTGTCTGCCCGGCTCCGTGCGAGGCGTCCTGCACGCTGAACCTCATCGACCAGCCGGTCACGATCAAGACCATCGAATGCGCCATTGCCGACAAGGCCTGGGAGAACGGCTGGCTGGGGCCGGTGTCGCTGCGCGAGAAGACCGGGCGGCGTGTGGCCGTCATCGGTTCCGGCCCGGCCGGCATGGCGGCGGCGCAGCAATTGGCTCGCGCGGGGCACGATGTGCATGTGTTCGAGAAGAACGCGCGCGCCGGCGGCCTGCTGCGCTATGGCATCCCCGACTTCAAAATGGAAAAGCACATCATCGACCGCCGGGTGCGGCAGATGGAGGAGGAGGGTGTCACCTTCCATTACGGTGTGAATGTCGGCGTCGACATGCCCGCCGCGAAGCTGTCCGAGGACTACGATTCCGTCATCCTGACCGGCGGTTCGGAGACGCCGCGCGATCTGCCGGTGCCGGGCCGCGAGCTTTCGGGCGTGTATTTCGCCATGGACTTCCTGGCGCAGTCGAACCGCCGCGTCTCGGGCGAAAACACCGATGTGCGCGACCCGATTCTGGCCACGGGCAAGAATGTGGTGGTGATCGGCGGCGGCGATACCGGCTCGGACTGCATCGGCACCTCGGTGCGTCAGGGTGCGGTGTCGGTGACGCAGCTTGAAATCCTGCCCCTGCCGCCGACCCGCGAGAACAAGCTGATGACCTGGCCGGATTGGCCGCTGAAGCTGCGCACCTCGTCCAGCCATCAGGAAGGCGCAGAGCGCGACTTCGCGGTGCTGACGCAGAGCTTCTCGGGCGAGAACGGCCGCGTAACGGGCCTGAATTGCGTGCGTGTGGATGCGGCCTTCAAGCCCGTGCCCGGCACCGAATTCCATATCCCCGCCGACATCGTGTTTCTCGCAATGGGCTTCGTGCACCCGATCCGCGAGGGCATGCTGACCGAGCTCGGCGTGTCGCTCGACGCGCGCGGCAATGTCATCGCGAATACGAAGAGCTACGAGACCTCGGTCCCGAACGTGTTTGTGGCCGGTGACATGCGACGCGGCCAGTCTCTGGTCGTGTGGGCCATTCGCGAAGGCCGTCAGGCGGCCCATGCGGTGGACGCGTTCCTGATGGGATCCTCGGTGCTGCCGCGCACCTGATGGGATCGCTTCAGGCAAATGTAAAAAGCCCGGCTTCGGCCGGGCTTTTTCGTGAGGTCGTGCCAGGCCGGTTCAGGGCGTGGCGAACGAGTTCCATGTAAAGTCGTCGGCGCGTCCGGGCTTTGAGGCGATCGCCTCGCCCGTGGTCAAGGCGCGGGCCGCGATCTGCGTCTCGGGCGCCAATTGCACGTTTGCCGGAGCCGAGGCCGGCACCAATTGGGCGCCGGGGGTGCGGGGCGCTTCGCCCAGCAGCAGGATGCGGCTGGAACCCGGCGTGATCGGAACCGCCTCGATCTCCTTGGCGACGTCGGCGAGAGCCGTGCCGTCATCTTTCGAGATCAGGTAATTGCGCAATTCCAGCTCGACGTAATGAGCGAGCTTGCCGGCGCCTTCTTCCGTGAAATGGACGCCGTCGGCCGTGCGCAGCCGCACGATCTGGCCGCCGAGATTGGGGCCTTGCGCGGTGAAGGCTTCGTCCTCGTCGACGAAGCCTTCCCAGACGTCGATGAAGGTGGCGCCGAGCGATGTCACCCGCTGCTGGACGAGCTCGTTGAGGAAGGCGTTGTCGGCATTGACGCGGGCGTCGGCGACCGGCGGCAGGCCGACCCACAAAAGAGGGATGCCCTTGAGCCGGAAGGCGAGGGTGATGTCGTCGACGCGGGCGGCGTAGAGGTCGGTCCACGGCGAAATGCCGGAATCCGCGGGCTGCTCGGCCTTGCCTTTCACTGGCGGATCGTCGTGTGGACCCATGAAGACCACTGCGGCGGCCATGGGTGGCGTGCGGTTCAGCACATCGTCGGCGATGGCTTTCCAGCTGCGGTCGGTCTCTTTCAGGAAGCCGACACCGGGACGGATCTCGCGCACCAGCCCCACTTCGGGACGCTCTTCGAGCGCCTGATCGAGACCCTTGGCGAGATCGCGGGCAAGCGAATCACCGAGCACCGCGACGAAGGTGGTCGGCTCCACCTTGCGCTTCGCGGCGGCGGCGGGCGCGGCGGAATCGGTGCGGTTCGTGCGGTTTGGGCGGGGCGTGGCCGAGCGTGGGACCGTGCCGCGGAACTGCTGTCCGGGTCTCGCGCCCGGCGGCTCTTCGCTCCGGCGCGTGCCGAACAGGCGCTCGAAGAAATTGGGGCGGCGCGCTTCCTGAGGGGGGGGCTGCTGAGCCGACCGCTGCTGGACGCGCTGACGCGGCGGCGGCTGCTCCTGGCGCTCGCCGCGCGGCGGGCCGAACAATTGCGCCTCGGCGGGCGTCAGGGGAACGCCCGTCATGATGAGGATGAGGATGACAAGCCCCGCAAGCATGCGCGGGAAAGCCGTGGCCATGTTCCGGTTTCCGCAGGAATTCCCGCCCCCACAGGGGCTGCCTGTCGGGAAGCTACCCGGTCAATAGGCCGTGCGCAAACGCTCCAGCATGGCAAGGCTGCCATTGCCGTTCGGTTCGAGCCCCGCGGCGGCCTGGAACTGGCGGATGGCGGTGCGCGTCTGCGGGCCGAACTTGCCGTCGACCGTGCCGATGGCATAGCCGCGCCGCGACAGATGGGTCTGGATTTCCTCACGCTCCTTCTGCGTCAGCAATTGGTCTTCCGGCCACGGCGTGACGAAGGGGCCGGCGCCACGGATGCGATCGGCGAGATGGCCGACGACAAGGGCGTAATTGTCGGCGTTGTTGTAGCGCTTGATGACGCGGAAATTCGGCAGGACGACGAAAGCGGGGCCGGTGAGACCGCCGGGCAGGATGAGGCGGCCCTGATCGGAAGGGCGGGGGAAGGCCGCGCCGTTGGCGCGCCGCACGCCGAGCGATTGCCATTGGGCAAGACTGGCGGTGCGATTGGCCTGCGCGGCGCTGAAGCCCTGCGGGAGGACGACCTCGTAGCCCCAGGTCTCGCCGGGCCGCCAGCCGTGGACCTTCAGGTAATTGGCGGTGGAGGCGAGCGCATCGGGAATGTTCGTCCAGATGTCGCGGCGGCCGTCGCCGTCGAAATCGGCCGCGTAGGCCTTGAAGCTCGACGGCATGAACTGGGTGTGACCCATCGCGCCCGCCCACGAGCCGATCATGTGCTTGGGATCGGTGTGGCGCTGGGCGAGGATGTCGAGCGCGTGCAGCAATTCCTTGCGGAAATACGCCTCGCGATAGCCGCCATAGGCGAGCGTCGACAGCGCGCGGATGACGGAATGGCCGCCGAGAAAGCCGCCGTAATTGGTCTCGTTGCCCCACACTGAGAGCACGATGAAACGATCGACGCCGTAACGCGCCTCGATGGCGCGCAGGACGCGGTCGAGTTCCTGCGCCTTGGCGCGGCCCTTCTCGATGCGGAGGTCGGAGGCGCGTTTGGAGATGTATTGAGCGGAGGTGGAAGTGAACTCCGCCTGCTTGCGGGTCTGTGCCAGAATCGAGGGATCCGGCGTGACGCCGCGGAAGGCCTCGTTGAAGACCTGACGCGGCACGCCGTGCTTCTGGGCGTCGATCCAGAGGCGGTCGACGAAGTTCTGGAAATTGGCCAGCGCCGGCGCTGCGGCCGAGAACGTGGTTACGGCTGAAACCGCAAGTGCCAGAACGGCACGCCGGAATGCCGGGCGTGCCGAATATCCATGTCCGTGCGGCTGTTCTGCATGCAGACGTCGCATAAGGGGCTGGCTCCATCGTTCGCCGGAATTCCGGCTTGGTTTCCTCTTCCTTAAAACAGCGCCATCATGGTTTCCGTATGGTAAACGCGGCTCGTATTCGGCTGTTTACGATGAACCGATGCCTTGATTGTGAAGACGGCGCTCCCAATCGAGCGCGCCGGCAACGATCCGGTCGAGATCGTCGTGCTCGGGCTGCCAGAGCAGGATGCGCCGGATGCGGTCGGCCTGCGCCACGATCTTGGCCGGATCGCCCGGGCGGCGCGGTGCGAGATTGACGGCGAAGTCGACGCCCGAGACACGCTTCACGGAATCGATCACCTCCAGCACCGAATGGCCGGTGCCGTAGCCGCAATTGAGGGTGAGGCTCTCGCCGCCGTTCTGCAGATGGCGCAGCGCGCACATATGGGCGCTGATGAGATCGGTGACGTGGATGTAATCGCGTACGCAGGTGCCGTCGCGCGTTTCGTAATCGGTTCCGAAGACGTTCATCTCGGCCCGCTGGCCGAGCGCCGTCTGGGTGGCGACCTTGATGAGGTGGGTGGCGTTCGGCATCGACTGGCCGGTGCGGCCCTTCGGATCGGCGCCCGCAACGTTGAAATAGCGCAGCACCACATAGCGCAGATCGTGGGCAAAGGCTGCGTCGCGCAGCATCCATTCCGACATCAGCTTGGATGTGCCGTAGGGCGACATCGGCGCGGGCACTGCGTCCTCGCCCACAGGATTGACGACGGGGTTGCCGTAGACGGCCGCCGTTGACGAGAAGACGATGTTGTGCACGCCCGAGCGGACGGCGGCTTCCAGCAGATTGCGGGTCTTGGCGGTGTTGGCCAGATAATAATGCAGCGGATCGGCCACCGAATCCGGCACCACGATGCGGGCCGCGAAATGGACGATGGCCTCGATCCGGTGTTCGGCGATGATGCGCTCGACGAGCGGTCCGTCGCAGACGTCGCCCTGCACGAACACCGCTTCCGGCGGCACCGCCCAGCGATAACCCGTGGAGAGATCGTCCAGCACGACCACCTGCTCGCCCGCATCGAGCAGTTCGTGAACCATGTGGCTGCCGATATAGCCGGCGCCGCCCGTGACCAGCACTTTCATTAAATATTTCTCCGACACATTCGGACGATACTATGCTGCGGCTTACCATTCTGCATGACGCGCCCTAAAAAGACTAAACTTTCCTGCGGACGTCAAAGACGACGCCCGTTTCGGAAAGCCCGCCACGCCCTGTAACGCTCCAGAGTTTTCCCAATGAAGCGCATCCGCAAAGCAGTCTTCCCCGTCGCCGGTCTCGGCACCCGCTTCCTCCCCGCCACCAAGGCGGTGCCCAAGGAAATGCTGACGGTGGTGGACCGTCCCGTGATCCAGCACGTGGTGGACGAGGCCCGTGCGGCCGGCATCGAGCACTTCATCTTCGTGACCGGGCGCAATAAGGGCGTCATCGAAGACCATTTCGACAAGCAGTTCGAACTGGAAGCCACGCTCGAGCGGCGCGGCAAGACAAAGGAGCTGAAGGCGCTGCAGGACGATCTTCCCGCCGCAGGCCAGACCAGCTTCACCCGCCAGCAGGAGCCGCTGGGCCTTGGCCATGCGGTGTGGTGCGCGCGCGATATCGTGGGCGACGAGCCGTTCGCGGTGTTGCTGCCCGACATGCTTCACCATGGCCCGAGCTGCCTTGCGGGCATGATCGAGGTCTACAATCAGAGCGGCGGAAACGTGCTGGCGGTGAACGAGGTGCCCAAGGAGCAGGTGCACCAGTACGGCATCGTGGGCGTGGGCGAGGCGAAGGGGCCGGGCTTCCGCATCACCTCCATGGTGGAGAAGCCAAAGGCCGAGGACGCGCCTTCCAATTATTCGATCTCCGGCCGCTACATCCTGCAGCCCGAAATCTTCGATCTTCTGTCGCAGCAGGGCGCGGGCGCCGGCGGTGAAATCCAGCTGACGGATTCCATGCTGACGCTGGCGGAGAAACAGGATTTCTTCGGCTATCGCTTCGATGGCCGCATCTTCGATTGCGGCTCCAAGATCGGCTTCCTGACCGCCAATCTGGCCTACGGGCTGGAGCGCGAGGACTTGGCCAAGGATCTCCGCGCCGAAATCGCGGCCATCAAGGGCGCCTGATCAACGGCGGACGCTGATGCCGGCCTCGATGAGGTTGGCGGTGTAATCCTCTCCGGGCAGGGTGGTGTTGTAATCGTGGTGCGCCACCCGCCCGTGGATCGCGAGCGTGCGGGTCATGCGGTATTCGACGCCGAGCTCCGCCGTGATCTCGTCGATGTTGTAATCGATCCCCGAATAATCCGAATGCTGGAAGGCGAGGCTGCTTTTCAGCAGGAGATTGCGCCGCAGCGCATGCTCGATCCCAGCGGTCGCGGTGCGCACCAGGGCGCCGGCGGTATCCGGACGAGTGGTCTCGTCGAGGCTGCTGTCGGCGGTCAGCGTGATCGTGGTGAGCGGCGTCGGTCGCCAGATCAGCGAGCCCTCGGCCACAAGGCCGTTGATGCGGGGCAAGGACGGGTCGTCGGAAATCTGGTCGCGATACCCCACCTTGCCGACCACCGTGAGCAGGGCGCTGGGCTCGAACCGGGTGCCGATCGCGACTTCATAGCCATCCGATGAGCGCCTGAGACCGAGGGCATCGATCTCCTGATCGCGTTCACGACGATTCACCGAGGCTTCCACGAACGGCTCCAGCGCGGTCGAGATCTCGTAGCCGCTGCGCAGGCGCAATTCGTAGGCGGTGAAGCTGCGCTCGGAATTGTTGACGATCTCGCCGCTGTTGAGCTCGGCATCTTCATAGAGCGTGCGGTCGGCCAGCGCCTCGATGGTGAGCGAGGCGCGGTTCGGCTTCAGCGTGCCGCCGATCGTGCCGCCGAGATGACGAACCTCCGGACGCGACGCGAGGCCATCGGGCAGTTCAGGGTCGCCCGGGCTTTCGCTTTCCTGCGCGGCGCGGACGGCCAGGTTGAGCTGGAATTCACGGCGCACATCGAGGCGCGCGCTGGCCTCGCCGGTGAAATCCGGGGCATCGAGATCGGGAAATTCGCGATAGGCGGTGTAGCCGGCCTGTATCGACCCCCGCAGAACGTGGCGGGGCCAGTCGGATTCCACGTCGAGGCGGCCGATCGTGCGCGAATAGGCCGAACCCTCGCCATTCGGCTCGGCCCGGGCGTTGTCGGTGTAGCCCACATTCTGATCGACCTGCGGACGGACGATGAACGCACCTGTCCGGATGCCAATCGGTGCGTAGGCGTCTTCCTCCTCGGCGCGGCGGCGTGGCGTGCGCGTGGGCAAGGCGCTTGCCTCGGGCAGGGGCGCGGACGGTTCCACGACATCCGGCGTCGCGGCGTTCGCGGCGAACGGATCGGCTTCCGCCAGCGGAGGCGCTGCGGGATCTGTTCCATCGGAGGTTTCCGCGGAAATGTTTGCGGGGACCGCCTCGGCCGGCAGGGAGCCGCGCAATTCCTGGGCGGACCCGCGAGACGGCAGTGCGAGCGTGCCCGCCAGCAGCAGGGCGCACAGAGCCGGCCGGGCGCGGCGCACAGCTGCCCGCCCATCGCTTCGGAAAGAATCGCGCCCCGCCAACATGGTTAAGGAAAATCGAACAGGTGTGGTTAACGCCGCGTTTCCATCCTTGATTGAGGGCGGCTTGAATGCGGGGAGGGCGCGGGACTAAAAGAAGCGCTTTCCGCAGGAGTGTACCCGTGCTGTCCAGACCCGCGCCCGAGGCCGGCTTCGATTCCGCCTCATCGGCTCGCCGCACATTGCGTTGCGAAATGGAGGGGCTCGGCGGTCTGGCCGCAGCGCTCGACGGCCCGCTCGGCAAGGCGCTGGATCAGGCCGTCGACGTGCTCGGCGGCGCGACCCGCGTCATCGTGACCGGCATGGGCAAGAGCGGCCATGTGGGCCGCAAGCTTGCCGCGACCTTCGCCTCGACCGGCACGCCATCCTCCTTCGTCCACCCGGCGGAGGCGAGCCATGGCGATCTCGGCATGATCACCGCGCAGGACGTGGTGCTGGCGCTGTCGTGGTCCGGAGAGACGGTGGAGCTGCGCGACATGCTGCACCACACGCGCCGCTTCAAGGTGAAGCTGATCGCCATGACCTCCAATCCGGAGAGCGCGCTGGCCCGCAATTCCGACATCGCGCTTGTGCTGCCGAAGGCGCCGGAGGCCTGCCCGCACGGGCTGGCGCCGACCACCTCCACCACCATGCAGCTTGCCCTCGGAGATGCGCTGGCGGTGGCCCTGCTGGAAAGCCGCGGCTTCACGCCGACCGATTTTCAGGCCTTCCACCCGGGCGGCAAGCTGGGAGCCAGCCTGATGCTGGTGCGCGATCTGATGCACCGGAACGAGGCCGTGCCGCTGGTGGACCTCGGCACGCCGATGTCGGACGCGATCCTCGCGATCAGCACCAAGAGCTTCGGTTGCGTCGGCGTGGTGTCGGAGGATGGCCGCCTCGCCGGCATCGTCACCGACGGCGATCTGCGCCGCCACATGAACCCGCGCCTGCTGGAACGGCCGATCGACGAGGTGATGACCCGCACGCCGCGCATCGTCGGCCCCGATGTCATGGCGAGCGCCGCGCTCGAGATCCTGAACTCCGCGAAGATCATGGCCCTCTTCGTGGTCGAGGAGGGCCGGCCGGTCGGGATCGTGCATGTGCACGATCTGTTGCGCGCCGGAGTGGCTTGAGGGACGGTTCGGGATTGCATTTTCGGCCGGCTTGGCCTAGATAGCCGGCCACATCACGATGCTTTGACATCAATCACCCCGGCCGCTCAGGCGGCCGCGATCGTTTCCGGCGTGCGCCGCACCAACAGGCAAGAGACCGATGAAGATCCGCAATTCCCTGAAGTCGCTGCGCGACCGCCATCGGGACAACCGTATCGTGCGCCGCAAGGGCCGCGTCTACATCATCAACAAGACCCAGAAGCGCTTCAAGGCACGCCAGGGCTGAGGCCCGGCCACCTGTATTGTGCTTTGACGGAACGGCGGCGGGGCTCTAGCCTATGGCTATGAGAGCGCGCTGCCTTGTTCTGTTTGCAATCGGCATTCTGCTGCTGCCGGGTGCGGCTGCCCACGCGCAGGACGCGACCGATTCGCCCAAGGGCGATGCGCACATTCTGTCGTCGCACGCGGCTACGGACGAATCGCCCGTCAGTCGGCAAGGTCGGCTCGATCGGCTGTTCGAAAGGCTGTCGGCGGCCACGAGCGCCGAAGACGCCAAGCGCTATGAGAGCAGCATCGAGGCCTTGTGGCAGCGCTCCGGCAGCGATACCGCCGATCTCCTTACCGCACGTGCCCTGGAACTTGCCGCTTCCGATGATCGGGACGGGGCCATGAAGCTTCTGGCTGCCGCGCTGGACGCCAAGCCGGATTATGCCGAGGGCTGGAACAAGCGCGCGACGTTGTTCTTCCTGCGCGGCGATTACGGCCATGCCATGCGCGATATTCGCGAGACGCTGCGCTACGAGCCGCGGCATTACGGGGCCTGGGCGGCTCTGGGGCGCATTCTCGAGCAGAGCGGTGACGAGCGTCGGGCTCTAAATGCCTATCGCCGGGCATTGGCCATCCATCCGCAGCTCGAGGGGCTGCAGGATCAGGTCCGGAATCTCGCCAACAAGGTGCTGGGCGAGGAAATCTAGGTGAAAATCTAACGGTTGCCGTTGGGAGAGGCGGCGGCGGTTGCGCCGCGCCCGGTCTCGGGGCCGGCTTCGGTTTTGCTCGCGGTGCCGGGCGAATCAGTCAGCTGAACGGTCCAGCTGCGCTGCTCCTTTGTGTCGATCTCGAAGAAGCCGGTGCGGGCGAAACCCCGGGCCAGGCAATTGTCGACGCCGCGAATCGTGAACTCCTTTTCGCGGGTGCACATATAGGACGTGCCGCCCCATTCGCCGCCACGGTCGTAATCCATCGCGTAGACGTAATAGAATCGGGCGACGAGGGGGCCTTTCAGCAGCGTTTCGCAGCTCGATGCGGCGACGTTCCACCAGCCTTCGGTGACCCAGGTCTCGCCATCCTTGTAACCGATGGAGATGCCCACGCGGCTCGGCGTGGCGTTGCACAACCGGAAATCCACGGCCCAGGCCGCCGGAGCGGCAACACAACTCAGAGCACCGACGCCGAGCGCGAGAAGGAAGGGTTTGCACCCGTGCGCGCGACGCCGCGGAGCGAAGATCGACGTCATCCGTGATCGGCCCGCGTCAAACAGACTAAACAAGACAAGTGTGTGTATCCTTTCCAATCGCGGTGATGTCAATGACCGGGATCGGGGGCCTTCCACGCGCCAATCAGCGGGCGAAAAAGGGCGAGAGCGGGGCGAGCGGGCCCGATTGATGTGGAATCAGTGATTGCGCGGACGCGCGATGGCCACGGCAGCCAGGATGATGAGCCCGCCGGCGAGCTGAAAAATCGACAATCCCTCACCCAGAACAAGCCAGCCGAGCCCGGCAGCGGCGAATGCCTCCAGGAAAATAACAAGTGAGGAGAAAGTCGCGGGCAGATGGCCGAGCGCGAAGGCCAGCAGGCCCTGGCCACCGGCATGGCTGAGGAGCGCGAGGGCGACGAGGGCCAGCACACCCTGCATGCTTGCCGGCCATAGACTGGCTTCGAGAATAAGCGCAACGGCGCCGAGCACGGCCGCCGTGATGCAGGACGATACGAACATGATTCGCGCCGCGCCTGCCGTCTGCCGCGCCGCGCGCACGGCCAGGAAATAGCCGGCGAAAAAGATCGCGGTGACGGCTCCGTAAAGATCGCCGAGGATGCGGCCCGGCGCCAATTCGAAACTTTCGGCCACCAGCAGCGCTCCGCCGCCGCAAGCCAGCGCGAGGCCCGCCAGAGTGCGCCGGCCGATGATTTCAGCGCCCATGAGCCATGTGGCGAGCACGACCCATACCGGCGCGGTGGTGGCGAAGAATGTGGCGTTGGCCACGCTCGTATGGGTGATGGAGAAATGCCAGAAGAACAGATCGCCGGCGAACAGCAGGCCGGCCAGGATGAGCGCGGGATTACGCGCGGCCTTGACCAGCGGCACAGGCATGCCCTCGCGCTTCTGCTCCCAGCGGTCCCACGCCCACAGAAGCGGCAAAGCGAGGAAGACACGCCAGAACGCGCTTGCGAACGGGCCGGTCTCCGCCAGCCGCACGAAGATGGGGGAGGCGCCCATGGCGATTGCGCCCGCGACAAGGGCGAGCAAGGCCGAATTGACGAAGGACCGCGCGGTTTCGGTGTGGAGGGACGGCTGTGCCATGGGGCTTCCTATGGCAGAGCGCGGCGCCCGTCACTATGCTCGCCGCATGCAGCCCGCTCTTTCGCTCGATGCCTATCGCGGCCCCGTGGACATCCGCCCCGGTGCGGCGCCGGACGTGCTTTTGCTGTGCGACCATGCAAGCCACGCCGTGCCGGATGAGTTCGGCCGTCTCGGCCTGCCGGAGGCGGAGTTTCACCGGCACATCGGCTACGATATCGGCGCGGCGGAGCTTACGCGGCGTCTGGCCGAGCGGCTTGATGCGACCGCGATGTTCTGCGGCTTTTCACGGCTGCTGATCGATCCCAACCGCGGCGCCGACGATCCAACTCTGGTCATGCGCCTGTCGGACGGGGCGGTGGTTCCGGGAAATGCGCGCATCGATGATGCCGGCATTGCCGATCGCGTGGCACGCTTCCACCAGCCTTATCACGATGCGATCGCGGCCTGGATCGACGGCGCCCAGGCGGCCGGCGCCGTCCCCGTCATTGTGTCGATGCACAGCTTCACTCCCTATTGGAAGGCCGTGCCGCGCCCCTGGCACGCGGCCATCCTGTGGGATCAGGACCCAAGGCTGGCACAGCCGCTGATCGCGGGCCTGCGTGAGGATGCGGAGCTCATCGTCGGCGACAACGAGCCTTATGACGGCGCTCTGAAGAACGATACCTGTTATCGGCATGCGACCCTGCGCGGACTGGCGAACGTCTTAATCGAGGTGCGTCAGGACCTCATCTCCGAGCCTGTGGGGCAGGACGCCTGGGCGGAGCGCCTCGCGGGTGTGCTGACGCCGCTTCTGGCGCAGCCGCATCTGCATGTGGTCGAACATTGGGGCTCGCGTGCCGACCGGCCGGGCCGTGGAGGATGATGTGAGCGAGATCGACGCGAAAACCCAGACGGAATTGGAAGCGGCCGCGTTCCGCCGCCTCGTGGCGCATCTGCGTGAGCGCACCGACGTCCAGAACATCGACCTGATGAACCTGGCCGGGTTCTGCCGCAATTGCCTGTCGAACTGGATGAAGGACGCCGCCGACGAGCGTGGCGTGCCGCTCTCCAAGGATGAGAGCCGCCATCTCGTCTACGGCATGAGCTATGAGGAGTGGAAGGCGCGCCACCAGAGCGAGGCCACGCCGGAGCAGCAGAAGGCCTTCGCCGAGAGCCACCAGCACTGATCTTTCGCCAGCGGCGAGATGTGCCCGCTGTCCACAGACTTCGTGGCTGTGGCCGCTGTGCGCTTGACGAGCCCGAGGGTTAGCGGGTCAAACACCCGCCAATCGTTCGCGTTGCCGAGGTTCTGAAATGTCCGCCACCGATGTCGCCAAAGACCAGCTTCTCTCCATCATCGAGCGCATCGAGCGCCTGGAGGAGGAGAAGAAGGGCATCGCCGACGATATCAAGGAGGTCTATGCCGAGGCCAAGGGCAATGGTTTCGACACTAAGGTGCTGCGGAAGGTGATCTCGATCCGCAAGCAGGATGCCGCCGAGCGCGAAGAGCAGGATGCGATCCTGGAGCTCTACCTCAGCGCCCTGGGCATGCCGGCCTGAGGGCCGGCATCTTCCGATTTTCTGGAAATGAAAGGTGCGTCAGCCGCGAGGCTGGCGCACATCCACGATTCGGGCCGCGCGCGGCTGAGACGCTGCGAAGCGCTCCGTGCGGACATTGACAACGGCCGCGCCGGCAAAGGCATCGCTGCGGAGGCCGCCGGTGGGATTGGCGCCGAAGCTGGCCGGCACGATGGCGGCAGGCGGGGCGATCAGGCCCGCGATGGCATCCACCTGCGGGTGGGCGAGCACCACGTCCTGGTCACGCGCTGATTTCTGCTGAGACACAGCGGCCGGGGCGACGGGCTTTGCTTCCGCCGTGACGGCAACGGGCGCGGGTGCCGGCTTGGCCGCAGGAGCGGCCGGTGTCTCGGCGCCGGCGACGCGGCGCATGGCGCTGGCCACGAGGCGGGCGGCGAGATCGCTCGGAACTCCCAGGGACGCGGTGACCGGAGCCTCCGCCGCCGGGCGCAGCACGGGGACCGGAACCGGAGCCGGTTCGGCGCGGGCGACGACAGCGGCCGGGGTGACGGCATTGGCCTGCGGACGCGGCATCGGCAGGGCCGGCGCGGAAACGGGCGTGGTGGCGGTCGACAGCGCGGCCATCTCACGAGCGGGCTCGGAGCTGCCGCGAAGCGTGGCCTCAGGCCCACGCGACCAGGCCATTTGAGGGCCGGCGGGAACCTCTGGCTCGGCATAGGCCATTGCGGGACGTGCCGCCGGAACCGGAACCGGAGCGGCCTGCGCGATGGCGACGGCGGCGCTCGGCGCGGGCACGGGCGCACGTTCAGGTGCGCGCTTGTCCGACGGGGTGGTCTCCGACTTCAGATCGCGAGAGGCGACGGCCCGCGCAGGAGCGGCTGGTGCGGCCGCCGGTGCGCTGTCCTCATCCTCGTCCGCGCCGAGCAGGCGGGAAATGAAATTGCCGCCCGAGCTGCCCGACGAGGCGGACGCCATCAGGATCTCGGATTGCTTGGGAGCCGGCTGGCCCTTCACGCTCGCGCCGCTGCGGCGCACATCGGCCAGCGCGAGAGCATAATTCTGAAGCGGCTTGCCATCGGAGGGCACATGCACGGTGCGGCCATCCGGGAAGACACGGGCCAGTTCGGTGCGCGTCATGCGCGGCCAATGGCGGACATTGCCGACATCGAGATGGACGAAGGGAAGGCCGGACTTCGGATAGAAGCCGACGCCGCCGCGTTGCAGGCGCAGGCCCGCCTCGCGCACCTTGGCCATGTTGATGCCGGGAATATGGATGTCCATCGCCTTGCCGAGCGTGTGCTGGCTGTTCTTGGCGACGCCGGACGTGCGCGAGCGGAGGCCGGCATTGGTCTCGGGCGAGCGGTAGGACGAGACGATGTGCACTTCGCTGCGGGCGCCGGAATCCTTGTAGACCTCCCAGATCACGTCGAACAGACGCGGATCCATGTTGGTCTGCTTCTGGTTGCGCCAGTCGCGAAGGAAATAATTGAGCTTCTTCAGAGCGGCGGGATCGTAGCGGCCGTTCTTCTTGAAGGTGATCGCCAGGCGCTCATGCGAATGGGTGTGGTAGAAGCTGAGCGATCGGGTGTCGCCGTTGGCGACCGCGTTCTGCGTGCCTTCCGCGCCGATCGTCACGAGCAGGGCCGCCAGTCCCAGGCTTGCCCCACGCGGAAGACGACGCGAGAGGAAGCGAAAAGCGGCAGACGCTGTGTTCACCAATCTGATGCCCCCGGCCGGCTCCCCGAAAGGAGAGCGCTTCAAGATGGCGGAGTGTGCGCCGGGATGGTTAACAGCACCTTAGTGCCCGTCCCCCGACTTCCCCATCTTTCCTACCCACAAAGCTGTGGGCGCGAAACATGGCGGAAAACGGGCGCGATCACAAGAAATGTGATCGCAAAGCCGCAGCCTTGGAGGTTTCTACGACCTGGGACGAATTGCCGCTTGCTCGCGTCCGTGGAGCGCCATGGCCGACTTCATGCGGCGGTCGTGGCCGTAGATGTCGGGGCGCGTGACGAGATTGCCATCCGGCCCGGCCTCGGCGGTGAAATAGACGAGGTGGATCGGAACGCGGTGCGCGAGATTGATGCGCCGCTCGCCAGATGCGCCGATCAGCTTCTTCATGCGCGCGGAATTCCAGTCGGAATCCTCGAGCAGGACGTCGGCCAGGGCGAATGGGTCCTGCACGCGAACGCAGCCATGCGAATAGGCGCGCTGGGCGTTGGCGAACAGGCCGCGGTTCGGCGTGTCGTGCAGATAGACGGCATGCTCGTTGGGGAACATGAACTTGATGTTGCCGAGCGCATTGCGCTCGCCGGGAGGCTGCCGGAACCGAATCTTGCGCATGTCGACGCGCGACCAATCCACGTTGGTGGAATCGATCACCTGCGGGCGGCCGCCGCCGGTGTAGATCGCTTCCATGCCCTGTCGCGCGAGGTAATAGGGGTCGCGCATCAGGTTCGGCAACATTTCCTTCTTGGCGATGGAGGCGGGGATGTTCCACGCTGGATTGACGACGATGAACTGCATCTCGTCGGAGAAGATCGGGGTTTGGTTCGTGGTCTTGCCGACGATCACCCGCGTATCGTGAACGAGCGCGCCGTTGCGGACGATGCGTGCATGGTATTCCGGGATGTTGACCATGATGTGCGTCTGGCCGAGATCGCGAGGCAGCCAGCGCCAGCGTTCCATGTTGACGAGCACGAGCTCGATCTGGCTCTGCGGCGTGGAACGGTTGTTGAGAGCGGCCAACGAGCGCGGGCCAAGCAGGCCATCGGCCAAAGCGCCGGATTTCTTCTGGAAAGCGCGAACGGCCTCGACCAGGGCCTCGTCATAGATATCGGTGCCGGCGTCCGGTACGCCGAGCCGGGTGCGCAGCAAGGGTACGCGGGCATCCTGCATACCGGGCTTCAGGACCGGGCCCGGCGGAATGAGGGCGGGGCCTTCCTCAGCCTCCGCGGCGGCCTTGCGCAGCTCGGCGAGCTTGCCCTTCAGCGCCACGAATTGCGCATGTGGCGGATTGTAGGATTCGATCCACGCCGCGCCGTCCTCGTTCGAGGACAGGGTGGAGAGCACGTCCGCCGGGGCGGGGCGCGTCGGCTTGGCGGTGATGTAGGCGCTGATGGAGTTCGGCACGGTGCGGCCGCCCTGCGCCTGTCGTGCATAGGAGACGGCGGCGCGCGAAAGGGCGATCTCCGCGGCGGCGAGCGCCTCCGGCGATCCATCCTCGCTGGCCGTTTCCGGCAGAACGAAGTCGGCGCGGTCGAGGCCGTCCTCGTCGGCGCGGCCAATGCGGGCGGCGACGGCGCGGGCCTTGTCGCCGAGACGCGTGCCCTCGACCCAGATCGGTGCGTTGTTGCGCGCGGCGTAGAAGGCCGCGATCTCGGCGTCGCGCTTGTCCTCGCCCAAACGGGTGGCGATGAGGCTTTCGATGGTCTGGGCGGGCGCCTGTTCGGCGATTTGCGCGGGCGGGGCGGCGTCGAAATGCGGGGTCGCGGGCTCAGCGGGCTCCACCGTCTGCGGAACGAGCGGCAGATCGGCCGGCGGGGGGGCGTCTTCGACGACGTTTTCGGCCTGTTCGCCCGCTGCGGGCGCGGCGTCTGAACTGGGTGCCCGCTGTTCGGCTCCGGCCTGCGCTGCGGGCGCGGTTTCCGATACGGGCTCGGCAGCCTGCGGCGCAACGGCCTGCGTCTCGGCCGGAGCTTCTGCCGCAATGGCCGGAGCGGCGTCCTGAGCCCACGCCGTCAGCGGCGGGGTCGTCGCCAGAACCGCGGCGATGAGGCATGCGACGTCACGGTTCCTGCGCATCTTTCAAACTCCGGTCACGCCATTCTTATGTGCGGTCTGTGCGTTTTTTGGCAGTCACTTTCGAGCGAATACCGGCTCACGCCGCCGCTTCGGGATTCTGCGTGTCTCCCAGGCCACAAAAGCCGTCCTCAAGATCGAGATCCTTGAGCTTGCGGTAGAGAGTGGACCGCCCGATTTGCAGGCGCCGCGCGACCTCGGTCATCTGGCCGTTGTAACGGCTCAGAGCGTTGGCGATGACGTCGCGCTCGATCTCTTCGAGGCTGCGCACATGGCCGTCGGCACCCGTGAGGCGCAGGCGCCCCGGCGCGGACTGGACCTGTTGCGGCGCTTCCGCAGCCATTGCCACGGGGCCGTTGATGGCGGTCTCCGGCGTCGCGAGATCGGGGAAGTCCGCCGTGGTCAGTTCGTGGCGATCGGCGAGGGTCGCGGCACGCAGGACCGCCTTCTCGAGCTGGCGGACATTGCCGGGCCAGGCATGTCCGGTGAGCAGCGCCATGGCGGTGGCCGAGATGGCCCGAACGGGGCGGCTTTCCTCGGCGGCGAAGCGGGCGAGGAAGCTGCGCGCCAACGGTCCGATATCGCCGATGCGCGCCCGCAAAGAGGGCAGGCCGATGGGGAACACGCCGAGACGGAAATAAAGGTCCTCGCGAAAACGGCCGATCTTCACGAGATCGATCAGGTTCTCACTGCTGGCGGCAATCAGGCGCACATCGAGACGCGGCGATTTACGGCCGTCGGCGCTTTCGAGCCGCCCATCCTCGATCAGGCGCAGCAGCTTTTCCTGAGCCTCGGCATCGAGATCGCCGACATTGCCGAGGAACAGGGTACCGCCATGGGCCTCGCCCACCTTGCCACGCGCGCGGCCGTTGGCGTCGAGGCCGAACAGCACGTCGCAGGCCGTTTCGGAAGACAATGCCGCGCAATCCACGGCCACGAAGGGGCGGGAGGCGCGGTGGCCCGAGGCCGCGATGGCGCGGGCGAACAGGCGCTTGCCGGTGCCGCGCTCGCCTTCAAGCAGAACGGGGATGGTGGAAGCGGCGGCGCGCCTTCCCAGCCGCACGGCGGCAGCCATGGCCTCGCTGCGCGCCGGCAGATCGTCGAGCACGAGGGTGACGGGGCCGCGCCGCGTCATACGACGAATCTCGGCGGCGAGGCTGGCCGCACGCAAAGCGTTCTGCGCCGAGATCTGGAAACGCTCGGGGCGCACCGGCTTCACGATGAAATCCGTGGCGCCGAGACGGGTGGCGGAAAGCGCTGTGTCGGCCGCATTGGCCGAGGTCTGGACGATCACCGGCACGTCGACGCCGGCGGCTTGCAGGCGCTCCAGCACGGCGAAACCGTCGAGGTCCGGCATCACGAGATCGAGGATCACGAGGTCCACGCCGTGGCCGGGCGCGGTGAGAATGGACAAGGCCTCGGCGCCGCTGGCCACGCCGCGCACCTGATAACCGGAACGGCGCGCCATCGCCTCCAGCAGGCCCAGCTGGATGGGTTCGTCGTCAACTAGGAGAAGATGGGCACTCATCTGCCGCAAATGATTCCAGCCCCGGGGAGCCGCATCGTGGCCCGACAGGGTAAACAAGTGCTTACGAAAGCTGTGATCGCCGTGCCGGTTGAACCGTTTGCCGGACAACGCGATATGTTGAGCACATCCGAACGTCCCGTGAGGTTTCTCCGTGCATCTGCC
Organism: Terrihabitans aquatilis; assembly: GCF_052542005.1. Lineage (NCBI taxonomy): Bacteria > Pseudomonadati > Pseudomonadota > Alphaproteobacteria > Hyphomicrobiales > Terrihabitans > Terrihabitans aquatilis. Next base: position 1,083,057 of record NZ_JBOCUO010000001.1, on the reverse strand, counting down.
CCGTCCCGTCTACGAATCCGCCGAGAGCAAAGCCGCCGATTCCAAACTCGGCGATCTGCCGGAATGGAATCTGGCCGATCTCTACCCTGCGCTCGATTCGCCCGAATTGGTGGCCGATCTCGCCAAGGCCGCGGAGGATGCGGCCGCGTTCGAGGAGCGCTTCAAGGGCCGGCTGACGGAATTGACCGCCAATGGCGGTCTGCTGGACGCAGTGAACGCCTACGAGGCGCTGGACGATCTGATGGGGCGTATCGGCTCCTATGCCGGCCTTGTCTATGCGGGCGATACGACCGACCCGGTGCGGGCGAAGTTCTACGGCGATGTTTCCGAGAAGCTGACGGATGCCTCCACGCATCTGATCTTCTTCACGCTGGAGCTGAACGGCATCGACGATGCCGTCCTTGATGCTGCGCTGGGCGACGATCTCGCCCGCTACCGCCCGTTCTTCGACGACGTGCGCAAGGAGCGGCCGCACCAGCTGGAGCCGCGCATCGAGCAGCTGTTCCACGAGAAGTACACGACCGGGCGGGGCGCCTGGAACCGCCTGTTCGACGAGACGATCGCGGCGCTGGAGTTCGAGGTGGGCGGCGAAAAGCTGCCGCTGGAGCGCACGCTGAACCTGCTGCAGGAGCCCGACGAGGCCGTGCGCAAGGAAGCGGCCGAAGCGCTGGCGAAGGTGTTCAAGGAGAATGTGCGCGTCTTCACGCTCATCACGAACACCCTGGCCAAGGACAAGGAGATTTCCGACCGCTGGCGCAAGTTCGAGGACATCGCGGATTCGCGGCATCTGGCGAACCGGGTCGAGCGGGAGGTGGTGGAGGCCTTGGTCGAGGCCGTGCGCGATGCCTATCCGCGCCTGTCGCACCGCTATTACACGCTGAAGGCCAAATGGTTCGGCAAGGACGTGCTGGAGCATTGGGACCGCAACGCCCCGCTGCCCAGCGTGGAGCAGCGTACCATCTCCTGGGACGAGGCGCGGGGCACCGTGCTGTCGGCCTATGGCGAATTTGCGCCGAAGATGGCCGATATCGCGCGCGATTTCTTCGACAAGAACTGGATCGATGCGCCGGCCCGCCCCGGCAAGGCGCCGGGTGCGTTCGCGCATCCCACCACGCCGTCCGCGCATCCTTATGTGCTGGTGAATTACCTCGGTAAGCCGCGCGATGTGATGACGCTCGCCCACGAGCTCGGCCATGGCGTGCACCAGGTGCTGGCCGCGCACAACGGCCCGCTGATGGCGCCGACGCCTCTGACGCTCGCGGAGACCGCCTCGGTGTTCGGCGAGATGCTGACCTTCCGCAAGATCCTGGAGGGCACCACCGATCCCGTGCAGAAGAAGGCGCTGCTGGCCTCGAAGGTCGAGGACATGCTGAACACGGTGGTTCGGCAGATCGCGTTCTACACCTTCGAGCGCCGCGTCCACACCGCGCGCCGGGAGGAGGGCGAGCTGACCTCCGACCGCCTCAACGAGATCTGGATGAGCGTGCAGGGCGAGAGCCTGGGCCCGGCGATCCGCTTCAACCCCGGCTATGAAGTCTTCTGGACCTATATCGGCCACTTCATCCATTCGCCGTTCTACGTCTACGCCTACGCATTCGGCGATTGCCTCGTGAATTCGCTCTACGCGGTCTACGAGAACGCCCATGAAGGCTTCGCCGACCGTTATTTCGAGCTTCTGGCGGCGGGTGGCACCAAGCACCATTCCGAGCTTCTGGCGCCCTTCGGCCTCGACGCCCGCGACCCCGCCTTCTGGCAGACCGGTCTGGGGCTGATCGAGCGGATGATCACCGATCTGGAGGCGCTGGAGGAGGCGTGATCGCGCCCTATCTCATCCACAATGGCTGATCCCTCCGATTCCGAACGCAACCGGCTTTCCAGCCGCCTGTCCCGTTATGCCCGCGTGGGCACCGGCATTGGCGGCGTGGCCGCCCGCATGGCCGGAGCGCGGGTGCTCGGCCAATCGCGGGGGGCGGGCGGCGCGGCCGATCTTGCCGCAGCGCTCGGTGGCCTGAAGGGGCCGCTGATGAAGGTGGCGCAACTGCTCGCCACCATTCCCGACGCGGTGCCGCCCGAATATGCCGCCGAGCTGATGAAGCTTCAAAACGAGGCGCCCCCGATGGGCGCGGCTTTCGTGCGGCGACGTATGGCCTCGGAACTGGGGCCGGACTGGCGCGAGCGGTTTGCGAACTTCGATCTCAATCCGGCCGCGGCGGCTTCACTCGGGCAAGTGCACCGTGCGAACGCGCTGGATGGCGCGGCTCTGGCCTGCAAGCTGCAATATCCGGACATGGCGTCGGCTGTGGAGGCGGATCTCTCGCAGCTCAAGATTTTGCTCGGCCTGCACCGGCGCATGGACCAGGCTATCGACACGCGCGAGATTGCCCAGGAAATCGGCGCGCGGGTGCGCGAGGAACTGGATTATCGCCGCGAGGCCAAGCATGCGGCGCTTTACGCCCTGATGCTGAATGACGTGCCGGAGGTCTCGGTGCCGGGCGTGCGGACCGAGCTTTCAACGGGCCGGCTGCTGACGCTCGACTGGCTGGACGGCCGCAAGCTGCTCGATTTCACCTCAGGATCGCAGGAGGCGCGCAACAGCCTCGCCACTGCGATCTTCAAGGCCTGGTGGCACCCGTTCGCCCATTACGGCGTGATTCATGGCGACCCGCATTTCGGCAATTACACCGTGCGTGAGCGCGACGGCGAGCCGGACGGCATCAACCTGCTGGATTATGGCTGCATCCGCGTGTTTCCGCCGCGCTTCGTGGGCGGGGTGGTCGAGCTCTATCACGGCCTGCGCACGGGAGACCGCGACCGTGTGGTGGCCGCTTATGAGGTCTGGGGATTCAAGGGCCTGTCGAACGAGCTCATCGATATCCTGAATGTCTGGGCGCGGTTCATCTATGGCCCCCTGCTCAACGATCGGGTGCAGCCCATTGCGGGCGAGGGCGTCTCGCCCACGGAATTCGGGCGCAAGCAGGCTTTTCACGTCCACAGGGCTTTGAAGGAAAAGGGCCCGGTGACGGTGCCGCGCGAATTCGTGTTCATGGACCGCGCCGCGATCGGGCTCGGCGGAGCCTTCCTGCATTTGAAGGCGGAATTGAACTTCTATCAGCTGTTCAATGCGGAAATCGCGGGCTTCTCGGAAGACGTCGTCGCCCGGCGACAGGCGGATGCTTTGGCTACCGTAGATCTTCGGATTGGCGCGATTTCCGACTAGCCAATTGGGATATTGTATGCCACAACACGGCCAAGGACGTCGCCAGAATAAGGCGCTCCCGTGGCGCAGCGTTGCCGAGGGCCAACCTTTCGGATAAAGCCGCAAGCGGGAATAGTCCGGAAGGAGAGGGACCATGGCCGATCACGGCAGGACCGAATACGCCACCGCAACCGGCAATGATTATGCCGAGCACGAATCGACCTATCACAACGTGATGAAGCTCACGAAAGTGGGCACGATTCTCGTTCTGGCCTGGGTCGTTGGCCTGGCCATTTTCGGCACTGTGGGTTCGACCTTCTGGCTCGGTGTCGCCCTCGTCCTCTCCATCGTCGCCGGCGTGATCGGTGCAGCGCGTGACAGCGCCGTGCCGGGCATGATCGTGCTTGTTCTCCTGCTCTTGGTGTGGGCTCTGCTCGTCTGATGACATTTCGCATCGCCGTTCTCGCCGAGACCGACGCCCAGGAAGGGCGCGTCTCCGCTACTCCTGAAACCGTCAAAAAGCTGAAAGCCATGGGCGGGGAGGTTGCGGTCGAGGCCGGCGCCGGCCTGCGCTCCGGCATCCGCGATTCCGACTTCGAAGCCGCCGGCGCCACGATCGTGCCGTCCACGGCGAAGGCGGCCACCGGCGCCGACGTGGTGCTTTCGGTCCGCCGTCCCACGGTGGAAAAGCTGACGGGCATCAATCCCGGCGCCATCGTGCTGGCGGCCGCCGACCCCTACGGCAACGAGGCCGAGCTGGCGAAGGTCGCCGAGACCAAGGCCTCGCTCGTGGCCATGGAGCTGGTGCCCCGCATCACGCGCGCCCAGGTCATGGACATCCTGTCTTCGCAGGCAAACCTCGCCGGTTACCGCGCCGTGGTCGATGCCGTTGCCGAATATGGCCGCGTGTTCCCCATGATGATGACGGCGGCGGGCACCGTGCCGGCCGCGCGTGTTTTCGTGATGGGCGCGGGCGTTGCCGGCCTCCAGGCCGTCGCCACCGCGCGCCGCCTCGGCGCGATCGTGACCGCGACCGACGTCCGGCCTGCGTCCAAGGAGCAGGTTGAATCGCTCGGCGCGAAGTTCATTGCTGTCGAGGACGAAGAGTTCAGGCAGGCGGAGACCGCTGGCGGCTACGCCAAGGAAATGTCGGCCGAGTACCGCGCCAAGCAGGCCGAACTGGTGGCCAGCCACATCGCCAAACAGGACGTGGTCATCACCACCGCGCTCATTCCGGGCCGCCCGGCGCCGAAGCTCGTGACGGCGGCCATGGTCGATTCGATGAAGCCCGGCTCGGTGTTGGTCGATCTCGCGGTCGAGCGTGGCGGCAATGTCGAGGGCGTGAAGCCCGGTGAGGTCGTCGAGCGTAACGGCGTCAAGATCGTCGGCCACGTCAACATGGCCGGCCGTCTCGCGGCCAGCGCCTCGGGCCTCTATGCCAAGAACCTGCTGGCTTTCCTCGATCTCGTGATCAAGGACGGTCAGCTTGCCGTCAACTGGGACGACGAGATCATCAAGGCCTCGCTGCTGACGCGCGACGGCGCCGTCGTTCACCCGAACTTCCAGTCCAAGGGGGCCTGAATTCGATGCAGCCTCAACTTCTAGCTCAGGCGCTGACGCCCGATCAGGCGGCCGCCCGTGCGGCCGAGGCCGCGGACGCCGCACGCGCCGCCGCCGATGCCGCCCAGGCTTATGCCGATGCGGCGGGCGATGCGATCGGTGCCGGCGTTCATGTCGCCACCGGCGGCGCGATCGACCCGTTCGTGTTCCGCTTCGCGATTTTCCTGCTGGCGATCTTCGTTGGCTATTACGTGGTGTGGAGCGTCACGCCGGCCCTGCACACGCCGCTGATGGCGGTGACCAACGCCATTTCGTCGGTTATCGTGGTGGGCGCGCTTCTTTCCGCAGGCGTCGATCTGACCGGTGGCAGCGGCCCGGTCTGGGCCCGTGCCCTCGGCTTTTTCGCCCTGATCCTCGCCTCGGTGAACATCTTCGGCGGGTTCCTCGTCACGCAGCGCATGCTGGCAATGTATAAGAAGAAGGGCTGACCGGCGTGACCAATATCGCCCAATTCCTCTATCTCGCAGCCGGCGTCCTGTTCATCCTGGCGTTGCGCGGCCTGTCGCATCCGACGACGTCGCGCCAGGGCAACATGTTCGGCATGATCGGCATGGCGATCGCGATCGTCACGACGCTCGTCATCTCGCCCCCGTCGGACGGTATGGCCTGGGGTCTCGTCATTCTCGGCATCGCCATCGGTGGCGGTGTCGGCGCGTTGATCGCCAAACGCATCGCCATGACCGACATGCCGCAGCTCGTCGCGGCCTTCCACTCGCTGGTCGGTCTCGCGGCGGTGCTGGTGGCGGCCGGCGCGCTCTATGCGCCGGAAGCCTTCGGCATCGGCCTGCCTGGCGCCATCCATGGCAGCAGCCTGGTCGAAATGTCGCTCGGCGCAGCCATCGGCGCCATGACGTTCACCGGCTCCATCATCGCCTTCCTGAAGCTCGACGGACGCATGTCCGGCAAGCCGATCATCCTGCCGCAGCGCCATCTGCTGAACATCGGACTGGCGGCTGCCATCGTGGTGCTCATCGGCGTTTTCGTGGCGACCGAAAGCCATGTGGTGTTCTGGATCATCGCGCTGCTGGCGCTGATCATCGGCGTGACGCTGATCATCCCGATCGGTGGCGCGGACATGCCGGTCGTCGTGTCGATGCTGAACTCGTATTCGGGTTGGGCGGCAGCGGGCATCGGCTTCACGCTGGGCAACCTCGCGCTCATCATCACGGGTGCGCTGGTCGGCTCCTCGGGCGCCATCCTGTCCTACATTATGTGTAAGGGCATGAACCGCAGCTTCGTCTCGGTCATCCTCGGCGGCTTCGGCGGCGAGGCGGCGGCCGCCGGTGGTGCGGTCGAAGCGCGCCCTGTGAAGCAGGGCTCGGCGGACGATGCGGCCTTCATCATGAAGAACGCGGAGAAGGTCATCATCGTGCCGGGCTACGGCATGGCGGTGGCGCAGGCCCAGCACGCCGTGCGCGAAATGGCCGACGAGCTGAAGAAGGAAGGCGTCGAGGTCAAGTACGCCATCCATCCCGTCGCGGGCCGTATGCCCGGCCACATGAACGTGCTTCTGGCCGAGGCCAACGTGCCTTACGACGAGGTGTTCGAGCTGGAAGACATCAACGGCGAGTTCGCCCAGGCCGACGTGGCCTTCGTGATCGGAGCCAACGACGTGACCAACCCGGCCGCAAAGACCGACCCGTCCTCCTCGATCTACGGCATGCCGATCCTGGACGTGGAGAAGGCGAAGACCGTCCTCTTCATCAAGCGCGGCATGGGCTCCGGCTATGCCGGTGTGGAGAACGAGTTGTTCTTCCGTCCGAACACGATGATGCTGTTCGGCGACGCCAAGAAGGTGACGGACTCGATCCTCAAGGGTCTTGCCTGATCATCACAGGCCAGGATGCAGAAAAGGGCGCCGCGAGGCGCCCTTTTTGTTTGGAATGATCTTTGAGGGGCTCTGAAACAGCGTGCCTGTTCCTGACGGCCAGCGGCCGAAGGCTCCGCCGGCCGTCAGGCTCGCGGTTCAGTTCGTCAGGCTGTAGGAGACGCCCGGCTGCCCGCCCACACGGGCGAACGCGGTGCGGGCGCGTTCGTCGTTCGGCGACAGCTGAACGGCGCGTGCATAGGCCGCGCGGGCGTTCTGCTGGTCGTTCATCCGCTCCGATGCCGTGCCGCGCGCGTACCACGCATCGGCATTCTTGGGATTGGCGGCGATGGCGGTGTTGAGATCTTCCAGCGCGGCCTTGGGGTCGTTCATCTCGAGATAGCTCATGGCGCGCGCGATGTGGGGCGGAGGCGCCGAGGCATCGATCGTGATGGCGCGCGTGAAGTCCTCGATGGCGAACATGTGCTGGTTCTGCGCCTGCTGGACCAGTCCGCGATTGTGGTAGGCCTGCGCGCTCTGGCGGTCGATGTCGATGGCGCTCTGATAATCCGCCAGCGCCTGAGGATATTGTCCGGCTTGGCGATAAAGATTGCCGCGGCCAACATAGGCCAGGGTGTAATTCGGATTTGCTGCTATGGCGCGACCGTAATCGGCGATGGCCTGCTGGTTCTGCTTCAGCCCGGCATAGGCGAGAGCGCGATTGAAATAGGCCTGCGCAAAGCCCGGATTGATCCGGACGGCGGCGTTGAAATCGGCAATCGCTTCCTTGTACTTGCCGGCACGGGCAAGCGCGGAACCGCGTGTGTTGTATGTTTCCGGATCCTGCGGATTGCTGGTCACCGCAGTGGTCAGTGATGCCACATCGACCTGGGCACTGGCGGCCACTTCGGGGTCGATCCCGGCCATCTGACGCGAGCCAGCGCCGCAGCCGGCCAATAGAAGAGCGCACCCGGAAAGGGCCGCAGCCCCCTTCAGCGAAAAGCGGGACACAGAAACGGACATGAACGATTTTCCCCCGACCATCTTCAAATGCGCCGCCATTGCGGCAACATCGGGACAGGAACGAGAAAAGCGCCCGCGGATCACCGGGGCGCTTTGAGCTCTTTCTTCAGCACCTACCGCTTGATCAGCGGGCGGCCGGCTTCTTCATGGGGATGAGGCCTTCGCGCTGGGCGCGCTTGCGAGCCAGCTTCCGGGCGCGCCGCACGGCTTCCGCCTTCTCGCGAGCCTTCTTCTCAGACGGCTTCTCGTAATGACCGCGCAACTTCATCTCGCGGAAGATGCCCTCACGCTGCATCTTCTTCTTGAGCGCCTTCAGCGCCTGATCGACGTTGTTGTCACGAACAAGAACCTGCACGGGCAGCCACTTTCCTAAAATCCGGAGATACAGCAAAGGCCGGAGCGCCGAGGCGTCACCGCAGCCTTCTGCCTGATTGAGGAGTGCGTCTACCAGACGAGTCGCACTTTGTCCACCTTGAGCGACGTCTTTCTTAATCTTCTCGGGTCACGCGATTGACGTGGCCCATCTTGCGGCCGGGCCGTGCTTCGGCCTTGCCGTAGAGATGAATACGAACGCCCGGCTCGGCGGCGAGTTCGGCCCAGCGATCGACGTCGTCGCCCAAAAGATTGGTCATCACGGCGCGGCCGAGACGGGCGGTGTCGCCCAACGGCCAGCCGGCAATGGCGCGGATGTGCTGCTCGAACTGGCTGGTCACGGCGCCGTCCTGCGTCCAATGGCCGGAATTGTGGACGCGCGGGGCGATCTCGTTGACCAAAAGGCGCTCGCCACCAGCCTGGGCGACCACGAACATCTCGACGCCAATGACGCCGACATAATCCAGCGCCGCGGCGATGCGGCTCGCCATTTCGCCCGCCTGCTCGCGTGCGGCGGGGGAGAGACTGGCCGGCACGGTCGATGTGTCGAGGATGTGGTTGCGATGCTGGTTCTCGGTGGGCTCGTAGGCCGCGATTGTGCCGTCGCGCCCGCGTGCGGCGATGACGGAGATTTCGCGCTCAAACGGCACGAAGGCTTCGAGCACGGAAGGCTGGCCACGCACCGCCGTCATGCCCTCGTCGATGCCGATGTTCTCGCGCATCATGATCTGCCCCTTGCCGTCATAACCGAAACGGCGCGTCTTCAGGACGGAAGGGCGGCCAAGCTCGTCGATGGCGGCCTGCAGGGAGGCTGCATCCTCCACGGCGCGGAAATCGGCGATCGGGATGCCCAGATCGCGCAGGAAAGACTTTTCCGCCAGGCGATCCTGTGCGACGGCCAAGGCGCGGGCGCCGGGAAACAGCGGCTTGCGGGTAGCGAGGATCTCGGCCGTGCGTGTCGGAACGTTCTCGAATTCGTAGGTGACGAGATCGACGCCGTCCGCAAAGCGGACAAGGGCCTCCTCGTCCTCGTAGGCGGCCTGAACATGATGGGCGGCGACATCGAAGGCCGGGCTTCCCTCGTCAGGGCAGTAGATGTCCACCTTGAAGCCAAGGCGCGCCGCATCCAATGCCAGCATGCGGCCGAGCTGGCCTCCGCCAACGATGCCGATGACGGAGCCGGGAGGCAGATGACCGGCCATTTCAGGCCTCGTTCACGGGTGCTTCGGCGATGGCCGCCGTCTGCCGTGCCCGCCAATCGTCCAACCGGACGGCGAGGGCGGGATCGTTCAGGGCAAGGACGCTGGCGGCAAGCAGCGCCGCATTCACCGCGCCGGCGCGGCCGATGGCCAGCGTTCCGACCGGAATGCCCGCAGGCATCTGGACGATCGAAAGCAGGCTGTCCATGCCCGACAGCGCCTTCGTTTCGACGGGAACGCCGAACACGGGGAGCGGCGTCATCGAGGCCGTCATGCCGGGCAGATGGGCTGCGCCGCCGGCGCCCGCGATGACGACACGGAACCCCTGATCGCGCGCCGTGCGGGCGAATTCGTAGAGCCGTTCCGGTGTGCGATGGGCGGAGACGATGCGCGCATCGTGGCCCACGCCGAGCGCATCGAGCGTCTCGGCGGCGTGCTGCATGATTGCCCAATCGGACTGGCTGCCCATGATGATGGCAACAGGGCACCCCTGATCCGTCATGCAGAAATCCCCTCGCTGGCCCCGAAAATGAAGGCGCGGACTATAGGGAGGGGCTTTCCGAAGGGCAAGGCAGGGTGGATCAGGCCTTTTTCAGATTTTTCACGGCGGCCTCGAGGTCCGTGCGCTTGTTGCCGACCTGCTTGATCAGGCTGAGCGTCTGCTCCTTGGTGATGCCGTGCTTGCGGGCGAAATATTCGACTTCATGGTCCTGCCCGGCGGCCACACGCTCGTTGTCGCTCTTGCTGTAATTGGGATTGTCGCTCGACATATCTGCCTCCTGGGGAAGCGGTTGCAATGTTCCTAGAATCCGCTCGGGTGGGGCAGGGTTCCATTTCGGGGGAATTTCGTGTCATCGCGCTTCGCAGAGCGTCGTTTCCATGATGCCCCTGCTTCGCTAAGCTCCGGCGCCAAAGAGGGAAGCCGCCCCCATGTCCGTTGCCGAGTTCGATCCGTACAAATTGTCGTCGCCGCGGGTGTTCCTGCTCCGCATGGTGGTGTTCCTCGTGCTCGCCGCCTTCGTGGCGCTGGTTCTGTACGAGCAGATCTTCCGGGCGTTCATGGCCAATCCGGGCCTCAACGGGCTCATCTTCGGCGTGCTGTTCATCGGCATCGGGCTGGCGTTCCGGCAGGCGGTGCGGCTGTTCCCCGAGGTGCGCTGGGTCAATGATTTCCGGGTGTCGGACCCCGGACTTGCGCTGCGTGATGCGCCGGTGCTGCTGGCGCCGATGGCCTCGCTTCTGGGCAACCGGCTTGGGCGGGCGTCGATCTCGACATCGACGCTGCGGTCGATCCTCGATTCGCTCAGCACCCGCCTCGACGAGGCGCGCGATATCGGGCGCTATCTGACCGGGCTTCTCGTCTTTCTCGGCCTGCTCGGCACGTTCTGGGGCCTTCTGGAGACGGTGTCGTCGGTCGGCGGCGTCATCGGCGGCCTTCAAGTGGAGGGCGATGCGGGCGTGATCTTCGAGGATCTGAAGCGTGGCCTCGGCGAACCTCTGTCGGGCATGGGCATCGCGTTTTCGTCCTCGCTGTTCGGCCTTGCGGGGTCGCTGGTGCTCGGCTTCCTCGATCTGCAGGCGGGGCAGGCGCAGAACCGGTTCTACAACGAGCTGGAGGACTGGCTCTCCGGCACGGTGGCCGATGCGCGGATCGGCGATGAGGACGGCCTCGAGTTCAACGGCAACGGCAATGCCGATGTGGCCGCGGCGCTGAACAGGCTGGCCAATCTGCTCGGACAGGACGAGAGCCGCGATGCCGCCGGCATGGGGCGCCTGACGGAGGGCGTGCAGGGGCTGATTCAGCACCTGCGGGCCGAGCAGGCGCTGATTCGGGACTGGATGCAGCGGCAGGCTGTGCAGACCGAGGAATTGCGCCGGCTGATCGCCGAGCGCCAGTCCGATCGCGCAGGCTGATCCATGGCCAGACGCCGGGGGCGGGAACGCCATATCGATTACTGGCCGGGCTTCGTCGACGCGCTGTCGACGTTGCTCATGGCCATCATCTTCCTGTTGTCGGTGTTCGTGGTGGCGCAATTTGTGCTGTCGATCGCAGTGACCTCGAAGGACACCGCACTCGATGCGCTGAACGCGCAGCTTGCCGAGCTGACGGAATTCCTCGCGCTGGAGCGGTCGTCGAAGCGCTCGATCCAGGACGAACTGGCCTCGCTGCAGGCCAGCCTTGCGGGCGTTGAGGCCGAGCGTGACCGGCTGCGCGGAGAGGCAAGCACCGGAGCCGGACAGGCGGCGGCTGCCGGCAGCCGTGCCGAAGCGCTGACCAGCGAGTTGAGCTCGCAGAAGGAGATAACGGGACGCGCGCTCGCTCAGGTAGAGCTTCTGAACCAGCAGATAGCGGCGCTGCGGCGCCAGATCGGCGCGTTGGAGGAGGCTTTGGAAGCGTCCGAATCGCGCGGCCGCGAGAGCCAGGCGCGGATCGCCGATCTTGGCTCGCGGCTCAACGTGGCGCTGGCGCAGCGGGTGCAGGAACTCGCGCGCTACCGCTCCGACTTCTTCGGGCGTTTGCGCACCATCCTCGCAAACCGGCCGGAAATCCGGGTAGTGGGCGACCGCTTCGTGTTTCAGTCGGAGGTGTTCTTCGAGGGCGGATCGGCGGCCGTTTCACCGTCGGGCCTCGAACAGCTCGACAAGCTGGCGGACGCCTTGCTGGAGCTGACCCGCGAAATTCCCGACGACATCAACTGGGTGCTGCGTGTCGACGGGCACACCGACAAGAGGCCGCAGCGCTCGGCGATCTATCCGTCGAACTGGGAATTGTCGGCCGGACGCGCCATCGAGGTGGTGAAATATCTCGTCTCGCGCGGGGTCTCCCCGCAGCGGCTGGTGGCCGCCGGGTTCGGCGAGTTTCAGCCGCTCGACAATTCCGACAGCGACGAGGCCTATGCCCGCAACCGGCGCATCGAGCTGAAGCTGACCGAACGCTGAGGATTGGGTCGGCGCCTCAGGCGTCGGCACCGGCGACGAGGCGTCCGTCGAACTGGAGCTGGGCAAGGCGGGCGTAGAGCCCGTCCCGCGCCACGAGCTGGGAATGGGTGCCTTCCTCGATCAGGCGTCCCTCTTCGAGAACGAGGATGCGGTCGGCCTTCAGCACGGTAGCAAGGCGGTGCGCGACCACGAGCGTGGTGCGGTTCTTCATCAGCCGCGCGAGCGCGTCCTGCACCAAGGTTTCACTTTCGGCATCCAGCGCGGATGTGGCCTCGTCGAGCAGTAGGATCGGCGCGTCGCGCAGGATGGCGCGGGCGATGGCCAGCCGCTGGCGCTGGCCCCCCGAAAGGGTGACGCCGCGTTCGCCGACCTGGGTGTCGTAGCCCTCGGGCAAAGCGCGGATGAAACCATCGGCGGCCGCATCTCGCGCGGCGGCTTCCACCTCGGCATCGCTGGCGTCCGGGCGGCCGAAGCGGATGTTCTCGCGTGCGCTCGTCGCGAAAACGATCGGATCCTGCGGCACGAGCGCGATTCGGCTGCGCAGGTCCGCCAGCGAGGCTTGAGCGATATCAATGCCGTCGATGAGGATGCGGCCAGCCTGCGGATCGTAGAAGCGCAGCAAAAGATGGGTGAGCGTGGATTTGCCCGCGCCCGACGGGCCCACGACGGCAACGTTCTCGCCGGGCCGGATCGTGAGCTCGATATCCTGCAGAACGGGCGATTGCGGACGCGCGGGATAGGCGAACCGCACCCCGTCGAAACGGACTTCGCCACGCGGCGGCTCGAGCATCTTCTGCGGCTGCGGCACGTCCTTGATCGCAGGAGGCACAAGCAGCAATTCGTTCAACCGTTCTGCGGCGCCCGCAGCCTGCGAGATATCGCCGTGCACCTGCGAGATCTCGCTGAGACCGCCGGCTGCGAACACGGTGTAGAGGACGAATTGGCTGAGCTGGCCTGCGCTCATGCGGCCGGCCAGCACGTCGGTCGCGCCCCACCACAGAATGGCGACCACGCTGCCGAAAACGAGGAAGATGACAACGGCCGTCAGAAGCGCGCGCGTGGCCATGGCCGAACGCGACCCCTCATAGGCGCGCTCAACCGCTTCGCCATAGCGATGGTTCAGGCCCAGCTCGGCCGTGAAGGCCTGCACGGTGCGCATCGCGCCCAGCGCCTCGGTGGAGAGAGCCGAGGCGTCCGCGAGATTGTCCTGCGCCGCGCGTGAGCGGCGGCGCACTGCGCGACCGAAGGCTACGAGCGGCAGCACGATCAGCGGGATCGCGATCAGGATCAGACCTGAAAGATGCGGGGAGGTGACCACCATCATGATGGTGGCGCCGATGAACAGGAAGAGATTGCGCAAAGCGAGCGCGATCGAGGCGCCGAACGTGGTCTTGATGAGCGTGGTATCGGCCGACAGGCGAGACACAAGTTCGCCCGCTCGGGAACCGTCGTAGAATTGCGGCGAGAGGCGCGTGAGATGTGCGAAGACGGCGGTGCGCACGTCCGCCACCACGCGTTCGCCCAGCGTGTTGACGAAATAGAAGCGCGAGGCGCTGGCGATTGCGAGCAGGCCCGCCACCAGCAGCATGGTGCCGAAATAAAGATCGACCAACCCGCCTTCCGAGCTGGTGAAGCCGAAATCGATGATGCGGCGAAGCGCAAGCGGTACGACGAGCGTGATGGCGGAGGCCGCGAACAGCGCGAACAATGCGAGCGCGATGCGTCCCTTGTAGGGGGCCACGAAGGGCGCCAATCCCATCAGCGGCTTGAGGCGGCGTTCGGCGGGCGCGCCGTCTTCAGCGGTCTTTGTCTTTCGTCTCATGGCTTTCCTGTCCGGGCCGGGACCATAACGGGCCAGCGGTCGAGGGCAAGTCGGATCATTCCGTAGGCCATGCAGCCCGGGCTCTGCAAACCGTGCCGCTGCGGCTTGCGCGGAGGCGAGCGGTGGGATATAGGGGCGCCTTCCTGTTTCTCGAACACCGAGGGCGTGCGTGATCGCGCGTCCGCGCCGTGAGGCGGCTATGAAGCGCGACATTCATCCCGATTACCATTTCGTGAAGGTCGTGATGACCGACGGCACGGAATATCTGACCCGTTCGACCTATGGCAAAGAGGGTGACACCCTCCAGCTCGACATCGATCCCAAGACCCACCCGGCCTGGACCGGCGGTCAGCAGCAGCTTCTCGACCGCGCCGGCCGCGTGTCGAAGTTCGCCGCTCGCTTCGGCTCGATCGGCAAGCGTAGCTGATCTCTGCCGCTTCGGCAGAAACAGAAAAGGCCCCGGTTTCGACCGGGGCCTTTTCTGTTTCGTTGAGGTGCTTCAGGCGCCGACGGCGAACGCGGTCCGCAGCAGATCCAGCTGGCTCTCGATGGGATTCTTGCCGCCGGAGGCCGATTGTGTATCGAACGAGCGCTCCAGCAGCTGGACGCGTTCCTGAAGGTGCTCGGTGCGGGCAACGAGATCGCGCAGGCGCACGGGCAGAGCGGCAAAAGATTCGGCCGGCAGATTGGACCGGCCGTTGGCGAGCTTGACCTTGCTTTTTTCCTGAACGGCTTGTTCAGGCGGCATTTCGCCGTCATTGGCGGCGCGCTGGATCAGCAGCCAGGAGGCGATCTGCATGAGACGCGTGGTCAGGCGCATGCTTTCGGTGGCGTAGGCGAGGGCCGTGGCGCGCGACAGAACGCGGCTTTCCTCACGTCCGTCGCCATCCAGATAGGCCGCCGTTTCCTCGACCAGCGTCATGCCTTCGCGGAACAGGTTCCGGAAGCCATCGGAGGCCAGAAGTTTTTCGTTGAAAGACACGAACGGCACCTCTTCGGCGCGGCCGGACATCTCGTTCATGCTCTTATCCGCTGAATCGGCGTCCGCCCCCGGAACGCCGGGCTACACTGGCCCGAGGGCCGGAACATGAAAAGTACAATTTTAACGAATGGTAAACGAAGCGGCCATCCTGTGGACAGCTCCCGACGAAAATGAGCCGCCTGACCGGCGGCTCGAAGGTTTGACAGGGAGACTGAACAATCCATGCTCGGCTCCAGCATTCGGAGCAGACTGATTAGGCGCCCCGAATGGTTAACAGCGTATTAACCGAAATCAGCCGCGCGAACCGAACAATTGATCGGCCGCGCTGAGATGGGCGGCCTTCTGCGTTCGCGCCTGGTCCAGGCGTTCGATCTCCGCGCGCAATGCCTCGATGCAGGCCGAGATCTCGTCGACCGAGAGATCCGACAAGGGCATCCCGATCGCGAAGGCCGGACGGGGAACCGGAAGCTCGTCGGTGAAATCCGTATTCATGGCGCTCCTCCTGATGCTGCTTCGAAAGTCCACGCGCAGAGAATATGGCGCGGCGCCGACTAATCGACCCGAAACCGCGTCAACCAAATTGCTTCGCGTGTGACGAAGACTTATATTCCGTCCATTCCGGTCATCGTCGATGTACCATCGCTTCGCCCAGACGGCGGAGCCTACAGGAGAATATTGCCATGGCGAATGCGCCGCTGATGCCGAAGGCCACGGCCGTCTGGCTCGTGGACAACACGTCGCTGACCTTTGGGCAGATCGCCGATTTCTGCCACCTCCACGAGCTGGAAGTGAAGGCGATCGCCGACGGTGACGCCGCGCAGGGCATTCGCGGGATCGACCCGATCTCGGGCGGGCAGCTGACGCGCGACGAGGTCGAGCGCGGCGAGGCGAATTCGGCCCATCGCCTGAAGCTGCTCGAATCCAAGGTGAAACTGCCCGAGGTGAAGCGCCGCAAGGGCCCGCGCTATACGCCGGTCTCGCGCCGCCATGACCGCCCCAATGCGATCCTGTGGCTGATCCGGAACCATCCGGAGCTGAAGGAGGCGCAGATCATGCGGCTCGTCGGCACCACCAAGACGACGATCCAGTCGATTCGCGACCGGACCCATTGGAACACGGCCCAGCTGTCGCCGATGGACCCCGTCACGCTGGGGCTGTGCTCGCAGCTCGATCTCGATCTGGAAGTGACGCGTTCGGCCAAATATGCGCCGGCCCGGCCTGACGTCGCGGAAGAGGGCGAGACCCTGCTTCCCACCGAGATCACCACGGCGTCGGAGACCTCGCCGTTCGGAGATTTCGAGCGCCGCGCGCCCAAGCCGGAAGAAGAAGAGATCGATGTCGATTCCGTGTTCGCGAAGCTGAAGAATCTGCGCGGATCGGAAGACGAGGATGAGGAAGAGCGCTGAGCGCTCTTCCTCCCAAAAAATTCAGTGAAGGGTGGGACGCTCCTCGCCCGGTTTCAGGCGCGTGATCTGATCCTTGATCTTGAGCTTGCGCCGTTTGAGCTCCTGGACACGGACATCGTCCACATTGGGGTGAGAGAGTTCGGTTTCGATCTCACGCTCGAGCGCCTCATGCTTCGATTCGAGCGATGTCAGATGCGAAGATACGGACATTCCATCTCCTCCTGTGTGTTCACGACAGCAGCATGACACCGGCGTCGCGATGTGTCGATTCGACCTCAAGAATTTGACGATGCTTTGGCAAACGCGCTGCTTGATGAAAACATGCAGCGGGGCGATAATCGTCTGATCCGCCGGCGGAACTGGAAACGCGCCGGTCCATCCGGGAACAGCAGCCACACATGGTTCAGGACGAAGACGAAGAAGGCGTCCTGCGCGCTGAGCTCGCGCGCCTGGAGGAAGAGCACCGCGATCTCGATGCCGCCATCACCGCTCTGGAGCGGATCGGAAATTCGGACCGGCTTCAATTGCAGCGGCTGAAGAAGCGCAAGCTCGTCCTGAAGGACCGCATCTCCTATCTGGAAGACACGCTGACCCCGGACCTCATTGCCTGACGGGCGCGGCTTCTGGCCGCAGCTTTCAGGCGGCGGCGCTCTTCAGCGTGTCGATCAGCCAGCGATGTATGGTCTCGTTGCCGCAGGCGAGATGTCCCTTGTTGAGGATGTCGTCGCGGCCATCGAGGTCGGAGGCGTAACCGCCGGCTTCGCGCAGCAGCAGAAGGCCGGCTGCCACGTCCCACGCCTTCAGATCGCGTTCCCAATAACCGTCGAGACGCCCCGCCGCGACCCAGGCGAGATCGAGCGAGGCCGCGCCCGCGCGGCGGATGCCACACACGCGTGCCTGCACCGCGCGCAATTCACGGCCGAACAATTCGTGATCGCCCTTGCCGCGATGCGGCACGCCTGTCGCGACGATGCAATCCTCGACCTTCTTGCGGCCCGACACGCGCAGCCGGCGATCGTTGAGGAATGCGCCGGCGCCGCGCTCGGCGGTGAACATCTCGTCGGCGATGGGATTGTAGACGACCGCCGCGACCAGCGATCCATGCCGCTCCAGCGCCACCGAGATCGCGAAATGCGGAATGCCGTGCAGGAAATTCGTGGTGCCGTCGATTGGATCGATGATGAAACGCTGCGCTGGGTCACGCCCCTCGACCGCGCCGCCTTCCTCCAGCAGGAAGCCGACATCCGGCCGCGCGCGCGACAATTCCTGCCGCAGCAGATCCTCGGCGCGCTTGTCGGCGATGCTGACGAAATCGGATGGCCCCTTGATCGAGACCTGCAATTGCTCGACCTCGCCGAAATCGCGCCGCATGCCGCGTCCGGCCTTCGAGACGGCCTGGACCATGACATTCATCAGCGGGGAACGGGGCATGACTGACCCTTCGGGCAGAGGTTGGCGAATTACGCGGGGAGGGGGTTTCTACTGCCTGCCCGCCGCCGGTGCGTCAAGGCCTGCTTTCGCGGTGCGGGCACTCTGTCCGCGCAGGGCAGCCTCCTGCTCGCGCACCTTGCCGAGTTCCTCCTCCGTCATCCCGCCCAGCAGATCGTCGAGATAGGGGTCGAAGGCACCGCGCGATCTGGCGATCTGGTACCACGCGCCGGCGCGGATGCGGTCCACCTCCACGCCGCGGCCCGCCGCATAGATGCGGCCGACCCGGGTCTGGGCGATGACGTTGCCGTCGAGCGCGGCGCGCAGGAACATCAGCGCGGCCCGCTCCTCGTCCTTCGCGATGCCGTCGCCGTTGAAGACGGCGATGGCATATTCCACCGCCGCATCCGGATGACCTTGCGCGGCGGCCTGACCGAGGAAGCGCGCGCCGGCGGCCCTGTCCTGCGCCACGCCGCGGCCTTCGCGCAGCAAGGTGGCATAGGCGTATTGCGCATCCGCATTGCCGGCCTCGGCCGCCTGCCGGAAACTCGCAGCCGCGCGGGCGAGATCGTAGGGGCGGGAGCGACCCTGCAGATAGAGCAGGCCGACATTGTAGCGCGCCACGGGATCGCCCTTGGCGGCGGCCTTCTCGAACAGATCGGCCGCGCCGTCGCGGTCCTGCCGCGTGCCGTCGCCTTCCAGTTTCAGCAAAGCGAGGGCGACCATCGCGTTGGAATCGCCGCGCTCGGCGCCCTTGCCATACCATTCGGCAGCCTTGGCCGTGTCCTTCTTCGTGCCGAGGCCGTTTTCGTGGAGCATGCCGATCAGCGTCATCGCCGGCGCAGCGTCGCGATCCTCGCGCACGCGCTTCTCGGCTTCCTGCATGGCGGTGACATAGGCCCCACGCTGATAGGCGGCGAAGGCGGCGTCGCCCGTCGTCGGTGTCGAAGCCTGGCCGGGTGCGGGGATGGGGAGCGTGGGCATGTCCTCTGCCGGAATGGGCGGAAGCGCGGGATGCTGGGCCAGTGCGGGGGCGGCCAGCAGCGGCAGCAAAAGAAGAGCGGCAAAAACGGGCTTCATGCCAGCGATCCGGATTCCACCACGGCCTTCTGCGCCGCGCGGATGGCGGAAGCCGGGCCATCCGGGTCCTCCCAGACGAAACGGCCAAGCGCCACGAATTCCGCGCCCGAGGCGGCGATGGGGCCGACCGAAGCCAGCTCCTCCGCCTGGCCCACGCAGGGCACGACGAAGATGTCGGCCCACCATTCGAGCCGCTCCACCAGCGCATCGAGCGGCGGCACCTCGCCGCCCTTGCCTGGATCGCCGAACAGAACGTAATCCGCGCCGGCCTCGCCGACGCTCATGGCGGCGTCGCGCGTGCGCAGGCCGCCGACGCCCACCATTTTCTGCGGCTGGAACCGCTCGGCCGCCTCGTGCGCCTGGTTTTCGCCCAGCGCGTGCACCCCATCGGCTCCGGATTTCCCGACGAGATCGGGCATGCCTTCGATCAGCACCGCCGCGCCGTGGTGCTGGCCCAGCTCGACCAGCGGCTTCAGGATCTTGAGAAGCGCCCGCTCATCGCCCTCGCGCTCGACGCGCAGCACAAGCGCGGAAATCTCCGCCGCCTCCAGCGCCAGACGCAAAGGCACCTCGAAGCTTTCGTTCGCCGCCAGCACGGGGCTGATCAGCATGAGGCGGGCAAGGTCGGGGGCGGGATTGTGCAGCATGATCGCGTCTTAGCAGGGCGCGATGGCGAAATGTAGATGGGTGTTTTGGGGCCTTGCTGTTTGGCTGCGGCGGACTTGGTGCTCCGCCGCAGCCCTATCTGCGTTCTTCAGGCCTGCGCCGCTGTCGGCAACACGATCACGCGCGTGCCGAGCGGTGTGCGGCTATACAGGTCGATGATGTCCTGATTAACCAGACGGACGCACCCTGAGGAGACATTGCTGCCGATGGAGCGTGGCTCATTGGTGCCGTGCAGGCGGTAGAGCGTGTCGCGACCGTTCTGGAAAAGGTAGAGCGCTCGGGCACCGAGCGGGTTTTCCAGGCCGGCCGCCATCCCGTGCCGGTAGGGTTCCAGTTCCGGCTGGCGCTTGATCATCTCGGCAGGCGGCGTCCACCGCGGCCATTCGCGCTTCATCTGGATGAGAGCTGCACCGCTCCAGCCGAACCCCTCGCGCCCGACGCCGACGCCATAGCGCAGTGCCATACCGCCATCCTGCACGAGGTAGAGGTATTTCGCACCTGGATCGACCACGATGGTGCCAGGCGGCTCATTGGTCGCATAGACGACCTGCTTGCGCAGATAATCGGGCTTGATGGCTCCGATTGGCACACCTGGTATCGGAAAAGGCTCGTCTGGGAGAGGGCCGTAGAGTTCGGCGAACTCGGGAGGAAGGGATACTTGGGGCTTCGGCGCAGAGGCCGTGGTTTGCTGACAGGCCGCAAGCGAACCGGCAAGGCCGGCAAGGAACAGGCGGCGCGTGAATGCGCGCCCAGAGATGCTGGTCATGATGTGTGAAGCTCCGAGATGATGATCGACTGACGTAAGAGGACGTCAGGCTGTTCTCGGAGGACGGAAGGGCGTGCCGGCGGTGCGCGCGGGAAGGGCGGTTTCGTCTTTGAAACGCAGGCGGATAGGGGTTTCCGCCTGCACTGGGCAGCGCAGGGGCTGCGTTTCGGCAAGGCCCGGTTTGGTTATGGAGGCGAAGTGGCACGCCGCGCCCCAGGTGTCGGGAGCAGGATCGCCGTTCTGCAGGGCGATCATCACGCCGTCGACATGATTGCCGGTCACGAGGCCACGCTCCAGACCGACGACCGAATTGATCGACAGAAGCAACAGGAGGCAGGCGGACGCGATAAGCCCCCGCCAGCCGAAACGTCCTGAAACTTTGCCGCCGTTCATGCCGGCATCCTAGCTTATCGTAACTCGCGCGTCAGCTGAACTTCGGGTCCAGCTCGCAGGAGGCGTAGCGCTTGGCCATGTCGCCGAGCGGGATGACCTTGATCTTCGAGGCCTGGCCGGCGGTGCCGAATTCTTCCAGGCGCTGCGAGACGAGCTTGGCCATGGCATCGCCGGCCGGGCCGAGATATTTGCGCGGGTCGAACTCCGACGGGTTCTCGGCGAACACCTTGCGGATGGCGCCGGTGATGGCCATGCGGTTGTCGGTGTCGATGTTGACCTTGCGCACGCCGTGTTTGATGCCGCGCTGGATCTCTTCCACGGGCACGCCCCAGGTCGGCTTCATTTCGCCGCCGTAGCGGTTGATGATCTCCTGCAGATCCTCCGGCACCGAGGACGAGCCGTGCATCACGAGATGCACGTTCGGCAGGCGGCGGTGAATCTCCTCGATCACGTTCATGGCGAGCACGTCGCCGTCCGGCTTGCGGGTGAATTTGTAGGCGCCGTGGGAGGTGCCCATGGCGACGGCCAGCGCATCGACCTTGGTGTCCTTGACGAACTGCACCGCCTGCTCGGGGTCGGTGAGGAGTTGGTCGTGGCTGAGTACACCCTCGAAGCCGTGGCCGTCCTCCTTCTCGCCCTCGCCCGATTCCAGCGAGCCCAGCACGCCGATCTCGCCCTCGACGGAGCAGCCGGCCCAATGCGCCATGTCGGCGACGCGGCGGGTGATGCCGGCATTGTACTCGTAATCGGCCGGGGTCTTGCCGTCGGCCTCGAGCGAGCCGTCCATCATCACCGAGGTGAAGCCGTGCTGGATGGCGGTGGCGCAGGTGGCTTCATTGTTGCCGTGGTCGAGATGCATGCAGATCGGGATCTCGGGATAGATATCGACCAAGGCGTCGATCATCTTGGCCAGCATGATGTCATGCGCGTACTGGCGCGCGCCGCGCGAGGCCTGGATGATGACGGGCGCATCCAGCTTCTTGGCGGCCTTACCGATGGCCAGCGCCTGTTCCATGTTGTTGATGTTGAAGGCGGGAACGCCGTAGCCGTGCTCGGCCGCGTGGTCCAGAAGCTGCCTGAGCGTGATGCGAGCCATGTGGTGCGTATCCCTTTTGCGGTGTGAGACGTGTCAGTTCGCGGCGCGCAAGGCCTCGACGCCCGGAAGACTCTTGCCCTCCAGCCATTCGAGAAACGCGCCGCCGGCGGTGGAAATATAGGAGAAATCCTCGGCCACGCCGGCATGGTTGAGCGCGGCCACCGTGTCGCCGCCGCCCGCCACCGAGAGCAGTTTGCCGGCCTTCGTCAGCTCGGCGGCCTTGCGGGCCACCGCGACGGTCGCGGCGTCGAACGGCTCCATCTCGAAGGCTCCGAACGGGCCGTTCCAGACGAGCGTCTTGGCGGTTTCGAGAAGGGCGGAGACTTCCTCCACGCTCTTCGGGCCGGCGTCGAGGATCATTTCGTCTGCCGTGACCTCGTCCACGCCGACCGTCCGGTTGGCGGCATGGGCGCGGAATTCCTTCGCCGCGACGACATCGACCGGCAGCACGATGCGGCAGCCAGCGCTTTCGGCTGTGGCGATGATGTCCTTCGCCGTCTCCAGCAGATCGTGCTCGCACAGCGACTTGCCGACATCGTGGCCCTGAGCCGCCAGGAAGGTGTTGGCCATGCCGCCGCCGATGATGAGCAGGTCCACCTTGCCGACGAGATTCGACAGGAGGTCGATCTTGGTCGAGACCTTGGCCCCGCCGACCACGGCCGCGACCGGGCGCTCCGGCTGCGAGAGGGCCTTCGACAGCGCTTCCAGTTCCTTCTGCATGGAACGGCCGGCATAGGCCGGCAGCTTGTGGGCGAGGCCGGTGGTGGAGGCGCCGTCGCGATGGGCCACGGAGAAGGCGTCGTTGACGTAGAGATCGCCCAACTTCGCGAGCTGGTCCACGAATTCGGTCTCGTTCTTTTCCTCACCCGCGTGGAAGCGGAGGTTTTCCAGCAGAAGCACATCGCCGTTGGCCAGGGAATTCACGGCGCTCTCGGCCTTCTCGCCCACGCAATCCTCGCAGAACGCGGCCTTCGAGCCCAGCGCCTCGATGAGTGCGGGCAGGACAGGTTTCAGGCTCTGGCTGTCGTCGCGCTTGCCCTTGGGTCGGCCGAAATGGGCCAGCAGCACGGCCTTGCCGCCACGCTCCACGATGTCGCGGATCGTCGGCAGCGAAGCCTGGATGCGGGTGGCGTCGGTGACGCGGCCGTTTTCCATCGGGAGATTGTAGTCGACGCGAACGAGAACGCGCTTGCCGGAGAGGTCGCCAGCATCGTCGAGGGTGCGGAATTCGGCCATCACAATATCCGGGAGAAGAGGGTGGGATAATCGGTGACGAGGCCATCCCCATCTACCGCAAGCTCGGCGGAGAAGGAGCGGTCGGCGGCCTCGTAGAGAAAACGCTTGCCGGGTTCGAGGCAGGTGTAGATTTGCGCATCGACGACGGGCACGAAGCTGTCGAACGGGATGTAGACCATCCGCATCTCGGCGCGCTCGCCGGCCGCCCAATCGCGCCGCCGGATGGGCAGCGTGTTGGTGAACGGCGTGCCGGCCAGATCGACGTCCACACAGCCGTCGAGATGGGCGAGATGTTCGCCAACGCCGTTCGACCAATGCCCCGCGCCGTCGGAGAGCAGGTGCAGGCCCTGGCCGCCGGCGGTGCCGATGGCCACTTCCTTCACGTGCCAGTCGGCATCGCAATCCACACGGTAGAACACGCCGTAGGGCGTGCCCCCGCGATCACCGATGACAGTGCCGCGGGCGACGATCGTGCCGCCCTGCGCTGTGATGGTGACGTGATCGAGCCCTGCGCCATCCAGGCTGCGCCAGCGTGCCGTCAGGGGGCGGGCGGCGAGCAAGGCCGCCTCAGAGGAACTTGCCCATGGCGACCGCGGTGTCGGCCATGCGGTTCGAGAAGCCCCATTCGTTGTCGTACCAGGAGAGCACGCGCACGAACGTGCCTTCCATGACCTTGGTCTGGTCGAGGGCGAAGGACGACGAGGCCGGGTTGTGGTTGAAGTCCGAGGAGACGAGCTTGTCGTCCACCACGTCGAGCACACCCTTCAGCTGCTGCGAGGCGGCGCGCTGGATGGCTTCGTTGACTTCCGCGACATTGGTCTCGCGCTTGGCGACGAACTTGAAGTCGATGACGGAGACGTTCGGCGTCGGCACGCGGATCGAGGTGCCGTCCAGCTTGCCCTTCAGCTCCGGCAGCACGACGCCGACGGCCTTGGCCGCGCCGGTCGAGGTCGGGATCATGCTGAGAGCCGCCGCGCGGGCGCGGTAGAGGTCCTTGTGCATGGTGTCGAGCGTCGGCTGGTCGCCCGTGTAGGAATGGATCGTCGTCATGAAGCCCTTCTCGATGCCAATGGCGTCGTTCAGGACCTTGGCGACGGGGGCCAGGCAATTCGTGGTGCAGGAGGCATTCGAGACGATGACGTCGTCCGCGGTCAGGCTGTCGTGGTTGACGCCGTAGACGATGGTCTTTTCGCCCTTCGGGCTGTCGGCCAGGGGTGCCGAGATCAGCACGCGCTTCGCGCCGGCATCGATATGGGCCTGCGCCTTGGTCGGCGAGGTGAAGATGCCCGTGCACTCCATGACGATATCGACGTCGAGCTCCTTGTGCGGCAGCTCGGCG
This sequence comes from Terrihabitans aquatilis, assembly GCF_052542005.1. Lineage (NCBI taxonomy): Bacteria > Pseudomonadati > Pseudomonadota > Alphaproteobacteria > Hyphomicrobiales > Terrihabitans > Terrihabitans aquatilis. The sequence goes on along the minus strand of NZ_JBOCUO010000001.1, from coordinate 1,058,686 downwards.
GGGTTCTTCACGGCGGTGACCTTGATGTCGCCGTGGCCGGCGACGCTGATGACGTCTCCGGTGACCGTGACTTCGGCCGGGAACTTGCCGTGGATCGAATCGTAGCGCAGCAGGTGAGCATTGGTTTCGACCGGGCCGAGATCGTTGATGGCGACGATCTTGATGTCGTCACGTCCGGACTCGACGATGGCCCTGAGGACGAGGCGGCCGATGCGCCCGAAACCGTTGATCGCAACCCGAACCGCCATATCCCGTCTCTCCTGCTGTCTTGTCAAAATAGAGTGGGCCGCTTTACCGGCCCAGACGCTTGCGCGCCACCGCCACCACCGCCTCGGCGGTGATGCCGAAATGCTCGTAGACCTCGGCCGCCGGACCACTTGCGCCGAAGCCCGTCATGCCCACGAACGCTCCGTCGGAGCCGATGATGGAATCCCAGCCCAGGCGGAGTGCGGCCTCGACGCCGATCTTCACAGGGGCCGTGCCGATCACCTCAGCACGATAATCTGCCGATTGCTCGTGGAACAGCTCCATGCACGGTACGGAAACAACGCGCACGGGAATGCCCTGGCCCGCGAGCTGCTCGGCCGCCTCGACCGCGAGCGAAACTTCGGAGCCCGAGGCGAAGATCGAGACCAAAGCCTCTCCGTCTGCGGAACGCAGCTCGTATGCTCCGCGCGCGGTGGTGTTGCGTTCTTCCGGATCGAGGCGCAGCTGCGGCAGGTTCTGCCGGGTCAGGGCCAGCACGCTCGGTCGCCGGTCGTGGCGCAGCGCTAGTTCCCACGCTTCCGCGGTCTCGATCGTGTCGCAGGGGCGGAAGACGAGCAGCTTCGGAATGGCGCGCAGCGCCGCCAGATGCTCGACCGGCTGATGGGTGGGGCCGTCTTCGCCCACGCCGATGGAATCGTGCGTGAACACGAAAATGGAGCGAATGCCGGCCAGAGCCGCAATGCGAATCGAGGGGCGGCAATAATCGGAGAACACCAGGAATGTGCCGGAGGCGGGGATGACGCCGCCATGCAGAGCCATGCCGTTCATGGCCGAAGCCATTCCGTGCTCGCGAATGCCCCAGTGGACGTAGCGCCCCGCGTAATCGCCCGGCGCGATCTCGCCGAACGCCTTGACCTTGGTGTTGTTGGACGGCGTCAGATCGGCGGAGCCGGAGATCAGTTCCGGCAATGCGTCGGCGATCGCGTCCAGCACGAGCTCGGAGGATTTGCGGGTGGCAACCTCCTTCGGCTCGTGGAACAGCTTGTCCTTGAGCTTCGAGAACGCACCGGCAAGTTCGGCCGGCAGCTCGCCCTTGATGCGGCGTTCGAATTCGGCGCGCTTGCCGGTCTCAAGCGCCTTGAACCTCTTGTCCCATTCGCCGTGGGCGGTGCGGGATTTCAGGCCGGCGCAGCGCCAGGCATCCACGGTCTCGCTCGGAAGTTCGAAGGCCGGAAGGTCGATGCCGAGCGCCTTGCGCGTCGCGGCCACCGTGTCGGGGCCGAGCGGCGACCCATGGACGGCGGAGGTGCCCTCCTTGCCGGGAGCGCCGAAGCCGATCTTGGTGCGGCAGGCGATCATGGTGGGCTTGTCGCTCTGCTTGGCCTGCTCGATGGCGGAGGCGATGGCGTCGGGATCGTGGCCGTCCACCTGCAGCGTGTTCCAGTTGGCCGCCTTGAAGCGGGCGATCTGGTCGGACGAATCCGACAGCGAGGTGGCGCCGTCGATCGAGATGCGGTTGTCATCCCAGAAGACGATCAGCTTGTTGAGCTTCAGATGGCCGGCAATGCCGATGCTCTCATGGCTGATGCCCTCCATGAGGTCGCCGTCAGAGGCCAGCACATAGGTGTAATGATCGACGATCTCCGAGCCGAACTGCGCGGCCAGATGACGTTCCGCCAGAGCAAAGCCCACCGCGTTGCCGAGGCCCTGGCCCAGAGGGCCGGTCGTGGTCTCGACGCCAAGCGTCATGAAGTTTTCGGGGTGGCCCGGCGTGCGCGATTCGAGCTGGCGGAACTTCTTGATGTCCTCGATGCCGATCGAATCGTAGCCCACGAGATAGAGCAGGCCATAGATCAGCATGGAGCCGTGGCCGGCCGACAGGATGAAGCGGTCGCGGTCGGGCCAGTGCGGATCGGTGGGATCGAATTTCAGAAAGTGGGTGAACAGCACCGTGGCGATGTCGGCCGCGCCCATCGGCAGGCCGGGATGGCCGGATTTTGCGGCCTCGACCGCGTCCATTGCCAGCACGCGGAGCGCATTGGCCATCTGGTCGTGCTTTTCGCGAGAAATCATGTCCCGTCCCGTTCTGCGGCTCAAGAAAATCGGGCTCCGGCGCAACCGAGACGTCCACGGACCCCGATCGGGCAGACGCCAGCGCCCTCTGTTCCGGCAAGGGGGACACTTAGCACTCCCAAGGGCGTAGTCAATTCGGGTTGCCCCTGAAAGGAGTGCCGGTGCGCTTTGCCGGGCCCTACGATCGTGGGCAAGTGTTGCAGGCGATTGACGCCTGTGAAAGGCGTCCGCAAAATCGCTGATTGCGGGAAGAGGTGCGACACCTTTTCCCGGCAAGCGACGGTGCCAGTGGAGTGCGTGCGTATGGAAGATGGGGCGCTCGGCGCTGCGCTGCGGCGGCTCGAACTGGCGACGGGGGCGATCGAGGCGGCATCCGCTTTGGTCGCAGACGTGCGCGAGCTGGCCCGCGACAAGGATCAGGAAGTGGCTCTCCTCGCCGAGGATCGTGCCCGTCTGGCCCAGGAGATGGACGAGATCCACGCCCGCGCCGACCGGCTGGAGACGAGCAATCGCGATGTGGCGCGGCGCCTCGACACGGCGATCGAGACGATCCGCGGCGTGCTGTCGGACGGAAAGGTCTGAGCCATGGCCGAAGTGCATGTGACGATCGCCGGCCGCAAATATCGCATGGCGTGCGATGACGGGCAGGAGGAGCACCTCCACGCGCTGAGCGCGGAGGTGGACGCCAAGATCGAACAGATGCGCGCAAGCTTCGGCGAGATCGGTGACATGCGCCTCACCGTGATGGCGAGCGTGGTTCTGGCCGACGAGCTTTCGGAAGCGCGCCAGCGCATCGAGGCGTTGAAGGCGGATGTTGCCGGCCTGCGCGGGGCCGATTCCGACGCGCTCGCCGCCATGAAGAACGACGAAGTGCGTGCGGCCGCTCGCATCGAAGGCATCGCCGCTCGCCTGGAAAGCGTGGCGGCCGAGCTCAACACCAAGATGGGCCTGTCACCGAAGGCTGGCGCTGGAGCCGCAGACGCCCTAGATTAGCGGCGCGGTGCTGCGGGGTGCGTTAGGAACAATGTATTCCCGGGCCTTATCGATCTCTACGGGAGCTGTCCCTGTCCTTGCCCCTGGGCTTGGGCACATGGCGCCCACCTACAATGGTAGGTTCCCGGGATCGAATATCCGACGGCTTTGTGGCTCCGCGCTTCTATTTGATGGTGCTTTCCTCTGACCCTCGATCCCGAATCCAGCAAGGCCCTGAAGGCGGAGCTTCGCAACCGCAACATCGCGGCGCGGCGCGCATTGCCGAAGGAAGATGCGCTGGCGGCTGCCGAGCGTGCCGCCGACCATGCAATGCATCTGATCGAACACGCCGAGGGCAAGGTGGTGGCGCTCTATTCGCCGGTACAGGGCGAGCTGAAGGTCGCGCCGCTGGCCGAACGCCTGCGCGCTGCCGGGGCGAAGCCCGCGCTCCCAAAGGTGGCCGACCCGGAAGTGCCCATGCATTTCAGGCTCTGGCTGGATCAGGACCCGCTCGAAAAGGGCTTCGGCAATATTCGTGAGCCCGATGTCGACGCGCCCGCCGCCGTGCCGGACGTGGTGATCGTGCCGCTCTCGGCCTTTGACCGGCGCGGCTTTCGCGTGGGCTATGGGCAGGGCCATTACGACCGCACGCTCGGCGCCCTGGCGCGCGAGGAACGCCCGCTGACCATCGGCTATGCCTTCGCGCTGCAGGAGGTGGACGAGGTGCCGCGTGAGTTGCACGACGTGCCGCTTGACGCCGTGGTCACGGAAAACGAGATCATCCGTATCACGCCGCGCGTGGGTGGAGTGGACGGGCTCTAGGCATGCGCATCCTCTTTCTCGGCGATCTCGTCGGCCGTTCAGGCCGCAATGCCGCCATCGCCGCCATTCCGCGCCTGCGCAGTCGCTGGAAACTCGACCTCATCGTCGTCAACGGCGAGAATTCGGCGGGAGGCTTCGGCATCAATGAATCGATCTATGACGAGCTGATCGAGGCCGGCGCGGATGCGGTGACGCTCGGCAACCACGCCTTCGACCAGCGCGAGACCCTTGTCTTCATCGAGCGCGCCGACCGCCTCATCCGCCCGGCGAACTTCCCGGCCGGCACGCCCGGACGCGGCGCGGCGCTGATCGACATCCATGACGGCCGCCGCGTGCTGGTGATGAATGTGATGGGCCGCATCTACATGGATGCGCTGGACGACCCGTTCGCCCGCGCCGATGCGGAATTGTCCGCCGCTCCGCTTGGGCAGGTGTGCGACGCCATCCTCATCGATTTCCACGCGGAGGCGACCAGCGAGAAAGAGGCGTTCGGCCATTTCGTCGACGGCCGCGCCAGCGTGGTGGTGGGAACGCACACCCATGTGCCGACGGCCGATCACCAGATACTGTCGGGCGGCACGGCCTACATGTCGGATGCCGGGATGTGCGGCGATTACGATTCCGTGCTTGGCATGGACAAGGAGGAGCCGGTGCGGCGCTTCCAGCGCAAGATCTCGCAGAGCCGATTCGAGCCGGCGGACGGAGAGGCGACAGTGTGCGGGCTTGCAGTGGAGACCGACGACCGCACGGGGCTCGCCGTGAAGATCTCGCCGGTGCGCATCGGGCCGCGGCTCGAGCCGGTGGAGCCGCGCTTCTGGTGAGACAGGCCTGCGCAAGGCTTGGCGTGGTGCGGACCTCTATTCTATAAACCGCGCGAAAAGCTTGCGCACAGGGACGCCTCGATGGCCGGACATTCACAGTTCAAGAACATCATGCACCGCAAGGGACGGCAGGACGCGCAGCGCTCCAAGCTGTTTTCCAAGCTGGCGCGCGAGATCACCGTGGCCGCCAAGATGGGCATGCCCGACCCCGCGATGAACCCGCGCCTTCGCCTCGCGGTACAGGCCGCCAAGGCGCAGTCCATGCCCAAGGACAACATCGACCGCGCCATCAAGAAGGCATCGGGCGGCGATGCCGAGAATTACGAGGAAGTGCGCTACGAGGGCTATGGCCCGGGCGGCGTCGCGGTCGTGGTCGAGGCCCTGACCGACAACCGCAACCGCACCGCTTCCGCCGTGCGTTCCTATTTCACCAAATCCGGTGGAGCGATGGGCGAAACGGGCTCGGTGGGCTTCATGTTCAACCGCGTGGGCGAGATCGTCTATCCGGCGAAGGTGGGCAGCGCCGACGCGGTCCTGGAAGCCGCCATCGAAGCCGGCGCCGAGGACGTGCAGTCGGACGAGGAGAACCACGTCATCACGTGCGGTTTCGAGGATCTGAACGAGGTTTCGAAGGCGCTGGAAACATCGCTTGGCGAAGCCAGCAGCGTGAAGGCCGTGTGGCGCCCCACCACCACCTCGGCGCTCGACGAGGACAAGGCGCAGAGCATGCTGAAGCTGGTCGATGCGCTGGAAGACGACGACGACGTGCAGAACGTCTATTCGAACTTCGAGGTCTCCGACGAGGTGATGGCGAAGCTGACCGCCGCGTAAACACTGCCCTTAAGAGTATGCTAGGGGTCGGTATGCAATTTATGCGGGATCTTCCTGAAGAACTCCCGCCATGCCGCTCCCTGTCATGCCGTTCGCGGCCTTCAACGCACTCTGCTGGGCAATTGTCTTCGTTTATTGGGCCACCGGTACCGGGAGGCTCGATTATATAAGCGAGCCGTTCGGCCGCGATTTCATCAATTACTGGACGGCCGGGGTCCTTGCGAATGCCGACCGGACGGCGGAAATTTTCGATCCCGCCCGGTTTCTCGCTGCGGAGCGCCAGCTTTACCATCCGGACATCGGGTTTCGCTTCTGGTCCTATCCGCCCACCATGCTTCTCTTCGTCTATCCCCTAGGATGGATGGGCTATTTTACGGCCTTTGCCGTTTGGATCATGGCGGGTTTCGGAGTTCTGATCGCGCCCTTAAGCGCACTCTTTCCGGACCGCCGTGCTTTCTGGCTGACGCTGCTGTGCCCGGCCATGGCGGTCAATGTGTTCGTCGGCCAGAACGGCGCGTTCACGGCGGCGCTTCTGCTCGGAGGCCTTCTGTGCCGGGAACGCCGGCCCATTCTCAGCGGGGTGCTGTTCGGCCTCCTGGTTATCAAGCCGCAGCTGGCTTTGATGATACCCATTCTGGTGATTGCCGAGCGACGTTGGACCACGATGGTTTCCGGCACGCTCACCGTTCTGATGCTGACGCTTCTGTCTTTTCTGGTGTTCGGCGTGGACGCCTGGGAGGGTTTCTTCCGGCAGACGCTTCCGATGCAGACCGCATTCATGAGCTCTGCCACCGGGTTTTTCCTCGCCATGATGCCGTCAGCCTTCGCGGCCGGTCGTCTGATGGGGCTGGGAGGTGAAGCGATCTGGCTTCAATTGCCGTTTTTCCTGTTTGCGTGCGTGGTGGTGTGGCGGGGCTGCGTCTCTCGACGCTCGCTCGATGAGAAGAGCTTACTGGTGATCCTCGGTACGTTCGTCGCGTCGCCGCAATCCTTCACGTACGACCTTATTCTCGTGCAGGCGGCCGCGCCTCTGCTGATCCTGCGGCATGGCTTGATCGTGTCCGGAAGCCTGCTTTGGTTTCTTCCCATCATGTGTCTGCCATTCGAGATTTATCGCATTCCGGTTGCGCCCCTGATCCTCGCTCTGGGCTTGTGGACCCTTTATCGAATTACGGCTGCCACAAACATCGAGCGCACGCGTCCTCAGACCGCGCCATTTTGCAGCCAGCCTTTACTGGACGTGAAGAGACCGATGCGAGATTAGTTCTCGTTATGGTCCCACATCCGATTCGCATTCTCGGCATCGATCCCGGCCTCCGCCGCACTGGCTGGGGCGTGATCGATTGCACCGGCAACCGCCTCAGCTATGTCGCCTGCGGCACGCTTCTGCCGGACGATTCCCTGCCGCTGGCCGGCCGGCTGGCTGCTCTGCACGAGGGGCTCGTCGATCTCATCCGCAGCCATGCGCCCGACGAGGCGGCGGTGGAGGAAACCTTCGTCAACAGCAATCCGATGTCGACGCTGAAGCTTGGCCAGGCGCGTGGCGTGGCCATGCTGGCTCCGGCACAGGCGGGCCTTCCTGTCGCGGAATATGCGCCGAACCTCATCAAGAAAAGCGTGGTGGGTGCGGGCCATGCCGACAAACGCCAGATCGCGGCGATGATCGCGGTGCTGCTGCCGAAGGCCGGCCCGGTGGGGGCCGACGCGGCCGACGCACTCGCGGTCGCCATCACCCACGCCCATCATCGCGCGCATTCGGCGCGGCTCGCCCAGGTGGCGCGATGATCGGCAAGCTGCGCGGCACACTCGATTCCACGGGAGACGATTGGCTCATCCTGGATGTCGGGGGGGTGGGCTATCTCGTCCATTGTTCGGTGCGCACCTTGTCGGCGTTGCCTGCGCGCGGCGAGGCGGCGGTGCTGTTTATCGAGACCTATGTGCGCGAGGACCAGATTCGCCTGTTCGGCTTCATGAGCGAAATCGAGCGGGACTGGTTCCGCCTGCTGCAGACGGTGCAGGGCGTCGGCGCGAAGGTGGCGCTGGCCATCCTCGGCGTGCTGAAGGCCCCCGATCTCGCCAACGCCATCGCGCTTCAGGACCGCGCGGCGGTGGCCCGGGCGCCGGGCGTGGGGCCCAAGGTGGCGGCCCGCATCGTGGCCGAGCTGAAGGACAAGGCACCCGCCTTTTCCGACGCCGACGTCGGGCTCATCCGCCTGCAGGACGATCTGGGCGAGAAGCGCGCGCCGGGCCCCGTGGCGGATGCGGTGTCGGCGCTCGTCAATCTCGGTTATCCGCAGGTGCAGGCATCCGGCGCCGTGGCTGCCGCGATGAAGAGTGCCGGTGAGGGTGCCGAGACCGCGACGCTCATCCGGCTCGGGCTGAAGGAATTGGCGAAGTGACCCGTCCGCTCGTCACCCCCGAACGTATTCCCGAGGACGAGGGCGATTCCTCCCTGCGGCCCCAGCGGCTGTCGGAGTTCATCGGGCAGAAGCAGGCGCGGGCGAACCTTTCCATCTTCATCGAGGCGGCGAAGGCGCGCGGCGAAGCCCTTGATCATGTTCTGTTTGCCGGGCCGCCCGGTCTCGGCAAGACCACGCTTGCGCAAATCATGTCGCGGGAACTCGGCGTGGGCTTCCGCGCCACGTCCGGACCGGTCATCGCCAAGGCCGGCGATCTGGCGGCGCTGCTGACCAATCTCGAAGAGCGCGACGTGCTCTTCATCGACGAAATTCACCGTCTGAATCCGGCGGTGGAGGAAATTCTTTATCCGGCGATGGAGGATTTCCAGCTCGATCTCATCATCGGCGAAGGCCCGGCGGCGCGTTCGGTGCGGATCGATCTCGCCAAGTTCACGCTGGTGGGGGCGACGACCCGCGCCGGTCTGCTGACCACGCCGCTGCGCGACCGCTTCGGCATCCCGGTGCGGCTTAATTTCTACACGGTGGAAGAGCTCGACCTCATCGTGACGCGGGGCGCGCGCGTGCTCGGCATCGCCATGACGCCCGATGGTGCGCGCGAAATCGCCCGCCGCGCGCGGGGCACGCCACGCATTGCCGGCCGTTTGCTGCGCCGCGTGCGTGATTTCGCCCATGTGGCCGGCTCCGACGCGGTGACGCGCGAGATCGCCGACCGGGCGTTGGGCCAGCTCGAGGTCGACGATGCCGGGCTCGATGCGCTCGACCGTCGCTATCTCTCCACCATCGCGCTGCATTATGGCGGCGGGCCTGTGGGCGTCGACACCGTGGCGGCAGCGCTGTCGGAGCCGCGCGATGCGATCGAAGAGATCATCGAGCCCTATCTGATCCAGCAGGGCTTCCTGCAGCGCACGCCGCGTGGCCGTGTGCTGACGGCGCATGCTTTCCGCCATCTCGGGCTCGCGGTGCCGAATTCGGGCAACCAGATGCCGCTGTTCGACGGAGGCGAGGAATGAGCGCGCCGCACATCCTGCCCATCCGCATCTATTGGGAAGACACCGATGCCGGCGGCATCGTCTACCACGCCAGCTATCTGCGCTTCATGGAGCGCGGACGCACGGAACTGCTGCGGGCGGCCGGGGTCGGGCAGAGCGAGCTGCAGGCGGAGAGCGGCATCACCTTCGTGGTGCGCCGCATGACTATCGATTTCCGTTCTCCGGCGCGGCTCGACGACATGATCGAGGTGCGCACGGCGGTGTCAGCCATCGGCGGTGCTTCGCTGACGCTCGATCAGAGCGTGGTGCGCGGTGCGGACGTTCTGGCAGCGGCGGAGGTATCCTGCGCCGTGCTTGGCCCGGCCGGTCGGCCGGTGCGCCTGCCGGGCGAGGTGAAAGCGCGGCTGACGGCCGACTAGGCGCCGGCGTCCTCCACGCCCGCATCGACCAGGCCGCTTGGCACCCGCTCGGCGCTCGTTCCACTCAGCGCGCGCTCGCGCCACCAATTCATAACGCGGCCGAGTTCATGTGCGCCGACGCCATAGGTCTCCGGCAGGACTTCGCGCGGCTTGGTCTTGGGCTCGTCCTTGAGGTGATAGCCAACGAGCTGGAACAGCCCGGCATTGCTGGAGGCGATGGGCGTGATCTCGTCCCAGCGGCGGCGGCGTGTGAAGAAGGCGAGACGGAACGAGAAGCCCTCGCGATCCAGCGAAAGCCCGCCCATTCCGGGGACGAGCTGTGATGCCGCGAAGGCCGCCATGGCGCCGAAGAGCACCACCAGGATCCACATGATGGACTGGTTCTGGGCGATGATGAGAGCCACATCGAGCGCGAGGATCAGCAGGCAGGCGACGAGCGTCAGTATCCAGCGCGGGCGCGAGGGCGGCAGGAACAAGGTGTCGGGATCGGAATCGGGAACGTTGTCCGGCAATTCGGTCGGCATGTTGATGTTTCCCCCTGATGTTTTTTCCGACCTATAGCGGCCTCAGGGGCGCTGCGCCATCCGCAGCATTGCGGCGGTGCCGGGCTGGGCAGGGTCGAACGGAACCACGACGACGCGGCCCGCGCAGCCCTGATCGCCGCGCAGGATCGCGCCCGAAACGCCCCACAGCGCGCCGGAGGTGGTCAGGGCGGGTCCCCCGGAATCGCCACGGCAGACGCGCCCCTTCGTCGGCGTCGCGAAGACGAGGCGGGGGCCCGTCTGTGTGGGGCGCACATTTGCCAGTGCGATTTCCTTCAGTGTTCCCGAGCGGCCGCCGGGACCGGCGATGCCGGCGCCGAGCAGCGCGGAAGGAGTGCCGGTCGGCTGTGCGGCGAGGGGCGTACGACCGGAAGCGGGGGATGCGAGGCGCAACACGGCGAGATCGGCCGCGATCTCGGCCTGACGGGTTTCGATGTCGCCAGCCTTTCTGGCCCGGCCGCGCACATGGGCCGGATGCCGCGCAATGGCGGATACGGGTAGATAAGGCGCTGCGGCCTTGCCGCCAGCGAACAGGAACACGGCGACATGTTCCGGCCGTTCCGCGTCGTCGAGGCAATGGGCGGCGGTGAGAACGAGATCGCGGGCGATCAGCACGCCCGAACATTCCGACATTCGCACCTTGCCATCAGGCTGTGGCTGCACGGCCTGAATGGCGACGGCGGCTCCTGCGCCCGCGCTTCGCGGGGCGGCGCCGCCTTCGAGGGCATGAGCCGGAAAACTGGCGAGGAGCAGGCAGGCGAGGGCGGATCGGAGAGCGCGCATGGAAATGCTATTCCTGCATCCGGGGCAACATGCAAGCCGAGGATTCGTGGCCCGGCTTGGCCTCGTCCGGCGAAATCATGTAAGTGGCGTTCACATCTGAGGGCATGCGGCGGAATGGCTGGGCGCGGTTATCATCACGGCAATCTGAAGGAGGCGCTGGTCCAGGCAGCGCTGCGGCTGATCGCCGAGAAAGGCCCGTCCGGCTTCACCTTCGTCGAGGCGGCGCGGGCTGCCGGTGTCAGTCCGGCTGCCCCCTACCGCCATTATCGCGACCGTGACGCCCTGCTGTCGGACGTGGCGGTGCGGGGCTTCGAGAATTTCGAGGCGGCGCTGACGCGAGCCTGGGACAAGGGCCGTCCGGATGCGTTCACGGCGCTGGAGCGGGTCGGGCAGGCCTATCTGCGGTTCGCCCGCGACGAGCCAGCCTTCTACTCCGCCATGTTCGAGGCGGGCCTCGCCTCCGATACGACGCCGGAATTTCGGCAGGCGGGTGATCGGGCTTTTGCCGTGCTGCGCGAGGCGGCGGAGGGCCTGGTGGAGACCGCGCCGGCAGGGCGTCGTCCGCCGGCGCTGATGGTGGCGCTGCACATCTGGTCGTTTTCGCACGGCATTGCCTCCCTGTTCTCGCGTCCGGGGGAAGGGCGGAGAAAGCTGCCGATGGCGCCCGACGAATTGCTGGAGGCAGGCGTGCTCGTCTACCTCGAAGGGCTCGGCATCAGAAAACCTTGAATCAGCTTCTTGACGGCGGGCTCGCCACTTCCCACTATGTAAATGTGTTTCACATTAACAAGGTGAGGAAGACGATGCCCTTCGCGGCGAAACTGGACGAACTGGGAAAACCGGCTTGGATCGCCGCGGTGATCCTCGGCTTCATCGTGTTCTGGCCCCTGGGTGTCCTCACCCTGGCCTATCTGTTCTGGAGTGGACGTATGACCTGCAACACTGAACGCGCCGGCTGGGCCGGCTTCGGCGGGCGAATGGGTTCCTGGCGCGGCCGCTGCGGCACTAGTTTCCGTGGCGCTTCCTTCCATCGTTCGAGCGGCAACAGCGCGTTCGACGAATACCGCAACGAGACGCTGAAGCGTCTCGAAGAAGAAGAGCGCGAATTCCAGGATTTCCTGGCCAAGCTTCGCGCGGCCAAGGACAAGGCCGAATTCGACCAGTTCATGTCGGAGCGGAAAACCCGCGGCCCGAACCCGGGCGACGTGGTCGAGCAGGTCTGACGCTTCCGTACACAGCGCGAAAACGGAAAGCCGCCTTCGGGCGGCTTTTTGCGTTGCGTCATGGATCTGGCGCGCTTAACCCAACCTTAAGCTTAACGGGCCATGAATGACGCGAGGGTTTGACACCGGATGCCGCAGTTCAGCCGCATTGCCGCGCCAGTGAGCCAATGCCGGCGGTTGCGGTGCCGGATTTCTCACCCAAACGGTTTCGGCTCGCATCCACGGGCCAATCTGTGTCGGACTGTTTTGCAATGACGCGGAGGCGCGCAGACGCCGTTTCCGCCGGAAGGTGTGGTCGCTAAAATGGATCCTGCCATCGCCCAACAGGGCATCGCTGCGGCGCATGACATGTCGCTGTGGGGCCTGTTCATGCAGGCCGGCTTCGTCGTCAAGCTCATCATGCTTGGCCTGCTGGCCGCCTCGGTGTGGTGCTGGGCCATCGTGGTCGACAAGACGGTGCTGTTCGCCCGCAACAAGAGGCAGATGGACCGGTTCGAGAAGGTGTTCTGGTCGGGCCAAAGCCTGGAGGAGCTTTATCGCACCCTGTCTCCGCGCCCGGTGACGTCGATGCCGGCGTTGTTCGTGGCTGCGATGCGGGAGTGGAAGCGCAGTTTCGAGGGCGGCGGCAAGGCCGTGGCGAGCCTGCAGATGCGCATCGACAAGGTGATGGACGTCACCATCCAGCGTGAGGTCGAACGGCTCGAGAGCAAGCTTCTCATTCTGGCGACCGTCGGCTCGGCGGCGCCCTTCGTCGGCCTGTTCGGCACGGTGTGGGGCATTATGACGAGCTTCCAGTCGATCGCCGCCTCGAAGAACACCTCTCTCGCGGTCGTCGCGCCCGGTATCGCGGAAGCGCTGCTCGCCACCGCCATCGGCCTCGTGGCCGCTATCCCCGCCACCATTTTCTACAACAAGTTCTCCGCACAGGCCGCGCGTCAGGCGAGCCGGATGGAGGGCTTTGCCGACGAATTCTCGGCCATCCTGTCCCGTCAGATCGACGAGCGGGCCGGCTGATGGGCGCGTCGGGCCCCAAGGCCGGCGGCGGGGGCTCGCGCCGGCGCGGACGGCGCAGCCATCGCGGCGCGGCGCTGAACAGCGAGATCAACGTCACGCCGATGGTCGACGTGATGCTGGTGCTGCTCATCATCTTCATGGTGGCGGCGCCCATGCTGACGGTCGGCGTGCCGATCGACCTGCCGCAATCGCAGGCCGGTGCGCTGAACGAGGAGAAGGAGCCCCTGACCATCTCCGTCAACACGCAGGGCGAGATCTTCCTGCAGGAGACCAAGGTGGCGGTCGGGGAATTGGTGCCCCGCCTCAATGCGATCACGAACCAGGGCTATGAAGAGCGCATCTATGTACGGGGCGATCGCAACGTGAATTACGGCCAGGTCATGCAGGTGATGGGGACGCTCTCCGCCGCCGGCTTCCGCCGTGTCGCGCTCGTCACCGAAGTCGAGCAGGGGAGCTGATCGCGTGAAGCGTGCCGGACTTGTCGTCTCATCGGTTGCGCACAGTGCCGTGCTCGGCTGGATGCTGGTCGGCTTTTCCAGCGCGAAGCCGTTCGAGCCGAACCCAACCGAGGCGCTGCCGATCGAGCTCATCACGCCATCCGAATACGACCAGCTGACCAAGGGCGAGAAGACCTCCAAGAAGGTCGACAAGCCGAAGGTGCAGGTGAAGAAGATCGCGGCCGCCGAGCCGGAGCCGAAGCCGCCCGCGCCGGAGGCCAAGGAGAATGTGGAGGCGCCACCGCCTCCACCGGAGAAAGCGCCGCCCCAGCCGCCGAAGCCCGCGCCGCAGGAGCCTCCTCCACCGCCGCCGCCTCCGCCCACGCCGGAACCCAAGCCCGAACCGCCGAAACCGGAACCTCCGAAGCCTGAGCCGAAGGCCGAAGCGCCAAAGCCGGAGCCGAAGAAGGCCGAGGTGCCGAAACCCGCGCCCAAGCCCGAGCCGAAGCCCGAACCCAAGAAGGTCGAGCCGCCGAAGCCGGAGAAGAAGGTCGACGCCAAGGAGCGGGCCAGCCTCGACGATCTCGTGAAGAAAGAGATCGAAAAGAAGCCGGAGCCCCCGAAGAAAACGGCCCAGAACACGCCGGACGAGAAGCCGCGCCCGAAATTCGACCCAACGAAGATCGCCGCGCTCGCGGACAAGCGCGACCCGGGCCGGATTGCGCCGACCGGACAGCAATTGGCCGACGACACCACGGCGGGCATTCCGCGTGGGCAGGCGCAGCAATTGTCGCTGTCCGAGAAGAGCATGATCAACCAGATGGTCATCGACCAGGTGCGCGCCTGCTGGGCGCCGCCGATCGGCGCTACCGGAGCCTCGGATCTTGCGGTCGTCGTGCAGTTCAACCTGAACCAGGACGGCTCGCTGTCCGGCGGCCCGCAGGTCGTGAACAGCAGTGGCAACCCGGCCTTCCAGGCGGCGGCCGATGCGGCGACGCGCGCAGTGCGGCGCTGCTCACCGCTCAATCTGCCGGCCAAATATTACGACCATTGGAGCAACGTGCAGATCAACTTTGATCCGCGCGACATGATGGGCGGTTAATCCTCCCGATGCCTTTCAGCCAGACAGGTCTGACGATGCCGAACTTCACATCCCTTCTGAAAGGTCTCGCGGCTGCCTGCGCCGGCGTTCTGGCGCTGGGCGTCGTTGCGCTGCCGGCACATGCGCAGGTGCAGGTCGACATCACGCAGGGCGCGGTTCAGCCCATGCCGATCGCCATCACCGATTTCGTCGGCGGCACCGGCGCGGAGGCGGACATTGCGCGGCAGGTGTCGGGCGTGGTGGAGGCCGACCTCAAGCGCTCGGGTCTGTTCAAGCCCATCGATCATGCGGCCTTCATCGAGCGTATCACCAATATCGATGCGCCACCGCGCTTCGGCGATTGGCGTATCCTGAATGCGCAGGCGCTCGTGACCGGCCGTCTGACGCGGCAGGGCAATGGCCAGCTCAAGGCCGAATTCCGGTTGTGGGACGTGTTCGGCGGCAGCCAGATGCTGGGCCAGCAATATTTCACCACGCCGCAGAACTGGCGGCGCATCGCCCACATCATCGCCGACACCATCTATGAGCGGCTGACGGGCGAGAAGGGCTATTTCGACACCCGCATCGTCTTTGTCGAAGAGACCGGCCCGAAGGACAAGCGCGTGAAGCGCCTTGCCATCATGGATCAGGACGGCGCGAACCTGCGGCCCCTGACGCGGGGCGACGATCTGGTGCTGACGCCCCGCTTCAATCCGTCGTCGCAGGAAGTCACCTATATGTCGTTCGCGGGCGGCAACCCGCGCGTCTACCTGCTGAATCTCGAGACGGGGCAGCGCGAGCTGGTGGGCAATTTCCCCGGCATGACGTTCGCGCCGCGGTTCTCTCCGGATGGGCAGAAAGTGGCGCTCAGCCTCCAGGCCGAGGGCAATGCCAATCTTTTCGTCATGGATCTGCGCACCAAGCAGACGATGCGCCTGACCGACAGCGCCGCGATCGACACCTCCCCGAGCTATTCGCCGGACGGCAGCCAGATCGTGTTTGAGAGCGACCGTGGCGGCAAGCCGCAGCTTTACGTGATGAGCGCGGGCGGTGGACCGGCCCAGCGCATCAGCTTCGGACAGGGCAATTATTCGACGCCGGTCTGGTCGCCGCGTGGCGATCTCATCGCCTTCACACGGCAGGGCGGCGGCAAGTTCTCCATCGGCGTGATGAAGCCCGACGGTTCGGGCGAGCGCATCCTGACCGAGAGCTATCACAACGAAGGCCCGACCTGGGCGCCCAATGGACGCGTGCTGATGTTCTTCCGCGACCAGGGCGGCGGGCCGAAGCTCTTCTCCATCGACATCACCGGTTACAACGAGCAGCAGGTGAAGACGCCGGCCTATGCGTCCGACCCGGCCTGGTCGCCCTCGCTGCATTGATGATCCTGCCGGATTTTCTGGCGCCCGATCTCGATCTCGTCCTGTGCGGCACGGCGCCCGGTCCGGTGTCGGCCGCGCGGGGCCATTATTATGCAAATCCGGGCAACAAGTTCTGGCGAACGCTTCATGCGGTGGGGCTGACGCCACGCCTGCTGCGGCCGGACGAGGATTCTCTGCTGCCGACATACGGCATCGGCCTGACAGACCTCGTGAAGACGCGCAGCGGCCTCGACCGCGATCTTGCGCGCGGCGATTACGACGTGGCGGGACTGGTCGCCAAGATCGAACATTTCGCCCCGAAAACGGTGGCCTTCGACAGCCTCAATGCGGGCCGCCGCGTCCTGGGCGCGAAAGCGCGCTGCGGCCTTCAGGGTCAGCGGATCGGCGCGACCGAGATCTTCATCCTGCCATCGCCCTCCGGGCTCGCATCCGGACATTGGGACATCGTTCATTGGCAGGATCTGGCACGCCATCTCGGACGTGCGCCCATCGTGCCCGCGCCCGGCGGCGAACCGACGCCTGATTTGCGATAGGCCGGGACGCTTTTCCCAAAATTGGCCTCGGGAAGACGCCGTTTGCGTGCCTCTTATGCAACGCCCGCGGACTATAAGCATCCGTGCGGCCCGCGCCTGAGAAAGCGCCGCCTTGCCGCCATTATTGCCCCGCACCTCGACGGTCAGACGCACCGTGACAAGGTGAAGAGCCGTTGAACAAATGCGCTTAACGGAACCTTCGCTTAACCAAACGGCGTGTATGACATTCAGGTCCGTTCGAGGACATCAGGAGTTTTTCACATGATGCAGCGTGCTTCCCGCGCCGTCTCGATTGCCGCCGTGCTGTCCATGGCGCTGCTGGCTTCGGCGTGCGCATCCAAGACCAACCAGGATATGGCGGCAGGTGCCGATGGCGCCGGCGGTTATGGCCGCAATGGCGGCCCGCCCGGCAGCCAGGGCGATTTCGTGGTGAATGTCGGCGATCGCGTGTTCTTCGAAAGCGATTCCACGGATCTGACCTCCACGGCTCAGTCCACGCTCGAAAAGCAGGCGCAATGGCTGAACCGCTATCCGCGCTATTCGATCACGGTCGAAGGCCATGCCGACGAGCGCGGCACCCGCGAATACAACCTTGCGCTCGGCGCCCGCCGCGCTCAGGTCACCCGCGATTATCTGGCCTCGCGCGGCGTCTCCGCCGGCCGTATCCGCACGCTTTCCTACGGCAAGGAGCGCCCGGTGGCCGTCTGCGACGACATTTCCTGCTGGTCGCAGAACCGCCGCGCCGTCACCGTTCTGGGTGGTCCGTCGAGCTGACGCACATCCCTTGCGAGTCGAACATCGACCCGGTCTGCCATGGCAGGCCGGGTTTTTTGCTTTCGTGAATGGCACCGCCCCGCAGGACGCCGTAAATAGGCCCTGATCGGTGCCTAGCCCGAGCCGGATGAAGAATTCGAGGTCTGTCGCCCCATGAAGTCCGTCAAAGCTTTTGTCGTTCTTGCAGGCCTGTCCGGCCTTGCCGCGTCGCTTCTGCCTCACAGCGCTCTCGCGCAAGGTGGGTCCGATATGGCGCTGCGTCTCAGCCGCCTGGAAGAGCAGGTGCGGCAGATGACCGGCCGTAACGAGGAACTGCAATACCAGGTACGCCAGTTGCAGGAGCAGATGCAGCGGCAGGTCGGCGATCTCGATTTCCGGCTGAAGGATCTGGAAGGGGGCAAAGGCGGCGGATCACGCCCGGCGTCCCAGCAGCAGACCCCGCCGCAGCGCCGCAGCGACGCCGGCGCGCCGCCGGTGCAGACGGGCGCTTATCCGCCGGCGGGTCAGGGCGGTGCTGCCGACCCCTCGCGTCCCGCGCCGGGGCCTCAAAATCTCGGCTCGATGCCCAGTGGCCCCACGGCCGGGCCCGTCACAGGTTCGCCGGGTCCGCTGGCCGGCCGCGAGCCGGGAGCACCGATGGTGATCGCACCCGACATGGCGCAGCGTTCGCCCGCTGGTGGACCGCCGCAGATGGCGACCGCACCGGCCGGCGCTGCTTCGATGACGGCCAGCGGCAGTTCGGACGAGGAACTTGCGCTGGGCCAGGGCTTCCTGCAGCGCAAGGATTACGAATTCGCCGAGACGCAGTTCAGCCAGTTTCTGACGCGTTTCCCGAACGATCCTCACACCGCCGATGCCCTCTATGGGCTTGGCGAGAGCTATTATCAGCGCCAGCGCCACAACGATGCGATCGAGCCGTTCCTGAAGGTGGTGTCGGATCATCCGCAATCGCCGCGCGCGTCCGACAGCATGCTGCGGCTCGGACAGACGCTTGGCGCCATCAATGAAAAGGAACAGGCCTGCGCGACGCTGCTTGAGCTTGGCCGCAAATACCCGAAATCGGCGGCGCGCCAGCAATCGCAGCGTGAGATGCAGCGCCTACGCTGCTGATAGCCGTTCCGGAATTGATAGCCGTTCCGGAATGCTGAAATGATAAGGGCGGGAGGCCAGGCTTCCCGCCCTTTTTTATGCCGTCGGTACGCCCGCGGCTGCGTGCTTTGAACCTTCCGCGAGCGACAGCAGGCGTTCCAATCCACGCCGATCGCCCAGCACGGCGCTGAGCTCGCGCGGGGTCAGATCCTTGACGACGGTCTCGAACGGCTCGTCGTCGAGATCGTCGATCTTGGCCAGGCCGATCAGCAGATTGGCATCCACGCCGCCACTGCGCCGTGTGCGGGGCGGCGGCAGCATGGCGCGGTGGGCGGCCAGCAATTCGGTGTCCGATGCCAGCCTTTCGACCGCTTTCATCTCCGCGCGCTCGGCCTGAAGCTGGCGCGCGAGCTCGCGGGCGCGGGCCAATACGGGCGGTGGCGCGGTTTCCTCGGGGATGAGGAAGAGGCCGAGGCGACGCGTGCCGATGCCGAAATTGCGCCAGGCGGTAAGCGCTGCGAGCGGAATGGCCAGCACCATGCCCAGGATGATCGGCGTCATCCAGAGGAACAGCGAGGGCGATACTTCATATGCGCCCCAGGCGGTGAGGATGCCGAACGCCGTGTGCCAAGAATAGCGGCCCATGATCTCGGTGAACGGGATGGACCCGTCGTCGCGGCGCTGGGGTTTCCACCCGGCGTCCCGTCCGATCAGGATGTCGAACACCGCGACCGACTGGATCAGCATCATGACCGGCGCGATGAGGCCGGAAATGAATGTCTCCAGAAGCATGCTGAAGAAGGCGCGGATGGCGCCGCCGCAGCCGCGGCGATCGTCCGGACGTGTCAGCAGCGCGATGTAGGACAGGATCTTCGGCAGGAGCAGAATGCCCATCGTGCCCGCGAACACCCAGGCCGCGCGCACGGGGTCCTGCGCCGGCCAGGTGGGGAACAATGACAGCTCGTTGCCGAAATATTGCGGCGGCACGAAACGCGCCTGCAACGAGATCAGGACGCCGGTGGTGAGAAATGCCAGCCACATCGGCGCGGTGATGTAAGAGCCGATGCCGACGAGAAGATGCAGGCGGCTGATGGGATGGAGACCGCGCGCCGGCAGCACGGCCATGTGCTGAAGGTTGCCCTGACACCAGCGACGGTCGCGCGCGGCGACATCGGTGAGCGAGGGGGGGCTTTCCTCATAGCTGCCCTGCAGGCCCGGCACCATGTGAATGGCCCAGCCGGCGCGCCGCATCAGGGCGGCTTCGATGAAATCGTGGCTGAGGATGTGCCCGCCGAAAGGCGACCGGCCCCGCAGATGCGGCAGGCCGGCCTGCTCCGCGAAGGCGCGGGTGCGGATCATCGCGTTGTGGCCCCAGTAATTACCCTCGGAGGCGTGCCACCAGGCGATGCCGTGGGCGATCAGAGGGCCATAGACGCGGCCGGCGAATTGCTGGAGACGAGCGAATAGGGTGGAGCCGTTGACGATGACGGGCAGGGTCTGGATCAGGCCGACATCCGGATTGCGCTCCATGCCGTCGGCCAGACGCACGATGGCATCCGCGCTCATCACGCTGTCGGCGTCGAAGATCAGGAACTGATCGTAACGGCTGCCGAACCTGCGCACCCATTCGGAAATGTTGCCAGCCTTGCGCTCGATATTCTGTGCGCGGCGGCGGTAAAAGATGCGGTCGTGTCCGCCGGTGCGCTCACGCAGGCCGAGAAAGGCCGCTTCCTCTTCGATCCACACGTCCGGATCGGTGGTGTCGCTGAGGATAAAGATGTCGAAATGCTCGATCCGGCCGCTCGCGACGAGGTCCTCGTAGATGGCCTGTAGGCCGGCCAGGATGCGGGCAGGTTCCTCGTTGTAGATCGGCATCAGCAGCGCGGTGCGCGCCTGAAGCTCGGGCAGGGGATTTCCCGGGTGAATGCCGAGCTTCCAGCCATTGCGGGTGATCAGCGATACGAAACCCGGGAGGGAGCTGCACAGCGAGAAGGCGATCCAGGCGAACAGCGCCACGAACAGAACGAGGACGACCGTTTCCAGATAGGTCAGGCCGCTGACGTTCAGCACGCTGTACATTTCCGAGGCGCCAAGGGCCGTCAGCGCGATCGCAGGCGCCAGCACGGCCATCCAGCGCAGGAAGCGCAGCGGTGGCGCCGAGGCCGGCACGCCCTTGACCTGCGGCTTGCGCCACAGCGACTGGACAGGCATGTCCAGCGGGGCTTCCTCGGGAAGTGCGCGGAACGCCGAAGCGTCCGTCACCGCCTGGCTTACTGCGTCCATCGATAGACCCATACCTCGGACACGGGCTGATCGCCCCTCATCACGACGGCGCGCAGCTCGATCAGCGGGTTGTCGTCCGGAATGAGGTGGAAGTTGATGCGCCAACCGCCGTTCTCGGGGTTAACCTGCAGCACCGGATGCTCGATCTTGCCCGCGCTGGCGCTGACATCGACGCGGATGTCCTCGATCGGCGTCTGGCTGACGCGAGCGCCTTCCACGTCGATGACGAAGAGGCGGCGGTTCTCGCCGATGGCGCCCGCGCTGGTGCGCATCATGCGGGCGAGGTCCGGCGTGTCGGTCGGGCCGTTGGCGCACCAGTGCAGGCGATAATTGTAGAGGTATTCACTGCCCTTCTGGAGCGGCTGGCGCGGGCGCCAGAAGGCCACGATGTTGTCGTGGATCTCGCCCTGGGTCGGGATCTCGATGAGCTGGACGCCGCCTTCGCCCCAATCGCCGATGGGCTCTACCCACAGGCTTGGCCGGCGCTCGTAGCGGGCTTCGAGATCCTCGTAATCGGCGAACGTGCGCTGCCGCTGCATCAGGCCGAATCCGCGCGGATTGACGTCGCGGAACACGCTGATCTGGAGCTTGGTCGGATTGGTCAGAGGTCGCCAGATGCGCTCGCCACGGCCGTTGTACATGGCCAGCCCGTCCGAATCGTGCACGCCAGGCCGGAAATCGTCGATGCGGATCCGATCGTTGCTGTCGAAATAGAACATCGACGTCAGCGGTGCGAGGCCGGCCTGGGTGATCTCGACTCGCGGATAGATCGCCATCTCCACGTCGAAGATCGTCACGTCACCCGGGCGGATCGTGAACCGATATGCGGCCGCGGCGCTTTCACTGTCGAGAATCGCGTGGACGACAATGGATGAGGTGCCGGGCGCGGGCCGTTCCAGCCAGAACTGCCGGAACACGGGGAATTCCTCGCCGGCGCCATCCGCGGTCTTGATCGCGAGACCACGCGCCGAGAGGCCATAGGTCTGGCCCTTGGCGAGCGAGCGGAAATAGCTGGCGCCCTGGAAGACGGCGATCTCGTCGAAATAGCTCGCATTGTTGATCGGCCCGTGGATGCGGAAGCCGGAGAAACCGAGATTGGCATCGGCGGGCGGCGGGGGCACGCGGCCGAAGGTGAACTGGCTCGGCGAATAGACAACCGGCCGCGCCTGGCCATCGGTGACGACCGAGACGTCGACCCGGTTCGAATAGAGAAAGCCGCGATGGAAGAACTGCACTTCGAAGGGCAGGCCTTCGCCGCGCCACAGCGAGCGTTCAGGAATCCAGCGGAGATCCCGATAAAGATCGTAGGGAAGATCGCGAAGATTTTCCGGCAGGCTGACATCGGGAGCCTTGAAAGGCTTCTCCGCGAGCTGGCGCGCCAATTGGCGCACCTGGGCTGCCGTGAAGGGCGTGGCCTCGCCGGTCTGGGCGAGCGGAATTTGGGTGAGCTGATAGAGCAATCCCGAGGCAAACGGGACGGCAGCAGCGCCAAGGAGCAGATCGCGACGACGCAACGAAGTTTCTTTCCGAAAAGAATGTCCAGGCGTTCAGGCTTGCGGCCCGCTGCGCTATGCAGCCGGATTGGAGCATTGCCGCCTGTATAATGAAAGCTGAATGTACCGGTTCCGCTTAAGCGTAAGGTTAATCATTCCGCGGCGAACGGGGAAAATCTGGAGGCGTTCGAACGTGTCATGATGACAGCGGCTTTTCCATGACAACGCAGCGATTCTCATTGCTTCCGAGAGCGGCCCGATGACGCAGGACGACGTCTCGGCGATCCGCACAGAGGAGGCGGCGCGCCTGTTGGCTCCGCTGCAAGACGCCGAGGGCGTGCTGATTGCACTGTCGGGCGGCGCGGATTCGTCGGCGCTCCTGGCGCTGATGTCGGAATGGGGCCGGGAGGCCCGGCGGCCCCGTCTGCTGGCGGCGATCGTCGATCACGGTCTGCGCGCGGAAAGCAGGGCGGAGGCGGAGGCGGCCGGTGCGTTGGCCGGCCGGTGCGGCGTCGAGCACGCGATCCTGTCGTGGAACGGCGAAAAGCCTGTGTCGGGGATCGAGCGCAGGGCGCGGGAGGCCCGCTATTCCCTCCTGGTGAAATTTGCGCAGATCGAGGGACTCAGCCACATGGTTACGGCCCATACCGCCGACGACCAGGCCGAAACCGTGCTGATGCGCCTGGCCGCCGGATCAGGACCGAGCGGCCTTTCCGGTATGCGGCCTGCCGTTCTGCGCGATGGCATCGTTCATGTGCGTCCCTTGCTGAACGTGCCGAAGGCCCGGCTGGTGGCAACGCTTCGGGAGCGCGATATCGCCTGGAGCGAGGATGCGATGAACGTCGATCCGCGGTTCGCGCGCCCAAGGCTGAGGGCCGCGCGCGCCGTGCTCGAAGGCGAGGGGCTCAGCCTCGCCCGGCTCGGCGCTCTGGCCCGCCGCATGGGGCGGGTGGAACAGGCGCTCGACATGCAGGTCGACAGGCTGTGGAGCGAAACTGCGAGCGGGGAGGGCGATCGCCTTGTTTTCAGCGGTGACGCATGGTGCGCAGCGCCGGCGGAGATCACCTTGCGCGCGTTGATCCGGGCGGTGCGGACGATCGGCGGCCGTCAGCCGAGGCTGGAACGGGCGGAGCGGCTGGCCGACGAGCTTCGCACGGGGTTGGAGCGCGGCGTCATGGCGCGCCGCACGCTGGCGGGCGTGGCCGTATCGGTTCGCCACGGTGTGGTTGTCGTGGCTCCGGCGCCGCCGCGGCGGTCCCTTGCGGGTGACGCGCCGGGGGCCGCATCTTGACCTGCATGAGATTGCCGGCGCGGCACGGCATTTCCCCGACTTGGCAAGGCGGCAGCTGATCCTTACATTTGCGGGGAGGGGCCTGCGCTCCGCCCTTTACGTCCAGGATGCGCCACGCCCGAAAGGCCCGTGATGAACCCGAATTACCGGAATTTTGCCCTCTGGGTCATCATCGTTCTGCTGCTGCTTGCCCTGTTCACTCTGTTCCAGAGCCCGAATGATCGCACTGCGGCGAACGAGATTTCCTTCAGCCAATTGCTGAGGGAGGTGGACAATCAGAGAGTGCGTGACGTGCTCATTGAGGGACCGAATATTTCGGGCACCTACACCGATGGCCGCGCCTTCAAGACCTATTCCCCGAACGATCCCAGCCTTGTGGAGCGCCTCTACAACAAAGGCGTGACCGTGACGGCCCGCGCTCCGCAGGATTCGATGCCCTGGTTCCTGGCGCTCCTGCTGAACTGGCTGCCCTTCGTGGCGCTGATCGGCGTGTGGGTGTTCCTGTCGCGGCAGATGCAGGGCGGCGCCGGCAAGGCCATGGGCTTCGGCAAGTCCAAGGCCAAGCTGCTGACGGAAGCGCATGGCCGCGTCACCTTTGACGACGTCGCGGGTGTGGACGAGGCCAAGGACGACCTCACCGAGATCGTGGAATTCCTGCGTGATCCGCAGAAGTTCCAGCGCCTCGGCGGCCGCATTCCGCGCGGCGTGCTGCTCGTCGGCCCTCCCGGAACCGGCAAGACGCTGATCGCCCGCGCTGTCGCCGGCGAAGCCGCCGTGCCGTTCTTCACCATTTCGGGTTCGGACTTTGTGGAGATGTTCGTGGGCGTCGGCGCCAGCCGCGTGCGCGACATGTTCGAGCAGGCCAAGAAGAACGCGCCGTGCATCATCTTCATCGACGAAATCGACGCGGTCGGCCGTCATCGCGGCGCCGGCCTCGGCGGCGGCAATGACGAGCGCGAGCAGACCCTGAACCAGCTCCTCGTGGAGATGGACGGCTTCGAGGCGAACGAAGGCATCATCATCATCGCCGCGACGAACCGTCCGGACGTGCTGGATCCGGCGCTTCTGCGTCCCGGCCGCTTCGACCGTCAGGTCGTCGTGCCGAATCCGGATGTCGTGGGTCGCGAGCGGATCCTGAAGGTGCACGCCCGCAAGGTGCCGCTGGCGCCGGACGTGAACCTCAAGACCCTGGCCCGTGGCACGCCCGGCTTCTCCGGCGCAGACCTGATGAACCTCGTCAACGAAGCCGCCCTGATGGCGGCCCGGCGTTCCAAGCGCATGGTCACGCATCAGGAATTCGAGGATGCCAAGGACAAGATCATGATGGGCGCCGAGCGCAAGACGCTCGTCATGACCGAGCAGGAGAAGATCCTGACGGCCTATCATGAGGGCGGTCATGCCATCGTGGCGCTCAACGTGCCGGCCACCGATCCGGTCCACAAGGCCACGATCATCCCGCGCGGCCGTGCCCTCGGCATGGTCATGCAGCTGCCCGAGCGGGACAAGCTGTCCATGTCCTACGAGCAGATGACCTCGCGGCTGGCCATCCTCATGGGCGGACGCGTGGCTGAGGAAATCACCTTCGGCGCCGAAAAGGTGACGTCGGGTGCCTCCTCCGACATCCAGCAGGCGACCAAGCTCGCCCGCGCGATGGTCACGCAATGGGGTTTCTCCGACCAGCTCGGCACGGTCATGTATGGCAGCGATCAGGAAGAGGTGTTCCTGGGCTACCAGATGGGCAAGCAGAACACGGTGTCGGAGGAGACCGCCCGCAAGATCGATGCGGAAGTCCGCCGTCTCGTGGAGGAGGGCTATGCCGCGGCAAAGCAGATCCTGACCGAGAAGAACGACCAGCTCGAGACCTTGTCGCAGGGCCTTCTCGAATACGAGACCCTGTCGGGCGACGAGATCGTCGGCCTGCTCGCCGGCAAGCCGCCGGTGCGCGAGGATGCGGACACGCCGCGCCCGCCGCGAGGATCTTCGGTGCCCACCACCGGCAGGGGCCGTGCGCGCCCGGATGCCGGCATGGAGCCGCAGCCGCAGGCCTGATCGCCTCAGACCTCCCAATAAAAGCCCGGCCTCGGCCGGGCTTTTCGTTTTTACGATCTGTAATCTTCGCTCATCATTTTTGAACGTGCGCCGACGCAATCTGGGATAGAAGGCCCCGATTGCGTTTGAGGGAGTTTTCCGGATGAGTCGGAAATATTTCGGCACCGACGGCATTCGCGGCCGCGCCAACCAGTTTCCGATCACCCCGGATCTTGCCCTCAAAGTGGGCATGGCCGCCGGCCTGATGTTCAACCGGGGCGGGCATCGCCACCGCGTCGTCATCGGCAAGGACACGCGGCTGTCCGGCTACATGATCGAGAATGCGCTCGTTGCCGGCTTTACCTCTGTGGGCATGGACGTGCTGCTGCTCGGCCCGATGCCGACGCCGGCCGTGGCGATGCTGACGCGTTCCATGCGCTGCGACATCGGCGTGATGATCTCCGCCTCGCACAATCCCTACGACGACAACGGCATCAAGCTGTTCGGACCGGACGGGCTCAAGCTGTCCGACGATGTGGAGCGCGAGATCGAGGCGCTCCTCGACCAGGATCTCGGCCCGCGTCTTGCGGCGTCGGCGGCGCTTGGCCGCGCGCGGCGCATCGAGGGCGTGCACGACCGCTATATCGAATTCGCCAAGCGCACCCTGACGCGGGATGTCAGCTTCGAGGGGCTGCGCGTCGTGCTCGACTGCGCGAACGGCGCCGCCTATCGCGTGGCGCCCGAAGCTTTGTGGGAGCTTGGTTGCGAGGTCGTGACCATCGGCGTTGAGCCGGACGGCTTCAACATCAACAAGGAGGTCGGCTCGACCGCGCCCAAGGCCCTCATCCAGAAGGTGCACGAAGTGCGCGGCGACATCGGCATCGCGCTGGATGGAGACGCCGATCGCCTCATCCTGGTGGACGAGAAGGGCAGCGTCATCGACGGCGATCAATTGATGGCGGTCATCGCCGAGAGCTGGAAGGATGAGGGGCGGCTGTCGCGTCCCGGTATCGTCTCCACCATCATGTCCAATCTCGGACTGGAGCGTTTTCTCGAAGGCATCGGTCTCGATCTCGTCCGTACCCCGGTGGGAGACCGGTACGTTTCCGAGGCCATGCGCGAGGGCGGGTTCAATGTCGGCGGCGAGCAATCCGGCCACATCATCCTGTCCGATTACACCACGACCGGCGACGGCCTTCTCGCGGCGCTGCAGGTGCTCTCGGTCGTGCGCCGGCAACAGCGCTCCGTGTCCGAGGTGTGCCGCCGGTTCGAGCCGTTGCCGCAGATCCTCAAGAACGTGCGCTACCGGGCGGGCAAGCCGTTGGAAAAGGACGGTGTCGTCAGCGCCATCGAGGCGGGGCGTGAGCGGCTGGGCGGCGGTGGACGACTCGTCATTCGTCCGTCCGGCACAGAGCCGGTTATCCGCGTCATGGCGGAAGGAGACGATCCGGTTCTGGTGGAGCGGGTGGTCGATGACATCGTCGACGCAGTGCAGGCGGCGGCCGCTGCCTGAACGACCGTCCGGCTCGCAATATGGTAAATTGCGCAACCGCAGATAGACATTTCTGTTAAGGTTAATACCATCTTAAGTATTAGACGGCACATTCCCCTTCATTCCGAGACCGGCGCAGACCCGGTCCAATTGAATGGGGCGGGCTATGCTGACTTCGAAACTGGCTGGAGTTGTTGTTCTTGGCGGCGCGACGCTGATGTCGACCATGGTCTCGGCAGCGGACATGCCGGATTTCGTGGAGCCCGCGCCGATCGAGGCGGTGCAGTTCGGCGGATGGTACCTGCGTGGCGATGTCGGCATCACCAATCAGCGGGTCGATGATTTCAGCTCGCCCATCTTCTTCCTGCCGGGTGCCGATTTCGACCTCGTGAACAGCGATTTCGATGCCTCCGCGCTGCTCGGTCTCGGCGTCGGTTATCGCTTCAACAAGCATCTCCGCGTCGATGTGACGGGCGAACACCGTTTCGAATCGGATTTCAACGGCCTCGACTTCTATTATGACGGCGACGGCGATCTGGCCGGTTCAAACGTCTACACCGGCAGCAAGAGCGAATGGGTCGTGCTGGCTAACGCCTATTTCGACCTGCCGAGCTACGGCATCATGACGCCGTTCGTCGGCGCCGGCATCGGCGCGGCGCGCGTCAAGATCGCCGACTTCACCGACTTCAACCCCGTCGTTCCCGGCACGGCCACGGGCGTCAGCGGCGACACCGAGACCTGGAATTTCGCCTGGGCGCTCCATGCCGGCCTGGCGTTCGACGTCTCGCGCAACTGGACCTTCGAAGTGGCCTATCGCTATCTGAACCTCGGCGATGCCAGCACCGACAATCTGCTGACGCCGGACGGTGTCGACTTCCAGTTCAACCCGTACAATTTCGACAACATCGACTCGCACGATGTGAAGGTGGCGGTTCGCTATCAGTTCAACTGAGCGAAACCCGGCCCAGGACGATGCGATGCCCGGCTTCGGCCGGGCATTTTGCTGTGTCGGCTAGCGACCGGCCCCATCATCCAAGGACGAGTTCACGAACGCTCGAAAATCCTCGGCTCCGCCGCAAAATGCGTTCAGGTCCACCGGTCCGGTGACGCCTTGCACATTTCCCGTGTCTGCGTGCTGCCAGATCGTCCAGCGGGCGCATCTTTCCTGTCGCGGCTCGACGCCGATGCTCCGCAGCCAGATGCGCAGCGGAGGAAAGGTGTTCGGATCCTCGGCCGTAAAGCGGTCGAAGAAATCCTGTTCGCCATAGAGGATCGGATCGCGCCCATAGAAGCCTTTCACCTCGGCCAGGAAGCCTGCGAGTTCGGCTCCGAGTTTCGCAGCCGGGATCGCGTCCGTGCAATTGCCGTGGAACTCGAGATCGACGGCGAGGGGGAGGGTTCCCGCCTCGGCGGGGACCACCTCCATCACGTTTTGCGCCTGTTCTTTTCCCGGGCGGCAGAACGTGAAGTAATGGTAGGCCCCGCGCACGAGGCCGGCCTGTGCCGCGCCGTCCCAGTTCTCGCGGAAGCGGGTGTCGCGGTGGTCGCCGCCTTCCGTCGCCTTCATGTAGACGAAGCGCACCCGCGGATCGCGCGACACGGCGTTCCAGTCGATCGCCTTCTGGTGATGACTGACGTCAATGCCCTGGATTGGAAAGCGATCGAGCGGCGGCACATCCGGCCCTGACGGACGGAGGCTGTACAGCAGAACGGCTCCGGCGACGGACATGAGGGCGATCAGAAAACCGAAGCGAAGCATGATGTCCGGAAGATTGGCGTGATTCGGAAAGTTCTCGTGTCATCCTGACACGGCGTCGAGGAGGTCATCGTGCCGCGCACCATCACGATCACGGCAATGGCGCGACCCGAGCTTCTGCGGGACATGCTGCTTTCCCTGCGCGAGAACGATCTCACGGGTTGGAAGATCTTCGTGGCCGTCGAGCCTTCGCCGGCAGCGCAGGACATTGTCGAGCTTTGCAGAACTTTGCTTTCCTCGGCTGATCTCGATCTGCGGGTCAATGAGCGCGTTCTCGGCATCCAGGCCAATCCTTACCACGTCCAGAAGAGGGCTTTCGACAGCGGCTCGTCCTTGAATGTCTATCTGGAGGAGGATCTGCGGTTGGCGCCGGATGCCCTGGCCTTGGCGATGTGGTTCGAGCGCCATCACCAGCCTCACTGGTTGTGCCTCAATCTCATGGCGGGCCCGTGCGAAAGCGCCGGCTATCTTTCGGACCCGGCCTGGCCAGCGGAAGTGTTCGAAAGCCGCACGTTCAACTCGCTCGGCTTCGCCGCCCGGCAGGAGGAATGGCGCAGCCTGATCGCGCCGGTGTGGCATCCGGATGTGAAACCCCGAAGGCGACTTGGCGGGCGTGCCGCGAACTGGCGAACGCGGCTCGGTTGGGATTGGTCGATCTTCGGCCTGCTCGCCAGCCGGCCGGAGCTGCGTTCCGTGCAGCCCGTGCTGGCCCGGTCAACCCACACCGGAGCCATGGGCACATATTGCCGTCCGGACTTCCAGAAACGGGCCTTCGATGATCTGCCCGTCGCTCAGGTCCCTCAGGCCGACTTCGTGCTGAGGGAGATCGCGCAATTGCCGCGCGGCGTGCGATCGCACATCTTCCTGCAGCAGGAACAGACGGACCTGCGCATGATGGCGGAGGCAGCGGGACGCGGCCGGGTGCTGAGCGGGATGGACGCGTGGTTGCAGCGCCGGTTCGGCCGAACCCTGCCATTCTGAGCATAAGTATCGGGCAGGTCATCCTCACGCTTGACGCAGGCTGGAGTTTCTATAATTTCATCCTTGGGCCACCTCTCCCCACCGAGAGGCTTCTATCTGGAAGGATAGGTTATGACCAAGGATATGCCCGGCCTCCGGCCGGCGAACCCGCGTTTTTCGTGCGGACCGACGACGAAACGCCCCGGCTGGACCCTGGACGCTCTCAAGAACGCTCCTCTCGGCCGCTCCCACCGCGCTCCCATCGGCAAGAACCGCCTGAAGCAGGCGATCGATCTTACGCGCGACGTTCTTCAGGTTCCCCAGGATTACCGCATCGCCATCGTGCCCGCGTCCGACACCGGCGCCGTGGAAATGGCCATGTGGTCTCTGCTCGGCCCGCGTGGGGTCGATGTGCTGGCGTGGGAAGCGTTCAGCAAGGATTGGGTCATCGACATCACCGAACAGCTGCGCATCGACGATGTGCGCGTCATGATGGGCGATTATGGTCATCTCCCGGATCTCTCCAAGGTCGATTTCGACCGCGACGTCGTCTTTGCCTGGAACGGCACCACGTCCGGCGTGCGCGTGCCGAATGGCGACTGGATTCCGGCCGATCGCAAGGGTCTGACGATCTGCGACGCCACGTCGGCGGCGTTCGCGCAGGATCTCGATCTGTCCAAGCTCGATGTCATCACCTTCTCCTGGCAGAAGGTGATGGGCGGCGAGGCGGCCCACGGTATGCTCATCCTGTCGCCGCGCGCGGTCGAGCGGCTCGAGACGTACGCACCGGCCTGGCCGCTGCCGAAGCTGTTCCGCATGACGAAGGACGGCAAGCTCGTTGAGGCCATCTTCCAGGGCGAGACGATCAACACGCCTTCCATGCTGGCGGTCGAGGATTACATCGACACGCTGACCTGGGCGAAGTCGATCGGCGGCCTTCCGGCGCTGATCGCGCGCGCCGATGCGAATGCAAAAATCGTTGCCGATTGGGTGGCGCGCACCCCGTGGGTGGAAATGCTGGCCGCCGATCCGGCCACCTTGTCCAACACGCAGGCCTGCCTGATGATCGTTGACCCGCAGGTGACGAGCCATTCCGAGAAGGCGCAGGCCGATTTCGCGAAGTCGCTGGTTGCGCTGCTCGAAGCTGAAAACGTGGCCTTCGATATCGGCTCCTATCGCGATGCGCCCGCGGGCATTCGCATCTGGACCGCCTCGACCGTCGAGACCTCCGATCTGGAAGCCTTGATGCCTTGGCTGGATTGGGCGTTCGCGCAGTGCAAGGCCGAATTGCGCCTGGCAGCCTGATATGGCTCCACGCGTTCTGATTTCCGACAAGATTTCCCCCGCCGCCGTCCAGATCTTCCGGGATCGCGGCGTCGAGGTCGATTATCAGCCAGATCTCGGCAAGGACCGTGAGGCCCTTGCCGAGATCATCGGCCAATATGACGGGCTGGCGATCCGCTCTGCCACTAAGGTGACGCCCAAGGTGCTGGCCAAGGCCGGCAATCTGAAGGTCATCGGCCGCGCCGGCATCGGCGTCGACAATGTCGATCTGCCGGCGGCCACGGCCAAGGGCGTGATCGTGATGAACACGCCATTCGGCAATTCCATCACCACGGCCGAGCATGCCATCGCGCTGATGTTCGCGCTGGCACGCGAGATCCCGGCTGCCGACTCCTCTACGCAGGCGGGCCGCTGGGAAAAGAACCGCTTCCTCGGTGTCGAGATCACGGGCAAGACTCTCGGCGTCATCGGCTGCGGCAATATCGGCTCCATCGTGTCCGACCGTGCCATCGGCCTGAAGATGAAGGTGGTTGCGTACGATCCCTTCCTCTCGGCGGAGCGGGCGCTGGCGCTCGGCGTCGAGAAGGTCGAACTCGACGAGCTTCTGACCCGCGCGGATTTCATCAGCCTTCACACGCCGCTGACCGAGCGTACGAAGAACGTCCTTTCCGCCGACAATCTCAACCGCACCAAAAAGGGTGTGCGCATCATCAATTGCGCGCGTGGTGGCCTGATCGACGAGTACGCGTTGCGCGCGGCGCTCGACAACGGCCATGTCGCGGGGGCCGCGATCGATGTGTTCGCCACCGAGCCGGCGACTGAAAATGTCCTGTTCGGGCACCCGCGCGTGGTCTGCACGCCGCATCTCGGCGCCGCCACCACCGAAGCGCAGGAGAACGTGGCTTTGCAGGTGGCCGAGCAGATGTCGGATTACCTGACGCGCGGCGCCATCACCAATGCCGTCAATTTTCCCTCGATCAGCGCGGAAGAAGCGCCGAAGCTGCGTCCGTTCATCACTTTGGCGGAGCGTCTGGGCTCGTTCGCGGGCCAGCTGACGGAGAGCGACATCAAGCGCGTGCGCATCACCTATCAGGGCGAGGTGGCGGGCATGAATATCCGTGCTTTGACTTCGGCGGCCATCGCCGGCCTGCTGCGTCCGGTGCTGGCGGGCGTCAACGTGGTTTCGGCCCCTGCCATGGCGAAGGAACGCGGCATCGTGGTCGAGGAGACGACCAGCGAGGCGGCCAGCGATTACGAGGCGCTGATCACGCTGTCCGTGCATTCGGATGATTTCGAGCGCTCGCTATCCGGCACGGTGTTCGGCGACGGCAAGGCGCGTATCGTCGATATCAAGGGCATCAAGGTCGACGCGGAATTCGCGCCCTCGATGATCTATGTCGCCAATGAGGACCGGCCGGGCTTCGTTGGCCGTTTCGCCAGCATGCTGGGCGATGCCGGCGTCAACATCGCGACGTTCGCCCTGGGCCGCGAGAGCGAGGGCGGAAACGCCATCGCGCTCGTCCAGATCGATGGCGATGTGCCGGAGCATGTCATCGCGAAGGTGCGCGAACTGCCGATGGTGCGCCACGCCAGGCCCCTGACGTTCTGACCCGTTTACCGCACGCCCTTGCGCCGTCCCGTCGCGTGGGGCCGTCGCAGCTTGCCCTCTGGGGCCTGTTCCTTTACCACCCGTTCAAGTTCCCTGCCGCCAGGCCGGGGCTTCTTTTGCTTTGCGTAGAGAGACCTGATGACCAACGTAGTCGTGGTCGGCGCCCAATGGGGCGACGAGGGTAAAGGCAAGATCGTCGATTGGCTTTCTGAGAAAGCTCATGTCGTGGTCCGCTTCCAGGGTGGCCACAATGCGGGGCACACCCTCGTCATCGACGGCGTTACCTACAAGCTCAGCCTGCTTCCGTCGGGCGTGGTGCGTGGCGGCAAGCTGTCGGTCATCGGCAATGGCGTCGTGGTCGATCCGCACGCATTCGGTGACGAAGTCGAACGGCTGAAGGGGCAGGGCGTCGAGATCACCCGCGATAACCTGCGCATCGCGGAAAACGCCACGCTCATCCTATCGCTTCACCGTGAGCTCGACGCGATTCGCGAGAACTCGAATTCCGGCACCCGCATCGGCACGACGAAGCGCGGCATCGGCCCTGCTTATGAGGACAAGGTCGGCCGGCGCGCGATCCGCGTGATGGATCTCGCCAATCCCGAAAGCCTCCGCGACAAGGTGGAGCGCCTTCTGGCCCACCACAACGCGCTGCGGCGTGGCCTGGGGCTGGAGGAAATCTCCGCCGATTCGGTCGTCGAGGAACTGACGAGCGCCGCGCCGAAGGTGCTGCCCTTCATGGACGCGACCTGGGTTCTGCTGGACGAGCATCGCCGCAAGGGCGATCGCATGCTGTTCGAGGGCGCGCAGGGCGCGCTGCTCGACGTGGACCACGGCACCTACCCGTTCGTGACCTCGTCCAACACGGTGGCCGGTGCGGCCGCCACGGGCTCGGGCCTCGGCCCTTCCGCCGTGGGCTATGTGCTGGGCATCGCCAAGGCCTACACCACCCGCGTGGGCGAAGGTCCGTTCCCGACCGAGCTGCTCGATGAGACCGGCCGCCTGATTGGCGAGCGCGGCCGCGAGTTCGGCACTGTCACGGGCCGTCCGCGCCGCTGCGGCTGGTTCGACGCCGTGGCCGTGCGCCAGACCGTGCGCACCTCCGGCATCACCGGCATAGCGCTGACCAAGCTCGACATCCTCGACGGCCTCGAAGAGATCAAGGTCTGTACCCGCTACCGCCTCGACGGGCAGGAGATCGATCGTCTGCCCGCCGGCCAGGGCGAGCAGGCGCGCGTCGAACCCATCTACGAGACAATCGCCGGATGGAGCGAATCAAGCCATGGTGCACGCTCCTGGGCCGACCTGCCGGCGCAGGCTGTGAAATATGTGCGCTGGATCGAGGAGCTGATCGGTTGTCCTGTCGCTTTGCTCTCGACAAGCCCCGAGCGTGAGGACACGATCCTTGTGCACGACCCTTTCCAGGATTAACCCCGAGGAGGGCGGTCGTCCGATCCGTCCGAGTGCGTAGTCGAAGGCGATATGGCCGATTATTACCCTCTTCTGTCGCGAGCGGTCGGCGGGCTTCAGCCCAACACGGCCGAAACGCGCCGTTCTGTTTACGAGCGTGCGCGACAGGCGATCGTCAAGCAATTGCGCAGCTACGATCCGCCGCTGAGCGAATCGGAGATCACCCGCGAACGTCTGGCGCTTGAGGAAGCCGTCCGCCGTCTCGAGTCGGAAATGGGTGGTGGTGTCCCGGGCGCCTCGAGCGTGCCTGTGGGATCAACCGGCCGCGAGGCGGCCGAAGCCGCGTCGCAGGGCGCCGTCGCCGCCGATAGTCAGGTCAGGGAACGGGTTGCCGCCGGCGATCTGCCGCGTGCACGGCCGCGCGCCGACGCACCGCGCCCACCGGTGCCACCGCGCGCGCCGCAGCTCAGGCCGCCCGTCGTTCCCGGGCAGAACGCGGCAGGCGCCGATGTGCTGCCGGCAAGCCGCTCGCGTTGGCCGGCTATCGCCGCTGTTGCTGCGGTTCTCGTGCTGGCCGCTCTGGGCGCCTGGGCCTATTTCGCGCGTGACCAGCTGTCGGCCAGCCTTGGCGACGCGCCGGTCGAAAACCAGCCTGCCACGCAGATGGAGCCGAAGAACACCGACCGCGTCGGCCAGTCTTCCGACGTTCCGGAAACACCTCCGGCAGCGAGCGAAACACCAAACGCGCCGCCGCCTGAAGAGGTGGCCGTCGCGCCGGACGCGGTTCCGGACGAGGCTCCCGCCCTGTCCGAGGATTCTGCCAGCCTCGTCGCGCAGCGGGCGATCCTTTACGAAGAAACGCCGGACCAGAGAGGCGGGACGGCCTTCCAGGGCTCAATCGTGTGGCGTACCGAAACGGCGGCCAATTCGTCGGAAACGGTTCTGCGCGGCGACATCAGCGTGCCGGAGCGCAACATTTCGGCGAGCCTTCTGATGCAGCGCAACACCGATCCCACGCTGCCGGCCAGCCACACGATCGATATCCAGTTCACCCTGCCGCCGGATTTCCCAAATGCGGGGATCAGCTCCGTGCCGGGCATCCTGTTCAAGCCGTCCGAGGAAGCGGGTGGTGCGGCCCTGTCCGGCCTGTCGGTGAAGGTTACGGCAAACTTCTTCCTCATCGGCCTGTCGGCTGCGCCGCGTGATCTGGCCGAGAACATGAAGGCCGTGCGCGAGCGTCCCTGGATCGACATTCCGCTGCTCTACGACAACGGTCGTCGCGCGGTGCTGACGATCGAAAAGGGCACTCCGGGCGAGCGGGCCTTCAACGAGGCCCTGGCCGCCTGGGCCGGATCCGCGCCAGTCGCGGGTTCGCAGGGCCAGCCGGGCGTGCCGTCTCCGCAATAAAAAAGCGTCCGGGCGGATTCGCCGGGACGCCTGCAAAATCGACCGGGTCCAGCCCGCTCAGGAATGGGCGAGCGCCGCCCGGGGAGAGCCGCTGCCGGCCTCCAGAAGGGCGACGCTGTCGCGAACCGCCTGCTGAACCTTCTCGAAGGCTCGCACCTCGATCTGGCGCACGCGCTCGCGCGAGACGCCGAACTCGGTGGAAAGCTCCTCGAGCGTGATCGGCTCCTCCGCCAGCTTGCGCGCTTCAAAGATGCGGCGCTCGCGGTCGTTCAGCACGCCCATGGCCTGCTTCAGCGCCGCACGCCGATTGTCGAGCTCTTCCGATTCCGCGAGGATCGATTCCTGGCTCGCGCTTTCATCGACAAGCCAATCCTGCCATTCGCCCGAATCCGCCTCGTCGCTCCGCAAAGGCGAATTCAGGGATGAATCGCCCGACAGACGCCGGTTCATGGACACGACGTCATCCTCGGACACGCCGAGACGGGTGGCGATGGTCTTAACCTGATCGGGACGCAGATCTCCCTCGTCCAGCGCCGAGATCTGGCTCTTGGCCTTGCGCAGGTTGAAGAACAGCTTCTTCTGGTTCGCGGTGGTGCCCATCTTCACGAGCGACCACGAGCGCAAAATGTATTCCTGGATCGCGGCACGGATCCACCACATGGCGTAGGTGGCCAGGCGGAAGCCCTTGTCCGGCTCGAAGCGTTTCACGGCCTGCATGAGGCCGACATTGCCCTCGGAAATCACCTCGCCGATGGGCAGTCCATAGCCGCGATAGCCCATGGCGATCTTGGCCACGAGGCGCAAATGGCTGGTAACGAGCTGGTGCGCGGCGTCGCGATCGCCGTGTTCGCGCCAGCTTTTGGCCAGCATGAATTCCTCGTCCGCGCCTAGCATGGGATAGCGGCGGATTTCATCGAGATAGCGGCTGAGGCCGCTGTCGCTGACAATGATTGGAAGCGCAGCACGCGCCATATGATTTCTTCCCCTTTGGCCTCCCGGAACGGCAAGGCCATGCGTGGCCGCACCCGGGTGCCAGCCATCCCTCCCTATATAGGGAACGCCTAGTGTGGCGATAAGGGGGCTGCGGACTCACAGCGCCGTGAAGCCCGCATCCTGATTAAAGCTCCGTGGACAGCGCTTCCACAAGTTGCGCCATATCGTCGGGAATGGGGCTGTCGAATGACATCAACTCCCCGGTCACGGGGTGCTCGAACGCAAGGTGCGCGGCATGAAGGGCCTGCCGGCCGAGCCCCTCGAGCCGCGCGCGCGCGGATTCGGGCAGATGGCGCGCCTTGGTCTTGAAACCCGCGCCATAGACCGAATCACCCAGCACCGGGTGACCGATATGCGAGAGATGGACGCGGATCTGGTGCGTGCGCCCCGTCTCCAGCCGGCAACGCACCAATGTCACGAGGGGCGCCTCGCGTGGCCCGAAGCGCTTCAGGCTCTCCCAATGGGTGATGGCTTCGCGGCCATATTGCGGGGGGCACACCCGCATCTTTTCCCGGTTGCGCGGGTCGCGGTCGATCGGAGCATCGACGGTGCCGTGTGGGCGGGGCAGTGGCCCCCAGACGAGCGCGAGATAAGCCCGCTCCAATGGCCCGGTCCGGCCATGATCGGCAAATTGTGCCGCAAGCGCGCGGTGAGCGCGGTCGTTCTTGGCGACGACGAGCAGGCCGGAGGTGTCCTTGTCGAGGCGGTGAACGATGCCCGGCCGCTCCACGCCGCCAATGCCCGAAAGCGAACCGGCGCAATGGGCGAGCAGCGCATTCACCATGGTTCCCGACCAATTGCCGGCCCCGGGATGGACGACAAGGCCGGCCGGCTTGTCGATAACGATGAGTTCGTCATCCTCATAGGCCACGTCGAGCGGGATGGGCTCAGCCAGTGGGATCGCGGGCTCAGGCGGCGGAATCAGGATGGAGGTCTCTTCGCCGCCGTGGACCTTCAGCCCCGGGTCCTCCACGGCCCGCCCGTTCACGGCCACCTTGCCCGCGCGTATCAGCGCCTGTATCCGGGTGCGTGAAAGATCGGGCACCGCCTGCGCCAGCGCGCGGTCCAGCCTTTCGCCTCCCAGATCGGGCGGAAGGGTCACATCGAGGCGGGTATCGGTTTCAGACATGGCTCACATCGAGGACGAGGATCGGACCGACGACGAGGACCCGCGCACCGCGCGGATCGTCCGCCGTATGCGCATCTTCGTGGGCGTGTCGACCGCCATCATGTTTGTCGGTTTCGTGCTGGTCATGTCGGTGATCGTGTGGCGTCTCGTCAAGCGCGACGAGGTTCCCGCTCTTGCATCCCCGCCCGTCTCAGCTCCGACCTCCGGGCAGGAATTGTCCGGAACGGTCACGTTGCCGGCGGGCGCCCGGATCGTGGGCACCACTTCCGACGGGCAGCGCCTTTTCATCACGATCGAGGCGGCGGATGGAGCGCAGAGCATCCAGGTGTTCGATGTCGCCACATTGACCTATCGCGGGCGTATCGAAACGTCATTTGCCCCTTGATCCTTCCGCGGCGTGCTCGTATAGAAAGCGCCTTCGCGGTCACCGGCCGCGCCGCTCCCATCGTCTAGCGGTCTAGGACGTCGCCCTCTCACGGCGAAAACAGGGGTTCGATTCCCCTTGGGAGCACCAGTGCTACTTATAAGTAGCTGATAGAACTCACTTTTCTTTGAAGTTTGACACTGCTGATATTGCAGGTTTGACACTTCTGTTCCCCGCCTGTTTCTCCATTGCCTGCTTGGCGAGGTGCTCCTGGTTTGCTGCGCGCGTGTAGCGCTCGACCTCGGCGAGTGTCTTGTGGCCGGTGATCGAGGCGATTTCCTTCTCCGTCGCGCCGCATTCCGCAAGCCGCCGCGCGGCGGCTTTGCGCAAGCCGTGGGCCTTGCAGCGGGATGGCAGGCCAGTTGCGACGATGGCGGCCGAAATCATCTGGCCGAATCCCTTCAGGCTGAAAGACGCGCCGTAGGCCGTGGCGAGGATGCATGCGTGCTTCTTCGGTGCGAGCGCAAGCTCCGCACGTAGATTCGGATGGAGCGGGATCACCAGCTTCGTGCCGGTCTTCTGCTGCGCGACCCGGATGCTGTCGCCGGCGATGTCTGCCCACGTCATGCGATAGACGTCCGATCCGCGCTGGCCGGTGTAGAGCAGCAGCGAGAATGTCAGGCGTTCTCGCGAGCCTGCGGGCCAGCGCTCCTCGAATATCCCAATCTCATCTTCCGTCCACGTGTGGATCTCGGTGGAGCGAAAGCTCTTTGCTCCGGCGGTCGGGTCGCGATCATGCCAGCCTAGCTCGATGGCGTAACGGCACAGAATGCGGATGCGCTTCAGCAAGATGATGGCCGCCCCTGGTGTCGCCGACATGCGGCCGATGATGGCGTCGACGTGCTCGCGCTTCATCTGATCCACGCGGCGGTGGCCGTGAGATTCAAGGAAACCGTCGATCACGCGGCGGTAATTGGTTCGGCTGCCCGGTGAAAGGCCAAGATACTTGGTGCTGCCATAGTAGCAAGCCGCCAAGGCCGCGAACGTTCCAGCGCCGGCCGCTTCCCTCTTCTTCACACCAACGGGTGCCAGCTCGTCCAGTGCTGCAGCATAAGCTTCCATGAAATCCGACGATCCCGGTTGTCCCGGCAGTGCTCGGCGGATTCCATTGCGGCGGAAATAATAACGCATGGTGCCGTGACGATCACGGAAGGCCTGAACGTATTTCAGCTCGATCAGCGAACGTCGGCCCACGTGTCCATCTCCGGATCCTCGCCCTCAATGGGCAGCGCCTTGAACGCGGCGTCGAGATCGTCAACGTCCCACACGCGCCGGCCATTGAGCAAGCGCGGGCGAGGCATCCGTTTGTCATCCACCATGCTGCGGAAGAGTGTCTCTCCAATCCCGATATAGACGGCAGCCTCCGCGCAAGACAGTCCGCGGCGCATGGGAAGGCGAGCCGCAATCTTGGTCCGTGGTGAAACGAGACTGCCGGTTGCCATCAGAACGGAATCTCGTCGTCGATGACGTCGCCCATCGGCCGGTTGTTGCCGCCGCTGGAGCCGTAGGCGTCTTCGCTGTCGGCGCCGGGCGTGCGCTCTCGGCTGTCGAGCATGGTCAGCACGCCGTTGAAACCGGAGAGCACGACCTCGGTGACGTAGCGCTCGACACCCGCATTGTCGGTCCATTTGCGCGTCTTGCTGGCGCCCTCGATGTAGACCTTCGCGCCCTTGCGCAGATATTTCTCGGCCACCTCTGCAAGCTTGTCGTTGAAGATGACGACGCGGTGCCAGTCCGTGACTTCCTTGCGCTCGCCGGTGCTCTTGTCGCGCCAGCTCTCGGACGTGGCCACGTTGAGCGTGGCGATGGCCTTGCCATCCCGGCTGCGGCTCATCTCCGGATCGCGGCCGAGATTGCCGACGAGGATGATCTTATTGACGGAGCCGGCCATTACGCGCCCTCCGTCTGTCCGGAGGTACGCACGAAGCGGCCGTCCATGAACTCGCTCTTGCGACGGACCCAAACCGATCCGTCAGCCTCGCTGCGGTAAATCACCATCTCGGCTTCGTCGTCGGGGCCGTCGAGTTGAAGGCGCGCGGCCCCGATGATGCTATAGAAGCCGCCCGAGCGAACATGCTGCCAACGCTCAGCTTTACCATTCCAGAAGGCGGCGACTTCATCCGCAATCGAAACCATCGTGGCGGCGATCGCGGCCTTGGCTACCGGGCGCATTTTTGCCTGATCTTGCGGGGGCAGATCGCTGTAACGGTCAGGGTCGCCGACACCTGCGCTAATCGCATCGAAGATCGCTTCCGAAACAGCATCTACTCTCTCGTGCTGTTCGTCCGATGTGTCTCTCATCGCGGCATTCCTCTTGATCTGATCGGGGCGGGGATCGCTGGTCATCACACCCTCATCGGCATCAGCACGAAGAGGGCGTCGTCGTCGCCTTCGGCTGCGAACAAAGTGGGGGAGCCGGCGTCGGCCAGTTTGATGATGGTGGTGTCGCCGCCGTGAGCGCCGATGACGTCGGTGAAGTAGCGGCCGTTGAAGCCGATCTCGACGTCGTCGCCGTCCATCGCACCCTCGGCGTAATCTTCGGCCCGGCCGGCGTCGGGATTGGTCACGGTCAGCGTCACGCCATCGCCGGCGAAGGCGAATTTCACGGCGCGGCCGCGCTCGTTGGAGATGGTGGCCACGCGGTCGACCGCGGCGGACAGGGCCGCCGTCTCCACCTTGAAGCTCTTGCTGTTGCCCTGCGGAATGACGCGCTGATAATCCGGGAAGGTGCCGTCGATCAGCTTGCTGGTGAGCACGATTGGCAGGCCTTCGCCGCCGGGCGTCGAGGGCTCGCCGGGGAAGGTCACGCGCATCTTCGTGACGCTCACCTCGATGCGCACCGGCTGTTTCTGGCCGGTCAGGAGGCGGGCGATTTCCGTCACCGTCTTGCGCGGCACGATCACGCCCGGCATGGCGGCGGCGCCGCTCGGCAGGTCGGCCTGCACGCGGGCCAGCCGGTGGCCGTCGGTGGCGACCGCGACGAGCTTGCCCTCCAGCGGGTGCATATAGATGCCGTTGAGGTAATAGCGCGTCTCCTCGCTGGAGATCGCAAAGCCGGTGCGGGCGATCAGGTCGCCGATCGTCGCCGGCGCCAGTTCGAAGGCATAGGGCAGGTCGCCGACCGCCAGATCGGGGAACTGGTCGGCATCCAGCGTCTGCAGCGTGAAGCGCGACCGGCCGGATTTGACGATCAGGGTGTTTTCCTTCGCCATGGAGAGCGAGACCTGCGCGCCGTCCTGA
This sequence comes from Terrihabitans aquatilis, assembly GCF_052542005.1. NCBI lineage: Bacteria > Pseudomonadati > Pseudomonadota > Alphaproteobacteria > Hyphomicrobiales > Terrihabitans > Terrihabitans aquatilis. The sequence goes on along the minus strand of NZ_JBOCUO010000001.1, from coordinate 1,017,475 downwards.
AGCTTGCGCACGATGTCGTGGAAGGTGTGGGCGGGCACGGTGGTGATGCCCGGCGTGCGCACAGCCGCCTCGGCCGCCACGTCGATCTGGATGTCGAGATCGGTGGCCTTGATGGCGAGGCGATCCTGCACGGCCTCGATGCGGACGTTCGACAGAACGGGAATGGTGGTGCGCTTCTCCACCACGCGCTGCGCGGCGGACATGGCCTTCAGGAGCGCGTTGCGTTCCAGGGTGCATTCGAGGGCTGGGGCGGTCATGTCGTCTCACGATGCTGGGAAGGGGTGGGGCGCGCGGCCGGTGGGGGGAGCCGCGCGCCCCGCTTCGAAGGGCCAGGCCGTCAGGCCTCGGGGCTTCCTTCGAAGGTTGGCAGTTCGGTTTCATCGGCGACGCGGTCGAGGTCGGACACGACCTGCTCACGCAGCCAGAATTCCCAGCGATAGAGCTGGTAGAACCACACCACCGATCCGCCCGCGATGCGGTAGCGAAGGCGTGCCGGGATCCGCACGGCGGCGCCATCGACGAAGGCCGGCACGGACAGCATGAAGATGCCGGGGATCGTCACCTTCTCGCCGTTGCCGTTGGTGTGCTCCTCGGCAAACTCGATGGTGCGCTCGCCGGTCTGCAGCCGCTCCTGCCGCTTCACCCGAGCGCCGACGAACACTTCCAGCGAGCGCGAGAGGTCGATCAGCTCATTGGGCGTGGCGAAATTCGCCTTGAACAGCCGTTCGAGATCGATCTTCTCGGCGTCGAACGGAGAGGCCAGTTCGGCGGCGTGCTCCTCGAGGAAGGCGGCGAACTCCGCCTGCTCCATGGCCTTTCCGTTGCCATCCACCCACGCCTTCAGCTCATCGGTGACAGGAAAGGCGTAACTGATGCGATGGCGCCCCCAGCGCGGAGTGTGGTCAAGCGTGTGGTAATCGATCACGGCAGTCAGGCGCGGGTTCGGCCATGCCGTCTGCCCGAACACGGCCGATCCCTCATCCTTGTGGCGGTTGATGAGGTCGATGAAGCTGGCGAGAGTCGTGGTTGTGGCCGTGCCCTTGCGGCGCTCCGGCTCCTGCCGGGCCTCTTCGATCAGGGGCAACAGGCTCTTGGCCGAGCCGGTCTTGCGGTCGAACAGTGCCGGCACCATCGTCGGCAGGCCATCGCCAAGGCCGACTGCAGGAATGTGGAGTACTTCCGCCTCGCTCGCCTTCTCGGCAAGGTCGGCGATGATGCCCACGGCGTTGGCCGTGAGCGAGGTCTGATCCGGCTGGATGCCGGTGCTGTTCGGGTTCGCCATGGTGCTCATTCTCTCCGGTTGAGGGGATTACGCGGACGCGGATTCGGACCCGCGCGGCTGGGTGTCGCGCGCGGGGAACATCTCGGTCTGGCTGGGGTGCTGGACGGACAGCTCGCCCTCGATGGGCCAGAACGTGGTGGAGGGCGTGGCTTCCTCGGGAAGCTTCAGGGCAAGCTTCGGCTTGATCTCCACGCGATCGTCGGCCATCGCGATGTTGATCGTGACGGTGAGCGTGGCGCTCCCCTTGCTGCCGGGCAGGTTCTCCAGCGTCTGGAGCGCCTCGGCCAAAGCGGCGTCGAGCTTGGGCTCGAACTTGCCGCGGGCCAGCAGGCCCAGCATTTCGGTAAAGCGGCGGATGGTGCGGGCCATGGAGGGGCGTTCCTGTGTCAGCGGCGGGAAGGGTGGGTGCCGTTGAGCGCGGGCAGATGGCGCTGCATCAGCATGAAAAGCTCGTCCGCGACGTCGGGCGCGGGGCGGAAGCGGAAGACGCGGGGCAGGGGCGCGACGTCGAACAGGCCGTGGGGCCAGCCTTCCAGGCAGGCGCGGCCGCCGTTGAAATCACGGATCTCGGTGCGCATGGCGACGAGGTCGGCCTTGTCGATCTCGATGCGCTGGCGCTGGCCGGGCATGGTGAGGCCGGCGGCGGCGTAGATCGCCTGGTCGTGCCGGAGCTTTGCCCAGCGAATGGCGCTGCGAACGATGACGTCGCCTGCCTCGAACTCCTCAGCAGCCATTGCCGCCAGCAGCTCGGCCTGCGGCGTGCCGATATCGCCCACGCGTTGCTCGTGCGCGTCGTGCAGCAGCACCCACGGCTTGTAGGCATCCGGCGCGGCGGCGCAGGCGATGATGGTGTGCTGCGCCACCGAGATCGGCGTCTCGAACGCGGCCGTGTAGCGGTTGATGCCGGCCAAGGTCTCGGCGATCTCGCGGAAGTCTACGGCCTCGATCGTGGGATTGAGGATATCGAGCGCGCGCCCGGAGCGGCCGTGCATGTAGACGGCGGCGGTCATATCGCCTTCACCAGACGTTCGGGCAGGCTAGCCTCGATCAGGCGCCAGAGCGCGGCAAAGCGATCATCCGGAAGCTTGACGACGAAGATCAGGGGATCTCTGTTGAAGCGGGTCCAGTCCGAACCACCGACCGCTCCGGGCTTGATGACGCCGGCCTCTTCAAGCTCGTGCTTGTCCAGGTTCATCATGATGTGGCACGCGCTGCGGAAGCGGGCGGCCTCGCTCATCGCACACCCCCGGCCAGTGGCAGCTCATAGGCGTTGACGGCATGGCCATGGAGGCGGGTGAAGGCTTCATCGGCGCAGGCGGCGATGGTTTCGGGGGCGTGGCCCTGGCGGGCCAGATGCTCGCGCGCGATGCGCAAAGATGCCGGGCGGCAGGGCATGGCGCGCAGCGTCGACAGCATGGCGCGCACGTAGAGCTCGCGGCTGCCCTCGGTCAGCGCGAAGGGTGGCGGTTCATACTGGCCGGGTTTCGGCTCATAGCGGGGGTCTGGCGCGGCCGGGGCCGTGAGACGGGCCATGTCGGCCAGCTGGCGCTCGGACTGATGCCGGGCGAACCGGGCCGCGCTTGCCGAGAGGATGCGGACCTCGTCGTCGTCATAGCCCGCGTCTCGCAGATCCTGCTCGGTGCAGCAGCCGGAAGCCGCTGCGCGGTTCTGCATGAACGCCGCCATGCGGACAACGACAGGATTGGAAGGGGTGATCTGTGCCTGCAACACTGCGGGCCTCCATCGGTTGATGGAAAGAGCATGCAGCGGAAAAATACGCACGTCAACACAAAGTGCGGAAAAATACGATTAACCTCATGGTGCTTATGTTCTTGAAATGTTCTCATGCTTGAGTCAGGCTGTCGCAGTCATTTGGGAGAAGAAGATGGCCAGCGTCACCTATTTCGTGGTTCAGCCGTTCGAGAACACAGAGCGTGGGCTGGTGGTGGGAGAGGCCAAACAGGCGCAATCCGAGCATGGCGCGCGCTCGCTGGCGCAGCGCCTGGCGGCGAAAGGCGGCGCGATCGCCTTCAGCCGAACCGGAGATCCGCAGTTCGGCGATTTTGAGGATGCGGTGGTGCTGGGCTTCTACGGCACGGTGCCAGAGGATGCGGCCGAGATGGCGGCCGTGGCGGCTTAGGGTTTCCTAACATATATCGAGTACTTACGATGCTGCCGAATTTGCTTGATGGTAGGTATGCCGCAGGACCTCACACCCAAAAAGGCCTTGATCTTTAGGATTCTCCATCGGAGCAACCTCGAGTGGTATCTGGAGAATGGAGTTCATTGCTCAAGCTCGAAGACGCGAAACCCTGCTTACCTGGATATCGGTAATCCGGACTTAATCGTGAAGCGGCGTGAAAGGCCGATTCTTCAGCCTCCCGGCGGCAAGTTGAGTGACTACGTGCCGTTCTATTTTACCCCTCACTCGCCCATGCTGTTGAACATAAAAACTGGGTACAACGACATAACCAAGCGAGCCAATTCAGAGATTGTGATACTCGTGGCTTCTTTGCATGATATGGCCGAACGGGGAGTCGAATTTCTTTTCACGGATCGGCACGCCTATCTCTCGGCGGCACAATTTTTCAGCGCACTTGCGGACTTAGACAAGTTAGACTGGGACATTTTGCAGAGGAGAGACTTCAAGCGAGATCCAGATGATCCCGGCAAGATGGAGCGTTATCAGGCGGAAGCCTTGATCCATCAGCGTATGCCGATCAGGTGCTTGAAGGGGATCGTTTGCTTCAACCGAAGTGTGGCGGAAAGCGTGAAAAGCGCTGTAGACACGCGGAACCTAGGGATCAGAGTGGCCGTGAAGCCGGATTGGTATTTCTGATGCTAACCTTCACTTCTGGGAATCTGCTTCAGGCGGACGCCGACGCCTTGGTTAATACCGTGAATACGGTTGGGGTGATGGGAAAAGGCATTGCCTTGATGTTCAAGGAAGCGTTTCCCGAAAACTTTAAGGCTTATGAGCAGGCCTGTAAGACTGGCCAAGTGAAGGTCGGCAAGCTTTTTGTCACCGAATCCAACAGGCTGGATGGCCCGCGTTGGATCGTGAACTTTCCTACGAAAAAGCACTGGCGCCACCCGTCGAAGATCGAATGGATAGACGCTGGACTTGACGAGCTGCGTGATTTCATCATTCAGGAGAACGTCAAGTCAATCGCCTTGCCGCCTCTGGGCAGTGGTAATGGCGGACTAGCGTGGTCCGATGTTCGTGTCCGCATCGAAGATGCCCTTGCGGATTTGCATGCGGTGGAAGTCATCATTTTCGAACCTACCGCGCAATATCAGAATGTTACTAAGCGCGAAGGCGTGCAGAAGCTCACTCCTGCGCGAGCTATGGTCGCCGAGCTTGTTCGTCGATACTCCGTGCTCGGGCTAGAATGCTCTCTGCTCGAGGTTCAGAAGCTAGCCTATTTTCTTGAGCGCAGCATTCTTCGACAAGAGATAGACAATCCTCTCGATCTCCAGTTTGGCGCAAACAAGTACGGGCCTTATTCGCAACGGCTTACGCATCTGCTGAACGGCCTGGACGGTAGCTATCTGCGTTGCGGAAAAAGGCTGGCCGATGCAGGCCCTCATGATCTGATCGTTTTCGATGACGCGCAGCGCGACAGGATAGCAGTTTATCTGAATACAGAGGCCAAGTCTTTTCATGCTGCGCTTGAGTGCACATCAGACTTGATTGACGGCTTTGAATCTCCTCTTGGGATGGAACTGCTAGCCACCGTGGATTGGCTTCATCATCATGAGGAAGTCGATCTGGATCCCGTGGCGATTGGTGAGGCCTTAAAGGAGTGGCCCGGAGGCCCTGTAGCCGCGGCTCGTAAGATCAAGATTTTCGATGACCGGCTCATTGCGTTAGCTGTTGAGCGCATTTCATCAACCTCGATGTTTGCCGACTAAAAACCCACGAGTTCGCTCATTGGAATGATCCGGTACACGGCCTTCACCTCGCGCTGGTCGTACTCGACCTCGCCCGCAGGGTTGAACTGCTCGCAGATGAGGCGGGTGCCTGAGCGCCTGACGAGGCGCTTCACGTAGGCTGGCCCGGCGCGTTCGCCATCGGTCGGTACCAGCTCGACGATGATGTAATCGCCAGCAACCGGCGCGCGGCCGGGGCTGGCGTAGACCAGTTCGCCCGGCTCGTATTTGGGCTGCATGCTGGTGCCCTCAATATGGACGCCGAACACGTTGGCCGTGCGGGCGATGCCGGGAAGGCGGCGCGCGTAATCCACCACATCGCCGTTCATGTAGAATTCGCCATCCGTGCCGCCGACCGAGATGCCCATGATCGGCACGTCTTTCGCTCCGAGCGCGAGCGTATCGGCCTGAGGCGCATAAGATACATCACTTGCCGGTCGGGCCTTCGAACGTAAGGCTACGGTCTCGCTTCCACTCACAGCTATGCCAAGAAGGAAGCCAGGAGCAAAGCCGAGGTGCGCTTCAATGGCAGTAATCTCTGCGGCTCCAAGCGATCGCTTTCGGCCCGTGAGAAAATCGCGAACATAATTACCGTCTCGGCCGATAGCTCTCGCGATCGCCGTTGGGGCGATTTCGCGTTCGTTCAGCGCTTCGCTGAGAGCGGTTCTGAGAGCCGCCATCTGATCTGACCTCATAGCGGATTTATCCACGATCCGCGTGCGGACGGCTAATCGTAAATTTCCGCTTGACGCTATGCGGAAATTTACGCAGTCTTTGTTCATGGAACACGTTCTTCGCGCTCATCTGGTCGAACTCTCCGCACGGTTTGCGGCAGCTACCGGAATGTCAGACGGCATGGTCGGACGGCGCGCGCTGAACGACAGCACGTTCATGGCCCGGATCGCCGAAGGCCAGAACTTCACGGTCAAAACCTACGACCGCCTTGTTTCTTGGTTCGCCGCTAACTGGCCGGGCGATGTCGAGTGGCCCACGAACGTTCCGGTTCCAGCCGACGAGGCGTCCTAATGGGCAACGTCGTCATCCGATCCTTCGCCAGCGCGACCACCGGGGCCGTGCTCGTCGATCTCGACATCCGGGGCATTCGCGGCACGCTGCAGATCGCCTTCGACCCGCGCGAGGCTCGCCTGCTGGGCCGCGATCTGCTCGCGGCAAGCGACCGCGCGCTCGAGGATCTCCTGAGCCTGCGCCAGATGGGCGAGGGCGATGAAGATGGGGTCTCGGGTTCGGGCGTTCATCATTCTTCTCCGGCTGTCGATGCGCGCAACCTGGCGGATGCCGGGGCGGAAATCCGCCGGAATGTCGAAGGGCAATTCCGGTGAACCCGTACAAGCCCCGCCCGCTCGCCTCGGCGCACGACGCCATGGACCGCCTGATCGACCAGTGTGGCGGCCCCAAGGAGGTGGCGGCCTTTCTCAGCGTGCGGCTGGGCACGGTGTACGGCTACACCGACCCGGACGTGTCGCGCGGGGCGCCGTTCGCCCATGTCTGCCATCTGACCGAACACCACAAGGCCGCTGCCGCTGTGGAGCACCTGGCCATCCTGGCCGGCGGGGTGTTCGTGCCCGTGCCGGCCGATGACGGCACGCTGCCCGAGCTGGGCGCCGACCTGACGATGGAAACCGCCGAAATGGTGGGCGAGCTGATCCGCTGCATGTCCGCCAAGTCGGACGGCGGGGCGTCGATCACCGAGGTTGAGCGCGCCCGCCTGAAAAGCATGGCGCATGACGTGATGCGCGTGGTGGGCGGCATCCTCTCCGAGCTGGGGGAGGGCGGCCAGTGATGGACACATTGTTCGCTGCTCTGGCCGGCGGATGGCTCTTCGGAGCCCTGATCTGCATGGTCATTCTCTACATCGGCGTCGTCGCCTTCGCGATCCGACTGCTCTTCCGGGGGCCACGCCGATGAGCCGCCTGACCGACGACCAGATCTCGGATATCCGCGCGCGCACGTCCATCGAGGGCGTGGCCGGGGTGAAGCTGCGCAAGGTCGGCCGCAAGCTGGTGGGGCCGTGCCCGATCTGCGGGGGCAGCGAACGCTCCGGCCGCTTCGAGGTGGATGGCGAGGGCTGGGTGTGCGCCGTGTGCCACGAGGGCGGCGACGTCATCAAACTCGTGCAGAAAATGCACGGGTTGGATTTTCGCGCGGCGGTCGATCATCTCGGTGGCGCCACCAACATGATCGATCCGGAGATCGCGGCGCGGCGCGAGCGCGAGCGGGCCGAGGAGCGGGCGAAGCAGGAAGCCGCCAGCGCGCGCTATCGCGAGGACGAGCGGGCGCGGCTCTATCGCTGGTGGCGCGAGGGTGCGCATTGGCGCGGCACGCCGGTGGAGGATTATCTGGCCCTGCGCATGGGCTTTGCCGTGCCGGACGGCCTCGATCTGCGGCTGCGCTTCCGGCCCGCGCAGAAGTTCCATGCCGATGGCGGCCGCCGGAGCCCGGTGCTGCACACGGGGCCGGTGATGCTGGCCGCCTTCACCGACGAGCGCGGCATCTTCCAGGGCCTTCACATGACCTGGCTGGACCTCTCCCAGCCGAAGGGCAAGGCGCGCATTCCCGACCCGGAGGCGCCGGGCGAGTACCTCAACCCGAAGAAAATGCGCGGCTCGAAGGCCGGATGCGAGATCGTGCTGCGCAGCGTGCGCCATGCCCGCACCGTGATCGCAGCCGAGGGCATCGAGAACGCCGTGCTGCCGCTTGTGGCGCTGCACGCCGCCGGCGCGGACCTGGGCGAAACCAAGATCAGCGTGGCCGGTGATCTGGGCAATCTCGGCGGCCGCGCCACCGAAAGCCTGACGCATCCGACCCTGACGAAAGCCGACAAGGCGGGACGGATGCGGCCCGTGAAGGTGCCGGGGCCGGTGCCCGACCCGGACGGCCGCGCCATGCCCGTGCCCGACGAATGCGAGGAGCTGGTGCTGATCAAGGACGGCGACAGCGAGCCCGTGCTGACCGAGCACGCGTTGGCGCGCTGCGTGCGCCGCAACGCCCGGCCCGGCCGCGTGATCCGCATCGCCGACCCCGGCGTGGGCTTCGACATCAACGATCTGGTGAGGGAAGGGGTGGCGGCGTGATCCTGACCTGCAATCTTTGCACGCGCCAACTTGCGTTCGCCGGCACTGACCCAACCGAGACCGTTCGGCTCTACGGCTGGCGCAAGTCAGGCGAGCGATATCTCTGCAGCGCATGCAATCCGCCCGTTTATGTCGACGCGCTCCAGTTCGCGAAGGGGCAGCGCTGGTGCCATCTGTTCTGCGAGGACCGGGCGCGGCTGCACGCCTTCGCGGCGCGGCTGGGGCTGAAACGCTGGCGGTTCCACAACGAGCGCTGGCCGCATTACGACCTCACGCCCCGCCAGCGAGCCATGGCCCTGCAGATCGGGGCCGTGGCGGCCGATCGGGCCACGACGTGCGAGGTGGCAGCGCGGCTTGAGCATCGGAAGGCGAGGGCGGCGTGAGCGAGCCGATCGTCTTCCTCAATGGGCGTGTGACGCTCTACCTCGGCGACGTGCTGGCAGTGCTGGCCGGCCTGCCGGATGACAGCGTCGATTGCGTGGTGACGAGCCCTCCCTATTGGGGGCTTCGGGATTATGGAACAGCCCAATGGGTTGGCGGTGATCCGGATTGCGATCATCGCTCGCCCACCATGCACGAGAACAGGCAGGAAGCCCGTCCGAAGCTGGCAGGATCGGACGCGACGAACTCCTATCAGTTGCGGCTTGCACATCGGAGCGCATGTGGGAAATGCGGGGCCGTGAAGGTGGACCAGCAGATCGGGCTTGAGCCGACGCTGGCCTTGCACCTTGAGGTGATGGTGCGCGTATTCCGCGAGGTGCGTCGCGTGCTCAAGCCAACCGGCACCTGCTGGGTGAATTACGGCGATTGCTACGCCACGTCGCCCAACGGACGCTCGGCAGCCGATACGAAGGCGGCCGGCGGCGATGACCGCACCTTCCGAGACAAGCCGTTCTCAACCATCGGCGGCGTCCTCAAGGCCAAAGACCTCTGCATGGTGCCGAACCGGCTCGCGATCGCGCTGCAGGAAGATGGCTGGTGGGTGCGCTCGGAGATCATTTGGGCGAAGTCGAACCCGATGCCGGAGAGCATCCGGGACCGACCCGCCACGAGCCATGAGAAGATTTTCATGCTCACGAAGTCGGCACGCTACTTCTACGACGCAGGTGCTGTGCGTCAGGCGCCATCAGACGCTTCACTTTCGAGGTGGGCGCAGGATATCGAGCGCCAGGTCAGCTCCACCCGCGCCAACGGCGGGATGAAGACGAACGGCACAATGAAGGCCGTTGGTGGGCCGAGAGAGAAAACACGCGCGGCTGATATCGCTGCTCCTCGGCATGCCGGGCACATCAACCACACAGGCATTGAGCAGACGCCGCGCGGCGAAGGGCGGAACCTACGCAATTTCGAACGTGCGCCGGTCGATGTCTGGGAGATCGCCACGCGGCCGTTTTCGGAGGCCCATTTCGCGACGTTCCCGCCAGAGCTTGCTGCGCGCTGCATCAACGCTGGATGCCCGAAAGGCGGGCTCGTGCTCGATCCCTTCGGCGGGGCGGGAACGACGGCGCTAGTCGCCGCACGGCTCGGCCGGCGGGCCGTGCTGATCGAGCTCAATCCAGAGTATGCCGCTATCGCGCAACGCCGCATCGAGGCTGACTGGATGGGACATGCCAGCCGAAAGGCTCGCACGTCCATTCAGGCGGTCGAGGCAGGCCCGCTGTTCGAGGCGCGCCCATGAAGCCCGTTCAGATGAAAAACGCCCGCTCAGGTTCTCGGCCTCTAAGGAGGAAAGCCGGTTTCCTTTTGAATTACTGGAATGAGGCCTTCGACCGGAGGAAGGAGATTGCCGAGCCTTTCCCGCGTGAGATGGAGGTCATGTTCAAAAACCTCCGCTTGGGCCAGCTGAGGAAGTGCGAAATGCCTTTCGATAAGCCGTTGGTTTGTGGAAAGCGCGCCGACAATCCAAATCAAAACGCTACCCGCGTCGTCAAAGACATGAAGATGATCAACGTAGCGCCGAAGTTCTGTCGGCACCTGAACGGCCATACGCTTAAGATTAGTCTGCTGCATCGCTTCCCTGATCTCAGCTTCCAGGTGGAGCAGCTCATAGTGAATGAGAATGGCGATAGTCTTACGGGCCTGCTGCCGTTGCAGCCGCTGAACATCTTCAGCTGCCGAGATGGGCAAACGCGCGCTCTGGAGTGCAAGGAAACCCGCTCCGATAGTCGCGGCAGCGCCAAGGAGCGATGCGAGCGCTCCCAAGTCCCCCCAAGCGACACTGAAACAAGTCAATGCGGCTGTGGCCAAGATGGCGAGAGCGATGAAGTAGTTGCGGGCGCAGTCGGAAGACACAACAGCTTTATGCGCTTACTTCCTGTCAAAATCGAGCTCTTGGCATGAGCGACCTCAACGCCCTCGCCGAGGCGCTCGGCCGTGCGCGGCGGGCCTATGAGCGGCGTCCGGACAATGATCGGCTCTATGCGCTGTTCCTCGAGGCGCGGGACGCGTTTACGCGGGCGCAGCTGGCGCACACGAATGCCGAACTGGCGCGCGAGCGGACGGCGCGGATTCGTGCCGAGGCCAAGCTGAAAACCCGCAATGCCGCCTTCGCCAAGCTGTGGGCCGATGTGCAGCCCGTGCGCCAGGCGCGCAAGCGGGCCGTGCGTGAGCGGCTTCCCGACCTCTTCGACATGGTGACGGCGTGAGCGACGTGATGGAACATGCCGGACTGAGGCGCGTGCGCGACGTGCTGGCGAACGCCGCCGTTGTGGATGACGGGCGGGGCGGACGCTCGGAGGCCGCTGCCGCGCCGCCGAAGCCGAAGCGCACGCCCAAGGCGAAGGCGGAGACCGAAGACGGCGCGCCGATCGAGCCGCGCGCGTTCGGCTTCAGCGTCGATGACATGAACACGGAATGGGCGCTGGTGCTGTGGGGCGCCAAGGCCGTGATGATCCGCGAGCGGCCCGACGCGCCGGTGGAAGACCGCATCCGCGTGCTCTCGGTGGACGCGTTCAAGCAATGGTTCTCGAACCGCTTCACCGAGCATGTCGACAAGGATGGGAAGATCAAGGCGACCAGCTGGGCCGATGCCTGGCTCAAGAACCGCAAGCGCCGGCAATATAGCGGCATCGAATTCGTGCCCGACCCGGGCGAGCCGAAGCACACGCCCGGCTATCTGAACCTGTGGCGTGGATTCAGCGTGACGCCGCGCGAGGGCGGGACCTATTCGATTTTCCGCGACCATCTGCTGACCAATGTCTGCGGCGGCGACGAAAAGCTGTTCGACTGGATCTTCGCCTGGGCGGCGCACATGGTGCAGAGGCCGCGCGAGCGCATCGGCACGGCCCTGATCTTCCGGGGCAAGATGGGCTCCGGGAAGACGAAGATCGGCGAAGTGTTCGGCAGCCTGTTCCTGTCGCATTACTTCCTTGTCGATGATCCGCGCTATGTGACCGGGCAGTTCAATGCCCATATGGCGAGCTGCCTTCTGCTGCAGGCCGAGGAAGCCGTGTGGGCCGGCGACAAGGCGGCCGAGGGCCGGCTGAAGGGCCTCGTGACATCGAAATTCCAGATGATCGAGGCCAAGGGCATCGACCCGATCCGGCTCGACAATTTCGTGCGCCTGATCATGACCTCGAACGAGGATTGGGTGGTGCCGGCCGGCATGGACGAGCGGCGCTTCGCCGTGTTCGACGTGGCGCCGAACTGCGCGCAGAACCATGCCTATTTCGCGGAAATGGACGAACAGCTGGACGCCGGCGGCCGCGAGGCGCTGCTGCATGACCTGCTGCGCATGGACCTCTCCGGCGTGAACCTGCGCGAGATCCCGAAAACGGCGGCGCTGCTGGAGCAGAAGCTGCGCAGCCTGACCACGGTGCAAAGCTGGTGGTTCGAGCGCCTGACGGATGGCGCGCCGACACGGGCGGGCTCGTCCTGGCTGGACGACATCCCCGCCGACACCCTCTTCGACGACTACATCGCCAATGCCGAGAAGATCGGCGTGAAGCGCAAGAGCGAGATGACGGCGTTCGGCATCGCCATGCGCAAGCTCGTGCCTGGGCTGAGGCGCGTGCAGAAGTTCATCGACGTGAACCCTGGCGAGACGAAGCGGCGATGGTGCTGGCAATTGCCGCCTCTGGCCGAATGCCGGGCCTTCTGGGACGCCGAAATCAAGCATTCCATGGGCTGGGACGGTCAATCCCTCGCGGAAGAGAGACCGGATAACGAGGGGTAGAAGCACTTTCGTGCACCACGTCGAGGTGGTGCACGGCGGCAAGGTGGTTCACGGCAAGCCATTGTGAACACTTACGTTTCACCACCTGCACCACCTGCACCACCTTTTTGCCTCACACGCGCGAGCGACGAAGGACCGACCATGTTGCCGACATCGGGAAGAAGGTTGCCACGCAACCGGGCTGCAACCCGGATGCCATTTCGCGCCGAAGGGTCCCGCTCTCACGGGGCAATTTGTGCGCCGGAAAGTCCGGAATGAGGTGGTGCAGGTGGTGCAGGTGGTGATTGGCAAGCGAGAGCAAGGGGTTAGCTGTGCACCACCTTTGTTCTTCTCTTCAATCAAGGTGGTGCAGGTGGTGCAGTGGGAGGGCTGGCGATGAAAGAGCGGATCGACATTGAGTTGCTGCTGCAAGAGGCCTATGGGCGCTATCGGGTAGAGCGGGTGACGCCTGCGAAGGTGCTGGGCGTGGCGCGGCCCCTGCCGGCGCTGCGCTGCGCCGGGGCGGCCTTCATGGAGCTGGGCACGCGGATCGACACGTCCGGGCAGGCGGCAGGCATGCTGGCGGGCTTTGCTGAGGCCGGAGCCGTGCCGGCGGACATCGCGGACCTGCACGACCGCGTTCTGGCGCTGCCGGACGTGTTCCTCGACAACCGGCCGGGGCAGGGCGTGGAGATGTGGACGCACGAGACGGCAGAGGATGCAGGCGGGCAGATCGCCCGCGCCGATGGCGGGGCGTGGGTGCTGAGCCTGCCCGACCGCCGGGCGCGCGTGCACCAGGTGGTGACGACGGCGCTGGTGGTGGCCCATGCCAAGCTGGGCACGCGGCCGGACCCGTGCGAGGAAGGGGCGCGGGCCGTGCCGTTTGACACCGACAAGCGAGGGCGCGCCGTGGTGTGGGACCATGACGGGCGGCGCGATGCGATCTGCCCGGTGCGGTTCGATCCGCACCCCGACAGCGTGGCGCGCATGCGGGGCGAATATGCCGTATGGTGGGGCGCGCTGGCCGGCCTCGTGGCGTGTTTCGGGCGTGAGCCTCTGGCGCGGTTCGAGGTGTCGGGGCCGAAGGCCGCACGAGCGCCGTGGGCCGAATCAGCGGCTGTTGTCCACATGGATTTGCGCGGTTCTGTTCTGGCGTCTCAGAGAAACGCCTAGAGCCCGCTTGACTTGTCCAGAAGCTTGGTGCCTATTCGGTCACGGATAAATAGGAAACCCGCCCGGCGCGCTGCCGAGGCGGGTTTCTTCGTTCTTGCGGAGCCTCGTGGCGGGCATGGCGCGGCTTTCCGGTTTGAAATCGAGGCTGACCGCGCCGCCGCCTCTCGTGGGCGCGCCGCCGCCGAAGGATGAGGCCGAGCGCAGCCGGAAGCGGGATGCCTCGGCGCCCTGGCGGAAGCTGTACAAGACCGCGCGCTGGCAGAAGCTGCGGGCCGCCGTGCTGCTGCGGGATCATTACACCTGCCAGAACCCGCGCTGCCGCCGCTCGGCGCCTTCGCCTCAACTGGTCTGCGACCATGTCGAGCCGCACCGGGGTGATGAGGTGAAGTTCTGGGCCGGCCCGTTCCAGACGCTGTGCAAGTCATGCCACGACGAGGGCAAGCAGAAGGAAGAGCAGGCGAGCCTGCACACTCGGGGTGTGTGGGATTAGGTTGGAGTGCGTCGAAGCGATCAGTCAAAAGGCTGATAGGTCGTAGGTCTCCTGTGACTTACTGCCATCACCGTAGTCCTCAATGATGGTGACCTTCTTGCGATCTTGGGTGACTTGATAGGTAAGCTTCCCGTCCTCAGGTTTGGTCCGCCACCTTCCCTTGTCGCTGGCCCAGATTACCTGATTGCCCTCTAGCTTGCAGCGATACGACCAAAGCGTGCCATCGTCTCGGACATAGCTCATTGAGTAGATGCCGGCAGATGTGCCATCGATCTGGATGATGGAAGGGGAACGCCCCATCGTCTTCCCGATCGCTGCTTTGCAAATCTCAGCCGCACCAATGTTGGCAGCTGCCGCTTGCTGAGAAGCTAGAGCGAAAAGCGCCGCCAAAGTCATGAGTGATGTCTTCATGCTGCCCTCCGTGAGGGTCAAGGCAGCAGACGCACGTCATGGTGTCAATTGATGTACGGCGCGCGCCCGTCCGTAGTGGGAGGGGGCGGGTCTAAAGTCTGGAAGGCCCCTTCGGCCCGGACCCGCGTCCCCCTCATGCAGAGGTTTTTTTCTTGATGAGCGAAGAATTTGACCTCTTCGGGGACCCGGTGCCTGAAGGGCGGGGAAGCCGTGGCCGCCCCCCGCACGTTCCGACCATCGAAAACCGTAGACGGGTCAATATGTTAATGGCTCTTGGATGGGGCAACGAGCGCATCGCTGGGGCGCTACGCATTACTTTGCCAACCCTGCGGCGGCATTATTTTTCGGAGCTCAAGTTCCGGGAGGTCGCACGAGATCGCCTGGACATGCGGCGCGCCGAAATCCTTTGGAAGGAAGTCGAAGCTGGCAATGTAGGCGCGATGAGAGAATTCGACCGATTCCTCGAGAAAAGCGACCTCATGGAGTTCGGCCAGACACGCCGACCGCGAACGACACCGCCGGCAGTGCCGAGGCTCGGTAAGAAGGAAGCTGCTCTCGCTGCGGCGCAGAAGCCGGATTCAGGCTCGCCTTTGGGGCAGCTGATGGCGAGGCGTCAGCGCCAGGTGAACTGACGCATGTGGGATCTGTCGTGCCCGGATTGGGAAGACCGCATCCGCGGCGGGCGATCCCTCATTCCAGATCTGCCACTGTTCGAGAGCGAGGCGAGCCTTGGGCTCGAAATGTTCGACGAACTGCAGCTGCCCGATGTGCCTGGCACACCGAAAATGGCGGACGCCTGCGGGCCTTGGTTCCGTGACATCGTCCGTGTTGCTTTCGGCTCCTGGGACCCGGTGGCGAATGTCCGGATGATCCGGGACATCTTGGCGATGTTGCCGAAGGGGCAGTCCAAGACAACGTACAGCGCAGGGCTGCTGCTGACCGGCATGCTGATGAATCAGCGGCCAAGAGCAGAAGCCCTATTCGTGGCGCCGACGCAGGCCATTTCCGACAACGCCTATGACAAGGCGGTCGGCATGATCGAGTGCTCGAAGGATCTGAAACGGCGGTTCCGCACCCGAGACCACATCAAGACCGTGGTCGATCTCGCGAACGACACCGAGCTGCGGGTGAAGACCTTCGACGTCAACATCCTCACCGGAGCCATCCTGATCATGGCCATGGTGGACGAGATCCATCTGCTCGGACGCAACGCCCAGACGACAAAGGTTATGCGTCAAATCCGCGGCGGCCTGGAGAAGACGCCGGAAGGCCTGCTGATCATCACGACCACGCAGAGCGACGAAGCTCCGGCGGGCGCGTTCAAGGATGAGTTGAAGTTCGCCCGCAAGATGCGCGATGGCGAGTTCCGCGGCCGGGATGTCCGGCGGATGCTGCCGATCCTGTACGAGTTCCCTCGCGACATCGCGTCCGATCCGGACATGTGGAAGGACTCGGACAACTGGCCGCTCGTGATGCCGAACCTCGGCCGCTCGGTGCAATTGCCCAGTCTGATTTCAGACTGGAATTCCGAGCAGGAAAAAGGAGAGCACGCCGTAAAGGTGTGGGCCTCGCAGCACCTCAACATCGAGATCGGGGTGGGCATCTCCGACGATGGCTGGCGGGGTGCGGACTTCTGGGAGGCACGAGCCGATCCGACGTTGACGCTGGACGAGCTGATCCGCCGGAGTGAGGTGGCGGTCCTCGGCTTCGACGGCGGCGGCCTCGACGATCTTTTCGGCGTCTGCGTCATCGGCCGAGAGAAGGTCACGCGGCGCTGGCTGGTCTGGAACCATGCCTTCGCCCATCCGAACGTGAAGGAAGTTCGCAAGGACATCGCGTCGATCCTCGAGGATTTCGAGGCCGAGGGTTCGCTGACCTTTTGCGAGGTCTCCGAATATCTGGCGAAGATTGCCGACATCGCGGCCCGCCTCCATAAGCTGGGACTGCTGCCGGAAAAGGACGCAGTCGGTTTCGACCCGAACAACATCGCCGCGATGATCGATGAGCTGATCGTGCGCGGGATCGCAGACGAGATGTTGCGCCGTCTTCTCCAAGGCACGGCGCTCTCGCCGGCTCTATGGGGCCTGGAGCACAAGCTCAGCAACGACACGCTCAGCCATTCCGGCCTCGCGCTGATGAACTGGTGCGTCGGCAACGTGAAGGTCGAGGTCAAGGGCAACGGCAACATGGCGACGAAGCAAACTGCCGGCCGGGCCAAGATCGATCCGTTCGTCGCGATGCTGTGCGCCGCGATCCTTATGAGCTGGAATCCGGACGCCAAGGAGGAGGGGAGCTTGGACGATTACCTTGCGAGCCTTCAGGCGTCCTCGTGAACCTGCGTCAAAAGGCAGTCTACGGCTTGATGAGGCTTCTGCGATTGCAGGAGCCCTCGGGCTGGCGGGCTCCACATCAGGAGGGCTACTCCGGCGAGACGGTTACAGACAGCAGCGTGCTCGCGCTCTCTGCTGCCTGGGCCTGCGTCAATCTACTGGCCGGCACGATTTCATCTCTGCCTCTGATGGTCTACCGCACGGATGCCAAGGGCGTCCGCAAGGTGGCCCGCGATCACAGCCTCTATCGTATTCTCCACGATAGCCCGAATGCCGATCAGACGGCGGTCGATTTCCTCGAGTTCCTCACGGCCAGTATCGAGCTGCGCGGCAACGGGTATGCCGAAAAGCAAATGATCGGCAATCGGCTCATCGGTCTTGTTCCGATCAGCCCCGACAACGTGACAGTTCGCCGGCTTGAGAACGGCAGGCTAGAGTATCGCTGGACTGCTGATGGCAAGAGCTTCGTGCGATCGCAGAGCGAAGTGCTTCATATCCGCGGCTTTGGCGGCGCACCTGAGGGTGGCCTGTCCACGCTCGCATATGGTCGACATGTCTTTGGGCTTTCCCAGGCGATTGACAAATCGGCTGGCGCGACCTTCCGCAACGGCCTTCGTCCGTCAGTTCAAATCGGCTTTCAGGACTGGCTGACCCCCGAACAGCGCAAGGTGATCGAAGAGCTCGTCACCGAAAAGTACGCTGGGGCTTTGAACGCGGGGAAGCCCTTCATCACCGAAGGCGGCACCACGCTTTCGACGATATCGTTGTCGCCCGAAGACGCGCAGATGCTGGAATCGCGCGGGTTCTCGGTCGAGGAAATTTGCCGCTTCTTCGGCGTGCCTCCCTTCATGATTGGCCATACTGAGAAGACAACGAACTGGGGAACAGGCCTGTCGGAACAGACGCTCGGCTTTCAGAAGTTTACGCTCCGCCGCCGCCTGAAGCGCATCGAGATGGCGCTCGAAAAGCAGCTGCTGACGGCCGATGACCGGGCGGCCGGGATCACCATCGAGTTCAGCGTTGAGGGGCTGCTGCGCGGCGACAGCAAGGCGCGCGCCGAGTTCTATCGCACCATGACGCAGATCGGCGTGATGACCATCAACGAGGTGCGCGCACTGGAGAACATGCCGCCGGTTGAAGGAGGCGATGTCCCGCGCATGCAATCGCAGAACATCCCGATCACGGAAGCCGCCGGGATCGGACACAATGGCGGACCGTCGCTGGAGGATGCAGCATGAAAACCTTCGACCTCGGGCTTGAAGCCAAGGCGGTCGGCATTGTCGGCGAGTTCGAGGGTTATGCCTCGACCTTCGGCAATGTCGATCTCGGCGGCGATTCCGTGCAGCCGGGCGCGTTCATTGAGAGCGTGGTGAAGGCGAAGAGCGAACGCCGCACGATCCCCATGCTGTGGATGCATCAGCAGGATCAGCTGCTCGGCAAGTGGACCGACATCGCGGAGGACGCCAAGGGTCTCTACGTCAAGGGAAAGCTCAACCTCGCGACAAATCAGGGCCGCGAGAAGTATGAGCACCTCAAGGAAAACGAGATCGGCGGCATGTCGATCGGCTACCGGGTCCCCGCCGGAGGCGCCGAACAGGACGAGCGCCGTCGCGGCGTGCAGAACCTGGTCAAGCTCGACCTGCGGGAAATCTCGCTCGTGACAATGCCGATGAACATCGAGGCCCGCGTTACCGGCGTGAAGGCTGATATTCATGATTTGCGCGACCGACTTGCGGCCGGGGAACGGCTGAGCGAGCGCGAATGGGAGAGGTTGCTGAAATCTCAGCTCGACCTGTCCAATGCCGAGGCGGAGCGCGCCGTGCGCTTGCACCTCAAGGGCCAGGGGGAGCCTGGCAAGGGTCAGGGGGATCCTGACGACACGGCGAATGATGGCCTCGCCTTACTCCGCGCCCTGCGGGCCGGCTGAGGCTGACGCTCACCCCACTTTCAGGAAACCCGAACATGAAATCGAACCTGCACAATGCGGGCATGCGCTCGCGCGTCCTCGGCGCCGGCGGCCTCGCCTGGCTGGCGTCGTCTTTCGCCTTCCGCCATGTGGCTTTTGACCGGCCGAACGAGGGCAAAACCGCGCTCGAGCTCGCGACCGAGATCAAGGCCGAGCACGAGAAGTCGTTCAACACCGTCAAGGAGATCGCGGAAAAGGCGCTCGCGGAAGCCCAGAAGGGCATCTCCATGACCGAGGCGGAGAAGGTCAAGGCTGACGAAGCACTGACCAAGATGAACGGCCTTGCCGAGAAGCTCGCCGAATGGGAGCAGAAGGCGGCTCAGGCCTTCCGCGAGGGCGGCGCCACCGAGGAAAAAACGCTTGGCCAGATGTTCGTCGAAGACGAGAAGGTCAAGAGCTTCATTGGTCAGACCCAGCCGCGCGGCCGCGTGGACTTCCAGACCAAGGCGACGATCACGTCGGCGACGTCCAACGCGGCGGGCTCGGCTGGCGCCCTGGTCAATCAGACGCGCCTTCCTGGCATCATTGCCCCGCCTGATCGCCGCATGACGGTTCGCGATCTGCTGACGCCTGGCCGGATGGACGGCAACACCCTCGAATATGTTCGCGAGACGGGCTTCGTGAACAATGCGGGCATGGTGGCAGAAACCGCGCCGAAGCCGCAGTCTGACCTCAAGTTCGATCTGGTGAGCACGACCGCGAAAGTCATTGCGCATCACACCAAGGCATCGCGGCAGATCCTGGACGATGTTGCGCAGCTCGCTTCCTACATCGATGGCCGCCTGCGCTACGGGCTGGCCTTCAAGGAGGAGCTTCAGCTCCTGAACGGCGATGGCACCGGACAGAACCTGCTCGGGATCATTCCGCAGGCGAGCGCCTATTCGGCCCCGCTCAATGTCGAGAATCCGACGAGCATCGACATGATGCGTCTGGCGATGTTGCAGGCGTTTCTCGCGGAATACCCGGCCACCGGCCATGTGATGCACCCGACTGACTGGGCCTGGGTGGAATTGCTGAAGGATGGTGAAGGCCGTTACCTGATCGGCAACCCGCAGGGAGGCATTGAGCCCCGCCTGTGGAACCTGCCGGTGGTCACCACGCAGGCCATCTCTGTGGACAAGTTCCTGACTGGCGCCTTCAAGCTCGGCGCGCAGATTTTCGACCGCTGGCTGGCCCGTGTCGAAATCGCGACCGAGAACGAAGACGACTTCATCAGGAACCTCATCACAATGCTGGGCATACGCCAAATATGCCCAGCATTATCAATAGGTTAGATGCTGTATTTGCACGAGATGCGCGCAAATTTGCGTAACCGATGCGTACCAAAAAATACCAAGGATTTACAAAGCCTTACATTCATGAGCGGCACCGCCGTTGCGCAGCGTGTTGCGCAAGACGCTGCGCAAGAGGGAGAGCAAAGCCTGATGTCCGACGAACGTTCCGATCTCCTGTCTGGAGCGCCTGCTATCGCCGCATTTCTCGGGATCCCAGAAAGGTCCGCGCGTTATCGGATCGCTTCGGGGCAAATACCGACCTTCAAGTTTCCAGGGAGCACGACGATATGCGCGAATCGATCGACGCTCACAAAATGGATCGCGGATTGCGAAGCTGCGGCGCTTCGAGAAGCTGGCGGCGGACGCCGGCAGGATGGCGTTCAATGAGCGCCGCACCCGAAAGCCAAAATCGCGCCGAAGGGTCCCGCTCTCACGGGGCAATTCCGGAACATGCTTGCGAGGGTTGTGAGGGTTCCGAACGGGCGTCCGGGGGGCGTGGGGGTGCGGGGGCGGTTATAGCTGCCAGCCTGTTTGAGGGACAAGCCGTGCGCTTCTCCATCGTGGATGGTGAGCCGTGGTTCGTCGCGGCCGATGTCTGCGCGGCCCTCTCGATCAGCAAATATCGTGATGCGCTCGCCCGGCTCGATGCCGACGAAAGGGCGTCCACTATTACCGGCACCCCTGGCGGGCCTCAGTCGGTCGCGACCGTCTCGGAAGCCGGTGTGTTCCGGTTGATCTTCTCGTCTCGGAAGCCGGAAGCGGAACGGTTCAAGCGTTGGCTCGCTCATGAAGTGCTGCCAGAGCTGCGGAGAACCGGCCGCTACGGTGCGCCGGCCGCGATGCAGCCCGGAAGCCGTGACTTCTCGGCAGCCTTACGCGCCGTGAAGGAAGCCCGGATGCTCGGCGGCAAAAGGGCGGGTCTGGATGCGTGGGCCGCGTTCGGCTTGCCGACGATCCAGCCGGAGCTTGAGCCGGAACGAGCGGCACGCTCAAAGGCGCTTGCTGTGTCTGATGGCGGGGCGATCGAGCGCTGGTGGGGTGCGCGCCTCTCCGAAGGCTCGTCTCTGGCAGCGGAAAGCCGTTGGTTGAACCTGGTGGCCTGTGATCGGCTCTTTGCGGATTACTGGTCAACTGGCGATGAGAGAACGGCGGATGATCGCTCGTCGCGCACCGCCTTTGGCATGGGTCTCCGGCGTCTCGTGCCTCGCCTGCAACGCAGCCGCCGTACAGTGGATGGCTCTGCGGGGCGGGCCTGGTGCTATGAGCTGCCTGCGCTCGACGAATGCCGGGAGCATTTTCAGCGTGTCACCGGCCGCGCCTTGGCGTAACCTGTGATCCGACGCGGGAGAGAGACCTGTCTTAAAGGGGTAGAAGCCCTCTCCGCGTCCAAGTTGTCCAACCTTGAAAGCCGCTCCGGCGTGAGGTTGGACGCTGCAAGTGCTTGATTTTGCACGGAAGTCCAACCTGTCCAAGCTGTCCAACCTTGTTTCCTCGTGCGCGCGAGATGCGCTTATGAACGGGCAGGCGATTGGAGCGCGTGTTCTTCTCCGGCAAAGTCGAAAATAGGTTGGACAGCTTGGACAGGTTGGACACGAGCCGATTTGACAGGCTGGGGCTCTTGGTGCTGACGTTGCTGCCGGTGGCGTGGCTGATCGTGCACCACGTTCACCACCTCGCCGGGGCTCTGCTCCAAGGTGGTGATGTGGCAAGTGTTTGATGCACAACGCGTTTCACCACCTCCACCACCTTCACCACCTGTTTTGCCTCACGCGCGAACGATGCTCTGCCGTTTGGCGGGTCCATCCCGGTGAATTTTCTTGGGAAACCCAAACGAGGTGGTTAAGGTGGTGGAGGTGGTGATGAGCCAACGAGATCAATGGCTTAGCCGTGCACCACCTCTGAGTTTGTATTCTCCGAGGTGGTGGAGGTGGTGATCTGGCTGGCGGCTTGACCCCTCGGTTCCAGATCGATGAGGGCCAGTTAGATTTTCTCGCCCTTCGGCTCTTCTTTGCGCGCTGGTATTCTGGCGGGGAAGGGCCTGCGGCGGGCTGTGGTATGTATCCCAGCCCAGTGCCAGCCATCCTGAACGTCGCCGGTCACGTCCGCGCGTGGGCGCGAGATGCCAACCCACATCCCGCCTGGCTTCAAATCACCAGGAATGTTGGGGGCCTGGCCATCGAGGTGAGGATGCACGACGAGGTAGGCGGCCGAGGTCTTCTGACGCCACCTGTGCCAGGGCGTCCGAAAGCTCATGATTGCCATGTGGGTCACAGTCGTAGGAGTGTCGCCACGGTTCATTGCCGTGACGATCAATAGCCCTTCCTGATCTGGGTCGCCGTGCGTGCCCAGCAGTGTCATGTTCGGGGCAACAGAGATGCTGATGCGTGGGCCGCTCTCGATCCATCGTCGCAGTTCGAGCAGCAAGGCCGCCGTTGCCACAATCGCCGCATATGTCGCAACCCAAGCTTCTGCGTTCATCGGATCGCCTCCTAAGATGGGATCGAGAAGCATAGCGGGGGGCGGGTCAAAAGTCTGGAAGGCCCCTCCGGCGCGGACCCGCGTCCCCCTCATGCAGAGATTTTTTTCCGCTAATCTGAATTTCTGAGCCGGATTATTTCGGCAGCGCCGTGTCCCGCGCAGTAAGGGCATACAAAAACAAGCTATATCAATGAGTTAAGAGCGTGTGGCCGTGCCAGCCACGCGCTCTTTTGCGTTCCAACACGATTATTTTTCCTTACCCTTGGAGAGACTTATGACTAGCGATCACGAGCGCGAAATTCTGCTGGCTGAAACACTGGCCTTCCTCAGAGCGCAAGAGGCCGCCGGCCGTTCCCTCGAGGGCATCGTGGATGTCCTGTTTTCCTACGCCACTAGCCTGAGCAAGGATGTGCATGGCCACGAGGTGACGGCGGCTGTGCTGTGGAAGCTGGGCGCGACGAGCGAGCGCGAGGCGATGGAAGCCAAGGGCAACCTCGGCACGGCTGTTGAGCAGATGCACGCGAAGATCATCAACACGTTCGGAGCGCTAGCAGGGTCCGGGGTAACGGACGACGAGATCATGGACGGGTTCCTCGCCCTGACCGTGAGCTGGGGCCGCAAGCGCTACGGGTCGGCCTTCATGGCCGATCACCTCAAACTTCTGACCGACCGCATGGCCCGCGAAGCCGCCACGCCGAACGGCCTAAACTGAAGCTTGCGCTTCGAACGCTTCGCTGCCTATTTTGAAGCGTCCGAATCGGGACGCCATCAACGCGACGTTGAGGCATCACCCGAACGGCCACCTTCAGGAACCGGCGGGACGCCGGGCCGCGAAGCTAAACGGGCTCTCCGAGAGCCGGTGCTTTGACGTGCGAACGGTGGCCATGGATAACACCCGCTTCTCTACACCTCTGGAAATCAAGGTCGCGGCCGACGCAGGCGGCGGCGTGGTGGCCGGCTATGCCTCGACCTGGGGTGGCCCGCCCGACAGCCATGGCGATATCGTCGCCAAGGGCGCTTACCTCCGCACGCTCGCGGAGCACAAGGCCGAGGGCTCGCAGCCGCTGATGCTGTGGGCGCATGACCAAGCCGAACCTATCGGCCGCTGGACAGAGCTTCGCGAGGATGAGCGGGGCCTGTTTGTCCGGGGAACTCTCAACCTCGACACGGCGCGGGGCAGGGACGCTTTCGCTCATGTGAAGGCGGGCGACGTTTCCGGCCTCTCCGTGGGCTACATGCTCGGACCTCACGGCTTCAAGAGCGGCGGGAATGGAACCCGCATCCTCACAGACGTGGACCTGTTTGAAATCTCCGTTGTGGCGATCCCGTCGAACCGGCGGGCGCGCGTGCATCTCGAATCCAAGCGCGAGCTGGAAGAGCTGCTGACGAAATCCGGACTGCCGAAACAGGCAGCCGTCCGCATCGCATCGGGGGGCTGGCCGGCATTGGCCGGTGCCGATCCGGAAGAAGCCGCCCTGAAAATCCGCAACGCAGCGGCACGCATCACGCGCGCTGCCGAACTCCTGAGGAAAGCATGATGAGCACGCACGCAATGCCCCGTGGCCTGGCGGCCCTGATCGCCGCCGGTGCCCATATTCAGACGAAAGCCGAGCCGGATGGCCTGGACCTGATCACCAAAGCCATCGAGGACAACACAAAGGCGGCTGGCGACCGCTTTGCCGAGATCGAGAAGAAGGCCAAGGCGACCGACGCTCTCGTTTTCGACATGGCGCAGAAGATGGGGAGCAGGGAGAGCTATGGCGGTGGCATTCGTTCTCAAACGTGGGGCGAACAGTTCGCCCAGTCCGAACACCTTAAGAGCTTTGCCAGCGACTTCAGCCGGCCCGGTCGCATCCGTGTCGAGATGAAGAACACCATCACCAGCTCGATGGGGGCGGGCGGCGATCTGGCCACGCCGCACCGCGATGACATGGTGAACCTGCCGCGCCGCCGCATGACGGTGCGCGACCTTCTGCCGACCATCAAGATCACGAGCGGCAGTGTGGAATATCCGAAGCTCGTCGGCCGCGAGAACAATGCCGCACCGGTTGCGGAAGCAGCTCTGAAGCCGGAAAGCGGTCTTTCCTTCGAACTGGCGACCCTGCCGGTTCGCACCATCGCGCACTGGATTCCGGCTTCGCGCCAGATTCTGGATGACGCGCCTCAGCTCGCGGGCCTGATCGACAGCGAATTGCTGTACGGGCTCGAGCTGAAAGAAGAGGCGCAGCTTCTCAACGGCGATGGCACTGGCCAGAACCTTAGCGGCCTCGTGACGAACGCCAGCGCTTTTGTGCCGCCGTTCGCGCTCGCCACGGCCACGATGATTGACACGGTTGGCCTCGCGATCCTGCAGAATGCCCTCGCGGACCTGCCGGCCGATGGCATCGTGATGCATTCCAGCGACTGGATGCGCATTCGGCTGCTGAAGGACGCAGACGGGAACTACATCCTTGGCCCGCCCGGTGCGCAGGTGGAGCCACGCCTCTTCGGACTTCCTGTGGTGGCCACGCCGGCCATGGCCGTGGATCGTTTCCTCGTCGGCAATTTCGAGGCCGCTGGCACGGTCTATGATCGGTGGGAGGCGCGCGTGGAGGTGTCCACCGAGCACGCAGACTTCTTCACCCGCAACCTCGTCGCCATCCTCGCGGAGGAGCGCCTGGCGCTGGCTGTGAAGCAGGCCAAGGCGCTGACCTACGGCGCATTCGGCAACGCCGAGTGATGGCCGCCGCCGTCTCCGCACGCTCCCTCCGGCCGCATGACGGGCCGGAGGGACAGAAATGGCCCGGCGACGTCTACGAGCGCAGCCAGAGCGATGCCGTCCTTCTCACCTCAAAAAGGGTGGTTGAGGTCGTGGCGACAGCCCCGCGCAAGAAGCGTAAGGGCAACATTGCGGCTGTCTGAAAAGGCCGCTCGTTTTGAAATCGGGTGCCGAGTGATGAGGCTGAACCGGTCAGGCCAATAGCGAAAAGCCACCTCCCTGGCACCCGCGCGGCGACGCGTGTTCTTGAAGGGTCAAGGTGGCGAGACTGGAGTTAAGTTTCACACGGTCCTGCACCAAGCTGTGAGCGGTCCGTGTTGATCGGTGCCGGTGTTGCTGAGCGCGCAAGTTCAAATCGCGCTCGCTCCAAGCCGAGGCACACAAATGATGCCGGAAGCCAACTCCGGTCGGGATGCCGCAATTAAATTAAGAAATTTACTGGAAATACGCAAATTCCGCCGTTAGATCGTCCCATATGCTGTTGAAGAGGTCCTGACATGCTGCTGCGCTTCGCAGTCAAGAACCATCTTTCGCTCCGAAATGAGCAGGAACTTTCCCTTGTTGCGTCGTCGCTTAAGGATGACGAAAGCGGTCTGATCGAGGTCGAGAATGTAAGGCTTCTTCCGTCCATCGTTATCTACGGCGCGAACGCATCCGGAAAGAGCAATCTCCTCAACTCGCTTCAGTTCATGCGCAATGCCGTCGTTCATTCACACGAGCGAGGTAACGCAGGCGACGCTCCGGTTCGGAGACGTCCCTTCGCTTTAGACGGTGCGGCTCTTAAGCAGGAGTCGGAATTTTCAATAGATTTTATCGCTGACAATGTTCGTTATAGCTATGGATTCCGCTGCACCGATTCCGCATATACATCTGAATGGCTTTATCAATATCCAAACGGTCGATCTCAAATGCTGTTTGAGCGCGAGAAGGATGTATTTACGTTCGGGCGATCTCTTAAGGGTCGCAACAAAGTAATTAGCGATCTAACCAGGGATAGTGCTTTATTTGTTTCGGTTGCTTGGCAGAATAGCCACGATCAGCTTTCCGTAGTCGCTAATTATTTTGCGGCCACTTATGGAAAGGTTGGAAGTCAATCGTACTTTTACGGGCAAGAATACATTGATCCTCGGACAATAAAATATTTGAGTTATGTTGGTACGGGTATTTTTGATTACAGAACAGTCGAGGCAAAAATATCCGAGGCCACGAAAGCTTTCCAGCTCGGCTTTGTAAAGCTAGCGAAAGAATCCTTCGGTGAAACGTTTGAACCCCCGGACGTGGAAAAGAGGATCGAGCTAGGACATAGAGGTTCGACCGGCCTAGCGTACCTTCCTTTAGCTCGGGAGAGTTCAGGAACCAAGCGGCTGCTCGATATCTTGGGAGCGGTGTTCAACGCTATCGATGAAGGCACATTGGTAGTCATCGATGAGATAGATGTCAGTCTGCACACTTTAGCTTGTGAGGGCATCATTAATCTGTTCAAAGATAAGACTATAAATAAAAAAGGGGCTCAGCTCATCGCCACAACTCACGATACAAACCTACTTCGGTCGCCCTCATTGAGGCGAGACCAAGTGTGGTTTGCTGAGAAAAATGAGGTAGGTGAGAGCCATATTTATCCGCTCACGGACATTCATACTCGGGTTGGAGATAACTTGGAGAAAGGTTATCTTCAGGGACGATTTGGTGCGGTCCCCTTCTCGGCGGACCCGGCCTCGTGTTTCGGTGACGAATGGCTCCAAGACATTTCTCGAAGCTCGCTAGAAGACCGGCATTCCGACAGCCAAAACGGCGATTCATAGTTTACTGCGAAGGGCAAAACACGGAACCGCATTACTTTCAGGCTCTAATGGGGCGCTACCCAGGGTGCTTAGTGGAGCTGAAGTGTGTTGGTGGTTCCGGCGTTCCGTTCACCGTCGCGGAGAAAGCCGTGGAAAAACTCCGAGCGATCCGAGCCGCGAACCGTCGGCAGGAAAGAAGCTCATTCGAGGAAACGGATCAAGTTTGGGCCGTCTTTGATAGAGACGAACATCCTAAATATGATGAAGCGGTAAAGCTCTGTGAGGCACGTGGAGTAGGCGTTGCAAGGTCAAATCCTTGCTTCGAGCTATGGCTGATTTTGCACATAGAAGATTGTGAGCAGTGTGCAAGCCGTCATGATCTGCAAAATTATCTGAGAAAGATGCGTCCTGAATATGATCCAAATAAGTCAAAGACGCTAGACTTTGCTGCTCTGGTAACTTCCGTTGAAGATGCTGAGAAAAGAGCGAAGGTGCAACTTGCGAGACGGAAGCAAGATAGTAATCCGTTCGATCCACCTTCAACCTCAGTCGGAGAATTGACGTCGCGAATGAGAATGGCCGCGGAACGCTTCAGGGGCTAGCAAGACAAACTTGCGCCTCACGCAAAAGGCTGGCGACCTTGCGGCGCGCCGGCTCTGCGGGCATTGTGTCCGTGGGTGTGAGAACCCGGATCTGGAATAGACACGCGCTCCGATTGGCGTCGGGGGCGTGCGACGTGGATGGCTCTTGGCGGAGCCTGCCACAAGAAGCGGCGCCTTGGCGGGCGCGCTCAACCTGGCCTTTATGGCCGGGGGCGGTGCGCCATGTCCAGAGCTTAGCGGCTTAAAAGCGCGTCGACTTGTCTTCCAGGCAGGTTCTCACCCCCCGGCTGCCCGGTCTGTCACCGGGCGCGGCTGTGAGAAGCCGATACCTGGAAGCTTGAGTTATGATCATTCCCAGCATGATTGAGCCGGCCGGTGCGCCTGTCGGCATGAGCACGCTCGATTCCATCAGCGCAGCGATGGACCGCCTCGAAGCCTTGCACGCGGAAGCGGCGCGCGAGGTCGCGCTTCATGGGCATATCCGGGCCTATATCGAGGGCACGATAGAGCGGTTTATCGGCCTTCTCGATACAGCCGACGCGCCGTTCGAGGATCTTGAAGAGGGCGGTGATCTCGAGCCGAGCTTCGGGGCCTCCGAGGGTGGTCACCTAACCCGCTGGGGACATGGACCGATGCCTGGCGAGGATGAATGCGAGCCGGATCGCGACGACGAGGAGGACGATCCGCTCGAAGAGGATGACCACGGCGGCGGCGATGTCCAAGACGAGCCGCACGACATGCACGACGAGGGCGATTTAGAACCCTCGCTCGGTAGCCGCGATGCCGTGGTGAACCAGGGCGGCTGGGCTTTCAGCCACGGCCCATGGGGCTACGACCTCGAGCTCGAGGCGCACTGACGCACATGCCCGGCCGCACCGCACGGCCGGGCTTCTTTCGTTCAGCGAGGAGCAAAGACCATGGCCAGCGTTGCGAAGCGCGTGTGGGACTACAAAGGCACCGAAAGGTCAGCGTGGGTGGTTCGGTACAAAGAAGGTGACAAGCACCGGAGCCGCCAATTCGAGAGGAAGAAGGACGCCGACAGCTTCAAGCGCAAGATGGAGCGTGAGACAGAGGACGGCGTGCATGTTGCAAAGTCAGAAGGCGAGAGCATCGCGGACCTGTCCGAGAGCTTTTTGCGCATGCAAGAGCTGCGGTGGCAGGATGGCCGGATCAGCCGAGGGGCTTACAAGAACCTGCGGCAAGCAATCGATAAGTCTATTGTCCCCCATCTCGGGAAGCGCCTCGCGCATGAGATCACCGGCCCGGACATCGACGCCTTCTATGTGGGCCTCCGAAAGGAAGGCGGGCTGGCTCCCGTTACGGCGAAGGAGAGGCTGGTGAAGCTGGGGCAGCTCATGGACCACGCACGAAGCCGCGGGGCCATTCGCGTCAATCTCGTCCCCGAAGCCCTGAAGCGACTGCGTGGCGTCGTATCGCCTCCTGTCCGGACGTTCACGCCGGCGGAAGTGGAGAAACTGCTTCGCGCTGCTGAAATGCGGCGGAAGGGGCAACACCCAGGCACGATGCGGCTCGCACGGTGCTTCGTACACATCGCGGCATTCTGCGGCCTGCGTTATGGCGAGATCGCCGGGCTAACCGTGGACCGCATCAATTTCGCCGCCGGCGTGATCGAGGTCCGCCACAGCCTCGATAGCTGGGACAACCTCAAGGAGCCGAAAACGCGAGCGGGGCTCCGAGACGTGCCTATGCCGAGCCATGTTGCGGCGCTGCTTCGCGAGTGGCTGGCCTCCGACTATGTGCCGAACGATCGACGTTTGGCCTTTCGGGTGCGGCTCTCGCGAAGCGACAAGGGGGCGGGTGGGTTCATTCATCCCGGCAGCTTCCATACAGCCTATTGGCGTCCGCTTCTGGAATCCGCAGGATTGGAGGCTGAGGGAGACGAACGGCTGCATTTCCATGCTTTGCGCCACTTTGCTGCGAGCTGGATGATCCGAAACCTAATGCCACTCACGGACGTGGCCTCGCTCCTCGGCCACAAGCGGTTCGACATGACGTTGCAGGTGTATGCCCACCCCATCGTGGGCGGGAACCAGCGCGCCGCAATGTTCCAGAGCATGGCTGACCGACTTCTAAACAGTCCTCAGATCGAAGGCGTGGCGCACGAGATTGCGCAAGACGCGGCGGAATAACTCCGCAGCGTACGCAAGGCTTACGCATGAGCGCCTAAGCCGTTGAGAACAAACGCTTCGAAAATATCATCACAATGCTTTGCGAAGAGCGCCTGGCGCTGGCCGTCTATCGGCCGGAAGCCTTCGTGTACGGCGACTTCGGCCGCGTGGCCTGACCTGAAAACAATCAACAACGATGGGCGGCGCCCGCCCATCGTTCTGTCTCCTTGGAGGAATGCCATGTCGTTGAACACCTATGCCGTCAATCGTGGGCATGAAGGCGACCGCTTCTATCGAGAGGGTGAAACGCGCGACCTGGACGCCGGCCAAGCGACGCACCTTGTGAAGCTTGGTGTGCTTTCGCTGATCGGCCCTGCCAAGATGCCGACACCACAGCCGACAGAGACGGAACGGATTGCCGCGGATCTCACGCAAGCGCGGGATGACGCCGATGCCGAAATGGACCGGATCGCAGCCGAGGTCGTGGACGCTCGCGTGAATGCGGACACGGAAATCGCCCGCATCGCCGCCGAGGTGGTCGAGGCGCGAGCCAATGCTGACGCCGAAATCGCTGGTTTCGCAGCCGAGGTGGAGAACCGTCGCGTGAAGACTGAAGCGCCACCGGCCAACAAGCTGGAAGACGCCGGCAACAACAAGGGCGATGAATTGCCTCCGCTGGAGGCGAAGCATCGTGGCAGCGGTTCTTACTCGATCATGCGAGGCGATCAGGAGGTCGTCGAGAAACTGACGAAGGATCGGGCGGACGCTTTCAACAAGGCCGATGCCGCAGGAAAGCAGGCGATCCTGGCCGATCTTGGAAAAGGCGACTGACGATGACTCTTGTCGTCGTCGGAGTTCCGATCGTCGTTGTGACGGCTGCCCAGGCGCGGGCGTCGCGCATGTTCGAGGAATCCGACGACGACGCGTATATCGAGATGTTGCTGCGTGCCGCGCAACAATCCATCGATGGGCCTCATGGAACACTCGGGCGCGCGATCGGCGAGCAGGTGCTTGAATATGCATTTTCCGGGTTCACGCAGGGGTCTGGATGCGCAATCCGGCTGCCCATGCCAGACGCCAAATGCATCGTCAGCGTCACGTTCGGCGACGGCGATACGATCGCACCTGATCGATACGGTCTTGCAGATGGCGTGCTTTCACCAGCCCACGGGTTCTATTGGCCCGCAGGAATGATTCGCGTCCGTTATCGTGCTGGGTGGGACCAAGCGGATGTGCCGGAGCCGATCCGGATCGCCATCATCATGATGGCGGCTCAGCTTAAGAATATCGGGTTGGTTCAGCACGGCATCCGGAGCGAGACGGTAGACGGAGTGGGCCGCTGGGACTTTGTGCTCCCCGACGCCGCGGCGGCAGCAATCCGCAACGCCGCAGATGCATTGCTGCAGCCCTTTAAGGTGTACCGCGTATGACGCCCGGTCAGGCGCGCGCCACCTATCGGCGAATGCTGGGCAGGCGTGGCGAAACGATCTCCGTCCGGCGTGGCGGTAAGGAACACCCGGCTCTGGCCCGCGTCACCGGCTTTGCGCCGGAGGAGTTGGTCGGCGAGATACAGCAGGGCGACCGCAAGGTGATCCTGTTTGCCGAGGGCCTCGGCATCGAGCCGACTGACCAGGATGACCTGATTGTTCGCGGCTCTCGGCTTGCCATCAAAAGCGTGGACGACAGCACCCGCCGCGTGGCCGGCGAGCTGATCGCCTATGAGATCGTGGCGCGCGGCTGATGGCGCTTCGCACCCGCATCGATCCGATCGCGCGCGACATCGAGTTGCTGATCGCCGCCGATCTTTCGCCCGAGGCGCAGAGCCGTGCATTGGCAGCTTTCGCACGCGAGCAGCTTGCCGATGCCCAGACCACCAATGAGAAGGCGCTCGGCCGTGTGCCGCCGCACGTGACCTTCGTGGACGGCCAGCAGGGCGGCGATGTCGATCGTGTCCGGCCGAATGGCTCGGTCGTGTTCGAGTTCAGCCTGCTCGAGGAATTGTTCGAATGGATCGCCGATCAGCTCGTGCTGCATGCGCCGCAGCTTACCGGACGTTTTGCGGATTCGTTCCTGTTCCTCGCTGACGGCACCGAGGTCCCGACCGGGGCTCCGGCGCCTGAAGCCGGGGAATACGTGTTCATCAACACCCAGCCCTACGCTCGCAAAATCGAGCGGGGGCTGTCCGACCAGGCCCCCGATGGCGTGATGGAGGCCGTGGCAACTCTGGCCTCGAAACGGTTCGGCAATCTGGCCCGGATTCGCTTCAGTTTTCGTGCGCTGCGCGGGCTCGATACGCCCGATGATCGCCAACCCGCAATCGTGATCACGGTGTGACATGGCTTCTCTGGATGTCGTGAGCGCGATCGAGACCTATCTGGCCGAGCGCTGGACGGCCTGCCCCATCGTGGGCGCGCTGACGTCCCGTGATCGCCCGAAGAACGGCGCTGATTTTCTGGCCGTGCAATACCCGGTGGCGAACAGCGAGCAGCTGACCATCGGCGCGCCTGGCAACAATGTCTGGCGCACGGAAGGCGCGATCCGGCTGGTGCTGCACTTCGACCGGCAGACGAGCCGGGAAACGGCCCTGCAGCGGGCGGATGAACTGGCGGCGCTGTTCCGTGGCAAACACATCGGGCCGGTGCTGACGTTCGCTCCCAGCCCGCCCACGATCAACGATGACAATGACGACGGGCTTTATTTCCGGCTGTCGTTCGCGGTTCCCTACCAGCACGACCTGATCGGCTGACCAGCTTCAAGATGCCAATTGGCATCTTGCTCTTCACCCTCGCAGGAGACTTCCATGGCTTTCGCTTCCAGCAGCGAGGCGCGGATCGCGCGCGTCGTAGAAACGGCGTTCGGCATCACGCCGGCGACACCCACGTTCATCACCAGCCGCGTCACCGGCGGCGGCCTTCGGACCAACAAGGCGACGGCCACGTCTGACGAGCTGCGGGCCGATCGCAACGTGACCGACGAAGCCATGGTCGGGCAGGACGTTGCCGGCTCCTACCCGTTCGAGCTGAGCTACGGCAGCTTCGACGATCTGTTCGAGGGTGCCCTGTTCGGCGCCTGGAACAACAACGTCCTGAAGAACGGTGTCGCCCGGAAGTTCTTCACCTTCGAGGAAACGCTCGAGCTCGGCGCGACCGACAGTTTCTCGCGGTTCTCCGGATGCATGGTCAACACAATGTCCCTGGCGATCGAGCGGCGCGGCAAGGTCACGGGGTCGTTCGGCCTGATGGGCCAGAAGGAGACTTTGGCGAGCGCGATCGTCACCGGCGCGACCTACACGCCGGCGAGTGCCGAGCCGATCATGAATTCCTCGTCGCATGTCCTGGCGCTCAACGTCAGCGGTGCGGCCGCCCAGCCGAAGGTCGCGAACCTCAACTTCGAGGTGAACAACGGGCTCCGGACGCGCGCGATCGTCGGCTCGCTCTATTCCGAGGAGTTCGGCGCCGGTCGCTGCGAGGTGACGGGCACGCTGGAAGCCTATTTCGAGAGCAACGAGCTGTATCAGCGCGTGCTCGACCACGGCGGTGGCGCTCTGTCCGCGACGATCGGGGCCGCGGCCAACAAGAAGTATGCCTTCCTGTTCCCGAAGATCATCTTCGGCGATGGCGCCCGGCAGATCGGCGGCAACGGCGACGACGTCATGATGTCGATCCCTTGGCGCGCCGTGTTCGATCCTGCCGAGGCCTGTTCGATCAAGATCACGAGGGCCGTCGCATGAAGACGGTCCACATCCTCGAACCCTTCACCGGATATCCGTCCGGCAAGAAACGTGCCTTCGCCAAGGGCGAAGAGCCGGAGCTGCCGAACGATTTCGCCGACCTCATTGTCAAGAAGGGTCATGCCCGTGAGCTGACGCTTGGCGATAAGCCAGCGACCAAGAGGGTTGGCGAATGAGCGCGTCGCTTATCTCCCTCATCCGCGAAATCGCAGCCGACACCGGCGATCGGTCCGACGAAGAGATTGCCGAGGATCTGCGCGCCCAGCTTCGCGCTGAGATGACCGAGATTCAGGCGAGTGGCGTGCAGCAAACGATCACCATCGCATTGAACCCCGGAACCTATTCTTCGGAAACCCTCGAGCAGCTGTTCAAGCAGATCAACGATGGTCTGCGGGATGGCGGCCCCTTTCACCAGTGACAAGGACACAGCATGAAACTGTCGACCATTAAGACCGACGACACCCGCCGCCAAACGGGCGATTGGGTGCGCAATATCCCGGAGATGGGAGATCTGGAACTGAAGGTGCGCGGTGTCGGCAACGACGATTACCGGCGGCTTCAGGATAAGCTCATCCGTGAAGTCCCACTGCATGAGCGGCGCACGGGCCTTCTTCCCGCCACGCAGGATCGCGTCACTGTCGAGCTTCAGGTCGAGACCCTGCTCGAAGACTGGCGCAACTTCACCGACGATAACGACAAGCCGATTCCGTTCACGAAGAAGAAGGCTCGCGAGTTGTTGGAGGATCCCGACTTCATCATGTTCCGGGATGCTGTGGCCTACGCTGCGACGGTGGTCGCCGAGATCCGCGACGAGGCGAAAAAGGCCGACGTCCAGGACTGACGAACGCCCTGCGCTGGGAACTGGCGTGGGGCGAGCATGTTGCTTTCCTCGAGGAGCTGGCGGCGGAAGGCCCGACGCCGCAGGCGCTGCGCGAACAGCCCGAGCTTCCCGAACATCTGTTCTCGCTCTGGGACGCCTTCCACGAGCTCTCGACCGACCGGCAGATCGGCATGGCCGGCGCCGGTCCCATCATGTTCTCGTCGATCGACCGTTATGCCTGTCGGTTCGGCATCGAGGGCGATGATTTCGACCTGCTGGCCTCCGCGATCCGCGCCATGGATGCGGAATGGCGAGAACATATGGCGCGGCAGGGAAAGACGAAACCATGAGGTTTCGCCCTACGATGGGGCGAAACCCTGGAAGGCAACCATATCTGACGTGTTGGAGGGACCATGGCGAATATCGACCTGAAGACCCTGCTGGATGATGTGCGGACGCGGCAGAAAGCTTTGCACGATCTCATCCTGTTCACTGATCGACAGGCGATGGCGCTCCTGCGGCTATATGCGACGCTGTCGCTTGCGTTGACCTCTGCCGGTGTGGCCAGCCTGCGTCCCGGATCGGCCATTCCTCTGGCGGCTGGACTGGGGCTGCTGGTGGCCTCGGCGCTTTTCATCATAGGCGCGCTGCTCTGCTTCCAGGCCATGAAGCAGGCCTCTATCGCCTTTCCGGGACGCGACGCGGAATTCTGGACCTGGGCACGGCGTGATGACGTCACCGAAGAGGCCGCGCTGGGAGCTTATCTGGATCAGGCCGGGACCACATTCGCCGAGAACTACGATCTGAACGCCACGACGGCGAAACACCTGGCGCGGGCGAAACGGCTCGGTGTGGCCGCGCCCGCGCTGGCACTCATCGTCGCTGTCGGGGCTCAGCGTATCTTCGGCTTGTGAACGTCACCCTTGGCGCCGCGCCGATCCGGTGGAGGAGGTGGGGGCGGCGGCTGTGGCGGGTCTTTGGGATCGGCCATGGTGTGGTCTCCAATGCGGGCCGATCCGAGCACAGAGCTAAACGGGAGTCGAGCATTCGGGTTTGCGCCACGGTGGCGCAAACCATGGGGTTTCGCCGTACGGCACGGCGAAACCCCTGAATTTCGTGCCACGGGGCCCGGAAAACGAGAAACGCCGTGCTCATAGGCGACAAGCAGCGCAAGGGCGTGGCCGTGCCGCGGGCGCTGGTCGAGAACCTGCTCAACGGCGTCCGGCTTATAAATTGAAAGGGCGGAGATGACCTCTCTCAGCACCATCAAGCGGCTGACCGTCGAGGGCAAGACGGTTGGTCTCGATAAGGTGGCGGCGGATCTGCACGCGGTCGAGGCTGCCCAGGAAGGGGTAGCTCGTGCTGCCGAGACGACGGCGAAAGTCACGGAAACTTCCGCGCGTCGTCAGCTTTCTGCCTCTCAGGCGTACGAACGGCAGCGGCGGAACCTCGATGATACGGCCCGAGCGCAAGCAACTTTCGAGCGCGGGCAGAACACGATCAATCGCGCGCTGCAACAGGGTGTGATTGATGCCGAAGAGGCGGCCAGGGCAATGCGGCAGGTCGAGGCCGCTTATCAGGCTGCCGGGATGCGTTCCGCGTCGGCGGTTGACCAGTCGAGCCTCAATCGTCTTCTCGGCGTGAACGACAATCAGGCCGGTGCCGCGCGAGCTTCGGCGGCTGCGTTCGAAGATGCAGCTCGGGAAGCCGATCAACTCGCCGCGAAAGCAAATGCTCTGAGGGGCTCGCTCGACCCCGTCGCCGCGGCTCAGCAGCGTCTCAATGCCGAGTTGGCTGAATATAATTCGCTTGCGTCAGCTGGAGTCATCAGTAGCGGCGAACTCGCGCAGGCCAATGCGATGGCGCATAAGCGCTTCAGTGCCATCGTCGATCCTCTGGATCAGGCCGGGAAGAAAACCGGTCTGGCCGCGCATGAGATGAAGAACCTCGGGTTCCAGCTGAATGATGCCGTCACCATGCTGGCGTCGGGATCGAGCCCGTTTCAGGTGATGGCCACGCAGGGCGGGCAAGTTTACCAAAGCCTGTCTTCCGCGCCGGGCGGCGTCGGGGCCGCCCTGAAGGAGGTGGCGGCCTTAACTGTGACATGGATTGCGCGCCTTTCGCCTTTGATCGCCGTCACGGGGTTGGTGGCCGGCGGCGTCGGCCTGCTGACGCGCTCGCTGAATGAAGGCCGAAAGGATGCCTTGTCCTACGGCGATGTGATGAAGGCCGTGTTCCAGACGATCGGGGATCGCGTCAGCGATCTGTTCGGGCTGGGTGCCGCATCAAAGCTGCTGGACAGCGTTCTCGACGATATCTCCAAGGGCTTCTCCATCGTGTTCGACAACACGATGCGCGGAGCCGACCGGCTTTCGATCAGGATTGCTCATGATTTCAGGGAATTGCCGGACGTCTTCCGGATCGCCGGCGAGAATGCCGCGAACAATTTCCTGCAGGGTATCGAAGCGCTGGTGAACGGTGCGATCGACCGGCTGAACAAACTGCTGGCTTTCATGAGGACCATTCCGGGGCTGGGCGCCGCCATGCCTTCCGATCTGGGCAAGATCGAAATGCCGAAGGTCGACATCGGTGGTGCGGCCGCGGCTGACCGCGTGGCGGTCGGGCGCGCGCAGATGGAGAAGGATTTGGCGGCCACCAGCAAGACCGACTATGCGGGCGGCTGGTACAGCGACATTCTGAAGAACGCGAACGACAACCAGGCCGAGGATGCGAAGAAGAAGGCCGGCGGCGCGGGCCGTCAGCCCCGCGCGTCGGAATATGAGCGCGACACCGAGCGGCTGAAGGAACAGACGGCGGCGCTGCTCGACCAGGCGAAGACGTACGACATGACCGAGGGCGCGGCGACCCGTTACACCGTGGCGCAGGATCTGCTGAGGGCAGCGGCGGAATCCGGCATGCCGATCACCTCGGCACTGACAGAGCAGATCAACGCCACCGCCAACGCCTACGCCGATGCCAAGCTGAAGCTGGAGGGCGCGCGCATGGAGGTCGAGAACCGCGGCCCGTTCGAGGCCATGCATGCGGAGCTTGCCCGCCTCGAGGAGCTGAAGAACGCCGGCGCCATCAGCTGGGACACTTACGCCAATTCGGTGGTGAAAGCGCGGGCGACCGCTCATGGTGCGGTGGCCGGCATGGCTTCGGATGCGGTCGGCATCCTTGGCCAGTTGTTCGAGAACAACAAGGCTGTGGCGATCGCGGAAGCCATCGTCTCGACCTATCAGGGTGTGGCGAAAGCGCTGTCCTATTATCCGCCGCCGATCTCCTATGCGATGGCGGCGGGCCAGCTCGCTCTTGGCATGAAGCAAGTCGCCTCGATCCGCAGCACGACGAAGAATTCGAAGTCGGCGTCGGGAAGCGTGGGCGGCGGGGGATCCGCAGGTGCGGGCTCGGCCACGCCGGCGGCACCTGCGCCGGAGGAGCCGAAGCAGATGACGACCATCGTGCTGAAAGGCGATGTCTATTCGAAACAATCGGTAGAAGAGCTCTTTCGGCAGATCAACGATGGCCAGAAGGACGGCTACCGCATCAACGTGGTCGCCGCCTGATGATCGTCATCAGCAAAAGCCTGGCACTCGCCTACCGCGAGAATCCTGTTTTGTGGGCGGACACGCCCGTTTTCGGCTGGCGCAATGTGGTGACGTTTTCGAACATCAACGCCGACAAGGAGGCTGCGGCGTTCCCGGCTGCGAACCTTGCCAACGAGAGCACCGGCCTCCGCTGGCAAGGCATCGATGCCGGCGCTCATGTGCTCACTGTCACTCCTCCTATGGGCGAGCCGCTCGATTACGTGGGCCTCGCTCGGCACAATTTCGGTACTGGCCGGATCGGGGTGCGGGTCGAAGCCGAAGACCCTGATGATCCCGGCTCCTTCGGCATGGTGGTCGAAGACTTCATGCCGGCCAATGATGCGGCCCTTTTTGTTCGTTTCGCGCCTGTCATCACGACTGCGCTGCGCATCATCCTGATGCCAGCCATGGGGATCAGTCCGCGCGCGGCAGTGCTCTATGCCGGCCGAGCAACCGTGATGCCGCGTGGTGTGGAGCCCGGGTATACGCCGCTGGTGCATGGCATCGAGACCGACGTGCAGAACAATCGGTCCGAGCGCGGCAATTTCCTCGGGCGCATCGTGCGCAGCCGGCAACTCACCTCTTCAGTGAGCTTTCGCTTTCTCGATGCCGCGTGGTTTCGGTCCGAGATGGTGCCGTTTATCCGGAGCGCACAAGAGGCGCCGTTCTTCTTCGCATGGGCGCCGCAATCGCATCCCGACGAGGCCGGCTATGCGTGGCTGAAGGATGACCCGAGCGCGACGATCGCCAATCCGGACGGCAGCTTTGACCTGAACCTCTCCATGAGCGGGATCGGCTGATGTTCGCGCTGACCTTCGTCGAAGTGGATATCGATGTCTGTGGTCTGAACTACGGCGTCGCACCGTGCTCGGCGGTCCTCGGGGTGAAGAGCGACCGCAAGTGCTTCAACACGATCAAGACGTGCCAGGCGCGGGCGGACTTCACGAACAAGCCGGTGACGCTGCGGTTTGCGGTGCCGACCGACGATCTGCCGCCCGATATCGATGCTCTGCCGTGCATCGAGGACGTGTCGTTCAGCCCGGCCACGATCTCGCTCGGAGAGAACCTGGGCATCCGGGCGACATTGTCCGTCACGTTCTCGGATATCCTCCACAGCGACACCGGGCCGGGATTCGATCCCTACTGGCGCGAGCGCGGCTATGACCCTTATCGGCAGGGCACGCTCTGGGGCCGGTTCAGGGCGCGCCAGCCTTACCTTTTCGGTCGCAACATTCGGCTGATCCGCGGCGCGCTCGGCCAGCCGCTCGACCAGATGGAGACACGGCACTTCATCCTTGAGAGCTTCGAGGGACCGACGCCGGACGGCACATACACGCTGAAAGCCAAGGATGCGCTGGTGATGGCCAGCGGCGATCGAGCTCAGGCGCCCAGGATGTCCAACGGCTTCCTGGTCGAGGCCATCACGGCCGATGCCACGACCGCCACCTTGTCACCGGCTGGCATCGGTGACGTGGAATATCCGGCGTCCGGCCTGGTTTCGATCGGCGGAAAAGAGGTGATGTCGTTCACTCGTGCAGGCGATGTGCTGACCTTCACCGGGCGGGGATTGAAGAACACGGTGGCAGAGCCGCACGACGCACAGGATCGGGTGCAGGTCTGCCTTGAAATAATCGCCCAAACGCCGGCCGCGATCATCGCGCTTCTGGAGCAGAATTACGCGTCAGTCGCGCCGGGCTTGATCCCTCTGCCGACATGGGAGGGTGAATCTTCGGCGTTTTATCGTCGCCTGTTGTCACGAACGATCGCGGAGCCGACGGCGGTCGAAAAGCTGATCGCCGAAGTGATCCAGCAAGCCCAGCTTACCCATTATTGGGATGACGTAGGGCGTCAGTTGCGGTTTGGCGTGCTGCGGCAGATCTCGACCGATACGGCGGTATTCGATGAAGACGCCATCATGGCCGGTAGCCTCGATATCAGGGAGCAGCCGGATCGGCGCACTTCACAGGTCTGGATTTACTTCGCCCCCATCAATCCGCTGAAGAAGGTGGACGATGCCGACAATTATCGCTCTTGCCTCCGGGTTATCGATCTGCAGGCGGAGGGGGATTACGGCACGCCGGCGATCAAGAAAATTTTCGCGCCCTGGATCCCGGCTTTCGGACGGCAGGTCGCGCAACGCACGGCCGATATCCAGCTCGGGCGGTTTCGAGATCCACCGCGCCGTTTCAGTTTCAGCCTGTCTAGGACGGGTGGCATCACACCGGTGCTGGGCCGAGGTTACATGATCGAGGCTGGTGTGCTGCAGCAGGATACAGGCGAGCCGGACACCGTCCCTATCCAGATCACACGCCTCACGCCGAAAGATGGGCAATATGACGTCGAAGCTGAGGAGATGCGGTTCATTTCCTTCGACGACGGCGATCTCGGCAACAAGACGCTCATCATCGACGCCAACACCTACAATTTGAACCTGCGCAGCGCGTACGATCAGTTCTATCCCGCGCCGGTTGATGGCGATGTCGTGACGGTCATCATCGAAGATGGCGTGATCGTAGGGTCGAGATCTGCGCTGTTGCCAGCCGTGGACGTTGGTGATTGGCCCGAAGGCGTGGTTATCGACATCAAGCTCTATGGGCGAATCCAAGGCCGAGGCGGCGATGGCGGCGGAACAACGGACGGGGCGGGTCTTCATCGCCCTGGAGACGCCGAAAATAGATACCCGACGGCCGGCGGGCCCGCGCTTTACGTGAGGTATCCGATCAACATCTCCGGCGGTCAAATATGGGGTGGTGGTGGTGGCGGTGGCGTTTATGTCGGCGAGGTGCAGGGCAATTATTATCTGGGCCTGGCTGGCGGCGGCGGCCAAGGCCAAGATGGCGGCATGACTTACCCCATCAAAACCATTAGCGGCACGAATATGGGCACATCTGGGAATAGTGAAGCTCCCGGAAGCGGCGGGAACCAGGGCACGGCTCGCGGCGGTAACGGCGGCGGCGCCGGACAGCCTGGTGGAGATGCCAATGGCCGAGATCGCGCAAATTTCAAATATGGCGGTGCGGCCGGCACTGCCATCGACGGCATTTCCTTCGTGAACGTCTCCGGGGCCGACATTCGCGGCCCGCAGATAAACTGAGGCACACACCATGGCAGATCTTGCACGCTGGCAGGGTTCGATCACGGACCTGGCCGGCACCGTCATGCCCGGAGCCCAGATCGAGGTGCGGGACGAGGCGACCGGCAATCTCGCCGCACTCTTCTCGGATCGCGCCGGAATGGCGCCGCTGGCCAATCCGCTCGCAGCGGATGCCGAGGGATATGCGTTCTTCCATGCGACGGGCGGTGCCTATCGCATCACTGCGAGCCTGGGCGCTTTTTCGCGGGTCTATCGCTTCGTGCCGATCGGGACCGCGGCGGAAATCGATGCCGAGGATCTGGTGCAGCGCTCCGGCGTGGAGTTCGAGGGGCCGGTGTGGCTCGCGGCCGATCCGGTCGAGGCGATGGAAGCGGCCACGAAACGGTATGTCGATCAGCAGCAAGGAGGCGGTGGCGAAGAACCGGAGGTTCGTCGCACCATCAAGTTCGTCGAGGGCGCATATACGCTTCAGCCGAGCGATGTCGACAAGGTGCTTTACTTCAACTTCCTGTCGAACAGCACATTCGCCCAAACCATCCCGATGAACACGTTCCAACGCGGCGACCAGATCGATCTCGTCTATACGGGTCATGGCAAAGCGCAGTTCTCGGCCGCGAGCGGTTTCACGCTGGTGAATGCCGATGGCGTCACCTTCATGGCCACGCACGGCGCCATGGCGACGCTGCTGTTTCTCGATCCGAATATCGCCTTGCTCGGAGGCCGGGTTGGTTGACGGCCTTCTCCTCGCGATGAACTTCATGTTCGGCGCGATCGCGGCTCGCTACGTCGAGCCTGTCGATCCGGTCACGCCCGGCAATGTCACCTACACGTCGGGAACCAACAATTTCACCGTGCCGGCGTACAATACGCTCGTCATCGAGATGTGGGGCGCGGGCGGCTCGGCCGGGGCGGCGCGAACCGATGGGCCTGAAGGCCTCGCTTCCACGATCGCCGCGCTCTCGTTGACAGCTGGAGGAGGCGGCGGCGGCAAGAGAGGTGAGAACGGTGGATCCGGCGGCGCGCGCGGTTCGGCGTCTGGTGGAGACGTCAACACGCAGGGGGGCGCAGGCGGCACCGGCACGAGTCAGATTTCCGGAAGCGGCGGCAATTCTCCCAATGGCGGGGCGACCATCCCCGGAGACAAGGTGACTTCGGTGAAGTCTGGCAACGTTCCGGGCGGCGGCGCCGGGTCGGCCTACAACGCGTCGTCCCGATCGGGCGGCGGCGGTGGGGGTGGCGCTTACCTGAAAAAGACCTTCACGCCCGATGCCGGCGGCCCGCAGGCCGGGGTTTCGTTGTCCGCGATCGTAGGGGCTACCGGAAGCAACGGCGCCCGCGGAGAAATCAGAATTTCGTGGTCCTGACCGCTTTCCAGCCCGCCCCTCCGGCGGGCTTTTTCATGAGGTGAACAATGGCCGAACTGCCTTTCCCGAACTATTCGCGCGGGCCGAATTCGCTCGGCACGCGCATGCGTGTCATCGCGCCCGGCAATGCCAATCTCGATCCGGTGCCGAAAACCGTCACCCATCTGACCGGCGGCGATATCACCATCGTGCCCTTCGCCAATCCGGACGGCGAGGCCATCGCCTTCAAGGGCGTGCCGGCCGGCTGGATCGCGCCCTGTGTGGTGCGGCGTGTGACGGCCGCGACCGGCACCGTGGCGACGGTGGAAGGCTGATGCTCGGCATCGAACTCTCCCTGCCGGCGCTGGCGATGCGCGGAGGCAGCGGCGTTCCGGTTCCGCCGGACGGCTTTGCGCTCCTGATGCTCGACGGCGCTTATCTCACGCTCGATGGTCTCTATCTCGCTGTGCCCGCCTAGTCGCCATCTCGTTAATCCTTGCAATCGGCTGCCTTAGGCGGCTTTTTTCATGCCCGAAGGAAAGCCATGGCTGACATCATCGACCTCGCAAACCCCGGAACCCATGCGGCCTCGCTGCAGGCTGCGCTGCTGGCGCAGAGCGGGCGTGTTCCGACCATCGCCGCGCTCGGCGACAGCATCACCGCCATGGGCGGATCGTTCGTGGCCAACAGGGTCAAGAACGCGCGCGGCTACACGACCTGGATGACGATGCTTGGCGGCCAGCGCTTCTGGATGCCCGACGAGTTCAATTTCGGCGTGGCCGGCCAGCGCACCGACCAGATGCTGGAACGGCTGCCGGCGGTGCTGGCGGCGCGCCCCTCTGTATGCGTGGTTCTGGCAGGGACGAACGACATCCTGCCGATCTCGGGGCGGCCCGGCCTGACGCCTCAGAACAGCATGGATAATCTGCAGCAAATCTTCGACCGGTTGGAGGCGGCCGGCGTCATGGTGATTGCGCTTCCTCCACTGCCCCGATCCGAC
This sequence comes from Terrihabitans aquatilis, assembly GCF_052542005.1. Lineage (NCBI taxonomy): Bacteria > Pseudomonadati > Pseudomonadota > Alphaproteobacteria > Hyphomicrobiales > Terrihabitans > Terrihabitans aquatilis. The sequence continues at coordinate 974,049 of NZ_JBOCUO010000001.1, read as the reverse complement.
ACCCCCTTCAACGCGGACGACCGCAAAGGCCATGTGCGCCAGATCCGCGAATTCATCCGGGCGCAACGTTATCTCCGCCGCAATTTCCATGTCGTGGATTGTGCCATGGCGCTCGGGGATGCGGTGACGGGCGGGCCGAAAACCAATCCGATCGTGATGCCCGACCTTCTGCATCCGAATTGCCATGGGGCCTATCTGATCGGGGCGGAGATCGAGAAGGTGCTGCGAACGCTCCAGCCGACGGCTCGTGTTCCGCTGGCCGACGCGACTGACCTCTATCACGCAACGCTCAACCCGCGAGGCAACCTCTTCCCCAATGGCCTGATGCTGGGCACCGGCGGGCAAATCGGGGGCGGCGCTACGGGCGTGATGGCGGATGGCGTAAAATCCACCAATGCCCTGCCGGCCGGTGTGTCGGCAATATTCAGCAAGGAGCCGCGTGACGAAGGCGGCGAATGGCAGGTGCTGGAACTGTCCGGCTCGATCACGAACAATGCCGCGCCGACGCGCATCAATATCTGGCCGGTGACGCATTTCAACGCTGCGGTTCAACCGGGCGATGTCGTCGAGGCGTTCTGCGAGTTCAAGGTTGATGCTGGGGCCAAAGGCGTCTGCTGCACGTCGCTCGTGCAATATCTCACGGGTGGAACCGCGTCGAAATTTGCGGCGGACAATTTCGGGCAGGGCGCAGATCCGCTGATCCCGCCTGTGGCGCATGGCGGCACGATGAGAACGCCGCGTCTGACGAAGACAGATTCGACCTATGCCGGTGCAGGAATCGAAGTGTGCGTGCAGGCTACGCCCAGCGGCACGCAGGAGGTGGCGCTGAAGCTGTATTTCAGCGCCCTCGAAATGCGCAAGGTGCTGTAGACGCCGGATCAACCCGCCGCTGCGCCGCCCGCCCGCGATCTCGCCGGCGGGCTTTTTTATGCCCTCACATCATCGGAGAAGACCATGCCCCGCACTTCCGCGGCCGGCATCGCGCAGCTCGTCGCGGACGAGGGCGAGGTGCTGACGGCCTATCGCGACGTTGCCGGCGTCTGGACCATCGGCGTCGGCCTGACGAAGGCCTCTGGCGTGGTGACGCCGAAGGCCGGCATGACGATCACGCGCGCTGAAAGCCGCCACCTGCTCGGCCTTGCGCTCGAGCGCAATTACGAGCCGGCCGTGGCCAAGGCCATGCCGGGGGCGAAGACGCACGAATTCGACGGCGGGTTGTCGTTCCACTTCAACACCGGCGCGATCGGCCGGGCGTCGTGGGTCACCTCCTGGCGCAACCGGGCCAGCGCCGCCGCGATCCGGACGGGCCTCGGCCTCTGGAACAAGGCCGGCGGCAAGGTGGTGCGCGGCCTCACTTTGCGTCGCCAGCGCGAGGCGGACCTCATCCTGCTGGGCAAGTACGCGCACGGCATCACGCCGGCGGTGCGGGACGGTGCGGATGTGGCGCCGGGCCCGATCGAGCCGAGCGGCGTGCTGCGGCGCGGCGCGAAAGGTGAGGTCGTGGTGGAGCTGCAAAAGGGGCTCCAGACGCTCGGCCTCTACAAGGGCGCGGTCGACGGGGATTTCGGAAAGGACACCGAAGATGCCGTGCGCGCGCTGCAGAAGGCGCACCCGCATCTCGTGGTCGACGGCATCGCCGGGCCGGCCACGCGGGCGCAGCTCAAGCGCATGCTCGATGCCCGAAACAAACCGGCTATCGCAGCCGGCGGCGGGGTGGCCACGGGCGGTGGCGGCGCTGCTGTTCCGCCAGACGGCGTACCCGCCGGCTGGATCGTCGGCGGCGTGGCGGCCGTCACCGTGCTCGTCCTCGCCTTCCTCGCCTGGCGCTACCGCGACGAAATCCGCGCCTGGTGGGCCGTTTTCAAGGAGAAGCTGTGATGATGATCGAAACCCCGCGTTGGTTCTGGCCGGTCTGGATCGCGCTTGGCCTTCTCACCGTGCTGCTTGCCGTTCTGAACATTGCGGACGTCATCGCGATACCGTGGTGGCTCGTGCTGCTTCCCGCTCTGCTGCCGCCGCTGGCTGCGGTCTCGCTCTTCGCCCTGCTGGTGCTGGCTTGGATCGCCGGAGGGTCGCATTGATGGATTGGGCCTCTCTCGGGCGAAAGCTCATCGCGGCCGGCGCTCCGGCCATCGGCGGCGCGCTGCTGGGGCCGGCCGGCGCGGCGGCGGGCAAGATCCTCGCCGGCGTGCTCGGCGCGGAGCCAACGCCGGACGCCGTCTCGCAGAAGGTGGATGCTGTCCCGCCCGGCGAAATGCGAAAGGTGCAGGAGGACGTCATTGCGCAATGGGAGGCCATGGCACGCATCGCCGAAGCCGAGACGGCAGCGCAGGCGCAGACGGCCGTAGTGGCGGTGGAGCAGGTCAACCAGACCATCCGCGAGACTGCGGCGGGTGATGGCCTGCTCGGCAAATGGCGTGGCGTCCATGCCTGGGAGCTGACGGCGGAATGCCCGCTGTGGTTCCTGCTGTTCGCCTACACCGTGGTGTTCGATCCGGTGGCCTTGAACGCGCTCGTCGCGGCCTCCGGTCTCGTCAGCATCTACATCGGCGCCCGGTTCGGCGTGATGGGCGTGCATGTCTGGCAGGGCTCGAACGAACGCCAGGCAGCCACGAAGATCCTGCCGCAGGCGGCGGCCGTCATCGGCAGCGTGGTGCGGCGCTGATGCCGGCGCTCATCCTCCGAAATGCCGTCAGCCACTTCCGTGCGCGTGCCACCGAGTGGATCGCGGCAGCCGGCCTTACGGCATGGGGCGTCTCATTGCTCCGCAATGAATTCGCCTTCGCGTCTAGCCCGAATTTCGACAACCTGGCCGCTATGGCGTCGGAATGGCAGTGGGGCCTCATCTGCGCGGCCGTGGGTGCTGTGCGGCTGATCGCGCTGCTGGTGAACGGTACCTACGACGGCTTTCAGTATTCGCCGCATTTGCGGGCCGCCACAGCCTTCATCGCGTGCTTCGTCTGGTGCTCCATCTGGATCGGGTTCCTGCCGAGCCCCACGGCGACGGTGGCGTATTTCATGATTCTGGCTTTCGAGATCAACAACGTCAGCCGGGCTGCGGCGGACATCGGCGCTGCAAAGGTGGAACATGGCCGCACCCGTTCCTGATCCCGGAAGCACGAAGGAATTCCTCGACTGGCTGATCTACGGCGTCGTCGGCGTCGTTACCCTGCTGTTCGCAAAGCTCTCGACCTCGAAGGGAGAAAAGGAGGCAAAGGCCAAGGGTCCCGAATTCCTGGTGACGGGCGGCGGCTTCATGGACATGGAGCCGGTGCGCGATCTGGCTGCCCAGGTGATGGGGCTGTCCAAGTTCTGCGACATCGCCTTCAAGGAGTGGAAGGCCTGTCACGAACAGCAGAGGCGGATTGCCGACGAGCTCGAATGCATCCGCAAGCTGATGCAGGAGCGTGCGGAGGAAGAGCACATCACAGCCGAAGTCGAGCGGCGGGTGAAGGAGGCCCTGCGGTCGGTCGACCGATCGGGATAGTGGCGGGGGCAGGCTTGCGATCGATTGCACGCCGGATACCGAACCGATTGCCAACATAAAAAAGGCCGGGATCAACCGGCCTTCTTTCTGAAGGATTGAAACCCTCGCCAGTACATCCGTGACTGAGGGTCGATAAATCGCTCATGCAGCTCGAAGATTTTCTGCCGACGTTTTGCCGGTGCGGCTGTCTCTCACAATATCGAAGGCGATTTTCTGCCCTTCCATCAGGGGCGGCATGCCTCCGCGTTCAACAGCGGACGCGTGAACGAAGATGTCCGGACCACCGTTGTTAGCCGCGATAAAGCCAAAACCTTTTGTGGTATTAAAAAACTTTACGGTACCATTTTCCATGACGATTTCCTCTCAACTGGCAAAATGCTCGACCAAAGCCACTGACCCTGATCGCGTTATTATCGACAATTATTGGGAAGATCGTCAGCGACGCCAAAGCGCAAAAAACAAAGTCCAAGAAAAGCTCGACTTATATGAGTTAGTGCAGGTGCGAACTTATAACAAGCGCTCGCTCAAGAAGTATTTTTCTTATCTGTAACCTAGGAGCGCCTGTTTCTGAATTGTCTGACCAAAACTCTTTATCCCGCCGGGGCAGTAGAATCTTCCACATTGCGGGTCAGACGTTCCAGCTCGACTTGGTCATAGGGATTGCCCTTTTCGTCGATAATCACAACTCCGTCGAGACCATCTTCTATGAGGCGCTGGACAGCATTTAGCGCCTCACGGGCGTCCTCGGCGGTGATGGACATGCCGCCCCCCGTATTCACGTTTGGCGAGGACCTGATTGTAAACCGCAATCTTTTGCGCCTTTCAAATGGAAGCGACGGCACCTGACACGACGCGAATGTCGCATTCCCGAACCATGCGTTCACCTTTCTCGAGGGCGCTTTTGATCCGATATTGCAATTCACCATCACTGCCTTCCGGCATTTGGCAAATGATATCGTAAGACCCGGTCTCTGCGGCAAGCTGAACTACAGTGCGCATTACCGAAGTTCCAACAGAAAATTCATGAACTTTTCTCATGCGGATTACATGACTGTTTGGCGCCGATAATTCAATGACGAAGAATTATTGGAAAGGTAAAATAAAAAAAGTTCCTATTTCTAAAGATAATGTTTTGGTCGTCCCAACGGAGGGGTGTCATCGGCTTACGCTCGCCAAGCTTGCTGGCAATGGAAGGCTATGAGAACGAGATGATTGTCTACTAAAATTATAGGGTTTTTGCGCAACGCTTGGCGATAAAGTGAGCGAGGCCTATTTTTGAGGCATTGCGTAAAGGCGCCAAGGAGTTAAGGGAGAGGCTCATATTTCTTCAAGAGGTGACCGTGATCGACGACCTTTCGATGACTACGGGAGATCTGGTCGCGCTCATCGCCAAAATGAGGGCGAGAATCGTGGATGAGGCGATCCCAGCCGCCGAGAGGGTCGGAAACCCAAAGCTCGTATTCATCCTCCAGCTTGCATTGGGCGAACTCGACACTGCGGAGGAGCAGGCTCGCGCGCGGCATTAACCCATGTCTAGCCGCTTCAGCTTCTCGGCTTTAGCGACACTGGGGGCAAGCTCAAGGAGGGCCATGTTCATCAAGTGCTTGAGCACCTTCATATCAGCGCGATCGGCCATCTTGTGCAGGTCGATGCAGGCATCGGCGATGCGATCGAGATCCTTGCGGCCTCTCAGGAAGCCCATGGCTTGGCCGGGCGTCACATCGATGATGGTGCCGACCAGCATCTTGCGACCAGACGCGTCCACAAGCCCGCAGCCTGAAGAGAACAGCGTCCGCTCTTCTCCGTTCACATCCAGGCAGTACGTTTCCACGTAGTTTTCGCACTTTACTGCCGCATCACGCACGCGGGTCATGATGCGGTCGAAATCAAGAGGATTGATGAACTGCTTGGCGTACTCCTTCGCTGGAGTACCGTCCGCAGCTTTGACCGGATCGACTCGGAAGAGTTGGGCCATCCGGGTGTTGGCCCATTTTACGTCTGCTTCGACATCGTAACGATACGCGGCGACGGCAACTTCAAGATCTGACATCAGAGGCACTAAAGGATGCAGGAGGCGCCTAATGCGCGTCCTAAGTGCCTGTTTTTGTATCGGCTATACCAAAGTCGAGATAGAGATATTCTACGTAGCCAGCGCCTTTGATGAGCGAGGCGTTACAGAAATAGCGCACCTAGCGCGACCGTCGCCATTCCCATGGCTTGAGGAACGTCCCGCGCCAAAGGCCTCGCTTTGCTGCCCGGGCGTCACGCTCGGCGGGCGCGTATTTTCCCCGGCTGAACGCCGGATAATCGACGGCTAGGCCGCGGCGCACCAATGCGTCGGCAACATCCTGCCTGCCGGCCGTGCAACGCGCCACGGTACGGCCGTAACGATCGACATTGACCGGGGCACAGCGAGTCGGCCGACCTGCCTCGAGCAACTCGTCGAGCGCATCCGCCGCTTCCTTGCCACAGCGGTACGTTTTTCCAACCTCGTTCCGGCAGGTCTGTTGCCCCTCCGGCGTGTCAATGCCCCACAAGCGGACCCGCTGGCCGCGAATCTCGATCGTATCGCCGTCAATGACCGATGCGCGGCCGATGATGGGAGAGGCGCCCCAGGCGGGCGTGATGAAGGTAAGCGCGACGAGCGTGAATAAAGAAGCCTTCAAGGGTGCGGGCAAGTGTAAGGGATGCTCCGAATAGGTTTGACAAACGCAAAAATTATCGTTGTGCATCAACGGGCGTGGCTGCATGTACGAAGCTGGCAAACCTATTGAAACTAGTAGAATAATTCTCTCCCCTTGGGAGCACCATTTCCTCTCCATTTCGAGCTGGATGCGTGGGCCTGCCGAGGTTGCGGTCGTCGCTGCCGAAATCGGTGTCAGGAACCTTGGCGCATGCCTCCGCACGCTGATCATCGGCAAGAAGCCACCCGGCTGGCCTGCATTCCGTAAACTCGCGGGCTCTTGGTGCCGGGAAGGCGAAGCGTGATCGCGTCCCGATAACCGCCGTCGTCAGACGGCCGATCCTCGGCTGTGATGGATGTAGAGGTAGATCAGGCCAATGGGCGCGATAAAGATGGCGAAGGACCAGCACAGCGCCATCGTCATAAGCTTCACGATGAGCACCAGGACGGCGCTGAAGAAGAACAGATTTCCGCCCGTGATGTATTCGACGATGCTTTCATAGACGAAGCGCGAATACGGATACAAAAAGGTGTTTGCCGCGATTATCGCATAGATGCTGAACGGCGGTGATTGTTGTTGATCTCCCAGGGTCAAAGTGGAGATCATCAATGTTGTGAAGATGAGACCGAAGAGAAATTGGCGAATGTAATATCGTGCGGACAAGCCACCGAATGTTTTCGCGATAACGGAGCGCATCCAAACGTCCTCACTGGGCGGCCATTCAAGCTAGCCGCTGATGCTAAGCCGTTGAAAAAGGCCAGATTCGACCCGGCAGTACAAGCAATCGGCGGCGCCTACCCATTCCGGTCCAAGCCGGCCGGGTTTGGCGGCATCGCCTTTATCGCTGCGCAAGCTTGCTGAGAAAGGCCACTTCTTCGGCTGTGTGGGCTCTCGTTAGCGCGTCGTTACGGGTCGGGAAGCGCCCGAACTGACGGATGACGTCGGCGTGTTCTATGGCGAATCGAAGATTGTAGGGATTGCCGAGTTCCTCGAATTTGCGAACCGATTCCGCCTGAATGTCATGGTCTTCGGCGTGCATCATCGGGAGATACAGGAACGCCCGGCGTTCCGGCGGGTAGGATTGCTCCCACCCCTGCGAGATGGCGTATCGTGTGAGCTCCAGCCCCAAAGGATCGGCAGCGAAGGCTTCCGCTTTGCCGCGGTAGATGTTGCGGGAAAACTGATCGACCAGAATGATCGCCGCGAGGAGGTTCTCGGGCGTGTCCTTCCAGCCCTCGGCGCGCGTGGCGACGACCCTGTCCCGCGCGGTGCGAAATCTGGTTTCGATCTCGCGGTCGAGTGCCTGATCCTGCACGAACCATTTGTCCGGCGGCGTGTCTTCAAACCAGAAACTCAACACGTCATGGGCGGTCTCGTCGGGGTTCTTCATCTCTGCCAGTTCCCTCTCCGCATGATGAACATGCCGGCTGCCGCCGATCTGGAGCGCGGCCGTTTCGGCCGTGGATTCTGATGGGAAATCCCATCAGCCTTCAAGTGACTGTTCCACTTCACTTTCCGCCCAGGCTTGACACTCCGCTTCCTTGCGGGTTTTGACACCTCGGTTTCCCGCACAGCTTGCCTCCGCAACTGGCGCGGATCAGTCGCAGAGCAACGAGGGGTCGGGCTATGAGCAAATCGAGACGCTTGTCGGAGCAATGGTACCAGCGCGGCCTGTGGCTGGTGTCGGTTGCCTTCGCTCTCTGCCTCGTCGGCTTCGGCAGCCTTCTCATCGCGGATCTGCCGCAGGTGGAACGGCGCTTGCAGCTCGAGGATTTTCTCGACCAGGCATCCGTTGAGCCCCTCCGGACCGCTCTCGAGGATGCGCAATCCGCTCACGCGTCGGCGTCGTCGGAACTCGATCAGCTCAACCTCAAGCTGGCGGCTGCCCGCAGCGCCTACAACAACGCCCGCGAGACCTTCACAAATTGGCTGGACACAAGGAAGGCCACGAACCTCCCGTCGCAGGACGATGAACTGATCGCGCGGACGTCCGCGCTCGATGCGTTGAAGGCCGAGCAGGAAAACGCCGAGAGAGCCGTTCAGGCACAGAAACAGAAGATGCTCGATGCCCGACAGAGCGAGGCTGCGGCGCGCGAGCAATTGTATGTCCTGCGTGGCGACGCCAGTGAACGCCTCACGGCCGAAAGCAGGAAAGCCGAACTGCGCGTCTTCGGCTACCGCCTTGCGCTGACATTGCCGCTGCTTCTGGTGGCGTTCTGGCTTTTCCGAAGGCACCGCAAGGGCTCCTGGTGGCCTTTCAGCTGGGGCTTCATCTTCTTCGCGCTGTTCACCTTCTTCGTCGAGCTTGTGCCCTATCTGCCGAGCTATGGCGGTTATGTTCGGTACGGCGTGGGTCTCGTCCTGACCGTTGTCGTTGGCCGGAGCGTCATAATTGCCCTGAACAATTATCTTGCCCGGCAAAAGGCGGCGGAGCGGCAACCGGACGAGCTGCGCCGCAACGAGCTGAACTACGACACAGCGCTCGGCCGCCTCGCGAAGGGCGTCTGCCCTGGCTGTGAGCGTGCGGTGAATTTGAGCAGCGGCGACGTCACCTTCTGCCCGCATTGCGGCATCGGCCTGTTCGAGAATTGCCGCACCTGCAATACCCGCAAGAGCGCATTCTCACCCTTCTGCCAGGCCTGCGGCGTCCCCGCCGCCGCGCCGGAAGGTCAGCCGATATAGCGTTTCGAGCGATGTGGAATCGTCGCGCCAAGAGACATCTGGAATGCCGGCTTGATGCGAACTCTGCCGGCCTTCACGGCCGTTTCAGCGCCGGCTCCAGAACGTTTCTCCAGGCGAAGCGTGCGGCGCGTTCGAAGGCCTCATCATTGTCTCCTCGCAGGGATAGCACCTGGGAGGCGACGATTTCGCCTGTCGTCACATCGATCATTTCGATTTTGATCCAGCCGATGAGGGTGCTCATCTTCTGCACGTCGCCGTAGACGAGGTATTCGGCATCGGCCGTCTTCGCGATCGTTCTGAGCAGCGCGCCGCCTCCCTCCCGCAGGGAGCAGATTGGCTTGCCGCAGGCCAAGGGCTGGGCCGGAATGCTGTGGTTCGAGAGTTCCTCGCGAATGGTATCGGCCAGGATCTTCAGGCGCTTTGCATGAGCGGCCGTCTGGTCGGAGAGTTCGCCCGACGTGTCGGTGTAGTCGAAATCGGCCACGAGCACGCCCGACGCCGCGTGCGCAGGTGCGGGCAGTAGGGCCGCAAACAGGACAGCGCAGACAGTCGCTAATTTCCCTGTCGCTGCAAGTGAATGACCGTGCATGTTTGCTTCCTCCGCTCGTGTTTTCTTCGTTTTTGAGCATCGCGTTCTTCGCAGCGCTTTCTGCGAACTTGATGCTCGTCGAGCGGAAAGAAAGAGGCACGGTGTCAGCCGATGCGGTTCTCGCAGGCCACGCCGTCGCGGAAGCAGCGCATGTTGTGGAACGTGACCCGGGCGATCTCTTCCAGCGCCTCCCGGGTCAGGAAGCCCTGATGGCCCGTGACCAGCACGTTGGGGAAGGTCATCAAGCGTTGGAACAGATCGTCGTCGATGATGTCGGACGAGCGGTCGTGGAAGAACAGTGCATTCTCCTGTTCGTAGACGTCGATGCCGAGATAGCCGAGTTGGTGGCTCTTGAGAGCGGCGATCACGGCGCCTGTGTCGATCAGGCCGCCGCGCGATGTGTTGATGAGCATGGCGCCGCGCTTCATGCGGGCGAGCGAGGCGGCGTCGATCATGTGCCGCGTGCCGTCGGTCAGCGGGCAGTGCAGGGAAATGATGTCGGAGCGCCGCAGCAGATCGTCGAGCCCGGTCAGCGTGCCGTAGGGCGCAAAGGCCTCGGACGGGAAGGGGTCGTGGCCCAGAACGGTGCAGCCGAAGCCATGGAGGATGCGGGCCAGCGCCAGGCCGATCTTGCCCGTGCCGACAATGCCCGCCGTCTTGCCGTGCAGGTTGAAGCCCAACAGGCCGTTGAGCATGAAATTACCCTCGCGCACACGGTTGTAGGCGCGGTGCGTGTGGCGGTTCAGCGTCATGACGAGGGCCAGCGCATGCTCCGCCACCGCTTCCGGTGAATAGGCGGGCACGCGGGCCACGAACAGACCGAGCCGGCGGGCGGCAGCGATATCGACATTGTTGAAGCCCGCGCACCGCATCAGAATGGCGCGCACCCCATGGCCGTGCAGAGCCTCGAGGACCGGCGCGTCCAGCACGTCGTTGACGAAGGCGCACACCGCGTGGCTGCCTTGGGCCAAAGCGGCCGTGCGCAGGGAGAGGGACGCCGGCTCGTAGACGAGTTCGAACGGGCCTTCGCCGCGATGATTGTGCAGAGCCTCATCGAGAAAATGCTGGTCGTAAGGCTGCGTGCTGAAAACGATCGTTCGCATTGGGCCCCGTGATGTGCCTTTCCTGGCCGGGAGGGTCCAACGCGCGGGCTCCACACGCAAGGCGCAACGATACGGGGTGCCTGACATGGCGCAGCCGCGCCTTCAGAAAAGGACGCGGCTGCGGAAAAAGGGGCCGGCACTATCGCTGCGGCCCGGAAGGCAAAAGACTCAGTCCTGCTTGTCGCTCGGCTCTTCGTCGTCGAAATCCTCCTCGTCGACCTCCTCGAAGGCCTCCGCGAGCACGTCCATGATTTCCTCGACCTGATCCACGCTGGCGCTAAAAGTCAGCGTGGTGCCCACGCTGGTCTCGATCGTGATGACGAGTTCATCCTCGCTGCGCACATCGACCTGGATGCCGGTGAACTTGTTGTCGGCCATTCGTCTTCTCCCGCTTTGCCGTTGTGAACGCAGATGCGAGCGGTTCGGTCCCACATCCGGCTAAAAAGGTTTAAAGTCCCGCCCTGTCATTTTTATGTGTGGCGTCACATCGTTGCGCTATCAAGACGGCGGCCATTGCGCAGATGTACGGCCACCATCCTCGCCAATGGATCGCGGAGAGAACAATGGACAAGGACGAGCTGATTCGCCTTCGTGCCTATGAGATCTGGATTCAGGAAGGGCAGCCCGAAGGGCGCGAGCGGGAGCATTGGCTGCAGGCGCGTCGCGAGATTCTGGGCGATGGCGCGCCGGAGGAGGGCTCCTTCGAGCCACGGGCCGCAGGGCGCCCGGATCGCCGCTGATTGCGAGGTTCTGATGGACGCGCAGCGCCCGATATAAGGGACCGCGCGTCCGGCGAGCCGAAGAAAGCCTAGGGCCACCAGGTGTTGGGGCAGGCGCCGGTATCGGCGATTTCCGAACGGGGCATCATGATGGGAAACCGCATTCCATCATGAACAAGCGTGCCATCACCGGCCGGGAGCGATCCGCGCCCGCGAATCTGGCGAGCCAGCGAAGCGGCGGCCGCATGCGATCCTTCCATGGTTCCGCGCATGTGGGCGTCGGCCGGTCCGTCGTCGGTGTGGAAATGCTCGCACAAGGACGCGCAGGCCTCGCGCTCCGCATCCACCGCTTCCTGGAGTGCGGCGGCGCCGGCTTCGGCCAGTCGCCGGATGTTGAAGCTGCCGCTGACTTCGGTGCGGCCGTCGGGGCAGAGAAGTTTGAGCCGGCCTTCGCCGGTGTTCATCTCGAGCAGACAGCGCTCGAGAGATCGGGTGATGATCTCGACAGTGTCCATTGACGCGTCTCCCACGTGCCGCCTCTTGCCGAGCGGCTGAAGGGGTGAGCTTAGGCCCCCTACGTTCCACCGCAAGGATATGATTCGCACGAAGTCGAGATCGTGCGGGTTCGGTTCACGGGCGATGAACAAGGTGCGGAGGATTGCAACGCCGAAAGACACTTTTCGAGGGCTCGTGCGTTGGACCCGCATATCCGGAGGGACCAGACATGAAGATTGTCATCGCCATTGCCGCCCTGTTCGCCAGCGCGCCGGCCTTCGCCCAGGGCGCTCACAGCACGACGCACGGAAAGGGCATTCCGCAGGAGGAGGCGATGGTCAGCTGCACCAGCCAGGCGGAAGCCCAGAGCCTCCCATCAGACGAGCAGAAGAAGCAATTCGTGATGGCCTGCCTTACGGGCGCGGCCGGCAAGGGCCCGGCGGCAAAAGCCGCGCCGGCCGAGCAGCAGCGTCAGGTGTGCGAGCAGCAGCGCGACCATCTGGAACTCGCGGGCGGCGAGGGCGAGAATTTCGTCCAGGCTTGCGTCAAGCGGAACGATGATCTCCTGCGGCAGACACCCGGCTGATCGCCGTCAGATCGTCGGGAACTCGTCCATGATGGCAGGCACCCGATCCGGGATCTCGCGGGCCAGGAAGCCGAGCTTTCCCACGGAATGGGCAAGGCGGCGGCCCGCCTCTCCGTGCAGGAACACGCCCCACAGGGCGGCCTGCGCGGGGGCCGCACCGCGTGCCAGAAGGCCGCCGATGATGCCGGCCAGGGTGTCTCCCGATCCGGACGTGCCGAGGCCGACGCTGCCGCCGGTGTAAAGCCAGTCGCCGCCCTGCGCATCGACGATGCGGGTCGTGCTGCCCTTCATCACCACCACCGCACCAAGCGTATCCGCGACCTTCCGGGCCGCAATGACGGGATCGGCCTCGATCTCTTCGCGGGGGATGCCGAGCAGATTGGCCATTTCTCCGGCATGGGGTGTGATGATCGGCGGCATCGGACGTGACCGCATGTCATCGACCATCGCCATCAGACCGCACAGGGCCGCCGCGTCCAATACGAAAGGGAGGCCGGGCGCTGCCCGCAGCAAGCCGGCTGTCAGGGCGTCGGCATCCGCGTCCTCGCGCATTCCGGGGCCGATCACCAGGGCGTCGCAGCGGGTGATCTTCTCGCTCAGAACCTGCATTGCCTCGGGTGCGAAGCCGCCATGGCCGTTTTCCGGCAGTTCCATCACCAGCGCTTCCGGCATGGCCAGGCCGAGCGCGGCGGCGCGGCTTGCGGCGGTCGCGATCTGCAGCTTGCCGGCACCTGACCGCAGCGCACCGAGCCCGGCCAGCAGAGCCGCACCCGGCACATCCCGGCTGCCGCCCACGATAAGGACGCGCCCGCGGTCTTCCTTGCTGCCCTCTTGCGGCTCGGGCAAAGGCAGGGTGCGCAGAAGCTCGGCGTCGAGCGGCTGCGGGCGGCTCATCGCGCGGCCACGTTGGCGTCCGGCTCGGCCGTGACGGGCGCTCCATGCTCGCGCACCGGCGCCACGAAATTGAAGCGCTCAAGCTTCAGGCAGCCGTGACGGCCCTTGTCCGGATCGAAGCGATATTCCGTGATGGAGCAATTGGCCACGTCCTCCGCGCGGTCGATGGCCAGGATCTCTTCCTCGGTCATGTTCTCGATCAGGTAGCGCAGGCACAGCACCACCACTTGATGCGCGACGATCAGCACGCGACAGCCATCATGGTGCAGGCACATCGTATCGACCGCGCTGCGCAAACGCAGGATGACGTCGCACCAGCTCTCGCCGGCCGGCGGGCGATGATAGAATTTGCCGAGCAGGCGACGGAATTCGGCCTGGTCTGGATAGAGTTCCGCAATGCCGGCGCCGGTCAGCCGGTCCAGCACGCCGAATTCCTTTTCGCGCAGCCGCTCGTCGAGCACCAGATTGTCGGTTTCCGGATGGAATCCGCCGGCGTCGCGGATCAGTTCGGCGGTGTGAATCGCGCGGCGGTAGGGCGAGACGAGCACCACTTGCGGCCGCTCGTCCGGAGCCATCTCGGCAAACCAGGCGCCCAATGCGCTGGCCTGCTCCTCACCGCGCGCGCTCAGAGGAACGTCGACGTCGCGGTCCTCGATGTCGATGCGTGAAAGGCCCGAGACCATCGCGGCCTCGCGGGCCACGTTGCCGGCGCTTTCGCCATGCCGGACGATCCAGAGCTGTTGCGGCCAACGCTGCGGCATCACGCTTCTCCCCTGCCTGAACATTATCGGAATGGCCCGGCGCGACGGATTGGCCGCCCGACGCCGGAATAACTCTGCCGAAGGCCGGAAGGTTCAGCCCCTCCGAACGTCTTATTGCGGGCGTGGCGATCCTGCCTGTCCCGGCATAGACTGCTTGCGGTCCCGGCGGGAAACGTTACCTTCCAGGGCAAAGAAGGGAGCCGGCTGAACGGCTTCGGTGCGATAGGAAGAACGCTCATGGCCCGCTCTCGCAGCATCGGAAGGGCGCAGTAATGGCGGTTGTGCCCGACATCGCCACCCGGGTGTGGAACCACACGTTCAAGCTGGACCCCATCGTCCGCAGCCTGCTCGATACCGATTTCTACAAGCTGCTGATGCTCCAGATGATCTGGGGCAAACATCGCGACAAGCAGGTGACGTTCTCGCTCATCAACCGCACGACGCGGGTGCGCATCGCCGACGAGATCGACGAAGCGGAGCTTCGCGCCCAGCTCGATTTCGCGCGCGGCCTTCGCTTCTCGAAGCGCGAGATGATCTGGCTGGCGGGTAACACCTTCTATGGCCGACGCCAGATCTTCAGCCCGGACTTCCTGGCATGGCTGAAGGATTTCCAGCTGCCCGATTACGAATTGCGCCGCGTCGACGGGCAGTTCGAGCTGCATTTCCACGGTCCGTGGAGCCACACAACGATGTGGGAGATCCCGGCGCTCGCGATCATCAACGAATTGCGCTCGCGCGCCGCGCTGCGGGAATTCGGCCGCTTCGAGCTCGACGTGCTGTATGCGCGCGCGAAATCGAAATTGTGGGAGAAGGTCGGGCGCCTGCAGCAATTGCCGAACCTTGTCATCTCCGATTTCGGCACGCGCCGTCGGCACAGCTATCTGTGGCAACGCTGGTGCGTGGAGGCGCTGAAAGAAGGGCTGGGCGGGGCCTTCATCGGTACCAGCAATGTGCAGATCGCAATGGAGGCCGACCTCGAGGCGATCGGCACCAACGCCCATGAGCTGCCCATGGTTACGGCCGCCATGTCGGACACCGACGATGACCTGCGGCAGGCGCCGTATCGCGTGCTGCAGGACTGGCAGCGTTATTACGGCGGCAATCTCCTGATCGTCCTGCCCGACGCCTATGGCACCGAGGCATTCCTGCGCGAGGCGCCGCCCTGGGTGGCCGACTGGCGCGGCTTCCGGCCGGATTCGGCGCCGCCCATTCCGGCGGGCGAGACCATCATGCGCTGGTGGGAAGAGCATGATGTCGACCCGCGCGAGAAGCTCCTGATCTTCTCCGACGGCATGGACATCGATAGCATCGAGGAAACTCACCGGCATTTTGCCGGCCGTGTGCAGATGAGCTTCGGCTGGGGCACCAATCTCACGAACGATTTCCGTGGGCTGTCGAACCGCCCCGACCTCGATCTCGGCCCGATCTCGCTCGTCTGCAAGGTAACGCAGGTCAATGGCCGGCCGGCGGTGAAGCTGTCCGATAATCCGGCCAAGGCCACGGGCGAACCGGCCGACATCGCGCGCTATCGCCACGTGTTCGAAAGCCCCGAGCTGGAAACGCGCGAAGCGCTGGTCTGAGCCGGACGGGGACGCGCGGGGCACCGCAGACGGCCGGCCCTGCGAGGCCGTAATGTCCATCCCGCAAATATACCACCAAAGATGGTTGAGGCTGGAGCCGAGTTGAGATCAACTCGGCTTCCAACTGCGCGACTCGGCATGAGTTGGAAGAGGAAAACACAAGATCAGGGCTGGTGTGCTGGGCGCCGCCGGGGCGAGATCTTCAAGACCGGGCCGATGAAGTTGGAAGAATAAATCCGCCAACGGAAGGAAACGGGCATGTGGCAACAATTATATGACCCCTTCGGCAGCGTGTATCTTTCGGCCGCGATCGCTTCCATTCCCATCGTCGCGCTGCTCGCCCTCATCGCCTCGAACGTGGTGAAGGCGCATGTGGCGGCCTTCATCGCCCTCGTCCTTGCCATTCTCGTTTCCGTCTTCGTTTTCACCATGCCGTTCGGCCTGGCCACCCGCGCCACGCTGCTCGGCATCGCGACCGGTCTGTTCCCCATCGGCTGGATCGTGCTCAACGTCATCTTCATGTACCGGCTGACGGTGGCCACCGGGCGCTTCCAGATCCTCGAACAGACGATCGGCGGCGTGACGGCGGACCGCAGGCTCCAGCTGCTGCTGATCGCCTTCGCGTTCGGCGCCTTCTTCGAAGGTGCGTCCGGCTTCGGCACTCCGGTGGCGGTCACGGGCGCCATCCTCATCGGCCTCGGCTTCTCGCCGCTGGCGGCGTCCGGCCTGTCGCTCATCGCCAACACCGCACCGGTGGCCTATGGCGCTCTGGGCACGCCCATCGCGGCGCTCGGCAGCGTCACCGGCCTCGATCCCTATCTCCTGGGCGCCATGGTGGGGCGGCAATTGCCGTTCTTCTCGCTTCTGGTGCCGTTCTGGCTGATCTGGGCGTTCGCGGGCTTCCGCGGCATGATGGGCGTATGGCCGGCCATTCTGGTGGTGGCGGGCAGCTTCGCGCTCTCGCAATTCCTGATCTCGAACTACATCAACCCCTGGATCGTCGATATCGGCGCCTCGCTGATCTCGATGGCCTGCCTCATCGGCTTCCTGCAGATCTGGCAGCCCAAGAAGCTCTGGCTTTCGCCGGCGCTGCGCTCCAAGGACGAGTCGGCAGCGACCATGCCGCCGCGCAATTCCGAGGAAAAGCCCGCACCAACGCGCGAGCAGGTGTGGGCGGCGCTGATGCCGTGGATCATCGTGTGCGCCATCCTGCTGGTGTGGGGCTCGGGCTGGTTCAAGAACCTCGTGAACCCGATCTTCACCTGGAACTTCCCCGTTCCCGGTCTGCACAACCTCGTGGAAAAGGGCCCGCCCGTCGTCGCCGCGCCGGTGACGGAGAGTGCGGTGTTCGCCTTCACCTACGTGTCCTACACCGGCACGGGCATGCTGCTGGCGGCGCTTATCTTCGGCGTCGTCGTCGGCTTCTCGCCGTGGCGGATGTTGAAGGAATACGGCAAGACCATCGTCCTGCTGCGGGCCTCGCTGCTGACCATCGCGGCCATGCTCGCGATCGGCACGCTGACGCGGTATTCGGGCCTCGACGCAACGCTCGGTCTGGCGTTCGCGAGCGCGGGCTTCCTGTATCCGTTCTTCGGCACGCTGCTCGGCTGGCTGGGCGTCGCGCTGACGGGTTCGGACACGGCGTCGAACGTCCTGTTCGGCGGCCTGCAGAAGATCTCCGCCGAGCAATTGGGCCTGTCGCCCATCCTCATGGCGTCGGCCAATTCGTCCGGCGGCGTCATGGGTAAGATGATCGACGCGCAGTCCATCGTCGTGGCCTCGACGGCGACGGGCTGGTTCGGCCACGAAGGCACGATCCTTCGGTTCGTGTTCTGGCACTCGGTGGTACTGGCCTGCCTTGTCGGCGGCCTCGTCATGCTGCAAGCCTATGTCTATCCGTTCACCGAAATGGTGATCCACTAGACGCCCAAACCGCCCGGCCGCGCTCCCGTGCGGCCAGGCTCACCCAGGGAGGGGATGCGCATGGCGAAGATGTCGGTTGTCCGGATCGTTGCGGCCATCTCTCTCCTGGCCATTCCTCTCGTCCCGGCCGGTGCGGCGTCGCGCCCACCCGTCGGCGGCGAGAACGGGATGGTTGTCACCGCTCAGCATCTCGCCTCCGATGTGGGGGTTGAGGTGTTGAAGCGTGGTGGCAATGCCGTCGATGCGGCGGTTGCCGTGGGCTATGCGCTGGCCGTTGTCTATCCCACTGCCGGCAATATCGGCGGTGGCGGCTTCATGACCGTCCGCTTCAAGGATGGCCGCACCACCTTCCTCGATTTTCGCGAGCGCGCGCCCAAGGCCGCCACCCGCACCATGTATCTCGATGCGCAGGGCAATCCCGTGCCCGGCCTCAGCACCGACGGTTTCCTCGCGGTCGGCGTGCCCGGCACAGTGCGCGGCCTGGAACATGCCCGCGAGGCCTATGGCACCCTGCCAAGGCCGGATCTCCTGGCCCCGGCCATCGCACTGGCGCGGGAGGGCTTCACCCTCAAAGCCGGCGATGTCGCGTCCTTCAAGGAGGGCAATGAGGATCTGGCCAAGGACGAGGCCTCCGCGAAGATTTTCCTGAAGGACGGCTCTCCGCTCGCCGTGGGGGACCGGTTAGTCCAGACCGATCTCGCCGCAACGCTCGCAGCGATCTCCGAGAGCGGAGCGGATGCCTTCTACAAGGGCGCGACCGCGGATGCCATCGTCGCCGCCAGCCAGGCGCGCGGCGGTGTGCTCGCGAAGGCCGATTTCGAGGATTACAAAGTGCGCGAGCTGCGCCCGGTCGAGTGCGGCTATCGCGGCTACACCATCACGTCCTCACCGCCGCCGAGCTCCGGTGGCGTCATCATCTGCGAGATCCTCAACATCCTCGAGGCCTATCCGCTGGCGAGCCTCGGCTTTCACTCGGCCGATGGCGTGCATCTGATGGTGGAGGCGATGCGGCACGCCTTCGTCGATCGCAATTCGGCGCTGGGCGATCCGGCGTTCGTGGAAAACCCGGTCGAGAAGCTGGTTTCCGATGATTACGCCGCGGAAATCCGCGCGAAGATCAGCCGCTACCGAGCTGGCGTATCGGCCAATCTCATGCCGCAGGGCTTCACCGAGAAGCCGGAGACGACGCATTATTCCATCATCGATCGCGAGGGCAATGCGGTCTCCGTCACCTACACGCTGAATGGCTCGTTCGGTGCGCGGGTCATGGCGCCCGGAACAGGCGTGCTGCTCAACAACGAGATGGACGATTTTACGCAAAAGCCCGGCGTGCCGAATCTTTATGGCCTCGTGCAGGGCGAGGCGAACGCCATTGCGCCCGGCAAGACGCCTTTGTCATCCATGAGCCCGACCATCGTCTCGCGCGACGGGCAGCCTGTCATGGTGATCGGCAGCCCGGGCGGGGCGCGCATCATCACCATCACTCTGGGCGTGATCCTCAATGTCATCGAGCATGGCATGGACATCCAGGAAGCCGTGGATGCGCCGCGCATCCATCATCAATGGTTGCCGGATGTGGTGACGATCGAGCCGCGCGCGCTTTCGCCGGACACGATCCGCATCCTCACCGAGATGGGCCACAAGGTTTCCGGCGATGCGGACTGGCCGATCTGGGGCGAAGCAGCCGGCATCCTCGTCGGCGGGCCGAAGCTCGGCGCTGCGGATCTCGCGCGCAAGGAACGCTATTTCGGCGCCATCGACAGCCGCGCCGGCGCTGGAGCGGTCCGAGGCTACTGACCCTCGGGCGTCGCGTCCAAATCTACAGATTCTGCATTGTTGATCTGGGAGCGCAAAGCTTTCCGGGAACGATAATCTTTGCGTGGCACGGAACACGCGGCCGCATGTGGTTGTTCTCAGAATAGTCGCCGGAGGGCGATTTCTCTTAGCGATGGGGACACCAGACCGATGGCTACCACGACCACTTCCGGCACCAATCCCTCGTCCGGAAACACCAATACGAACAATACGCTTGGCAACGCGGCGCAGGACGTCAAATCTGCGGCGCAGAACCTTCAGGCGCAGGGCAAGGATGCCCTGAACGAAGGCGCGCAGAGCCTCAAGGAAACTTCCCGAGCCGTGGCCGGTGATATCCGCGCCGAAGCCTCGACGCTCGCCCAGGGCGCGGCCGACAAGGCCAAGAGCCTCGCCGAGGAACAGAAGAACGCAGGCGCCGAGCGCCTTTCCAGCGTTGCGACGGCAGTCGATCGCGCGGCGGACGATCTGGAAGAGGCGTCTCCCCACACCGCGCGGCTGATCCGTCAGGCGGCTTCGCGAGTCGATCAGTTCTCCGCCGACATCAAGGACCGTTCGGTGGAAGATCTGATCAGCACGGCGCGTGATTTCGCCCGCCGCCAGCCTTTGGCAGTGTTCGGCGGCGCGGTGGTTGCGGGCGTCCTCCTGTCGCGCTTCCTGAAGAGCACGGCTGAGCCCGAGACCCCCGTCTATCGCGGTCAGGGAAACCGCAACACCTCCATCGGCCGCCCGCGCAACGATTGGTCGAACGACGATGATTGGTCGCGCGACGACCGCGCCATCGGTGATCGCGCCGACCCCGTGACCGGTGAGGATCCGCTGTCGCCGGCGCAGCCGCAGCCCGGCAATTTCGGCACGGTGCGAGGAGGTTCGCGCAATGAGTTCTGATCAGGATTTCGAGCGCAACCGGTCCTTGCCGGGCCTCGTTGCCGACCTGTTCGGACAAAGCTCCACGCTGTTCCGCAAGGAAGTGGAGCTGGCCAAGGCGGAATTGTCCGAAAAGGTCACGCAGGGCTTCATCGGCATCGGCATGCTGATAGGTGCGGCGGTGCTGTTCATCTCGGCGCTGAATGTGCTGCTGGCCGCGGCCGTCACCGGGCTGACCGAAGCGGGGCTCGCCCCGTGGCTGGCCTCCATCATCGTCGGCGTGGCGGTCGCCGTCGTTGGCTACATCCTTCTCAATCGTGGCACGGCTGCGCTGCAGACGTCCAACCTCGTGCCGCGAAAGACCGCAGATCAGCTCGCGCAGGATGCTGCGCTTCTCAAGGAGCAGGCTAAATGACGCACGACGCATCCAACAAATCGAGCAGCGACATCGAGCGTGAGGTCGAGAGCACGCGCGCGGGGCTCGAAACCACTTTGGGTGAGCTGCGCGAGCGCGTGCAGCCACGGGCCGTGGTCGACGAGATTTGGGAATTCGCAAGCGGCAGCGGCGGCGGCGAGTTCGCTCGCAATCTTGGCCGCAGCGTGAAGGACAATCCCATCCCCGTCGCCCTCATCGGCGCCGGCATCGCCTGGCTCATCAGCGGCAAGGGCACGCCGTCCCTCGGACGATCGTCCTATTCATCCGTCGATTATGACGAGGACGATTATTATTCGGGCGCTCGCCGCTTCGGATCATCACCGTCCTATTACCGAGACGACACTGTTTCCACACCTTACAGCCGCTCGGATTTCGAGGCTGAGGGTTATGAACGCTTCCAGAACAAGGAGCCCGGACTCATGGACAAGGCCAGAAGCGGACTGAAAGGCGCCGGTGAAAGCCTTTCCAATGCGGCGAAGAGCGCGGCGGACGCGGTGTCCGGTGCGGCATCCTCGGTCAGTGGCGCCGTCAGCGATGCGGCGTCTTCGGTGTCCGACAGCGTCAGCAGCGCCGGCGACCGGGTGTCAGGTTCGACATCGCGGCTGTCGGAGCGGGCCTCCTATTACGGAGATCGCGCCAGCGAGCAGGCGCATCATCTGCGCGATCGGGCATCGCATCTCGGTGATCAGGCATACCGCACGGGCCGTCAGGCCACCCGCCGCGCCGGGGAGATCGCGGATCAGCAGCCGTTGCTGGTCGCTGCTTTCGGCCTCGCCATCGGCGCCATCATCGGCGCCTCCTTCCGGTCGACGCCCACCGAGCGCCGTCTTGTGGGCGAGCAGGCCGATCGTGTGAAGGAGCAGGCCGCGCAGTTGGCCCAGCAGGGCTATGAGCGTGCGGCGGAAGCCGTCAGCAATACCTATCAGGAAGTGAAGGGTGAGGCGCAAGCCCAGGGCTTCACGACCTCCGACGCCAAGGACGCCGCTGGCTCGCTCGGCGATCGCGTGCGCGCCGTCTATGAAAAGGGCAAGGAGACCCTGACCGAGGAGGTCAAGTCCACCGCGTCCGAGGCCGAAAAGAAGGCAGACGATGCGTCGGGCAAGCTGGCCAGCGACATCAACAAGCCGCAGGATTCCTCGCCGAAACCCTACACCAGCATCTGACGATCTCGTTTGATCGTCAAAACCCCGTCCGTTCCGCGGACGGGGTTTTTTATGCTCTGAACTCCAGGTTCAGGCTCAACGATATTGGATCAGGGCCTTCCGTCGCAGATCGGAGACGAACTTTTCGGATTCGCCCTTGCTCTGCTCGCCCGCCAGCTCGTTCTGGATCTCCTGACGCAACGCCGTGTCGTCGGGCGCATCCTTCTTCTCGCAGACGACGACGAATTCGAGACCCGAGCTTCCGGGCGTTACCGGCATGGTCTTGCCGGGCGACAGCTTCGCCATCTCGTCGCGCAGATTGCCCGGCAGCTGGGCGCTCATGCGGATCACACGCGGCTTGGCGGCCACGTCGCGGATTTGGCGGGCGGACGCCACGGCCTGGTCGCAGCTGGAGACCTGCTTGCGGAAGGCCTCGGCCTGGTTGCGACGCTGCGCGGTATAGGCCTGGCTGGATCCCTGCGGCACGACGAACACGATCTGCTGCAGGACGTAGCGGAACGATTGAGCCTGACCGCTCTGTTTGCGCTCCATCATCTGCGCGGCGATGTCCTTTTCGGACACGCCGGATTTGGCCTTGATGAGCGCCGGGATCAGCTTGCGCTGGATCAACTGGGTGCGGATGTTTTCCTTAAAGGTGCGGGAGCTGGCTCCGGCCTGTGACAGGGCCTGGCCGAGCTGCGCCGAAGACAGCTTCATATTGCCGGCGATGGCGTTGAAGCGCTCGTCCACGTCACCGTCGGAAATGGTGAGGCCGCGCCTCTTGGCCTCCTGCTGGATGAGCTGCTCGTCGATCAGCGTCTCGAGGGCTTCCTTGGCGGACACGTTCTTGCGCTGGGTGATCTTGACGAAGGCCTGCCGCTCGCTGATCTCGGTCGTGGTGATCGGCGTCTGGTTGACCAGCGCCTTGATGCGCGTCTGCGCATGAGCCTCGTGCCCGCCCGGCAATGCCACAAGAGCAGCGGCGGCAAAGCCGGCAAGAAGTAGAGTGCGGGCGCGCATGCGGAACGTGGCCATCGTCGACATCGTCTCTTTCAGCAAAGGGAGATCACGCGATCTCCCTACCTAAAGGCCATGCAACATTGCCGAGAATTTGGCAAATGCAGACAATCGGCCTTTTCTTTTCATCTCAGCGCTTGTCGTCGATCCGGTAAAGCTCGTGACAAGAGCTGCAATTGGCGGCAACGACCTTGAACGCCGCCTTGAAGCTGTCTTCGTCGCCGGTCTGCCCGGTTGCGGCCTCGGCGTCGGTGGAGAATTTGACCAGGCGGGTTTCGAAATCGGCCTTGTTCTGCCAGATCGCAGGTGACGACTTCACGCCCGGCGATCCTTCGGCGGTGCGGGAATCGTCGGGAAAAAGACCGGCGAACATCTTGGCCCGGCTGGACATGGTCCGAAACGCCTCGCTTGCCGCAGCTCCGTCGAACTCGGCCTGTCCGCGGTTCATGCGATTGACCTGTCCGAAGGCACGGCCAACCTCCTTCATCGTGGCTTCGCGCTCGGCGCCGAGATCGCGGCTTTGAGCCATGGCGAAACTGGCGGTGACGATGAGACCACAGGCGAGCAGGGCAGTGCGCATGCATTCCTCACGAATGACGGATGGGCGCACAGCCTAGCTTGGAAGGTTTCAAAGGAAAACCGCTGTTTCACTCACGTTCGCGTGCCGGTCACGGGTTGAACCGGATCGGCACGCCAAGGTTCATCCGACCCGCCATTCCGGCGGGAATGGGCGGGATGCTTGCCGAGGTCACGGCGTCGCGCGCTGCGGCATCCAGCGCTGGATTGCCGGATGACCCGGTGACCCGCACCCCCGTCACCTGGCCGGACGCCAGGATCGTGAAGCTGACATGCACCGTGCCACCGCCGCTTGCACCGGACGGGCGGCGCTTGCGGCGCTCGATGGCCGCGCGCACCCGTCCCGTGTAGCGGTTGATCTCGTTCGGCGTGGCGCGCGCGCCGCTGCCGGCCACCTCGCTGCGCTGCCGCGTTGATGCGGCGGCGGCCGAGGCGGCGGAGGCTTGCGACGGTTTGGGCTTCGGCCGCTCCGCGCGTTTCACCGGTTTCGGCTTTTCCGGCTTCTTGGGCTTGGGCTTCTCCACCACCGGCTTCTTGATCACCGGCTTCGGTGGCGGGGGCGGCGGCATCGCGACCACGGCCTCTTCCGCGGGCGGCGGAGGCGGGGTTTCCACGATCTCCTCAGGCGGAGGCTCGGGGAGGGGCTCCGGAGGGGGCTCCTGTTCCACCACCTCGGGCGGCGGCTCCTGAATTTCCTCGACCGGCTCCGGCGGCGGCGGCTCCGGAGGCGGTTCGACCACTTCTTCCACGGGTTCGGGAGGCGTTTCCTCGACCCGCTCTGGCGGCGTTTCCTCGATGGGCTCCTCGACCGGCTCGGGTTCCGGTTCGTCGGGCTGTTCCATCGCGGCGATGGATTCGGTTTCGCCGGCGGTTGCGCTCTCGGTCTCGGCCATTGCGGGAGCAAGGTCGATCGTGATCGTCATCTCGCCCGGCGGCTCGATCGGATCCGGCGGTCGCGAATAGGCGATGGCGAAGGCGGTCCCGGCATGGAGCAACGCCGCGACCGTGAAGGCCGTCAGAAGGCGGCGGCGGTCACGCTTGCGCAGACGCTCCTCAAGGGCGTGCGGGTCTTCGATCTGGAAACCAGCCGGTTCAACCATGGCGATCGTCGCGTCCTAGGGCGTGGCCGGCTGGGGTGCGGCGGGCGCGGGCGCCGGTGCGGAAGGCGCGGCCAGTGCCGGCTCTGCCGGAGCGGCGGGTGCCATCGGAGCCGGGGCGCTCGATCCATCGACGGGCGCGATTGCGGGAGCCGTCGGTGCGCCGCCGGCCGCCATTTCAGCGATCAGCGAAACTTTCTGAAAACCGGCCATCGAGACCTGGCCCATCACTTCCATGATGCGCCCGTAGGGGATGTCGCGATCGCCGCGCACCAGAACCACGCGCTGGTTGTCCTCTGCGGAGAGAACGGCAAGCCTGGCGACGATCGTATCCTCGGTCAGCTCTTCCTCGCCTAGGAACACCTTGCCCTCCTTGTCGATGGAGACGACCGTGGGTTCCTTCGGCTCGGTGGATTTCGCGGCCGCCGTCTTGGGCAATTGCACCGGCACGCCCACCGTCATCAGCGGCGCGGCAACCATGAAAATGATGAGCAGGACGAGCATGACGTCGACCAGCGGCGTCACGTTGATGTCGGAGACGGGCGTGAAGCCGCCGTCCTCGGATTCCCAATTGCCGCCGTGGCCGCCGACCTGAGCGCCCATTATTCCGCTGCCTCGGCGCGGGTCAGCGTGCGGTCGCGGGCGAGCCGGTTGCCGAGCTCGGAGATCACCGCGCTGGTGCGGTAGGCGATGCGGCCGAGATCGACGGAGAATTTATTGTAGGCCATCACGGCGGGAATCGCGGCGACGAGGCCGATCGCGGTGGCGAACAGGGCCTCGGCGATGCCTGGCGCCACCACGGCCAGACTGGTGTCCTGGCTCTGCGCGATGGCGGAGAACGAGTTCATGATGCCCCACACCGTGCCGAACAGGCCGATGAACGGGCCGGCGGAGCCGATGGTGGCCAGGAAGGGCAGCCCCACTTCGACGCGGCGCAGGCGCGCCGTCATCGCGCCCTTCATGGCGCGCTCGATACGGTCGCGGCGCTCGGCGCGGGATTCGGTCGAGTCATAATCGTGCCAGGCGGTCATGCCGGCGGAGAGCACGCTGTTGGGCAGGTCGCCCTTCACGTTCGCGAGATCGCCGGTACGTCCGGCCGTCTCGAAGGTACGCAGATGGCGCTTGATGGCCGAGAACCGAACGAGTTTCTCGATGATGATGGTCCAGCAGATCACCGATGCCAGGGCCAGCATCACCATCACCGATTTCACGATGATATCGGCCTGGAGGAAGAGGCCGAGGAAAGAAAGATCGTGCGCCTCGTTCATGGCGAACCTGTCTGCATAGAAAAGGAAAAACGGCCGAGCCGAGCCGGAGCCACCGCCAGGCTGTGTGGGTCTTTCCTTTCCTCGTACGCCAGCGATGTCAACCTTATTCTGCAAGTCTAAAATTAGAAGAACTAAAAAGTAGAAAGATTCTGAATGTGTGTACGGCCCAGGTCCGAGTGTTCGTCCGATGATGATCTCCGACTTTGGGCTGATTATTGAAAGTGTGCTGAAGCTCTCGATGTCTATATCTTTGCAGTACAGGGGAGCGTTGCAGTATTTCCAGCTGGCTGGATATGTGGTCCGGTGCGGTTGGAGAGTGGCGGGACTTTCAACGAGACTCTTCGGCGATTTTGCGCTACCTGCATGCCCACTGAAGGAACGGCGCGGTGCTCGCGCGGGGCCGCCGTTCGCGGAGGGTGTCAAGGAATTGATGGCTGTTGAAGAGAAGCCTGTATCGCGTCGGCGTTTCAGCTTCAGGCGGGCCGCGCTTCCGGCTCTCATTCTCGTTGCGGGAATGTTGTGCACCGTTCTGGCCAGTGCCCAGCTCATGCGGCAGGTCGAGCAGGTGGAGAGCGCCCGCTTCAACAATCTCGTGCAGGATCAGGCCACGGCCATCGTGGACCGCATCGACACCTATGTGGCGTTGTTGCGTGGAGCTGCGGGATTGTTCGCGGCCAGCGGCGATGTCACGGAGGAGGAGTTCCGCGCCTATTTCAGCCGCCTGAACGCTGTCGAACTCTATCCGGGCGTCCAGGGCATCGGCTACGCCACGATCGTCGCGCCGACCGAGGTCGAGAGCTTCGTCGCGCAGCGGCAAGGCGCGCGGCCGGGATTTGCCCTCAGCCCCGCCACGCCGCGGGATTTCTACACCAGCATCGTCTTCCTGGAGCCGCAGGACATCCGCAACGAACGTGCGATCGGTTTCGACATGTTCACGGAGCCGCGCCGCCGTTCCGCCATGGAGCGCGCCCGCGATACGGGCGTCCGGGCCGCCACCGGCAAGGTCGTGCTGGTGCAGGAGGAAGAGGGGCGCACCTATCCCGGGTTCCTTCTGTACGTGCCGGTCTACGAGACCTCCGACGACAACTTTCCGCAAACGGTCGAAGCGCGCCGCGCCGCCCTCAAGGGCTGGGTCTACAGCCCGTTCCGCACCGGAGACCTGTTCACCAAGGCGTTCGGGCTGCGCAATCGCACGGGTGAACTGCAATATGCGATTTATGACGGCAGCGACGCCGATGAGGCCGATCTGCTGTTCCGCTCCGGCGCGAATGCTCCCGGTCGTTACACCGCGCGCCATATCCTCGATGTGGCCGGCCAGACCTGG
Organism: Terrihabitans aquatilis; assembly: GCF_052542005.1. Lineage (NCBI taxonomy): Bacteria > Pseudomonadati > Pseudomonadota > Alphaproteobacteria > Hyphomicrobiales > Terrihabitans > Terrihabitans aquatilis. The sequence goes on along the minus strand of NZ_JBOCUO010000001.1, from coordinate 947,007 downwards.
GTGATGCGGGCCAGCAGCACGCCCTCCTTCATGGAGGATTCGAACCGGGCGCTGATCCCCTATGTCATCGGCGGCGGATTGCTGACGACGCTCTTCCTGTTCGCGGCCTCGCTGGCCCAGTCCCGTGCGACGGCGCAGGCGCAGATCGCCCGCGAGGAACTCAGCGCTGCCAATAGCGGGCTGGAACATCGCGTCGAGGAGCGCACCGCCCAGCTGGAAAGTGCCCGCCACGCGCTGGAAACCCTCAACCGCAATCTGGAGACGCGCGTGTCGATCCGCACCGCCGATCTGCAGGAAGCCAATGAGGAGATGCAGCGCTTCACCTACATCGTCAGCCACGATCTTCGTTCGCCGCTCGTCAACGTCATGGGCTTCACGAGTGAGCTGGACGTTGCCCGCGAAAGCCTGGCGAAATTCTATCACGATGCGGTGAAGCGGGAGCCGGGCAACGCCGACGAGACCGCGCGCCTCGCCATCGAGGAGGATCTTCCGGAGGCGATCGACTTCATCCGCTCGTCCACCGCGAAGATGGACCGGCTCATCAACGCCATTCTCAAGCTCTCGCGCGAAGGCCGCCGGATCCTGGCGCCCGAGCCGATCGATCTCACGGCCTTGATGGAGACGATCGCCAAGAGCCTCGCTCAGCAGATCGACACCGCAGGTGCGGAGATCGAGATCGAGCCGTTGCCCGAGATCGTCTCGGATCGTGTCGCTCTGGAACAGATCTTCAGCAATCTGGTCGAGAACGCCGTGAAGTATCTTGCTCCCGGCCGTCCCGGACAGGTAAAGGTGCGAGGTTGGAGCGAGGGAACGACCATCGCCATCGATGTCGAGGATAATGGCCGGGGCATCGATGTGAAGGACCACAGCCGCGTCTTCGATCTGTTCCGCCGCGCCGGTGCGCAGGACCGTCCGGGCGAGGGCATCGGCCTTGCCCATGTCCGCGCGCTGGTCCGTCGTCTTGGCGGAACGATTACTTTGAGCTCCGAGGAGGGGCAGGGCTCGACATTCCGGGTCCGCCTGCCGAAGACGTTGACCCGAACGGAAGGACATTCGTGATGCCGCAGCAGAACCCCGTCACGATCATCATGATCGAGGACGACGAAGGGCATGCGCGCCTGATCGAGCGCAACATCCGTCGTGCCGGCGTCAACAACGAGGTCAAGCACTTCGTCAGCGGCACCGATGCGCTCGGCTTCCTGCTGTCGCCGGATGCGCGTGGTCCCGGACCGTTCCTCGTTCTGCTCGACCTCAACCTGCCCGACATGAGCGGCACGGACATCCTGGCCAAGATCAAGGCCGACGAGCATCTGCGCAAGGCGCCGGTCGTGGTGCTGACGACCACCGACGACAAGGTCGAGATCCAGCGCTGCTACGATCTCGGCTGTAACGTCTACATCACCAAGCCTGTCGACTACGAAACCTTCGCGCAGGCCATCCGCCAGCTGGGGCTTTTCCTGTCGGTCATCCAGGTGCCCGAAGCTATATGAGCCAAGAGGCTGCCGCCGCGATTTCCGAAGCCCGTGGCATTCGCGTTCTTTACGTGGATGATGATCCGGGACTGCGGCGGCTGGTCGAGCGGGCTCTGACCCGGCATGGCTTCGACGTGGCCTTCGCCTCGAACGGCGACGAGGGCCTCGAGCGCCTCAAGGTCGAGCAGTTCGACGCGGTTACCCTCGATCATTTCATGCCGGGCAAGGACGGCCTGGCCACTCTCTACGACATTCAGTCCCTCCCGGATGCGCCGCCCGTGATCTACGTCACCGGCGCCGACGAGAGCCGTATCGCGGTGGCGGCGCTGAAGGCCGGCGCCACCGATTACGTCATCAAGGATGTCGAGGGCGTTTTCCTGGAGCTGCTGCGAAGCGCCATCTTGCAGGCGGTGCAGCAGCGCAATCTCGAACGCGCCAAGGAAGAGGCGGAGCGCCAGGTGCGCGAAGCCCGCGACCGGGCGGAGCTTCTGCTGCGCGAGGTCAATCACCGCGTCGCCAATTCGCTGCAGCTGGTCAATTCGCTCGTCACCATGCAATCGGCCATGGTCAGCGATCCGGCCGCGCGTGCAGCGCTCCACGAGACGCAGGGCCGTATCGCCGCCATCGGCCAGATCCACCGCCGCCTCTACACCTCCGACGATGTGCGCTTCGTCGAGATCGACACCTATCTGCAGGGCCTCGTCGAGGAGCTGGAATCGGCGCTGAGCGGAGAGGGGCGTCCCCATCCGATCGAGCTCGAGGCCGAGCCGGTGCGTCTGACCACCGACAAGGCGGTGTCGCTCGGAATGCTCGTCACCGAGCTCGTGACCAATGCCTACAAATACGCCTATCCCGAAGGCACAGAGGGCAATATCCGCATCCGTCTCAGGCAGGGTGTCGATGAGCAGATCAATCTGACCATCGAGGACGACGGCATCGGCTGGACGGGGCAGGGCACGCCGCGCGGCGGTGGTCTGGGCTCGAAGATCATCAACGCCATGGCGCGGATCATCGGCACCCCCATCGAGTTCGACCCCGCGCACAAGGGCACCCGAATCATCCTTCGCTTCTCACCCGTGTGAGCCTTGGCGTATCTCGTCCAGATCCTTCTTCCGCTCTACGATCGCGACGGTGGCGCCATTCCGGCTTCCCGTTTCGACCGTGTTAAAGACGAATTGACGGCGCGCTTCGGTGGCCTCACTGCTTTCACTCGCGCGCCGGCCGAGGGGCGCTGGAAGAACGAGGCCGATTCCGTTGCCCATGATGACATCGTCGTGTTCGAAGTCGTGGTGCCCGAGCTTGACCGCGCCTGGTGGCGGAATTACCGCCTAGGACTCGAACGGGATTTTCAGCAGGACGAGATCGCGATGCGGACCCACGAGGTGGAGCCGCTCTGAGTTCGGCCGCGATCCCGCCGGATTAGGGCGCTAGCGGCTTCGGCCTCGCAATGAAGTGGTGGACGATATGAAGCGGCGGATTCTGGCGGGCATCGGGCTGGCGGCTTTTCTGGCGCTAGGCGCCAATCCTGCACTGGCGCAAGGTGGAGCCGCCTGTCAGGGCGGCAAAAGCTTCGAGGCGTGGCTGTCCGACTTCCGGCGGGACGCGGCAGCGCAGGGCATCTCCCAGCGCGCCATCTCCTCCGCGCTCGACGGATTGGCCTACGACCAGGCGACCATCAACCGCGATCGCGGCGGGCAGGCCGTTTTCACCCAAGGCTTCGTGCAGTTCGCCGCCCGGATGGCCAACGCCAACCGCATTCAGAACGGCCGCGCCAAGATCAAGGCCAATGCCTCGACCTTCCAGCGCATCGAGCGCGAATTCGGCGTGCCTGCTGGTGTGCTGACGGCCTTTTGGGGCCTCGAAACGGATTTCGGCAGCTTCCTCGGAAAAGGTGAGACGATCCGCTCCGTCGCCACGCTGGCCTATGATTGCAAGCGCTCCGACCTGTTCCGCACCCAGCTTCTGGCTCTGCTGAAGATCGTGGAGCGGGGCGATCTGACGCCCGCCGAGATGCGCGGCCCCTGGGCCGGCGAACTCGGCCAGTTCCAGTTCCTGCCGGTGCATTACATCGATTTCGGCCTTGATTACGACGGTGACGGCCACGTCAATCTCATCAAGTCCGATGCCGACGCTCTCGCCTCGGCCGCCAATTATATCCGCCATCTTGGCTGGAAGGCCGACGAGCCCTGGCTTGTCGAGGTGAAGATCTCGGTGGATGTGCCCCTCGACCAGGCCGATCTCACCGTCGAGCACACGCCTGAACAATGGACGAATTGGGGCGTACGTCGTGCAGACGGCAAGCCGATCTCGGGGCCGGCGTCCTCACTCCACCTTCCGCAGGGCCGCCATGGGCCGGCCTTCCTGGCCTACCCCAACTTCAAGAACGTCTATCTGACCTGGAACCATTCGCTGATCTATTCGACCACGGCCGCCTACCTCGCCACCCGGTTCGAAGGGGCTGCGGCGATGTCGACCGGTGACGGCACGCCCGATCTCGACGCCGATGGCGTGCGCGAATTGCAGACGCTCCTGCAGAAGCGCGGCCACGATGTCGGCAAGATCGACGGCATCGTCGGCGCTGGCACACGTGCGGCCATCAAGAAGGAGCAGCTTCGGCTGAGCCAGCCGGCCGATTCCTATCCCAGCGCGGAATTGCTCGCGGCCCTGCGCGCCGGCCGCTAGGCCGGTTCGTCCGGGGGGTAGGCGTGAACGCCGCCGCGAAAATCGCTGACGGTGCCGTTGCCGACATAATCCGGGCCGATGGGCGATTTGCCGTGGCCGCCGGGGATGTCCAGGACGTAAGTGGGCAGGCACAGGCCTGACACATGGCCGCGCAGTGCCCGCATGATGGCCTGTCCCTCGGCGATCGACAGGCGGAAGCGGGCGGTGCCCGGCGCCAGATCCGGATGATGCAGGTAATAGGGCCGTACGCGGCTCTCCACGAAGGCGCGCATCAGCGCGGCCAACACCTCCGGGTCATCGTTCACGCCGCGCATCAGCACGGTCTGGCTCAGCAGCGGAAGGCCGGCGTCCGCCAGCCGGGCACACGCGGCCCGGGCCAAGGGCTGCATCTCGCGAGGATGATTGGCGTGCACGCCGACATAGAGTGTCTTCGAGGTTGAGGCCAGCGCCGCGACCATGTTCGCATCGAGCGCCTCGGGATCGACCACCGGGACACGGGTGTGGATGCGCACGATTTTCACATGCGAGATGGCGTCGAGGCCCGCGAGAATGGCCGCAAGCCGGCGCGGTGACAGCATCAGCGGGTCGCCGCCCGTCAGGATGACCTCCCAGATCTCCTCATGCGCGGCGATGTAGGCGAGGGCCTGCGCCAGGGATTCCGCCGAGAGCGTGCCCATTCCCTCAGGACCGACCATTTCGCGGCGGAAGCAGAACCGGCAATAGACCGGGCAGACATGCACCGGCTTCAGCAGCACCCGGTCCGGATAGCGGTGCACCAGGCCCTCGACCGGCGAGAAGGCGAGGTCGCCGATGGGATCGGCACGCTCTTCAGGCGTGGTGACGAGTTCCTCCAGCGAGGGCACGTATTGCCGGGCAATGGGGTCATCGGGATCGTTCGGATCGATCAGCGCCGCCAGTGCGGGTGGGATGGCGATGGCGTAGTGCGCGGCGACCGAGGACAGCGCGTCGCGCTGCGCCCTGTCGATCAGTCCGGCCTCGGCCAGATCGTCCGGCGTCCGCAGGGTTTTCGCGACATCACCCATCGTCTGGTCTAGCGCCGTTCCGAAGGGGTCATCGGCGTCCACAGGACCTGCTCGATGTGTTCCGCGCCGGTCGCCAGCATCACCAGCCGGTCGAAACCGAGCGCGCAGCCCGAGGCCTGGGGCATGTGCGCCAGCGCCGCCAGAAAATCCTCGTCCAGCGGGTAGGTTTCGCCGTAGACGCGCTGCTTCTCCGCCATCTCCGCCTCGAAACGCGCGCGCTGTATGCTGGGGTCCGTCAGCTCGCCGAAGCCGTTGGCCAGTTCCACGCCGCAGGCATAAAACTCGAACCGCTCCGCCACGCGGCCATCATGTGCGGCCGGCCGCGCCAAAGCCGCCTCCGCCACGGGATATTCGCACAGGATGGTGGGCCGTCCGATACCGAGATAGGGTTCGATCTTCGCCACCAGAACGCGGCTGAAGATGTCGGCCCAGACGTCGTCCTCGGCCACGCGAATGCCGGCCGCACGCGTTTGCGCCGCCAGCGCCTCGCGATCGGTCTCATGCGCGGAGACACTCGCGAGAAGATCGATCCCGGCAAACCGCTCGAACGCCTCGGCAAGCGTCAGCCGCTCCGGCTCGGCGAAGGGATCACAGACGCGGCCGCGAAAGTTCATCTGGCGGCACTCCGCAGTCTCGGCGGCACTCCGCAGGAAATTCACGCAATCGCTGAACAGGATCTCGTAAGGCGCTCCGGTGCGATACCATTCCAGCATGGTGAATTCCGGATGGTGTAGGGCACTCCGCTCGCCATTGCGGAACACGCGGGCGAAATCGAAGATTTTGTGCTCCCCGGCCGCGAGCAGTTTCTTCATCGCGAATTCGGGGGAGGTGTGCAGGTAAAACCGCTCGCGCCCACCGCCGATCTCCACGAAATCCGCGGCGAAGGCGTGCAGATGTGCCTCGTTGCCGGGAGAGATTTGCAGGATGCCGGCCTCTACCTCAACGAACCCCTCCGCTTCCAACACGGAGCGGATCGCCGTCTTCACACGTCCGCGCGCGTTCAGACGGGCGCGCCGCCGGGCATGATGTTCGGGGTGCCAGAAGGGCACGGCTTGGGTCATTGGGTCTTTCTCGGAGCCGCGAAGTGTGCGAGAGGGGCGGCAACGGAAGTTGCGCGGCCCGACGGCCCATCAGAAGGATAGAACGTGAAGGTTATCGCCAGCTCGCTCCGCAAAGGCAATGTCGTCGAGGTCGACGGCCGTCTCTACGTCATTCTCACGGCGGAGAACATCCATCCCGGCAAGGGCACGCCGGTGACCCAGCTCGACATGCGCCGCATCTCGGACGGCGTGAAGGTGTCGGAGCGCTACCGCACGACCGAGCAGGTCGAGCGCGCCTTCGTCGAGGACCAGGACCACACCTTCCTGTACTCGGACGGCGAGGGCTTCCACTTCATGAATCCCGAGAGCTACGAACAGATCGCCGTGCCGGCGGACGTCGTGGGCGATTACGCACCCTACCTTCAGGAAGGCATGAAGGTGCAGCTCGCGATCTATAACGGCCTCGCTCTGAGCCTCGAACTGCCGCAGCGCATGACGCTCGAAGTGGTCGAAACCGAGCCGGCCATGAAGGGCCAGACGGCATCCTCCTCCTACAAGCCGGCTGTTCTGTCCAACGGCGTGCGCACCAACGTTCCGCCGCACATCTCGGTGGGCACCCGCATCGTGATCCTCACCGAGGATGCGAGCTACGTGGAACGCGCCAAGGATTGAGACTTTCGCATCCGATGCGCGGAGATGGCCGGGTTCTCGCCCGGCCTTTTTCGTTCGCGGCTACGAAAACGCGAATTTTGTGGCGAACACGCCTGCCACGATGACCGCGATGATGATGGCGAAGGCCCAGCCGGACTTCTCCTCCATAAACGTCTTGGCCCTCGGCCCGCCCCATTTCAGCAGGGCGCAGGTGAGGAAAAAGCGCACGCCGCGCGCCAGAACGCTCATGATCACGAAGGTGAGGAAATCGAGCCGGGTCAGCCCCGAGGCGATGGTGATGATCTTGTAGGGCAACGGCGTGATGCCGCCGCCCAGCAGCACCATGAGCCAGCCGACATCGTTGTATTTCTCGGCGATCGTCTCGAACTCGTCGGCCAGACCATAAAAATCGAGGATCGCCTGGCCAACCGTCTCGAACAGGAAATAGCCGATCGCATAGCCCGCAATACCGCCCAGCACCGAGGTGATGGTGCAGATCAGCGCATAGCGCCAGGTGCGTTCCGGCCGGGCCAGCACCATGGGAATGAGCATCACATCGGGCGGAACGGGAAAAAACGAACTCTCCGCGAAGGTCACGGCCGCCAGGGCAGGTTCAGCATGCCGATGGCTGGCGAGGGCCATGGTGCGGGCGTAAAGGCTGCGGAACATCGTGACCCTGATTATCTCGGCATGCTGGTTGTAAGGCGCAATGTGGCGGTGGCTTGTCAACAGGTCATTCTACTTGAAGAACAAAAAGCGAACTCTATAATCTGCGCATGGACATCAAGCGCAAACTGGAAATCCTGGCCGACGCCGCGAAATACGACGCATCCTGCGCGTCGAGCGGCACGGACAAGCGCAATTCCAAAGGGAAAGCGGGCATCGGCTCCACCGAGGGCGCGGGTATCTGCCATTCCTATGCGCCGGACGGCCGCTGCATATCCTTGTTGAAGATCCTGATGACGAACGCCTGCGCGTTCGACTGCCTGTATTGCGTGAACCGGGCCTCATCCAATGTGCCGCGCGCGCGTTTCACCGTTGACGAGATCGTCACGCTAACGCTTGATTTTTACAAACGTAATTACATCGAGGGTTTGTTCCTCTCCTCGGGCATCATCCGCTCTCCGGATTACACGATGGAGCAGATCGTGGAGGTGGCGCGGCGGCTGCGTGAGGAGCATGGCTTCCGCGGCTACATCCATCTCAAGACCATTCCCGATGCCGACGAACTCCTGCTCGCCAAGGCCGGGCGCTATGCCGACCGCCTCTCGATCAACATCGAGCTGCCGACGGAAGCAGGTGTCGAGAAATTCGCGCCGGAAAAGAACGTGCGTGCCATTCGCCGCTCCATGGGTCGCATGCGGCTTCGGATCGACGAGGCGAAAGCCGAAAGGAAGGCGCCGCGTTTTGCGCCGGCCGGTCAGTCCACGCAGATGATCATCGGCGCGGACGCCACGACCGACAGCGAGATCCTCGCCACCAGCGCCAATCTTTATGGCTCGTTCGGGCTTCGCCGCGTCTATTTCTCGGCGTTCAGCCCCATTCCCGATGCGTCCTCGCTTCTGCCGCCGCAAGCTCCGCCCCTGGTGCGTGAGCATCGGCTGTATCAGGGCGACTGGCTGATGCGCTTCTACGGTTTCGAGACCTCGGAGATCTTTGCCGGAACCGACGGCATGCTCGACCTCGGCATCGACCCGAAAATGGCGTGGGCGCTGCGCAATCGTGATCGCTTTCCGCTCGATGTGAACCGGGCCAGCCGCGAGGAATTGCTGCGCGTTCCCGGTTTCGGCGTGAAGAGCGTCGACCGTATCCTTCGCGCGCGCCGCGTTCGCGCCATCCGCGCGGATGATCTGACCCGCCTGCATGTGCCGCTGAAAAGCGCGTTGCCCTTCATCGTCCTGCCGGATCATCGCCCGACGAAATTGCTCGACCGGCAGGATTTGCGCCGGCTCGTGAAACCCGAACCCGTGCAATATTCGTTGTTCGGGAATGCCGCATAACTTCATCCTCGCCGGTCCGACCGATTTCGAAGGCTGGCGCGGTGCAGCCCGCCGCTTCGTTCTGGCCGATGTGCCCCCGGAAGAGGTGATCTGGTCCCTTCCAAATACGCCGGATCTTTTCGGTGGAGATGCGGACCCCCCTGAAGCTCGCGCCGCTGTTCTCAACGTGCCGCGCCGTTTCGTGGAGCTTGCGAAGAGCGGCCTGCTGCACAGCGATCCCGAAAGATTCGCGCTGTTCTACCGCTTGCTGTTCCGCCTGAAGCGGGAGCCGCAACTTCTTGATGTGTCGGTCGATCCGGATGTGGCACGTGCCCATCTGCTGGCAAAGAATGTGGGCCGCGACATCCACAAGATGCATGCCTTCGTCCGTTTCCGCGAAGTCGCCAGTGAGGAAGGAGCGCGCTTCGTCGCCTGGTTCGAGCCCGAGCACCACACGATCGAAGCCGGTGCACCGTTCTTCGCGCGGCGCTTTTCCAACATGCATTGGTCGATCCTGAGCCCGGAGGTCAGCGCCCATTTCGACGGCGAACTCACGTTCGGGCCGGGCGCGGGCCGTCACGATGCGCCGGACGATGATGCGCTGGAGGAGATGTGGCGCGGCTATTACGCGGCGATCTTCAATCCCGCGCGTTTGAAGGTCACGGCGATGAAATCGGAGATGCCGCGCAAATATTGGAAGAACCTGCCGGAGGCGTCACTCATCGCACCGCTTATCGCGGACGCCCGCAAACGGACGGATCACATGGTGAGCCATGGGAAAACCGAGCCTAAGCCCAACCGCCAGCGCGAGATAGTTCCCGTGGCGATCGTGCGCTCTGGCAGCAATGATCCGCTCGATGCTGTGAGGGAAGCCGCCCGTCATTGCAGGAATTGCCCGCTGTGGGAGCCCGCCACCCAGACCGTGTTCGGGGAGGGCCCGCCCGACGCACCTCTCCTGTTCCTCGGAGAGCAGCCCGGCGACAAGGAGGATCTGGCCGGACGGCCTTTCGTCGGCCCTGCCGGGCAATTGTTCGACCGGGCCATGGCGGAGGCGGAGGTCGATCGCGCCAAAGCCTATGTCACAAACGCGGTGAAGCATTTCAAATTCACGCCGCGCGGCAAGATCCGATTGCACCAGAAACCGGGCACGCCCGAAATCCGCGCCTGCAAGCCTTGGCTGGAGAAGGAACTCGCCATCGTGCGGCCGGGCCTCGTCATCGCGATGGGTGCGACGGCGGTGCAATCCCTGTTCGGCAAGGCCATGCCCATCGGCGCCAATCGCGGCCGTATCCTGGAGGCGCCAGGCGGGCAGGCGGCTCTCATTACCGTGCACCCGTCCTTCCTGCTGCGCGTGCCCGATGCTGCGCGGAAGGCCGAGAAATACGCCCATTTCGTCGAGGATCTGCGGCTGACGAAGCCTTACGCAGATGCGGCCTGAGCGCCTACCAAACAGCCGATTGCGGCTCATTCTGCAGGATCTCGGCCAGCCGCCGTCGCGTTGCCGGCGTCGTGTCCTCGGGCAGGCGGTCGAGCGGGAAGAACTCGCTGGCCACGATCTCACCGTCCGGCGGGCGAGGGCCGTTCCAGGTGAAGTCTCGTACAACATAGACTGCCACATGATCACGGCGGCTGAAGCCCGGATGGAAGAACAGGCCGTGGAGCAGGGGGGTGCCCGTCACGGTCACATTGGCCTCCTCGGCCAGTTCGCGGCGCAGCGAATTCTCGGCCGTCTCGCCAACCTCCACGCCGCCGCCGGGCAGGTGCCAGCCATCGACATAGGAATGCTTCACCAGCATCACCCGCGCGTCGGAATCCAGCACCGCGCCGCGCACGCCCATGGTCAGGCCGCGCGTCATCAGCCAAAGCGGGGCAGCGACCGGGCGCAGAAGTGAATAGAGGGCGCGCTTCATGCGGACGAAGCTAGCGCGCGGGTTCGATTCTGTCGCTTGCGCAAAGCACTGGAGCCGGCACCGCCGGGCGTGTTAAAGCGCGAGCATGTTCACGCTCGCGCACCTGTCTGATCCGCATCTCGGACCCCTGCCGCGCCCGACGTTCCGCGAACTCTTTTCCAAGCGCATATTGGGCTACACGAACTGGCGTGTACGCCGGCGCGGCCGCCACGACATGACGTGCCTTGCCGCTCTGACGCAGGATCTCCTGGCGCAGAAATGCGATCATATCGCCGTCACGGGCGATCTTGCGGTGATCGGCCTCGATGCCGAATTCGTGCCCGCGCGAGCCTTTCTCGAAACCCTGGGTTCGCCCGATCACGTCTCGGCCATCCCCGGCAATCACGACGTCTATGTCAGCGGCACGGCGGATCACCCGCAGCTGCACTGGGCCGAATACATGGCGGGTGACAACGAGCGTGTGGTTGGCTCGCCCTTCTTTCCCTATGTGCGGCGGCGCGGAAACGTGGCCCTCATCGGCCTGTCGTCGGCGGTGCCGACCGGCTTCCATTCGGCGCAGGGCCGGCTCGGAAAGGAGCAATGCTACGCGCTCACGGACATCCTGCGGCAGCTGGATGAGGAGGGTCTGTTCCGCATCGTGATGATCCATCATCCGCCGAGCGGCACGGGCGATGTTTTGCGGCGCCTCACCGACGCCCGCCGCATCAAGCGGTCGTTGCTGCGCGCGGGCGCGGAGCTCGTCCTTCACGGGCACAATCACCGGCATGAACGGATTTCGCTGCTGGGCCGAACGGGGCCCGTGCCGGTCATCGGCGTGCCGTCGGCCTCCATCGGGCCCGGTCATCCGCATTCTCCGGGCGCCTACAACATCTATCGCATCGACGGCGAGAAGGGCGCGTGGCGCTGCGAGATGATCTCGCGCGGCTTCGCCCCGGGCGACGGCGAGATCACCGAGCGCTCGCGCACCTTCCTGTGCGGTGCGGACATCCCGGCCGCCTCTGGGTCCTAGCGGCTTCCCATCTGCAGCAGAACACCGGCGGCGATGAAGCCGACGCTCGCCGCCACCAGAACCACAAGCAGCAAACCCAGCCAGCCGAGCGCCGAGCGGCGCGGTGAAGGCTGAACTGGCGGGGCGGGTTGTGCCGGCTCGGGCCGTGGGCGGGGTACGTCGGAGGCCAGCGCCTTTTCGCGTTCCACCATGCGATAGGCGACATAGTCCGTGATCGATTGTGTGATCTTCGCGAGATCCTCGCTTTCGGCCAGCAATTGGCGGCCGTTGCGCGTGTCCTGGAAGAAGCGATAGGTCCGCTTGTCGCGGTCCATTTCGACGAAGCCCAGAACGTCGACGAACAGGCGTGCCGGATCGCCCGGCAGGATGGCGGCATCGAACAGATCGATCTCGTCCGGAACCTGCGCGAAGATCGGCTCCAGCCGTTCTTTCAGCAGATCGAGGCGGGCCAGTTCTGCGGTGCGAAGCTCGACCAGCACCCCGCTGCGTTCCGCCGAATCGGAGCGCGCCCGGCGCAGGGCTTCCCGGAGATTGGGCAGGCCGGTGTCCCGGAGGGGCTCCATAGGGTTAATCCATCCTTAACAGAGGAATGAAAGTAACCGCCAAATTGTGTCAAAGAAAGAGCGCGCGACCCATCGTCCCCGGTCGCGGCGCCTCTATTTGCGGATGAGGTAAACGCACGCGGATGCGTGCGGAGGGAAGCGGTTCTGCGGCCGAGAGAAGCCTTGGGTCAGAGGCGGATCTCGGGCCCGATCGGCACGATGCGCGTCGGGTTGATCTTGATGTGGCTCCAGTAATAATGCGTCTTGATGTGGTCGAAGCGCACGGTCTCGGCAATGCCGGGCATACGATGCAGCCGCACCAGAAAGTCCTGGAGGTAGCGGTAATCGGCAATGCGGCGGATGTTGCATTTGAAATGGCCGAAATAGACCAGATCGAAGCGAACCAGGGTGGTGAACAGCCGCCAATCCGCTTCGGTCAAATGATCGTCGCCCGCCAGATACATCGATCGAGACAGACGTTCCTCAAGCTCGTCCAGCGCCGCGAACAGCGAACGGGCCGCTTCCTCATAGGCATCCTGCGTGCTTGCGAAACCGGCCTTGTAGACGCCGTTGTTCACGCGGTCGTAGACGAGCGCGTTGATCTCATCGATCTTCGGGCGCAACCCGGCCGGGTAATAGTCCTCATCCGCGTCGGTGAAGGCGTCGAACGCGGAGTTCATCATGCGGATGATGTCGGCCGATTCGTTCGAGACGATGGTGTGGCGTTTCCTGTCCCACAGGATGGGCACCGTCGAGCGGCCCGAATAATCCGGATCGGCTTCCAGATAGATCTCGTAGAGACGGGATTTGCCCAGCACGTCGTCGGCGGTGCTTCCCGGAAAATCGCCGAAAACCCAGCCCTCGCTCCCCATGCGCGGATCGACGACGGACAGGGAGATCACGTCCTCCAGCCGTTTCAGCCGGCGAAAGATAAGGGCCCGGCTTGCCCAGGGGCAGGCATAGGAGATGTAGAGATGATAGCGGCCCGGTTCGGCCTCGAAACCGCCCTCACCTGTGGGGCCGGGTGTGCCATCCGGCGTGACCCAATTGCGGAACTGCGATGTCTCACGGACGAAGCGGCCGCCGCTCTTGTCCGTGTCATACCATTTGTCGCGCCATTCGCCGTTCAGCAGAAAGCCCATGAATCCCCCGGATTCGCCGTCACGCCGCGGGTAAAAACGTGTGAAAGCCAACGTGGTTGCACATTTTGTAATTAATCATGCGCGGCATCGGGAGACGAGCAAGGAGATTTACGGCCCATGGCCTGATCATCCGCTGGACGCCGGAACGTCTTGATGGTAGCTGCGGCGCATGATCGGCGATGCCATTTCTCTCTTGCGACGATGCTGCGTGCCTGCGCGCCGCCGCGCGCCGTTTTCCTACCGCTGATTTCCTTCGGGATATTCGCGGCCCTTCTCCCCGCTGCCGCACGAATATCCCATGACCTCGCTCCCGCTCGACATCGGTCCTGAAACGCCGGACCTCGCCCCCGCCATTGAACGGCTGCACGAACGCGCCTTCGGTCCGGGCCGTTTCGCCCGCAGCGCGTTCCGCCTGCGCGAGGGTGTGCCGCATCTCCCGGAATTGTCGTTCGTGGCGCGCGTGGCCACCATGCTGGTCGGTTCGGTGCGGCTGACCCCGATCCGTATCGGGAATGCGCCCGCTCTGCTGCTCGGGCCGCTCACGGTCGAACCGGCCTTCATGGATCGCGGTATCGGGGGAACGCTGATGCAGCGCTCGCTGGATGCGGCGCGCGACGGGGGCCATCGCCTTGTCCTGCTGGTGGGCGACGAGCCGTATTATGGCCGGTTCGGCTTTCAGCGCGTGGCCAAGGGGCGCGTCGTGCTGCCGGGACCCGTCGATCCCGGCCGTGTTCTCGTGTGCGAACTGGTGGCCGGTGCCTTCGACGGTGTCGAAGGCGCCGCGGATCGGGCCTAAATCTGGTTTTCGGCGGCGGTCGGCGTGTCCTTGATGCCGGCCGGCACATGGATTTCGACCGCGAGGCCGTCATTGATGCTGAGGCTGGCCGGCGGCACCGCGGCTTCGAACGCGGCCTCGCTGGTCAGATAAGGGCCTGCCTCGTTGCCGTCGTGCTGCACGAACCATTCCTCGCCCCGCTGGACGATCTGATACACAGCCTTCGCCATCCCTGAAGCCTCCCTTGTGGTTACAGGAGACAAACCCGCCTCTGCGCGGCAGGGTTCCACCGTAGCGGGTTCAGCGGCCCTCGCGCGCCCAGACTGCGGCCAGTGCGCCGATCAGCAGGACGAGGCCGACAAGGCCAGCGAAGACCGGGAAAATCGACAGGCCGCGCACCACGCTGGCCTCTGCCTGCCGCACGCCGATCCAGTCCGAGCCATAGGCGCGCGTGCCCTCGCGCACGACAAGGATGCGCGGCACCTCGATGCCGTCTCCATTGGCGAGGAGAGGGCGCACCGATCCTCCGCTGGCGTCGGCCATCGGCTGCAGGCGGTCCGCCGTGGACACCACATCCTGAAATTCGCGCGGATTGGGCGTGCCGACATTGGTGAGCGCCGTGAACGTTCCGTCCTCGGCGCGATGCAGCCCGGTCTCGCCGGTCTCGAGGCTGGTGCGGAACAGGCCGGGTTCCAACTCGCTCAGCGTCAGCGTGCGCGTGGCTCCGGAAGGCAGGGTCAGCGTCACCGGCGGCGGGGCATCGGCCATTGTCTGGCGTTCCACCGTCAACGTTCCGGCCCGCGCACCGAGGCGGAGCGCTTCCTCCTCCAGATCCGGTTCCTTCATCAGCCAGTGCGACAGGCGGCGCAGAAGATCGAGATGCGGCCCACCGCCTTCGAAGCCGCGTGCCCACAACCAGGCATGATCGGACAGAAGCACCGCGACGCGACCTTCGTCCTCTCGTGAAAGGACGAGCAGCGGACGTTCGGCCACGCCCGACATCAGCACGGAGGCGTCAGGGCGGCCCTGCGTGTCGAGCATACGGAACCAGTCGCTCCAGGCCGGCACATCGCCGCTGTCGCCCGGGAGCTTGCGTGTCACGGGATGGCGCTTTCCGGCATCGGTCACGGCAGGCTTGAAGCGCTGCTCGACGACGCCGCCCACCGGCTCGGCCGGCAGCACCGAACCCAGCGGTGTCTCGGAGAGGCTGCCAGGGCCGGCATAATCCGGACCGGCCGCCACCAGCACCGCGCCGCCGCGCCGGACATATTCCGCGATGTTGTCGAAATAGACCATCGGCAGAATGCCCTGGCGGGCATAGCGGTCGAAGATGATGAGGTCGAAATCCTCGATCCGGGTCACGAACAATTCGCGCGTCGGGAAGGCGATCAGCGACAATTCGTTGATTGGCGTGCCGTCCTGCTTTTCCGGCGGGCGCAGAATGGTGAAATGGACGAGATCGACGTTCGCGTCGGCTTTGAGCAAATTGCGCCAGGTGCGTTCGCCGGAATGCGGCTCGCCGGAAACGAGCAGCACGCGCAGCTTCTCGCGGACGCCCTCGATGGACAAGGCCACGCGGTTGTTGGCCAAAGTCAGCTCGTCTTCGGCGGGGGCGGCTTCCAGCTCCACCACGTTCGGGCCGGCATGGGCGATCGGCACCTCGATCTTGGCCTCGCGGCCCGGCACCACGACCGAGCGGGCGATTTCCTCGCCATTGCGTCTGGCCACGATGCCCACGGGCGCGGCACCTTCGATGCCGCGATCCTCGATGCGGAAGCCGATCGTCTGCGTGCGTTCAACGATGCCGAAGCGCGGCGCCGTGGTCAGCACCACGCGCCGGTCGCGCTCTCCCGGACGGCCCGTGACGAGGCCGTGCACCGGCGCGGTGAAGCCGAGCGCGGCAGCATTCTCCGGCACGTCGTGGATCACGCCGTCGGAGATGAAGATAGCGCCTGCCACCCGGTCCGGAGGGACGTCGGCGAGGCCGGCCTGCAGCGCCTTGAACAATTCGGTGCCGTCCGAGCCGGAGCCCGGTGCACCGCCCTCGATCACGCGGATCTCGGTGTTCGGCAGGGCCTGCGCGCGCTGCTGCACCTCTTCCAGCGCCCGTTCCGTGCGCTCCATGCGGCCGTCGAGGTTCTGGCTCGGGCTGCGGTCGACCACGATTGCAAGAACGTTCGGCAGGCGCTCCCTCTCGGTCTGGTTCAGCGAGGGGTTGGCCAAAGCCATCACCAGCAGCACCAGTGCAAGCGCACGCAGCAGCGCGCCGCGCGGCCGGAACACGACCAGCGCAAGGATCGCCGCCACCGCCAGCGCACCTGCCGCGATGAGCCAGGGCCAGTCGAGAAGGGGAGAGAAGGAGAGCTCGAAATCCACGCCGCGCCCTTACTGGCCGAGCCGTTCGAGCAGGGCGGGCAGATGCACCTGATCGGCTTTGTAGTTTCCGGTCAGGGCGTACATCACGATGTTGATGCCGGCGCGATAGGCCATCTCACGCTGGCGCGGATCGCCCGGCACGGTCGGCAGCAAGGGTTGGCCGGTCTCGTCGGCCGCCCAGGCGCCTGCGAAATCGTTCGATGTGATGAGGATCGGCGAGACGCCGTCGCCGGGCCGCACCAGTTCGACCTCGCCGTTTTCCTGCTCCTCGGCGCTCGGCTGCGCTTCCACCCAGAGCGGCCCATCGCGGAAGCGGCCGGGAAAGTCCGGCATCAGATAGAAGCTCTTGGTGAGCACGTGGTCGGGATTGATCTGCTCCAGCTCCGGCACGTCGAGCCCGGACAGGATGCGCCGCAGCGCCTGATTGGCCGCGCCGGATTGCCCCGCATAGGCCGCGTCGCGCGTGTCGAACAGGATGCTGCCGCCGCGCTTCATGTAGCCGTCGATGCGGGCGAGCGTCTCGGCGCTGGGCGTTTGTGCGTTCTCCGACACCGGCCAGTAAAGAATGGGGTAGAAGGCCAGTTCGTCCTTCGAGGGGTCGACGCCCACCGGCGTGCCGGGCTCGAAGGCGGTGCGGGACGAGAGTTCATAGCCGAGCCCTTCCAGCCCGGCCTTGCTGATGCGGTCGATCTCGCTGTCGCCGGTGACGACATAGGCCAGCCGCGTGGTGAGCGCTGCGTCCATGCCCGGATCGCCGCTCTGCGCCGAGGCCGGCTCCGGGGCACCGATCAGAGCGAACAATGCGAGCGCCCCAGCCAGCGCGCCGCGCCGCCGCAGCCGGGTCGTGCTGCCCGACAGCACCAGAACGAGCAGCGTGTCGGCGAGGAGGGCCGCCAGCGCCAGCGTCAGCAGCCAGGGCGCGAGCGGCGTGGGTTCCGCCTGAACATAGCCGCGCACATCGGCCGCGATGCCGTTCAGATCGACTCGTTGAAGGTTCGCGTCCGCCGCCAGCGCGTTGACGGCGACGAAGCCGTCCGGCGGGCCGTATATGCCCGGCGGATGGTCGGCATCGGCGGCGGCGAGGCCTGTCGCCGGCACAGGCCGTGCGTTCGACGGCGGGGCGCGGAAGGTGCCGAAGCCATCGAGCGTACGAGTTGGGGGCAGGGTGGCGATTTCGGCTTGCGATGTGCCGGCCGCTGCGCCGTCCGCCGGCGCCGCCTCGCCCGAAAGAGCGATGGTCCTCCGCAGCATGTCGACGAACACGCCCGATATCGGCAGGTTCGACCACACCGTGTCGGCGGTGACATGGAACAGAACGAGGGTGCCTGTGCCTTCGTGCCGCGCGGTGACGAGCGGCGTGCCATCGGCCAGCACGGCCCATGTGCGGCCGGCGAGATCGGGGTCGGGTTCCGCCAGCACCTGCCGCGAGACCTTGATCTCGTCGGTGATCGGCAGGCCCGAGAACGGGCCGTCTGCCGGAAACGCGCCGAGCCCCTGTGGTGTCGACCATGCCAGAGCGCCTCCGAGAACGCGGCCGCCACGGCGCAGGCGCACGGGCACCAATTCGTCGTTCTCGGCGGCGGCCAGGCGCGACCCGGCGAAGCGGAGCAGCATGCCGCCGCCATCCACCCACCGCCGCAGGGCATCGAGCGCCTGCGGCGTCAGCGTGCCGACATCGGCCATGGCAATGACGGGCAGGCCGTCCTCGATGAAGCGCTCAACGGCTTCTGAGGGCGAGGCGCCCGTTGGCGTGCGGATGTCGGCGAAGGGCTCCAGCGCGCGTGTCAGGTAATAGGTGGCCGACAGGAAGGGTTGCGCCGTGTCCGACGTCGCACCCGAAACCACGCCCACCGAGCGCCGACGCCAGCGTTCGTCCAAAAGCTGCACGCCGCCCGCCGAGCGACCCTCAGCCAGTTCCAGCCGGGCCACTTCGTTGCGCAATTCGATCGGGAGTTCGAGCCGCGCCTGCGCCTCGGTCTCGCCGGCGGTAAAACTGTAGCGCGCATCGCCGAGCGCACGGCCGCGCAGATCATAGGCACGCACCAGTCCGCCTTCCGCCCCGCCGGCTTCGGCGCGCAGCACGCGCGCGGTCAGCGCTTCGGGCGTGTTGTCCGCGCCGGCCAGAGCCCGCGCGGTGTTCTGCGGCATGTGCACCGACAGGCGGCTGTCGTTGCCGAGCCCGCTTAGCGCATTCGCGAAGTCCCGCGCCGCGCCCGTGTCCAGCCCGTCGGAAAACCAGATGAGATCGCTCGCAGGATGCTCGGCGATGACTGCCCGCAGGCCGTCGAGATGGTCGGCGCGTGCCGGAATGCCGGGCTGGGGCAACAGGGTGCGCAGCCGCTCGCGTGCCTGACCGGCGGTGCCGATGGTGAGGTCTTCCGGCGAATGGCCAAGACTGACGAACACGATGGGCCGGTCCGCGCTTTCGGCGGCGACGATGGCCGCATTGACGGCTTCGGTCCGGACCTGCCAATCGGGCGCGGCGGCCCAGCCATCGTCGATCAGCAGCACGACGGGTCCGCTGCCCGGTGCGGCGGCGGGGGCGGGGTTCAGGATCGGGCCGGCCAGCGCCAGGATGATAAGAGCCGCCATGCCGAGCCGCAGCAGGACGAGCCACCATGGCGTGCGCGCCGCCGTCTCCTCGCTGCCGATGTCGAACAGAAGGCGCAGCGGCGGAAAATCAACGGTGCGCGGACGAGGCGGCACCATGCGCAGCAGGAAATAGAGCGCCGGCAGAACGGCCAGCCCGGCCAGCAGCCAGGGCGTGAGGAAAGCCAGCGGAAGGGCGCTCATGCGAACGTTCCCACGCGCTCGGACAGGCGCGCATGCAGGGCAAGCAGCGCTTCGGTCGCCGGATTGCCCGTGATGTGGCGCGCGCTCGACCAGCCGAACGCGGCTGCCGCCGAATCGATCGCGGCGCGATGGGCCGCCAGCCGGTCAGCATAATTCTGTCGCAGGTCCTGCGCGCGGCCGAATGTGAGGCGGGCCGCGCTTTCCGGATCCACGAATTCGGTGCGGCCGGAGAAGGGAAAGCTTTCCTCAACGGGGTCGGATAGGGCGAGGATGTGCCCGCGCGCGCCGTTCCCGGCCAGGGTGCCGATCGCCTCGGCGATCTCGTCCTCGGGCGCCAGAAAATCGCCGATCGCCAATGCTTCGGACAGGCCGGGCAAGGCGACACGGGGCGGCAGGCCGCCCTCGTCCTCACCACCCGTCAGCAGCCTTTGCGCCAGAACCTCGATGATTTGGCGGCTCGCGCTGGGCGCCCCGAGGCCCAGAAGGCCGACGCGCTCGCCGCCGCGCACAAGAAGATCGGCCAGCGCGAGGCCGATCACCACGGCGCGCTCAACCTTCGATTCCTCGGCCAGGCTCGATCGATAAGTCATCGAGCGCGACCGGTCGATCCAGATCCAAACCGTGTGGGCGGCTTCCCATTCATGCTCGCGCACGAACAGATTCTCGCCGCGTGCGGAGCGTCGCCAGTCGATACGGTTGCCCGGCTCGCCGGATGCGAAGCGGCGGAATTGCCAGAAATTCTCACCCGTTCCCGCGCGGCGGCGGCCGTGCAGGCCGTGCATCACCGTGGCGGAGGTGCGGCGCGCCTGCACGACGAGGCGCGGCATCGCGGCCGCAAGCTCCTGCGCCGCCGATCGGTGGCGCAATCCGGGCGATGTGTCTT
This sequence comes from Terrihabitans aquatilis, assembly GCF_052542005.1. Taxonomy (NCBI): domain Bacteria; kingdom Pseudomonadati; phylum Pseudomonadota; class Alphaproteobacteria; order Hyphomicrobiales; genus Terrihabitans; species Terrihabitans aquatilis. Next base: position 926,710 of record NZ_JBOCUO010000001.1, on the reverse strand, counting down.
CGCGGGAGAGGGTGCGGGCTTGCACCATGCGGCGCGTCAGCCCAGCCGTTCGACGAGCTTGCGGATGACGTCCGGCACGTTGTGCCCCTCCGCGCGGGCGGCGAAGGTCAGCGCCATGCGGTGCTTCAACACAGGTTCGGCAAGGGCGGCCACATCGTCCACGGAAGGCGCGAACCGGCCGTCGAGCAGGGCGCGGGCACGCACGGCCATGCTCAGCGCCTGGCTGGCGCGCGGCCCCGGTCCCCAGGCGATGAAGCGGCCGAGCGAGGCGTCGGCGTTTTCCGGCCGGGCCGAACGCACGAGATCAAGGATCGCGTCGACCACGCTGTCGCCCACCGGCAGGCGGCGGATCAGGCGCTGGGCGGACACGAGGTCCTCCGCGCTCATGGCGCGGCGCGCCTTGGCTTCCTCGCCGCCCGTGGTCTCCAGCAGGATGCGACGCTCGTCGTCGCGGCCGGGATAATGCACGTCGATCTGCATGAGGAAGCGATCGAGCTGCGCCTCGGGCAGGGGATAGGTGCCTTCCTGCTCCAGCGGGTTCTGAGTAGCCAGCACGTGAAATGGGTGCGGCAGATCGTGCCGCTCGCCGGCCACCGTCACATGATGTTCCTGCATGGCCTGCAGCAGGGCCGATTGCGTGCGCGGGCTGGCGCGGTTGATTTCGTCGGCCATCAGGAGCTGGGCGAACACCGGGCCGCGAATGAAACGGAAGGCGCGAATGCCACCCGCGCCTTCTTCGAGCACCTCGGAGCCGAGAATGTCGGAGGGCATCAGGTCGGGCGTGAACTGCACGCGCCGGGCATCGAGCCCCAGCACCGTTCCCATCGCCTCCACCAGCTTGGTCTTGGCGAGGCCCGGCACGCCGACCAGCAAAGCATGGCTGCCGCACAGGATGGTCAGCAGCGCCCGTTCGACCACGATCTCCTGTCCGAAGATCACCTCGCCGAGCGCCGCCTTCGCCGCACCGACATGGGCGATGGTCGTCTCCGCGTTGCGCAGGATCATCTGATCGAGGGATTCGGCGTCGGCGGTAATGCTCATGAGGTGTCGCCCTTTCGCCGGCAGCATAGAACGGACAGCCGGCTTCGCAACGTCCGGCTTCGCACTGGCGCGCTTGCCCGAATGCCGCGCCATAAGGTTAGGTGAGGGCCACAAAAGGGGCGAGAGCGTGGCCGCACACATTCCGGCGAGCGGGCATGTGCGGGCAGGCACGCGCCCGCCTTTCCCGCCTATATGAACGTAGCCGTCCGATTCCCGAGGTTTCGCAGCGACATGATCCGCGCCATCCTGCCCAGCCTTCTCCTGTTCCTTCTGCCGTTCGCCGTCTATTTCCTGTGGGCGGCGTGGCAGCGCCGGGTCAACGAGGGAAGCGTGCCGGCGGCACCTTATGCGTGGATCGCGATGGCCGGGCTCGTTCTTGCGATCGGCGGCTTCCTGTTCTTCGTGGATTTCACCTCGGCCACGCCCGAAGGCGTCTACGTGCCGTCGCGCTATGAGGACGGCAAGCTCGCCCCCGGCCATTTCGTGCCCCATGGAACGCCCGCCCGATGAGCGCCGTCGCCGATCTGCTCGGCGATGAAGCCGTCCGCACGATGTTTCGTGTGCTCGATGGCGATGGCGAGACCGCGCGCATCGCGGGAGGCGCGGTTCGCGATGCCCTGATCGGACGCCGCCCACACGAGGTCGATTTCGCCACCACGGCCCTGCCGCAGGAGGTGCAGCGCCGCGCCGGGGCCGCCGGCCTGAAAACTGTGCCGACCGGCATCGAGCACGGCACCGTCACCGTCCTTGTGCGCGGCCAGCCCTTCGAGGTCACCACGCTGCGCCGGGACGTGGAGACCGACGGGCGGCACGCATTGGTGGCCTTTGGCCGAGATTGGGCGGAGGATGCCCGCCGGCGCGACTTCACCATCAACGGCCTGTTCCTCGACGCCGAGGGTGGGGTGCATGATCATGTCGACGGCCTGGACGATCTGAAGGCAGGGAGGGTGCGTTTCATCGGCGAGGCGCGCGCCCGCATTCGCGAGGATTATCTGCGCATCCTGCGCTTCTTCCGCTTCCTGTCCGGCTATGGCGATGGCCAGCCTGATCCGGAGGCCATGTCGGCGGCCGTGCGCGAGCGCGCCGGGCTCCAATTCCTTTCGGCGGAGCGCATCCGCGTCGAATTGTTGAAGCTCCTCGTCACGCGTCGGGCCGAGATCGTGGTTGAGCTTATGGCCGGCCACGGCCTGCTGGGGCCGCTGCTTGGCGGTGTTCCCCGCACGGCGCGCCTGCAGCGGCTCATTGCGCTCGATCGCGCCCGGAATGCGCCGCCCGATGCGGTGCTGCGGCTCGGTGCGCTGGCTTTGTTCGTGCGCGAGGATGCCGAAAGGCTGCGTGCCGGGCTGCGGTTGTCGAACGCAGAAGCCGAGCGTCTCATCGCCTTGTCCGGCACCGCGCCGCGTCTTCATCCCGATCTGTCCGATCCCGACCGGCGCCGGGCGCTTTACCTCCTCGGCCCTGCGGTTTTTCGCGATCGCGTGAGGCTGGCATGGGCGGGCAGCGACGAGGCCGCGCGCCATCCCGGCTGGCTCGATCTGCTGATGTTTGCCGAAAGCTGGGTGGTGCCGGTAATGCCCATGCGCGCCGCCGACCTTCTGGCGCGCGGCGTTCCGCGCGGGCCTGCACTGGGTGCGGCCCTCAGGAAGGCGGAGCAGGCCTGGATCGCGGCGGATTTCCCAAATGAGCCCCGCGCGTTGGAGCAGATCATCGCGTCCGTCGCCGCGGGGTCGGGCGTCGCGGGGGCAGGGGGCTGACAAGCCGGCCGGCTCGCCCCACATCCTGTGCTGAACCGTCCGGAGGCCGTCCATGATCACGAGGAAGATTCTTCTGCTCGCCGGCGCGGCCCTGCTGGGCTCGGCAGCTGCGGCGCAGGCCGAGGTGCGTGTCAGCTTCGTGCATCCGGAAAACTACACCGATGCCGGCACCAGCCCGCGCAAGGGCGCCAAGCCCGGCGCAGGTGTGCTGAAGGAGCTCGACACCTATCTCCAGCGGATTGGAGCGCGCAGCCTGAAGCCGGGCCAGCGCCTCGATATCGAGATCACCGACATCGATTTGGCCGGCGATTTTCGGCCATGGAATCGCCGGCTCGACAATGTCCGTATCCTCGATGGCCTCAGCCCGCCCGTGATCCGGCTGCGCTACCGCTTGACCGAGCGCGGACGCGTCATTGCCCGGGGTGAAGAACGGGTGAGCGACCTCAATTATCAGATGCGCTTCGTGGTCGGCTCGGGCCGCCTGGATTACGAGAAGGCCATGCTGCGCGACTGGTTCCGCAAGCGAATCGTGCAGATGCGCCCACCGCGCGGCGCGGCCTGATCCGTCAGGGCCAGCGGGCCAGGGGCGGCATGGACGACAGGATCGAGGCAACATTGCCGCCCGTCTTGAGGCCGAAAATCGTGCCCCGGTCGTAAAGCAGGTTGAACTCCACATAGCGCCCGCGCCGCACCAATTGCTCCTCGCGATCCGCCTCGGTCCAGGCCGTGCCGACGTTGCGGCGCACGATCTCGGGATAGGCCACGAGGAATGCCTCGCCAACGTCTCGGGTGAAGGCGAAATCGGCTTCGAAATCCCCCGAATCGAGCCAGTCGTAGAAAATCCCGCCGATGCCGCGCGCCTCGTTTCGGTGCTTCAGGAAGAAATATTCGTCGCACCAGGCCTTCAGGCGCTCGTAATCCGCCACGCCGGAATGGGCATCACAGGCTGCCTTGTAGGCGCCGTGGAAATGCAAGCTGTCCGGATCGTCCTGCGTGCGCCGCCGGTCCAGCACGGGGGTCAGGTCGCCGCCGCCGCCGAACCAGGTCTTCGTGGTGCGCACATAGCGTGTGTTCATATGCACGGTCGGCACATTCGGATTGCGCGGATGAGCGATCAGCGAGATGCCCGAGGCCCAGAATCGCGGGTCGACGTCAGCGCCGGGGATCTGTCCGCGGAATTCGGGAGAAAATTCGCCGAACACCGTCGAGACATGCACGCCGCATTTCTCGAACACACGCCCGTGCAGCATCGACATCACGCCCCCGCCGCCCGGCGAGCCGTCATGTCCGGTCCGCTCCCAGGGCGTGCGCACGAAGCGTCCGGCGGCAAACCCCTCGTTGCCGGGCGCGGCCTCCGCCTCGTCCTCAAGGCGTTCGAGCTCGGCGCAAATCCGGTCGCGCAGACTTTCGAACCAGTGAGTCGTGGGATGAACGGTCATCGGGATGGGCTCCGGAAGGGCGGATGCGGTTACTTAGCGGGGCGAGACGCCGCGCCCATGCGGGAAAAGTGGCAAAACCGTGCGACATGGTGTCGTTCGTGAGACGGCACTCTGGACAAATACCAAGGTACGGTGCCAAAACGCAGCCAACGTGGGGCGCGTAATGCGCAGGCCACGCGGATGATGTTGCCCCGCTTCCCGCGGGGTATACGATGCACGACACCATTGAACGAGGTGACCGACGTGTCGACGCCGAGCATGGTTGAACCGACCCGCCGGGACTTTCTCTACATCGCCACGGGCGCTGTAGCGGCGGTCGGCGCGGCAGCCACCGTAATTCCCTTCATCAACTCGATGAACCCCGACGCGTCGACGCTGGCTCTGGCATCGACCGATGTCGATCTCAGCCCCATCGCGGAAGGGCAGAGCATCACCATCAAATGGCGCGGCAAGCCGGTTTTCATCCGCCACCGCACCCCCAAGGAGATCGAGGACGGCAAGGCCGTTCCGCTCGCCGATCTGATGGATACGAATGCCCGCAACCCGAACATCGAGGGTGGCGATGCGCAGGCGACCGATGCCAATCGTGCCGCCGCCGGCAAGGAAAACTGGCTGATCATGATCGGCACCTGCACCCATCTGGGCTGCGTGCCGCTCGGACTGGCGGGCAATTTCGGCGGTTGGTTCTGCCCCTGCCACGGATCGCACTACGACACGGCGGGCCGCATCCGTCAGGGGCCGGCGCCGGAGAACCTGCATATTCCTCCGTATGCCTTCACCAACGACACCACGGTCCGGATCGGTTAACCGGACTCCTGAAGCCGCCAAGGCAGGACAGCGATGAGCGGACATTCCACATATCAGCCGGAAAACCCGGTTCTTAAATGGTTCGAAAGCCGCCTGCCGATCATCGGCCTGGTGCACTCGTCCTTCATTGCCTATCCGACGCCACGCAACCTCAATTATTGGTGGACGTTCGGCGGCATCCTCAGCCTTATGCTGGTGGTCCAGATCGTCACGGGCGTCGTCCTCGTGATGCACTACACCCCGCACGTGTCGATGGCTTTCAACTCCGTCGAGCACATCATGCGCGACGTGAACGCCGGCTGGCTGATCCGCTACATGCACGCCAACGGCGCGTCCATGTTCTTCGTGGCGGTCTACATCCACATCCTTCGCGGCCTCTATTACGGCTCCTACAAGGCTCCGCGCGAGGTCCTTTGGATCCTCGGCGTCGTCATCTTCCTGCTGATGATGGCCACCGCCTTCATGGGCTATGTGCTGCCGTGGGGCCAGATGAGCCTATGGGGCGCCACCGTCATCACCAACCTGTTCTCCGCCATTCCGGTGGTCGGTGAATCGGTCGTGACGTGGCTGTGGGGCGGCTTCTCGGTCGATAACCCGACGCTCAACCGCTTCTTCTCGCTGCATTACCTGCTGCCGTTCATGATCGCCGGCGTGGTTGGCCTGCACATCTGGGCGCTGCACGTCCCGGGCAACAACAACCCGACGGGCGTGGCCGTGAAGTCCAGCTCCGACACGCTGCCCTTCAGCCCGTACTACACGCTGAAGGATGGCTTCGCGATCGTGCTGTTCCTGATGTTCTTCGCGTGGTTCATCTTCTACGTGCCGAACTTCCTGGGCCATGCCGACAATTACATCCCCGGCAACCCGCTGCAGACGCCCGCGCACATCGTTCCGGAATGGTACTTCCTGCCGTTCTACGCGATCCTGCGCGCCGTTCCCGACAAGCTCGGCGGCGTCATCGCGATGTTCGCGGCCATTGCGGTCCTGTTCTTCCTGCCCTGGCTCGACACGTCCAAGGTGCGCTCGGCAGCCTATCGTCCGCTCTACAAGGTGTTCTTCTGGATCCTCGTCGTGGTGTGCCTCCTGCTCGGCTATGTCGGCGGCAAGCCGGCCGAGCCTCCGTACATCCTGATCGGGCGTATCCTCACCGTCTATTACTTCGCGCACTTCCTCGTCATCCTGCCGCTGCTCGGCCTTTTCGAGAAGACCAGGCCGCTGCCCGAATCGATCACGGAATCCGTGCTCGGCAAGGGTCATGGCGCCTCCGTCGTGCCGGCCCACGGCGTGGCCGCACCGGATCGCCAAGGATGACCCACGATCGCATGTCCCGAAGGGCTGAACCGATGACCAGAGGTTTCGTCTCCGCACTGAAGGCGGCCATCATTGCGCTGCCGATCGTCGTCGCGGCGCCGGCCTTCGCGGCCGACGGCCACGGCGGGCTGAAGCCCACCAAGGATAGCTGGAGCTTCAGCGGCCCGTTCGGTCATTTCGACCGGGCCCAGATCCAGCGCGGCTTCCAGGTCTATCGCGAGGTTTGCGCCTCCTGCCATGCGATGAGCCTGGTGTCGTTCCGCAACCTCATGGAGGAGGGCGGTCCGCAATTCACCGAGGGGCAGGTCCGCGCGCTTGCCGCGGAATACAAGGTGATGGACGGCCCCGACGATAGCGGCGAGATGTTCGAGCGTCCCGCTCGTCCGTCGGATCGCTTCCCGAGCCCGTTCCCGAACGAGGCGGCGGCACGCTCGGCCAATGGCGGGGCCTATCCGCCGGACTTCTCGCTTCTGGCGAAGGCGCGCGGTTACGAGCGCGGCTTCCCATGGGTGATCTGGGATCTGATCACCCAGTATCAGGAGCACGGCGTCGACTACATCCACTCGCTGATGACGGCCTACGGCCATGAACCGCCGAATGGCGAGGAGAAGCCGGGCCTTCATTACAACCCGGTTTTCCCGGGCGGCTACATCGCCATGCCGAACCCGCTCAGCGACGGCCAGATCGAATACGCCGACGGCTCGCCCGCCACGGTCGATCAATATTCGCGCGACGTGGCGGCATTCATGATGTGGGCGGCAGAGCCGCACCTCGAGGCGCGCAAGCGCATCGGTTTCCAGGTCATGGCGTTCCTCGCCATCTTTGCCGCGCTCATGTATTACACCAAGCGCAAGGTGTGGAGCGACGTCGCGCACTGAGTGCGGCGTCATTCTCCCCTCCGGCCTCACAAGGCTGTCTCGCGAGGTGCAGGTCATTCGGCCGCTGTTCGCACGCGGCCGCTAGCATTGTCCTGGCGCATCCATGTCCCTCGCTGAAGAACTCAATGGCCTGATCCGGACGATTCCGGATTATCCCAAGCCCGGCATCATGTTCCGGGACATCACGACCCTGCTTCAGGATCCGCGCGGACTGCGTCTGTCTGTGGATGGCCTCGCAGCGGCGTTCGCCGATGTCGAGTTCGATCTCGTGGCCGGCATCGAAGCGCGCGGCTTCATTCTTGGCGGTGCGCTTGCGTATGCCTTGAACCGCGGCTTCGCGACCATCCGCAAGAAGGGCAAGCTGCCCCACCGCACGCTTCGGCAGGAATATCAGCTGGAGTACGGCGTCGATTCCGTCGAGATCCACGCCGATGCCGTCGCCCATGGCGAGCGGGTGCTCCTGATTGACGATCTCATCGCGACCGGTGGCACGGCAGAGGCGGGCATCGCACTGATCCGGCGCCTCGGCGGCACCGTTGTGGGCGCGGGGTTCATCGTCGATTTGCCGCAGCTCGGTGGCGCAAAGCGGCTGGAAGGCCTCGGCGCACGGGTCGAGACGCTCGTCGCCTATGACGGCCATTAGACCGGCAGCAATTCATTCACGATCGTCAGAGGGTGCCCGCCGCCTTGTGCGCGCGGCGGATGGGCTCCGGCAGGCGGTATTTCGGTGCGCAGGCCATGATCAGCGCGATCGTGCCCGCCAGATCGCTGAGATGGCCGGGTGAAACGAACACCGGCTTGCAGCCCGGGCGCGTGCGCAAAGCTGCGCCGATGATCTCGCCACGATGCTTCACGGGCTGCCAGGCGCCGCGTTCCGACCCCACCTCGTCATGGCTGCCGCATAATCTGTTCTTGGCGTTGGCGATCGTCGGCACGCCCAGCCACAGGCCCATGTGACAGGCGATGCCGATGCGGCGCGGGTGCAGATAGCCCGTCCCGTCGAAGATGAAGACGTCCGGCACATGCCGCAGCCGCTCGAAAGCCTCCTGCAAAACCGGACCCTCGCGATAGGAGAGCAGGCCCGGCACGTAGGGGAAGGGCGTCGGCCGCTGCGCCAGCACCGTCTCCACCGGCTCGAAGTCCGGAAAGGTCATCACAACGACCGCCGCTTGCGAGACGTCGTTCTTCACGCTGACGTCCACCCCCGCCACCATCCGAATGGCGGAAACGTCGAGCGGCCGGTCGACGATGACCTCGGACCGCAGCCGCGTCTGCTGCGCGATCGCCTCCTGAGGCGTGACGTCCCAGCGGTTTACCGGGTGAAGCTGCATCAGTTCGCGAAGCGGAAGTGCAGCACGTCCCCGTCGGCCACGACGTATTCCTTGCCTTCCAGCCGCAGCTTGCCGGCATCGCGCGCGCCGGCTTCTCCCTTGAGCGTCACATAATCCTGATAGGCGATGGTCTCGGCGCGGATGAAGCCCTTTTCGAAATCGGTGTGGATCACACCCGCCGCCGCCGGCGCCTTGGTGCCCTTCTCGATGGTCCAGGCGCGCGCTTCCTTCGGCCCGACCGTGAAATAGGTGACGAGGCCCAGCAGGTCGTAACCCGCGCGGATCAGACGATCGAGGCCGGGCTCCGTCAGGCCGAGCGCTTCCATATATTCCGCGCGCTCCTCTTCCGGCAGCACGGCGATCTCGCTCTCGATTCGGGCGGAGATGGTCACGGCCACAGCGCCTTCCTCCGTCGCGCGTCGTTCCACTTCGGCCGAGAACGAATTGCCGGTCGCGGCCGATTCCTCTTCGACGTTGGCGACGTAGAGCACGGGCTTTGAGGTCAGCAGGTTCAGGGCCTGGAAAGCCTTGTGGTCTTCCGGCTTGATCTTGGCCAGGCGCGCGGGCTTGCCTTCACGCAGAAGCGGCAGCACCTGGTTGATGAGGTCGATGGCTTCCTTCGCCTCCTTGTCGGTGCGGGCGCGCTTCTCCAGCGCGGGCAGGCGCTTCTCCAGGCTGTCGAGGTCCGCCAGCATCAGCTCGGTTTCGACGGTCTCGGCGTCGGCCAGCGGGTCGATGCGCCCCTCGACATGGGTGATGTCGTCGTCCTCGAAGCAGCGCAGCACATAGGCCACCGCGTCCACCTCGCGGATGTGGGCGAGGAACTGGTTGCCCAGCCCTTCGCCCTGGCTGGCGCCGCGCACGAGGCCCGCAATGTCGACAAAGGTGAGGCGGGTGGGGATGATCTGGGCCGAGCCGGCGATGGCGGTCAACTGGTCGAGGCGCGGATCGGGGACCGCCACCTCACCGACATTCGGCTCGATGGTGCAGAACGGATAGTTCGCGGCCTGTGCCGAGGCCGTCTGCGTCAGGGCGTTGAACAGGGTCGACTTGCCCACATTGGGAAGACCGACGATGCCGCATTTGAAACCCATGATTATTTCCCTCCGCGCAAAGCCGGCACGATCGGATCGGCCTGTCCCGCCGCCTCCAACGCCAGATGCACCCTGTTCTGAAAACTCGGAGCATCGCCCCGGGCAAGAAGATCGGCATTGTCGGCCACGGCATCTTTCAGCGCCGCCACCCAATTGCTTTCGGATTTGGCGAAATCGCCCATCACATGCGCGTGGACGAGTTCCTTGATGCCGGGATGGCCGATGCCGATGCGCACCCGCACATAATCGTTGCCCATGGCGGCCGTGATGGAACGCAGGCCGTTATGGCCGGCATTGCCGCCGCCGGTCTTCACCCGCAGCTTGGCGGGCGCAAGGTCGAGCTCGTCGTGGAAGACAACGATGTCGGGCAGGGCGATCTTGTAGAAGCGGGCGGCTTCGGCCACTGCGCGGCCGGATTCGTTCATGTAGGTGCGCGGCTTCAGCAGCAGCACCTTGGTGCCTCCGAGATCGGCCTCGGCGGCCTCTCCCTGGAAGCGCGCGCGCCAGGGCGATGAGCCCCAGCGCACGGCAATCGCGTCCACCGCCATAAACCCGATGTTGTGGCGGTTGCCGGAATAGCCGGAACCCGGATTTCCGAGGCCGACGAAGAGCCGCATGGCTCCCTCCGTAATTTACTCGGCTTCGGAAGCCGGGGTTTCCTCGGCCTCGGCTTCGGCCGGAGCGGCCTCTGCGTCGGGCTCTTCCTCGACCACCTTCGGCGCGGTGACGCTGAGAACCGCAAAGTCCTCGTGGTGCGTCGGCTTCGCGCCGTTCGGCAGCTTCACCTGCGAGATGTGCACGGAATCGCCGATCTCGAGGCCGGCGAGGTCGATCTCGATGGCTTCCGGGATCTGCTCGGCCGGAACCGACAGCGAGATCGTGTGCTGGGCGAGGGTGAGCACGCCGTTGTTGTTCTTGAGGCCCGGCGATGCGTCTTCGTTGATCGTGTGGACCGGCACTTCGACCGTCACCACGGAATCCTTGGACACCCGCAGGAAGTCGATGTGGATCAGATGGCCCTTCACCGGGTCGAGCTGGTAATCGCGCGGAATGGCGCGCTCGATGCTTCCGTTGATGTCGATCTCGAAGATCGTGGTCAGGAAGCCGCCGGTGTTGAGCAGGATGAACAGCTCGTTGCCGTTCAGCGAGATGCTCACGGGGGTCTGCTTGGCGCCGTAGATCACGGCAGGAACTTTGTGTTCGCGGCGAACTGCGCGGGCGGCTCCCTTGCCGACCCGGTCGCGCGCTTCGGCCTTGAGAACCTTGGTCGCGGTCATTGTGGTTGTCTCCAAAAGAAAGAAGGCCGACGGAGCGGCCTTCACAAGCATGCCGACGCACCTCCAGGGTGTGGACGCCGGACGGCGGTTCCTATAGCGGCAAAGCGGCGCGAGGGCAAATGCCCGCCGCGCCGATGGCTCAGTCGAACAGGCTCGAGACCGACTTCTCTTCCGAGGTGCGGTTGATGGCCTCGCCGATCAGGCTGGCGATCGAGATGGTGCGGATGTTGCGGGCCACGCGCACAGCCTCGGTCGGCATGATGCTGTCGGTCAGCACCAATTCCTTCAGCTTGGAGGCCGTGATGCGGGCCACCGCACCGCCGGAAAGCACGCCGTGGGTGATGTAGGCGTAGACGTCCTTCGCGCCCTTCTCGATCAGGGCGTCGGCGGCGTTCACCAGCGTGCCGCCCGAATCCACGATGTCGTCGACGAGGATGCAGGTGCGGCCGGTCACGTCGCCGATGACGTTCATCACCTCGCTCTCGCCCGGGCGCTCGCGGCGCTTGTCGACGATGGCGAGCGAGGCGTCGATCCGCTTGGCCACGGCGCGGGCGCGCACCACGCCACCCACGTCCGGCGAGATCACCGCGAGGTTATCCGACTTGATGTTCTCCTGGATGTCGCGGACGAGCGCCGGCGCGGAGAACAGGTTGTCGGTGGGGATGTCGAAGAAGCCCTGGATCTGCCCGGCGTGCAGATCGAGGGTCAGCACGCGGTCGGCGCCGGCGCGGGTGATGAGGTTGGCGACCAGCTTGGCCGAGATCGGCGTGCGCGGACCGGCCTTCCGGTCCTGCCTGGCGTAGCCGAAATAGGGCAGCACCGCCGTGATGCGGCGGGCCGAGGCGCGGCGCAGCGCATCGATGATGATGAGCAATTCCATCAGATGGTCGTTCGCCGGGAACGAGGTCGACTGGACGATGAAGACGTCCTCGCCGCGCACGTTTTCGAGGATCTCGACGAAGATCTCCATGTCGGCGAAGCGGCGGACATTGGCCTTCGTCAACGGCGTCTCGAGATAGGCGGCGATCGCTTCCGCGAGCGGCCTGTTGGAATTGCCCGCGACGAGCTTCATGATACCCCCGATGCCGGCCGTCACAGCGGTCGCGGCATTGCCCTGTTCCCGTAAGGCGGCTCTTAGCAGCGAACCTTGCCGGCCTCAATGCGCGGGGGGTAAAAACACGCGTGCAACAGGGTTAATGTTGCAGAGGTGTGACGGTTCAGGCCAGCGTGATGGCGGCGATCAGGCGACCGTAATCCGGTTCGCCGCGATGGGTGGCACGGCGGTAGGAGTAGAACCGCGTCTCGTCGGAATAGGTGTCGAGGCGAAGATCCTCCACTGTTCCGGTCCCCGCCTCGTTCAGCCGATGCGTGATGTAGCCGCCGAGATCGAACTTGGAGCGGCCGGTATTTTCGGACGGCGCGAAGAAGCGCCCGTTGTGGATATCCTCGGTGCGGAAACGGGCCACGAATTCGGGGCCGACCTCATAGCTTGCCTGGCGGATGCAGGGGCCGAGCACGGCCACGATGTTGGCGCGCAGCGCGCCGAGCTTCTCCATCGCGTCGAGCGTGCTGTCCAGCACGCCGTTGAGCGCGCCTTTCCAGCCGGCATGGGCGGCGCCGATCACGCCGGCGCTCTGGTCGGCGAACAATATCGGGCCGCAATCCGCCGTGGCGATGCCGATCGCGAGGCCGGGCTTCGAAGTGACGACGGCATCGGCCTGCGGCGCCTCTCCGGGCTCCCACGGTTCCAGCGCCACCATCACCTCGTTGGAGTGGATCTGGTGCGGCGTCGCCAGTTCGCCTTCGGCAACGCCCAGAAAGGCCGTCATGCGCCGGCGATTCTCGATCACGTTCGCCATGTCGTCGGCCGAGCCGCGCCCCCCGTTCAGCGATTCGTAAATGCCGGTGGAAACGCCGCCCTCGCGGGTGAAGAAAGCATGTCGAATGCCGTGGATGGACGACAACGCCGGCGAGGCCACGTGCGGAACGGTCATGGAAGTCAGCTTTCGAATCCGGGCGGGGCGGAGAGGGCGGGCGAGGTCACGGCCATCATCTTGAACAAGGAACCCATTCCCGTCACCGCCGGATCGATCACACGCTCGGCACCGCTACGAAGAGCCGCAGCATCGGCGGCCTGCGCGCTGCGACACAGAATCTCCAGCCGTTCACGCAGGCCGAGATTCAGCAGCACCTCGCGCTGCGTTTTCGGGCGCCAGACGCGAGCGCCGGCGGCACGGGCGGCGGTGCACAAGGCACGGAAATCGACATGCGCCGTGAGATCGGCCTCGCCGAGATCGTGCAAGGGCGGGTGAAAGACGTGATTGCGCAGGGCCTGCAGCGTATCGCCCGGGGCGCTTTCCACATGGCCGTAATCCACGATGAGCGCGGCACCGCCGCTCTTGCCGAGGCGTTCCGCGAGACGCGTCATCACCGCAAGGGAATCCGGCGAGGTCTCGGCGATGCTTCCCACAGGGCTCGCGCGCAGCAGAACCGGGATCACAGCTTCCGGCACGGGATAGGGCGTCAGCCCAAGCGCCAGGGTGCCGTTCTCAGCGAGGCCGACCACGCGCTCGCGCCAGCCATCATTCGTCCGCTCATAATGATGGACGGGCAGGGCATCGAAGAATTCGTTGGCCAGCACGATCACAGGACCTTCGGGCACCGCATCTAGCCGGTCGTGCCAGGCAAGAGGAACGCCGAAGTCTCCGAGCGTCGCCTTCTGTGCTTGCCGCAGCACGGGGCTCGTCTCCACGAGATGGACATGGGCGGCGGCGCGCATTGAGGGCACCACCTTCAACGCGCGCAGGGCATCGGCCATCAATGTGCCACGGCCCGGCCCCAGTTCCACGAGGCGAATGGGGCTGGGCTGGCCCATCCCCATCCACACCATGGCCGCCCACAGGCCCATCAGTTCGCCGAAGATCTGGCTGATCTCGGGCGAGGTGATGAAATCACCGCCTGCGCCCAGCGGATCGCGCGTCGCATAATAATGTGCGTTCGCCAGCGCCATCACACGTGCGATGGGCAAGGGGCCTTCGCTCTCGATGCGCCGCCGGATTTCGGCCTCGACGGGCGTCATGCGGCGGCGGGCCGCCGTGCGCGCACCAGCAGGACCAGGCCAAGCGCCAGCATGGGCAGCGACAGCAGCATGCCCATGGTCATGCCTCCCGCCAGAAAACCGAGCTGGGTGTCCGGCTGGCGGAAGGTCTCGCCGATGATGCGGAAGATCGCATAGCCGCCGAGAAAGGTGCCGGTCACCATTCCAGGCCGTTTCAGCCCGCCGAGCTTCACCACCAGCATCACGATCGCGAACAGCAGCACGCCCTCCAGGGCCGCCTGGTAGAGCTGGCTGGGATGGCGCGGCTCTGGTCCGGCGCCGGGAAACACCATCGCCCACGGCACGTCACTGGCGCGGCCCCACAATTCGCCGTTGATGAAATTGGCAAGCCGCCCAAAAAACAGCCCGACGGGCACCACGGCGGCCGCGATGTCGAACACGCCGAGCGGATCGGTTTTCTTTTGCCGGGCAAACGGCCAGAGCGCCAACCCGGCTCCGACCAGCCCACCGTGGAACGACATGCCGCCGTACCAGGGCATCAGCGCTTCCAGCGGGTGCGCGGCGTAATAGCCGGGGTGATAGACAAGCACATAGCCGAGCCGCCCGCCGATGATGACGCCGATGGCGACGAAGATCAGCATGTCGTCGACGCCGGCCATTCCCAGCGGCGGTTCGCGCCCCCACAAATCCCGCGCGCGCACCAGCCGGGTCGCCAGCCACCAGCCCAGCAGCAGGCCGGCCACATAGGCCAGGGCATACCAGCGGATATCGAGCGGGCCGATCGAGACCGCCACCGGGTCGATCATGGGGAAAGGAATGGCAAGAATGGGCATAAGCCGCCTGAATTAAGGGATGGAGCGCGCTGCCGCTTCTCCTTGAAGGCGGGATATGCAATCTCCATGTCCACATTGTCCAGCAATGGCGGAGATCTCGGAAATGGCACAGGCAGGCGGACGTTTGTTCGACAATCTCGGACGTCTGATGAACGACGCGGTGGGCGCCGCCGACAGCGTCAAGCGCGAGATCGACACCGTCGTGCGCTCTCAGGCGGAACGCATCCTCGGCGACCTTGATCTGGTGCGCCGCGAGGAGTTCGAGGCCGTGCGTGAACTGGCCGCCAATGCGCGTGCCGAAAGCGAGAAGCTCGCCGCCCGCGTCGCGGCTTTGGAATCGGAGCTGGCGTTCTCCAATAAAACGCCGGGGGATTCGCAGTCATCGGCGTCCGCCGCCAAGGACTCGGATCCGTCGGCAACGATCTGATTTGGGAAAATCTCTTTTGGACAGCGGCTTGCGCGCCGTGCAGCTGTATCTCCACGCCGCTATATTCCTGAGAGATCGATTCGACTTGTGTCGACCGACGACGTGGTGCCGGCGTGTAGTGTTCGCGCGTAGAGGCGACCAGAGGGAGGCCTCATGATCGGCGTGGACATTGAACGCCTGGAAAACCCGGTCGACGTGGTGGAGCATCTCGCCGCCTCGAACGACTGGATGTTCGACCGGGCGACGGAAGACGAAATCACCATCAATGTCGGCGGTGGCTGGACCGATTATCACGTGTCCATCACCTGGATGCACGATATCGAGGCTTTGCACATTGCCTGCGCATTCGACCTGAAGGTGCCGGAACCTCGCCGCGCCGAGGTGCAGCGCCTGCTGAACATGGTCAACGAGCAGATCTGGATCGGCCATTTCGATTTGTGGAGCAAGGAAGGGCTGGTGCTCTACCGGCATGCTCTTTTGCTGGCCGGCGGCGCTGAGCCGAGCGATCGCCAGATCGAGGCCATGCTCCACACCGCCACCGAAGCCTGCGAGCGCTATTTCCAGGCTTTCCAGTTCGTGGTCTGGGCCGGGCGCACAGCGCGCGAGGCGTTCGACGCCGTCATCTTCGACACGGCCGGCCGCGCATGAGCGAGGCCGGCGGCAATCTGCATCTCCCCGGTCCGCTTCTGGTGATCGGCGCCGGCAAGATGGCCGGTGCGCTTCTCGAAGGCTGGCTGCGTCTCGGCGTCGATCCGACCCAGGTTTACGCCGTCGATCCGTCCCCGGCGGACGAGGTTCGTGAGGCTCTCGAGAGCGCGGGCGTGAACCTCAACGCTTCCGACGTGCCGCAGCCGGCCGTCGTGCTTCTCGCGGTCAAGCCGCAAATGCTCGAGGCCGTGCACGCAACGCTCTCCGCTCATATAGGACCCGGCACTCTCGTCGTGTCCGTGCTGGCCGGAAAGTCGCTCGCCACGCTGGCGCAGGGCCTGCCGGCGGGCACCGCCATCATCCGCACCATGCCCAACACGCCGGCCTCGGTGGGGCGCGGCATCACCGCCCTTGTCGCCAATGCCGCCGTCAGCGCCGATCAACGCGCGCTGGGCGATGCCCTTCTGCAGGCGGTGGGCGAGGTGGTCTGGCTCGACGATGAAGGCCAGATCGACGCCGTCACCGCCATATCCGGCTGTGGGCCGGCCTATGTTTTCCTGCTGGCCGAATGCATGGCGCAGGCGGGCGTCAATGCCGGCCTGTCGGAAGAGCTGGCGGCGCGGTTGGCGCGTGCCACCGTTACCGGCGCGGGCGAGCTCCTGCACCGCTCCGATCTTCCGCCCGATGTGTTGCGTCGCAACGTGACCTCGCCCAACGGCGTCACGGCCGAAGCGCTCGCCGTGTTGATGGGTGAGGGCGGGTTCCAGCCTCTCCTCGACGAGGCGGTGGAGCGCGCTGTCGTGCGCTCGCGCGAACTGGCTGGCTGAGCCGATCGGCTTGGCTCGGCCGACGCGCTGCCCTAAAAAGGGGCAAAGCATTGCAATCGGAGGGACATCGTGGAGAACAAGCCCGCCGCATCCAATCATGAAAAGGCGATCGAGGCGCTGATGGCGCTGCTCGCCGAACGGGATTGGGGCGATATCGGCCTACCCGACATCGCTGCCCGCGCGGGTCTCACGCTTGCGGATCTGCGCGGCGCGTTTCCCTCGAAGGGAGCGATCCTGGCCGCGTTCTCGCGCCAGATCGATCAGAAGGTGCTGAAGCTCGACGCGGCCTCGTCCGAGCTGATCGATCAGCCCGCCCGCGAGCGGTTGTTCGACGTCGTCCTGCGCCGTTTCGATGCGTTGCAGCCTTACAAAGAAGCCATCCGCAGCGCCCGGCGCGGCCTGCTTGCCGATCCGCTCTCGCTTTCGGCGTGGAACCGCGTCGAGGTCACGTCCGCGCAATGGATGCTGGCCGCAGCCGGTATCGAGAAAAGCGGCCCCGAGGCCGCCATGAAGGCGCAGGGCCTCGCCGTCCTGTTCGCCCGCGTGCTCGGCACATGGCTTGACGAGGACGAGCCCGACATGCCCCGCACCATGCGCGAGCTCGACCGGCAACTGCGCCAGGCCGAGCGCCTGCTCGAAACCGCGGACGTGGTGAAGACGGCGGCCCGGCCCTTCCTCTCCATCGCGGAGCGTCTGCTGGCCCGTCGGCCGCGCAGCCGCGCCTCCGATTCCGAAGACGCCATCGACCCCCAGATCTGACGAGGCCCGCGTGAATCCCGGACCCGAAGCGGAAATTTCCTTCATCGATTTTCAGAAGGTCGATGTTCGTGTCGGCACCATCGTCGGTGTCGAGCCCTTTCCCGAGGCCCGCAAGCCGGCGTGGAAGTTGCGCATCGATTTCGGGCCGGACCTCGGCGTGCGCAAATCGTCCGCCCAGATCGCTCATTATGAAGCGGGTCGGCTGCTCGGCCAGCAGGTCATGGCGGTCATCAATTTCCCGCCGCGCCAGATCGGCCCCTTCATGTCGGAAGTGCTGACGCTCGGCGTTCCCGGCCCCGACGGGCAGGTCATTCTGATGCAGCCCGAGCGCGAGGTGCCGAACGGCGGCCGCCTGTTCTGAGCCGCGCCTTCAGACCGGGATGTGCAGCCGGGCCCGCAGGCCACCGAGCGGGCTTTTCGACAGCACGATGTCTCCGCCATGGCCACGCGCTGCGTCGCGCGCGATGGCCAGCCCGAGCCCGGATCCCGGACGGTCGAGATTGCGCGCCTGATCCAGTCGCAGGAACGGCCGGAACACTTCCTCGCGCATGTCTTCGGGAATGCCCGGCCCGTCATCGTCGATGACCACGACGAGATAGCGCTCGTCGAGGCTGGCCGACACGTTGATGGTTTGCCCGAAGCTCAGCGCATTAGTGATGAGATTGCCGATGGCGCGTTTCAGCGCGTCCGGCCGCGCCACGATGCCCGTGCGGCCCCGGAAGGTGAAACTCGGCGCGTGTCCGCCGCGCTTAGTGTCGGCCTCGATCTCCTCCAGCAGCGCCTTGATGTTGATCGGGCGCGCCACCTCGCCGGCATCGCCGCGCGCGAAGGCCACATAGCCTTCCAGCATGCGATCCATCTCGGCGATGTCGTTTTCCAGATCGCTGATCTCAGGCCCCGGCGGCAGAAGCGCCACCTGCAAGCGCAGCCGGGTCAGCACGGTGCGCAGATCGTGGCTGACACCGGCCAGCATGGTGGTGCGTTGCTCGATCTGGCGCTCGATGCGGTCTTTCATGGCGAAGAAGGCACTGGCCGCCCTCCGAACCTCGCGCGCACCGCGCAGTCGGAAGCCCGGCACCTCGCGCCCCTTGCCGAGATTTTCAGCGGCGTTGGCCAGTTGCAGGATCGGCCGGATCTGGTTGCGCAGGAACAGAATGGAGATGGTGATGAGGATGATCGCCGTGCCCACCATCCACAGCAGGAAGATGTGCGAATTCGAGGCATAGGCGTTGTTGCGCGGCACGGTCACGCTGAGGATCTCGCCCGGCAGTTTGATGCGGATCTCGACCTCGCGATCGACAGAGGTGGTGTCGATCCAGAACGGCTCTTCCAGCCGCCGTGCCAGTTCCTGCGACAGCACCCGGTCGAGGATCGAGAACAGCGGCGTCGGCAGTTCGGCCGGCAGCGTGCCATCGGGCAGGAAGGCGATGGTGAGCTTCAGATCCTCTCCCGCGACCCGCTTCAGCACGTCGCGCTCCTCGCCCACGGAGGCATGGCGCGTCAGATCGATCAGGGCCGCGATATCCTGCGCCACGCCGGCCGAGAGGCGGCGCGTCACCAATTCCCAATGCCGCTCCATGAAAACGAGCGCCACCACCGATTGCAGCAGCAGCATGGGCGCGATGATGATGAGGAGCGAGCGGGTATAGAGCCCCTTCGGCAGGAGGTTGCTGAGCCAGAAGCGGCTGGTTTCGGTCGGAGGGGCCGACGCGGGGCGGGCGGTATCGGTCACGATTCCACCAGCAGCCGGTAGCCGCTTCCGCGCACGGTCTGCAGCAGCAGCGGATTGGCCGGATCGCGCTCGATCTTCCGGCGCAGGCGGTTGATCTGCACATCCACGGCCCGGTCGCTCGCGGCCCCGTCTCCGATCAGGGCCTCGCGCGACACCGCGCCGCCGCGCTTGTCCGCCAGCAGGCGCAGCAATTCGCGCTCACGCTCGGTGATGCGGATGATCTCGTCGCCCCGCCGCAATTCGCCGCGCCCCATGTGGAAGCAGAATTCGCCGAACTGCACGTCCTCCGACGCCGAGGCTCCGTTGGTCGGCGCCGCCGCTGCACGGCGCAGCAGGCCGGCCACCCGCAGCAGCAATTCCCGGGGTTCGAACGGCTTGGTCACGTAATCGTCGGCGCCGGTTTCGAGGCCCTTTATGCGGTCCTGCGGCTCGCCGCGCGCGGTCAGCATCAGCACGGGAACATCGGAGACCGACCGAACCCAGGTAGCGAAATCGAGCCCGCTTTCGCCCGGCATCATCACGTCCACGATCATCAGGTCGAAGACGAAACCCGCTGCTCGAGACCGTGCTTCCGCTGCCGAGGCTGCGCTCGTCACGCGATAGCCGTTCTCCGACAGATAGCGCGAAAGAAGCGTGCGGATGCGGGCGTCGTCGTCGACGACGAGGAGGTGCGGCGCACCGTCGGGCAGATTGCCGGGACTGGCCATCACGAGCGCCCGGCGGGATGCGTCACGAGCTGCATCACGTCCTGGCGCTCGTCTGCGTTGATCATCGCCGTCAGGAAGCCGGCCACGATGTCGGCCGCTCCGGGCATGGTGCCGAGCGCACCGGAAATGCGCCGCGCCTGCAGAACCGTCAGTTCACGGGTCAGGGCCTCGCCCTTCGGCGTCAGGCGCAGCAAACGCTGCCGCCGGTCCTCGCGGCCCTCGCGCGCCTCGATGAAGCCCTTGTCCACGAGGTCCCGTAACACGCGGCCGAGGCTCTGCTTGGTGATCTTGAGGATGGTCAGGAGGTCGGCGACCTTCAGGTCGGTGTTGCGGCTGACGAAGTGCAGCACGCGATGGTGCGCCCGCCCGAAGCCGTATTGTTCGAGCAGCACGTCCGGATCGCCGACGAAGTCGCGATAGGCAAAGAAAAGCAGCTCGATCAGCTCCAGCGTCGTTTCGTCCGGACGGGGAGACGCGGATGGCTCGGCGATTTTCGGCGGTGAAATTACGTCAGTCATATTGACATATTATCCCAATGCGCCGAAGAAACACCAGCAAATGATTTTTCGGCGTTCAGCCGGTGGGCCGAGATCAAGCGGCTTTCCGCGCACCGGCCGCCCATCCCGCATCGTTAGCCGAGGCGCGCGAGACGTTCCGGCTGTTTTGAGGAGACGTTCCATGCTTGTCCAGTCGTTCGACAATCGTCCCGGCGAGATCTGGTACGACGGCAAGCTCGTGCCGTGGACCGATGCGCAGATGCACGTTCTTTCCCACGGCCTGCATTACGCCAGCTGCGTGTTCGAGGGCGAGCGCGCCTATGGCGGCGAGATCTTCAAACTCACCGAGCACAGCGAACGGCTGAAGGAATCGGCCCGCCAGCTCGATTTCGAGATCCCGTATTCGGTCGAGGAGATCAACGAGGCCTGCCGCCAGACCCTGGCGCGTCAGGGCTTCCGCGATGCCTATATCCGCCCCGTCGCCTGGCGTGGTTCCGAAATGATGGCGGTCGCCGCCCAGCACAGCAAGATTCACCTCGCCATCGCGGTGTGGGAATGGCCGAGCTATTTCGATCCGGCGCAGCGCCTCAAGGGGCTGAAGCTCGATCTGGCGGAATGGCGCCGGCCCGATCCGCGCACCATCCCGTGCAAGGCCAAGGCCTCGGGCCTCTACATGATCTGCACGCTGTCCAAGCACGCCGCCGAGCGCAAGAACTGCGCCGATGCTCTCATGCTCGACTGGCGAGGACAGGTGGCCGAGTGCACCGGCGCCAACGTGTTCTTCGTCAAGAATGGCGAGGTCCACACGCCCGACCCGGATTGCTTCCTCGACGGCATCACCCGCCGCACGGTCATCGATCTGGCGCGCGCCCGCGGCATCGTCGTGCATGAGCGCGCCATCATGCCGGAAGAGCTGGCGGACATGGACGAGTGCTTTATCACCGGCACCGCGGCGGAAGTCACGCCGGTCGCTTCCATCGCCGACTGGACGTTCGCCCCCGGCGAGGTGACCAAGGCATTGCTGGACGATTACACGGCCGCGGTTCAGCCCAAGACCGCCGTCGCCGCCTGATCGCACCGGCCATCCATGGTAAAAGCCCCGCTTCGGCGGGGCTTTTTCGTTCAGCTGCGTGGTTCGCGCCGCATCCGCACGATCGTGGAATCGTGCTCCGCCTCGGCCAGCTCGACCGGCCTCGGAGCATGCTCCCTCAGATAATCCTCCATGGCGGACGCGGGGGCAGGGCGGCTCAGCAGATAGCCCTGGATGAATTCGCAATGGGCGAGGTTGAGCAGCCGCAATTGCTCCTCCGTTTCGACGCCTTCCGCCACGGTGGGCAGGTTCATGGAAGAAGCAACCGAAACGAGCGATTCCACCAGCCGCTCGGAGCCTTCCTTGCCGCCCAGCTCCTGGATGAACGAGCGGTCGATCTTGATGCGGTCGAACGGATAGCTCCGCATGTAGCCGATCGAGGAGAAGCCCGTGCCGAAATCGTCGAGCGCGATGGTCACACCCAACTTGCGCAATTGCTGCAGCTTCTTGGCGGCGGCCGCCGGGTCGGCGATCAGCACGCCCTCGGTCAGTTCGATTTCGATGCGGCCGGGCGACACATTGTGGCGGGCGAGCGTGTAACGGAAATTGCTGATGAAATCCGGGTCCCGGAGCTGGACCGGCGACACATTGACCGAGACGCGCAGATGCGGCCATCGGCTGTAATCCTGGCACACGCGCTCCAGCACGAAATCGCCGATCTCGCGGATCAGCCCGCTCTCCTCGGCCACTGAGATCATGTGGCTTGGCGGCACATTGCCCATCTCGTCGTCATGCCAGCGCACCAGCGCCTCGAGGCCGACGATGTTGCGATCGGCCGCGCGGGCGATCGGCTGATAGAAGACATCGAGTTCCGAATTGCGCAGCGCGGCACGCAGTCGGTTTTCGAACTGTTTCTTATCGCGTGAGCCGGTGTCCATCGAGGGCCGGAACTGCACAGCCTCCTTCCGGCCGCTGCCCTTGGCGCGATACATCGCCGTGTCGGCCTGACGGATCAGGGTCAGCGGATCGCGCGTCTCCGCACCCGCGCGGGCGAAGCCGATGGCGCAACCGAGGTGGAACTCGATGCCGGCGACGCTGAACGGCTCCTGCATCGCTATGGTCACCGCGTGCGCGACATCCGCAGCCTTCGATGCCGCTGCGCCCGACAGCACAATGGCGAATTCATCGCCTCCCACGCGGGCCAGCACGGCGTCGCCCGGAAGGGCGTCGCTGAGGCGGACGGCGAGGGCGCGGATCATCTCGTCGCCACCGGAATGTCCCGCGCTGTCATTGACCTGTTTGAAGGCGTTGACGTCGAGATAGATGATCGCCAGCGCCCCCCGCGCTGCGGCATCCACGCAATTGGGCGACGCCATGAGCTGGTTGAAGCCGGCGCGGTTCGTCAGATGCGTCAGCGGATCGACGTGGGCGGCCATGATGGCCTTCTGCTCGCTCTGCGCGAGGGCCATCGCCAGCATCCGCGTCCGGTAGCTGATGCAGAACATCGCCACGCAGAACGTGGCCAGCCCGAGCAGCAGCGGCTGATGCCCGCTCAGCAGGATCTGGAAGCCGGGCGCGGGCTGCGTCCAGGTGATGTAGCCGGCGGGCCTGCCGCGCACATCGTCGAGCCGCAGCGCGCTCTCCGAGGATGGGGGGCCGGCCAGGATCTCGAAATCGTGCAGATCGAACGCATCTCCGACCGCCGCCAGTCGCGGCTTGTCGAGATAGCGTCCGAGAACGAGGATCGGCAGATCGCGCGCGTTCAATTCGGCGTCGTTGGAGGACGGGCTGATGCGGCGCGGCGCCAGCAGCAGCACCCTGTCTCCGGCGGCGGCGAAGATCACCTGATGTTCCCGGTTCTCGGACGGGCTCGCGGGGTCGAGCGCGACGGTGATCTGACCGATGATGTCCGGTGTCAGGATGTCGGCCGGCGTCTCGGGGATGTTGCGGCCCTTCCAGCCGTACTGGATCTGACCGTCCGGCGATAGGATCGTCAGCACGTCGATCATTTCCGTGCTGGTCAGGCTGGAGCCCACATGGGAATCCAGCCATTGGCGGTCGTCGTAATCATAGGCTGCGTGAAGGCCGCCGATCCGGACCACGCCGTCGGCGGCGGTTGCCAGCCGGCTGCGGGCCGATTCGATGACTCCGCGGGCCGTTGCGGTCGCCGTCACGGCGGCCTGCGCATTGTGGCTTCGGGCCATCCAGAAGGCGGTGAAGGCGACCATGAGAAAGGTCGTGAGAATGCAGATCACCGACCAGGTCGTGATCTGTCGGCTCAGTCTTGGTCCGCTCGTCTGGTGATGGTCCATGCCGCCGTCCTGAGGACGTTGCCAAACGGCGTGGCCGGCCGCTCGGAACGTCTGTTGGGGGCAGTCTCCATCAAATTTGTTTTTTTTTCCTGTATGACAACCGGATTATCCCCGGCGATTGCAGTCATTACGCGTCTAGCGACGCCAGCGCTCGCGCGCCTCGTCATCGACCGTCTTTGCCGAGACCCATTCCGTGCCGCGCTCGTTTTCTTCCTGTTTCCAGAAGGGTGCGGACGTCTTCAGATAATCCATCAGGAAATTCGCGGCCTCGAACGCGGCGCCCCGGTGTGCCGACAAGGCGATGACGAGCACGATGGGGTCGCCCGGCACCAGACGGCCGTGCCGGTGCACGATCAGGCTGTCGATCAGGGGCCAGCGCCTGTGGGCCTCCGCTTCCAGCCGACCGAGTTCTTCCTCGGCCATGCCCGGAAAATGCTCGAGCGTCATGGCGCTGATCGTGCCGGTCTCGCCGTCCGCGCGGCACAGGCCGGTGAAGGACACAACCGCACCCACATCCGTGCGTCCTGCCGTCAGGGCCGCGATTTCCACGCCGGTGTCGAACGCTTCGGCCTGGATGCGCACGGCCATGGTTCAGCCGCCCGTCATCGGCGGGAAGAACGCCACCTCGCGTGCACCCGCCAGCGCCGCCGCCGGCTTGACGTGCACACGGTCGATTGCCGCCCGCACCACCTTTTCGTGCTCGAACGCGGCCTCATAGCCTTCGCCGCGCGTCTTCAGCCAGGCGACGAGATCGGCAATGGTGAGGATGCCCGTCGGCAACTCCACGTCTTCCTCGGCCTGACCGACGCGTTCGCGTACCCAGGCGAAATAGCGCAGTTTCATGTCCGCACCTCCGGCGCGTCCGTGAACACCTGGCGCAGGCCCGCGCGGAAATAATCGTAGCCGGTGTAGAGCGTCAGCCCGGCCGACAGCCACAGCAGCACGTGCCCGGCTTCCGTGATGTAGGGAATGAGAGCATCGCCGGCAGGGCCCGCCACCAGGAAGCCCACGGCCAGAAGCTGGGCGGCGGTCTTCCATTTGGCCAGCCGCGTCACCGGAACGCTCACGCGCAGCTCGGCGAGGAATTCGCGCAGGCCGGAAACGAGGATCTCGCGGCACAGGATGACGACGGCGGCCCAGAACGAGATCGTGCCGAAATCGTTCTCGGACGTGTTCAGCATGCCGGTGGCGGCGAAGGCCAGCAGGCATGACGCCACCAGCAATTTGTCGGCAATGGGATCGAGCATGCGGCCGAGCGGCGATTGCTGGCTCCACGCGCGGGCCAGATAGCCGTCGACGTAATCGGTGATGGCGGCGGCGACGTAGAGCACGAGCGCCACCCAGCGCAGGGCGAAGTCGTCGCCCAGAAGGCAGCCGACCACAACCGGCACCGCCGCGATGCGGGCATAGGTCAGGAGGTTGGGCAGGCTCCAGGCATAGGCCCGGGAGGCATCGATCGGCGACATGGCGTCCAGATAGGAGAGGGAGGCCGTGGCCGTCAATGGAACGGGGCCCGTTTCCGGCCATGATGGAAAACACTCCTGCCATGCGGCACGATCGCAACGGGAAGACAAGCGGCATCAACCCCTTTAAAGCGAACCGGATACGGAGTCCGATCATGTCGCTGCGCGTTTTCATGGCCATTCTGTTGCTGGGGTTCGCCACCTCCGCGTTCGCCGAGCCCGTTCGGATCCCGGGGCCGGCGGGCGATCTGGCCGGCGAGGCGATCCCTGTGGAAGGTGCGCGGGCGTCGGTTGTCATCATTCCCGGGTCCGGCCCCATCGATCGGAACGGGAACAATTCCCGCATGGGCACGAAGCCCGACACCTATAAAAAGCTGGCAGAGGCTCTTGCGGCCGCAAACATCGCGTCGGTCCGCATCGACAAGCGCGGCTTCTTCAGCAGCGAGGCTGCGATCGCCGATCCGAACGACGTGACCATCGGCGCCTATGCCGAAGATGCCCGCAAATGGGTGGCGAAAGCCGCCTCGCTCGCACCCTGCGTCTGGATCGCCGGTCATTCCGAAGGCGGGCTCGTGGCGCTCGTCGCCGCGCAGGATGCGCCGGAGCAATTGTGCGGCCTCATCCTGCTGTCGACGCCGGGCCGTCCGGTTGGAAAGCTCCTCAGCGAGCAGATGCACGCAATGCCGGGAATGTCCCCGCTGATGCCGGAGATCGATGCCATCATTGCCGATCTCGAAGCCGGCCGCACGCGCGATCCCGGCTTTCTGGCGCCACCGCTTCAAGCTCTCTTCGCGGTTGGCCTGCAGCGCTACATGATCGACCTGTTTTCCTATGATCCCGTCTCGGTGGCGAAGAACGTGAGACTTCCCGTGCTGGTTCTCCAGGGCGATGCCGACATTCAGGTCAAGCCGGCCGATGCCGACCTTCTCTCCGGCGCCCTCCCGCAAGCCGAAAAGCGGATCTTGCCGGGTGGCACGCATATGCTGAAACCGGATGTTCCGGGCCAGCCCTTCATCACCTACAGCGATCCCGCGCAACCGCTCCATCCCGACATCGTGCCGGCAATCGCGGATTTCCTGACCAGCAATTCCAAAGAGCGCTAACGGCTCTCGGCCGGTTCACACCGCCTTCTCGTGGAAGAATTCGTAGACGATCTTCGCGGTGGCGCGGTTGATGCCGGGCACCTTTTCAAGATCGGGCAGACCGGCGCGGGCCACCGCCTTGGCGCTGCCAAAATGGTGCAGCAGCGCACGCTTGCGGCTCGGCCCGATGCCGGCGATCTCGTCGAGCGGGTTCTTGACGAATTCCTTGGCGCGCTTGGCGCGGTGGGTGCCGATGGCGAAGCGGTGCGCCTCGTCCCGCAGGCGCTGGATGAAATAGAGCACCGGGTCGCGCGGCTCGAGCCGGAAGGGCGGCAGATCCGGCATGTGGATGAATTCGCGCCCGGAATCGCGGTCGCGCCCCTTGGCCACCGAAGCGAGCGCCACATGCTCGACGCCCAGCCCGGCCAGGATTTCCCGCGCCACCTTCAATTGCCCTTCACCGCCATCGATGATGACCAGATCGGGCCACATCGGCGTCTCGCCGGGCGCCCCGGTCTCCTCATTGCGCGTGTCGGCTTCCCCCGTCACGGGCAGGCGGGGGCTCTCCTTCACCAGCCGTGCGAACCGGCGTTGCAGCACCTCCCGCATCATGCCGAAATCGTCGCCCGGCGTGATCTCCTCGGAGCGGATGTTGAACTTGCGGTAATGGTTCTTCTGGAACCCCTCGGGCCCGGCCACGATCATCGCGCCGATGGCGGCCTGCCCCATGATGTGGCTGTTGTCGTAGACCTCAATGCGGCGCGGCGGTGAGGGCAGGTTCAGCGTCGTCGCCAGCCCGTCGAGCAGGCGCGTCTGGCTGGCGCTTTCGGCCAGCTTGCGGCCCAATGCCTCGCGGGCGTTCTGATGGGCGTGGCGCACCAGCTCGCATTTGTCGCCGCGCTGCGGCACGGCGATGTCGATTTTCCGACCCGCCCGCACGGATAAGGCTTCCGCCAGCACATCCGAATCCTCGGCCGGGTTCGACAGCAGGATCAGGCGGGCCGGCGGCTTGTCCTCGTAAAACTGCGCCATGAACGCACCCAGCACCTCCTCCGCCGAAAGCGAGCGGTCGGCGCGCGGAAAATAGGCGCGGTTGCCCCAGTTCTGGAACGTGCGGAAGAAGAACACTTGGATGCAGGTCTGCCCGCCCTCCTGATGCAGCGCGAACACGTCGGCTTCCTCTACCGAGCGCGGATTGATGCCCTGGTGCGACTGGATCGAGGTCAGAGCCGAGATGCGGTCGCGGTAGCGGGCGGCGGTCTCGAAATCGAGGTCCTCGGATGCGGCCTGCATGGATTGGGCGAGCCGCTTCTGCACGGCCTGGCTCTTGCCGCAGAGGAAATCCTCGGCCTCCTTCACCAGCGCCGTGTAGTCGTCGAGCGCGATCTCGCGCGTGCACGGGCCCGAGCAGCGCTTGATCTGGAACAGCAGGCAGGGCCGCGTGCGGCTCTCATAGACGGCGTCTGAGCACGAGCGCAGCAGGAAGGCCTTCTGCAGCGCCGTCACCGTGCGGTTCACGGCCCAGGTCGAAGCGAAGGGGCCGAAATATTGGCCCTTGATGCTGCGCGCGCCGCGATGCTTGGCGATGCGCGGCGCCTCATGATCATGCGCGACAAGGATATAGGCGAAGCTCTTGTCATCGCGCATCAGCACGTTGAAGCGCGGCCTCAACCTCTTGATGAGGTTGGCTTCCAGCAGCAGCGCCTCGGATTCGGTCGCGGTGGTCACGAATTCCATGCGCGCGGTGGCGGCGATCATCTGCGCCAGCCGGTCGGTGTGGCCATAGCCGCGCGCATAGTTCGAGACGCGCTTCTTCAGGCTGCGCGCCTTTCCGACGTAGAGCACCTCTCCACCGGCATCGATCATGCGGTAGACGCCCGGCGCGTTCGGCAGGGTCTTCACCGCGCGGCGGATCACCTCGACGCCGCTGCCGGCCGGCCCCTCGGCCTCCTCCTCCAGATCGGCGCGGCCCCAGGCCGACGCATCGACGCGCGATTGCGTTTCCGGCGCGGCCTGTTCGGGGGCGTCGGCCAGAATGTCGTCGGGTTCGAGATCGCGTCTGGTGCCGGTCATGTCTTTGGAAGGCGGGAATCGGATGCGCCCGCACGTCCTCTATCTAGGCATTCCGGGCCGCTTGCTCCAGCCGTCCGGCAATGGGGAAGGCTCGCCACGCGATGGCCATGTTTTTTCCAAAGTGGTGGCGCATCATGCCGGGCTGTGAACGTGAGGCCCGAGCTTCGCAACGAAACCGGCCTCACCAGCGTTCATAGAGTGGAGTGGTGCGAGGCACAGCGTCGCGCGGAGGTGTAAATGAGCAAGAAACTTGCCCTTCTGGTGATCATGGCGGCCTCGGCCGCCCCCGTCGCCGTGCGCGCAGCCGACATGCCCAAGATCGCCCCGCTCGACATCGCCGTACAACGTGCGGGTTACGACTGGACGGGCGCCTATGCCGGCGTCAATGCCGGTTATTCTCTGGGCGAATTCGGCACGTTCACTCCTGCCGAGGGCAGCGACAGCTTCAGCGGCAATGGCGTGCTGGGCGGTTTCCAGATCGGCTACAACCGGCAGCTCGGTTCAGTGGTCATCGGCGTAGAGGGCGACGTACAGGCGTCGGGGATCGACGGCTCGACCTCGTTCCCCGCCGGCGCCACCACCGAATCCCAGCTTAGCTGGTTCTCCACCGTGCGCGGCCGCGTGGGCTACGCCTTCGATCGCACGCTCGTCTATGGCACGGCAGGCGGTGCGGTGGCTGGCCTTGAGACCGAAGCCGGCGGCGTCAGCGATGACCAGACGGCGTGGGGTCTTGCGGCAGGCGCAGGTGTGGAACGTGCGCTCACCGACAAGCTCACTTTGAAAGCAGAATATCTGTATCTCGATCTCCAAGACAAGGGCGTCGACACCGGCGTGCCTGATCAGAATAGCGAGTGGGACGGACACGTGATGCGGTTCGGCGCCAACTTCAAATTCTGACGTGATCTAGCCCGAAATCTGGCAACATCTTGGCGGCGTCCGAAAACGGATGGCCGCCATGTTGCTTATTAAACACATTCATTTTGCTGCGGATGTGCGTATACTGTGATCGTGCACGGATGACGTGGAGGCCGCCGGGGGGCAGGTCCGCAAGCGAGCCGGGCAGGGTACTAGTAAGGGTTAGAGTCCATGATGAACAAAATTGCCTCTCTGATGGCCGGCGCCGCCTTTGTCGCGCTCGCCCCCGCCGCTTTCGCTGCTGATATGCCGGTCGCTCCCGCTCCGTACGAGGCCGTGGCCCCCGTCCCGGAAGCGCCCCTGGCCTATGACTGGACCGGCTTCTACATCGGTGCGCACGGCGGTTACGGCTTCGGCTCGACCGAGGACAGCCTGTTCGACAGCGACACCGAAGGCTTCATCGCCGGTGGTCAGGTCGGTTACAACCAGCAGTTCGGAAACTGGGTTGCGGGTCTCGAGGCCGATGCATCCTACACGGACCTCGACAATGACGACGATGCGGTCGATTTCAATTCCTCGCTGAACTACCTCGCCACCGTGCGCGGCCGCGTCGGCTTCGCCTTCGACAAGGTGCTGGTCTACGGCACCGGCGGTCTCGCTTTCGGTGAGGTCGAATACGATAACGGCGTGGATTCCGGCGCCGAGACGCAGCTCGGCTGGACGGCCGGCGGCGGCGTCGAGGTCGGCCTCAGCCAGAATCTCTCGGTCAAGGGCGAGTATCTTTACGTCGATCTCGGCGAAGAGGATTACGGCGCCGAGACCGTCGAGTTCAACGCCCACACGGTTAAGGGCGGCATCAACTACCGCTTCTGATCTGTCCCCTCAGGAACGACGAAAGCCCCTGCCTCGGCCGGGGCTTTTTTCGTTTACCGTTCCGGCCGGGCACTTAACCGATCATTGACTCTATAAAAAGCAAAACATCCGGGTTACGGATCGTTAAGCCTCTGGAAGTGTTCCGGGATTTAGAAGGTCAACCACCAGGTTGGACTGCTTTGTCTCGGAGTTTTGTTATGCGTTTTTCCCTCTCGAGCCTCCTTCTCGCCGGTGCCGCTTCGTTGTCGTGCACGGCCGCCTTCGCGGCTGACGCGCCCTATTACGGTGGCGGCGACAGCTATGGCGTCGATTCCGGCTACTCAACCCCTTCGGCTCCCGGCAATTGGACCGGCTTCTATGCCGGCGCACATCTCGGCTATGGCTTCGGCGATGCCAACAGCGCCGACACCGACGGCTTCCTGATCGGTGTGCAGGGCGGCTATAACTGGCAGTACAATGCCTTCCTCGTCGGCCTCGAGGCGGACATCTCCTATTCCGGCGTGGGCTATAACGGCCTTGCCGACGAATACGAGATCGACTGGCTCGGCACGGCGCGTGGCCGCATCGGCTATGCCTTCGACCGGTTCGTGGCCTACGGCACCGGCGGTCTGGCGTGGGCCAACGCCGAGTACGACAGCGGCGTCAGCACCGACAGCAACACCCATATCGGCTGGACGCTCGGCGCAGGCGTGGAAGCCGCCGTCACCCAGAACATCTCCGCAAAGGCCGAATACCTCTATATGGATTTCGGCGACGAGAGCTATTCCGGCGCGGGCACGATCGAATCCGACCTGCACACGGTTCGTCTCGGTGTGAACTACCGCTTCTGATCGTCGACTTATTCGGAGAAAAGCCCCGGCCATCGGCCGGGGCTTTTTTCATGGGGGCGTCTCAGGGGGCCCGGGTCTGCGCGAAAGCCGGCACGGCGTCCTCGAAACCATCCACCCAGGCGGCCAGGTTCGGATAATTCTCCCGCCAGCCGGGCACGCGCAGGTCGAAATAGCCGAGCGTACAGGCCAGGGCGATGGCGCCGACGTCCGGCACCTCATCGATCTCGGGCAAAGGCCCGGGCTCCAGGGATTTCAGCCCGCGCTCGACCTTGCCGGATTGAAGCTCCATCCATCCGGCATGCGGCTCATGGCCGGGCCGGTAGCGTGTCTCGTAGACCCGCAGCAGCGCGGCATCGGCGATGCCATCAGCCAGCGCTTCCAGCTTCAGCGCGGCGAGGCGTGCGGTTCCCTTAGGGATGATCTTCCCGCCGCCGGCCAGCCCGTCGAGATAATCAACGATGACACGGCTGTCGTAGAGCGTGTCTCCGTTGTCGAAGACGAGAACCGGGATCTTGCCGAGCGGGTTCTGCTGTCGCACATCGTCCGCTGGATCCATCGTGTCCGTGTTCACCACCTCGATGCGGTCCGAGAGGCCCAGCACGGCAGCGGCGATGCGCACCTTGCGCGCGAACGGCGAGGCGGGGGAATAGCGCAGGATCAGCATGATGGAGGACTCCGTGCGAACAGGTTCGGAAAGCTCGTGCTGCAGGCGGCGCCGCAGCGCGATCAACGGCTAAATCGGCCGGCGGAGGTCAGCGTTCCGTCCGGCGCTCGCCGGCGATCTCGGTGATCCGGAAGCTGCCATGGCCGTTGCGGCCCAGATGCTCGGCCAGAGCCGGCATCAGCACGCGCAGATCGCGCTCCAGCGTCCAGGGTGGATTGACGACGATGAGGCCCGTGCCGTTCAGCCGGGTGATGTCGTCCGGCCGCTGGATCATCAGGTCGACGGAGAGAATCGACGGAATGCCAGCGCCGGCCAGATAGCGAGTCAGATCAAGAATATCGCCGGGGTTCTTGATCGGGTACCACAACATATACGTGCCGGTCGGCCATTTGCGGTGGGCGCGCTCCAAGGCCAACGCCATGCGCTCCAGCTCGCCGCCTTCCTCGAAGGGCGGGTCGATCAGCACGAGTCCGCGTCGCTCCTTCGGCGGCACGTAGGCGTTGAGCCCGGTCCAGCCATCGATCTCCACCGTGCGCACCCGCTCATCGCGGGCGTAGCGGCGGCCGAGCGTCGCGGCGTCCTCGGGGTGCAACTCGCACAGAACGAGGCGGTCGTCCGGCCGTGCTTGGGCGCGCACGATCTCCGGCGAGCCCGGATAATTGCGCAGCGCTCCGCCGGGATTGATCGACAGCACAGCCTGCCGCCACGGCTCCAGCAGCGTCCGGACCTCCTCGGGGAGATCGGCATCCCAGATCCGGCCCACACCCGCGCGCCATTCGCCGGTCCGCCGCGCGGCGTCCGAATTGAGGTCGTAGACCCCGATGCCGGCATGGGTATCGATGTAGCGGAACGGCGCGGTCTTCTGCAGCAGATGCCGCACCGCGAGGGCGAGCACCGAATGCTTCAGCACGTCGGCGAAATTGCCCGCGTGGAAATCGTGGCGATAATTCATGGGCTCCGCCGTTCAGTCGCGCCCGGCGCGCACGGGCGGCATCGTCACCTTGTCGGCGCGGCAGGCGCGGGTGTCGACGTCGGGGCAGGAGCGGAAGCCGAGCTTGTCGCGATCCATGCAGATGCGCACCTCCTGCACCCGCCGGCTGCGGCAGGTCACGGCGATGGCGTCGGGCTTCAGTCCATCATTGGCGGCCAGAAACGCCTTTTCGATCTCACCGGGCGAGAGCGTGCGCCAGTCGGCCACGTTGCGGAAGGTCTCGGGAATGGTGACGCGGCTGTGGGCCGTTCGAGTGATCTGGAAATAATCCTTCGACGACAGGCCGCTGCAGGTGCCGTGCCGGCGCCATTGATGGATGACAAGGCCCGGGCTCGGCATGATGTCGAGCATGGCATCGATCTCGCTTTGCGGCACGCGCGGCGCGGATCGGTTGCAGTTCTGCGGATAGCCTGTCTCGTGTTGCGGCCACAGGCCGTGCACCACGAAGGCAAAGGGTCGCTCGCCCGCGCATTGCGGCGTCTTGCGGTCGGCGCCGTCCGACAGGCAATAGGTCGGCGACCACGACAGCGACAGCACGTAGAAATCGAAAGCGCCCGGAACATTGTCCCGGGCGAGGGCGGTGCCGGCGAACAGGGATGCAATCACCGCCAGAACCAGGCGGCGCAGCATCACGGCTGGGCCATGCGGCAATTCGGTGCGAAGGCCAGATTGCGGTCGACGCCGGTGACGCACCATTCGACGCCCCATTTCACGCCGAGCGTGCCCGTGTCCTTGCCGATCGAATAGAACACCGTGCGCTGCGAACCGTCGTTGAGCCGGGTGTCGGCGGCGCAGAAGCGGCGCGGAATGAATTCCGGACCCCATGAGCGGTAGCCAAGCTCGCGCGGCTCGGCGAAGGCAAGCAGCACCAGCCCGGAATGCCAATAGGTGCGTTCCTTGCTCTCGAACGAATCGGCGATCTCGTTGAACACCTTCGGGCTGAAGCACGGGGGCAGGCGGGCATCATCCACCAGCACCCGGCGTTCGGTCACGGCGGGGGCCGCATAATCGGCCGCCATCGCCACATTCGCCGAAAGAAGGGCCAGGGCAACAAAAAGGGCCTGTGCGGCGCGCGTCATCATCTGGATTGGAATCCCGTGCGTTGATCGGGCGGACGATGGGGCCGCGTGCCCTGTCGGTCAAGGCTTTGGCCATCCGGCCAAATCGCGTTATGCCCCATCGGTGCGCGCGCGCCACACCCGAAGACCGCCAGCGGAGGTGATATGGACAGGTTCAGGACCGCACAGGAGGCCGCATTGGCGCTGAGGCCCGACCAGCCGGTCTACGGCTTCCGGCCCGATGTCCTGAAGGAAGACACGCGCGCCTTCCTCGACGCCTTCCGCGGCCAGACAGCCTACGCCGTGAAGACGAACGGCGAGGACATGGTGCTCAAGACGGTCAGCGAAGCGGGCGTGAAAGCCTTCGATGTCGCCAGCCCCGCCGAATTCGAAGCGGCACGCCGGGCCGATCCGAAGGCCGCGCAATTCTACATGCATCCCGTCAAGGCGCAGTCCGATATCCGTCTCGCCTTCGAGACCTTCGGCATCCGTCATCTCGCGGTGGATCATGAGGACGAAATCGCCAAGATCCTGCGCATCGTGCGCGCGCTCGATCTGGACCCCGCCGACATCACCCTGTTCGTGCGCATCGCCACCAAGGGCCATGCCGCCTACGAGCTGTCGAAGAAATTCGGCGCGGCGCCCATGCACGCGGTCGAATTGGTGGAGCGTATCGACCGGATCGGTTTCCGCTGCGGCATCGCCTTCCATGTCGGCAGCCAGGTGGAAGACCTCTCGACCTATGAGCGCGCGCTCGCCAGCGCCGCCTGGGTGCGCGGCCGCGCAGGCGCGGAGATCGCGGCGCTGGACATCGGCGGCGGCTTTCCCGCCCGCTACGGGCATGATCCCAAACGCAAGGCCCCGCCACCGGTGCCGGACGTGCGCGAACTGATCGGCGATATCCACACCGAGATCGACGAATGGGGGCTGGATGATCTGCCGCTCATCGCCGAACCCGGCCGTGTCATCGTGGCGCGCTCGCTCTCGGTCATCGTCCGGGTGCTGCTGAAGAAGGGCCAGCGCATCTACATCAACGACGGCATCTGGTCGTCATTGTCCGACGCTTGGACCGGCAAGATGACGCTGCCCGCGCGTCTGATCCCGGATCCGGCGCGCCGCCGGCGCTCGGCATCCACCAAGCTCGCGCCGTTCCGGGTGTGCGGGGCCACGTGCGACAGCGTCGATATATTGAGCCGCCCGTTCTGGCTGCCCGAACATATCGACACAGGCGACTGGATCGAGATCGGCCATATCGGGGCCTATTCGCTGTCGCTGCGCACGCGCTTCAACGGCTTCTATCCGGATCGCTTCGTCGAGCTGGAAACACCTTATGAGGATGCGGCGACCGGCGAGGAAGGCTTCGCCACGGTCGAAACCTGGGGCGACGCGGGCAAATAGCCGATGCCGCCTGTGCTTATCAGGGCAGGCGGATCACATAGCTCTTGCGGGTGGTTTCGATCACCTCCCACGTTCCGCGGAAGCCCGGGCGAGCACCAGTCGGTCGCCTTTGCGCAGATGCACGGGCGCACCATCTGCCTCGTCGGTCACGATGGAATGGCCGCTTTCGATCTCGCAGAATTCCCATTCATCGTATTGCACCCGCCAGGCGCCGGGCGTTGCCTGCCAGATGCCTGCGAACAGTTTTCCGTCGGGCGTCTCCTCAAGGTTCCAGGTTCGTGTAACCGGTTTCCCCTTCAGGATACGGTCTTCGGGCAGGGCGGTTTCTTCCGGAATAATGTTGCCGATGTCGAACGTCAGCAATGCCTGGCTCATCTTGCCATTACTCCAAAGTCTAATTGGTTCCACGGATTCAGAGGACAGAAGGTCGCACTTTTTATACGATCCATAATCTGCCGGACGCGAGCCTCATTTCTGCCCCATCCAGCCCGTTTCTGGCGCCTCATCGGGCCAGGGGGTCCTTTCAGGGAAGAGTGAATGCGTTTTCAGAACATCGCTGCGGCCGCCGCCGCGCTCATCGCGGTTGGCGCCGTCAACGTGTCCGCAGCGCAGGCTGCTCCGAAGTCGGAAAAGAAAGTCCATCGGATGTCGGGCACGGCATCCTGGTACCAGTCCGGTCACCGCACCGCTTCGGGCGCGCGTTACAATCCGGACGGTCTCAGCGCCGCCCATCGGACGCTGCCTTTCGGCACGCGTCTCAAAGTCACCAATCGCAGCAACGGCAAGACGGTTCACGTCGTCGTCAACGATCGCGGCCCGTTCATCGGCGGCCGGGTCATCGATGTTTCGCGGGGTGCCGCACGCCAGCTTGGCATGATGTCGAGCGGCACCGCACGCGTTGAATTTCAGCTCGCCTCGAACTGAGGCACAGGGCGGACGGGAAAAGGTATCGCGTTCCCATCTCCGTCGTCCCAATCATAAAACGCCCGCGGAACCCGATTGTTCCGCGGGCGTTTTGCTGCCGGAACAATCCATGAACGGAGCCGACAGCATGGCGCAGGACAAAGCGGCGAACGACGACAATCCGAAAACCGATCCCAATCCCGGCTCCAACACCGAGAAGCCGGTGGAAGACTGGGTATCCGGCGGTGAGCCGATGACCGGCGCGCAGGCCTCCTACCTGAAGACCCTGTCGGAAGAAGCGGGCGAGCCCGACACCTTCTCCGACGATCTCACCAAGGCGGATGCCTCCAAGCGCATCGACGCCCTCAAGCAGAAGCTCGGCCGCTGACGGCGTGCGCCGGCGCAACGTATTTTTGCGCCGGCACAACGATAGAACCATGGCGTTCCGTCCGCGCCTGCATCATCTTGCCCAAAGATGGAGACCTGCCATGGCGCTGACCCGAACCAACCCGATCGAACGCCCGTTTTTTGCCGCTGAACGTTACGCCCCGCTGATGCTCAGCATCCTGCGCATCATGACAGGGCTTCTCATCATGCAGCACGGTCTGCAGAAATTGCTCGGGTTTCCGTCGGCCCCGGCCAGCGGCCTGCCGCCTCTCGTGTCCATCTACGGTCTGGCCGGTATCATCGAGACTTTCGGCGGCCTGCTCATCGTGATCGGCCTGTTCACGAGGCCTGCGGCCTTTCTGCTGGCCGGCTTCACGGCGGTGGCCTATTTCATGGCTCACGCATCGCGCAGCTTCTATCCCGTCCTCAACGGCGGTGAACTCGCGGTTCTCTACTGCTTTGTGTTCCTTTATATGATGCTTGCCGGCCCCGGTCCGTGGAGCCTCGATGCCCGCCGCCACCGCTCCGGTCTGGGGGCAGGCGGCTTCGGCTTCCGCCGCTAGGACGGCGCGCGATTTTCAGTCAATCGGACGGGTGGCATACGCTGCCCGTCCATGATCCATTGGACACATGCACCGCCCCGAATCGCCTGATGGACGGCCGAAGCGCCAACGCCTGCTGAGCGTCGATTTCTGGCGCGGCCTTGCCTTGCTGACGATCTTCATCAACCACGTTCCGGGCAACGTGTTCGTCCACCTCACGCACCGCAATTACGGGTTTTCGGACGCGACCGAGATCTTCGTGATGCTGGCCGGCGTGGCGGCGGCGCTCGCCTATCTGCCTCGCTTCCGCGAGGGCAAGGCGCTGGCCACCTCGTTCCGCATCCTGCAGCGCGCCTTCCAGCTCTATATGGCGCACATCGTGCTCATCGTCTTTTCGGGCGCCATCATCGCCTACACGGTGAACCGCACGGGCGACAGCCGCTTCCTCGAAGCCTTCCGGCTCGACATCCTCATCAACGACACGATCGGCGGGCTGATCGGCCTTGCCACGTTGAGCCTGCAGCCTTCCTATCTCGACATTCTGCCGCTCTACATCGTGCTGGTCGTGGCGGCTCCGCTGCTCCTGCTGCTGGCGCGGTGCAGCATGGGCCTCACGGTCGCGGCGTCGGTCGGCCTCTATGTGGTCGCGCAATTCGTGCCGCTGCATCTAGTCACCTTTCCCGCGTCGGGCCTTTGGTTCCTCAACCCGTTCTGCTGGCAATTGCTTTTCGTCATCGGTCTTGCCATCGGGCGGATGATCCTCGACGGCCGGTCCGTGCCGCGCTCGCGCGTCCTGCTCGCGGCCGCGCTCGCCTATCTCGCCATCGCCGCCGCGTGGATCGTGTCCGGCTTCGTACCGAGCTGGAATCTGGCGCCGCTGCCGGTTTTCCTGTGGGAATTCAACAAGACGGACCTGTTCCTGCCGCGGCTTCTGCACGTCCTGGCGTTGAGTTATGTTGCAACCTATCTACCCACCGAGCATTGGTTGCGGTCGGTCGCATGGCTGCGTCCGTTCGCGGTGCTTGGTCGTCATTCGCTGCCGGTGTTCGCGCTGGGCACGGTGCTGGCCATCAACGGGCAGATGATGCGGGCGCTGCACGGTGGCAGCCTCGTCATGGATGTTGTGCTTATCGGTTCTGGCGTTCTTCTTCTCTTTGCATGCGCTGGTGTTCTCGAATGGAATCGATTGGGGCAGGCGGATCGCCGCATTGGATCCGGAGCAGTGCAGCCGCGCTGATCTGCGGCCTTGCGATCATGGCCTCGGCGCCGACTTTGGCCGGCGTGTCCGATCGCTGTTTCGTGCCCGATACCTACCTCAAATTCCCAACCATCCTCGACCGCACCGAGGATCTGGTCGGCGACCGCCGTCCCGTCCGCATCCTCATTCTCGGGGCCGATCTTCCCGGGCGTGCGCATGACCGGTCCGGCCCGTCGCCTCTCGTGCACGCGCTCGAACAGCGTCTTCCGGGCGTAAAGTTCCAGGTTCTGGAGGTGCGCACCGCCGGGCTCGCCGAGGAGGATTTCGAGCGGCTGCGCAGCGCCGTCGCCACCACCAATCCGGACCTCGTGATCTGGCAAGTCGGCGTGCGCGATGCCCTGGCGCTCAACGATGTCGATGATTTCGAAAGCGTGCTCGACCAGGCCAGCGCCTGGGTGGACGCGCGGGGTCTCGATCTCGTCCTCGTCGATCCGCCTTTCGTGCCTCAGGTGGCGCACGAGCGGATCTATGTTCCCTATGTCGGCGAGATCGGGGAGATGTCGCGCACCGACGGCGTGGCCGTCCTGCGGCGCTACGCGGCCATGCAATATTGGAACATCGAGCGGGAAAAGAGGCGCGCGCCGCTGTCGGATTTTACCGCGAAGCAGCCTTGCGTGACCGAATTGCTGGCGGAAGCCATTTCCCGTGCCTCGGTCGTCGCCACGGGCAAGAAGCCCTGAGGGAAAAGGGCCCGGCCGCGTGTATGCGGCCAGGCTCTTCCTTGGGCATCAATCGTCGACGGCGACGACGTTGAAGTCACGGTCGAGCTTTAGGTCCACCTTGTGGCCGTCGATCGTGCGGGCTTCATCGACCTCCCACAGGCCGTCCTTGAGCTTCACCTTGTCCCACTGGACGTAGCCCTGTTCCAGAAGCGCCTCGGCGAGCATCGCCTTTTCGGGGCCGCTGGGCTTGTCGCTGAATGGCAGAGCATAGGCTGCGGGGGCTGCGGCCAGCGCCAGTGCCAGAGCAGTTCCGCGGATCATTGCCTTTGTCATGCTTGGTCCTCCTTGGTTTTCACCAGAATGGGCGGGGGTGAGTATGGCCCCGAATGCGGCAGGGTTCGGGCCGTGTTCCGGCACGGATGTGCCCGCGCCCGACAAAGCTCAGCGATCCGGCTTCACGCTGGTGATCTTGAAGTTCTGGTCGAGATGGATGTCGTGCTTCACGCCGTCCGCGCCGCGTGCGTCGTCCACTTCCCAGCGGCCGTCGTCGAACTCGATGTCCTTCCAGCTGGTGAAGCCACGCTCGGCAAGGGCCGCGGTGATGGCGGCCTTCTCGGTTTCGTTGGGCAGACGGTCGGCCATTGCCCCGCTCACGGGCGCAAGGAAGGCCGCGGCGGCGAGGGCGATGCGGATCGTGCGATGGGTCATGAAAAGCCTCCATTGATCGGGAGCCATTTCATCTAGAGCCCTGACACGCTGGGAAAAGTGCGGGCCGGCGCCGATCAGCGTCCGCGTTTGCCGCCGGCTCTTCCGGCGCTGGAACGTCCGCCCCGCGTCACGCGGCGCACCTCCACCTCGTCATCACGCGCTTCCGAGGCCAGTCCCTCGACCACACGGCGCGGCGCGGCCAAGGGCAGGTCGCGGTTGTGCGGTCCCATCTCCTTCAGGGTCGGCTTGTGCACGCGCGAACTTGGCGGCGGCAGCGGATCGACCGGCGCGTTGGGCAGACTTTCCTCCGGCGGACGATTGCCGCGCTTGCCCTTCGGCGCTCCGGCGGGCGAGGCGCGGTCGCCGTATTTGCCGGCCTGCTGCTCGATGTCCGATTGCCGGGTCAGCGCATCGTCCGCCACCAGAAGCTCGGTCTCGCGCAGACGTTTCAGCTCGTCGCGCAGGCGGGCGGCCTCCTCGAATTCCAGATTGGCGGCGGCCTCTCGCATGCGCTTTTCGAGATCGGCAAGCGTCGCCTGGAAATTGTGGCCGACGGTCGCGCCGTCCTTCATGAGGCCGGTATCGACGCGGACGTGGTCGCGCTCGTACACGCTGTCCAGAATGTCGGCGATGCGCGCCTTCACGCTCTGCGGCGTGATGCCGTGCTCCTCGTTGTAGGCCAGCTGCTTCCCGCGGCGGCGGGCGGTTTCCGCCATCGCCCGCTCCATCGATCCGGTGACGTGATCGGCGTAGAGGATCACGCGCCCGTCGACGTTTCGGGCCGCTCGGCCGATGGTCTGCACCAGAGACGTCTCGGACCGCAGGAAACCCTCCTTGTCGGCGTCGAGGATCGCG
Source organism: Terrihabitans aquatilis (assembly GCF_052542005.1). Classification (NCBI taxonomy): domain Bacteria; kingdom Pseudomonadati; phylum Pseudomonadota; class Alphaproteobacteria; order Hyphomicrobiales; genus Terrihabitans; species Terrihabitans aquatilis. The sequence continues at coordinate 886,346 of NZ_JBOCUO010000001.1, read as the reverse complement.
ACGAAGCCGCATTCCGGAATGTCGAGGCCTTCGCGCAGCAGGTTGATGCCCACCAGCACGTCGAATGCGCCGAGCCTGAGATCACGGATGATCTCGATGCGCTCGATCGTGTCGATGTCGGAGTGCATGTAGCGCACCCGGATGCCGGCCTCGTGGAGGTATTCCGTCAGATCCTCCGCCATGCGCTTCGTCAGCACGGTCACGAGCGAGCGGTAGCCGGCCTTCGCCGTCTGCCGGATCTCGTCCAGCACATCGTCCACCTGCGAGCGCGCAGGCCGCACCTCGACCGGGGGATCGACCAGCCCGGTCGGGCGGATCACCTGCTCGGCGAACACGCCGCCGGTCTGCTCCATCTCCCATTTGCCGGGCGTCGCCGAGACGTGCACGGTCTGCGGCCGCATCTCGTCCCATTCCTCGAAGCGCATGGGGCGGTTGTCCATGCACGAGGGCAGGCGGAAGCCGTATTCGGCCAGCGTGGCCTTCCGGCGGAAGTCGCCGCGATACATGCCGCCGATCTGCGGGATGGTGACGTGGCTTTCGTCGACGAAGACGAGCGCGTTGTCGGGCAGATATTCGAACAGGGTCGGCGGCGGCTCGCCGGGTTTGCGGCCGGTCAGCCAGCGCGAATAATTCTCGATGCCCGCGCAGGAACCGGTGGCCTCCATCATCTCCAGATCGAAGGTCGTGCGCTGCTCCAGCCGCTGGGCCTCCAGCAGGCGGCCCATCTTGGTCAGCTCATCGAGGCGAACGCGCAGCTCTTCCTTGATGCCCTTGATGCTTTGCAGAAGGGTAGGGCGCGGCGTCACGTAATGCGAGTTCGCGTAGATCTTCACGAACGCCAGATCGCTGGTCTTGCGCCCTGTCAGTGGGTCGAATTCCTGGATGCTTTCGATCTCGTCGCCGAACAGGCCGATGCGCCAGGCACGGTCTTCGTAATGGGCCGGGAACACTTCGATCGTGTCGCCCCGAACCCGGAACGTGCCGCGCACGAAATTGGCGTCCGAGCGCTTGTATTGCGTCGCCACGAGGTCGGCCATCAGCTGGCGCTGGTCGATGCGCTCGCCCACCTTCAGGCCGAACGTCATCGCCGTATAGGTCTCGACAGAGCCAATGCCGTAGATGCACGAGACCGAGGCCACGATCACCACGTCGTCGCGTTCCAGCAGCGCACGCGTTGCCGAGTGGCGCATGCGGTCGATCTGCTCGTTGATCGACGAATCCTTCTCGATATAGGTGTCCGTGCGCGGGACGTAGGCTTCCGGCTGGTAGTAATCGTAATACGAAACGAAATACTCGACCGCGTTCCCCGGGAAGAAGCTCTTGAACTCGCCGTAGAGCTGCGCCGCCAGCGTCTTGTTCGGCGCCAGGATCAGCGCCGGGCGCTGCGTTTCGTGGATCACCTTGGCCATGGTGAAGGTCTTGCCAGAGCCGGTCACGCCCAGCAGCACCTGGTCGCGCTCATGGCCCGTCACGCCGTCCACCAGTTCGCGGATGGCGGTGGGCTGGTCGCCCGCCGGCTCGAACTCCGAGCTCAGCACCAGCTCCTTTCCGCCTTCCCATTTCTCGGGGCGGGGCGGGCGATGCGGTGTCCACGGCTTGCCCTGCAATTCCTTGCGGCCGTGCTGGATCAGGTCTTCCAGCGCCTTCACGGTGGCCGAGACGCCACCCGCGCCGCCGTCCGACAAAGCGGGCTTCGCGAACGGGTTTGGAAACGCCGCCGCCACATCCTTGCGCGTGGGCGCCTCGTTCTCCCTGGCCGCGTCCCAGCGCCGGTCGCGCGGCTCCACTTCGGGCGTGGCGTTCTTGCGGGTGCGCGTCGAGGGCTTCTTGGCCGCGCGCGCCTGCGCTTCCTCGGCCGCGCCGCTGCCGCGCCCGAGCGCCTTCAGCAGATCCGGATCGCCGATCAGGCCGGAGAGATCGACCGCGTCCGGGCCATGGTCGAAGCCGGCCTGCGGGGCTTCGCCAAAACCGGCGGGCTTGGAGGGTTTGCGGGGCATGGCCGCAATATGGGCGTGCCCCGGTCAAAAGGCGAGGGGTGCCAGTTCCCGACGGTCTGAAACGCCCGGCCTTTACACGTTCGCGTTAGCTCACGCGATTGCGTTTCGCGGCGACAGGCCTTCGTCGCATTCGCGCCTTTGGTTGGGAGGCGCTTCAGGCGTCCCGCCTGTGAGCCGACCCCGCCGGAGGATTATGTCGATGACCTTGCAAGCTCTGCTTCGCGCCGCCCGCTATCCCGCCGCTGCCGCCCTGTTCGGTCTTTCTTTCCCCGTATCCGCTCAGGATGTCGATCTCGACGTCCCCTATGTTCCGACGCCCGTCCCGGTGGTCGAAAAGATGCTCGACATGGTCGACGTCAAGAAGGGCGAGCGCATGATCGATCTCGGCTCGGGCGATGGCCGGATCGCGATCGCCGCCGCCAAGAGGGGGGCCGAGACCTACGGCGTCGACATCGATCCGCAGCGCATCGCAGAGGCCAAGGCCAATGCCCAGAAGGCGGGCGTCGCCGAGCGGGCGACCTTCGAGGAACGCGATCTCTTCGACACCAATATCAGCCAGTTCGACGTCATCACCATGTACCTGCTGCCGTCCGTGAACCGCGATCTGCGCCCGCGCTTGCTCGATCTGAAGCCCGGCACGCGCATCGTCTCGCACGCCTTCGACATGGGCGAATGGGAGCCGGACGAACATGCCGAGGTCGAGGGTCGGGACGTGTTCTTCTGGCGGGTGCCGGCCAAGGTCGAAGGCGCCTGGTCGATCCGTCACGACGGGGCCGATCTGCGGGTAAGCCTGCGGCAGACCTTCCAGAAGCTCGATGGCACCGCCTCGGCCGATGGGGCCAATTTCCCGGTCACGGGTCAGGTGGCGGGCGAAAACGTCAGCCTCGTCGTCGGCGAGGGAGAGGCGCGGCGCGTGTTCAACGGCCGTGTGAAGGGTGACGCGCTGGAGGCCGTCGCGGGTGAGGGCGCCACCGAGAACTGGACCGCCCGTCGCGGCTGATCGGTACCCCTTCCGGCCGCCGCCTCCTGCGCGGCGGCCCCTCTCCAGCCGCGTGAGGCCGTTTTGACATCCGCCACGAGCCCCCGTCCCACCCTGTCCGTCGTCGATGGCATCGCCATCATGGTCGGCATCGTCATCGGTGCCGGCATCTTCCGAACCCCGCCGCTGGTTGCGGCCAATGTCGATACCGAAACAGCCTTCCTGCTGGTCTGGCTGGTGGGCGGCATCGCCGTTCTCATCGGCGCGATCTGCTATGCCGAGCTCGCCGCCTCCTATCCCAATGTCGGGGGGGAATATCATTTTCTGCAGCGTGCCTTCGGCCGCCGCGTCGCACTGCTGTTCGCCTGGGCCCGATGTACGATCATTCAGCCCGGCGCCATCGCCGCCGTTGCCTTCGTCTATGGCGATTACATGCAGCAGATATTGCCCTTGGGCAGTTATGGCGCGTCGCTCCACGCGGCCATTTCCGTCATTCTCCTCACCGGATTGAACGTGGTCGGCACGCTCCAGTCCAAGAATCTGCAGATCGGCCTGACGATCCTCGAACTTCTGGCGGTCGGCGCGGTGGTGGCCGCCGGCGTCCTTGCCGAACCGGTCGCAGCCGCCGTGCCGGCCGCCGAGGCGCAGACCGGCAACGCGCTCGGCATGGCCATGGTCTTCGTGCTGCTCACCTATGGCGGCTGGAACGAGGCGGCCTACATGTCGGGCGAATTGCGCAATGTCCGCCGCACCATGATCCGGGTTCTCGTCGGCGGCACGGCCCTGATCGTCATCACCTACACGGCCATCAACATCGCCTTCCTGCAGGTTCTCGGGCTCGAGGGCCTGCGCGCCAGCGATGCTCCGGCCGCCAGCGTGATGCGCGCTGCCGGCGGCGAGGTCGGCGTCGTGCTCCTCAGCCTCATCGTCGGCGTGGCCGCGCTCAGCACCATCAACGCCACGATCTTCACCGGCGCGCGCACCTTCTACGCGCTCGGCCGGGACGTGCCGCAATTGCCGCTGGGCAAATGGGACGAGCGGGGCGGCACGCCGCGCCAGGGCCTCATCGCGCAGGCCGTGCTGACGCTCGGCCTCGTCCTGTTCGGCGCCGTCACGCGCGACGGTTTCCAGGCAATGGTCGATTACACCTCGCCGGTGTTCTGGCTGTTCATGATGCTGGTCAGCATCTCGCTGTTTGTGCTGCGACGAAAGGAGCCTGATCTCGCGCGTCCGTTCCGCGTGCCGTTCTATCCCGCACTGCCGGCGCTGTTCGTGCTGATCTGCGCGGGCCTACTTTGGTCGAGTCTCGCCTACACCGGGAACGGCGCTTGGGTCGGCGTCGCCGTGCTTCTGGCCGGTGCCCCGCTGCTCCTGCTGCGGCCCCCGCCGGCAGCCGTGCCCGCAGGCTAGGAACGGGCCTTGGGGCCTGCACCACGCGGGCCGGGAGACCGGCCCGCAATGGTTTCGCCTCAGTCGCTGGGGTATGATCGGGCTGCGCCGAATCGCGGGTCATCCCGGCAGGCGCCTGTCCGGGAGACCGTCGCATGCGCCGTTTTTCAGTCTACGCTCTGCTCGCCGTCGCGCTGTCCGCCGCGCCAGCCATTGCGCAGACCTGCGTGCCGAAGGAGACGCCGGACATGGGTGCGCGCGGCCCGCTGCCGGACATCTTCCGCTGGTGCTCGGAGACCGCGCGCTGCGGTGCCGTCAACAAGAGCGGCGCTTGGGTCATCCCGCCGAAATTCGAGGACGTGATGGTGACGGACGGATTCGTCGCCGCGCTGTCGGGCGAGCTGTGGGGCTTTGTCGACCGGTCCGGAAACTGGCTCGCGGAGCCGGCCTTCTTCATCAACACCGACGATCCGGCCATCGGCGAGGGCATGGCGGCCGTCATCGTCGGCGAGAAGTCCGGCTATGTGGATGTTTCCGGCAAGCTCGTCATTCCCGCGCAGTTCGACGAAGCAGGCATGTTCAAGGAGGGGCTGGCCAGCGTCGTCCAGGGCGAGAAGCGCGGCTACATCGACAAGACCGGCGCGTGGGCCGTCGAGCCCAAGGGCGAGTTCGACCTGCTGGACTGGTTCCAGGAGGGCGTGGCCATCGTCGTGCGCGACGAAAAATACGGCCTGATCGACCGCGAGGGCAATGTGCTGATCGAGCCGCAATTCGCCTGGCTCAGCAATTCCACCGGCGGCGTCCTGGTGGCGGAAAAGGACGGCAAGTCCGGCATCGTCGATCGCACCGGTGCCTTTGTCGTGAAGCCGGAATTCGAGGAAATGGGCGAGTTCTCGCAGGGCCTCGCGCCGGCGCGGCTCAGCGGCAAATGGGGCTTCATCGACACCTGCGGCACCTGGGCCATCGAACCGCAATATGACGATGTGTTCGGCTTCAACGGCGGCCCGGCCACGGTCAAGATCGGCGAGAAATGGGGCCTCATCGACAAGGATGGCGCCGAGCTCCTGGCCCCCAGCATGGCCAGCATCGTCAGCGACGGCTGGACCGAGGGGCTCACCTCCTTCGCGGCCTCGTCCGAGAACGCGCTGGAAGGCATCATCGACGGCACCGGCAAGGTGGTCATCGGCCCGCGCTACCAGACGGCGCTGCCGCTCGGCCACGGCGTGGTCTGGGTCTATGAGGGCGAGACCGAGCAATTGCTCAATCTCGATGGCACGCAGATCCGGATCGAGCCCCAGCCCTGACGCACGCCGCCTGACGTCTGCCGACCTACTTCTCCACCGTCTTTTCGCCCGGCGCGGCCTGCGCCGGGCTGAACGCGCCACCGCCTTGTTGACGCCAGCGCGGGAGGGCGTCTTCTCTGTTCGGGTGGGGATGGCGGCGGGCCATCGATTGCGGGGGCGACAATGGCGGACGTGGAACGCGGAGCGCGCGCGGGCGCGGCAGGCGGATCGGTGCTGGAGCGCTATTTCGCGCTGAGCGAAAACGGAACGAATGTCCGCACCGAAGTGATCGCCGGCATCACCACCTTCCTGACGATGGCCTACATCATCTTCGTCAATCCCAACATCCTGTCGGCCGCGGGCATGCCGAAGGAGGCGGTTTTCGTCGCCACTTGCGTCGCGGCTGCCCTGGCCACGCTGGTCATGGCGCTCTACGCCAATTATCCGGTGGCGCTCGCGCCGGGCATGGGGCTCAACGCCTTCTTCGCGTTCACGGTCGTTGGCGCGCAGGGCTTTACCTGGCAGCAGGCCCTGGCCTGCGTCTTCGTCTCGGGCGTCCTGGCGCTCATCATCTCGCTGCTGCCCATCCGCGCCTGGCTCATCAACGCCATACCCCGCAGCCTGAAGATGGCCACGTCGGCCGGCATCGGCTTCTTCCTCGGCATCATCGCTCTGCAAAGCGCCGGTCTCGTGGTCGACAGTCCGGCCACGCTCGTCACCCACGGCAGCCTCATCGCGCCCGCGCCGCTCTTGGCGCTGCTCGGCTTCATCCTCATCGCGGCGCTGTCCTATCTGAACGTGCTCGGCGCCACGATCATCGGCATCATCGCCGTGACGCTTATCGGCATCCCATTCGGCGCGGCCACGTTCACGGGCGTGGTCTCGCTGCCTCCGAACGTCGGCACCACTTTGTTCGCGCTCGATTTCTCGCGCGCGGTCGAGGGCACGTTCTGGATCGTGGCGCTCACCATGTTCTTCGTCGATTTCTTCGACACGGCCGGCACGCTGGTGGGCGTCACCCATCGCGCCGGCATGCTCGATGAGCAGGGCCGCCTGCCGCGCATGAAGCAGGCGCTGGTGGCTGATTCCGCCGGCACCACGCTCGGCGCGCTGATCGGCACCTCCAACACGACGAGCTATGTCGAGAGCGCGGCGGGCGTCGCGGCGGGTGGCCGCACCGGCCTGTCCTCGGTCGTCACGGCACTGTGCTTCTTGCTGGCCCTGTTCTTCTCGCCGCTGGCGGGTGCGGTGCCGGCCTATGCCACGGCGGCGGCGCTGCTGTTCGTCGCGGTGGTCATGTCGCGCGGCCTGGCCGAGGTCGATTGGGACGATCTGACGGAAGCCGCACCCGCCGCCGTCACCGCCATCGCCATGCCGCTCACCTATTCCATCGCGGTGGGGCTCGGCTTCGGCTTCATCACCTATGCGCTGATCAAGCTGTTCACCGGCCGTTTCCAGGAACTGACCCCGCCGGTCATCCTGCTGGCCGTGATCTTTGCCATCATGCTGCCCATGCTCTGATGATCGGCGCGGTGCTTTCGGGCCTCGCGCGGCAGACCGGTGTCCCTCATGTCAGGCATATCCTTCCAGGCCATCGCGCCGATCCTCCTGCTGATCGGCTCGAACGTCTTCATGACCTTCGCCTGGTACGGGCACCTGCGCTTCACCTCGTCGCCGCTCGTCGTGGTGATCCTGGTGAGCTGGGGCATTGCGCTTGCGGAATATTGCCTTGCCGTGCCGGCCAACCGCATCGGATATGAGATCTATTCCGCCGCCCAGCTGAAGACCATGCAGGAGGTCATAACCCTCACGGTCTTCGCCGGCTTTTCGGTGCTCTATCTCAAGGAGCCGCTGGGCTGGAACCATCTGGCGGGTTTCGCGCTGATCGCGGCCGGCGCGATGCTCATCTTCAAGAAATTCTGAGGCTGATGGTCGAAGGATGGGGCCGCGCGGGCCCCATCCACCATCCTCATTTCTCCGGCGTCACGCGCAGCAGCTTGCCGTCGCGCGCGTCCGTCAGCACGTAGAGCGCTCCATCCGGACCCTGCCGCACATCGCGGATGCGCGCACCGAGATCGGTCAGCAGGTCCTCGGTGCCCGCCACCTTCTCGCCGTCGAGATCGACCCGCACGAGCGCGCGGTTTTTCAGCCCGCCGACGAACAGATCGCCCTTCCAGTCGGGAAACGCATCGCCCGTGTAGAACGCCATGCCGGAGGGCGCGATCGACGGGTCCCAATAATGCAAAGGCTGCTCCATGCCGGCCTTCTCGGTGCCTTCGCCGATCTTCGAGCCGTCATAGTTCACGCCGTAGGAGATCACCGGCCAGCCGTAATTCTTGCCGGCCTCGGCGATGTTGATCTCGTCGCCGCCCTTCGCGCCGTGTTCTACCACCCACAGCTTTCCGGTTTCGGGATGGATCGCCGCGCTCTGCGGATTGCGGTGGCCGTAGGACCAGATCTCCGGCAGCGCGCCATCCCGGCCATTGGCGAAGGGGTTGTCCGAGGGCACCTTGCCGTCCGGTGCGATGCGCACGACCTTGCCGTAATGCGTCGAGAGCAGCTGCGCCCGCTCGCGGTAGTCGGAGCGTTCGCCGAGAGTCACGAACAGGTTTCCGTCGGGCGCGAACGCCAGGCGTGAGCCGAAATGCTTGTTGCCGTCGACCTTGGGCGCTTGCCGGAATATCACCGTCACATCGTCGAGCCGGCTGCGATCCTCCGAGAGGACACCGCGCGCGACCGCCGTCCCGTTGCCGCCCTGGCCGGCCTCGGAATAGGTCAGATAGATGCGTTGATTGCTCGCGAAGTCGGGATCGAGCGCCACGTCCAGCAGCCCACCCTGGCCTCCGGAATCCACTTTCGGGACCCCCTCGATCGGGCCGGATTTCTTGCCGTCCTTGCCGATTGCCACCAGCCGACCCGGCTTCTCGGTCACCAGCATCGCCCCGTCCGGTAGAAAAGCGAGGCCCCAGGGAGTGGCGAGCCCCGTTGCGATCTCTTCTGTCTTCAGCCGGGTTTCGGCATAGGCGGGCAGGGTGAGCAGCGCGGCTCCGGATGCGAGAAGGACGGCGGCAAGGCGCATGAATCTGTCTCCGTGGGAATTCATGTCGGCGACATAAGGGCCCGCTACGTCCCGGCAAGGCGGGTGCCGGTCAGGAAATCGTGAAGGCGCAGCACCTCCGGGTTTTCCACAAATGGTGTGGGCAAGCCGAAACGAGGAATTTACGCCGCACGGTCTCGCGCTCTAGTTGTCCTGATGCGAAGGAAGTGGCGGTGAATCACGCTTTCGGGAGGCAATTGTAGCGGGAACAAAGCGTGGCTATAAAGCGCGCGATCAAGGCTGCCCGTAAGAAGCGGGTTCGAAGATAATTCAACGGGGTGCGGGCGATATGGACCTTATCGACGAGTACCGGCCGAGTGAGTCAGAGCCGTTCATGAACGAGCGCCAGCGCGAATATTTTCGCGCGAAGCTTCTGCGGTGGAAGGACGAAATTCTCCAGGAGAGCAAGGAAACCCTGGAGCACCTTCAGGACGAAAATCAGAATCACCCTGATCTCGTTGATCGGGCATCATCGGAAACCGATCGCGCCATAGAGCTGCGCGCCCGGGACCGCCAGCGCAAGGTGATCGCGAAGATCGACGCGGCGCTGAAGCGGATCGAGGACAGGACCTACGGTTATTGTGAAGAGACGGGAGAGCCGATCGGCCTCAAGCGCCTCGACGCACGGCCCATCGCCACCTTGTCGGTGGAGGCTCAGGAGCGACACGAGCGTCGCGAGCGCGTCTATCGCGACGAATAGTTCTCAGCGATCCTTCAAAACGAAAAGCCCCGGCCAAGCGGCCGGGGCTTTTTTATTGGCGATGTGGGTGGCCGTCAGGACTGGCGGTCGCGACCCAGCAGATTGGCCATCTCTTCTTCGAGCGCGTCGAGATGGGCCTGCTCGTTCATCGGGTTCTGGCGCGCGGGCTGGGGCTGTGCCGGGGGCGCAGCGGGGCGCGGCGTGGGCGCGACAGGCGCGGGCCGTTCGGCGGCAGCCGGGCGCTCCGGCAACGGGCGACGCGGTGGCGGAGGAGGGGCGGCCGGGCGCGGCGGCGCGACGGGGCGTGCCGGTGGCGTTGCCGGGCGGTGCAGGGCCTCTTCCAGCTGCTTCTCGATATCGGCAAACAGCGGATCGACATCCGGCGTGCGGGCGGCCGGAGCAGGCGCTGCCGGCGGGGGTGAGGCCGGGCGTGCCGGTTCAGGGGCGCGCAGAGGAGGCTCGGTGCGTGTGGGCGGGGCGGATGGGGCCGCGGGCGGCGTCTGCCCGCCGGGCCGCGCCATCGACGAGCGGAAGAAGCCCGGCAGTTTCGATTCGCGCGGGGCCGGTTGCGGTGCGGGCGGAGGCGCGAGATCCTCGTCGGCCGGATGCGGAGCGTGCACCGCCGGAGCGGAGCTCGGGGGCGGCGGCGCGGGACGCGCGGCGGGAGCGGGTGCCGCCGGACGCACCGGCGGGCGGATCTGCGGTGCCGGGCGCGGCGGGGCCGCAGGCGCGGGACGCGCGGGCGGTTCGCCGGCGGCATGGTCGAGACGCGGCGCGGCGGAGGGCGGCGCCATCTGCGGACGAGGCGCGGCCTCGATCTCGGGGATGCGGGCCCGCGGCTCGGCGCCTGGCGCGGCCTGCGCTCCCACACGCACGATGTTGCTCTCGATGACGACGTCGTTCGGGCCGCCGATCATGATCAGATGCTCGACATTGTCGCGGCGGATCAGGACGAGGCGGCGACGGGCGTCGATGGCGAATGCGTCGAGCACGCCCAGGCGCGGCTGGCGCGCCCGGCTGGCTGTGGCCACCGGCAGGCGGCGCCCCGCGAGGCGGCGGATCACCCACGCCACCAGCGCGATGAGCCCCAGAACAATAACAAAAGCCAGAAGAAACCGGACCGGGAGCGGAAGGCTGGTGCCGAAGATCTGATCGAGTACGCCCATATTACCGTCCCTGCTGATGCCGAACCGCCAACCCAAATGTTTTGCGGAGGTTCCGCTCCAGAGATGACCGTACCAAAAGCAGGGCCATGATCCTAGAGCTTATCCCTGAGACCGATGCCGTGATGACAGCGCCTTAAGGGCTGCTTAACCATAATCGCGGCCGATTCGCCGCCCGTTCCCGTTTTCCGGCCGGGCAGGGCGGTGGATCGGTGCCGGACGTGACCGCCTCCATGCGCCCAATCCCTGTGGCGAAGCGGCGGGCGCGATTGCTTTTCGGCCGTGCGCGGACCACCCTCCGCATGGCGGACACACATGCGGGACCCATGAGCGACACACAGGAACAGGCAGCCTACGAAGCGCCGATCGACCGCGCCGAGCCGCCCGGCAACATCAAGCTGGTTCTGGCGCTCGCGCTGTCGCTGGTCGCCGCCGCGCTCGGCCTGTCCTACGCCGAGGGCGAGAACGCCGGGTTCTACATCCTCTTGTTCCTCGCCTTGCTGTCGGCCATCGGCATCTTCGCCATGTTCGCGCTGGCCATCGGCATCCTGCGGCCGGCCGGCCGCCGTCGCGAGCCGGATTTCGCCCGCACGCTCCTCGCCGATGCGCCCGACGGCGTCCTCATCCAGGATGCGGACGGCGGCATCGTCTTCGCCAACCGCGCCTACCTCACGATGACCGGCACCGAAATCGCGCGCGACGTGCGCACCGTCGAGCGCGTCTTCGCCTCCGATCCCGATGTGGCCGAGGCGATCTACCGCCTGGCCCAGGCCTCGCGTGAGGGGCGGCCCATGCAGGAAGAATTCCGCGTCCAGAACGGCGCGCGCGGAGAGCCGGCCTGGTACCGCATCAAGGTGCGTCCGCTGCGCCGCGCCGGCGTGTCGCGCCCCGACAGCGTCTGGGTGCTGGCCGATGTGACGCGCGACCGCGAGCGGCAGGAAAACGTCTTCCAGGAGCTGCAGCACGCCATCGATTTCCTCGACCATGCCCCGGCCGGCTTCTTCTCCGCCGAGCCCGACGGCACGCTCGGCTACATGAATGCCACGCTCGCTGAATGGCTGGATTACGATCTCACCCAGACGGGCGCGGGCGCGCTCCGGCTGGAGGACGTGTTCGCCGGCGACGGCGCTTCCCTCGTGCGCACCGTCACCGGCGAAGCGGGCACCGTGCGCACCGAGGTACTCGACCTCGATCTCAAGACGCGCGGTGGCCAGAGCTTTCCCGTGCGCCTTCTCCACAAGGTGGCGGCCTCGGCCGATGGCTCGGTGGCTCCGTCGAAGACGCTCGTTCTCGATCGCTCCCGCTCGCGCGGTGTGCCGGACGCGTTGCGGGCCGCCGAGGTGCAGTTCGCGCGCTTCTTCAACAGCACACCCATCGCCATCGCGATCGTGGATCGCGCGGGGCAGGTGCGCCGCGCCAATTCCGCCTTCGCCCGCTTGTTCGGCGATCTGCTCAAGGGCACCGAGCGGGCGTTGCTCGGCGCCGTGGCCGAAGCCGGCCGCGCCCCTCTTGCCGATGCGCTGGCGCAGGCCGCCTCCGGCCGCGGCGACATCGCCCCGGTCGATGGCCTCATCGGCGAGACCGGCCGCTCGGCGCGCTTCTTTTTCAGCCCCCTGGAAGGCGGTGGCGGCGAGGAGGATGGCGAGGCCGTCATCCTCTACGCGCTCGACACCACCGAGCAGCGGGCACTCGAACTGCAGATCGCCCAGTCGCAGAAGATGGAGACCGTGGGCCAGCTCGCGGGCGGCATCGCGCACGATTTCAACAACGTGCTCACCGCCATCATCGGCTATTCCGACCTGCTGTTGACGAGCCACCGGCCGACCGATCCGTCGTTCCGCGACATCATGCAGATCAAGCACAACGCCAACCGCGCGGCGGGTCTGGTGCGCCATCTCTTGGCGTTCTCGCGCCGGCAGACATTGCGGCCGCAGGTGCTCTCTCTCGGCGAGGTTCTGTCGGATCTGCGCATGATGCTCGGCCGCCTGCTCGGCGAGCACGTCACGCTCGACGTCGTTCACGGCCGCGATCTGTGGCTTCTGAAGGCGGATCTCGGCCAGTTCGAACAGGTCGTCACGAATCTCGTCGTCAATGCGCGCGACGCCATGCCGGGCGGCGGCAAGGTCACCATCCGCACCCGCAACGTGGCGTCGGCGGAGGTGGCGTCCTTCAACGAGCCCATGCTCCCCGTCGCCGACTGGATTCTCGTGGAGGTCGAGGACAGCGGCACCGGCATTCCCAAGGAAATCCGCGACAAGATCTTCGAGCCGTTCTTCTCCACCAAGGAGGTCGGCAAGGGCACGGGTCTCGGCCTGTCCACCGTCTACGGCATCGTCAAGCAGACGGAGGGCTTCATCTTCGTCGACAGCGAACTCGGCCGCGGCACCGTGTTCCGCATCTTCCTGCCGCGTCATGTGCCAGCCGTCGCGCCTGCGGTCATCGAAGCCGCCGGCCACAAGGGACCCGAGCCGGCGCCCGCCAAGGACATGACGGGGCAGGGCGGCATCCTTCTGGTCGAGGACGAGGACGCCGTGCGCAGCTTCGCCATGCGTGCGCTGGAATCGCGTGGCTACACCGTGCATGCGGCCAATTCGGGCGTGGAGGCGCTGGAATTGATGGACCAATATGCCGACGAGATCGATCTCGTCGTCTCCGACGTCGTCATGCCGGAAATGGATGGCCCGACACTGCTCGGAGAGCTCAGGCGGCGAAACCCGGCCCTCAAGATCATCTTCGTTTCCGGTTATGCCGAGGATGCCTTCAAGAAGAACCTGGCCGAGGGCGAGCAGTTCGCGTTCCTGCCGAAGCCGTTTGCCCTGAAGGACCTCATCCAGACCGTGAAGGACACGCTCGGCTGATCCGCGATTCGCGCGGATCAAAGCAAGAACATGCTTGCTAGTGAGAACAAAACGTGTACTTTCAGTGCAGGTTGTTTTTTCCGCCAGCCCTGCCAAGAAGGAGGCTCCCATGGCCCCGAATCTCAAGGTCGTTGAAGTGGTCTCCCAGAACAAATCGAAGGCGCTTGACGCCGCCTTGGCGCAGATCGAGCGCAGCTTTGGCAAGGGCTCCATCATGCGGCTCGGCCAGCGCGAGGCGCTGGACATCGAAACCATCTCCACGGGTTCGCTCGGGCTCGACATCGCGCTCGGCGTCGGGGGGCTGCCGAAGGGGCGCGTGGTCGAGATCTACGGTCCGGAAAGCTCGGGCAAGACCACGCTTGCGCTTCACACCGTGGCCGAGGCGCAGAAGGCCGGCGGTATCTGTGCCTTCGTCGATGCCGAGCACGCGCTGGATCCGATCTATGCCCGCAAGCTCGGCGTCAATCTTGATGAGCTTCTGATCTCCCAGCCGGATGCTGGCGAGCAGGCGCTGGAGATCACCGACACGCTGGTGCGTTCCGGCGCGGTCGATGTGGTCGTGGTGGACTCGGTGGCAGCCCTTGTTCCGCGTTCGGAACTCGAAGGCGAGATGGGCGACACCCAGCCCGGCCAGCAGGCCCGTCTGATGAGTCAGGCGCTGCGCAAGCTGACGGGTTCGATCTCCAAGTCGAACACACTCGTCATTTTCATCAACCAGATCCGCATGAAGATTGGCGTGATGTACGGCTCGCCGGAGACCACCACGGGCGGCAATGCGCTGAAGTTCTACGCCTCGGTTCGCCTCGACATCCGCCGCATCGGCGCCATCAAGGACCGCGACGAAGTGGTCGGCAACCAGACCCGCGTCAAGGTCGTCAAGAACAAGGTGGCGCCGCCGTTCAAGCAGGTCGAATTCGACATCATGTACGGCGAGGGCGTGTCGAAGATGGGCGAGCTCATCGATCTCGGCGTCAAAGCCGGCATCGTCGAAAAATCGGGCGCCTGGTTCTCCTATGAAAGCCAGCGGCTCGGCCAGGGGCGCGAGAACGCCAAGACCTTCATGCGCGAAAATCCGGATGTGGCAAGCCGCATCGAGAACCAGATCCGCATGAACGCCAACATCATCGCGGGCAAGATTCTCGAAGAGGGGGATCCTGAACCCGAGGATGACGGCGCGCCCGACGTTTGAGACGCTTTTAGAAGGCCCGGAAGGGCCTTCTTCATGTTGAACGCAGACCGCTTGGTCGAAGAACATCCTTGACAATATTCCTATTATCGTCTAGCCTTGCTCCATCCTGTTTCAGGAAGGGGGTCGCGCAGGTACCGGCCGGCGTCTGATGGAAACAGGAGCGGCGCCTGCGGTCGGGTTCGGTATCCCGGCTCCGGGAGGCCGATGGCTGAAGGGCAGGGGCTCGCTCCTGCCCGGACGAGTGGGCCCGTCGGGCACTACGACCCGTCTGCGACGATTGGATCGCTGGGGACGGTGCGGTGCCGGGTGCCGCAAGGCGCAACCGGTGTCACACCGTGGAAGCGCCCGCCGCCATCGTGCCCGAAATCGCCGCGCGGGGAACGCCGTAGGTGTCCACGCTATAAAGTTTCACAGGACGCCCCGGCGTTCTCCGCCCCCTTCCCTTGGGGCACCGTTCCGTTTCGCGATCCGCCGACGCCCGCGAGGATGAGGCATGTCTGCGCCTGACGCGTTCCGCCGGGGATGGGGTCGTGGCGCAGTTTTCTAGACAGTCCACAGGCCCGCCGCTAAGAGAAGCCGGAATGCCCGCCATCTCCCTGCGCGGGGCCAAGAGCGTAGTGATGAGCAGCGTCAACGAGATCCGGGCCGCCTTCCTCGACTTCTTCGCGAAGGAAGGTCATCAAATCGTGCCGTCCAGCCCGCTGGTGCCGCGCAACGATCCAACCTTGCTGTTCACCAATGCCGGCATGGTGCAATTCAAGAACGTCTTCACCGGCGTCGAAAAGCGGCCCTATTCCACGGCCACCACCGCGCAGAAATGCGTGCGCGCCGGCGGCAAGCACAACGATCTCGAAAACGTCGGCTACACGGCCCGCCATCACACCTTCTTCGAGATGATGGGCAATTTCTCGTTCGGCGATTATTTCAAGGAACGCGCGATCGAGCTGGCCTGGACGCTCAGCACCAAGGTCTTCGACCTGCCGAAGGACCGCCTCCTCGTCACCGTGTACCATGACGACGATCAGGCCTTCGATCTCTGGAAGCGCATCGCCGGTCTGCCCGACAGCCGCATCATCCGCATCGCGACGTCCGACAATTTCTGGCAGATGGGCGACACCGGCCCCTGCGGACCATGCTCCGAGATCTTCATCGATCAGGGCCCGGAGCTTCAGGGTGGCCCCCCCGGCAGCCCGGACGAGGACGGCGACCGCTTCCTCGAATTCTGGAATCTCGTCTTCATGCAATACGAGCAGATTGCCCTCGGCAACCGGCTCGATCTGCCCCGTCCGTCGATCGACACCGGCATGGGCCTCGAGCGCATGGCCGCGATTCTGCAGGGTGTGAAATCGAACTACGACACCGACCTCTTCAAGGCTCTGATCCGCGCTTCCGTCGAGGCTGTCGGCAGCGACGCCGAAGGCCCGCGCCGTCCGAGCCATCGCGTTATTGCCGATCACCTGCGCGCGTCCGCCTTCCTCGTGGCCGATGGCGTCCTGCCCTCGAACGAAGGCCGTGGCTACGTGCTGCGCCGCATCATGCGCCGCGCCATGCGCCACGCCCAGCTTCTCGGCGCGGAAGAGCCGGTGATGTACAAGCTCGTCCCAGCGCTCACCCGCGAAATGGGCGCTGCCTATCCCGAGCTCGTCAACGCCGAAGCACTTATCACCGAGACGTTGAAGCTCGAGGAAACCCGCTTCCGCAAGACCTTGTCCCGAGGCCTTCAGATCCTCGACGAGGAGAGCGCAGCCCTCAATTCCGGCGACACCCTGTCCGGCGACGTCGCCTTCAAGCTTCACGATACGTTCGGCTTCCCGCTCGATCTCACGCAGGACGCATTGCGTGCCCGTGATATCAAGGTCGACACCGAAGGCTTCGAAACCGCCATGGCTCGCCAGCGCGCCGATGCGCGCAAAGCGTGGGCCGGTTCCGGCGACGCCGCCTCGGAGACGATCTGGTTCGGCTTGCGTGATCGCCTCGGCGCCACTGAATTCCTGGGCTACGACACCGAGACGGCCGAAGGCGTCGTCACCGCACTCGTGCGCGACGGTCAGGAGGTCGAGAACCTGAAGGCCGGCGAGACCGGGTCTCTCGTCCTCAACCAGACGCCGTTCTACGCCGAATCCGGCGGACAGGTCGGCGACCGGGGAACGATCCTCGCTCCGGGCGGGCGTCTCACCGTCACCGATACCCAGAAACGGG
Organism: Terrihabitans aquatilis; assembly: GCF_052542005.1. Lineage (NCBI taxonomy): Bacteria > Pseudomonadati > Pseudomonadota > Alphaproteobacteria > Hyphomicrobiales > Terrihabitans > Terrihabitans aquatilis. Next base: position 869,492 of record NZ_JBOCUO010000001.1, on the reverse strand, counting down.
CCGATGGCTTGTTCATCCATCAGATCAGCGTGGAGGAGGGCGAGGTTGCGGTCGGCACCGCCGTCGAGCTGAAGGTGGATCACGCCCGTCGCGGGGCCATCCGCTCGAACCATTCCGCGACGCATCTCCTGCATGAGGCGCTTCGCCGTGTCCTCGGCGATCACGTCGCCCAGAAGGGATCGCTTGTCGCGCCCGACCGGTTGCGGTTCGACTTCGCCCATCCGAAGCCGATGAACGACGAGGAGCTCGTCGCCGTCGAGGACATCGTCAATTCCGAAATTCTGGGGAACACGCCCGTCGAAACGCGCCTCATGGCCGTCGACGATGCGGTCGCTTCCGGTGCGCGGGCACTGTTCGGCGAGAAATACGGCGAGGAGGTTCGCGTCGTATCGATGGGCAACCGCGACGGCAACAAGGCCTTCTCCGTCGAACTCTGCGGCGGCACACATACGGGGCGCACGGGAGATATCGGGCTACTGGCGGTCGTCGGCGAAGGCGCCGTCGCAGCCGGCGTGCGTCGTGTCGAGGCGCTGACGGGCGATGCCGCCCGCAAATATTTCGCCGAGCGTGGCCGTGCCCTCGAAGAGGTGGCGGCTCAGCTGAAAGCTCCGGTCAGCGAAGCTCCGGCCCGCGTCGCCGCTCTCGTGGAGGATCGCAAGCGGTTGGAGCGGGAGCTTGCCGATGCGCGCAGAAAGCTGGCGCTTGGCGGTGGGGGAGCGGCTGCTCCGGAAGCCAAGGAGATCGGCGGCACGAAGTTCCTTGGCCGCGTGATCCACGGTGTCTCGCCCAAGGACCTCAAGGGTCTCATCCACGACGCCAAGAAGCAGATCGGCTCGGGTATCGTCTCGTTCATCGCAGTGGACGACGAGAACAAGGCATCGATCGCCGTCGGCGTAACGGCGGATCGTGTTGAGCAGAACAATGCGGTGGATCTCGTGCGTCTCGGCGCCGACGCGCTGGGTGGCAAGGGCGGCGGCGGCCGTCCCGACATGGCCCAGGCCGGAGGTCCGAACGGTGCGAATGCGGATGCGGCGCTGGCCGCCATCGAAGCCCGCATCGCTGCACTCTGAGACAATAGTACGGAGCGGAGCAGGCCATTGGCCCGCTCCGCTCATTGTGTGATCAGGCGGCCATTGCGGCTTTCAGGTTCTCGTCGATCTTGTCGAGGAAGCCGGTGGTCGAGAGCCATTTCTGGTCCGGTCCGACCAAGAGCGCCAGATCCTTGGTCATGTAGCCGGCCTCGACAGTCTCGATGCAGACCCGCTCGAGCGTGTCGGCGAAGCGCTTCAGTTCATCGTTGCTGTCGAGCTTGGCGCGATGGGCGAGACCGCGGGTCCAAGCGAAGATGGATGCCATGGAATTCGTCGAGGTCTCTTTACCCTGCTGATGCTGGCGGTAATGGCGCGTCACGGTACCGTGCGCGGCCTCCGATTCCACCACCTTGCCGTCAGGGGTCATAAGCACGGAAGTCATCAGGCCAAGGGAACCGAAGCCCTGCGCCACGGTGTCGGACTGCACGTCGCCATCGTAGTTTTTGCAAGCCCACACATAACCGCCCGACCATTTCAGGCACGAGGCCACCATGTCGTCGATAAGACGGTGTTCGTAGGTCAGGCCACGAGCATCAAACTCAGCCTTGAACTCGGCATCGAACACTTCCTGGAACAGGTCCTTGAAGCGACCGTCATAGGCCTTGAGGATCGTGTTCTTGGTCGAAAGGTAGACAGGGTAGTTCCGGGCCAAGCCATAATTCATCGAAGCGCGGGCAAATTCCCGAATCGAATCGTCGAGGTTGTACATAGCCATCGTCACGCCAGAATCCGGTGCGTTGAACACCTCCTTCTCGATGACCTGTCCGTCCTCGCCGACGAACTTGATCGACAGGGTGCCCTTGCCGGGGAATTTGAAGTCAGTGGCGCGGTACTGGTCGCCGAAGGCATGGCGGCCGATGATGATGGGCTGCGTCCAGCCGGGCACGAGGCGCGGCACGTTCGAGCAGATGATGGGCTCGCGGAAGATCACGCCGCCCAGGATGTTGCGGATCGTGCCGTTCGGCGACTTCCACATGTCCTTGAGGCCGAATTCCTCAACCCGCGCTTCGTCAGGCGTGATGGTCGCGCACTTGACGCCGACGCCATGTTTCTTGATGGCATTGGCCGCATCCACGGTGACCTGGTCGTTCGTGGCGTCGCGATGCTCGACACCGAGGTCGTAATATTCGAGATCGATGTCGAGATAGGGATGGATCAGCTTGTCCTTGATGAGCTGCCAGATGATCCGGGTCATCTCGTCGCCGTCGAGTTCGACAACCGGGTTTGCGACCTTGATCTTCGCCATTGGCGGGATTCCTCTCATCAAATGCGGGGGCCGTTCTTATATCAGGCACCGCTGACACGAGAAGTACAACTATGGCCGGAACAGACCGCAGCAAACACCTCGTGCGGGGCGGACCTGTCGTGATCCTCGTCGAACCGCAGATGCCGGAAAATATCGGCAGCGCGGCTCGCGCAATGGCCAATTTTGGGCTGGGAGACCTTCGCCTTGTAAGGCCGCAAGCAAAATTTCCTCACCCGAAGACGCGGGCCATGGCGTCAGGCGCCGTGCACCTGATCGACAACGCCCGCATATTCGGTAGCTTGGAGGATGCGATTGCCGATCTGTCGCTGGTGTTCGCGGCCACAGCGCGCGAACGCGGACAGGCTAAGCCGGTCGATACGCCTTCGAGCGCCGTGGGCCTCATGCTTCAGCAGGAAATGACCGGCATAAAGACCGGGATTCTCTTCGGTCGTGAACGGACAGGTCTCGAAAACGATGAAGTGGCGCTGGCGGACCGGGTGCTGACCTTTCCCGTCAATCCGGCATTCGCAAGCCTCAATCTTGGCCAGGCCGTGCTGCTGGCTGGCTATGAATGGTTCAAGGCCTCCAATGGCGATGTGCCGCCTTTCGAAATGCCGCAGCATTCCCCGCCCGCCGAGAAGCAACATCTTATCGCGTTCTTCGCGCATATCGAAGCAGCCCTGGATCGAGCGGGCTTTTTCTTCCCGGAAGTGCGGAGGCCCGTGATGGTGCGCAATCTCCGCAACATCTTTCATCGGCTGGGGCTCTCCGAGCAGGATCTACGCACGTTGCATGGCGCGATCGCTGCCTTGGAAGAAGGAGAGCGCGGACCTTCTCGCCGTGAAAGGCGCGTGCTTAAGGTGAACGCGGAGGACGAGGAAACAGGCCAGTGATGGCACGAGACGGCTCGGTATGGTAAGGCGCGGCATGTCCGATATTCTCATTGCACCCTCCATTCTTGCGGCTGACTTTGCTCGTTTCGGCGAAGAGGTTGCGGCGGTCGATTCGGCCGGGGCGGATTGGATCCACATCGACGTGATGGACGGGCATTTCGTGCCCAATATCTCGTTCGGCCCGGAAGTGGTGAGGGCGGTCCGACGTCACACGCAAAAGCCGCTCGACGTGCATCTGATGATCGAGCCGGCTGATCCGTATCTCGCATCGTTTGCCGAGGCTGGAGCCGATCACATCAGCGTGCATGCGGAAGCTGGGCCGCATCTGCACCGGTCGCTGCAGACGATTCGCGCGCTCGGCAAGAAAGCCGGCGCGGCCATCAATCCCGCAACGCCCGTCGATCACCTCAGCCACGTTCTCGACGAATTGGATGTGATCCTGGTCATGACCGTTAACCCCGGCTTCGGCGGTCAGAGCTTCATCACGTCCGTCCTGCCCAAGATCGCCGAAATCAGCGAGATGGTTCGGCACCGTCCCCGCAAGATCGAGATCGTCATCGATGGTGGCGTGACGAAGGAGACGGCGCGTGCCTGCGCGGAAGCTGGTGGCACGGTGATGGTCGCTGGGTCGGCGGTATTTTCAGGTGGCGCCGGCTATGCCGAGAAAATTTTGGACATCCGCAAGGCGGCAACGAGCATCATTGTCTGAAGCATTCGATGTTCTGTCGCTGATCGCCGGAATTTCCGGTTATGAAATGAGGTTTCGATGATCCCGCGTTATTCCCGGCCCGAAATGGTCGCTGTCTGGTCGCCCGAGACCCGATTTCGGATCTGGTTCGAGATTGAGGCGCATGCGGCGGACGCTTTGGCCGAAATCGGCGTGATCCCGAAGGAAGCCGCAGCGACGATCTGGGAAAGGGGCGGGAAGGCAGAGTTCGACATCGCACGGATCGACGAGATCGAGCGCGAAACGAAGCACGACGTGATCGCATTCCTCACGCATCTTGCGGAGTTTGTCGGCGATGATGCGCGTTTCGTCCATCAGGGCATGACGTCGTCGGACGTTCTGGATACATGCCTGTCCGTGCAGCTGGTTCGAGCGGCAGATATTCTCATCGCCGACGTCGATCGGGTGCTTGAGGCTTTGGAAAAGCGGGCCTTCGAGCACAAGATGACGCCTGCGATCGGCCGGTCTCACGGCATTCATGCCGAGCCTCTGACGTTTGGTCTCAAGCTTGCGGGATTTCATGCGGAGTTTCGGCGGGCAAGGGCGCGTCTTGTGCAGGCCCGCGCTGAAATCGCCACGTGCGCCATTTCAGGTGCTGTCGGTACTTTTGCGAATATTGATCCGCGTGTGGAGGAGCATGTTGCCGCCAAGCTCGGACTTGAGGTGGAGCCCGTATCCACGCAGGTGATTCCCAGAGATCGGCACGCCGCTTTCTTCGCAATGCTGGGAGTCGTCGCTTCGTCGGTTGAGCGTCTTGCGATCGAGATTCGGCACATGCAGCGCACTGAGGTGCTGGAGGCAGAGGAATATTTCTCGCCGGGCCAGAAGGGCTCCTCGGCCATGCCGCACAAGCGTAACCCCGTGTTGACGGAAAACCTCACGGGTCTGGCGCGCATGGTGCGGTCGTACGCAATGCCGGCGATGGAAAATGTCGCTCTTTGGCACGAGCGCGACATCTCTCACTCTTCGGTGGAGAGAATGATCGGACCGGACGCCACGATCACGCTGGATTTCGCACTGGTCAGATTGGCAGGCGTGGTCGAGAATCTCGTCGTCTATCCTGAGCGGATGCAGGGCAATCTCGATCTGCTTGGCGGACTCGTTCATTCTCAGCGTGTGCTGCTTGCATTGACGCAAAAGGGTGCCAGTCGTGAGGACGCCTATCGCCTTGTTCAGCGCAATGCCATGCCGGTTTGGCGTGGAGAAGGGGATTTCCTCACTCTGCTACAAGCGGATGAAGATGTCGGTCGATATTTGACGGGCAATGAACTCGCGGAGCTATTCGATCTCTCGTACCATTTCAAACATGTAGACACGGTGTTTCAGCGGGTTTTCGGCCGCGCTTGAGCCCAGCAAAAAGCCCGCTGCAGCGCAGCGGGCTTTACTTTTTCGACGCTGATCTCAGCGGGTGCGTTCCGGGAATACAACGCCGCCGCCAGGACCGCCACGGTCACCGCCACCAAAACGCTCCCCACCTCGGCCTTCACCGCGCATGCCGCCGCTGATTGGACGGAGTTCGCGGGATCCTCGATCGCGTCCTATTGAGTCGCCGCGACCCGGTCCGCGCTCATTGTCCGAGCGGTCCCGCCGTGGTCCCCGGTCGGAATCGGGACGATCAGGGCGCGACCCCCGATCAAATCCGGGACGATCCTGACGTGGTCCTCGATCGAAATCAGGACGATCACGACGGGGGCCACGGTCGATGACCGGGCGGCCATCCCTCCCACCACGGTTCCTCCAGCGATCCTCGAAACGGTCGCGATGCCTGCGGTCGGTCCAGCGGAAATCACGACGGTCGCGGAACCAGTCCCAATCCACGCGGTGGCGACGGCCGCCACGCCAATACCAGTAATACCCACCGTCATCCCAAAAGAACGGATCGCTGCCATAATAGAACAGGGGATCGCCCAGATAGGACGGATACACCTCCTCTACCACGACACGTTCACGCGGCGGTGGCGCACCCCGGGGGTCGAGGTAGGCAGCACTCGCCCAACCGAGGCCGGAGATCTCGTACCAACTGCCCTGGCTCGAAACGACTTCGACCGTTTCTCCTGCCTGAAGCTGATCCACGACGCTATAATTCGTTCCAGGACCTGAGCGAACATTCAAGCTCGTGGTCGCAGTAGCAGGGAACGCGGAAGCCGCTCCCGCCGACGCGATCAGAAGCGCCAAGGCACTGATCGCGAACCTTGCTTTTGACATGGAATTTCCTCCAAGGCCTCCGGCCGAAGCCACAGGCGGGAATGACAGAGCCGATCTGGAAGGATCGGCCTCAGAGGAGGAAACTTAGGATCTAGCGGGCCGGTTCCAAGGGCGAAAGCCGGCCCTTTATGGGAAGGTTATTGCGTTTTCACCTCAGCCATTGCCCGGTCCAGCAATGACAGCATGGTGCTCCGGATTTCTTCGTCGGAAATCGCGATGCCCGCATTATCCAGATCGCCGCGGACCTTGCGAAACACGTCTTCGTCGCCTGCTTCCTCGAAATCAGCCTTTACGACCTCACGTTCATAGGCTTCGGCTTCTTCGGCGGACTTGCCCATCTTCTCTGCTGCCCACGTGCCGAGATAACGGTTGCGGCGGGCAAGCGCGCGGAATCGCTGCTCCTCGTCCAGGGCATATTTCCGCTCGAAAGCGTCCTTGCGGTCATCGAAAGTCGTCATGTCACTGGCCTCGATCGCAAAATAGCGGCGCGGATTGCTTATCGTCGGCGTCTGCGCAAATCAACGATCGCCTTGCTGCGTTGTAAGCGGCGGCGTGATCGGATAGTTTCGCCGGGCGCCTCATGGACGCGCCTCTCGGTGCGGCCACAAGCTGCGCGTCGTGCATCCTCTCACGAGGATCGCCGGCATGCTTCCTCGAACACGGTACTTTGCTAATGAGCCGCCGCCGCCGGATTTACGAGGGCAAGGCGAAGATCCTCTACGAGGGTCCCGAGCCTGGAACCCTGGTCCAGCACTTCAAGGACGACGCCACCGCCTTCAATGCGAAGAAGCATGAGGTGATCGATGGCAAGGGTGTCCTGAACAATCGGATCTCCGAATACATTTTCACGAATCTCAACGATATCGGAGTGCCGACGCATTTCATTCGTCGACTCAACATGCGCGAACAATTGATTCGCGAAGTCGAGATCATTCCACTCGAGATCGTGATCCGAAATGTTGCAGCCGGTTCGCTGTCGACCAAGCTTGGCATCGAGGAAGGCACGCAACTGCCGCGCTCGATCATCGAGTTCTATTACAAGAACGACGCGCTCAACGATCCGATGGTCTCGGAAGAGCACATCACGGCGTTCGGCTGGGCATCGCCGCAGGAGATCGACGACATCATGTCGCTCGCAATCCGCGTCAATGACTTCCTCACGGGTCTCTTCCTTGGAGCCGGCATCCGTCTGGTCGATTTCAAGATGGAATGCGGGCGCCTATGGGAGAACGACATGGTGCGGATTGTCGTCGCCGACGAGATCAGCCCCGATTCGTGCCGCCTCTGGGACATGAAGACCAACGAGAAGATGGACAAGGATCGGTTCCGCCGGGATCTCGGTGGTCTGGTCGAGGCTTACAGCGAAGTCGCCAAGCGCCTCGGCATTCTCTCGGAAAGCGATAACCCGGTTGCCAAGCCGGGGCCGACGCTGGTGAAGGGCTGAACATGAAGGCGCGTGTCACCGTTACGCTGAAGCCGAGCGTTCTCGACCCACAAGGCAAAGCGATTGAGGGATCTCTGAAATCGCTTGGTTTCGATGGGGTCGGCAATGTTCGACAGGGCAAGGTGTTCGACCTTGAAGTTGCAGAGCGCGACCCCGCAAAAGCCGAGGCAAACATCAAAGCCATGTGTGAGAAGCTGCTCGCCAATACGGTGATCGAGAGCTATCGGGTGGAGATCGCGGGTTGAAGTCCGCGGTCATTCTCTTTCCGGGCTCCAATCGTGAGCGCGACGCTGCCCGCGCGCTGAAGCAGGCAACGGGCCAGGATGCGTCTATCGTCTGGCACGGGGAGACCGCGCTGCCGGCTGGCACCGACATCGTGGTTCTGCCCGGCGGCTTTTCCTATGGTGATTATTTGCGCTGCGGCGCTATCGCGGCCCGCTCGCCCGTGATGGCGGCGGTGCGCGAACACGCAGAACGCGGCGGGCTTGTGCTCGGCATTTGCAATGGTTTTCAGATTCTTGTCGAGACGGGGCTCCTGCCGGGTGCGTTGCTGCGCAACAATCATCTCAAGTTCGTCTGCCGTATGCAGCACTTGAAGGTCGAGCGCACCGACACCCGCTTTACCTCGCGATACACAGGCGGCCAGGTTATCGAAGTCGCAGTGGCGCACGGCGACGGCAATTATCTCGCCGATGCCGATACACTGGCGCGCATCGAGGGTGAGGGCCGTGTCGCGTTCCGCTACTGCGATGCGTCGGGTATCGTGGGGCAGGCGAGCCCAAACGGCTCAGTGAATTGCATTGCCGGCATTTATTCAGAGCGCTTCAACGTGCTCGGCATGATGCCGCATCCTGAAAATCTGATCGATCCGCTGGTCGGCGGCACGGATGGTGCAGGACTTTTCGAAAGTCTTGCCCGCGCGGCCTGACTTTTCCAACTGGCGGAGAGCACCGCTCCGTCGCTTATCCATTAGACAGGCAGGATACGCTTTGGCGATGTCGCAGCCCCCGATTACGCCCGAACTCGTCGCCCAGCATGGCCTGAAGCCTGACGAATATCAGCGCATCCTTGATCTGATCGGCCGTGAGCCGTCATTGACCGAGCTCGGCATCTTTTCGGCGATGTGGAACGAGCATTGTTCATACAAGAGCTCGCGACTTCACCTAAAAGGACTGCCCACCAAGGCGCCTTGGGTGATCCAAGGGCCAGGCGAGAACGCCGGCATCATCGACATCGGTGACGGAATCGCAGTGGTCTTCAAGATGGAGAGCCACAACCATCCAAGCTTCATCGAGCCCTATCAGGGCGCGGCGACCGGCTGCGGCGGCATCCTGCGCGATGTCTTCACCATGGGCGCGCGGCCAATCGCGGCCCTCAACGCGCTGAGCTTCGGCAGCCCGGATCATCCGCGCACGCGGCATCTGGTGTCGGGTGTGGTGTCCGGCATTGGTCATTACGGCAATGCTTTCGGAGTGCCGACGGTCGGTGGGCAGGTGCGGTTCCACCCGCGCTATGACGGCAATATCCTCGTCAATGCGATGGCGGTGGGCATCTGCCGCACCGACCAGATCTTCTATGCGGCGGCAACCGGCGTTGGGAATCCAATCGTCTATCTCGGTTCCAAGACCGGCCGCGACGGCATCCATGGCGCGACCATGGCCTCGGCCGAGTTCGACGAGGGTTCGGAGGAGAAACGCCCGACGGTGCAGGTCGGCGATCCGTTTGCCGAAAAGCTGCTGCTGGAGGCATGCCTTGAGCTGATGGCGTCCGGCGCGGTGATTGCGATCCAGGACATGGGTGCTGCGGGCCTGACCTGCTCGGCCGTCGAGATGGGTGCCAAGGGCGATCTCGGCGTCGAGCTGTTGCTCGACGCGGTGCCGACGCGCGAAGCCGGAATGAGCGCCTATGAGATGATGCTGTCGGAGAGCCAGGAGCGCATGCTCATGGTGCTCGACCCTGCGCGTGAGGAGGATGCCAAAGCGATCTTCACGAAATGGGGCCTGGATTTTGCCATCGTCGGATACACCACCGACGATCTGCGCTTTCGTGTGACGCATGGCGGTGCGGAAATGGCCGATCTGCCGATCAAGGAGCTCGGCGACGAGGCGCCGATCTACGACCGACCTTATGTCGAGACGCCGAAGCGGCCTGTTATCGCGGCGGACGACGTGCCGGCTCCAGAATCGCTGGGCAAAGCGCTGCTGACAATGATTGGTGCGCCAGACCTTTCGTCGAAGCGGTGGGTCTATGAGCAGTATGACCACCTCATTCTCGGCAATACCGTGCAACGTCCCGGCGGCGACAGCGCAGTTGTTCGCATAGAGGACGGCCCGAAGGGCCTGGCGCTGACGGCGGACGTAACGCCGCGCTATTGCGAGGCCGATCCATTTGAGGGCGGCAAGCAGGCCGTAGCAGAAGCTTGGCGTAACATCACGGCAGTAGGTGCGCTGCCGCGCGCACTGACGGACAACCTCAATTTTGGCAATCCCGAGAGGCCCGAGATCATGGGCCAATTCGTCTATTGCCTGAAGGGCATCTCGGAAGCCTGTATCGCGCTCGACTTCCCGATCGTTTCCGGGAACGTGTCGCTCTACAATGAGACGCTCGGCCGCGGCATCCTGCCAACACCAACAATCGGTGGCGTGGGCGTGCTGGATGACGTCACGAAGAGCGTCAGCATTGCCTTCAAGAGGGCGGGTGAAACTGTTCTTCTCATTGGTGAAACGGCTGGCTGGCTGGGGGCGTCGAGCTATCTGGCAATAATGCACGACCGTGAGGACGGTGCACCGCCGCCAGTCGATCTCGCGGCCGAAAAGCGCAATGGCGATTTCGTGCGTGGGCTTATCCTCGAGGGCCGTGTGACCGCATCTCATGATCTGTCCGATGGCGGTCTCGGCATTGCTCTAGCGGAAATGGCGATCGCGGGCGGTGTCGGTGCCGTGATCGACGCATTGCCACAAGGCCTGCCTGCTCATGCCGCGCTGTTTGGCGAGGATCAGGCGCGCTACGTGCTGACGGTCAGCGATAGCGACGCTAATGCCATTCTCGAGGCGGCCGACGCGGCTGGCGTGCGGTCCATGCGGCTTGGCACCACAGGCGGTGATCATTTGACGTTGCCAAGCGGCGAACGCATATCAATCAACGAGGTGCAGCGGGCACATGAGGGCTGGTTCCCAGCCTATATGGCGGGCACGGCAGCGACGGAGAATTGACGCGATGGCGATGGATGCGGGCGAAATCGAGCGCATGATCAAGGACGCCCTGCCGGACGCGGAGGTCACCATCAAGGATCTCGCGGGCGATGGCGATCATTACGCGGCTATCGTTGTGTCCGAGAGTTTTCGAGGAAAGACACGCGTCCAGCAGCATCAATTGGTTTATTCGGCACTCCAAGGCCGGATGGGTGGTGTACTTCACGCGCTGGCTCTTCAAACGTCTGCTCCACAGGCCTGATCATCGCAAATTGGGGCGTGGTGCTCCCATTTCAGTGTGGGCAGGCTTATATGTCGGCAACCGACATTCAAGCGCCGCGTGGCGGCGGGATTTAATGGTGACGAGATGAGCGCTTTCGACCAGATCAAGCAGGAAGTGGAATCGAACGACGTCGTGCTGTTCATGAAGGGCACGAAGCAATTTCCGATGTGCGGTTTTTCCGGGCAGGTCGTGCAGATTCTCGAATATCTCGGCGCGTCTTACAAGGACATCAACGTCCTTGAGACGGATGAAATACGCCAGGGCATCAAGGAATTCTCGAACTGGCCGACCATTCCTCAGCTCTATGTGAAGGGCGAATTCGTGGGTGGTTGCGATATCGTGCGCGAGATGTTCCAGGCGGGCGAACTCCAGGAGTTCATGGCCGGCAAGGGCATTCCGGTAAAGCAGGCGAGCTGATCGGCCCGGCCTTCGGCCAATAAAAAAGCCGCCCATTCGGGCGGCTTTTTCGTATCTGCTTTTCGCCGATCAGCGCGAATAGAACTCGACCACGAGGTTCGGTTCCTGCTGTACCGGGTAGGGAACTTCAGACAGCGTCGGAACGCGCACGAAGCGGGCCGTCATCTTGGAATGATCGACTTCGATAAAGTCCGGGACATCACGCTCGGCAAGCGACACGGCTTCGAGCACGATGGCCAGCTGCTTCGACGCTTCCTTGACCTCGACGACATCGCCAACCTTGAGGCGATAGCTGCCGATGTTGGTCCGGCGGCCGTTCACCTTCACATGACCGTGGTTGATGAACTGGCGGGCCGCGAAAATGGTCGGAACGAACTTTGCGCGGTACACGACAGCGTCAAGGCGCGATTCCAGAAGGCCAATCAGATTTGCCGAAGTATCGCCCTTGAGGCGGGAAGCCTCGGTATAGATGCGCTGGAACTGCTTCTCGGTGATGTCGCCATACGAGCCCTTGAGCTTCTGCTTCGCGCGCAGCTGCGTTCCGAAGTCGGAAAGCTTGCCCTTGCGACGCTGGCCATGCTGACCAGGCCCGTATTCACGCTTGTTGACCGGGCTTTTGGCGCGGCCGAAAATGTTCACGCCAAGACGGCGATCGATCTTGTGCTTGGAAGCATGACGCTTCGACATAATCCGCGTTTCCTTCTCGAAACGTGAGAGTGGAAGACGCGCCCTCCTGGACACCTCCTTTTCGGAGGCCGACAGACCCGGCAGGCCGGAAGTCACGGGTGCGTGCTAAAGAAAGCGCGGGCCCGAAGGACCCGCACGGGGACTTTTAGAAAGGGCCGTTAGAAAAGTCAATGAAACCGCGTGCGCCTCTCCGTGAGGATTGAGGAACTCCCCGGCACCACAGGCGTAGTTCTCTCAGCTTCAACCGCGATGTGCTCGACGCCATCGCTTTCCAGGCGAGGGGCCATGCGCGCACTTACATATCACGGCAAACAGGACATTCGCTGCGAGACGGTTCCGGACCCGATCATCGAGGATGGCCGGGATGCCATTATCAAGGTCAGCAGCTGTGCAATCTGCGGGTCTGATCTTCATCTCTATGATGGCTTCGTGCCTGGGATGCAGACCGGCGATATCATGGGCCATGAGTTCATGGGCGAAGTCGTCGAGGTCGGGAAGGATAACAAAAAGCTGAAAGTTGGGGACCGCGTTGTCGTGCCCTTCACCATTTGCTGTGGCCAGTGTCCTCAATGCCGACGGGGCAATTGGTCGGTTTGTGAAAGAACGAACCGGAAGAAGGATCTCGGCGATCTTGCTTTCGGCCACACGACGGCCGGGCTTTTTGGCTATTCGCACCTGACGGGCGGATATCCCGGCGGGCAAGCCGAATATGTCCGAGTCCCCTATGCGGATGTCTCGCCTATCGTCATCCCGAACGGGCTCACGGACGAACAGGTGCTGTTCCTTGGTGACATCTTTGCCACCGGTTGGATGGCAGCCATCAACTGCGACATTGAGCCGACGGATTGGGTGGGCGTTTGGGGCGCGGGGCCTGTAGGCCAGTTCTGCGTTCGGAGCGCATTCATGCTCGGTGCTGAAAAGGTCTTCGTCGTCGACAACGTTTCCGAGAGGCTCGCCATGGCGAAGGCTGCGGGAGCTATCACGATCAACTTCGACGAGGAAAGCGTCCTCGAAAGGATCAATGAGCTCACAGGAGGGAAGGGCCCTGAGAAATGCATTGATGCGGTCGGCCTTGAGGCTCACGCGACGCGCTCGCTAGACTCCGTCTACGATCGCATCAAGCAGGCGGTGATGCTGGAAAGTGACCGACCGCATGTCTTGCGGGAAATCCTATACGTCTGCCGACCCGCTGGCATCGTTTCAATACCCGGCGTTTATGGAGGCCTCGCGGACAAAATTCCGCTCGGTGCCTTGATGAACAAGGGGCTGACCATCCGCACCGGCCAGACCCACGTGAACCGATACAGCCAGGATCTCCTTCGACGGATCGAGGAAGGTCAGATCGATCCCAGCTTTGTCATTACCCATACCGTCGGCCTGGAGGAGGGGCCAGGAATGTACAAGACATTCCGGGACAAGGACGACGGCTGCATCAAGGTCGTACTCAAGCCCTGAGGTGTTGCCATGTATCGCAAGCAGAAGCATACGAAAGCAGATCCACTCGCTCGTGGTTTGGGTTGGTTCTCATTGGCTTTGGGAGCTGCAGAGCTTTTGGCGCCTCGAACATTGAGTCGAGTGCTGGGGATGGAGGAGCGGTCCGGACTGATCCAAGCCTATGGCATGCGAGAAGTTGTAACCGGTGTCGCTATCCTCGCCTCTGAAGATCCTGCACCTTTTATCTGGGGGCGTGTTGCTGGAGATGCCCTCGACCTCGCCGCGCTTGCACCTGCGATGAATGACTCCAATCTACAACATGACAATGTAGCATTGGCGATTGCTGCCGTGGCGGGTGTGACCTTGCTTGATCTGCTGTGTGCAACAGCGCTCAGTAACCGAGCTCAGGACGCTGTTCCTGTGCGCGACTACAGTGACCGATCAGGTTTTCCGAACGGCCGGCCGAGTCCCGCCTCCTCTGGAACCGATGATCAATCCGAAGGGCATCCTTCCTGACGCTCGCTGAAATCTGCCTTTAACGAGAATAAAAAACCGGGCTCGTTGGAGCCCGGTTTCTTTTTTCCGCCTGTGTTGGCCCTGTCTGGTGTCAGACGTGGGCTGGCTTTGGAGCGGCTGCAATGGCATCCGCTGCGGTTGCAGGGTGGGCAACACCTGAACGGAGTACGTGCGCTGCGAGGACAGGCCGAAGAACGGTCATCGCGAGGAAGGCCGCGAACAGGTCCATTGCTGCCACGGTGTAGAGAACCGTCGACCAGGTTCCTGTAGCTTCCATCATCAGGTTGCCGACCGGGACGAACAGCGCACCGAGACCCTTTGCGCAGTACAGGACGCCATAGATCTTGCCGATATGTTTCGTGCCGAAGGCATCGCCGGCCAGAGCCGAGAACAGCGAGTAAACCTCACCCCAAGCCAGGAACACGACGCCGGACAGGATCAGGAACGCCCACGGATTGGAGCCGAAATAGCCCAGCGCGATGATGCCGAAGCCTTCGAGGGTGAAGGCGATGACCATCGTCTTCTCACGGCCGATGTTGTCGGAAATCCAGCCGAACAGCGGACGCGAGATGCCGTTCATGACGCGGTCGAGCATCAGGGCCAGCGGAAGGGCGGCCATGGTGAAGAAGTACAGGTTGACCTGGAACTCCTTGACGCCAAGGTCCTGAGCGATGACGCCGAGCTGAGCAACGGCCATCATGCCGCCGGTCACCACGCAGGTGAACATCAGCATCATGAGCCAGAACAGCTTGGTGTTGAGCGCTTCCTTCAGCGTGTAGTCCTTGCGGCTCTGAACGAGCTTGTCAGAGACCTTGACTTCGCTTGCCGACGGCGAACGCAGGAACCAAGCCGCGATGAAGGCAAGACCGCCCTGCAGCAGACCGAAGAAGAAGAAGGTTTCCTGGAAGCCTGAGGACTCGATCATTGCCGCGATCGGCAGAATCGTTGCCGCAGAACCCGCGCCATAGCCGCCCGCAGTGAGGCCAACGGCGAGGCCGCGACGATCCGGGAACCACTTCAGAGCGTTGTTGATACAGGTGGCGTAGATGGAGCCGACGCCGATGCCGCCGACGGCTGCGCCGATGTAGAAGCCGGTGAGGCTGGTAGCCTGCGAGTTGATGACCCATGCGACGCCGATGAAGACCGCGCCGAAGGCGACCATCAGGCGGGGACCGAACTTGTCGATGAAGAAGCCCTCGATCGGGGCAAGCCAGGTCTGAACCAGCACGAAGATCGTAAAGGCGATCTGGATGGAGGCGCGCTCCCAGCCGAAGGTTTCCTGAATCTCAGGAACGAACAGCGTCCACGCATACTGGATGTTCGCGGTCGCGATCATGCAGACAACGCCTACGGCGAGCTGGATCCAGCGTGTTGATTCCTTGACGTCCGGACGCAAAGCCGGATTTGCTTTTTCACTCATTGAACGTCTCTCCTAGAATTATTCGATTGGCCGGCATCCCCCCAGCGGGGCCGATCTTTTTGTTTTTGGGCGCTTCAATAAAGCGTCTGGAAAAGCTCCAAAGCCGCAAATTCCAATGGCTTGCGGGGCTGATGAGCCGTCAGCGCGTAGCTGTCGGAGACGAGTTGCCAATGGGCCGTGGATTCACCCTCGACCTTATTGATGGTGGGCAGGACGATGGCGACGTCCTTGGTGTGGCGCGCCAGGAGCGAGAGCTCACCGAACTCCGGCGTATCGAGGATGACCTCTATGCCGATGCCTGCGCTGGTGTCGACGATGCGTGTGCCGATGAGTGTCCATGAATCCGGGATGCGCGGAAGCCGGACCGAAACCGCGGCGCCGAGCTTGGCCGGATCGAGATGGCTGGCATCGATGATACCGTTGGACGAGGATGCATTGACGCTCGGAGCCGTAACGGGAGCGGCGGCAAGTACGGTCGGGACGGGTGCCGTGGATGTTGCCGGCGCCTCCTGAACGATTGCCTCGGCCCGACGGCTTTCCTGGGCGCGATCCCAGCCAATGCCCGTGCCCCAGCCAAGCAGGAAGATGCCGAGGCCGGCGGCGATGCGGCTTGCCGGCGCCATGAAACGACGGAGCCTCAGGGCCTGCGACAGGCGACGCGCCGCGGACACGGTGCCCGGCATGGGAGGTGAAATCGGTGCGGGCAGGGACAGGCGCAAGCTGTCGCGGAGGCTGAGATCAGCCATCACGCGTGCCGCCACGTCAGGATTGCGAGACAGGAATTCCTGGACCTCGAGGCGGCCTTTGTCGTCGATCTGGCCATCGACAAAGGCATTGAGCTCAGCCTCGGTCACGCGATCAACGGCCATCGTCTTTGCCTCCAACCAGTCTCAGCGGAACGACATTGCCTTTGGGTTCATCTTCGAGTGCGCGGAGCGCGAGACGTGCGCGGCCGAGCCGCGACATCAGTGTTCCAACCGGAATGCCGAGCGTGCGCGCGGCCTCCTGGTAGGGCAGGCCCTCGATGGCCACGAGATGGAGAACGGCGCGCTGCTCCTCCGGGAGCGACATGAACGCCGCGCGTATCTGGGTGAGCCGCAGGCGGCTTTCCTGCTCCGGCTCGGCGCAGGTGTCGACGAGTTCGGCCGCGCGGTCGATACGGGCGTCGTAGGCCTTCCGGCTGCGCGTGCGGGAAACGAAGGTGTTGTGAAGCACCGAGAACAGCCAGCTGCGGAGATCGCCGCCATCCTTGAAGGTGCTGCGCCCTTCATAGGCCCGGACGAGCGCGTCGTGCACCAGATCCTCGGCTTCGGCGCGATCACGGGTCAGCGTCCACGCGTAACGGCGCAGCGCGGGCAATTCCGCAAGCACATCAAAGGAGGTTCCGACTGAACTCATGTGCTATTTACATAGCTGCATCCCGATTTAATCCGGACTTGCGGAACTTTTTTTAGAAAAGTTCGTTTCTGTCGATTTTTCGGGATGTTAGGGCGCGACGGTACGTGTGCGGAGCGCCGATATCGCACAGGGTGAGTTGTTCTATCGTACTTTTCCGAGGTTGCAACGTTAGGAGGATTGGCGGGCCTTCGCGGCCTACCCTAGAAGTCGCCCGACACTTGCATGCAAATTATGCGCAGCTCGTCGGCATTGCCGGTCGTAAGCGCGTCGTTCCCGACCGGCCGATATCCCGGAGCGTTTCGCTTCGGCAGGAAGGACTGATTTTTCGAAATGCCTGAATTGACCGTTCGGCACGTGACCACTTACCGCTACGCGCGGCCGGTCGGCTTCGGCGACCACAGGATGATGGTGCGTCCGCTGGAGAGCTATGACCAGCGGCTGATCGACATGCAGATCGATATCCAGCCCCGACCGGTGGACTTGCGCTGGATCCACGATGCCTTCGGAAACTGCGTCGCGATCGCGCGGTTCGGAGTGGATTCCGATGTGCTGAGATTCGAGAGCAATGTGCGTCTCGAGCATTTGCCGCAGAACGTCCCCGACTTCCGGATGGAATCCTACGCCCGCACCTATCCGTTCACCTATGGAGCGGAGGAGATGCCCGATCTCGTTCGCTGTATCGAACGGGCCTATTTCGATCCCAATCACGAGGTGGCGCACTGGGTGCATCAATTCCTCGATCCGCGTGGGGAAACTCCGACGGGTGAGCTTTTGATGACGATCACGCACGCCATCAAGGAGAGCTTCACCTACATCCACCGCTATGAGAGCGGAACGCAGGACCCGCTGACGACGCTGCACACCGGACGGGGCACCTGTCGCGATTTCGCGGTGCTGATGATGGAGGCCGTGCGCGCGCTCGGGCTCGCCTCGCGATTTGTGTCAGGTTATCTCTACGTGCCCAGCGCAAGTGGCCGGGTGGGTGGCGGCAACACCCATGCCTGGTGTCAGGTCTACCTGCCGGGCGCGGGCTGGGTGGAATTCGATCCCACCAATGGCATCATCGGCAATCGCGACCTCATCCGCGTCGCGGTGGTGAGAGACCCTCGTCAGGCCATCCCCTTGCACGGCACCTGGATCGGATCGCAGGCCGACAGCATCGGCATGAGTGTGGAGGTGGATGTGCGCGAGGTGCAGCCCAGCCTTCCCCTAGAGGTTGTGTAAACCGGGGAACCCGTTTTTTCGCCCGTGCATTTAACCATGTCGGGGGTTCGGCATCGGTTTTGCTTCTCCCGTTTCGCGTGTGTTTCGTGCGCGGCCTGTCGGAGGAGCGGATGATGAAGATCAGGTGTGGTTTCGATATCGGTTTCGAACTCCCTCAACCCACGCCTCTTTTGCTGATGCTGAGCGTGCGTCCCGAACGGCTTCCCGATCTTCTGAGCCCACAGGACTTCACATTCTCGCCCTCGGTCGAGGGGCGGGATTATCGCGACGGCTTCGGCAACATCGTCACCCGTGTGACGGCCCCCGCCGGCGATTTTCGAGTGCAGGCGGATTTTCTGATCGAGGACCCGGGCGAATACGACGCGACGGCGCCTGACGCCTTGCAGCACCCGGTGGAGGATCTGCCGGACGACGTGCTCGTCTATCTTCTTGGCAGCCGTTATTGCGACACCGAGCATCTGGTCGAACTGGCCTGGAAAGAGTTCGGCAATACCCCGCCGGGATGGGCGCGCGTGCGGCATATCGTGGAATACACGCACAAGCGCATCACGTTCGGCTATCAGCACGCCTGCGCTACCCGCACGGCCTGGGATGGACATCGCGAACAGATCGGCGTGTGCCGCGATTTCGCGCACCTCGCCATCACACTGTGCCGCTGCATGAACATTCCGGCGCGCTATTGCACCGGTTATCTCGGCGATATCGGCGTGCCGAAGGACCCGAACCCGATGGATTTCTCCGCGTGGTTCGAAGCCTATCTCGGCGGGCGCTGGTACACGTTCGACGCACGCCACAACAAGCCGCGCATGTCGCGGATCGTCATGGCGAGGGGGCGCGATGCGACCGATGTCGCGATATCGACCATTTTCGGCCCGTCCAAGCTGACAAATTTCACGGTGATCACCGACGAGGTGGTGGAGGACCCCGTCTCCTGAAATGAAAAGGAGCCCGAAAAGGGCTCCCGATCTCAGTGAGTGGCTGGATAGAGGATCGGCTCAGGGCCGGGTTCCTCGTAGCGGACATGCAGGCGGTGGGACCAAGCGTCCACCTCATGCTCCGCTTCTTCGCGGCTGTGGCCATAAAGGCCCTGCAGTTTGCCGATGAGCTCTTCGCGGTGGTCTTCGGCGATCCGGAGATCATCGTCCGTGAGCTTGTCCCACGTTTCCTTCGCGTTGCCCTTGAACTCGTTCCAGCGTCCCGCAACCATCTGCCATTGCATTGGTTCTTCTCCTTTGTAGCGGTTCGTCGAGGGTGACAAGGTGCGGGGAACCCCGCAAGTTGGGGAAATCACGGAGCGGCGGAAATGTTCCCTTATCGGCCAGCACGTTGCACGAGGTCGGCATCCGGGAAGCACGTCGCGTCCTGACCGTTGCGGCTCTGCCAGAGACCGATGGCCACACGGGTGCGGAAGCCCACCAGGCCGTCCGTGCCGCCCGCATCATGGCCCTGTTTTTCGAGGCGCTGCTGCATGGTGCGGACATCCGAGCGGTCGAACCCCGACAACGCATCCCATTTTCCGGCGATGGCAGGACTGCCGCGATAGCGATCCGCCAGATGGCCGATGAAGAGGGCGTACATGTCGGATTCGTTGTAGCTCTTCAGGACGTAGAAATTCTGCGAGACCAGAAAGGCCGGCCCGTGGCGGCCGGCAGGCATAAGCAGGTGCCCCGGCAGATTCGGCGCGCCGGAGAGCACGTTGGAGCGCGGCTTCGCGCCCATCTTCAGCCAGTCCCCGACGGGTTTCGGCTTGTCCGGCCCTTCCAGCGTGCAGGAAATGGCGGCGGAGGCCGTGATCTCCGTGCCCCACCAGCGGCCCGGCACCCAGCCATGGCCACGCAAATAATTGGCGATGGAGGCGAGGGTATCCGGTGTGGAATTCCAGATGTCGCGCTTGCCGTCGCCATCGCCGTCCACGGCGAAGCGCAGGAATTTCGACGGCAGGAATTGCGGCTGGCCCATCGCGCCGGCCCATGAGCTTTTGAGCTCCGACAGGGGCAGATGGTCGGCTTCGAGGATTTCGAGGGCGGCCAGCAGTTCCGGATAGAAGTAGGATTTGCGGGCGCCGATGAAGCCGAGCGTGGCCAGCGAACGCACGGCGTTGGTTTTCGGCTTCACCGCGCCATAGGCGGTCTCGCGGCCCCAGATGGCGACGATGATCTCGCGCGGCACGCCATAGCGCGCCTCGATGGCGTCGAGGCTTTTCGACCAGGTTTTCAGGGCCGCGCGACCGCCGGAAACGAGCGGCGGGAATTTGTCTTCCGAGACGTAGCGGCCCGGCGTCTGGAATTCGGGCTGGCGCTGTTCCTTGGGCGGCGGGGCACCCGGTGCCTTCAGATCGGGCAGGGACCAATCGAGCGTGACGCCGCTGAAGGCGGCTTCGAAGGTGCTGCGGGAGATCTTGCGCTTCTGCACATCGGGCCAGACCGTCCTGTCGAGCCAGACGCGGAATTCGCGTTCCAGAGCGGGGCGATCCTGGGCATGGACGGGAGCGGCGAGCAGCAGCGTGACGAAGGCGGCGAGGAGGGACAGAATCGGCTTCATGGCACCACCTCTAACCCGGCCCTCTGCCGGCGCCTATCCGTTCAGGTGCCGCTGGGCTGCGGCGGGACGTTCAGGCGCTTCGTTTCGGGGATGATGATGTCGGCAACGAGGCGGTGCAGCGCCTCGACATGGCCGCTGCCGCGCTCGTAGCTGCCGGCGTTCGAGGTCATGGCGATGGTGAGGCCGAGATCCGGGACGACGTAGAGCATCTGGCCGCCATAGCCCCAGGCGTAGTTCGCGCGGTGGCCGGCGAGATCGGTCGAGAACCAGCCGTAACCATAGCCGTGGCCGGTGAAGAAGCTTTGCGTGACGGGCGTCCAGCTGGCCTGGATCCAGGCTTCGGACAGGACCTGCTTGCCGTCCACGCGGCCGCCATTGCGGTACATTTCGCCGAAACGGACGAGGGCGCGGGGCGACAGCGCCATGTTGTTGCCGCCGAGATAGATGCCCTGCGGGTCGCGCTCCCAGGCGGGGATGGCGATGTCGAGCGGATCGCCGAGCCATTCGCGGGCGAGCTGGTGCGTGCTCTTGCCCGAAGCGCGGGTGAGGATGGCCGAGAGCAGATGCGTGCTGCCGGTGGAATAGAGCATGCGCCCGCCGGGCTTATCGACGAAGGGACGGGCGAGGGCGTCGCGCACCCAATTGCGGCTGGAAATCCAGGCGCCGTAATTCGCGCCCGACGTGCGCTCCAGCCCAGCGCGCATGGTGAGGAGATCGGCGATGGTGATGTCGTGCAGCCGCGGGTCGGGATTGGCCGGCAGGCTGGCGGACAGGAGCGGCGCGATCTTCTGGTCCGGGCCTTCGAGCACGCCGCGGTCGATGGCGATGCCGACGAGGGCGGAGATCACCGATTTCGAGGCAGACTTGATGTTGACGGCGCGATCGAGCGGCGGGCCCCGAAAGACGTGCTCGGCAACCGGCTGGCCGTTATGGGAGACGATGAGTGCGTTGAGGCCGGGCAGGGCCTTGCCGCGTTCGGCGAGCGCGGCATAGGGGGCCGGCGGCGTTTCCTGCGCATGGGGGGCGAACGGCGCGAACAGCAGGCCGAGTACGAGAGCGGACATGAAAAGGCGAGACATGGGCGCAAAGTGGGGACGTGGACGGGGCTGGCAAGCGCAGGATGCTCACCATTTCGCGAGGTCGTCGTCCGCGGCTTGTGAAAAGGAGACCTTGTCTTTCCGGCGCGGGTGCTCCATCTAATCCCGGCTGGCGCGTGCAACCTCTCCAACGCGACGTCGCCCATCGACAGGTTTGCCTGCGATGTTCGCCAGCTGCCGGCACGCATGACGTGGCGGTGAGTACGATTTTTGGCAGTCTGCATCGCGCCCGAAGGCGTGGTCTGCAAGCCTTCCCAAATGTCGAGAATGCGGCGCGTGCCGAAAGGTGCGCTTTAAGGAATGTGAATATGTCTCAGACTGGTACCGTGAAGTTCTACAACTCGCAAAAGGGCTACGGCTTCATTCAGCCGGAAGCCGGCGGACCGGACGTCTTCGTTCATGCGACGGCGCTGGAGCAGGCGGGCCTCTACACCCTCAACGAGGGTCAGAAGGTCTCGTTCGAGGTTGTGTCCGATCGCGGCAAGACCAAGGCGGCGAACCTGAAGGCGGAGTAATCCCCTTTTCGGTAGAGCACTGAAAATGGAAAGCCTGGCCCTCGCGCCAGGCTTTTTGCTGTTCGGGCTTTGCTCGTGGCATGCGCTTTGCAACATTTGGATCGTGACCGGCGTTTGACACCACGAACCGGGTTGCCACACATTGCGCGCCTTCGAGGAGATCCTGTCCTGTCGACCATAGCTCAATCCGTCCCCGCCCTTGAGGCGCGCGGAATCAAGAAACGGTACGGCGCACTGGAAGTCCTCAAGGGCATCGATATCGAGGCCCGCACCGGCGATGTCATCTCCATCATCGGCACGTCCGGTTCGGGCAAGAGCACGCTGTTGCGGTGCCTCAACCTACTCGAACTGCCCAATGAAGGGGCGATCCGCCTTCACGGCGAGGAGATGCGGCTGAAGCGCCAGAGCAATGGAACGCTGTGCGCCGCCGATGCCCGCCAGATTTCACGGCTACGGGCAAATCTCGGCTTCGTCTTTCAAAGCTTCAATCTGTGGCCGCATCTGAATGTGCTCGAAAACCTCATCGAGGCGCCGATGCATGTGCTCGGCCTCAAGCGCCGCAATGCTGTCGAGCGTGCCGAAAAGCTGTTGCTCAAGGTCGGCATGGCCGACAAGGCGAAATCCTACCCGATGATGCTTTCGGGCGGCCAGCAGCAGCGCGCGGCCATTGCTCGCACCCTGGCGATGGAGCCCAAGATCATCCTGTTCGACGAGCCGACGTCCGCGCTCGATCCGGAAATGGTCGGCGAGGTGCTGAACGTCATCCGGGCCCTGGCGGATGAGGGGCGCACCATGCTTCTCGTCACCCATGAAATGCGCTTTGCCCGCAGCGTGTCGACGCACACGCTTTTCCTCGACGCCGGTCGGATCGAGGAACAGGGGCCGCCGGAGCAGGTCTTCGACAATCCGAGCTCGGCCCGTTGCCGCCTGTTCATGGCCAGCCAGCACACACCCATCAGGGAGCACGCCGCATCATGATCTCAAGGTTCTTCGCCTCCGCCGCCCTTGCCGCCGCGATCGCCCTGACCGGCATGTCCCCGGCGTCCGCCGAGAAGCTCCGTATCGGCACCGAAGGCGCCTATGCGCCCTTCAACATGAAGGATTCCAGCGGCGAGGTGACGGGTTTCGACCTCGACATCGCCAAGGCCCTGTGCGCCGAAATGAAGGTGGAATGCACCGTGGTGACGCAGGATTGGGACGGCATCATCCCTGCGCTGCAGAACAAGAAGTTCGATTTCATCGCTGCGTCGATGTCCATCACGCCGGAACGCGAGCGGGTGGTTGCCTTCACGGACCCGTATTACATCAACAAGCTGCAATATGTGGCCAAGAAGGGCCAGGATCTCGACGTTTCGAATGATTCGATGAAATCGAAATCGATCGGTGCGCAGCGGGCCACGATCTCGGCCGAGTGGCTGACCGAAAACCTCGGTTCGGGCGCGAACGTGAAGCTCTACGACACTCAGGAGAATGCGTATCTCGACCTCGGCTCGGGCCGGACCGACGCCGTGCTGGCCGATATGTTCGTCTCGTACGAATGGCTGAAGAGCGATGCCGGAAAGGATTTCGAATTCAAGGGCCAGCCGGTGTTCGAGAATGACCGCATCGGCCTGGCGCTGCGCAAATCCGACACCGCATTGCGTGATCGCCTGAACGTCGCGCTGAAGGCCATCATCGACAACGGCACTTACGCCAAGATAAACGCCAAGTACTTCCCTTTCAGCATTCTCTGATCCAGGAGGGCCGCCCGAAAGGCGGCCTTTTCGTCCCGCCCCATGGACCTGCAAGGCTTCGGCGCGCAATTGGCGCTCGGCACATGGATGACGGTCAGGCTGGCGCTCGCAGCGCTCCTGGTCGGGCTGGCGCTTGGGCTTCTGGGAGCGGTGGCCAAATCATCCGGCTTCAGGCCGCTGCGATGGATCGGTGAATTCTATTCGACCGTGTTTCGGGGGGTGCCGGAACTCGTCGTGGTGCTGCTGCTGTATTTCGGATCCTCGCGTCTGCTCACCACAATCTCCGAAGCCTTCGGCGGCGGTTATGTCGAGCTCAATCCGTTTGTGGCGGGAACGATCGCGCTGGGCCTGACCTTTGGCGCCTATGCCACCGAAGTGTTTCGTGGCGCCTTGCTGACCATCCCGCCGGGACAGGTGGAGGCCGGGCTTGCGCTCGGTTTGCCGCGTGGCCGCATCTTTCGCCGCATCGTCGTTCCGCAGCTCTGGCGTATCGCGCTGCCGGGGCTGGGCAACCTCTTCATGGTGTTGTTGAAGGACACCGCGCTCGTCTCGGTCATCGGCCTCGAGGAGCTGATGCGGAAGGCGCAGGTGGCCACCGGCTACACAAAGGACGCCTTCACCTTCTACATGACGGCGGCCCTGATCTACCTCCTGATCACAATGGTGACGTCCGGCATCCTTCAGGTGCTGGAGCGCCGCGCGAACCGGGGTGTGCGGAGGGCGAACGCGTGATCGATTTCGCCCTGATCTGGGAATATCTGCCCCAGCTCATCCGCGGCGCGGGCCTCAGCCTGCAATTGCTGGTGTTGTCGGGCCTGCTCGGCCTTGCCATCGCGTTTCCTCTGGCGCTGCTGCGCACATCGCCCAATCCTTTCGTGGCGGCAGGGCCTTACGCCTACATCTTCTTCTTCCGTGGCACGCCTCTGCTGGTGCAATTGTTCCTGGTTTATTACGGCCTCGGGCAATTCGCGTTCGTGCGGGATTCCGTGCTCTGGCCTTTCCTGCGCGAGCCTTATTGGTGCGCGGTGCTGACCATGGGAATGCACACGGGGGCCTATATTGCTGAGATCCTGCGCGGCGCGATCCAGGCCGTGCCGGTGGGCGAGGAGGAAGCGGCGCGGGCGCTCGGCATGTCCAAAGTGACGATGCTCCGCCGCATCATCCTGCCGCGCGCGGTGCGCATCGCCCTGCCGGCCTATGGCAACGAAGTCATACTGATGCTCAAAGGCTCCGCGCTGGCCAGCACGATCACGCTTCTCGACCTGACCGGCATGGCGCGCACCATCATCGCCAAGACCTATGCGCCGGTGGACATCTTCCTCGCCGCCGGGGCCATCTATCTTGCGATGTCGTTCGTGCTGGTGCAGCTGTTCCGCCTGCTGGAGCGACGCTGGAACAGGCATCTGGAGCGGGCCGCCTGATCGCAGAAAGCTGCCGAAGAACCATGACGACCGACGCAGCCGTCTCGCTTGTCCCCGTGACTTCCGCCGACCTCGATGAGGTGAACCGCATATTCGACGACCTCGTCGGCTATTCTCCAATGTCGACGGCGTACCCAGACGGGAGGGCGCCGCGTGTAATTTCGTGACGTCCCTTCCACCGGGATATTCACCGCAGCACAAACATTCGTTCGTCGCACGGCGTGATGGTTTGCCGGTCGGTCTATTGGATGTGCTCCGCGATTATCCATTGGCAGGAACGGCTTTCATCGGGCTTCTCGCCGTCAGGGAAAGCGTTCAGGGATCGGGTGCCGGGCGAGCGCTCGTTCATGAGGCCGAGACGTTTGCCCGCGATGTCCTGAAGGCAAATGTTCTGCGGCTTGCGGTCGTTGAGGCCAATCCGGTGGCGGGGTTCTGGACGAAGATAGGTTTCCGCCCGACCGGGGAGGTGAGACCCTATGAGGGCGAAGCCGTCACTTCACGAGCGGTTCTTATGGAAAAGGAACTTTAGCCGGCGTCGGGTTAAGCTCCCTCCGAGCGCCCCTGCTGTTCTTCCGCCAATGCCGACGCGGCGAGATGAAGAAGCGGGAAGGGCTTGCCGAGATCATCCAGCGGCGAGCGGCCGATCTCTTCGAAGCCCATTCGGGCATAGAATTTGCGCGCTGGCCGGTTCTGCTCGTTGACATCGATGCGCAGCGGCCCGGCGAGCCGGAAAGCGTGCGCAAGGAGAGCGCGGCCGATACCCCGGCGGTGATGATCCGGATCGACGAACAGGCTTTCCACCTTGCTGCCGGCGATGCCGAGAAAGCCGAGCGGAACGCCGTTCTCGGCCACGACCCAGAGGTCGGCGAAGGGCAGGTAACGGGTGCGCACCAGCGGCTTGTAGAATTCGATATCGGCCGGCGTGAGGAAATCATGGGTGCGCTCGACCGCGCGCAACCATATGTCCAGCAGCAAATCGAGTTCGTCGCGGCGGGCGCGCCGGATGTTCATAATGGTGATAGCGGGGATAAGTCCGCTCCCTGATGACAGGGTTCGCTATAAAGGCGGGAGATGTCACGTCAAGCTATGCGCTTCACCCCTGAATTCCTGGACGAGATCCGCGCCCGGCTGCCGGTCTCCGAGGTGGTCGGCCGACGGGTGAAGCTGAAGAAGCAGGGCCGGGAATGGGCCGGCCTGTCTCCCTTCAACAAGGAGAAGACCCCGAGCTTTTTCGTCAACGACCAGAAGGGCTTCTATCATTGCTTCTCGAGCGGGAAGCACGGTTCCATCTTCGATTTCGTGATGGAAACGGAAGGGTTGACCTTCCCCGAGGCCGTGGAACGGCTGGCACAACAGGCCGGGCTCGAGCTGCCGAAATCCGCGCCGCAGGAGATCGAGCGCCAGAAACGCCGCGCCACGCTGCACGAAGTGATGGATATGGCGGCGGCCTTCTTCGAGGCGCAACTGGCCGCTTCGGGCGGGGCCAATGCCCGCGCCTATCTGGAGCGGCGCGGATTGTCGCCGCACACCCGTGCCGAATTCCGGCTGGGCTTTGCGCCTTCCGAGCGGATGGCGCTGCGCAATCATCTGGCGCGGCTCGACGTGCCGGTGGCGGACATGGTGGATGCCGGGCTGCTGATCTCTGGCGAGGATGTGGCCGAGCCGTTCGACCGTTTTCGCGACCGCATCATGTTTCCGATTCACGATGCGCGCGGGCGGGTGATCGCGTTCGGCGGGCGCGCCATGCAGGCCGACGTGCCGGCGAAATATCTGAATTCGCCGGAGACGCCGCTGTTTCACAAGGGCGGTGTGCTGTTCAACCATCATCGCGCGCGGGCGGTGGCGCACGATGCCGGCACGATGCTGGTGGTGGAAGGCTATATGGACGCCATCGCGCTCGCTCAGGTCGGCATCCGCAATGTTGTGGCGCCGCTCGGGACCGCGCTGACGGAAAACCAGATCGACTTGTTGTGGCGAACGGCGCCGGAGCCCGTTCTTTGCTTCGACGGCGACAAGGCCGGGCGGCGGGCCGCGCATCGCGCGATCGATGTGGCGCTGCCGCATCTGAAACCCGGGCGCTCGCTGCGCTTCGCTTTCCTGCCGGAAGGGCAGGACCCCGACGATCTGGTGCGGGCCGCGGGTGCGTCCGCGATGGAGGCGGTTGTCGCGCGGGCGCGGGCGATGGACGAGGTGCTGTGGGAACGCGAGGCCGACCTCGCGCCGCTGGACACGCCCGAACGGCGGGCGGCGCTGGAGCGGCGGCTGGGCGACCTCGTGCGCACCATCGCCGATGAAAGCGTGCGCCGCCATTACGGGCAGGCGATGCAGGAGCGCTTCCAGCGCTTCGCACCGGCCTCCCAGGCGCCGGCGGTCTACCAGCGCCGGCCGGGACGCATGCCCGGCGGCGGGGGTGACCGGCGTGGAGGACGTGGCCCGTTCAGGCCGGAACCCATCCGCGCCAGCCCAAGCCTGCGGAACAGCGCGAGCCTGGGCGGCGGGCGCATCCTGGTGCGGGAGGCGGCGCTCGTTATCTCCCTCATCCGTCATCCGCAATTGATCGAGCGGCACGCAGAGACGTTCTGCGCGCTCGACTTCGCTTCGCCGGAACTGGACCGGCTGCGTACGATCGCCGTGGACGCGGCGGCGCATGGCGAGGCGGAGAGTGCGGAGATGCTGGAAGGCGTGATCGCCCGCGCGGGGCTTGCCGCCATCCTGGCGCGTGTGGAGGCGGCGCTGACGCCCGGCCTCTGGTGGGCGCGCACGGATGCTGACGATCTGGACGCGGAGACCGGCTTCCTGCACAGCCTGGCCTTGCACCAGAAGGCCCACGCATTACATAAGGAACTCCGCGCCGCCGAGGCTGTCTTCGGACAAGATCTGACCGAGGAGAATTTTTCCCGCCTTGCTGACATTCAGCATCAATTGCGGACCGTGGATGGCACGGAGGCCAGCATTGAGGGATTCGGGGCGGCGTCGGGACGACCGACGAGCAGTCTTTGAACGCGCATAAACGTTGGTGCGGGCTGGGTTAATCGCCGTTTAATGCGCAGACGCCAATGTAATCGGAAGTGATTCGCACGGATAGCCGATTGCGCTATTTGCGCTATATGATCCTGAACGACCCATGAATGGCCCGGATCGTCGAGCCGGGTGAAGAGAAAAGAGACATGGCAGCAAACAAGGTCGCCACCAAGGACGAAAATGCCGAAGCCACAGCGGCGGAAACTCCGGATGGTGCGGTTCTCGACCTGAACGATCAGTCAGTCCGTCGGATGATCAAGGCCGCGAAAAAGCGCGGCTATGTGACGTTCGACGAACTGAATGAGGTGCTGCCGTCGGATTCCACGTCGCCCGAGCAGATCGAAGACATCATGGCGATGCTCAACGATATGGGCATTAACGTCATCGAGGCTGAAGAGGCCGAGAGCGAGGAGGGCGCCGCCGACCGCCGCTCGTCCGACGACGACGATGACGACGACACCGGCACCGAAGTGGCGGAGACCACGACGCGCGCGGTGGCCACCACGACGGCGAAGGAGCCGACGGACCGGACCGACGATCCGGTACGGATGTATCTCCGCGAGATGGGTTCGGTCGAACTGCTGTCGCGCGAGGGCGAAATCGCCATCGCCAAGCGGATCGAGGCCGGCCGCGAGGCCATGATCGCGGGCCTATGCGAAAGCCCGCTGACCTTCCAGGCCATCATCATCTGGCGCGACGAACTGGCGGAAGCTAAGATTCTGCTGCGCGACATCATCGACCTCGAAGCGACCTATGCCGGGCCGGAAGGCAAGGCCATTCCGGCGCCCGCAGGCGAGGCCGAGGAAGCGCTGCCGGAAGCCGAGGCGCCGTCGCTCGACGCCGACGACGAGGACGAGGAGGGCAATCCCTCGCTGGCCGCGATGGAGGCCGAGCTCAAGCCGCAGGTCGTCGAGACGTTCGACCGCATCGCCGACAATTACAAGAAGCTGCGCCGCCTGCAGGACCAGAACGTCGAGCAGCGCATGCTGAATGCGCGCCTGACGCCTGCCCAGGAGCGTAAGTACAAGACGCTGAAAGATCAGATCGTCGCCGACGTGAAGTCGCTGTCGCTCAACCAGAACCGCATCGAGGCCCTGGTCGAGCAGCTTTATGACATCAACAAGCGTCTCGTCTCGTTGGAAGGCCGCCTGTTCCGCATGGCCGATTCCTATGGCGTCGATCGGCTGGAATTCCTGCGCGAGCATCAGGGCTCGGAGCTTGATCCGAACTGGATCCGCCGCGTCGGCAAGCTCGGAAGCCGTGGCTGGAAGGATTTCATCGCGAACGACAAGGACGCGGTGAAGGATCTGCGCGGTGAGGTGCAGACGCTTGCGGCGGAAACCGGGCTCGAGATCGGCGAATTCCGCAAGATCGTGCACATGGTCCAGAAGGGCGAAAAAGAAGCCCGGCAGGCCAAGAAGGAGATGGTGGAGGCCAACCTGCGCCTCGTGATCTCCATCGCCAAGAAATACACGAACCGTGGCCTTCAGTTCTTGGACCTCATCCAGGAAGGCAATATCGGCCTCATGAAGGCGGTCGATAAGTTCGAATACCGCCGCGGCTACAAGTTCTCGACCTATGCGACGTGGTGGATCCGACAGGCCATCACCCGCTCCATCGCCGATCAGGCGCGCACGATCCGCATTCCGGTGCACATGATCGAGACGATCAACAAGATCGTTCGCACCTCGCGCCAGATGCTGCACGAGATCGGCCGCGAGCCGACCCCGGAGGAACTGGCCGAAAAGCTGGCCATGCCTCTGGAGAAGGTGCGCAAGGTCCTCAAGATCGCCAAGGAGCCGATCTCGCTCGAAACGCCCATCGGCGACGAGGAAGATTCGCATCTCGGCGATTTCATCGAGGACAAGAACGCGATCCTGCCGATCGATGCGGCCATCCAGTCCAATTTGCGCGAGACGACCACGCGTGTTCTGGCGACCCTCACCCCCCGTGAGGAGCGCGTGCTGCGCATGCGTTTCGGCATCGGCATGAACACCGATCACACGCTGGAAGAAGTCGGCCAGCAATTCTCGGTGACGCGCGAGCGTATCCGTCAGATCGAGGC
The DNA here is from genome assembly GCF_052542005.1 of Terrihabitans aquatilis. Classification (NCBI taxonomy): domain Bacteria; kingdom Pseudomonadati; phylum Pseudomonadota; class Alphaproteobacteria; order Hyphomicrobiales; genus Terrihabitans; species Terrihabitans aquatilis. The sequence goes on along the minus strand of NZ_JBOCUO010000001.1, from coordinate 838,923 downwards.
GAAGGCGTTGCGCAAGCTCAAGCATCCGTCGCGTTCGAGGAAGCTACGCAGCTTCCTCGACAATTGATTCGACGATCAGAACGCGAAAAGCCCGGCTTCGAGCCGGGCTTTTTTATTTCTTTCTGGTTCTCTTCTGAGAGAGTGCAGAGCCGGCCGCAGGCTTTGCATTTCCGGCGCTGTGGTTATCCGAAAGGCTCTTCGCCGCCTTGGATGCCGCCTTGGGGGACGTGGTCTTGGGAGAGCGGATCAAGAGGTGCAGGTTTATGTTCCTCGCACTCTTGCCAATTGCTTACGCTGGACGATCCGCGAAGATCTCTTTCCTTATAACGGCGTGAACGCCCCAATTGCCGTCGACCACTTGCGTAATTCCGAAGTCGACGCCGATGGACATCAGTGAGATTGCCTCGTCTTCGGTCAGGCCTTTCGTTGTCATCAGGAAGGCGCGCATTTTGCGAAATGCATCCTTCATGGCGAGGTCGATCGAGCTTTTGCCAAAGATGTCATTCTGGGCATTCGCGCCGAGATCGGCCAAGAAATTGGCATAGCTGAAGCCGTGAACGAGCCATTCGTCCTGCGTTTCCAGCATCGGGTAATCAAGCCCCTCAAGAGGCGTGCCGGCGATATCCGCTTTTTTGTGCAGTATGAGCTGGAATGTACCGGTCAGCGAGCATTCGATGGCGGTGCCACACAGCTCGGAATCGCCCTGCGAAGCGTGGGGATCGCCGACGGAAAGGAGGGCTCCGTCCACTGCGACGGGGTAGTACATGGTAGCGCCTTTGCCGATGCGCCAGTTGTCAATATTGCCACCCGTGTAGCTCGGCGGGATGGAATTGACGAAATCCGCTTCCTTGGGTGCGAGACCTATGACCCCGAAATGGGGGCGGATGGGCACGCGCACGCCTTTCAAGACATCGGTGTTTTTCGTGATCTTTGAATGGTCCACGGGCACGCCGGGATAGTCGATCGTGGGATGGACCACACCGGACGGATCGGTCTGGGCTTCCCATTTGTAATTGTAGACGGCGCGCGCCCAATTGCGGGCGCCTGTGGCGTCCACTTCGTAGATCGTGATGACCTCGCGCTTCTTTGGCTCGGTGATGAGATCATTGTAGTGGAACCCCCACCACGCGGCAGCATTGCTGCCGAAGGTCTTCCCCTTGTGCTCGGGATTCATCGATGGACGGAACTTCGTGTCCACGATCCGAACCTCGAGAACGTCGCCGGGCTCAGCGCCGCGCACATAGACGGGGCCCGTGCAGATGTGAACGCCAAGGCCGCCGCCACCTCCGAGTTTCGTATCGTTGATATCTCCTGCACCCCGGCGGGCGACCTTCTTCTGCTCCTTGGTCCAGTGAAAAACGCTTTCCGCTCCCGGATCACCTGTCACCATCAGTGCGGCATCATCGTTGGCATGATGGGTCAGGGTCTCGATCGTTACGATATCGCCGGAATCGATCTCCACTTGTGGCTTGAGCGTTTTTGAGAAATAGCCCCAATGCACTGTGGTGTCGTTCGCCGGCAGGTAGTGATAGCCTGGCTGACCGGGTGCACGATTGGCACTGGCCTGCGCCAAAGCCGGCGTGACTAAGGTGGAGGCTCCCGCGCCGAGCGCTGCCGCGCCACCGGCGGCTGCGAAGGCGCTCTTCAGAAAGCTGCGGCGCTCGACGCCGAGCGTGTCCATCATTTTCGCCCGATGGCGCTCGAATTCGGGACAAGTGGTGTCATCGCCAGCGCACATTCTCGCTCTCTCCAACGCGTGGCCGAAGGGCCGATCGGTAGAGTTCAGCACAGTGCCTTTCTCTCAACCAGCCTCGATTAGGGGCATTAGGTTGAGGGGAGTAAACTAGAATAGTGTATTTTTATCAGCTGCTTACGATTGTCCTGTCCTTCCTGGGAGCGCGCCGCCGTGTTTTTGAGCGCGCTGTTGTGAAATCCTGCTCAGGCATCGCTCAGTCCTCGAACGTCACAGTCATGCCGTTCTTCACCAGATGGGCGAGCTCCGTGACGTCCCAATTGGTGAGGCGAACGCAGCCGCTCGACATGGCCTTGCCGACCTTCTCTGGCTCGGGCGAGCCATGGATGCCGAAATGCTCCTTGTCGAGATCGATCCACATCACGCCGACAGGATTGTTGGGGCCAGCCGGGACGACCATCGGCTTGTCGGGCCGGTCCTTGTGGCCTTCGAGCTTCAGATCGGGATTATAGGTCCAGGTGGGCTTTTCCGCGGTGCCGGTGATCTTGAGATCGCCTGTGGGTGCCGGGTTCTCCTTGCTGCCGATCGACGCGGGATAGAGCGCCAGCACCGTCCCGTCCTTGTCGAGGACCTTCAGGGTGCGGTCGGATTTGTCGATGAGGATGCGGTCTACGGCGTCGGGCTTGATGTCGGCGGCGCGTTTGTCATCAAGCGCGGGCACCACGATTTCGGTGCCTTCCTTGGTGAAATCGGCGTCGGGATTGAGGGCCTTCAACGCGTCTTCATCCATGTGGAAGCGCTCGGCCAAGGCTTCGCGCGGTCCGGTGTAGGCGAGGCTTTCCAGCGCGGCCATATCGGCGATGCCGTCCGGGATCTTCTCGACGAAGGGCCCTTTCACATCGTCTGCGGTGATCGTGTAGCGGGTAAGGACATCTCCCTCCGCGCCCTCGCCAAGCTTTTCCCAGGTCGCTCGGTCGAGCTTGCCCGTTTCCTTCAAGCCTTGTGCCGATTGGAACGCCTTGAGCGCGATCTCCGTGGCATCGCCGAAGACGCCGTCGATGGCGCCCGGCGAATAACGCTGGCGATCCAGCTGGATCTGCGCTTTCAACAGAGCGGCGCGGTTGCCGGTCTCGGCTTTCTCCGAGAAATCGGCCGCGTTGACCGTGTCGGGCGTCAGCTTCTCGGCAGCGATCGCCGGCGCGCTTAGGGCCATGAGGACACATACCAGAATGCCGCTCTGCTTCATCATCCGTCTCCAATGTGCGGGGACAACACGCGAAATCGCTGTTCGGTTGCGCCCATGACGGACGTTGCGGCTCGTATTTTCCCGATTGAGGACCCGCAGGATGTGCGCGTTGCGCCTTTCCGCGATGTGAAGGAGCGCGATCTTGTTGGACGCGCGGGCCAGTTCATTGCGGAAGGCGAGGTTGTGTTGCGGGGCCTGCTTCGCTCGAAGCGGCATCGTGCGGTGTCGGTGCTGATCGCTGAGAAGAGGGTCGAGGCATTGCGCCCCCTGTTGGCGCAGGTGCCGGCGGATGTGCCGATTTATACCGCAGGGCAGGCGGTGATGGACGCTATTGCCGGATTTCACATGCATCGCGGCATCCTGGCGCTGGGCGAACGGACGCAGGAGCCCGACGCGGACGGGATGCTGGCGCAATTGCCTGAGCGGGCTTTGGTGCTCGTGCTGGTCGGCATCGCCAATCACGACAATGTCGGCGGTTTGTTTCGCAATGCTGCGGCTTTCGGCGTGGATGCCGTGCTGTTGGACGCGACGAGTTGCGATCCGCTCTACCGAAAGTCCATTCGCGTTTCCGTCGGGGCCGCCTTGGAGGTGCCGTTCGTGCGCTTGGGGGCGGGGGTGGATGCGCTCGATCTGCTGGAGCGGCATGGCTTCAGCCCAATCGCGCTGACACCGTCGGGCCCGGTCGACGTGAGCGAACTGCAACGACCGCCCCGCGCTGCGGTTATCGTGGGTGCGGAAGGGCCGGGGCTGCCGGCCGATATACTGACGCGCGTGGAGGGCGTGCGCATTGCCATGGCGCCGGGCTTCGATTCGCTCAACGTCGCGACCTCAAGCGGCATCGTGCTTCATCGGCTGGCGGACAACCTCTCCTGACATTCCGCATTTCATTACCCTGAATCCATTTCATGCGCATCTTGCTTTCATTTGCATTCAGAAGTCAGATGAAAATGCGAGAGATCGCGGGAAATGAAAAGGCTTCCAAATCAAGGAGGCCAATGGGGAGGAAGAAGGATGAGACAGACAAAATGTCTGCTGGCAGCTGCGTGTGCAGTTTCCGTATTGGTGAGCTCCGGAGCTTACGCAGCCGATTATTTTCTGGCGACAGGACGTTGGGACAACACCGTCATCGTGATCGATCTCAAGAAAGCGATCGATCCGAGCAATGACGGGACGCCGAATGCAGTCATCAACCGCCTTCGCGTAACGCCTGACATCGATGTAGGCTCGGGAAAAATGGATACAATTTCCAGCGGCCAGCCGATCGTTATCACGATCGATTCCCAAGCGCGCCGCGCTTATGTCGTGAACCATTCCGGGAAATCCACGCCGGAGCAGGCCGGTAGCTTTCAGCATGGCTGGCCCGGGTCAGTCACGATCGTCAATCTCGACAAGGCGCTTGATACCAAAAACAACGGCACTCTGGGCGCGGTCGAGGGGTACATCGATTCCCAGGGCTTCGGGGCAACTGGCTTTGCGGTGGGGCCGGACGGCAAGCATGCGGCTCTGGCGCATGCGGAAGACAAGGGCCATGAGGATGGCGGTCGCTTCATCAACATCGTCGATTTGCAGAAGGGCGAAGTCGTCCACAAGATCCCGCAGGCTTACGGCAAGGCCGGATCGGATTGTCCGCCGGCGAAGCTTCCCTACAAGGCGCCTGATCCTGGCTTCGGCTGTTACGCCGACACAAACGGCGTAACGATCAGCCCGCTCGGCGGCGGCATGATCTTTACCGCGAATGGCGGTACGAACGACGTTTCGGTGATCAGCTTCGAGAAGGCTATCACCGGAGATCAGGCGGCGGAACTCGGCCGGGTGCCGATGCAGACGGGCGGGTTCGGCATCTCGACCAGCCCGGACGGCCGCCATGTCGTGGTGGCCTCGCGCGAGGATGCGCGGGATGGCAGCGAGGGCAACACCGTCTCCATCATCGATGTAGAAAAGGCGATCAAGGATCCGGCCACGAGCGAGGTGGCGCGTATCCTGAGCGGGACAGATGACAAGAACGAGGCAACGCGTCCGTTCGCGGCGGCGTTCACGCCGGACGGTTCGAAGATCGTCGCCAGCAATTTCCGGGCGAACAATCTCTCGATCATCGATGTGAAGAAGGCGCTGGCGGGCGAAAAGGCCGAGATCAAGCGCGTTCCGCTTGAAACGCCGAATGGCGAACAGTCGCGGCCGCGCGGCATCGCCTTCTCGTCCGATGGCAAATATTTTGCGATTTCCGGAGCGCCCAAGAGCAAGGCCAACAGCGGCGTGGTCTGGATTCTGGATACCGAGACATTCGAGGTGAAGGGGCGCGTGACCGAAATCGGCAACGAGACCTACCTCATCGGCGGTTTCACCGATTGATCCGGAAGCGTCGGGAGGAGGCGGTTAGCCGCCTTCTCCACATCTCGGCTCAGCCTTTTTTGGATGAGCGCCGAACGAGTTGCATCACTGCCTCGCGTTGATCGGCATTCATGTGATCCAGGAACGAGCCGGCCGCGGTGCGTGCTTCGATCGTAGCGGGTTCGTCCATCACGGTCTGAGCGTGCTCCTTGGCCTCCTGCTCGGAGGTCGCATCACGATGGCCCGTCAGCGATGCGGTGACGGCCTTGATGCCGTCGCGGACCGCTTCCGTGCCCTCATGCGCGATCTCCTTCGCGGCGTAGGACGCGCCGGAAGCGGCCGTGCCGAGTGCCACTCCGGGGTGCTTGCGGATGAGATGCTTCAGCGCATGCCAAGCCGCGCGCTGAAGAAGTGGCCGCCGGTGCTTTTTGTCAGATCCGCCGTGTCCGCCGGCCATTCCGGGTCCTCAATGATGAGACGGGCGGGCCTTGGCGACGCGCGGAGTGCGGGCACGGGTCTTCGGCGCGACCGGAGCGCGTGCCGGCACGTCGGCCTTCGCGGCCTTTTCCTTCTCGTCGTTCTCGACACCGGGGATCACGGCGCGTGCCGCGTCGCCGATCACCTCGGCCATTGCGCCGGTAACGCCCTTGGCAAGATCCTTCGCGAGATTGCCGGCCTTCTTCGTCTTCTTCACAGCATTGTCGCCGGCGTCTTCCAGCACTTCGTGGTTCCGGGCCGCGATGATGCCGGCAGCAGCCGTGGCGCCGGCGATCAGCGCATCACCCAGGATCTTGCGACCGGTGTCACTGGCCAGCAGGCCGGTCACAACGGGAGATTTGCGGATGGCCTTCGGGATCTTGAACCCGGCAACCTTTTTCGGGATCTTGTTCTTCTTGGCCAATTCTTTGCTCCTCGCCGTTCGACGGACGTAAAACGCCTGTTACAGACAGGCTAAATGATGATCATCCCGTCATAGTTCATCGTATTGTCACAAACGAGGGCTGGCTTTGAAGATTCTTCCAAGGCTTCCTTAAAGAACGATGCTGAGGCGTTTGGCGGCGCGTGTGATGCCGGTGTAGAGCCAGCGGGCGCGGCTGTCGGAGAAGGCGAAGCTCTCGTCGAAAAGGACGACGTCGTCCCATTGCGAACCCTGGGATTTGTGCACTGTCAGCACATAGCCGTAATCGAACTCGTCGTAAGCGCGGCGCTCTTCCCAGGACATGTCCTCGATGCCGCCGAGGAAACATTCAGGCCGCACCGTGACCTTGGTCTCGCGCGCGGCGCCGTCGTCCTCCGGACGGATGCGCATGGTGACCAGCTTCGATTTCGAGGCGCGGCGCTCGGTGACGGTCCACAGACCGCCGTTGAACAGGGCCTTGCGGCGGTTGTTGCGCAGGCAGACCAGCTTGTCGCCGACCATGGGCAATTCTTCGGTGAGGCCGCGCCGCTCGCGCATGCGCTTGTTGTAGGCGCGGCGTGTGTTGTTGCGGCCCACCAGCACCTGCTCGGCCCCCAGCACGCGGGCGGGATCGAGATTCTGCCTGGTCACCACCTCCGTCTCACCATAGGTGCCCTGCACGAGCGGACGTCCGGCACGCACGTCCATGGAGAGCCGCACGATGGGATCATCCTCCGCCTGGCGGTGGACTTCGGTGAGCATTACGTCCGGCTCGGCATTGGTGAAAAAGCCGCCGCCCTGGACCGGAGGAAGCTGGGCCGGATCGCCGAGCACCAGCACGGGCACATCGAAGGACATCAGGTCGCGGCCAAGCTCCGCATCGACCATGGAGCATTCGTCGACGACGATCAGCTTGGCGCGTGAGGCAGGCGCCTCGTCCCACAATTCGAAGCTCGGCGTTTCCTCGCCGCTTTCCTTGGCCTTGTAGATCAGGCTGTGGAGCGTGGAGGCACCTTCGCAGCCCCGGCTGCGCATGACGAGCGCGGCCTTGCCGGTAAAGGCGGCGTATTTGACCGTGCCGTCGATGCCTTCCGCCAGATGGCGGGCGAGGGTGGTCTTGCCGGTGCCGGCATAGCCGAACAGGCGGAACACCTGCGGGGTGCCGCCGCGTCCGGGCTTGGACTTGAGCCAGTCCGACGCCGCCTGGAGCGCGGCGTCCTGATGGGGGGTGAATGCGGGCATGGGAATCGCCCGCAATCCTAGTGCAAGCGCCTTTGGCGGTCGATCAGGGAGCGACTTCCCACACCGTCATGACATTGGCCTCGATCTCCTGTTCGCCCTGGGCGACAGGAACTTTCGCGGCGCTGTGCTGCGCGATTTCCGCGCGCATCATCAGGGGCCGGGGCGGCGGAGCATTGACGTTCTGGTCGCTGATCTCACGCAGCCGGCCGAGCTTGACGCCGGCGGCTTCGGCAAACAATTCGGCCTTGGCGCGGGCGTTCTCGAACGCCTTCTTGCGGGCTTCGCTCAGCACCTTGTCCTTGTCGGAAATGTCGAAGACCAGATTGTCGATCTGGTTGGAGCCTTCCGTCACGACCTTGTCGAGGATGCTGCCGAGATTGGCGAGATCGCGCACCTTCACGGTCACGGCGTTGCGGACCTCATAGCCGGCGATGCGCGGAGGCTGCCGCGCAGAGGAGCTGGAAACGGACGAAACGGAAGTATAGCGTGGCTGCACGGAGAAGCCGGAAGTGGCGATGTCCCTTTCCTCGATTCCGGCCGAGCGGAGAGAGGCGATCAGCTTGTCCATGGCGGCGTTGCTGGAATCGAGCGCGGCGCGCGCGGTCTTGGCTTCGCTCACCACACCCGAGGTCAGCACCGCGATATCGGGCGCTGCGGAAGCCGTTCCCTGACCCAACAGGCTGAACGTGGCCGGCTTCGGGCCATGACCCGGAGGCGGCGATGCCGGCTGAGCAAGCGCGGGCGCGGAGGCAAGAAGGGCAAGGCAGACAAGGATATGACGCATAAAACGCTCCGTGATTTGGAACATTATCTCACGGGTCAATGAAGGCACGATAAAGGCGAAGGGCCCGTGATGGTGGATGATCTCCACGTCGAGCGAGTGGAGGGTTAAAGCGCTGCGAGGGTTTCGAAATACGAGATCTGCTAAAAACTAAAGAGCGCGCCCGGTGGGTGCCGGGCGCGCTTATTCTACGGCAATTACGTCTCAGAATTTATAGGAAAAATCGGCCTTCAGCTGATTGTCCGAGGATTCATCACCGAACTGACCCGTATATGTGATCCCAAGTGCAGTTGCCGAGGACACAGCGAAGTCGAGGCCGACTTCGACTACCGCGGCATTCTCCGATAGCGGCGCCCCGTCGATGGTAAAGGCGCCCGTGCCGGCGAAGGCCAGAGAGGTGCTCGGCTGATCATCAAATGCATGGCGCCAGCCGATCATGCCCCGGCCCGTGACTTGTTGCTCGCCCCACAGGAAGTCGGTCGATGCGCGAAGTCCCAACGTCGAGAAGGTGACATCCGTGTCCTGGTCTGCGGACGAAAGAGCTGCCGCGCCGCCATCTTCGGTGAAGCCGTCCGTGTCGACATTGACATAGGCGATGCCAGCGAAGGGTTCAAACGTGGCGCGGCCGGTCACGATCTCATAGCCAACTTCGCCGAACACCTGGGTAGTGCCCGCATCGTAGTCGGCCGGCAAGGTATCGGCGAAGCCGCCGAAGGCCACGGCTCGTTGCGTTTCCACGTCATTCCAGCTGTACGCTGCCCCGGCCTTGATGCCGAAGCCGGAAATCCTGGTTCCTCCATAGATGCCGACATGCACGCTGTCGGCTTCTGCCGAAGAAGCCCGGTCATCGAGCTCGAACTCGGAATGGCTGTAGCCGGCGAGAATGCCGAGGTGCACGCGATCGGTGATCATCCCATCGGCGCCCACGAGGAAGCCGCCGACATCACGTTCCAGCCGACCGGTGTTGGCGTTGCGGTCGTTCTCACCCCACGATCCATACACCTGGCCCCACACGCCCGTATTGTTGAAGCCCGTCGCGCCGGCCGAACCTGTCGCAATCGAGGCTGTGGTGTCGTTCTCGACGAAAGCACCCTGAACCCGTCGCAGAGCGGCGTCACGAACGTGCCGGCTTTCCTCGATGAGGCCCGTCTTCACAGAGGCATGAACCTCACCGGAAAGCTGATCGAGCGCGCCCCGGACCTCTTCTACCGAGCTCAGTGCCAAGGCGGAAGCAAGGCGGCTGCTAGATGCAAGGCCGTCCAGCGCGGAGGCGGTTGCGGACTGGTTCGACGTCTCCGCCGCGGATACGAACGAGACGTCGTTGCGCTCTATGGTGAGGAGGACGTTGTTCGCATCGTAATCCAACGTGGCGTCGATGAACGCGTAATCGTCGGAGAAGGTCACACCGGTGAACTGCGTGCCGTTCAGCGAGCCGGCCGTCAGAATGGTGTAGGGGCTGTTGAGCACGAAGCCGCCCAAAGGCGTCACCCGGACTTCGCCGTTCAACGTGGCCGTACCGCCGACCTCAATGAGATCGGAATTGCCAAGTGCGTCAATTTCCACCTCATAAATCGAGGTGGGGCTGAGCACCAGATTTCCGGCGACGCTGATCACGCCGGGAGAATTGCCCGGTGCGAGAATGCCCGCACTGCCGAGATCGCCGTTGATGTACCAATTGCCGCCCATCCGGGAGGAGCTGTCGACGGAGACGTTGCCGGCAACGTTGATGCGGTTCTCGACCGTGCCGCCGATTGTGCTCGAACCGTTGGCGAGCGTGACGTTCCCCCCGATCTGCGCACCTTGATCGCTGAAGGTATAGTCGGTGCCATTTCCGCTGAGATTGCCCTCGATCAGCGTCTCGCCCTCGAAGTCGACGGTGCCGCCGGGTGCTGAGAAGAAATTGCGGACGCCGCGGAGGATGCCGGCGAAGTCAGCACCTTCCTCGAGCCGGACATCGGTCCCGCCGTTTGCGGATTTCTCACCTTCGTCCAGGATGTCCCCGCGTGTGATGGACCCGGCGCCGAGCGTCAGATCCACCACGCCCTCCGCGCCGTTGCCGGCCCGATCGACCCGAAGCAATGTGCCGTCATTCTGCGTGGCAACCGCTCCGTCACCCAGGACAATGTTGGCCTGGGCTGCGCTATCGAAACTCGCGACGAACGTGCTTCCGGCGGAGCTGATCGTCGATGACGAAAGATCCACGTTCCCGCCATTGGTCAAAACGACTCCGGAACCCGCGGCCGAGCTCAGCTGAGCGTTTCTGATCGTGACGGAGCCGCCTTCCAACTCGACTGCTGCGGCGCCTGCACCGGATGTCGACACCGAGCCGCCATCCATCACGACATCTCCAAGGTAGGAGAGGATGCCGCTCGCATTGGTGCCTTCTGTCGAGATGGACACGTTCGCGAGGTTGATGTCGCCCTGATACGCGTAGGCGCCGAGAGCGCCAGCGCCGCGCGTTTCTATCGAGGTTCCGCTGGCATCGATGCGGGAATTCGCTCCCTGAGCCAGCAATCCGTAGGCGTTCTGGCCGGAGGTCGTAATCGAGCCGCCTTCGATGTCGATCGTTCCGGCTCCCACGCCAGCGGCGTCGGAAAAGGCGAAAGCCCCCCAAGCCCTGTCGCCGGTCGTCGTTATGGTGTCGTTCGTGCTGAATGCACGGCTTTGCTGCCGGTTGCCCGAAGCGAGAAGGCCGAGAACCGCGTCTCCTTCCACCTGGATCGTGCTGTTGGACGTCCGGATCGTTCCTGAGCGCACTTTCACGCCGGCCGCAGGCTCGGCGGTTGTCGAACCCGTCGCCCGGAGGGTGATATTCAGGTTGTCGCCAATGATCTCGGCTCCGGAACCATTGGTATAAAGGCCGCCGGCGTCCTTGGCGCCATCGATCGAAATGGCCGTGCCGCTGAGGGTGGCCTGGCCACTCACGACGCTGACCCCGCTCACATACTTCGCAGTTCCGCTCTGGGTGATCGATCCGCCGGAGAGGCGGGCGGATCCCTCCGTCAACGTCAAGCCTGCATTATTAGAGCTCTGGGTGATGACGAGGCCCTCTCCCTGCAGAGCCGCGCCATTGGTCACTCGAATGCCGCTGTAGGGATTGCCGGCCGACGTGAGCGTCTGGTCCGTGCCGATTGTCGTCGTCTGGGCGAAGGCCCCGGTCGCGCTTACCAGGAGAAAAGAGGTCAACGCGCTTGTGCTGAGGAGTACCGCCCGAGACCGGGATCGTTGAGCACGCGGCTGGCTTGTCGGGTTCATAAGCGGACTACTCCCTCAATTTCAGGAGCACTCCACATATAATAACCCCAAGTTGCAATAATTTATTCCCTCAACCAAACCGTATGGCCGATGGTCGTGGTTTTATCGCAACAGTATAAAATCATTAACTTTTTCCGTTCCGCGTATGCCGGCGTTTCGGATGCTCTGCTTCCCTCTTGCGCGCATACGAATTCGGAAAAATTTCAAATGCCAGCACCATCATGAATGGAATCTGGCGCCAGATTTTCTTTGGTTTATTAGAAACAACAACGCAGTCGCGTCAGCGATCTCTTTTGCGTTGTTACCTTGATGATTCTGCGTGTTGGCCGCAGGGGTGCCGGGTTATTGGACAGGATGCAGAGCTCCTGTCCCCGTAAGCCTTGAAACTGTGGTGGGCCCGGAGGGACTCGAACCCCCAACCAGACCGTTATGAGCGGTCGGCTCTAACCATTGAGCTACAGGCCCAGCCCGAAGGCGATTCTTCATAGACCAGAGCGGGGGCGGCCGTCACCTGGATTGAGACGATCCGGCGATCATTCAACCACCCATTTCAGGAGGGGCGCATGTTTCGGGGAATCGTGATCGAGCGCGTTGGCAAGAACTCCGTGGCGCGACTGGCCGATCTAAACGAGGAGGATCTGCCGGAGGGCGACGTCGTCGTTGCGATCAGCCATTCCACCCTGAACTACAAGGATGCCCTGGCCATAACGGGGCGGGGACAGGTGGTGCGGCGATTTCCGATGGTGCCGGGCATCGACTTTGCCGGCCGGGTCGAGGCGAGCCATCATCCGGATGTCGCTGTCGGTGACCGCGTTCTGCTCAATGGCTGGGGACTGGGAGAGACCCGCTGGGGTGGGCTGGCGGAAAAAGCGCGCGTCTGCGGAGACTGGCTCATTCCACTGCCCCCGGGCTTCGATGCCGAGCACGCCATGGCGCTGGGAACTGCCGGCTATACGGCGGCGCTGGCTGTGAGGCGCTTGCAGCACCTCGGCATCACGCCTGCACGCGGCGACGTGCTGGTGACCGGCGCCAATGGAGGAGTGGGCGGTGTTGCCATCGTGCTTCTGCACGCGCTCGGCTTCCGGGTGGTCGCGGCGACCGGACGGCCCGAGCAGGGCGATTATCTGCGGTTGCTCGGTGCGGACGAGGTGATCGACCGGGCGGAATTGTCCATGCCCGGCAAGCCTCTGCAGGCGGAGCGTTGGGCCGGCGCGATCGACAGCGTGGGCAGTCACACGCTCGCCAATGTTTGTGCGGCGATGAAGCATGACGGCCTGGTGGCCGCCTGTGGGCTGGCACAGGGAATGGAGTTCCCCGCGACCGTGGCGCCGTTCATCCTGCGCGGCGTCACGCTCGCCGGCATCAACAGCGTTTATCGCCCGCGTATGGACCGGCTCGACGCGTGGAGCCTCCTGGCTGAGCATGTCGATGCCGAACGGCTTGCCGCGATGACACACACAATCCCGCTCGGCGCGGCAATCGAGGCGGCGTCCGATCTGCTGGATGGCAAGGTGCGCGGCCGCCTCGTCGTGGCGATGGACTGACGGAACGAGCCTTTGCCGCCAGCGTTGCCTCCCGACAGGAGGAGCGTCATGGCCGGCAAGAGCTTCAAAGCGGGCGACACGGTGAAATGGGACACCTCGCAAGGTGAGACCCGGGGCCATGTGGTGAAGACCATTACGAAGCCCATGAAGATCAAGTCGTTCACCGCCAAGGCGTCCAAGGACGATCCGAAGATCCTCGTGGAGAGCGACAAGAGCGGGGCGCGTGCCGCGCACAAGCCCGGCGAATTGCGCAAGGACTGAGGGATGGCGGTTCGCATCGGTTATCACGCCTCCCACGAGCAGTTCTCGCCGCGTGATCTTCTTCGCCATGTGCAGGAAGCGGAGGAGGCGGGCTTCGCCTGCGCCATGTCGTCGGAGCATTTCGCGCCGTGGAGCGAGCGTCAGGGCCAATCCGGTTTCGCCTATTCCTGGATGGGCGCAGCGCTGCAGGCGACTTCGCTGCCCATGGGCATGCTCTCCATCCCCATGAATTTCCGGTTTCATCCGGCCATCGTGGCGCAGGCCGGCGCGACGCTGGCACAGATGTTTCCCGGCCGGTTCCGCTGGATGGCGCTCGGCACCGGCGAGGCACTGAACGAGCACATCCTGGCCGAGCCCTGGCCCGACAAGGCGGAGCGGACGGAACGGTTGCGCGCGGCGGTCGATATCATCCGCGCGCTTTTCCGGGGCGAGACGGTGAGCTGCGACGGGCCTATACCCACCGATGAGGCGCGGCTCTACACGCTTCCGGAAACGCCGCCGCTTTTGTTCGGCGCCGCGCTGACACCGAAGACGGCGGAATGGGCCGGCGGCTGGGCGGACGGGCTTGCCGTGATCAACCAGCCCATCGAAAAATTGCAGGAGATGATCGCAGCGTTCCGGCGTGGTGGTGGTGCGGGCAAGCCGATCGCGCTGCAGGTTCATCTGTCCTACGCCGCAAGCGACGGCCTTGCGCGCGCCAATGCCTTCGATCAATGGCGCAGCAATGTGATGACCCCGGACATGGCCGCCAATTATCGGATGCCGCGGGAATTCGACCAGGCGGCCGAGAACGTGCGGCCAGAGGATTTGGATCAGGCGGTGCTGATCTCATCAGACCTCGATTGGCATCTTGAGCGATTGCGGGACTTTGCCGCGCTCGGCTTCGAGGAGATCTATCTGCACAATGTCGGCCGCAACCAGAGCGAGTTCGTTCGGGACTTCGGGCGAGACATCCTCCCGGCCTTGGGTCAGAATGTGCCGAAGACTGCGGATATGGCGCTTTGATCAAACTTTCCTGTTCCCGGCAAAGACAAAGTCGCGCAGCGCCCTATATGTAGGGTGTGAGCAATTTGAATGCATGAAGGAGCCGGCCCATGAGCGATAAAGAACTCACCCGGGAGACGCGGCTCAAAGTCGCCGAGGAGAAGCAGCGCGAAGGCGCCAAGGCCATGGCGGAATACGAAGCCGCACGTGTGGCGCTGAACGAGCGCACCGTGAAGCTTCGCGCACTGCGGCTCGAGCGCGAGGCCGCCGATGCCGTCGCGGAGGCGAAGGCCGTCAAGGCCAAGGCCGCGGCCGCCAAGAAGGCTGCTACCGCGAAAGCCGCCAAGGCCGCTGCGAAGCCTGTGCGGAAAAAGGTTGCCGCGACCGCCTGACGGGCCGGAGCGAACTAGTCCAGCGTTTGCGGATCGAAGGGATCGGAGTTCGGGTGGCTCGGGACTTTCCCGGCCTGCCACATCTCGTCGTGCACGCGCGTGCCGGAATCGGTGACGCGGTAGATTTCCTCGTCCTGCTCATTGCGGCCGCGCGATTCCAGCAGGCCATGGCCGATCAACGCCCGGATGGCTTCGCTGCCGAGCTCGGGCCAATTGCTGGCGGGAGATTCGAAATCGTGCGCGCGGGCGAAGCGATCGAGGGCGCGTCGTTGGGCCGTGTTGAGGTCGCGGTAGGTCGTCATCCGCGTCATCTAGGCCGGCAGCGCGTGCGCCGCCAGCCCGACAAGGCCAATCAGCCCACGAGAAGGGCGATCCCGGTCAGCGCCATCGCTGCACCGGCTGTGCGGACGACCAGCGGATTGCGCACAAGGACGCCCGCGCCGACGCCCATTGCGTGGAGCAGGATCGTCGCCGCCGCGAAGCCGGCGCTGTAGCCAAAGGCATCGGCGTCGAGCGGCATTTCCGCGCCATGGGCGTGGCCGTGAAACAGGGCGAAGAACCCGACGAGCGCCATCGCTGCCGTAAGCGGCCATGACAGGCCGAGCGCGGTCACGGCTCCCAGCATGATGATGGACGCCGTGATGCCAAGCTCGACGGCCGGCAGATCGACACCTGTTATGCCGAGCCCGCCGCCGACCAGCATCATGCCGACGAAGGCCGCAGGCACGGCCCACAGAGCGCGGCCGCCCAAAATCGACGCGAACAGGCCCACGGCGACCATGGCAAGGACGTGATCGAGCCCGCCGATGGGATGCGCGAAACCGTGGATGAAGCCGTGCGTATCGCCAACACCCGTATGAGCAAGAGCCGGCGTCGCGGCGAGAGCGGCGACAAGCCCGAAGGCTGCGATGGGTGTTCTGGTCATCCTGCGTTATCCCCCCGGATCAGGCTGCGGCGGCGGATAGGCCGCCTGCGCGTTCGATGAAGCTCGCCACGGCATCCACCCCGATGCCGCCGCGAATGTTGCTGAAGACGTAGGGCCGCTGGCCGCGCATACGCCTGGTGTCGTCTTCCATGATCTGCAAATCCGCGCCGACATAGGGTGCCAGATCGATCTTGTTGACGACGAGAAGGTCGGAGCGGGTGATGCCGGGGCCGCCCTTGCGCGGGATCTTCTCGCCGCCGGCGACGTCGATGACATAGATCGTGATGTCGGCGAGTTCCGGGGAGAAGGTGGCGGCCAGATTGTCGCCGCCGCTTTCGATCAGCACCACGTCGAGCGCCGGGAATTTGCGGCGCATGTCGGCCACGGCCGCGAGGTTGATCGACGCATCCTCGCGGATCGCCGTATGGGGGCAGCCGCCGGTTTCGACGCCGATGATGCGCTCTTCCGGCAGCGCGCCGGCCACGGTCAGGAGCCGGGCGTCTTCTTTGGTGTAGATGTCGTTGGTGATGGCGCAGATGTCGTAGCGATCGCGGAACGTCTTGCAGAGCGCTTCCATCAGCGCCGTCTTGCCGGAGCCGACCGGGCCGCCGATGCCGACACGCAGGGGACCGTTGGGGGAACTCATGAGCGGAACAGCCTCGTATATTGGGTTTCGTGGCGGAAGGAGCCGAGATCGGCCCGGAACGTGCAGGCGCTGAGATCGTCTATCGTCGCGCGTTCGGCTTCGGCCGCGATCTCGCGGATGACTGGCATCAGCGCATTGATGACGCGCATGCCAGCGGTCTGGCCGATAGGCGCCGAGCGGATCGCGGCGGAAACGAGATTTTGGGCGAAGGCGAGGACGAATGCGGGCAAGGTGTCGCCCAGTGGAATGCGATGTGCGGCGGCGGCCATGCCGACCGCGACGGGATAGGCGATGCGATCGATGTCCCCGGCCAGCGTGGTGATCTGGGGCCGGGGCCAGGCTGCGAGCGCGGCATCGAGGAAGCTTCGGCCCTGCTGCGACGTTTCCAAATAGAGCTCGGCGGACGGAGCGAGGGCGAGGGCGAGTTCGTTGATTCCGCTCAAGGCCTTGGCGTCATCGGCTGAGACGGCACGCCAGCTTTCCGCGAGCAGGATGGCGTCGTTTCGGCCGGCTCCATGCTTCAGCATGTCCGCGAGCCAGATGAGCAGGGATGCTTCATCCATGATGTCGCCGTCTTCCACGGCCCATTCGAGGCCGTGGGAGTAGGCATAGGCGCCGACCGGGAAGGATGGCGACAGCCAGGCGAACAGCGGCAGCGACGATGCTGCATATTCGCCCGGCCGATCAGTCATGGTGATGACCGCAGCCGCATTGATGGCCGTGCTCGTTCTCGTGGTGCTCGTGAACGTGGGGCCGGTCATCGCCGTGGACGTGAAGCACGTCGCGGCTGGCCGTGCTGCCGTGGCCATGGTCCGTGTGCTCGTGATAGGCGCCACGCTCGGGGCGGAAGGGACGCTTTACGGGCTCGGCGCTGCCGCCGAGCCCGCGCACCATCTCGACCAGTACGTGGTCCGGTGCGAAATAGATCGCATCCTTCGTGATCTCCGCCGGCACATGACGATTGCCGAGATGCCAGGCGAGCTTCATCAGCCGAAGGGGGTTGGAGGTGGTCACCTCGATCAGGTCTTCGTTCGCGGCCACGATCTGTATGAGGCGGCCATCGTCGAGCTTCACGGCATCGCCGTCGTCCGTCACCGAGGCGGTTCCGAGATCGAGAAGGAATTCCAGGCCCTGATCGGTCGTCATCGCCATGCGGCGGCGATGGCGCGATTGATGATCGAGCGTGATGGTGCCCGCGACATCGGCGGGCTTTACCGCCAGTTTGCGGACGATCTGGGTGGCGCGGTTCATGCGGCGTTCCTCTGTGATCCGATGCGGGTGTAGGCACTGGTCACAGTATAATCCTTGTTGGGGCCGGTGACGCTGTTAACGATGGTGAAGGTCCCGTCCGACGCAAATCGATAGGCGGTGACGTAGAGATCGCGCCCGCATCGATGCGGAGCTTCTCCGATCAGGCTGCCCTCGTCCGTGCGCGACAGACGCACGCGGTGGAACAGGCGCGGCGCGGCGTCCGCGAAGTGAACCGAGAAGCCGTCATCCTCCGGGTCGAAACGGTACCGCCGCTCGGCGGCGAATGTGCCGTGCGGAAGAACCAGGTCGCCACGTTCCTGATAATCGAGCCCGCCATCCGACCGCAGGCTGAAATCGGCGGTGCCGCTGAGCGTGCCAGCGGGTGCGACGACACGGTCCAGTCTCCACGATCCTTCCAAACCGGCGAACAGGGAACGCAAGGTGTCGTCCATCGGCATCAGAACATGAAATAGCGCTGCGCCATCGGCAGCTTTTTGGCCGGTTCGCAGACCAGAAGCTCGCCGTCGGCGCGCACGTCGTAAGTCTCCGGGTCGATCTCGATGACGGGCGTGGCGTCGTTCAGGATCATGCTCTTCTTGCCGATGCCGCCACGCGTGTTGTCGACGGCGACAAATTCCTTCAGCGCTCCGAGCCGGTCGCGCAGACCGTTTTGCAAGGCCGATTTCGAGACGAAGGTCAGGGACGTGGACTGCGCCGCACGGCCATAGGCGCCGAACATAGGACGGTAGTGCACCGGCTGCGGAGTGGGGATGGAGGCGTTCGGGTCTCCCATCGGGGCCGCCGCGATGGCGCCGCCCTTGATGATGAGATCGGGCTTCACGCCGAAGAAGGCGGGCGTCCACAGAACGAGATCGGCCAGCTTGCCGGCTTCGATCGAGCCGATGTGCGCCGAGACGCCGTGGGCGATCGCCGGATTGATGGTGTATTTGGCGATGTAGCGGCGCGCGCGCAGATTGTCGTTCTCGCCGCGCTCCTCGAACAGCCGGCCGCGCTGCTGCTTCATCTTGTCGGCGGTCTGCCAGGTGCGGATGATGACCTCGCCGACGCGGCCCATGGCCTGGCTGTCGGAGGACATCATCGAGAGCGCGCCGAGATCGTGGAGGATGTCCTCCGCTGCGATGGTCTCCTTGCGGATGCGGCTTTCGGCAAAGGCGAGGTCTTCCGGGATCGACGGCGACAGATGGTGGCAGACCATCAGCATGTCGAGATGCTCGTCCAGCGTGTTCACCGTGAACGGGCGCGTGGGATTGGTGGAAGAGGGCAGCACGTTGTGCAGGCCCGCCACTTTCATGATGTCCGGCGCATGGCCGCCGCCCGCGCCTTCGGTGTGAAAAGCATGAATGGTGCGGCCCTGGAAGGCGGCGATGGTGTCCTCGACGAAGCCGGATTCATTCAGCGTGTCGGAATGGATCATCACCTGCACGTCATGACTATCCGCCACCGAGAGGCAGCAATCGATGGCGGCGGGCGTGGTGCCCCAATCCTCGTGGAGTTTGAGCGCGCAGGCGCCGGCCAGCACCATCTCCTCCAGCGCGCCGGGCAGCGACGCATTGCCCTTGCCGGCGAACCCGAGATTCATGGGGAAGCTGTCGGCCGCCTCGATCATGCGCGCCAGATGCCATGGTCCGGGCGTGCAGGTGGTGGCGAAGGTGCCCGTGGCCGGCCCGGTGCCGCCGCCCAGCATGGAGGTGACGCCGCTCATCAGCGCCTCCTCGATCTGCTGCGGGCAGATGAAGTGGATGTGCGTGTCGAAGCCGCCGGCCGTCAGAATCTTGCCTTCGCCCGCGATGATTTCGGTGCCGGGGCCGATGATGATGTCGATGCCCGGCTGAACGTCCGGATTGCCAGCCTTTCCGATGGCGGCGATGCGCCCGTTCTTGAGCCCGACATCGGCCTTCACGATCCCCCAATGATCGAGGATCACGGCATTGGTGATGACGGTGTCCATGGCGCCGTCGGCATTGCTGATCTGGCTCTGGCCCATGCCGTCGCGGATGACCTTGCCGCCGCCGAACTTCACCTCTTCGCCGTAGGTGGTGAAGTCCTTTTCGATCTCGATCTCGAGCGAGGTGTCGGCCAGGCGAACCTTGTCGCCGGTCGTGGGGCCGAACATGTCGGCATAGGCGGCACGGGGAAGGGAGGCCATTAGATCAGGCTCCTTGCTTCTTCTGCTGTGCGGTCGAACAAGTCTGCTAGAGACGTGCTGCCATCGCGACAGCCCGCTACCACCTTCTCCGCGAACGACACGTAATCCAGCAGACGATCCCGCTCCCAGTTATCGGGGGGGCTGGCCATGAGAGAGCGGACATTGCT
The DNA here is from genome assembly GCF_052542005.1 of Terrihabitans aquatilis. Lineage (NCBI taxonomy): Bacteria > Pseudomonadati > Pseudomonadota > Alphaproteobacteria > Hyphomicrobiales > Terrihabitans > Terrihabitans aquatilis. The sequence continues at coordinate 819,143 of NZ_JBOCUO010000001.1, read as the reverse complement.
GATCTTGTCCGCGATCTTCAGCGCTTTGCCAGCAGCAGATTTGTGAGGAGCGTTCTCGATCTGCTTCTGGCGCTGCTCGGCTTTTAAAAGACTTTTGTCATCCGTGGCTTCGGCAACGAGAGACGCAACGTTGGCACCAAACTCTTTTTCGAGCTCATCGCGCGTTGTTTCCGTGTCTTCGATTGTGTCGTGGAGCCATCCTGCTGCAACGAGATCAGCGTCCGCACCATGGTCGGCAAGAAGGGCCGCAACCTCTGCGAGGTGGTTTATATAAGGTTCTTGAGCGCGGCCCTTGCGTCGGTCGCCAACATGTCGGCGGGCGGCGAGATCAGCCGCGCGTGAAACCAGTTGGATGCCGTCCATCAAAGTTTTCCCATCACGTCGCCACGGAAGCCGTAGACTTCGCGCTTGCCGCCAAGTGGGACGAGCGTCACCTCACGGCTGGCGCCGGGTTCGAAGCGGACCGCGGTGCCGGGCGCGATGTCGAGCCGCATGCCACGTGCCTTCTCGCGCTCGAAGCGCAGGCCGGGATTGGCCTCGTAGAAATGATAATGGCTGCCGATCTGGATCGGCCGGTCTCCGATATTGGCGACTTCGAGCGAGATGCGGGTTGCGCCCTCATTGAAGATGATCTCGCCAGGCAGTGGGGTGACGCAGCCGGGCACGTTCTCCGACGCCGCTCCCCTGATGGGATGGTGAACCGTGACGAGCTTGGTGCCGTCCGGAAACGTAGCTTCGACCTGGATGTCGTGGATCATCTCGGCGATGCCTTCCATGACCTGGTCGGTGGTCAGGACGCCCGCGCCGCCCTCCATCAGTTCAGCCACGGTCCGGCCGTCGCGCGCGCCTTCCACCACATATTCCGTGATGATGGCGACTGCTTCCGGATGGTTCAGCCTGACGCCGCGTTCCAGCCTGTTGCGGGCCACCATCGCGGCCATGGCGACGAGCAGCTTGTCCTTTTCACGGGGCGTGAGGTTCACCGATGAGGTCCTTGTTATCCGTGCCAGACGCGGGGCAGGGGATGCCCCAGAAACTTGGTGAGAAAAGCCGTGCAGCTGCGTCGCAGCGGACCGATCTCAGGTGCCAGAAAGCGAACGGAGAGAAGGCCGTTCCAGGTACTTGCACCGCATGCACATTCCGCGCCAACGAGATGCTCACGCGCGGCTTCGAGGCGGGCTTCGGCGTCGGGCGCGACGTAAAGAAAAGTGGCGATGGCCGTGGCCCCGGCGGTGATGGACGGACGGGCCAGCTGTTCGTGAATGGGCCCCTGAAGGTGAAAATCCTCGGCGAAGACGAGGCGGTCTTCGCGGCGGATCCGCCAGCGATCGTGAAGCAGGCCGTCCGTCATCCGCTCGCCCCGGGCGCTGCGGCCGAACATGATGGCTTCGAACATTGCGAGACGGGAATCGGCTGCGATCTCGGCCTCGAACGAGCGGCGGGCACGGGCATGGTCGTAGAGGATCGTTTCCTGCGGAAGCCAGGACAGCCGTGCCCCCCTTTCCAAATTCAGGCGGACGTGGATTTCGGAAACATCCCCATCGGACCGATAGATCCGCTCGGCGGCGGGCGAGGTGATGACGATTTCGCTGCCTGTTTTTGCGGCAATCTGCACATTCATGCGGTCGCCGCAGGCAATACCTCCGCCTGTGTTCATCATCACGGCTTCGAGTCGTGGACCGTGCGCGTTCGGGAAACGCAGCCGCAGGGGCCCGCTCTCGGCCAGATGCATCGTGCGGGTCGCAGACCCGAAGCGGCCGGCCTCGAAGACGATGCGTCCCTCGGCACGCTGGCGCCGTGGGCTTTGTGCCGTAAATGAAGAGGCGCGGGGATCGGCGTACATCGGTATCCGGCATTGGAAATTCGCCGGACGGTCGGGCTTTTTGCCAACAAAGTCAAAGCGGCGGCCGTGCAAAATCCGTGCAAAAACACGAGGCGGCTGGGGTCGCGGCATCGGTCATCCGTCGCTACATTGCCCTTCATGCGAGGATCGGCTCCGGTTTTCGCCTCCCTCTGACAGGACGTGCATCATGAGTGACATCGTTTGCATCTCCCCGGTCGATGGCCGCGAAGTGGCGCGGCGGCCCATTGCGCGTGGATCGGAGATCGAGGCGGCGCTGGAGGAGGCCCGTGCGGCACAGGCCCGATGGCGGGACGTGCCGGTTGCCGAGCGCTCCGCCTTTGCGTTGAAGTTCATGGATGCGTTGCTGGCCATGAACCAGGAGATCGTGCCCGAACTCGCTCTGCAGATGGGCCGACCGGTGCGCTATGGCGGCGAGTTCCGGCCTGTCGAGGAGCGGGTCCGCTACATGGTGGACATCGCCGAGGAGAATCTGGCTCCCATCGTGCCCGCGCGAAAGGAAGGTTTCCGGCGTTTCATCAAGCGTGACCCTCTGGGTGTCGTGCTCGTGGTGGCGCCATGGAATTATCCGTATCTCACCGCGGTGAACACGATCGTTCCGGCGCTGATCGCCGGCAATGCGGTGCTGCTGAAACATGCTTCGCAGACCATCCTGGCCGGTGAACGGTTCCAGCAGGCGTTTGACGCAGCGGGCGGGCCGAAGGGCCTGTTCCGCAATCTCGTGCTGGGCCATGAAGACACGACCCGCATTCTGTCGTCGGGCTCCGTGGACCACGTCAATTTCACAGGTTCCGTGGCGGGCGGCAGGGCCATTGAACAGGCTGCCGCCGGCACGTTCACCGGCATCGGCCTCGAACTCGGCGGCAAGGACCCGGCCTATGTGCGGGCCGATGCCGATTTCGACCACGCGGTGGAAAATCTCGTCGACGGCGCGTTCTACAATTCCGGCCAGTGTTGCTGCGGCATCGAGCGGATCTACGTGCACGAGAGCCTCTACGACGATTTCGTGGAAAACTATGTGGCCAAAGCGGGCGCCTATGTGCTGGGCGACCCCCTGGATGAGGCGACGACGCTCGGTCCGATGGCCAGCACGAGGTTCGCCGATGCCGTGCGCGCCCAGACATTGGAGGCCCTTGCGAAGGGGGCGGTGGCGCATATCGATGCGTCGCGGTTTGCGGCTGACCAGTCCGGCACGCCCTATCTCGCGCCGCAGGTTCTGACGAATGTCGACCATTCGATGAGCGTGATGAAGGAGGAGAGCTTCGGCCCCATCGTGGGCATCATGAAGGTCTCGTCCGATGAGGAAGCGCTGCGGCTGATGAACGACAGCCCCTATGGGCTGACCGCCTCGATCTGGACCGCCGATATCGATTCCGCCGAAAGGCTCGGCGGGCAGATCGAAACCGGTACCGTTTTCATGAACCGCTGCGATTATCTCGACCCGGCTCTGGCCTGGACGGGGGTGAAGGACACCGGGCGCGGCGCGTCCCTGTCGGAGATCGGTTATTCCATGCTGACGCGGCCCAAGAGCTTCCATCTGCGCGAGGCGTTGGCCTGATGCGCATTCTCGTTGTCGAGGGAAACACGAGCCGCGCCCGCGAGCGGCAGGCGGCCTGCACGGGAAAGACCTTTGGCGAGGGCTATGCCGATGTGCTGCGCGGCATCGCATCCGACGCGGTGGTGGACATCTGCTTCCCGGCAGACGAGGGCGCGAACGTGCCGGACGGTGGCGGCATCGAGGGCTATGACGGTGTCGCCATTACCGGCTCGTCGCTCAACATCTACGAGGGCAAGCCGGAAAGTCTGCGGCAGATCGATCTGGCGCGTGTGGTGTTCGATACAGGCGTGCCGTTCTTCGGCTCATGCTGGGGGCTGCAGGTGGCAGCGGTGGCGGCTGGCGGGGTCGTCGCGCGTTCGGTTAAAGGCCGCGAACTCGGCCTGGCCCGCAAGATCCGCCTGACCGAGGAGGGGCGCGAGCACCCGATGTATGCGGGCAAAGGCGAGGTCTTCGACGCTCCGGCCGTGCACACCGACGAGGTGGCGACACGCCCGGAAGGCATGGTCGTGACCGCGACGAACGCATTTTCCGACGTGCAGGGCGCGGAAATCCGCCACGGCAGGGGCACGTTTTGGGGCGTGCAATATCACCCGGAATTCACGCTTTCGGAGATGGCCGCAATCCTTGAGCGCTACGGCCAAACGCTCGTTGACGAGGGGCCGTTCAGGAACCTCGATCAGCTTTCCGCGCATGCGGCCGATCTTCGTGAACTGGAAGCGGATTCCGGCCGCACCGATCTTGCCTGGCGGCTTGGCTATGAAGCGGACGTTCTGGATACGGAGCGTCGCGTCACCGAGCTTCGCAACTGGATCGAACGCATGGTGCGCCCCACAATGAGCCGGCGCGGCCGCGCCTGATCGCTCGATCTGATACGAATTGTTGAAGTGCCGCACGTCTTTAGCCTGTCGTGGAGCGGCACTATGTGGAAGCGGGGAGAGATCCGATGCAGCTTGGAATGATCGGCCTCGGCCGGATGGGCGCCAACATCGTGCGCCGTCTTCATGCGACCGGCCACAGCGCCGTGGTTTATGACCGCGACCAGGCCGCCGTGCAGGTTCTGGCGGACGAGGGAGCCGTCGGCTCCACCGATCTCGCCGATCTGGTGGCCAAGCTGGAAAAGCCGCGCACCGTATGGGTCATGGTGCCGTCCGGTGAGATTACCGAGGGCGTGGTGCAGGAATTGCTGCGCCTGCTGGAGCCCGGCGACACCATCATCGATGGCGGAAACACGTTCTGGAAGGACGATATCCGGCGCGCCCGGCAAGCGGCCGAGCTCGGCATCTTCTATCTCGATGTCGGCACGAGCGGCGGCATCTGGGGCGTCGATCGCGGCTATTGCCTGATGATCGGCGGCGAGGAATCCGAGGTCGAACGGCTGGAGCCGATCTTCTCGGCGCTGGCGCCAGGCCATGGCGAAATTCCGCGTACCGCCGGTCGCGAGGGCGAGTATTCCCGTTCCGAACAGGGCTATATCCATGCCGGGCCGAGCGGTGCCGGCCATTTCGTGAAGATGGTCCACAACGGCATCGAATACGGCTTGATGCAGGCCTATGCCGAGGGCTTCGACATCATGCGCAACGCCGCCTCCGAGCGTCTGCCCGAGGAGGAGCGGCTGGACATCAACGTCACCGAGGTGGCCGAGGTGTGGCGTCGCGGCAGCGTGGTGACATCTTGGCTGCTCGATCTCACGGCCGCCGCCCTCGTCGAGGATGGCACTCTCAAAAATTATTCCGGCTTCGTTGAGGATTCCGGCGAGGGACGCTGGACCATCCAGGCCGCTATCGCCGAGGCGGTGCCCGCAGAGGTGCTGTCGTCGGCCTTGTTCGCGCGCTTCCGCTCGCGCCAGGAACACACGTTTGCGGAAAAGGTGCTGTCGGCCATGCGCAAGGGGTTCGGCGGCCATCTCGAACCCAAGGTGCCGCCGCCCGATGTCCATTAAACGCAAGATCCAGACGCCTCCGGCCGACCCCTGTACCTTCGTCATTTTCGGCGCGCTGGGCGATCTGACCCGGCGGCTCCTGATGCCGGCGCTCTACAATCTGGCGGCGCAGGGCCTGTTGGCCGACGAGTTCAGCATCGTTGCCATCGGTCGCGAAGAAATGAGCGCCGACGCGTTCCGGAGCGAGATGCGGGCCGCGCTGGCGCAACACGCGACGCAGAAGGTGGACCGTGACGTGGCGCAACGGCTGCTGGCCTGCGTGTCGTTCGTGTTCGGCGACCTGCGCGACCCGGCGACCTATCAGAACCTGCGGGAGCGTCTCGAAGGCATCGAAAAGGAGCGTGGAACCAAGGGCAACCGCCTTTTCTATTGCGCCACGCCGCCTTCGGTCTTCGCGACGATCGCGCAACGGCTCGGTGATGCAGGACTGACGCAGGAGGGCAGCGGCTCCTGGCGTCGGGTGATCGTGGAGAAGCCGTTCGGCACCGATCTGGAATCCGCCAAGCAGTTGAACCGAGAGCTGCTATCCGTGCTGAAGGAAGAGCAGATCTTCCGCATGGACCATTATCTCGGCAAGGAAACGGTTCAGAACATCCTCATCCTGCGGTTCGCCAACGGCCTGTTCGAGCCGGTGTGGAACCGTGACCACATCGACCACGTACAGATTACCGTGGCCGAGACCGTGGATGTCGGGCTGCGCGGCGCATTCTACGATTCGACCGGCGCATTGCGCGACATGGTGCCCAATCATCTCTTCCAGCTTCTGGCGCTCGTGGCCATGGAACCGCCCTCGCGTTTCAACGCCGATGCGGTGCGGACGGAAAAGGCCGATGCGCTCGATTCCATTCGCATCAACACGCCCGAGGAGGCGCTGGCGAGTTCGGTGCGCGCGCAATATCTCGCCGGCCAGGTCGGAGACCGGCATGTGGTCGGCTATCGCGAGACCGAAAACGTGGCGCACAGCAGCACGATCGAGACATTCGCGGCCTTGCGGCTGGAGATCGACAATTGGCGCTGGGCCGGCGTGCCGTTCTATCTGCGCACGGGCAAGGCGCTCGGCAAGCGCCGCACCGAGATCTCGGTGAAGTTTAAGCAGGCTCCCGTCAGCATGTTCCGTCATCTGCCGATGGATGCTCTCGGCGAGAACCAGCTCGTCATCGGCATCGCGCCGGAGGAGGGGATCAAGCTGCACTTCAACGCCAAGATCCCCGGGCCGGAGATCGAAATCGCACCGGTGGGCATGACGTTCAATTACCGCGATTATTTCGAGGCGGTGCCGGCCACCGGCTACGAAACCCTGATCTACGATTGCATGACGGGGGATTCGATCCTCTACCAGCGTGCCGATGGGGTGGAAGCCGGCTGGCGCGCCGTGCAACCGTTCCTCGATGCCTGGAAGGCGGCTGGCGAGCGCGGGCTCGAGACCTATGTTGCAGGAAGCGACGGGCCGAAGGCGGCTCATGATCTTCTGGCACGAGACGGGCGCCATTGGCGCTCGCTAGGGTGATGCTCATGATCGACGATCACCACATCAACCAGCAGGCCGATTCCGATGCGCTCGCACGCGCGGCGGAGCAATGGTTCATCGATATCGTTCAAAGCGGTGGCGAGCGCATTGCTGTTTGCCTTACCGGCGGCTCCACGCCGGAACGGCTCTACCGTCTGCTGACCGCCCTCGATCTGCCTTGGCAGAAGATGCATTTCTTTCTGAGTGATGAGCGTTTCGTGCCGGCCGAGGACAGCCGCAACAACATGGCCATGGCGCGCCGCGCGTTGCTCGATCATGTGCCGGTGCCGGCTGAGAACGTGCACGCTGTTCCGACCGATTCCGCGAGCCCCGATGAGGCCGCTGCTCTCTACGAGCAGGATCTCAAGGCCTTCTATGGCGCCGATAATCTCGACCCTGAAAGGCCCCTGTTCGACCTCGTGCTCAACGGCATGGGCGATGATGGTCACACGGCCTCGCTCTTTCCAGGATCGCCCGCTCTCGCCGAGCGCGCACGCTGGGCGGTCGCCGCGGATGCCGGAATGGAGCCGCATGTGCCGCGCGTGACGTTGACCTATCCCGCCTTGGAGAGCTGCCGCGCTTCCGGCTTCCTGGTCAGCGGGGCCGGCAAGGCCAACGCATTGTCACGTGTACGAGCCGGAGAGCATGTTCCCGCGGCGCGTTTGAGGCCTCAGGGAACCTTGACGTGGTTTATCGATCGCGCGGCGGCGGGCGAAGAACGCTAGCGATCCTTTTCGCGAACTTGTGGCCCACGTCGTCCGACGTTAAGCCACGGGAATGGGTGCCACGTCTCCGTCCTTGTCCGGCAAGCCTTATCTCGCCTTCGCCGATGTGACGCTCGCACGTGGCGATCGCCTCGTGCTCGATGGCCTCGCACTGGGCCTTTCCGAGCCGCGTATCGGCCTGATCGGCAATAACGGATCCGGGAAAAGCACGCTTCTGCGTCTTGCCGCCGGGCTGCTGCTGCCTGATTCAGGCGAAGTGCGCGTGTGGGACAAGGAAACGCGCGAACATCGCCGTGATCTGCCGCGCGAGATCGGCTTCCTGTTCCAAAACCCCGACCATCAGATCCTCTTCCCAACCGTGGGGGAGGAGGTGGCTTTCGGGCTGACCGAGGCCGGGATGCGGACAAAGGACGCCGATGAGCGGGCGCGGGCCTTGCTGGCGCAGCATGGCTGCGCAGGCTGGGAGGACCGCGCCACGCACGCCCTCTCCGATGGACAGAAACAATTGGTCTGCCTGCTGGCGGTGCTGGCTTCGGAGCCCTCGATCTTGCTGCTGGACGAGCCGTTCTCCAGCCTCGATCTGCCGACGCGGCTCGACATCTCAGCCCGCCTCGAAGCGCTTCCGCAAAAGATCGTGATGGCGAGCCACGATCTCCATCTGCTGGCGGAGTTCGACCGGGTCATTTGGCTGCAGGACGGACGCGTGCGGGGGGATGGCCCGGCACGCGATGTCCTGGCCGCCTATGAGGCCGATGTCCGTGCCGGGCGCATGAAAGGGGACGCGTCGTGATCTCCGGCTATTTCGAGGCCCGTTCGTGGCTGCATCGGGTGCCGGCCGGTGTGAAGCTCGCGGCGCTGGCCACTATCAGTATGGGTTTGCTGCCCATCAATGATTGGCGGCTTCTTCTAGCCGGTCTGTGCCTGTGCCTTGCACTCTATGCGTCGCTCGGCAAAGCCGCGCTGCGGCGGGCCGGCGGAGGCATGCGCGCGTTCCTGCCTATCCTGATGATCCTGTTCGCGCTGCATCTCCTGTCCGGCGATCCGCGCGCAGGTGCGAGCGCGGTGATCCGGCTCGTCCTGATGGTGCTGCTGGCCGATCTCGTCAGCATGACGACTACGATGCAGGCCATGATGAATGCCCTGATGCCGCTGCTGAGGTTGCTGCAGCCGCTCGGCGTGAACCCACGCAAGCTGGCGCTGGCCGTCGCACTGGTGATCCGCTTCGTGCCGGTGCTCAACGCGAACTGGCAGGCACGCAGCGAAGCCTGGCGTGCCCGGACCGGGCGGCGGGCCTCCTACCGTCTGATTGCGCCGTTCATCGCCGAGACGCTACGACTGGCCGATCAGGTTGCCGAATCGCTCGATGCGCGGGGCTTCGACCGTCGGGGCAGGGGGATGTGATGGACATTCGTGGGTTGGGCCGCATCCTGTTTTTCGCGGCTCTGATCGCGGCGCTGGGTCTCGTACCAAAGATCGACCTTCCGCTCCTGGGCGGCGTGCCGATCACGGCGCAGAGCCTGGGCGTGACGATTGCGGGCGCTTTTCTCGGTGCGCGCCGCGGGGCACTGGCCGTCATCCTTTTTCTCGTGGGCGTTGCCTTCGGCCTGCCGCTTCTTGCCGGCGGTCGCGGCGGCGTCGATGTGTTCACCGGCCCGACCGCGGGCTATCTCATCGGCTTCGTTCCGGCAGCCTTCGTGACGGGCTGGATGGTGGAGCGCTGGGGCGACCGTTTCGGCCTGCTCCTCGGCGGCACGCTGGCGGCCTTTGTCGGCGGTTACGTCGTGCTCAATCTCATTGGCATCCCGTTCAATGCCTGGATGACAGGCAAGAGCTTGAATGCCTGCGTTGATCTGGCCATGGGCCTTCTGCCGGGCGGCATCGTGAAAGCGCTGCTGACGGGCGTTGCAGCCTATTTGTTCGAAGAATCGGTTGGGGCTGACAAAGGGGGGCAGAACATGTCGCTGGATACGCGGGATATCGTGCGGGTTTCGTTGTTCGCCGCCATCATCGGCGCCCTGGGATTGCTGCCGCGCTTCGACCTTCCGATCGTCGGTGGTGTTCCCGTGACGGCGCAAAGCCTGGGCGTGATGCTGGCGGGCGTGATCCTCGGAGCCCGGCAGGGTGCGCTGGCCGTGATGCTGTTTCTGTTCGTCGTGGCACTTGGTGCGCCGCTTCTGTCCGGGGGGCGCGGAGGGCTCGGCGTGTTCTTCGGCCCGACGGCCGGATATCTGTTCGGTTATGTCGCCGCCGCGTTCGTCTGCGGTCTCGTCATGGAACGCATGAGCCGCACTCCGACCATGATCGCGGGCATCATCGCCTCGGTCATCGGCGGCATTCTCGTGCTCTACGCGTTCGGCATTCCGTGGATGGCATGGAAAGCCAATATGAACCTGATGTCTGCGATCGCGGCCAGCACGGTGTTCCTGCCGGGCGATCTTCTGAAGGCGGTCGCGACCGGCCTGATCGCCGATGCCGCCAGCCGTTCGGCGCCGCAGACGAGCGCGCGGCGCGGCTGAGGCCGCGCCGCTGACAGGATTTATTTCGACAGGTTGATGTCGGTCATGCGGACGGTCTTGCCGCCCGGCTGGTCGAGATCGTCCACGGCGAAAGTAAAGCCGTTGCCCTTGTTGGTGATCGTCATCGTGGCCTTGGTGTCGCCGTTCACGGGCTTGGGCCAGGTCACGTTGAGGCGAACGGTATCACCGGAGCGCTTGCCGGAGATTCTTGCGGGGCCGATCTTCGAGCCGACATAGGTGCCGCTATAGGTGCCGTCCGGGCTGATCTTGAGGTCTGCGCCGATCTCGCGGCTGACGACGACCGCAGCCGTGCAGGTGCCCTTAATGCTGACCGAGGTGGGCGAGGATTTGCCCGTTACCTTGCACTTGGCGTTCCAGGGGCTGCCATTCGCCTCGGTGCGGACCTTGCCGCCGCCGCTGAAGGAACCGTCGAAGCGCTTGGCGTAATCAGCCTCGGAGGTCTGTGCGAAAGCGGGGCCGGCGAGAACCGCCAGTCCTGCGACGAGCGCCGTACGCGTCAGATAGGTCATTTCAGAAATCTCCAACAGAAGTCTGCTCGATGGCCACGCGGCCAAGGGCCCAATGCCTGTTAATGGTGAGTCTGCGCAAAGGTTTCGTTCGTTAACCAGTTTCGCTATGAAATCGGTCTAATCTGAGGAGACACAGGCGGACCGGAGCTTTGGTGTGAGGGTCGATCTTCTGGCGGGTGCCGCGGGCAGCGGACTGACGCGTGTTCCCGATCGCAGGCCGCGGATCGGTGTGTTCGATTCCGGCCTCGGCGGGCTGACCGTGCACGCCGAAATCGCGCGGCTGTTGCCCGGCGCCGAGCTGATCTATCTGGCCGATACGGCCGTGTTTCCCTACGGCCGCCTGCCGCCGGACGTGCTGGTCGAGCGCATCGATGCCGTGATCGGCACCTTCGTTCGGGCGCACGATCCCGATCTCGTAGTCATCGCTTGCAACACCGCATCGACATTGGCTCTTCCCGTGCTGCGGCAGCGCTACGATCTGCCATTCGTCGGGACGGTGCCGGCCATCAAGACGGCCGCGCATCAAACCCGTTCGAGGCGCTTCAGCGTGCTGGCGACGCCCGGCACCGTGACGCGTGACTACACGCGTGAACTGATCGCCGTTCATGCCGGGGATTGCCAGGTGACGCTTGTCGGCAGCCCTTCGCTGGCCAGCCTGGCGGAGGCTGAATTACGGGGTGCGCCGCCCTCCGATGAGGCGATCGCGGCCGAGATCGCGCCATGCTTTGTCGCGGACGAGGGAGGCCGCACCGACACGATCGTTCTGGCGTGCACGCATTATCCCTTGCTGCTGCCGCGCCTTGAGCGCCTCGCGCCGTGGCCCGTCCAGTTCATCGATCCCGCGCCTGCCATCGCCCGGCGCGTAGCCAGCCTGATCGGCGCCGAGGACGGCCTGCAATTGCCGCCCGTTCCCTCGCGCGCGTTCTTCACCAGCGACGCGCCCGTTTCGGCCGAGCTTTCGCATGCGCTGGCCGCCCGCGATTTCGGCGATGTCGCGACCGCCTGTTTCTGTACGTCCTGAGCCATGCTGAGCCTCCTGTTTCCCACCGTTGTCGAGATCGCCGGCCTGTTCGGCGATGTGCCGCATGAGGGACATCTCGTGGGCGTGGAAAAGGCGTTCGGCGATCCGGAGATGATGAGCAAGCTGGGCGGCGTGCGCGAGCCGGCCGCCGCAAAGGCATTCATCCGCCGCGAGCGTAGCCATTGGCGCGAGAACCATTACGGCATGTGGTTCTTCCGCGATCTGGAGACCAGCCGCTTCGCCGGCTGGGGCGGATTGCGCCGCTCGGAAATCGAGGGGCAAGAGGTCATCGAGTTGACCTATGCCCTGACCGCGCCGCATCGGGGAAAGGGCCGGGCAACCGAGATCGGCAAGTTGGCGACGCAGCTCGGCTTCGAGAATCTCGGCCTTCCTGAGATCGCAGCCGTAACCCAGACATCCAACGCCGCATCGGAAGCGGTGCTGGTGCGCTGCGGGTTTTCGTTCGAGCGCGCGCTTACGCGGGCCGGGCAGCCGCACCTGATGTATCGGCTGCGGGCAAAATAGCACTCAGACCGTTTCGAGCGTCTTCGGCCGCAGGCCCAGAAGATGGCAGGTGGCGTAGACGAGGTCTGCCCGGTTCATCGTGTAGAAGTGGAAATCGGTGACGCCGCGGTCCACAAGGTCGAGCACCTGTTCGGAAGCGACAGCGGCCGCCACCAGCTGGCGCGTCTCGGGATCGTCGTCCAGCCCCTCGAAACGCTGGGCCAGCCAATCCGGCACGCTGGCGCCGGCCTTCCGTGCGAAACTCGATACCGCCTTGAAGGAATGCACCGGCGCGATGCCCGGCACGATCGGCAGATCGATGCCGGCCCGGCGGACGCGCTCCACGTATCGCTCGTAGACGTCGTTTTCGAAAAAGAACTGGGTGATCACCCGCGTTGCCCCGGCATCGACCTTGGCCTTGAGGACTTCGATGTCAGCGTCGAGCGAGGTGCTTTCCGGATGCATTTCCGGATAGGCCGCGACCGAAATCTCGAAATCGCCGATGCGCTTCAGGCCCGCCACGAGATCGGCGGCATAGGGATAGCCGTTCGACTGCGGCTCGTAGCGCGTGCCTAGCCCGCCCGGAGGATCACCGCGCAGGGCGACGATGTGGCGGACGCCGGCATCCCAATAGGCACGGGCAACCTCGTCGATCTCCTCGCGTGAAGCCGAAACGCAGGTGAGATGGGCCGCGGGCTGGATGTCCGTCTCGCGAACGAGCCGCGTCACCGTCTGGTGGGTGCGCTCGCGCGTGGAACCGCCGGCACCATAAGTGACGGACACGAAGCTCGGCGATAACGGCAGCAGCCGGTTGATGGAGGCCCAGAGCGCCACTTCCGATTCCGGAGATTTCGGCGGAAAGAACTCGAAAGAGACATTGATATCGAGTGGGCCGCCACAGCGGCTGAGACGTTCGGAGGTAGGGGGCGTCATGCCACGGACCGGTTCGGATCGAGAGGGGGAAGATCGGTGATGATTCTTGGGTCGCGCGCGAGCCACAGCGACACGGTAAGCTTGTCGCGGGCGCTGTCCGGCGCAGCGAGATCGCGGCGGTTGCAGGGCTCAAGCCCCGCCTGACGCAGCCATTGCTCGACGACATCGGTCGCGAAACCAAGCCGCCTGTGCGCGTGGGCCTCGCGCAGGAATTCGAGCTCGTGCGGAGCAAAATCGACGATGAGCAGCCGGCCGCCAGGCGCGACCGCGCGAGCGGCTTGACGCACGGCGCGGGCTGGATCTTCCAGGAAGTGCAGGACCTGATGGATGACCACGAAGTCGAAGCTGTGGGCGGGCACGGGCAACGCGTAGATATCGCCCTGGCGCAATTGCGCGCGGCCGAGATCCGCCTGCGCCAGCCGCGAGCGCGCCACGGCCAGCATGTCGGGCGACATATCGAGGCCGGTGATGCGATCGGCCTGCGGCCCCAGCACCTCGATCATACGGCCCGTGCCCGTGCCGATGTCGAGCAAGGCGCGGATGGGTTCGGGACCGGCGGCCTCGCGGATCGCGGCTTCCACCGCCGCTTCCTCCACGTGAAGCGCGCGGATCGTGTTCCAGTTCTGGGCGTGATCGCTGAAATAGGCGGCGGCCCGCGCATCCCGGGCTCCGCGGACTTCCGTCATTCGCTCCTGATCGGCGAGGAGGGCTGGCTCATCGGCTGCGATGCGGGCCACTATATCGCGGGCAAGGCCAGCTCCCGGTCCCTCGTTCGCGAGCCGGAAGAAGGCCCAGCTGCCTTCACGCTGGCGCTCTATGAGGCCGGCTTCGGCGAGAAGCTTGAGGTGGCGGGAAATACGCGGCTGCGATTGTCCGAGGATCTCGGTGAGATCGGTGACGTTCAGTTCCCCATCGGCAAGGAGCGCCAGAAGCCGGAGCCGCGTGGGCTCACCAGCCGCGCGAAGGCCGGCGAGCACATCGCGCAGGGGGGAGGCTTCCTGTGATGAATAATCGTCCTTGGACATAAAGATATGTTTATGCGGAGCGTTGGCGCTCCGCAAGCGTGTTCGATCCTGGCCAGGCTGGTTTGCCGGGAAAAACGATCACACTGGCGTGGACCGTTCCTCGATCACCTCCGTGTCGATAATGCCCGCAGGCTCATAGAACCAGCGCGCCAGAGCTCCGGCAATGACCGCGCCCGCGATGGGTGCGATCCAGAACAGCCAAAGCTGGGCGATGTATTCGCCACCCGCGAACAAGGCCGGGCCCGTGCTGCGTGCCGGATTGACAGAGGTGTTGGTCACCGGGATCGAGATCAGATGGATCAGGACAAGGGCGAAGCCGATCGGAATGCCGGCAAACCCGGTGGCCGCGCCCTTGGACGTCGTGCCGATGATGATGAACAGGAAGAAAAACGTCGCCAGCAGTTCCACCGTGAAGCCGGCAGCCAGACCGTATTTGCCGGGGCTGAGCTCGCCGTAGCCGTTCGACGCAAAGCCGCCCGCCACCCAGCCGGCCTGGCCGGATGCGATGATGTAGAGCGCGGCCGCGCCAAGCACTGCGCCCAGGACCTGCGCAACGATGTAAGGCAGGACGTGATGATTGGCGCAGCGTCCGGCAGACCATAAACCGAACGTGACCGCTGGATTGAAGTGTCCGCCGGAGATATGGCCGACGGCGTAGGCCATGGTCAGCACCGTCAGGCCGAACGCGAAGGCGACGCCCAGAAAGCCAATCCCCAGCTCGGGGAAAGCCGCCGACAGCACCGCCGCGCCGCATCCCCCAAAGGTTAGCCAGAACGTCCCGAACAGTTCGGCGGCAGAACGCCGGATCGTATCTTCATTCATCTCAGCCCCCATGGGCGAGACAGATGCGAACGCTCGTTTCAGGACGCGTTCAGAAGTTCATGTCCGGGAGACTCGCCCGCTCCCCTTCCCAAAGGTGGAGGGTTTTTCAAAGCAGGACAAGCAAAAGCTGCAATTCGGCAAGATTCACGCGAGCGTTTGCTGCTTTAAACCTTGTCGGCATCCGATGGTTTCTCGCTGGCGGGCGTGGCGTCGGACACGGGCTGCTCGACATCGGAGGGCGCCTCGATTTCCGGGCTGGCGGGTGGTTGCGTCTGGACGACAGGCTCAACAGGCTCAATTCCGTCTTTCGCGACGCTGCTCTTGGCGGCTGAGGGCTTTCGGCTGCGGGCCGGCTTCTTCGGCTCGGGAGCCGCTCCATCCTTCGGTTCGGCGGGAACGGCTTTCAGCGGAGCCGCACGCTTGCGAACGGCGGCCGGCTTGGGAGCGAGATCCTTCTCGCCGTCTTCGACCTTTGGTTCGGAGGCCGCGCCGCGTGGTTTGCGGGCAGGGGCTTTCGACGAGCGCGCGGCATTGTGGGCCGGAGATTTCGCCGTGTTGCGCGATCGGGCGGGGCTGCGCGCGGCCACGCTCTTGCGGGGCGGTGGAGGCAGCGGGGTGGTTTTGGCGGTATCGACGAGATCCTCGTCGGTATTCTCCGGCTTGTCGTGGGCCGAAGCCGGCATCGCGTTTTCGACGCGTTCGGTCAGATCCTCGACGGTCTCATGCGCCTTCTTGATGATACCGCTGACGCGATTGTCGTCACCCCACGAAAGGACCCGCTCCAGGAGCCGTCCCCAAAACGTTCCTTCCTTCGCCATGCCGCAAATGCCTCCGCTCGTGGTGTTTGCGAAGGCTAACGCGAGATAACGGAGGTTCCAAGACAGCGCAGGCGGGAAGATCCCGCCTGCGACAATGAAACTGCGATCAGCGCGAAAACTTCTTGTATTTCAGGCGCTTGGGCTCGACGGCATCCGGGCCGAGGCGACGCTTCTTGTCTTCCTCGTAGTCCTGGAAATTGCCCTCGAACCATTCGACATGGCTGTCGCCCTCGAAGGCGAGCATGTGAGTCGCGATGCGGTCGAGGAACATGCGGTCATGGCTGATGACCACGGCGCATCCGGCGAAATCCTCAAGCGCCTCTTCCAGCGCGCGCAAAGTCTCGATGTCGAGATCGTTGGTGGGCTCGTCGAGCAGGAGGAGGTTGGCGCCCGATTTCAGCATCTTGGCCAGATGCACGCGGTTGCGCTCACCGCCCGAGAGTTGGCCGACCTTCTTCTGCTGGTCGGAACCCTTGAAGTTGAAGGCGGAGGTGTAGGCGCGC
The DNA here is from genome assembly GCF_052542005.1 of Terrihabitans aquatilis. Classification (NCBI taxonomy): domain Bacteria; kingdom Pseudomonadati; phylum Pseudomonadota; class Alphaproteobacteria; order Hyphomicrobiales; genus Terrihabitans; species Terrihabitans aquatilis. The sequence continues at coordinate 802,881 of NZ_JBOCUO010000001.1, read as the reverse complement.
GAGTTCACTTCCTTCTTGCCGAGGTAGATGATGTCGTTGCCGCCGGAAACTTCTTCCCAGACATTCTTGTTGGGATCGAGCGCGTCGCGCGACTGATCGACATAGCCGAGCTGGACGCTCTCGCCGACCTCGATCGTGCCGCCATCCGGCTGCTCCTGCCCGGTGATCATGCGGAACAGGGTGGTCTTGCCCGCGCCGTTCGGCCCTATGACGCCGACAATGCCGCCTGGCGGCAGCTTGAACGACAAATCGTCGATCAGCAGGCGATCTCCGAACGCCTTGTTGAGGTTCGTGAAGTCGATGACATTGTTGCCGAGCCGCTCGGCCACGGGGATGACGATCTGCGCCGTGCCGGGTGCCTTGTCGGCGGCCTTCTTGACGAGGTCCTCGTAGCGCTGGATGCGGGCCTTGCTCTTGGCCTGGCGGGCCTTGGGCGATGCCGAGATCCATTCGGATTCCGCGGCCAGGGCACGCTGCCGAGCGGTGTCCTCGGAGGCTTCCTGCGCGAGACGCTTCTGCTTCTGCACCAGCCAGGACGAGTAATTGCCCTCGTAGGGAATGCCGCGGCCGCGATCGAGCTCGAGGATCCAGCCCGTCACATTGTCGAGGAAGTAGCGGTCATGGGTGACGATGAGGATCGCGCCCGGATAGTTCCGCAGATGGTTTTCCAGCCAGCCCGTGGTCTCGGCGTCGAGATGGTTGGTCGGCTCGTCGAGGAGGAGAAGTTCGGGTTTTTCCAGCAGCAATTTGCAGAGCGCCACGCGGCGGCGCTCGCCACCCGAGAGCTTGGTGACGTCGGCGTCATCCGGTGGGCAGCGCAAGGCTTCCATCGCTTGATCGACCTGGCTGTCGAGATCCCACAGGCCCTGCGCCTCGATCTCGTCCTGCAGGCGGGTCATCTCGTCCGCCGTCTCGTCGGAATAATTCACCGCAAGCTCGTTGTAGCGGTCCAGGATCGCCTGCTTGGCGGCCACACCCTCCATCACGTTCTCTCGCACGGTCTTGGCGGGATCGAGATGCGGTTCCTGCGGCAGATAGCCGACGCGCGCGCCGGGAGCGACCCAGGCTTCGCCGCTCCATTCCTTGTCGGTGCCGGCCATGATGCGGAGCAGGGTGGATTTACCTGCGCCGTTGACGCCGAGCACGCCGATCTTGGCGTCCGGGTAGAATTGCAGGTGCACGTTGTCGAGCACCTTCTTGCCGCCGGGATAGGTCTTGGTCAGACCGCTCATGTGATAGATGAACTGACGGGCCATGACGGTTCGCCTCGCGAGAAAGTCGTGATGGTTCGGATGGATTGCCGCTCTTCTAGAGGGCCGCACCCGCGCGAGCAAGGCATGCGTGCGCTTCGGGCGCATGGCACCTTGCCATTTGCGGGCTTAAAAGCAGCCTGAACGACCGGGATCGAAAGGACCCTCGACCATTATGGAGATCACGCTTCCAGCGGTGTTCTTCGCCGGAATGCTGAGTTTTCTGACGCCATGTGTGTTGCCGCTGGTGCCGGCCTATCTCAGCTTTCTGGCCGGCGCCACGCTGGACGAGATGGCCGCAGAGGAGCCGGATCGCGTGGTGGTGCAGCGGGCACTCGTCACGTCGCTGCTGTTCGTTCTGGGCTTCGGCACCGTGTTCGTGCTGCTGGGGGCGACGGCGTCGGCGCTGGGCGGCCTTATCCGCCAGCATCTGGACTGGCTGACGATGTTCGCCGGCATCGGCATCATCGTCATGGGTCTGCATTTCCTGGGCGTGTTCCGGATTGACCTGCTGTACCGCGAAGCCCGCTTCAACCCTTCCAAGCCCGTGGGGTTGTGGGGCGGCTATGCGATGGGCCTCGCCTTCGGCTTCGGGTGGACGCCGTGCATAGGCCCGGTTCTGGCCGCCGTGCTCACAGTGGCAGCGGCGGAGGCAACGGTTGTGCGGGGGGCCGGTTTGCTCGCCGTCTATGCCGCCGGTCTCGGCCTGCCGTTTTTGCTGGCGGCGTTTGCCATGGGACCGTTCACGGGTTTTCTCGCGCGGTTTCGCCGCCATCTCGGGCGGGTGGAGCAGGTCATCGGCGTGCTGCTCATCCTTGTCGGCATCGCCTTCCTCACCGGCTGGATCACCCAAATGTCGTTCTGGTTGCTGGAAACGTTCCCCGCGCTCGGCAGGCTGGGCTGAGCACAATCGGATTTTCTGTGAACCACACGGAAAAAGTGCGGAACTCTCCGATCACGAACCCGTTAATCAAGGGAGACAGGACGAGAGGGTCGTCTATGCCAAACAATTTACATCTGGCCGTTGCCATTGCAGACACAACCGCGACCACCCCCATTGTCGGGGAGGAGGAAGCGATTGCGAAGGCCGAGCATCTGGCCGCACGGCATCCCGAATCCGATGCCAGCGTCGAAGAGGTGGCGGATGCGCTGCGCGAGGCGAGCCTAGGCTGCTCGTAAGACAGCCGACATGGCCTGCCAAAGCTCTTTCCACGCATGAAAAAACCCGCTCCGAAGAGCGGGTTTTCTCGTTCTTTCGGCATTGGCTCAGTTGGTGGCGTAATCGTAGGCGCCGGCCTTCCACTGGTAAACGACATAGCCCGGAAGGGTGACATCGCCCTTGTCGTCGAAATCGATCTCGCCGATCACGGTCGGGAACTTGCCGTCGTCCAATTGCTTGATGACAGCCGCAGCCTCGGTGGTCTTGGCGGCTTCCACCGCTGCCTTCCACGCCTGGATGGCGGCGTACGTGTAAAGCACGTAGCCCTCGGGCTTGATGCCCGCATCGTTGAAGCTCTTCACGATGTCGGCGTTCTTCGGGTCCTTCGCCGGATCGGGGGAGAAGGTCATCAGCGTGCCTTCGCCGGCCGTGCCGGCCACGGTCCAGAACTGGTCGGAAACCAGGGCATCACCCGCCATGAGGGTGGCCTGCACGCCCTGCTGGCGCAGCTGCTTCAGGAGATTGCCGGCTTCGGTGTGGTAGGTGCCGGTGTAGACCAGATCGACCTTAGCCTGCTTCAGCTTGGATACGAGAGCGCTGAAATCGGTGTCGCCCTTGTTGAAGCTGTCGGACAGGACAGGCTTGCCCCCGGCATCCTTGAAAGCCTTCTCGGTTTCGCTCGCGAGGCCTTCGCCATAGGGTGATTTGTCGTGCAGGAACGCGACGTTCTTGCCCGGGAAGTTCTTCATGATGTAGGCGGCGGCCGTCGGGCCCTGCTGATCGTCACGCCCGCAGACGCGATAGATGCCGGGGCCGGGGCGCTGGTCGGTGAATTTCGGATTGGTCGAGGCGGGGGAGATCTGGACGATGCCGGATTCGGCATAGACGCTCGATGCCGGAATGGACGCGCCCGAGCAGAACGAGCCGGCCACGAACACGACGCCCGAACCGGCGATGCGGTTGGCGACGCTGGTGGCTTCCGTGCCGTCGCATTTGTCGTCTTCCAGAGACAGCTGGATCTGCTTGCCCAGCACGCCGCCGGCGGCGTTGATGTCCCGGACCGCGGCTTCCGCACCGACCTTCATCTGTGCGCCGAAGGTGGCTTCCGCGCCCGTGATCGGTCCCTGAAGGGCGATCTTGATCGCCTCCTGCGCTTGCGCGCCGGACGCGACCGTGAGGGCGGTACCGAGCAACAATCCCGTGAGCAATTTCCTGGTCATTTGCCGTCTCCTAGCGAACGCGTCTGAGCGCGCTTTCCCAACCACAGCTTGCATTGTGCACGAGCGTGCGCGGAGCGAAAGCCCGTCTATCAGGCGCTCTGCCCACTTTTCAGCCGCCACGATAACGCGCCGGCCGGTTCGATCGCCCAGCCATAGCGCCGCGTCATCTGCCGCGTGCGGGTCAGGCGATGGCCGAGCGTCGCGGCAAGGGCGAGAATGATGAAATCGACGATGTAGAACTGCGCCGACAGCAATGTGCCGTGAAACAGCGCGAAATGGACGAAGCGCACCGCCGCCGCCAACAGGACCATCCAGACGATGGCGCGCCACAGCGGCCCCCAGCCATTGGCCACGGCCCGACCGGCCATGTAGGCCGCGCCGCCGCCGAGCACGAGCGTGACGATGATGAAATCCGCGAGGCCGATTTCCCAGAGAATGCCCTGCATCTGCCGGTCTCCTTCAATGGGCGCCTTCGAGGTAGGCCGCACGGACCTCCTCGCGGGACAAGAGTTCGCGGCCGGGGCCGCTCAGGGTGATCTCGCCATTGACCATCACATAGCCCCGATGGGCCAGTTTCAGCGCGTGGAAGGCGTTCTGCTCGACGATGAAGACCGTCAGGCCCTCCTGCTGGTTGAGCAAACGGATGGCGTCGAAGATCTGCTTGACGATGAGCGGCGCGAGGCCGAGCGACGGCTCGTCGAGGAGGAGGAGCCGCGGACGCGCCATGAGGGCACGTGCGATGGCCAGCATCTGCTGCTCGCCGCCGGACAAGGTGCCGCCGCGCTGGTGCAGACGCTCCTTCAGACGCGGGAACAGCTGGAACATGCGCTCGAGATCTTCCTCGAAATGCGCCGTACCTGCGACGACCGAGCCCATCTGCAGGTTTTCCAAGACGCTCATGCGCGCGAAGATGCGGCGACCCTCGGGCGATTGGGCAATGCGCAGGCGGGCAATCTCGTGCGTCGACAGATTCGTGATGTCGTGGCCGTCGAACAGAACCTGGCCCTGTCGGGCGCGCGGGCTGCCGCAGATCGTCATCATCAGGGTCGATTTGCCGGCGCCGTTCGCCCCGATCAAGGCGACGATCTCGCCCGCATGTACATCGAGATCGACGCCGGACAAGGCCCGGATGTTGCCATAATAAGTGTGGACGCCGCGCACTGCGAGAAGAGGCGTGCTCATGCCTTGATCTCCTCGGTCACGGCGTCCGCCTCGTCTTCCTCGACGCCCAGATAGGCTGCGATAACCTTGGGGTCTTCGCGCACGGCGGCCGGCGTGCCGTCAGCGATCTTCTTGCCATAATCCAGAACCACGATGTGGTCGGAAATGCCCATGACGACGCTCATATCGTGTTCAATGAGCAGCAGCGAAGTGTTGTGTTCCTGGCGGATGAAGCGGAGCAGGCCGTTCAGATCGGCGCTTTCGCGCGCGTTCAGGCCGGCGGCCGGTTCGTCCAGGCACAGAAGGACAGGGTCGGAGCACATGGCACGGGCGATTTCGAGCCGCCGCTGATCGCCATAGGGCAGGGAAGCCGCCGGATCGTCCGCGCGGTCGATGAGGTTCGTCCGGTCGAGCCAATAGCGGGCTTTGTCGATCGCCTCCCGCTCGGCCCTGTTGTAGCCGCCGATGCCGAGAAGACCGAGGAAGGCATAGCCCGAGGCCTTCATCAACCGGTTGTGCTGGGCGACGAGGAGGTTTTCCAGCAGCGTCATGCCGCCGAACAGGCGGATGTTCTGGAAGGTGCGGGCGACATGCGCCTGCTCGGACACTTTGTGGTTCTGCAGCCGCTCCAGCAGGAACAGCGCGCCGTCATCGGTTTTGAGGGATTGGGCGCCGGTGTTGGTGATCTCGTCGAGACGGCCTAGGACTTGGTCGCTGCCATGCACGAGCGCAATGCGCCCTTCGCTCGGCTTGTAGAAGCCGGTGATGCAGTTGAAGACCGTGGTCTTTCCGGCGCCATTGGGGCCGATCAACGCGGTGATCTCGCCGCGCCGGGCGTCGAAGGACAGATTGTCGATGGCCACGAGGCCACCGAAGCGCATCGTCAGATGCTCGACCCGAAGAAGAATGCCGCCGTCCGCCATCAGCCGCGCCCCTCGCTGACCATATCGGACGTCACGGTTTTCTTTTCCTTCAGGAACACTGTGGGCGAGCGCGAGGAGACGAGGCCGCGCGGCTTCCACACCATGATGATGACCATGACCAGGCCGAAGATCAGCATGCGGTACTGCACCGGATCGAAGCCGGGGCCGAAGATCTCGCGGATGAAGCCGAGATTGCGCAGCATTTCGATGCCGCCGATCATTACGACCGCCGAGAACACCACACCCAGATTGGACCCGAGGCCGCCGAGCACGACGATCGCGACGATCAGTGCCGACTGGATAAACGAGAAGTCCGACGGGCTGATATAGCCCTGCCGCGCGGCGAACACGGTGCCCGCGAAGCCGCCGAACATGGCGCCGAGCGCGAACGCCGTCAGCTTGGTGTTGACCACCGATATGCCCAGCGAGCGACAGGCGATCTCATCCTCACGCAAGGCTTCCCAGGCGCGGCCGATCGGCAGACGGCGCAGGCGGATGGTGACGAGCAGCGTGACGAAGGCGAGTGCCAGGATCACGTAATAGAAAAATATCAGCCGATGGACCGGCGAGAACGGGATGCCGAAGAAGGCGGCGAAGCTGTTGGGCCCGGCCGCCGTGAATTCCAGGCCAAAGAAGCTTGGACGCGGGATCTGGTTGATGCCGGACGCGCCGCCCGAAAAATCGCGCCAATTGATGAGGACGAGGCGTATGATCTCGCCGAAGGCGAGCGTGACGATGGCGAGGTAATCGCCCCGCAGCCGCAGCACGGGAAAACCCAGCATGATGCCGAACAAAGCCGCCATCATGCCGGCAAGCGGCAGGCAGACCCAGAACGACAGGCCGAAATTCATCGACAGCAGCGCGAAGGAATAGGCGCCAACCGCGTAGAAGGCGACGTAGCCCAGATCGAGCAGGCCGGCGAGGCCGACCACGATGTTGAGGCCCCAGCCAAGCAGCACATAGGTCATGACCAGGATGCCGAGGTCGACCCAGTAACGGCCGGTGATCAGCCCACCGGACAGCCAGACCGACAGAAAGGGATAGCCGATCGCCAGCAGCACCATGACCGGCACGAGATAGCGGCGAAGCTGGCGCGCCACGGGGCTGTCGAGCGCCGTTCCGGATGCGGCGCGAGCGGTGGCGGTCTTCGGCTTCCGCCAGATCGTGATGTTGAGGAAAATGCGGCCGAAGAAGACGATCGCCGCGAAGACGAAGACCACGCCCCAATGCTGCTCCAGCTGATAGCGGCCACCCTGGGCGACCGTCTTCAGGCCGATGATCGGCCCGGTGAGCAGCAGCGTGATCAGGCCCCAGATCGCAGCGTCGATCAAAAGGGAGACGGTCGGATGGCGGCTCTGCACGGGCGAGGGGGCGACCGGGGCTTCCTCGGGAGCCGTCTGAATCGTTTCGACCGACATGCTCATACCTTCTCGACTTCGGGACGGCCGAGCAGGCCAGTCGGCATGAAGATCAGCACGATCGACAGGATCGAGAAGGCGGCGACGTCCTTGTAGTCTACCGAGACATAGCCCGCGAAGAAGGTTTCGATCAGGCCGATGGTGATGCCGCCGAGCACGGCGCCGGGCAGTGAGCCGATGCCGCCGAGCACGGCCGCCGTGAAGGCTTTGATGCCGACCACGAAGCCTGCATAGAAATCCGTCACGCCGTAATAGAGCAGGTGCATCAGGCCGGCGACCGCGGCCAAGGCCGCGCCCATCACGAAGGTGAGGGAGATGGTGCGGTCGACGTTGATGCCCAGCAGCGAGGCCATCTTGATGTCCTGCTCGCAGGCGCGCTGTGCCCGTCCGAACGGCGTCTTCGTCACCACATAGGTGAAGATCAGGAGCACAACGATTGTCATGACCATGACGGCGATCTGCGAATATTGCAGCCAGACCGAGAAATCGGCTTCCTTGAAGAACTCGATGCCGCCGGGGATCAGCGCCGTGAAGGCCTTCTTGTCCGCGCCCTGCGCGTTCTGTGCGTAATTCTGCAGCACGATCGACATGCCGATGGCCGAAATCAGGGGAGCCAGGCGGAACGATCCGCGCAACGGGCGATAGGCCATGCGCTCGACCGTCCAGCCGTAGAGCGATGTCAGCAAGACCGAGAGCACGAGGATGGTCAGCAGAATGATCGGGATGCTGGCAATGCCCACGGTGGCGAGCAGGACCAGGATGACCAGCGAGATCATCGTGGAGATCATGAAAATATCGCCATGGGCGAAATTGATCATGCCGATGATGCCGTAAACCATCGTGTAGCCGATGGCGATGAGCCCATAAATGGAACCGAGTGAGACGCCGTTGATCAATTGCTGGAGGAAATACTCCATCCGCGGTCCTGCTCTCGATCCTGGGGCAGCCTGAAGGACGCCGGTTGCCGGAAAGGCGATTCCCCGCAGGGCTTGCCTGCAAGGGTAGGTAGCGCAGCTTTCAGAAGCTTCCGAGTCTTTTCAAGTTTTTTAATCGGGCATCCAATGCCCGGTTTGGTGGCAGCCCGTGGGCGAAGCTCTACCAATAGATGTCCGCGCCGAAGCGGCTGTAGGCACCGATGCCGTCGTCGTCGTGCAGGGCGCCGGCCGAGGCTTTCAATGTCAAACGCCCGAGCGGGACCCCTTCCACAAAGAGGCCAAGGCGCTGCTGATCCGACTCGCTGTTCTTGAAGGATTCGGCTTCGAGGCCGGACAGGACATTGCCAATGATCGCGTAGCCGCCGGCAATCCGGGCGCGGTAGAGATCGAAGGCCGAGCCATAGGCGCCGGACACGTCGAGGCGCGTGCGGTCGGTCGGCTTCCAGGAGAGCTCACCGGCGATCCGCACGCCAACTCCGGTGCCTTGCACCTCGTTATCGGGATCGATCCTGTCGAGCGCGTGATTTTCCACTTCGAGCCCGACCAGAGCCGCAGCCCACATGCGCGGACGCAGGATCCGCCAGCCGGCCAGAAATTCGCCGGTCACGACCTCGCCGTTGACGTGGCCGTTCTCGATGTCGGCATTGTAGGAATAGCGGCCCGTGCCGCCGACGATGCGCAAAATGGGCCCGGAAACATCGCGCGGCCCGAACAAGGGAGCATCTACCCCGACCCAGGTGAAATTGGACACCGTGGACAGATCCGCGCCGCTGAAGAAGAGGACGTTGCGGGCCTTCTTCGCATCATCCGGTTCGGCGGAGGCCGAACCCATGCAGGCGAAAAGCAGCGTGAACGCCCATGCCGCTCCCCTGAAGCCTGATGTCGATGTCATTTTCGCCCGCCACGTACCCCATTCGCTTAGCGAATTTCAGGGCTTGGGGCGAGCGAAATTACCAACCGAGGCTCGAGGGATTCTACTCGGCGCCGAACTTCCCCAAACGGATCAGCTGGGTTTCGCCGGACGAGCCATCCACGCCGTCATTGTCGGTAATGATGAAAGCCGCGCCGGCCGCATCCACCGCAAAACTCTCGACCTTTTCGATGACGGTTCCGTGCGGCTTCTCAAGATCGGGCAGGAGGTCCAGCAGTTCTGTCTTCTTCAGCACCGGGATTTCCTTGGAGCCGATCGGTGCGGGCTCGATGCCGTCGAGACTGGTCTTCATCAGCTTCTTGACGCGGGCGGCATCGCCGATCTGGTTGTCGCGTTCGATGACGATCCAGCCATCGCCGGCGGCGGTCAGCTCCGAGAGGCCGATCCAGCCCTTCTCGGCCTTATCGAGCGGGTAATGCACGGCGCTCCAGGCTTTGGTTGCCGGCTGGTAGGACAGGATCTTGGTGAAGCCTTTCGGATCGTCCTTCCATTCGCGCTGTACGGCCAGCCAGATGCGCTGATTGTCACCCGAGCCGGTCACGGCGACGCCTTCGAAGCCGAAACGCGTGGCCTGCGCCTTCAGCTCTTCCGGCAGTTCGATGATTTCCTGAATAGCTCCGGCCTCATCCACGCGGACGAGCTGGGACTGTGTCGCCTTTTCCTTCTTCTCCGGATTGCCTTCGGAGGCCAGCCAGAAGCCGCCTTCGGCGCGCACCGCGATGCCTTCGAGGTCGAGGCCTTTTGCGGGCTTGCCGTCCTGAGTGACCGTCAGGGCATCGGTGATGAGCGCGGGTGTCTTGCTGGCGTCGATCGTCAGGATCTGCGCTTCGGAATAGAAACTGTCCGTCACGGCATAGAGCTTGCCGGGTTCGACGGGGTCGGCGGCTGTGCCCGAGATCGCTCCCCAGGCGATGGGCAGGCCGTTCTTGTCCGCGGATTTCAGCGTCGGATACAGGGCCGGGCCGTCCGTGCGGGCGTAGATCGTGACCTGAGATCCCGCACCGCCTTTCTCACGGGCGTCGTTCTCGCTGGCGGTGACGAAAAGATTGCGGCCGGGAATGGCGAGCAGGCCTTCCGGACCGATGCCGCCGGGCAGGATCTGGAGCAGTTCCGGCGCGGCCTTTGCGCCCGCGTCCCGGTAGACGCCGACGACGGAAGCCCGCTCCGAGCCGACGAAGATCAGACGGTCCTGGCCGAACGTGTCGACCTCGATGCCCTCGGGCTCGATCCCCTTCTTGTTGCGGTTCTCGGGATAATGGCCGATGCGCACCACCTCGTGCTCGAAGCTTGCGCCGCTTTCGTAATCGATCGTGCCGTCGCGGTTGAAGATGGTGAAGCCGCGTGAGCCGCCCTTCCAGTCGCCTTCATTCGCGGTGACGAAGCGATTGTCGTCGATCCAGTGCACGGAATCCGGCTCCCGCGGCACGTCCTTCATCGAGCCGGTGAGGCGGATCACGCCGTCCTTCTCGGTGTCGATCTGCTCCAGCGAAACGGTGCCGGCGGGGAAATGCGCGGAAATCTTCGCCGTTGCGAGATCGACGATGGCGATGTGGTTGTTTTCCTGAAGCGACACAATTGCTTCGTTGCGGTTGTTGATGTCAACGAATTCCGGCTCCGCATCGTCTGGCCCGATGGCGGCGATTCCGGTCAGATCGACGATCTGCTTGCCGGCGCAATCCGGCTCGCCGTCCTTCAGGCGCACGATGGTGAGATTGCCGGTCGGCAATTGGGGGATCGCACCGTCGTTCAGCTCCTCGTCGCGCTCGTTCTCGATGACGATGGCGAGGAATGCTTTGTCCGGGCTCGAAGCGATGGAATCGGGCTGGCCGCCGAGCTCGCATTTCGCCACGACCGCCTTCGTGGCGAGGTCGACGACCGCGAGATGGCCGTCGGGGCTGGTATAGGATTCGGAGGTGTTGACGGCGACATAAGCCCGTCCGCCCACGATCTTCACCGAGGTTGGTTCGCCCTCCAGCTGAACGAAGCCGGCCGGCTTGGGCTGGGCGGGGTCGATGATGTCGACCAGGCCAAGCGCCCCGCGTTCGCTGTCGGTATAGGCCAGCAGATTGCCGTCCTCGGTGGCGCTGATGATCTCGGCGATGGTTTTCTTCTCGATGTCCGCGCCTTCGGGCAGATTGCGAACCACTGGGAACGTGGCCACGCGATTGAACATTTCGGCGGCTGAGGCGGGCGCGGTGCCGGCAAGAAGCATTGCGGACAAAGTGAGAAGGGGCGCGCGCATAAGGAACCTTCCGGTAGGATAAGATTGTTGCCTTACGAATGCGCCGTGACGGCGCGATGACTGCCTCTTAGCCGCCGCTTTACCAGCTTCGGGTATTCTTGGAACGATCAGTAGAAAAAGAGGTCGAGTGGAACAGCGTGCCCCCCGAACCTCGGAATTGATTTCCGAGCTGCCCGACAGTTTTCCCGGAGACACGCTGACGCTCGGCGAGCTGATCTCGGCCCTGCGCAATCGCGCGTTCGGCATGGGAATCCTGCTGTTCGCCATTCCCAACATTTTCCCCATGCCACCGGGCATCCCGGCCATCAGCGGCGGCGTTCTGATGCTGTTCGGCCTGCAATTGGCAATGGGCCGTTCGAGCCTGTGGCTTCCGGAGAAGCTCGCCCGCCGCAGCATCGGCCGCGACACGTTGCTGCGTATCTCGGATCGCTCGCTGCCCTGGATCCGCCGCTTCGAGAAGTTCAGCAAGCCGCGCATGCAGCAATTTGCGACGCCTCTGGCCGCGCGCGGCGTGGGGGCGATGATCTTCGTGCTGGGGCTGGTGCTGTTGATGCCGTTCCCGCTGCTCGGCAATATTCCGCCGGGCATGGCCGCCTGCGTGTTCGGCCTGGGCCTCGTCGAACGTGATGGCTTGATCGTGCTCCTGGGCTATTTGGCCTCTGTCGTGGCTCTGGCGCTGACGGCGCTTGCCACCTACGCCATCTATTACGGCGTCACCTGGTTCTTCTGATTCTGCGGACGTTTTCTCATGTCGCTCAAGCTTTCCTTTCTCGGCACCGGCCTGATGGGTGCCCCCATGGCCCGGCGCCTGCTGGCGGGTGGCTTTTCGCTGACCGTCTGGAACCGAACGCTTGAGAAGGCCCAGCCTCTGGCCGAGCAGGGGGCGATCATTGCCGCCAATCCGGCCGACGCCGTGCGTGATGCCGATATCGTCATCACCATGCTCGACAGCGGTGCGGTGGTGACGGACGTTCTCTTCGCGCAGGGCGTGGCCGAGGCGTTGAAGCGCGGTGCAGTCATCGCGGATATGAGCTCGATCCCCCCCGCGATCGCCCGGGAGCATCATGCCCGCCTGGCCGGACAAAGCGTGCATCATCTCGACGCGCCGGTCTCCGGCGGCACGGTCGGAGCAGAGGCCGGCACACTGGCCATCATGGTGGGCGGTGAAGCAGATATATTCGAGCGCGTGAGGCCGGCGTTCGCACCGATGGGCCGTGCGCTTCATGTCGGGCCCACCGGATCCGGGCAGCTGGCGAAGCTCGCCAATCAGGCCATTGTCGGCATCACGATCGGAGCCGTGGCCGAAGCGCTTCTGCTGGCCGAGCGGGGCGGGGCCGACCCTGCCGCCGTGCGAGAGGCCATCCGTGGCGGCTTCGCGGAAAGCCGGGTGCTGGAAGTGCATGGCCGGCGGATGGTGGAAAACGACTTCACCCCCGGTGCCCGCGTCACCACGCAGATCAAGGACATGCAGACCATCGTGGCTGAAGGGGAAGCGCTGGGGCTCGACCTGCCGCTCAGCCGTGACGTGCTTGTTCGCTACGAAGACCTTCGCGATCGCCTTGGCGGCGGCGACCTCGACCATGCTGCCCTGTTCCTGCAATTGCAGGCAGAAACCTCGCATTAACCCATCTTCGTGACCGCGCCGGCTTGGAACCAACATTCGTTGGCTGGTGTTTCGTGTCCAGGAAGGTTGGGGGAATGATGAAGGGCATCCGCTTTGGCTGATTTGCGTTTCTTTTCTCCCTCGGCTCTCAGGGTTTTTCAGGTTTCTTCCATGAGGTGCGGGGGCCAAGGTGCCCTGGTTTCTCCGGACGACGCCGAAGCGAAGGGAAGCGCGCGATGAACATCGCAGAAGCCGCACGCCGTGCCGCGCTGACGCCGAAAGCCATCCGCTTCTATGAAGCGCAGGGTCTGCTGCGTCCTGACCGCGCCGCGAATGGGTACCGCGCCTTCAACGATCAGGACGTGCACACGCTGCGTTTTCTGAAACGAGCGCGTGATCTCGGATTTTCCGTGGAAGAATGCCGGGCGCTGCTCGCGCTCTACCATGAGACAGAGCGTTCGAACGCCGAGGTGAAGGCGCTAGCGGAAAACCGCGTTGCGGAAATCGACCGGAGACTCGCCGATCTCTCGTCCATCCGCTCGGCGCTCGCGCATCTCGCCAGTACCTGCAGTGGCGACGAACGGCCGGAATGTCCCATTCTGGAAGATCTGGCTGGCGGCAACGATTTGTCGGAGAGCGACTCAACACGGGAGCGCAGCGGCAAGAACGGATCAAGCGTCCGGACCGAGCGACGCTCCTCCGCAGCTTAGCCTAGAACAGTCCGAGGCTTTTCAGGCTGCAATGACCATCCCGGCCCACGATGATGTGGTCATGCAGCTTGATGCCAAGAGGCGTCGCGACCTCGTTGATCGTGTGGGTCATGGCCACATCGGCTCGGCTCGGCTCGGGATCGCCGGAGGGATGGTTGTGCACCAGCACGATCGCCTTGGCGGAGAGTTCCAGAGCGCGGCGCACCACCTCGCGCGGATAGACAGGCGTGTGATCGACCGTGCCGGTCTGCTGCACTTCGTCGGCGATCAGGGCATTCTTGTTGTCGAGGAAGAGAATGCGGAATTGTTCGCGATCCTCGAACGCCATAGCGGTGCGTATGTAATCGAGCACCTTGTTCCATGAGCCGAGCACGGGCTTCTTGCCGATTTCCCCACGCGCGAAACGTCGGGCCGCCGCCTCCACCAGCTTGATCTCGGTGACGGCCGCTTCCTTGATACCCTTGGTTTCCATAAGCCTGGCCGGCGGCGCCGCCACGACTTCCGCGAACGATCCGAAGCGGCGGATCAGTTCCTTGGCGATGCCTTTGGTGTCCTGACGAGGGATGGCGCGGAACAGCAAGAGCTCGAGAAGCTCGTAATCGGGCAGGGCGTCGGCGCCGCCCTCGCGAAAACGGCTCCTGAGGCGATCGCGGTGGCCGAAATAATGCGGAGCCTCGCTCAGTCCGCTCGGCTTTCCGCCATCCTCGTTCTTGCTCATGCCCGCGCGGCGACAGGATTTTCGAGGCCGGCCCGGGACAGGGTGAAGATCTCCACCCCGGTCTCGGTCACGCCGACGGAATGCTCGAACTGAGCCGACAGCGAGCGGTCGCGGGTTACGGCTGTCCAGCCGTCGCTCAGCACCTTCACATGCGGGCGCCCGAGATTGATCATCGGCTCCACGGTGAAGATCATGCCGGCTTTCAGCTCCACGCCATCGCCGGCGCGGCCGTAATGCAGGATGTTCGGCTCGTCGTGGAACAGCTGCCCGACGCCGTGGCCGCAGAAATCGCGTACAACGCCCATGCGCTCCTCGCCTTCCGCATAGCTCTGGATTGCGGCGCCGATATCGCCCGTCGTCCGGCCGGGCGCGATGACCGCGATGCCGCGCATCAGCGATTCGTAGGTGACCTCGATAAGGCGTTCGGCCCGGCGCGGGATCGGGCCGGCGGCATACATGCGGCTGCTGTCGCCATGCCAGCCGTCCAGCAAGACCGTGGCATCGACGTTGAGAATGTCGCCCTCGCGCAGCGGCTTGTCGCTCGGGAAGCCGTGGCAGACCACATGGTTGATCGAGATGCAGGTGGAATGAGTGTAACCCCGATACATGAGCGTGGCGGGGAGGGCGCCATTATCGAGCACGAATTCGCAGACGGCGCGGTCAAGCTCTGCCGTCGTGACGCCCGGCGCCACCTTGTCGGCCAGCATGTCCAGCGCCTCGGCAACGAGCTTGCCGGCCCGGCGCATGCCTTCGAAAGCCTCTTCTCCATAAAGGCGGATCTGCCCCGTCTTGCGGGTGGAGGCGAGGGAGGCGTCGATGTAAGTCATGATCCCGCTGTATGTAAGCGATCCGCAGGTGTTGAGCCAGATGTCTCCGTGGATGGGCGCCACGACATGGGCACAAAACCGTTCTGCCGGGAAAAACGCTGCAGCCAGATCCGTACGGCCTGAAACGGGGTCAGATCGAACCCGCCCTCGTGCGCGAGGTGCGTGTTGGCGTAGAGCGCGATATCCGCCAGCGTTGGAGCCTCACCGCCGAAAAACGGATGGGCCGCCAGATAGGTCTCCATGACGCGCAGCGCCTCGTAGCCCCGATCCTCCCATTCCTCCAGCAGGTTCTGCTTCAGCTCACGCCCGCCTTTCTGCAGAGCGAGCCAGAACCGCGCCTGCCCGATAAATGGATCGTGGGAATGCTGTTCGAAGAACATCCAACGCAGGGTTTCCGCGCGGGAGAAAGGCTCTTGCGGAAGCAGGGGGCTGCCCTCCGCGAGGTAATGCATAATGGCGCCCGATTCCGGCAGTGCCCGGCCATCTGCCAGGATGAGGATCGGCACCTGGCCGGCGGGGTTCATGCGCAGATAGTCCGACGTCCGGTTGCCGCCGGCTAGGATATCGACATCAAGCAGCTGAAACGGCGCGCCGAGAAGCGCCAGCGCCAGACGCGCTTTATAGCTATTTGCCGAGCTTTGCATGGAGTATAGCTTATACATACCGATTCACTGCGTTTTATTTGCTGGAACGTCAAGCAGGCATTCCAGTCTGTTCCAAAAGTGTTGCATTTGCCGCTTGCGTGTTTCGCTCTTGCGCACTAGGTTCCGCCCCGTTTCAATATCCCCCAGCCAGTCCGGAGAGTAATTATGGGCTTCCTCGCCGAGAGCCTCAGCCGCGTTAAGCCGTCCGCCACGCTTGCCGTCACCCAGAAGGCGCGGGAGCTGACGGCCCAGGGCCGGAGCGTTATCTCGCTCGGCGCGGGCGAGCCCGATTTCGACACTCCGGACAACATCAAGGCCGCCGCCATTTCCGCCATAGAGCGTGGCGAGACGAAATACACGCCTGTGCCCGGCATTCCGCAGCTGCGCGAGGCCATCGTCAAGAAGTTCAAGCGCGAGAACAATCTCGATTATCTCCCTTCGCAGGTGATCGTCGGTACCGGCGGAAAGCAGATTCTCTACAACGCCTTTGTGGCGACGATGAATCCGGGGGATGAAGTCATCATCCCCGCGCCGTATTGGGTCAGCTATCCGGAGATGGTGGCGCTGAATGGCGGCGAGCCTGTGATCGTTTCGACCACGCAGGAGAACAATTTCAAGCTCCAGGCGGCCGATCTCGAAGCGGCCATCACGCCCAAAACCAAGTGGCTGATCTTCAACTCGCCGTCGAACCCCTCGGGCGCCGCCTATACGCGCGACGAACTCAAGGCTCTGACGGACGTGCTCGTGAAGCATCCCCATGTGTGGGTGCTGACCGACGACATGTATGAGCACCTGACCTATGGCGATTTCACATTCGCCACGCCTGCCGAAGTCGAGCCCGAGCTCTACGAGCGGACCCTGACGATGAACGGCGTGTCGAAGGCCTATGCCATGACCGGTTGGCGTATCGGCTACGCAGCCGGTCCGCAGCAGCTGATCAAGGCCATGGACATGATCCAGGGCCAGCAGACCTCGGGCGCCTGCTCCATCGCCCAGTGGGCGGCCGTCGAGGCTCTGGAAGGTCCGCAGGACTTCATCGCCGAGCGCGCCAAGATTTTCGAGGAGCGTCGCGATCTGGTGGTGTCGATGCTGAACCAAGCTCCCGGCATCGATTGCCCGTCGCCGGAAGGCGCGTTCTACGTCTATCCGTCGTGCGCAGGCACGATCGGCAAGACCGCGCCTTCGGGCAAGGTGATCGAGACCGACGAGGACTTCGTTTCCGAATTGCTCGATTCCGAAGGCGTGGCGGTCGTCCACGGTTCGGCTTTTGGACTCGGCCCCAATTTCCGCATCTCCTACGCCACGTCGACGGAGAAGCTGGAAGAAGCCTGCCGCCGCATCCAGAAGTTCTGCGCCGAACTGCGCTGAGCCCAGTAGGAACCTTGCCTGAACACGCTGCGTTCTGACGCCAGCGTGTTCAGGAGGTTCTTTCGATGAAAAAGCTCGTATTCGCGGCGGCCCTCGGCGGCCTCCTGCTGCCAATGGCCCCGGCGCACAGCGCCACCGAAGCTGGCCTCCTGGAATGCGACGTGTCCGGCGGCGTCGGATTGATCGTGGGCTCCACGAAGGCCATGAGCTGCCGCTACACGTCAGCCGACGGCAAGATCACGGAACCTTACAGCGGCGAGATCAGCAAGGTCGGCGTCGATATCGGCGTCACGGGCAAATCCGTCATGGTGTGGACGGTCCTTGCCCCGACGGACACGTTGAGGCCGGGTGCTCTGGAAGGCACCTATGCCGGCGTTTCCGGGCAAGCCACGGTGGGCGTCGGCGCGAGCGCCAACGTGCTGGTCGGTGGCTCTGATCGCACCATTTCACTGCAGCCGCTTTCGGTAGGCATGCAGACGGGCCTCAACGTGGCCGCAGGCATCGGCTCGATCACGCTGCGTTCGCCGACGCGCTGAGTGTGCGCGCGATAAAAGAAAGGCGCTCCCGGGAGCGCCTTTTTCATGACCAGCCGGAGACCTTCGCCAGAAGGAAATCCCGGAACACCTGGATACGCCGCACGCTGCGCAGCTCTTCCGGATATGCGAGGTAGGCCTCCAGCACCGGCGTGTCGTAATCTTCCAATACCCGGACCAGACGATCGTTCGGCTCATAGAGATATTGCGGCAGCACGCCCAGGCCGACGCCCCCTTCGACCGCGCGCTTCAGCCCCAGCATGTTGTTGACGGACATGCTCGGCTGGCGCGGATCGGAATCCTCGCGCCCCACATAAGCCAGCCAGTTCAAGGGCTGGAGGAATGTCGGCACCAGGCCGCCGAAGCCGACGATACGGTGCTTGTCGAGATCCGCGGCGGTCTTCGGCTGGCCGAAACGCTCCAGGTAATCCGGCGATGCGTAGACGTGGTAATGGACCGGGAACAGCTTGCGCTGGATCAGCTCAGACTGGGTGGGCTGCCTCAGACGAATGCCGACATCGGCCTCGCGCATGGCAAGGTCCAGCTCGTCGTCGGTCAGCATAAGCGTGACGAAGATCTCGGGATAGAGATCGAGAAATTCACCGAGCAGGGGCGACAGCCAGCCGCCGCCGAGGCCGACCGACGTCGTCACCTTCAGCACGCCGTGCGGGCGTTCGCGGCTATCGGTCAGCAGGAGCTTCGTGGATTCCAGCTTGGCGAACAATTCCTGCGTGGTGCGGAACAACAATTCGCCCTGTTCCGTCAGCAGCAGGCCGCGCGCGTGGCGGTGGAACAGCGGAACCTTCAACTCGGCCTCGAGCGCCGAAACCTGTCGGCTCACCGCGGATTGGGACAGGCCCAGTTTATCGCCGCCATGGGTAAAGCTCTTGGCCTCAGCCGCGGCGTGGAAGATTCTCAGCTTGTCCCAATCAAGCGACATGGCCTTATTCCGCAGCCATTGCAAGGGAGGCCTGGGCGTGCAGGTAGCGCTCGGCATCGAGCGCCGCCATGCAGCCCATGCCGGCGGCCGTGACCGCCTGCCGGTAGACCTTGTCGGTCACATCGCCGGCAGCGAAGACCCCGGGAATGCTTGTCTGTGACGTGCCTGGCTCAACCAAGAGATATCCTGACTCATCCAGCGGGAGCTGCCCCGCGAACAATTCGGTTGCCGGCGCATGACCGATGGCGACGAACACGCCTTCCACATCGATCTGCGTTTCAACCGAGGTCTTGATGTTCTTCACACGGATAGCGCCGACCGCAGGCGGCGTTCCGCCACCTACGATTTCGTCCACGACGGAATCCCACACAAGCTCGACCTTAGGATGGGCAAACAGGCGATCCTGCATGATGCGTTCGGCGCGCAAGCTGTCGCGACGGTGGACGAGATAGACCTTGGAGGCGAAATTGGTCAGGAAGAGGGCCTCCTCCACCGCCGTGTTGCCACCGCCGATAACGGCGATCTCCTTGCCCCGGAAGAAGAACCCGTCGCAGGTGGCGCAGGCCGACACGCCATATCCCTTGTAGCGGTCCTCGCTCGGCAGGCCGAGCCAGCGTGCCTGCGCACCGGTCGCGATGATGAGGCTGTCGCAGGTCCAGACCTTGCCGGACTCGCCCCGCAGCGTGAACGGCCGGCGCGACAGATCGACCTCGGCGATGTGATCATTCTCGATGCGGGTGCCGAACCGTTCGGCCTGTGCCTGCATCTGCTCCATCAGCCACGGGCCGCCGATGGGATCGGAAAAACCCGGATAATTCTCGACATCGGAGGTGATCGTCAGCTGTCCGCCCGGCTGGATGCCGCAGATCATGACCGGCGTCAGCATTGCGCGCGCGGCGTAGATGGCCGCGGTATAGCCCGCCGGGCCCGAGCCGAGAATGATGAGACGCGTGTGCTCGGGAGAGGTCATCGGATCACTTCACTGCGGACGAAAGCGTGGTGCCCAATGTAGGTGCGCCGGACAGACTCTTTCAAGGCAAAGGCCTTAGATGCCTGTGGGTACGTCTGAGACTTCCAGGACGATGCCCTTGCGGTCGAGGAAATCGATCATGGCGCGGTCCTCGATCATGTCGGATTCGATGCTCGCCATGCCGGTCTTGACCCGAGTTGCATGACGCTGTCTCGACGCTGGTGAGGCTGGACCACGGGCGAGCTTCGCCTCCAATTCCTCAGCTGATTTCGAGTAATAATGGTTTAATTGCAGGAATTTCGACGAATAGAATGCTGGTGCCTTGCGACCCTTTCGCGTCGCCGTGAAACCTGCATCGTTCGCCATCAATTCGCCGTGCCGTGCGCTCTGAAAATGGTGAATACTAACCCGGCTCACCTCACTTGGATCCACGATGCACTTGAAGTTGCTCGCATTCTTCTTGGCGCTGAGTGGGTCGGTACCACGCATTGTGTAATTCCGGAGCACCGGTCCGGAAGGGCGCGTGCGATGGCCGCTCGTTCCGAACATATGCCAAGGCAGGGCGATGATCGGAAACCCCTGAGCTCCGACCAGTGCATCCTCGATATTGTCTCCCGTCTTGGGTAGCAGGAACTCGTCCACATCGATGAATGCCATCCAGCGATAGCCTGCCCCAAAGTTCAGGAGGGCGTGCGCGAAGGCCAGAGCCTGGGCGTTGAGAACAACCTCACGAGGCGCGTCCGCCAGCCTCATATGCCAAGGAATGACGGTGAAATTCTGGTTCGGCAACGTCTTTGCGACGATTTCGAATGTGCCATCCGTGGAGGCGTCATCGTAAAAATAGAAATGCCGTATTCCGACCGCCTGATGGAAGCGGATCCATTCCTCGATATAGACCCGCTCGTTTTTGACCATGACCGCAATCGCCACGCCGTGCCGATCGGCCGCGGGTTTCGGCGGCGTGATCGACAATTGCTTGGTGAAGGGGTCTTTTTTCTTGAAAAGCCGCACTGTCTGTCCCGCGTTAGAGAATCTGGTTGAGCAGCGATATCGGCGAATGACTGCGAAGATGTGTTCCCTGATCCCGACAGACATCCTTGGCCAGCACCATGTGCCTGAGAATGCGGGCTTGTGACCTCTTGATGCCGGACGGTGCCGTGTCACCCGACGTCTCATAGAAGCGCGGCTGGTCGGCGTTCATGATGTCGATGCCAATCAGCCCGATCGTGGATGGCGTACAGAAGGCCGCAAACTGAACGGCGGAGACCGCGACAGATCCCCCCTGAAAGACGCCGATATCCGGATCGGTCGAGAAGCCCGCATCTCCCTTGTCGTTTAGCACGGCGCCGGGAATACGGCGTAAATCCGCCACGGATTGGCGTGGTCGACCATACGGCTTTCGAACATCGTCGATCAGCACCACGCGTCTTTCCAAAAGCCATCTCGGATCAATTTCGCAGATGGCTCGGATCACTCCGGCAGACAGCAAGAGGATGGTGTCGCGCGGTGCCTTGGCATCCAGCAGTGCCATGTGACGCCAGATGAAGCGCTCATCTTCGATCGCGATGGCGAGCGGACATTCGACCGTCTCACCGATCAGGGTACACGCTCCGTTGAGCAGGATCGCAGACTTCGGCCCGACCGCGTCAAATGACGTCGTGGCAACCGATGGACCGCTTCCAACGACGAACAATTCATCCTGTACGGTAGCTTCCTTCAGGATGCGTGCAGGGTGCAGCGTGCAGACATCCTGTCCTTGGAAAGTCGCTGCGCAGAAACTTCCTTTTTCGTCGCGCTTCAATCGCAGCGCCGGCAGCCAATTGTGCGCGTGCGACCAGCGAGGAATGCCGATCAAGGACAGCTTGATCAGACGACGGTGCAGCGGCTTGCGTTGATGCCGCGTGAAAATCGGCGCGCGGGTGAGACTCATGTGAATATCTTCGTGTCCTTGCGCCAGGAATAGGCGAGGCGGGACAGCCTCATGTTTCGGGGGCGCAGGAACTTTCGGAAAATGGGGAGCTCTTCGAACGGGCGGGCATCCATTGCCGCAATTTCCGTTTCGGTCATCGCATGGAACGAATATCTCCCCCGGTTGAACGGGAAGATCCGGACCTTTCTCTTGCCCTTCCGAAACAGTTTCGGAAACGGCACATGCATCATGATCGGCGAGAAGGGAAAGAGCCGCTGGTAATCCATGTCCGCGAGGGCTTCCCGATTGATGCCTTCCCCGTCCTGCAGAATCCATCCTGAGGCCTTCAGGCGACCCAGATGTGTGACCCCGACATCGGCGTAAGCGGTTTCAGGGCCGTGCCGATAAGCCCGAATATCCGGCATAATTTCGTACTCACCACCCCGCAGGAAACGCGGGTCGACTTGCAGGACTTTTTCGCTCGTGGCGAACATTCGCGAATATTGCTGCCTGACCTCCGGCGAGAACGGACGGACGAACTGCATGTCATCCTGGATCATGAAGAGGTAGTCGAAGCCGTTCTCGCAGGCATGATCCAGCATGTTGCGGATATTGGCATAAAGATTTCCGTGCCGCTTTCCGTCCTTCGGGTCTGTGTTCACGATGACCTGATCGAGCCATCCTCGATGATCCTCGAGAACTTGGCGCGTTTGCGGGTCTTCACTGTTGTCGTCGCACACGATGACGCGAAAATTCGGGCAGAATTGCCGCGTCGATTCAAGGCAGATCTTCAGCGAGGCTCCCATATTATAGGAAAACACGCAAAGGAGCGTGTTTGCGGGGCCGATTTCTGGCGCCGGAATCATGTTAGGGGACGACATCGCCGAGCCTCTTTTTCTCCGAGGCCGAGACTTCCTCTTTCCATAGCTCGGCATAAATCTGGCCGATGCGGCGCGCTTCTTCCGTAAGGCCAAACGCCTTTTCAGCGCGCACGCGACCCGATCTCGCCATAAGCTCCGCCCGGCCGGGGTCCGCCATCAAGGTTTCGAGACGGGAGGTGAGGGTCGGCAGATCCTCGATATCGACCACAAAGCCGGTCTCTGCATCCGCCACCAGATGCTCGAAGACGCCCGCACGGGTGGCGACGACCGCGGTGCTGCTCGCCATTGCCTCAAGAGGCGTCAGCCCAAAGCCTTCCCATCGCTGGGGGGCGACGTGGATCAGGAGGCGGCGAAACCAGCCCGGAATCTCGTCGGCCGGAAGCTCGCCGAGAAACAGGATGCGGTCCGTCAGGCCGGCGTCGGTCACCCTGCGGCGGAGTTCGTTGAGGAAGCCTGCATTGTCCGGCGTTGCCAGGCCGATGACCACAGCGGTGAAGTCCGGATATTTCGGCAGGAGGCGGCACATCGCCTGCACGAACAGATCGGTGCCTTTCTGATGGCGGATCCGGCCGAAGGCGCCGATGCCATAGCGGCCGGGCAGGCCGGTTTTCGCCCATTCCGCCGCGCGGTCCTCGCTCGGGCGGAATTTGTCGAGGTCTACGCCATGCATGATGGTTGTGGATAGCACTTCGAGATACGAGGCGGCCTGCGGGGAGGTGGCGATCACCGCGTCCATGCGCCGGATCAGCCATTTGGTAAAGCTCGTGTGATGACGCTGGGCAGCAGACGTGAAGACCAGCCGCCACGGCTGCCGCAGAACGTCGCGCAGAAGAACGCCAGCGATCATTTCGATGTTGCGGCGGGCATGCCAGATGCGAAATGACCTATTGCTCGGCCGCGTCCATCCATGGCGGAGGATGTCGCTCCAGCCAATACGCGGAAAGTCGGCCGGGATGTGATGGCCGAGCGCCGCGATCTTCAGGCTCCGCGCCTGATGAGGGATGAGGGCCAATATGGTGGCCGTAACGCCAGAGAATCTGCGGTTAAGATTGGGCGCGACCACATGTATCGCCCGCAGATCGACGTTCATAACCGAACGTGAGAGGCGCACGTTCATCACGCGCGCCCGCTCGTCGGACATGATTGGAGGCCCGGCTCCGGAATTGAACCGGAGCTTGCCAGACGTTGCACCGTCTGTGAGTCGCCGCTCCCCCACCGGGCCATGCGCAACCTATGCGGGCAAATGTTGCTAACTCCTGAACGGCTTACTCGAAACGGATGTCCAGGATCTCATAGCTCTTGGCACCGCCCGGCGCGGTCACTTCCACCTGATCGCCGATCTTCTTGCCCACGAGCGCACGCGCGATGGGCGAGGTGATGGAGATGCGTCCGGCTTTCACGTCGGCCTCGAACTCTCCGACAAGCTGGTAGGTACGCTCTTCCTCGGTGTCCTCATCGATCAGCTTCACCTTGGCGCCGAAGGTCACGGTGTCGCCCTTCAGCTTGGTGGGATCGATGATCTCGGCGCGCGCCAGGATGCTTTCGATCTCGGCGATGCGACCCTCGTTCAGGCTCTGCTGCTCTTTGGCCGCATGATATTCCGCGTTCTCCGAGAGATCGCCATGGCTGCGCGCCTCGGCGATGGCCGCAATGATGCGCGGGCGCTCCTCGGAGGTCCGCTTCTTGAGGTCCGTTTCGAGGGCCTCATGTCCGGAAGCGGTCATCGGAACTTTTTCCATGATCTTCTTCTCTCACGCAAAAAGACGCCGGCACGCGTGAGTGTCGGCTCACGCGATGCCAGTCACAGGTTGCGGGTAACGTCCCGAATCAGTTCGGGGTTTGGACTTCCCCGGCGAAGTAGGACTGCAATGGCCGAACTTCCAGATCCCCCTCAAGGTAGGCCCGGATGCCCTGTGCCGCCGCAATCGCTCCAGCTAGGGTGGTATAGTAGGGCACTTTGTGCAAGAGGGCTGCACGCCGGAGCGAGCGGCTGTCGCTGAGAGCACCCGCACCTTCGGTTGTGTTGATGACCAGCTGGACCTCGCCATTCTTGATGGCGTCCACGATGTGCGGGCGGCCTTCGAGCACCTTGTTGATTGGCCGGGCGACGACACCCTGCTCCTCGAGGAAACGCTGGGTGCCCGTGGTGGCGATGATCTCAAAGCCGAGGCTGACGAGCAGCTTTACGGCATCCACGATCCGGGATTTGTCGCCGTCCTTCACCGAAACGAATGCGGTGCCGGAGGTTGGCACGCGCGTGCCGCCGCCGAGCTGGCTCTTGGCGAAGGCGATCGCGAAATCACGGTCGAGCCCCATGACCTCTCCGGTCGAGCGCATTTCCGGTCCGAGGATCGTGTCGACTCCCGGGAAGCGGGCAAACGGGAACACGGCCTCCTTGACGGCGATGTGATCGAGCGTCTGCGGCGTGAGCCCGAACGAGGCGAGGTTTTCGCCGGCCATGATGCGGGCTGCGATCTTGGCGATCGGCCGGCCGACGGTCTTGGCCACGAAGGGCACGGTGCGGGAGGCGCGCGGATTCACCTCCAGCACATAAATGTCGCCGTCCTTGATGGCGTATTGCACGTTCATCAGGCCGCCGACTTCCAGCGCCAGCGCCATCTTCTTCGTCTGCGCCTCGATCTCGGTGATCGTTTCGGGCTTCAGCGAATAGGGCGGCAGCGAGCAGGCCGAATCGCCTGAATGCACGCCAGCTTCCTCGATGTGCTGCATGATGCCCGCGACGAAGGCGTCCTTTCCGTCGCACAGGCAGTCGACGTCCACCTCGATGGCGTCGGAGAGATAGCGGTCGATCAGCACCGGGCTATCGCCGGAAACCACCACGGCCTCGCGCATGTAGCGTTCGAGCTGGCCTGGATCGCGAACGATCTCCATGGCGCGCCCGCCAAGCACGTAGGACGGCCGGATAACGACGGGGAAGCCGATCCGGTCGACGATGACACGCGCTTCCTCGGTCGAGGTGGCGATGCCGTTCTGCGGCTGGCGCAGATCGAGGTTCCGCAACAATTGGCTGAAACGGTCGCGGTCCTCGGCGAGGTCGATCGCATCGGGCGAGGTGCCGAGGATGGGAATGCCCGCATCTTCCAGTGCCTGAGCCAGCTTCAGCGGGGTCTGGCCGCCAAATTGGACGATAACGCCGTGCAGAGTGCCGTGCAGGCGCTCGGTGTGCAGGATCTCAAGTACGTCTTCGGCCGTCAGGGGCTCGAAATAGAGTCGATCCGAGGTGTCGTAATCGGTCGACACGGTCTCCGGATTGCAATTGACCATGATGGTCTCGTAGCCAGCATCACGCAGTGCGAAGCAGGCGTGGCAGCAGCAATAATCGAACTCGATGCCCTGGCCGATGCGGTTCGGACCGCCGCCGAGGATTACCACCTTCTTGTGCTCGCTGGGCTGCGCCTCATCGGCCGGGCGGCCGTCGAACAGCGGCGTGTAGCTGGAATACATATAGGGCGTTGGCGATGCGAACTCGGCGGCGCAGGTGTCGATGCGCTTGAACACCGGGCGCACGTCGAGCGAATGACGCAGCCCCGCCACGTCCTTCTCGCTGGTGCCGGCCAGTTTGGCGAGGCGAGCGTCCGAGAAGCCCATGGATTTCAACGAGCGCAGGGCGCCGGCCGTCTTCGGCAGGCCGAGACGCCGCACCTTGTCCTCGGTGTCGACGACGCTCTTGATCTGGTTGAGGAACCACGGATCGATCTTGCAGGCCTCGTGCACCTGCTCGACCGTGAGGCCGAGACGAAGCGCGTGGGCGCAGGTCACGATGCGGTTGGGCAGGGGGGCGGCCAGCGCAGCGCGCACCGCGTTCTTGTCGTCGCCCTGGCCAAGCCCCTCGATCTCGACCTCGTCGAAGCCGGTGAGCCCGATCTCCAGCGAGCGCAGCGCCTTCTGCATGGCTTCGTTGAAGGTGCGGCCGATGGACATGGCCTCGCCGACGGATTTCATCGAGGTGGTCAGATTTTGCTCGGCGCCCGGGAATTTCTCGAAGGCGAAGCGGGGAGCCTTCACCACTACGTAGTCGATGGTGGGTTCGAAGCTCGCCGGCGTCGCACCGCCGGTGATGTCGTTTGCGATCTCATCGAGCGTGTAGCCGACGGCCAGCTTGGCCGCGACCTTGGCAATGGGAAAGCCCGTGGCCTTCGACGCAAGCGCGGACGAACGCGAGACACGCGGGTTCATCTCGATCACGATCATGCGGCCGTTCGCGGGGTCGATGGCGAACTGCACGTTCGAACCACCCGTCTCGACACCGATCTCGCGCAGAACCGCGATCGAGGCGTCGCGCATGCGCTGATATTCCTTGTCGGTCAGCGTCAGCGCCGGGGCCACCGTGATCGAATCGCCGGTGTGGATGCCCATCGGATCGATGTTCTCGATGGAGCAGATGATGATGCAATTGTCCGCCTTGTCGCGGACCACCTCCATCTCGAACTCCTTCCAGCCGATGACGCTCTCCTCGATAAGGACCTCGTCGGTGGGGGAGGCGTCGATGCCGCGCTCGATGATGTCGACGAACTCGGCCTTATTGTAGGCGATGCCGCCCCCCGTGCCGCCCATTGTGAAGGAGGGGCGGATGATGGCCGGCAGGCCGATCTCGTCCAGCGCCTGCAGGGCTTCCGACATCGAATGGGCGAGACGGGAGTTCGGCGTGTCGAGGCCGATCTTGGTCATGGCCTGCTTGAAGAGGTCGCGATCCTCGGCCTTGTCGATGGCCTCCGCCGTGGCGCCGATCATCTCGACGCCGAACTTCTCCAGCACGCCCATCTTCCGCAAGGACAGCGCGCAGTTCAGCGCCGTCTGCCCGCCCATCGTGGGAAGGAGGGCATCGGGCCGCTCCTTCTCGATGATCTTGGCCACGATCTCCGGCGTGATCGGCTCGATGTAGGTCGCGTCCGCCAGCTCCGGATCGGTCATGATCGTCGCCGGGTTGGAGTTCACCAGGATGATCCGGTAGCCCTCCTCGCGCAGCGCCTTACAGGCCTGGGTGCCGGAATAATCGAACTCGCAAGCCTGGCCGATGACGATCGGACCGGCGCCGATGATGAGGATCGATTTTATGTCGAGGCGTTTGGGCACAGCGGGGCGTTCCGTGACGTTTGCGCGCGCAAAGGTGCGCGGGCCGTTGCGGCGGTTTTGGCGATGATAGGCTAGAGGCGTCGTTTACACAGTGCGGAGGCTTTGCGAAAGTCCCGCGTGCTTAACCACAGGATAGATATGGCCGAACCACGCTGGACGATCGTCACGGGAGCATCATCCGGCATCGGATTGGAACTGGCGCGCTTGTTCGCGGCGGATGGCGATGGGCTCGTCCTCGTTGCGCGCCGTCGTGAGCGGCTGGACGCACTGGCGGCTGAGCTTTCGGCGATGCATGACGTGCCCGTGCGGGTCTTGCCGCTCGATCTGGCCGATCCAGCCGCACCTCAAGCTCTGTTCGATTGGGTGACGCGCGAGGGCATCATCGTCCACACCCTCGTGAACAATGCCGGCTTTGGCCTGCGCGGCCGCTTCCACACGCTGCCGACGGATCGCCAATCGGACATGGTGGCCGTAAACATCGCCGCGCTGACCTGCCTGTCGCGCCTGTTCCTGCCCGGTATGATCGCCCGCGGGCAGGGAGGCATCCTCAACGTGGCCTCGATGGCCGCCTTCCAGGCAGGGCCGTATATGGCGGTCTATTACGCCACCAAGGCCTATGTGCTGTCGCTTTCGGAAGCCTTGCACGAGGAGGCAAAGCCCCACGGCGTCTATGTCAGCGCGCTTTGCCCGGGGCCGGTCGACACCGAATTCGCAGACGTGGCCAACCTCCAGGGCAGCAAGCTGTTCACCTTCGGCGCGGCGGATTCGGTTTCCGTGGCGCGCTATGGCCATCGTGCCTATCGTCGCAACGTTGCCATCGCCGTCCCAGGTCTTCTGAACAACATCGCCGTGTTCGGGTCGCGCATGATGCCGCGCTTCCTCACCCGCTGGGCTGCCGGGCGCTTGCAGAAGGTTGCGGGCCCCTGAATAAACAGGACGGTATTCGCTTTTCGCAACACCGTTATGCATGAACCCATCGCCGCGCAGACCGTTGGCCGGGCATCCGACCGTTTTGGATTGCACACCAACAAAGCAAGGAGATCGCGATGGATCTCGTTCTGCCAAGCTGGGTTCTCGCGCTGCCGCCGTGGGTCTGGGTTCTTGCGGGGCTAGGGGTCGCCGCATTGGTCATGCTGCTGGCCTCGGTCGTCCTGGCGTTTGTAGGACTGCGCTTCGAAAAATATGCCCATACACGCTTTGTCGCCCATGTCCTGAAGCGGCTGCGCTTCTCGCTTTCACTGATCGTGGGAACCGTCGCGTTTTTCCTGCTTCTCCCGGTCACCGGGGTCACGCTTTACATGCAGGCCGGGCTTCAGCAGGTATGCGCCGTCATTCTGGTCGCGGCCGTCGGTATCGGGGCCTATCGCCTCGCGAGCTTCGCCTTTGATCTCTACGCGAAGCGGGATGGCGCAAATTTCGAGGACGTCCACGTCCGACGCCGGCAGACGCGCTACAATCTCCTCAGGCGTCTCGCGCTTACAGCGATCGCCGTTGCGACCATCGGCCTGATCTTCACGGTTATTCCGGCGCTTCAGACCGTCGGCGTCAGCCTTTTCGCCTCGGCCGGTGTTGCCGGCATCGCCATCGGTCTCGCCGCGCGGCCCGCCATCAGCAATCTGCTGGCCGGCATTCAGATCGCGTTCAGCGAACCCATCCGCATCGGCGATCAGGTGGTGCTGGAAGGCGAATGGGGCACGGTCGAGGACATCACCTCGACTTATGTTGTGGTGAACATCTGGGACCAGCGCCGGCTTATCCTGCCGCTGTCGTACTTTCTGGAAAAGCCGTTCCAGAACTGGACGCGCGAAAATCCGCAGATCCTCGGCACGTCGATGCTTTACGTCGATTATTCGGTGCCCGTGGAAGAGATGCGTCAGGAACTCGGCGAGATCCTCAAGCAGTCGAAATATTGGGATGGCCGCGCCTGGGCGCTCCAGGTGACCGACCTGCGTGAAAACACGATGGAGCTCCGCGCCCTCATGAGCGCGCGCAATGCCGGCAGCGCCTTCGACTTGCGCTGCGAGGTGCGTGAGAAAATGGTGGGATGGCTGAAGGAGCGCCATCCCGAGGGTCTGCCACGCTCGCGCCTCGACGTCAGCGCCGGTAGCCGTTCCGAATTCGCGGCGCTGGCGGGTATGCGGCCGCAATGAATGTGAGGAAGGCCCGGGACTGCCCGGACCTTTCCGATCAATACAGGGTGCGCGGCCGGGAAAGGGACTGCACCCAGTAATAAAGCTGCACCAAGGCCGACAGTCCCACCAGGATGTAGACGAGCCGGGTGAGGGCGGTGCCGACACCGAAAATGGATTCGACGAGATTGAAGTCGAACGCACCGACGAGGCCCCAATTCAGGCCGCCGACGATGATGAGCAGAAGAGTGATGATGTTCACGATGTGCATGACGCGTTGCCTCGACGGTCCTTGAGGATGGCCGTGGTGAGGCAATCGCCGGTTGTGTCGTCGGTTCCGCCGTTTGTGCGCGATCACGAGAAATTGGGCGCCAGTCGGCCTATAAGCCGGGTTTTGTAGGGCCGGTTGCGGTTGCCCGCAGCCGACGCGACGGCCATTCCTCTGGGACATCCGTTGCCGGATGCCTCGAGCAACCAACCCGAGCAGCGGTCTGGAGGCGGGACCTGGGCGAGCCCGCGCCGCTCCTATTCGGTTTTGCTCCCGGTGGGGTTTGCCTTGCCGCTCCTGTTGCCAGGCGCGCGGTGCGCTCTTACCGCACCCTTTCACCCTTACCCGCGGCGGACCGCGGGCGGTTTGCTTTCTGTGGCACTTTCCCTGAGGTCACCCCCGCCGGACGTTATCCGGCACCGTGCCTCCATGGAGCCCGGACTTTCCTCCCTGCCGAAGCAGAGCAGCCATCCGGCCGACTGGCGCGCCCCAATAGAGGGTGTTCGCACCCGATTGCAAGGCTTGGCGCTTGTGAAGACGCTGGCAGAGGTCTACCGACGCCGGCATGATGCCCGTATCCGCCAGCCGATCTTCTCTAATCGAGACCTTTGTCCCGCTGCTGTTCGTCGTGCTGTGGTCGTCGGGCTTCATCGTCGCGCGTCTCGTCGCGCCGCATGCGGATCCGCTGACCTTCACCTGCGTGCGGTACGTGCTGGTTCTTCTCCTGCTCGTCCCGCTGGCCCTGATCCAGAAAGCGCCCTGGCCCCGCACCCCGCGTGAGATCGGCGCCAATGCGGTCTCCGGCGTGTTGCTCCACGGAATGTATCTCGGGGGTGTTTTCTGGGCGGTAAAGCACGGGCTGCCGGCGGGGATCGCGGGCCTCTTTTCCGGCCTTCAGCCCTTGGTCACGGCTTTGGTCGCACAGCCGCTGCTCGGCGAACGTGTCGGCTTGCGGCGTTGGATTGGCATCGTGCTCGGCTTTGCAGGCGCCGCGATCGTGCTGTCACCGAAGCTCGGAATGCAGCCGGACTCCATTCCTCCGATCTCGCTCGGCGTCGCGGCCATCGCCTTCGCCGCCTTCACCGCGGGGACCATCTGGCAGAAGCGCACCGGCGGTCTCATGGATTTGCGCACGGGCAATGTCGTGCAGTTCTCGGCGGCGCTGGTTCCCACGGCCGCCGCGGCCTTCCTGCTGGAGGAAGGCAGGTTCGACATGACGGGCGAATTGTTCGCCGGCCTGTTCTGGTCTGTCTTCGGCTTGTCGATCGGTGCGGTGATGCTGCTGCTGGCCATGATCCGGCGGGGCGCGGTGGTGAAGACAGCCTCGCTGCTCTACCTCGTGCCCCCCGTCACGGCCCTGATGGCCTGGATCGGCTTCGGCGAGACGTTCACGCTGCTCCAACTGGGCGGGATGGTACTGGCCGCCATCGGCGTTGCGATCGCGACGCGGCCCGAGATATGATTGCTGAAATGGCGCGGTTGGACGGCCGGGCGCTTTGTCGTTCTCTGAAAAGCTCCGGTGAAGATCATGAGCGTGCGGGTCCATTGCGTCTACGGCGCCGATCACATCGACCATGTCCGGGATGTGCTCGTTCCTTCATTGGCGTCTTCGGCCGATTGCGCCATCGAATTCTGTGCGATCAATTACGACGCCGCATCGGACGCGCTTCTGGAAAACACGCGGTTTCAGAACGTGTCTGTGGTCAACGTGTCCAACGACCGGGGCGGCACGATCGGCTTTGCCGAGGCCCACAATGCCCTCGCGCGAACCTCAACCGACGCTCCGTTTTTCATCATCATAAACCCGGATTGCATCGCCCAGCCGGGGTCGATCGAGGCCTTGGTTGACCGTTTCAACTATAATCCCACCGGGATCGGTATCGTCGAGGGTCGGCAATGGCCTTTTGAACACCCCAAGGAATACGATCCCGACACCGGCGCGACACCATGGGCAAGCGGAGCCTTCGCTCTGATCAACACGGCCGCCTACGGCCAAATCGGTGGGATGGATGAGAACTACTTCCTTTACATCGAGGATGTTGATCTCAGCTGGCGGATGTGGCTCGCCGGGTTTGAGGTTATCTACGAGCCAAAATCAGCGGTGGCCCATTTTTCGGGCGGTCCGTTCTACCGCGATGATCTCGTGGAAAACGAAAAATACTTCGGACTTCGCAACTTTCTTCTGATCATGAGAAAGTTCTGGGGTGAGGAAGGGGAGGAGCGCGCCCGCAAAATGCTCGTCCGTCACGGTGACAAGGAGATCGTTTCTGCCGCCTTTGCGGATGTCGATGCCAACTTCCGCCATTTCCATCCTTTGCCGGGGCGTCCGAGCCACCCTCTGATCAAGGTTTGCGGCGTCGGCCTGTTTCACGAGATCCGAAAATGAGAGTGCATGTCGCAGCTCGCTCCAAGGAGAGCGCTAAAAAGTTCAGCTCCAACAATCCGGCGTTTGTGGATTGCGAAGTCCATCTCGGGAGTAAGTCTCTTTTTGATTTGCTGAACAAGATCATTTTTGATTATCCGGACGATGTTGCCCTCTTCGTTCATGATGATATTTTCGTCTGCAGAGAATTTATAAATATCGTCGAAGAACTTGTCCTGGATCTGGATCGAAATTGGCCGGGATGGGGCGTCTGCGGAAATGCAGGTTTTGCTCCGCTGTCTTATGGTGCCGATGCCAGCAATGTTGTCAGATGTCTGCAGGATCCTCATGGTGGTCCGACCCGGCTTCGCGATATATGTCCAGTCGAGACAGTTGATGGCAACACAATACTGCTCAATTGCCGGGCACTTCGCCAATCTCATGTGAGACTGCCAAGTCTTCTCGGTTTCCATCTCTATGATGTTTCTCTGTGTATTGAGGCCCTTGCGGCCGGGTTGGGCGTTCTTGTTGCTCCACAACTCGCATGCATGCACGCAAGCGGTGGGGACGGATCTTCTTTTCGTGCTGCGGTTAAAAACCTCTCCTACGAGAGATATCTGCAATCCCGTCTAAATAATCGAACTCTAACTACCTTGAACGGACTGGTCTCAATTCCGTACAAGAAGCCTGAAGATCGATTGATCGACATCGAGATGCAGGCGCTAAGAAATGCTGCCGTGGGTCGCTCCGCGAAAACGGTGGCGATCGTGATCCGCACCCAATTCCGCAGCCCTAGTCTTTTGCGCCGCGCGCTCGATACGGCGGGGGCCTTTCGGGCGGCAGCGGGAACGTCCACCCGGTTTAAGCTCGTTTTGATCACCGATCGGGACGAGGTGGAAGAGACCGATCTTCGACTAGTGGACGAAATCATTCGCACCGGCCCTTTGTCGACCGGTGACACGCGAAATCTACTGATCCGCCATGTGATCCGAAATGTCGAGGCCGATTATTTCTGGTTTGTAGACGATGACGATTGGCTCTTTCCCAACGAAGCCGAGCGCGTGGCGCTTGCCGTTGCCAGCGCAACTCGGGATGCCGCCATCTTCATTGATTGCCAAGCGTATCACGAGAGATTGTCGCCCTCATCGGGATTGGAAGGATCGTCCTACACCATCCAGCCGGGCCATCTATTTGCCTCTGCGGATTGGGCGCGGTCTTTATCAGGCAATAATCACATCCCGATGTGCGGAATGCTGTTGAGCAAGACGTTGCTTGATCAGGTGCCGGACAGTCTCTTCGACCGAGTGGTTTATTTCGAGGATTACACGCTTCTAATGGTCAGCATCCTCACAATGCAGGCCCAACCCATCCTGGTGCAAAAGCTGACAGTCGGAGTCTCAATTCGACGGCCGACGGCGGAGAAGATTCTCGATAATACACCGATTGATCGTACGGTATGGAATCAATCTTATGCGGAACTGCTCAGCCAGATGTGCGCGAGATCTTCAAATTCGCTCTTGATAAGCTTCACACCGTTCGTGATGAAGGACAAGAAACTCGGGTTTCAGCCGCTGAAGAAAACAAGCCGGTTCGTCAAATTACAGGCGTTCTTGCGCCATCCGAAGAACTCGGAAAAGCGCAAGCGATACCGCCAGCAATTTTTTTAATTTGGACGAGTGATCTGGATCGCAGCTTAATCCCGCGCGATCTTCTTCACGGCCGGGGCGGTGGCGTCGGCGAGGCGGGTGGTCGGTAGTCCGGCGGCGATGATTTTGCGCACCTTGGCGCAATAGGCTGCGCCGGCGCGGGTTATGCCGGGCGTGCGGTGGCCTGCCTGATATTTGGAGATCGCGCCGCACATGTCGTTGCCGGCCTTCTTGTAAGCCATTCCGAGATATTTCAGACCGTAGGTCAGATTGGTCTCGGGATCATAAAGCTCGGCACGGGTCCCGGAAAAACCCAGTGATTTCGCGGTTGGATAGCTGATCTGAGTCAGCCCGACATGGCCGCCGGGGCCTGTGGCCTTCGGGTTGTAGCGGCTCTCGACCATTACAACGCCATGCGCCAGCTCGAACGGCATGCCGTTGTCGCGGGCGATGCGTGCCACGAGGTCTATCAGGGCGTCTTTGCCGGACGCCTGTTGAGTGGGGGCGGCTGGCCGGTCAGGTGGCGTCGGTTTCGCGAACAGGGGCAGGGTGCCAAGGCTTGCCTGCACCGGGGCTGCGTAGCCCAGCACGGCCGGAGTGGGCTGCTTCTTTTCGGGCGTCGAGCCAGGTGTTGGCACGTTTGCTGCGACCACTGGCGTGGCGGGCGTGACCGGGGATTTGGCGGCCGCCTTTGCGGGCGTAGAAGCGGCCGAAGCGAGGCCAGCTTCGACCGGCTTTGGTCGCATATCTGCGGCGCCAGGTTTTGCGGTTTCCGCCTTCGCGCTGACGGCCGCTTGGGTCTTTGGAGATGGTGCCGCAGCGGGCCGGGCCATCGGAAGTGGAATCGCGGTCGCCGGTTTCACGCTCTTGGTGGGTGTCGGGGCGGGCTTTGCAGCTATGGAATCCTGGCTCTCTGCCACGGCCATTGCGGCGGCAGGCTTGCCAGTCGATGCCGGATCAGCCTTCGCCGCCGGTTGAGCCGGCGTGCCGGCGGCCGCAGCCGTTGCTGTCGGGCGCATCGCGGAGGCGGCTTTGTTCACGGGTGCGCGGCTGGCGGTTTTCGAAGGTGCGGCCTTCTGTGCCGGCGTCGGCACGAGCACCATCGGCGCGGCAACGGCGCCTTCTTTTTCCGGAGCGGGCTTCTTCTTCGCGGATTTAACGGGCTCGGATTTCGAGGCGGCCGGTGCTTGCGCCGCGTCCTGGGCGAAAGCGGGCGCCGCACACAGGATGCTTGCGCCCATCATTAGCCCGGAGAATAGAGTGCGCCTCATCCAGATCCCCCAAACCCAAATCCTGATCAGGGTTAGCCTTAATGGTGTGGCCATTCTGAGGCAAACATGACAAGCGCGTCACGTTTTGGGCAGCGCCTTCAACAGGCGACGCAGCGTCGCGATGGTGGACGGGTCGATGATGCCGTCCACTTTTTCCTGCCGGAAATGGCGTTGGAAGGCGGTCACCACCGCTTTCGTCCCCGCGTCGAACACGCCGGAGATCTCGACGCCATATCCGTAGATCGCGAACAGCGACTGAACCTGCTCGACGATCTCGCTGTCGTCGCCTTCCTTCAGCGTGTCGCCCTGCGTGGTCAGCGGCGCGGGCTTCTGCCAATGGCCGAGACCGGCCGCAAAGAGCCTGTCCCACGGGAATTTCTCACCCGGATCTTCCTTGCGCCGGGGCGCCACGTCGGCATGGGCGAGCACACGCTGACGGGGAATGTTCCGGCGGGCGCAGATATCACGGCCCAGCGCAATCACGGCGTCGATCTGCGCTTCGGGAAAGTCGCGGTAGCCATGTTCGTGACCGGGATTGGCGATTTCGATGCCGATCGACATGGAATTGACGTCGGCCTCACCCTCCCATGACGATAGGCCGGCGTGCCAGGCGCGATCGTCCTCACGAACCATCTGGATGATGCGCCCGTCCTCGTGGACGAGGTAATGGCACGACACCTTGCTCACGGGATCGCACAATCGGGCCACGGCCTCGTCGGCGTCCGGCATCCCGGTGTAGTGCAGCAGCAGGATGTCCGGTTCGGCCTCATCGACGCGGGCGTCGTGGTTCGGGGAGGCGATGAATTCGGTCACCAGGGACGTGTCGGCGAAGGGGGCGTCTCTCATTCACGAAGGCGTGGCACAGCGAACGGCATCGGGCAATGCCGGAACGGCTGCGGTATGCGGGCGTTGATCTTCAGAAGGCATCTTTCGGAGACGCATGCCATGATCTCGAAACACACAATCACGGCCCTTGCCACGGCGGCATTGCTGACTGCCGGCACGGGCCTCGTACAGGCCCAGTCCAGTGGCGGTTCAAGCGGGGGAGGCGCGTCCTCCGGCAGCGGCGGCGGAGCAAGCGGCTTGTCGGGTGGCGGGGCATCAGGCGGCGCGACCGGCGCTCCCCGCGCGGCCACGTCATCCCAGCCGTCGGTGGTCAATCCGTCGGCCCGCGCCACGCCGGGCGCGCTGTCGAACCCGTCGACGAATTCCTCGACGGTTCCGGGCGCTGGAAGCAACGTCCAGTCGGGTCCGGGGTCCACTGTCGGCCAGCAGGTGCCGGTCTACGGCACCCAGAATTCGAGCATCGGCAGCACCATCGATCAATCCAGCCGCAATTCGTCGGGCACCCAATGCGGTGGTGACGGGACGAGTTCAAGCGGCGCCACCAGCGCCAATTGCGGTGCCGGCGATCCGCTCGGGACGCCGTCCATCATCTCGGGGTCCGAAGGATCGTCGGGCGCTGGCGCTGTGGATGTGACCGGCCGCTGATCGGGTGAGGCGTTGGGCCGCGCCAGTTCATCGGCTTGTGAAGAGCAAGGGGCGCCACGATCCGGCATCGTCGGCGCCCCAGCCATATCCGGAAAGGTTTCATGTCGAAGATCGCGCATTCGCTCGTCGTTGTCGCTGCTGTTGGGGCAGCGTTTTCGCCTGCAATGGCCCAACAGCCGGCCTCTTATGGTCCGGAGCTTCAAGGCTTCGACTATCCGCACCCGGTTCAGCGTTTCGAATTCTCGTCGCAGAAACAGAAGCTCGCCATGGCTTTCATGGACATCGCGCCGCAAGGCACCGCGAACGGCCAGACCGCCGTTCTGCTGCATGGCAAAAACTTCTGCGGCGCGACGTGGGACGCCACGATCTCCGTGTTGAGCCGCGCGGGTTATCGGGTGATCGTGCCGGATCAGATCGGATTTTGCAGTTCCACAAAGCCGCAGGGCTACCAGTTCAGCCTGGCGCAGCTTGCCGCGAACACGCAGGAATTGCTGGCGTCGAAGAACGTGGAGAAGGCCGTCGTCATCGGCCATTCCATGGGTGGCATGCTGGCCGCCCGATACGCCATCCAATATCCCGATGCGGTCGAGCGGCTCGTGCTTGTCAATCCGATCGGTCTCGAGGATTGGCAGGCGGAGGGCGTGCCCTATGCCGATATCGACCAGCTCTATGAGGGGGAGTTGAAGACCAGCCGGGAGGCCATCAAGGCCTATCAGCTGAAGTTCTACTACAACGGCATTTGGAAGCCCGAATACGATCGCTGGGTGGACATGGCCGCCGGCCTTTACGCCGGACCCGGCCGGGAGATCGTGGCCTACAATCAGGCTCAGACCTCGGAGATGATCTTCACGCAGCCCGTGGTGCATGAGTTCGAACGCATCCAGGCGCCGACGCTCGTGATGATCGGCGGGAAGGATCGCACGGCTCCCGGTGCCAATCGTGCGCCGAAGGATGTGCAGGACCGCTTGGGCAATTATCCAGAACTCGGCGCCAGGACGGCCAAGGCCATTCCGAATGCCACGCTCATCGCCTTCGATGAACTCGGCCATTCCCCGCAGGTGGAGGCACCGGATCGTTTCCACGAAGCCCTTCTGAAGGGGCTTCGCGCACGGGATTAATCGTCCTCGGGCGCGTCCGGCGCGTCGTCGGAAAGGGTCATTCCCGCGCCGCCGAGAGGCCAGCCCGGCTCGGCGGCGTAGGACATCGGGCCGCTGAGATAACGTCCGTCCGAGCCACCGTAAGCCGGTCCGGCCTGGGGGAATTGCGGCGCGCTCGGCACGTTTTGCGGTCTCGGCCGGCAATAGGTGTTCCGGCCGGATTTTCCGTGCCGGGCGAGATCGAGATGCAGATGGTCCTCGTGGTGACCATCGCTGCCGGGGCCGAGCACCGTCTTGAACGGACCGCAGGCGCCGCCCGTCACCTGCCGCAGAAAGGCGCGCTCGTCCGGTGCGCCGCGCCAGTGCCGCTTGATGTCAATGCGCCGTCCGTCGGCCAGGATGAAAGCCGCGATGTCGAGCGCATTGCCGAAGCCATGCTCGGAGAGCTTGGCGCCACGCTTGTGGTTGCGGGTGCGGCAGCCGTAGGAAGCAGCATTTTTCACGGCTACGATCGGCTGGCCGAAATTGGCCTGCGCCGAGGGCTGCACCACCTGCTGCATCCAGTAATTGAGCGACGCCGTGACAGGGCAGGCCAGACGTGCCGCTGGCTGCACTTCGACCGAGCCATCGGCCAAAGCGTGGATGCGGAATGGTTGTTCCATGCCGCAGGTCAGCTTGTCGCGAATAGGCTTGATGGGTTCGACGTAGGAGGAGGCCTGCACCGCGCCGGCGCGGATGCAGCGCGCCTCAGCGGCATCCCGCCACGGCTCGCGCTCCGGGCCGCCGAAGCGGCCGCAGGAGCCAAGCACCAGCGAGATGCCTATGAGAAGAAATGAGTACGCGAAACCAGTTCTCACATGCGGAGAATGCGCGCGATCCCGTTAAGAAGGCGTTGACGCTAATCTCAGCCGAGACGCTGTTTCACGAGGCCGTTGGCCTTGCCGAAATCCATCGTGCCGGTGTGGCGCTCTTTCAGCGCCGCCATCACACGGCCCATGTCCTTGAGGCCGGCTGCGCCGATCTCCGTGACGATCGCATCAACGGCGGCCGCCATTGCGGCTTCGTCCATCTGGGCCGGCATGAAATTCTGGATGACGCCGATCTCGTTGCGCTCCTGTGCGGCGAGTTCGGGGCGATTGTTTTCCTCGTAGACCTTGGCCGATTCCTGGCGCTGCTTCACCATCTTCTGGAACAGCTGGAGCAGCTCTTCCTCGTTCAGCGGCTCCTTGCCGGCACCGCGCGCCTCGATGTCGCGATCCTTGATGGCAGCGTTCATGAGGCGGAGCGTGCTCAGGCGTTCCTTGTCGCCGGCCTTCATGGCCTCCTTGAGGGCCGCGTTGATTGCTTCGCGCATATGTTCAGCTCCGGAGGATTGTCGCGGTTGACCGGCAGGCGGGGGCGGCATAGCTAACGGCAAACGCCCCGGGCCAATGGCCGGGAAGCACTAAGGCAGCCATGACGACCGAACAAGCCCCCTTCGACAACGCAGATTCCTGGGCGGAGCCCAAGCCCACCGCCGTTCTGGTGCTGGCCGACGGCACGGTTCTGGACGGGCAGGGGATCGGAGCCATCGGCCAGTCCACCGGCGAGGTGTGTTTCAACACGTCGATGACCGGCTATCAGGAGATCCTCACCGATCCGTCCTATTCCGGGCAGATCGTCACCTTTACCTTCCCGCACATCGGCAATGTCGGCACCAACGAGGACGACATCGAGACGGTGAACCTCGCCGCCACAACAGGCGTGCGCGGCGCGGTGCTCGCGGCCCCGATCTCGGATCCTTCGAACTGGCGTGCCAGCCGCGGCCTCGATGCCTGGCTCAGCGCGCGCGGCATCATCGGCATTGCGGGCATCGATACCCGCGCCTTGACGGCGATGATCCGGGACAAGGGCATGCCCAACGCGGTGATCGCCCACGATCCGCAGGGTGACTTCGACATCGCCGCGCTGCGCGAAGCCGCCGCCGCCATCCCCGACATGGAGGGCGTGGACCTCGTGCCCGGCGTCACCTCCGCCCAGCGGTTCGACTGGGATGAGGCCGGTTGGACCTGGGAGGGCGGCTACCGCAAGCTCGGCAACGGCAAGCGCCGTGTCGTCGCCATCGATTACGGGCTGAAGCGCAACATCCTGCGCATGCTGGCCGAGCAGGATTGCGAAGTCATCGTGGTGCCTGCCACCGCTACCTCCGAGGAGGTCATGGCGCTGAAGCCGGACGGCGTGTTCTTGTCGAACGGCCCCGGAGATCCGGCGGCGACAGGCGAATATGCCGTGCCCGTCATCCGCGAGGTGCTGGCGCAGAAGGTGCCGACCTTCGGCATCTGCCTCGGCCACCAGCTTCTCAGCCTGGCCATCGGTGCGTCTACCAAGAAGATGCATCAGGGCCATCACGGCGCGAACCATCCGGTCAAGGACTTCACGACCGGCAAGGTCGAGATCACGTCCATGAATCATGGCTTTGCCGTGGACCGCGAGAGCCTGCCGGAGAACGCCGAGGAGACGCATGTTTCCCTGTTCGACGGCTCGAATTGCGGCATCCGTCTCACCGACCGTCCGGCCTTTTCGGTGCAATACCATCCAGAGGCCAGCCCCGGCCCGCAGGACAGCCAGTATCTGTTCAAGCGCTTCGTCGATCTGATCGACGCCTCGCGAGGCTGAGCCGTCGCCAGCTAGATCCGTTTGATGCCGGGAACGCCTGTGCCGGCCTCGACGATATAATCGATGAACAGCCGGACGCGCTCGATATGGGCGCGTTCGGGCGCGCTCAGCATGTTCAGTGGCGCGGCGGGGCGCTAATCCGTTGGATGGCCCATTAGGCTCCGTTCAGGCGCCAACCTCTGCGAGAACGAAGGCGACACGTTCAGCCAACTGGGCGATCGGGAGCTCCACGATCTCGTAGCCATAGCCCTGATAGGTCTTGCGCATTGTCTCGTATGTGAGGACCGCCTCCGCGAAATCCTGTCGCCTCTCGGTGTCCTGCACGAAGATCGCCTCCCAGGGCGGAGCGACGAAGACGCGTCTGTTGTATCGGAACGCCAAGGCGGCCCGTTCGGCGTGTTCGGGAACCGGCAGGCCGCTGAGACGAAGGTAACCCACCACATCAGGCGCGCCGCGATCGAAGAAGACAGGTCCCGACTGCAGGTGCGCGGCTTCGTGGGACCTCATTTCCCAGCTCAGCATCAGTTCCGCGAAGGCAACACGGTCATGCCAGGGCAGGGCTTGGCCGCCGATTGCGGATTGATGGCGGATGATGCCGCGACCCGCTTCCTCGGTTGCCGCATGGCCGATGCTCCGCAGCGCCTCGATCAACGTTGTTTTCCCGGAGCCGGGACCACCCGTCACGACAAAGAAGCGATCCGTTTCGGTCATCGGGGGATCTCCGAGGGGTTTCTGCCAGGTCGCTGGGAACTCCCAACTTTGTCCAAACAGCAAATCCGGCGCTGATATGGCTTGCGGTTTCCGTTGGAAATGCAGGGCAAAGAGGGTGGAGGCTGCCTCAATTAAGGCGGAAATGGGAACCTGTCCCACGGTGTTGAGATAGAGGCGTCCTGATAACGCCTATGCCACCTTCATCCACGAAAAAAATTCTTTGTGGGATTTTCTCCCCCGGCTCGGAATTCAACGTTTTTTCAAGCCAGATCAACAGGTTGGCCAGAAAGGTCTTAGCTCGCGGGGGAAGCAAGCACCACCGATTTCCGCAAGCCCTTATTAACCTTAACGCCTCAGATTCACCAGTGAGTTAGAGGGTTTCGGAGTGTGCCAGATCCGATGCCCGCAATGGTTAATTGTGGCTAAATATCGTTGACGCCCATACAGGCCCATGCTATCCCAAATCATCCCTTGCGGAGCGTTCCAGGTGTTGCAGAACGAGGCGGCTGAAAAGGCTGTTTCGGGCGCGCGGCGGAGCTTTGTCTGCAAGGCTGAGGGGGGTCATGGACCGTTTCGTGTCCAACTTTACGAACCGGCTGGATGCCAAGGGGCGGGTCTCGATCCCGGCCCAGTTTCGTTCGGTGTTGGCGCGAGACGGCTACGAGGGGCTTTGCGTGATGCCGTCACTGGACACGAACGCACTGGACGCCGGCGGCAACGCGCTGCTGGCGGAGATCGACCGGCTTCTGGAGGGCTTCGCGCCCTATTCGGAGGAGCGGGATGCCATCTCGACGGCGCTTTTGGGCACCAGCGAAACCCTGAAGGTGGATGCCGAGGGTCGGGTCGTTCTCACAGAGACCCTGAAGGCCTATGCTGGCATCAAGGATCAGGTGACCTTCGTCGGTCACGGCCACAAATTTCAGATCTGGGAGCCGGACACATTTCGCGCCCATCTCGACGACGCCCGCGCAAAGGCGCGCGAACTTCGCCGGCGGATCGGCATGGAACGCATGGGCGGGACGACGGGGGTGCCGCAATGATGGGCCTCCAGACCGAACAGGGCGTTGCCCGTCCGCGCCATGTCTCCGTATTGCGCGACGAAGCCGTCGATGCGCTCGCTCCCATTGATGGCGGCGTCTACATTGACGGTACGTTCGGCGCCGGCGGCTACAGCCGCGCCATCCTCGATATGGCCGATGCGCGTGTCGTCGGTATCGACCGTGACCAGACCGCGATTGCCGGCGGGGCCTCGCTTGTCGAGCAGGCCGGCGGGCGGCTCATGCTGGTCGAGGGCCGGTTCGGCGATCTCAAATCCATCGTCGCGCAGCTGGGAGTCGACCGTGTCGATGGCGTCGTTCTCGATGTCGGCGTGTCGTCGATGCAGATCGACACCGCCGATCGCGGCTTTTCCTTCCGCTTCGACGGTCCGCTCGACATGCGGATGGGCGGGGATGGGCCGAGCGCGGCCGATCTCGTCAACGAGCTTGCGGAAAAGGACCTGGCGTCCCTGATCCGCGCTTTGGGTGAGGAGCGTCGTGCCAACGCGGTTGCCAAGGCCATCGTGGCCGAGCGTGCGAATGGCCGTATCGACACCACCATGCATTTGGCGCGCATCTGCGAGCAGGTGATCGGCCGTTCGCCGGATCTGATCAATCCGGCCACGCGCACCTTCCAAGCGCTGCGGATCGCGGTGAATGACGAGCTCGGCGAATTGCTGCGCGCATTGTTCGCCGCGGAAGAGGTGCTGTCTCCCGGTGGGCGGCTTGCGGTGGTCAGCTTCCACTCGCTGGAGGACCGCATCGTCAAGACGTTCCTGGCCGAGCGTTCGCGCACCACTCCCAATGTGTCGCGCCATGTGCCGGCCACCTTCGCGGCGGCGCCCACCTTCATCCCCATCATCCGCTCGGCCGTTCCGGGTGAGGATGAGATGGCGCGCAATCCACGAGCCCGCTCGGCCCGACTTCGAGCCGCGGAGCGCACCGAGGCTCCAGCCCGCGGCGCGGCCGACCCTCTGGCCTATGGTGTTCCTCAATTGTCCGCGCTTGCGGCCTTCATGGAGCGTGCATGAAGATCGCGCGCACCCTGCACGTAATGGCGATCTGCCTTCTGATCGCCGCGGCGGTGTATGTCTATCAGATCAAATATCAGGCGACCTGGCGGGCCGAGGAAGTGGCCCGCCTTGAGCGCCAGATCGCGCGTGAAAAGACCGCGATCGCGGTTCTCAATGCGGAATGGGCCTTTCTGCTGCGGCCGGACCGTATCCAGATCCTGACCGAGAAGAATCTCGACCTGAAGCCGCAGGATTCCCAGCAGCGCATTGCGCTGGCCGACATTCCGATGCGGCCGGAGCGAGTGGATTCCATCGCAGACACAATCGCATCGCTCGGCATGGAGGTCCCGCTCAGCGTCGAGGCGCCGCCGCCGGCGGACGATCCCATCGCCCGCACGATCGAAGCGATGGGCCTCGCCATGCCGGGTGCCGGCGATCGCGTGAAGCTACGCATGCGCGAAAGCGGTTTCGACGATCTCGATGCGGAAGAAGGGGGTCGCTGATGCGGGTGCGCAACGCCTCCAACCGGGTGAAGCTGGCGATGATCGGCTTCGCCCTCGTTTATTGTGCCATCGGCGGCCGTTTGCTCTGGCTCGGCATCGAGCCCGATCTCGAGGTCAAGGAGCGCTTCGACG
Organism: Terrihabitans aquatilis; assembly: GCF_052542005.1. NCBI lineage: Bacteria > Pseudomonadati > Pseudomonadota > Alphaproteobacteria > Hyphomicrobiales > Terrihabitans > Terrihabitans aquatilis. The sequence continues at coordinate 759,130 of NZ_JBOCUO010000001.1, read as the reverse complement.
CCGAGGCCTCCCTTGCCGCACGCCGTCCTGTCGTCGTTGACCGGGACGGGCGCCAGATCGCTACGGACATCCAGATGTCGTCGGTTTACGCCGAGCCGCGCAAGATGATCGACGCCGACGAGGCGGCGGAGCTGCTGACAACGGCCATGCCGGATCTCAATCCGGACGAGCTTCACAAGAGGCTCAATAAGAATGCCGGTTTCGTCTGGATCAAGCGCGAGATTTCGCCCGCCGAGCAGGCGAAGATCCATCGCCTCGGCATTCCAGGCGTGGGCTTTCTGAACGAGCAGCGCCGCATCTATCCGAACGGGCCGTTGGTCTCGCATTCGATCGGCTCGGTAAACATCGACAATGTCGGCATTGCCGGCTTCGAGCAATATATCGACCGTAAGGGCCTCATGTCGCCCGACGGCAAGGGCACGCTGGAGCCGGTCGCGCTGGCGCTGGACCTCAACGTTCAGCATGCCGTGCGCGACGAACTGGCAAAAGCCAAGAAGGAATTCGACGCAATCGCCGCCTCGGGCATCGTGCTCGATGTCGAAACGGGCGAGATCGTCTCCTTCGTCTCGATGCCGGATTACGATCCCAATCAGCCGGCTGAGGCCCTGAAGCCGAACAACATCAACCGGCTCAGTGTCGGCGTGTACGAGATGGGGTCGACCTTCAAGGCCCTGACGCTCGCGATGGCGCTCGATTCCGGCAAGGTGCGGCTGTCGGACCGTTTCGACGCACGCAGCGCCATGCGTTACGGCAAGTTCCGGATCAGCGATTTCCATGGCACCAACCGCATCCTGTCGGTGCCGGAAGTCTTCATCCATTCCTCGAACATCGGCACGGCCAAGATCGCGCTGCAGGTCGGCGTTGAAGGGCACAAGGCATTTCTCCGAAAGATGGGCCAGCTCGACAGGCTGCGTACGGAATTGCCGGAAAGCGCAATGCCCATCGTTCCGCGCAATTGGGGCGAGCTGAACACCGTCACCATCTCCTACGGCCACGGCCTGTCGGTTACGCCCTTGCAGACGCTGATGGCCACAGCCGCGCTGATGAATGGCGGCCACCTCATTCCGCCGACCTTCATCAAGCGCACGAAGGAAGAGGCGATGGCCGTGGCGAAGCAGGTCATCAAGCCTGAGACGAGCGCGCAGATGCGCTATCTGTTCCGGCTCAATGCCGAGAAGGGCTCGGCGAAGAAAGCCAACATTCCCGGCTATATGGTGGGCGGCAAGACGGGCACCGCGGAAAAGGTCATCAACGGCCGCTATTCCGACACCAAGGTCATGACCGCCTTCACCGCCGTGATGCCGACGACCAAGCCGCGCTATGCCCTGCTCGTGATGTTCGACGAACCCAAGGGCACCAAGGCCACGCACGGCTTCCGCACTTCCGGCTGGAACGCCGCGCCGGTGACCGGCCGCATCGTGTCCCGCATCGCGCCGCTGCTCGGCTTGGAACCTGATTTCGATGCACCGCCCAATCTTCCGCCGGCGCAATATGCGGCGGCCATCGGGGATCCTCATTGACGCCGATCGACGCCGGCCCCCACCCGCTGGGAGAGCTGTTTCCGGATGCGGGCCTCAGCGCGAATGTTCGCGACATTGCGATCTCGGGCCTGACATCGGACAGTCGCAATGTGCGGCCCGGTTTTCTGTTTGCGGCGTTGCCCGGCCTGAAAGCCGATGGCATTCGCTTTGCCGCCACCGCGCTGGCCGCGGGCGCGGTAGCCGTGCTGACCGAGAGCCGCGAGCCCCTGCCGGACGGGCTTGTGCCGGTGCGGGTATCCAATGCCCGCGCGGCTCTTGCCAAAGCCGCGGCACGCTTCTATCCGCGTCAGCCCGAAATTGTCGTGGCCGTCACCGGCACCAACGGGAAGACGTCGGTCGCCTCGTTCACGCGGCAGATCTGGGCCGCACTCGGCCATTCGGCCGCAAGCCTCGGCACGGTGGGTCTCGTCAGTCCGAAGGGCGAGGTTTATTCCAATCTCACCACGCCCGATCCCATTGTCCTGCATCGCACCATGGACGAGTTGGCGCGGGACGGCGTTACTCATCTGGCTCTTGAAGCCTCGTCCCATGGGCTCGATCAATCGCGACTGTGCGGTGTGCACCTCTCCGCCGGCGGCTTCACCAATCTCACGCGCGACCATCTCGATTACCACGCGACATTCACCGATTATCGTGCCGCGAAGCTGAAGCTGTTCACGCAGGTTCTGCCGGAAGGCGCAACGGCGGTTATCTGCGCCGACGGCCCCAGCGCGGATGTCTTCGGGGATGCCGCGCGAGCGCGAGATCTGCCGGTCTTCACCGTGGGCGATCATGGGCTCGACATTCATATCGTCGCGCGCGAGCCTGTGGGTTTCGCGCAGCGCTTGCTGCTGCGCCATGGCGATGTCGACTTCAGCGTGCTTCTGCCGCTTGCCGGAACCTTCCAGGTGGAGAACGCGCTTGTGGCCGCCGGCCTCGTGATCGCCACAGGCGGCGAACCGGAGCGGGTGTTCGCGGCACTTGAAGGGCTGAAGGGTGCCAGCGGGCGGCTGGAGCGGGTTGCCGGCCACAACGACGCCGAGATCGTGGTCGATTACGCACACACGCCCGATGCTCTGGAGAATGCGCTTTCCGCCTTGCGGCCTTATGTCCGTAACCGGCTGATCGTGGTCTTCGGCGCAGGCGGCGATCGTGATCCCGGCAAACGGCCCCTGATGGGTGCGGCGGCCCGGCAATATGCCGATGTCGTCATCGTTACCGACGATAATCCACGCTCCGAGGAACCATCCTCGATCCGCAGCCAGATCCTCGCTGCCGCGCCTGGCGCCTTCGAGATCGGTGATCGCGGCGAGGCGATTTCCACCGCCGTCGGCTCCCTGCAACCCGGCGATGTTCTGCTGATTGCAGGCAAAGGCCATGAAACGGGCCAGATCGTCGGCGATCGAACGCTTCCATTTTCGGATCACGCGGCCATCCGGTCCGCGGTCGAGGGGGCGATATGATCAAGGCACATCATGGCTGAGGCACTCTGGCGCGGTCCGGAACTGATCGCGGCCGTCGGTGGGCAGCTCCAGGGGACCAGGCCGGAGGAGATTTCCGGGGTCTCCATCGACAGCCGGACGATCGGTGCGGGTGAAGCCTTCGTCGCCATCTCCGGAGACCGCTACGATGCCCATGATTTTGTGGCGGGTGCGCTGAACAATGGCGCAGCCCTGGCCATCGTCGAGGATGCGAAACGGGATCGTGTCGGCCAGGCCGGACCTCTTGTCGTGGTGCCGGACGCGCTTCGCGCGTTGGAAGATCTCGGCCGCGCCGCGCGCGCCCGTACATCGGCCCGCATCATCGCCGTCACCGGCAGTGTCGGTAAGACCGGCACGAAGGAAATGCTGCGGCAGGCACTGAGCGGGCAGGGCGCGTTGCATGCCTCCGCCGCCAGTTTCAACAATCATTGGGGCGTGCCGCTGACCTTGTCGCGCATGCCCCGCGATACGGATTTCGGTATTTTCGAAATCGGCATGAACCATGCGGGCGAGATCACGCCCCTGGTCGGCATGGTGCGGCCGCATGTTGCGATCATCACCAATGTCGAGCCGGTGCATCTTGAATATTTCGGTTCGGTGGACGCCATTGCCGACGCCAAGGCCGAGATTTTTTCCGGCGTGGAATCTGGCGGCTCCGTCGTTCTCAACGCCGACAATGCGCAGTTCGAGCGGTTGTCGGCGCAGGCGTCGGAGCGTGGCCTCGATATTCGCAGCTTCGGCATCGAGAAAGGCGGGGATGCCCGAGCCATCACGGTCGCGGCGCTGGCGGATCGTTCCGTGGTCACGGCCAGCGTGCTGGGCGAGGATGTCGCCTTCACAATCGGTGCTCCAGGCCGGCATCTCGTGCAGAACAGCCTTGCCGTGCTTCTGGCGGCGAAACTTTCCGGAGCTGATCTGAAGCAGGCGGCTGCGGCCCTGTCGGCCTTCACCGCGCCATCCGGGCGCGGGCAGCGCCACACTTTGAGCGTCGGCACCGGGACGGCCGTGCTGTTCGACGAGAGCTACAACGCCAATCCTGCCTCCATGCGGGCCGCGATCGCCTTGCTCGGCGGCGCTTCTGTATCCGGTGGCCGGCGCATCGCCGTTCTGGGCGACATGCTGGAACTGGGCGAGCATTCGGACGCGATGCACCGCGATCTGGCCGAGGTTCTTCTCGCCGCCGGAACAGACCTCGTCTTTACGGCGGGGCCGGCAATGCGCGCATTGCACGACGCACTGCCCGAGGATCGTCGTGGCGCGTGGGCGGCGACCTCCGCGGAATTGGAGACACAGGTGCTTGAGACTGTGCGCTCCTGTGACGCGATCATGATCAAGGGCTCGCACAGCAGCCGCATGGGTCCTATCGTCGCCGCGCTGGTCCGTCGATTCGCCGCAGCCGACACCGTTCCCGCGTAAGGACGCGTAATGCTGACCTTCCTCGCCGACTTTTCGGGAAGCCTGCCTTTCCTGAACGTGTTCCGCTACATCACCTTCCGCACGGGCGGAGCGGTGATCACGGCGCTTCTGTTCGTCTTCATGTTCGGGCCGGCGGTCATCGATTATCTCCGCGTCAAGCAGGGCAAGGGTCAGCCCATCCGCACGGACGGACCGCAGAGCCATCTGGCAAAGCGGGGCACGCCCACCATGGGCGGACTGATGATCATCGTCGGCCTCGTCGTCGCCACCCTGCTGTGGGGCAATCTGCGCAATGTCTATGTGTGGGTCGTGTTGGCCATCACCCTCGGCTTTGGCCTGATCGGTTTTTACGACGATTTTCTGAAAGTCTCGAAGCAGAGCCATGCGGGCTTCTCAGGCCGCACCCGGCTGGCGCTGGAATTCGTGATCGCCGGCGTGGGCGTAGCCATCATGTCCGCCGTCAGCCCGCAGCCGCTGGAACATGCGCTGGCGCTTCCGTTCCTGAAGGGCGTGCTGATCGATCTCGGCTGGTTCTTCCTAATCTTCGGCGCTTTCGTCATCGTCGGTGCCGGCAACGCGGTGAACCTGACGGACGGACTGGACGGCCTGGCCATCGTGCCGGTGATGGTGGCGGTCATGAGCTTTGCGCTCATCGCCTATCTCGCCGGTAATGCGGTATTCGCCGATTATCTGCAGATCCATTTCACGCCGGGCACGGGCGAACTGTCGGTGATGTGCGGCGCCATTCTGGGCGCTGGTCTCGGCTTCCTGTGGTTCAACGCGCCTCCGGCGCAGGTCTTCATGGGCGACACCGGGTCGCTGGCGCTCGGCGGTCTGCTCGGTAGCATCGCGGTCGCCACCAAGCACGAAATCGTGCTCGCCATCATCGGCGGCCTGTTCGTGCTGGAAGCGGCGTCCGTCATCATCCAGGTCGTGTCGTTCAAGCTCACCGGCAAGCGCGTGTTCCGCATGGCGCCGATCCACCACCATTTCGAGCAGATGGGCTGGACCGAGCCGCAGGTCGTCATCCGGTTCTGGATCATCGCCGTCGTTCTGGCGCTGATCGGCCTCGCCACGCTGAAGCTGCGATGACACCGGCCACCTCGTTCCGCGGCAAGCGCATCGCGCTGTTCGGTCTCGGCGGTTCCGGTCTGTCCACCGCCAGGGCGCTCGTCGCGGGTGGGGCGGATGTCGTGGCGTGGGACGATGCGCCTGCACGTGTGGAAGCCGCGCGAGCCGCCGGCATCACTGCATCCGATCTCCGGGAAGCTGATTTTACCGGCGTGGATTCGCTCGTGCTCGCGCCCGGCGTGCCGCTGACCCATCCCGTCCCGCACTGGACCGTGGAAAAGGCGAAGGCCGCCGGCGTCAAAATCATCGGCGATATCGAGGTGTTCGTGCGCGAACGCCGCGCAATTTCTCCACGTTCGGCCTTTGTGGCCATCACCGGCACGAACGGCAAATCCACGACCACCGCGCTGATCGCCCACATCCTGCGCTCGGCGGGCATTAACGTGCAGATGGGCGGCAATATTGGCGTGCCGATCCTCGACCTTGCGCCGCCCTCGAACGGCTGCATCCATGTCGTCGAATGCTCGTCCTACCAGATCGACCTTGCGCCCTCGCTGAACCCGAGCGTGGGCCTTCTGCTCAATCTGTCGGAGGACCATCTCGAGCGCCACGGCACGATGGAGAGCTACGCCGCGATCAAGGAACGGCTGGTGGCCGGCTCGGAGACGGCCGTGATCGGTGTCGACGATCATCTTTGCGCCGAGATCGCCGATCGAGTGGAAGCACACGGCGTGCGGGTGCGGCGTGTCTCCCAGCACCGCGTGGTGCCGGACGGAGTGTATGCGGACGGCCCCAAGCTTCTGCTGGCGGAGGACGGGCTGGCGCGCGAGGTCGCGAACCTGTCCGGCATCGGCTCGTTGCGCGGCGCGCACAATGCACAGAACGCGGCCGCCGCGATGGCCGCCTGCCTCGCGCTTGATCTTTCGCCGGAATCGGTGGCGCGCGGCCTTCAGACCTTTCCGGGCCTTGCCCACCGCATGGAGCAGGTCGGCCATGCCGGGCATGTTCTTTTTGTCAACGACAGCAAGGCCACCAATACCGACAGTGCGGCCCAGGCGCTCGCCAGCTTTCCGGAGGCGATTTACTGGATTCTCGGTGGCAAGCCGAAGACCGGGGGCATCGACAGCCTCCGACCGTTTTTCCCTCGAATCGCACGTGCCTATCTGATCGGGGAAGCGGCCGATGCTTTTTCCGGCACGCTCGGCGGGGTGCCGCACGAGATCGTGGAAACAATGGAGCGCGCGGTGGAGCGCGCTCATCAGGACGCGGCCTTGTCGCGTGCCGATGAGCCGGTGGTGCTGCTGTCGCCGGCCTGCGCCAGTTTCGACCAATATCCGAACTTCGAGATCCGGGGCGATCATTTCCGCCGCCTCGTTCACGAGAGAATAAAGCATTTACCATGATCGGCGATGATCAGGGCCTGCTCTCCCGGATCGGGAGAGGGAGGGGATTCGCATGATCTCGCGCGCGGAACGCACACGCTTTGGCGAATGGTGGTGGACCATCGACAAGCCGCTCCTGTTCGCGCTGTCGGCACTGATGCTTGGCGGCATCGTGCTGTCGCTGGCAGCCAGTCCGGCTGTGGCGGAGCGGCTGAACCTCGATCTCTTCCACTTCGTCAACCGCCAGGTGATGTTCCTGTTGCCGGCCGTCTTTCTGATGGTCGGCCTGTCATTCCTCGAACTGCGGAGTGTGCGGCGCACCGCTCTGATCGCGTTCACCATCTTCTATCCGCTGATGATCGCCACGCTGTTCATCGGGCCGGAGATCAAGGGCGCGCATCGCTGGATTCAGATCGGGCCGCTCGGTCTTCAGCCCTCTGAGTTCGTCAAGCCGGCCTTTATCGTGCTGGCCTCCTGGCTGTTCGCGGAGGGTGCTCAACGCAAGGACGTGCCGGGTCATCTCATGGCCATCGTGCTGTTCGCCGCCACGATCGGCATCATGATCCTGCAACCCGATTTCGGGCAGACCATGCTGATTTCCGTAGTGTGGGGCGCTCTGTTCTTCCTGGCCGGCCTGCGCTGGATTTGGATGGCCGGACTCGGCGGCCTGGGCGTCGGGGGCGTGTTTTTGGCCTATGAGGCCCTTCCGCATGTGCGAACCCGCATTGCCAAGTTCATGGACCCGGATTCCGGCGAGAACTTCCAATCCGAGCGCGCGTTCGACAGCTTCGTGTCGGGCGGCTGGCTCGGCAAGGGGCCGGGCGAGGGCACGGTGAAACGCATCCTGCCCGACGCGCACACCGACTTCATCTTCGCCGTGACTGGCGAGGAATTCGGCATCATGTTCTGCCTCGTTCTGCTGTCGCTTTTCGCCTTCATCGTGCTGCGCGGTCTGTGGCTGGCGTCGGAGGAGGAAGATCCCTTCACACGCCTGGCTATTTGCGGCCTCACCATGCTGTTCGGGCTGCAATCGGCCATCAACATGGCCGTCAATGTCCAGTTGATGCCGGCCAAGGGCATGACGCTGCCCTTCATCTCCTACGGTGGGTCGTCGCTTCTGTCGCTCGCCCTGGGCATGGGCATGCTTCTGTCTCTGACGCGACGCCGCCCACGCGCCCAGCTGTCGCGCGGCATGGCTCCGCTCCCGATGGGGCAGTTCGCCTGATGGCACGCCAGCCTCTCGTTCTTCTGGCCGCCGGCGGGACCGGCGGCCATCTCTTTCCGGCCGAGGCGCTGGCGGCCGAGCTTGGCCGTCGCAATGTGGCCGTCGAACTCGTGACGGATCCGCGCGCTCGCGAATATGCCGGTGAGTTTCCGGCGCGCGCTGTTCATTCCGTTGCATCCGCCACATTCGGCAGCCGCGCGCCTGCGGCGGTGCTGCGTTCCGCGACGACTTTGGGGCAAGGGCTGGGCCAGGGTCTTGCCCTGATGCGACGGCTGAACCCCGCTGTCATCGTCGGCTTCGGAGGCTATCCGAGCCTCACGCCGCTCGCCGCCGCGCAGGTGCTCGGCATTCCCAGCATCGTCCACGAGCAGAACGCCGTAATGGGTCGCGCCAACCGGCTCCTGGCCCCGCGCGCGATCCGCATCGCTACGGGATTTCCGAATCTTGTCAATGTGAAGCCACGGATTCTTGCCAAGGCGATTCATGTGGGAAATCCCATACGGGCGTCCGTGCTGGAGGCGGCGTCCGCCTATGTGGCGCCCATACCGGGCGGGCGTATCCGGCTTCTCGCATTCGGCGGCAGCCAGGGTGCGCGCATCATGTCGGAAATCGTGCCGGCGGCCGTGAACTGGCTTGATTCCGGTCTGCGGTCCCGCCTCAGCGTCGTCCAGCAGGCACGGGCCGAGGACCTGGACGCCGCAACAGCCGTCTACCGTTCGGCCGGCGTCCATGCCGAGATTGCTCCGTTCTTCCGCGATCTGCCGAGCCGCATGGCGAACGCCCATCTCGTCATCGCCCGTTCGGGCGCGTCCACCATTGCCGAGCTTGCTGTGATCGGGCGTCCGTCCATTCTCGTGCCGCTGCCGCATTCCCTCGACAACGACCAGCTGGAAAACGCGCGGGCCCTTCAGACCGAAGGGGGTGCCACTCTGGTGCCGCAATCGGAGTTCACGCCGCAGGCGCTGGCGCGGCTTCTCACCGAGTTGCTGTCGGACCCGCAGATCCTTGCGCAACAGGCCGCTGCGGCGCACACCTATGCCCGTCCGGACGCGGCCGCGCGTCTTGCCGATCTCGTTCTCGAGGTGGCCGGGCTCTCTTCGAACGCCTGATCGGTATCCTCAGATGAAATTGCCCCGCCACACTGGTCCCATCCATTTCGTCGGCATCGGCGGCATCGGCATGTCCGGCATCGCCGAAGTGCTGGCCAATCAGGGCTACCAGGTGCAGGGGTCGGACGTTGCGGAGAACGCCAACGTCAAGCGCCTGCGCGAGAAGGGCATCCCCGTCAGCGTCGGCCACAAGGCCGATAATCTTGGCGAGGCCGAGGTGCTGGTCGTCTCGTCCGCCATCAAGCGCGACAATCCCGAACTGGTCGAGGCGCGCGCCAAGCGGCTCCCGGTCGTGCGCCGTGCCGAAATGCTGGCCGAGCTTATGCGCATGAAGACCTGCGTGGCGGTGGCCGGCACCCACGGCAAGACCACGACGACATCTTTGGTTGCCACCCTGCTGGATGCTGGCGAGTTCGACCCGACCGTCATCAATGGCGGCATCATCAACGCCTACGGCACAAATGCCCGCATGGGCGATTCGGACTGGATGGTGGTCGAGGCCGACGAATCCGACGGCACGTTCCTGAAGCTGCCTGCCGACATCGCCATCGTCACCAACATCGACCCCGAGCATCTCGATCATTTCGGCACCTACGATGCCATCAAGGCGGCGTTCCGCTCCTTCGTGGAAAACGTTCCGTTCTATGGCTTCGCCGTGATGTGCCTCGACCACCCCACGGTACAGGACCTCGTGGGCCAGATCGAGGATCGCCGCATTGTTACTTACGGCGAGAATCCTCAGGCCGATGTTCGCCTGCTCGATATCGACCTGAAAGGAGGGCGCTGCCGTTTCCGGGTCGTCATCCGCGACCGCGACGGTTCCGAGACGGAGATCGACGGCCTCGAACTGCCGATGCCGGGCCACCACAACGCGCTCAATGCCACAGCCGCTATCGCGGTGGCGCATAATCTGGGCATCTCCGCGGAGAAGATCCGGCTCGGCCTGTCGCGCTTCGGTGGTGTGAAACGGCGCTTCACCAAAACCGGGGATTGGAAGGGCGTGTCGGTGTTCGACGATTACGGCCATCACCCGGTCGAGATCGCCGCGGTGCTGCGCGCCGCCCGCGCCTCGACGGATGGGCGCGTTATCGCCGTGGTCCAACCGCACCGCTACACGCGTCTGCAGGCCTTGTTCGATGGATTCTCGACCTGTTTCAACGACGCCGACACCGTCGTCGTGGCCGATGTCTACGCGGCCGGCGAGCAGCCGATCGAGGGCGCCGACCGCGATCATCTGGTTAACGCCCTGCGGGCGCGCGGCCATCGCAACGTCATTCCGCTGGAAGCGCCCGAGCAATTGGCAAACCACATTGCGGGTCTGGCGCGAGCCGGCGATTACGTGATCTGCCTCGGCGCCGGCTCCATCACCCAATGGGCCTACGCGCTGCCGGGCGAGCTTGAGGCCAGCGCCGGAGCGAAGGCGTGAGCTTCCCGGATCTTTTGCCCCAGCTTGGCGACTGGACCAGCAAAATCCGTGGGCGGCTGGTGCCCAACCAGATGCTGTCCGAGATCACGTGGTTTCGCGTGGGCGGGCGGGCCCAGCTCTTCTTCCAGCCCGCGGACGAGGAGGATCTTGCGTTCTTCCTCAGCCACTTGCCCGAGGATGTTCGCGTCACCACAATCGGCCTCGGCTCGAACCTGCTGATCCGCGATGGCGGGTTAGACGGCGTTGTCATCCGGTTGTCGGCGCGCGGCTTCGGCGGCGTCGAAGTGCTCGGCGACAATCGCATTCGCGTGGGCACGGCCTTGCCGGATGCCCGCGTGGCCGCCGCCGCTGCAGATGCCGGTATCGATGGTCTCACCTTCTACAGCGGCATTCCCGGCGGCATCGGAGGAGCGCTCTACATGAACGCCGGCTGCTATGGCACCGAAACGCGCGACCGCATGGTCGAACTGCGGGCCGTCACCCGTCAGGGCGAGATCGTGACCCTGACCAACGCGGACATGGCCTATCGCTACCGCAAGTCCAACGGCCCGCGCGACGCGGTGTTCACTTCGGCAGTCTACCAGGGCACACCCGGCGAGCCCGAGGACATCCGCGCCCGCATGCGCGAGATCACCGAGCGCCGCGAGGCCAGCCAGCCCATTCGTTCGAAAACGGGCGGGTCCACCTTCAAGAACCCCGACGGACATTCCAGCTGGAAGCTGATCGATGAGGCCGGCTGCCGCGGGCTGACGATCGGCGAGGCCCAGGTCTCCGAGTTGCACTGCAATTTCCTGCTTAATCTCGGCAATGCGAGCGCGCACGACGTCGAATTGCTGGGCGAGACAGTGCGCAATCGTGTGCGGGCTGCGTCCGGCATCGAATTGCGCTGGGAAATCCGCCGCATGGGCCATTTCGCGCCGGGGCACGAGGTGCGTGAATTCCTTGATGGTGACGTGTTCACCGGCGCCGTTTAAGGGGGCAATGGCCCCCGAAATTTCAGGCGGATCAATTTAGGACGAAAGACATGCCGAAACACGTGGCGGTGCTGATGGGCGGCTGGTCCGCCGAGCGTGAGGTTTCGCTGAATTCCGGCGCCGCCTGTGCCGAAGGCTTGGAAAAAGCGGGCTATCGCGTCACCCGCATCGATGTCGACCGGAACATCGCCGGGACGCTCGCCGAGCTGAAGCCAGACGTGGCCTTCAATGCGCTGCATGGCCGCTTCGGTGAGGATGGCACCCTACAAGGCGTGCTCGAGCTGCTGCAAATTCCCTACACGCATTCCGGCGTCATGGCCTCCGCCCTGGCCATGGACAAAAACCGCGCCAAGATCGTGATGGCCGAGGCCGGGGTGCCCGTAGCCGAGGGCGTCGTCGTTAACCGCAGCGATGCCGCAAAGGCACACCCGTTAACTCCTCCTTATGTTTTGAAACCTGTCTGCGAAGGCTCCAGCGTGGGCATCCTGATCGTGCGGGAAGACCAGGAGCATCCGCCCCAGGAACTCACCCGCGCAGACTGGCCACACGGCGAATTGTTATTGTGTGAGAAGTACATAGAGGGCAGGGAGCTGACCTGCGCCGTGATCGACGGCAAGCCCACCGACATCATCGACATCGTGCCCAGCGCCGGGTGGTACGACTATCATGCGAAATACGCGCAAGGCGGTTCAATTCACATTCTGCCGGCCGATCTTTCACCATCTGTTTACCATTTTGTTCAACACTCTGCTCTCAAGGCACATGACTCACTCGGGTGCCGCGGCGTCAGCCGTGCAGACTTCAGATACGACGATCGTCCCGGCGGAACCGGGGAGCTGGTCTGTCTCGAAGTCAACACGCAGCCCGGAATGACCCGAACGAGTCTGGTGCCGGAACTGGCGGCTAAAGCCGGCTTCGCATTTGATGAGCTCGTGTCATGGATGGTGGAAAACGCTTCCCTGAACAGATAGACGGCCCCGCCCGGGTCGCAGGGGCGCGTCCGCAATCCAGCTGGACCGGCTTTCGCAAGAGCCGCCCGCAGCGCCGCCGCGACGGCGCTGTTGCCGTTCTCACCCGCCCCGGGATGGGCTGGGTGGGCGTGGTTCTCCTGTTCGGAGCGACCGGGCTTTACGGTGCGACTGCCGGCGAGCATTGGACCGAGGTCGGTGAATTCGTTCACAGCATCCCCGAAGGCATGGCACGCGGCAGCGGCTTCACCATTGCGCGCATCGAGGTCGAGGGCCGCAAGGTCCTGACCAATGACGAATTGATTCAGGCGCTCGGCTACGAGCCCGGACAATCCCTCGTCGGGCTCGATGTCGGTGCCGCGCGTGAATCCCTGCTCAAGAATCCGCTCGTCAAGCAGGCCTCGGTGCGCAAGCTCTATCCTGACCGCCTGACGGTGAAGATCGTCGAGCGTGAGCCTTTCGCTCTCTGGCAGCAGGGTGAGAGCCTGTCCGTCATCGCCTCAGACGGTACCGTCATCGAAGGCGCGCCGGGCAGCCGTTTCGCGCACCTTCCTCTGGTCGTGGGCCGTGGCGCGGACAGCTCCGCCAAGGAAATCCTCTCGGCGCTCCAGGCCCACCCCGAGCTTCGCGAGCGCGTATACGCCGCGGTTCGCGTGGGCGAGCGGCGCTGGAACCTGCGCCTCAAGAACGGGATGGACATCAAGCTTCCCGACCACGGCGTGGAAGATGCGCTGGCACGTGTTGCCCGTCTCGACCGCGATCACAAGATCACCGACCGCGACATCACCGAGCTCGACCTGCGCCTTCCCGGACGTGCGACAGTTCGACTCTCCGAGCCGGTCGCAAAGGCGCTTGCCGAAGCAGCCAAAGACAAGACAAAGCGGGCGGGCACATGAAACACCACCCGCACAGCGTGACGCCTCGGCTGAAGCCGCTGCCGCCCAAGCGCGCGATCGACATCTCGGTTCTCGATGTGGGAACGAGTAAGATCGCCTGCCTGATCGGCCGCCTGAAGCCAGTCGAGAGCGGACCGTCGCTGCCCAGCCGCACTCATCGTATCGAAGTGCTCGGCATCGGCCATCAGCGGGCGCGCGGCATCAAGGGCGGTGCGATCGTCGACATGGAGGCGGCCGAGCATTCCATCCGCCTGGCGGTCGATGCCGCCGAGCGCATGGCCGATGCCCGCATCGAAAGCCTAATCGTGTCGGTCTCCGCCGGCCGTCTCGGCAGCGAGCTCTACAATGCCACCGTTCCGGTGACGGGACGTGCGATTGCCGAGGGCGACATCCAGCGCGTTCTGCGGGCCGGCACCAATCATTCAGTGCGCCGCGATCGCTCGATCCTGCACTCCATTCCGGTCGGCTTCTCGCTGGACGCAACGCGGGGCATCCGCGATCCGCGCGGCATGGTTGGCTCTGAGCTTGGTCTCGATATGCATGTCGTCACGGCCGACGAGGCGGCGGTGCGCAATCTGATGCTGTGCATCGAGCGCTGCCACCTTGAGGTCCAGACGCTTGTTGCCGCACCCTATTCGAGCGGCCTCGCGGCCCTGGCCGACGATGAATCCGAGATTGGCGTCACCTTGGTCGACATGGGCGCCGGCACCACGAGCGTCGCGGTGTTCTCCGGCGGCAATTTCAACCACGTCGATGCGGTCGCGCTCGGCGGCAACCACGTCACGCTTGATTTGGCGCGCGGCCTGTCGATCTCGGTCGACGACGCCGAGCGCCTCAAGACCCTGCATGGCAGCGTGTTCGAGACCTCTTCCGACGAGCGCGAGATGATCGCCATCACGCCGGTGGGCGAGGATGCGCGCGATCACGTCCAGCACGTTCCGAAGTCTCAATTGTTCCGCATCATCAAGCCGCGCGTCGAGGAGACGCTCGAACTGGTGCGCGACCGGCTCCGGGCGTCGGGCTACGGCTCCGAAGCTGGCAAAAGGGTGGTTCTGACAGGCGGCGCCTGCCAGCTCACCGGCATGCCGGATCTCGCCGGCAAGATCCTCGGCCGCAATGTTCGGATCGGGCGCCCCCTCGGGGTGCGCGGTCTGCCGGACGAGGCCAAAGGGCCGAGCTTCGCCAGCGGGGTGGGCCTTCTGGTCTATCCGCAGCGCAGCGGCGAGGAACATTTCGACATGGCGCGTCCCGCACCGCGGGCCACCGGAACCCACGGCTATCTGTCCCGCATGGGGCATTGGCTGAAGGAAAGCTTTTAACCGGCGGCTTAGGCAACCGGTCTCCAGAAAACCAGAAACGCGGCGCGTGACCAAACTTTAGAGGCGAGCGATGTCCATTAACCTTAAAATGCCCGATATCCGGGAGCTTCGGCCCCGCATCACGGTTTTTGGCGTCGGCGGAGCCGGCGGCAATGCCGTCAACAACATGATCGAGTCCGGCCTGCAGGGCGTGGATTTCGTGGTGGCAAACACGGACGCACAGGCGCTCAGCCTGTCCAAGTGCGACCGCATCATCCAGATGGGCCTCCAGGTCACCGAGGGTCTCGGAGCCGGCTCGCGTCCGGAAGTCGGCTGCGCCGCCGCTGAGGAAGTGCTCGACGAAATCCGCGATCATCTGTCGGGCGCGCACATGGCCTTCATCACCGCCGGCATGGGCGGCGGTACGGGCACGGGTTCCGCTCCGGTCGTGGCACGCGCCGCGCGCGAAATGGGCATTCTAACGGTTGGCGTGGTCACCAAGCCGTTCCACTTCGAGGGTCAGCGCCGCATGCGCGTCGCTGATGCCGGAATAGAGGAACTGCACAAGACGGTCGACACGCTGCTGGTCATCCCGAACCAGAACCTGTTCCGGGTCGCCAATGAGCGCACGACCTTCGCCGATGCGTTCGCGATGGCCGACCAGGTGCTCTATTCGGGCGTTGCCTGCATCACCGACCTGATGGTCAAGGAAGGCCTCATCAACCTCGATTTCGCCGACGTCCGCGCCATCATGCGCGAAATGGGCAAGGCGATGATGGGCACGGGCGAGGCCACTGGCGAGAAGCGCGCAATCCAGGCCGCCGAAGCCGCCATCGCCAATCCGCTGCTGGACGATGTGTCCATGCGCGGCGCGCGCGGCCTTCTGATCTCGATCACCGGCGGCAACGACCTGACGCTGTACGAAGTCGACGAAGCCGCCACCCGCATCCGCGAGGAAGTGGATCCGGAAGCCAACATCATCCTCGGCGCAACCTTCGATGAGAAGCTGGAGGGCACCATTCGCGTGTCGGTGGTCGCCACCGGTATCGATCAGGTGGCCGGCTTTCAGCCCGTCTACACCGAGCAGCGACTCGCCGAACTGGCCGAGAAGCTGAAGCCGCAGCCGAAGGGCGAGCAGGCTGCCCGCACCGCGGCTCCGCGTCCGGTCCAGGTGCCTGCCGCTCAGGCGCCGCGTCCGGACGCCTACGCCCAGGAATTCCTGGAGGAGCAGCTTGCTCCGGTGCCGGCTCCCACGGCGGTCGTCGCGGATGACGTGACCATCCGTCCGGTTGCCCCGCGTCCGGCGCCTGCGTTCTACGACGAGCCGGCTCCGGCTGCACCGGAAGCGCATGAAGAATCGCCGCTGCCGTTCATCCCGCCGGCGCCCGAGCGCACCCGCGGTGGTCCGCGCATGCCGCGCATCGAGGACCTTCCGGTTCATGCGCAGCAGCAATTCGCCCAGCGTGCACCGGTCGAGGACCATTCTCCGGATCGCAAGCGCGCCTCGCTGCTGCAGCGCCTCGCAGCCGTCGGCCTTGGCCGCCGCGAGGATGACGAGCCGGCCCCGGCCGCTCATCGCGAACCGCCGATGGCGCCCCCGGCTCCGCCGCGCCCGGCACCGCAGGCTCCCCGCCAGCACCGCCCGGCCGATGTGCATCCGCAGATGCGTCAGCCCGCTCCGGCGCCGCGCGGCCTTGAGGACGAGCTGGAAATTCCGGCTTTCCTTCGCCGCCAGGCGAACTGAGGTCGCACGCGCATCGCACGATACGAAGGCCCGGCCATGTGCCGGGCCTTTTTCTTTCAGGGCTGTAACACTCGGCAATGAACAGTGATTTGTTCCACGCCGGCTCAAATTTTATTCTTCGGGCGTGGAACGATTCCGGCGAATCACAAACGCCGACGTTCCCGGAGCCTGGTGGTCATGCCGCAGGCGGTTCGCGTAAGGGGGCAGGACATGAACGGTGAACAGACGACGCTCGGCGGCGCCACGTCGATCCACGGCATCGGAGTTCACAGCGGCGCTCCGGCGTCCATCGTTCTGTCGCCGGCACAGGCCGGCACCGGCATCCGTTTCGAACGTACCAATCTCCCCGGCGGGGCAACGCGTATGCTGCGCGCCCATGTCGATCAGGTCGGCCAGACCGAATTGTGCACGATCCTCGGTGACGACGAGCGCGGCGCGGTCTCGACCGTCGAGCATCTGCTGGCGGCTCTCCGCGGCCTCGGCATCGACAATGCGCTCGTTTCGATCGACGGCCCGGAAATGCCCATCATGGACGGCAGTTCTGCCGCGTTCGTTGAGGCGATCGACGCCATGGGCGTCGTCACCTTGCCCGCGCCGCGCAGCGTCCTCAAGATCCTGAAGCCTATCCGCGTCGAGCAGGGACGGGCCTGGGGTGAATTGCTGCCCCATTCCAAGGGCTTCCGCCTTGAGGTGGAGATCGACTTCCCTCATCCGGCCATCGGCCGTCAGGCCATCGTCGTCGATGTGACGCCGGCTTCCTTCCGCCGTCAGCTGTCGCGCGCGCGCACCTTCGGCTTCATGAAGGATTTCGAGAAGCTTTCGGCACTCGGTCTGGCCCGCGGTTCGGCGCTGGAGAATACCGTGGTCATCGGCGATGACGGCGTTCTCAACCCGGACGGCCTGCGCGCCAAGGACGAGTTCGTGCGCCACAAGGCTCTGGATGCCGTGGGCGACCTCGCTCTGGCGGGGCTTCCGATCCAGGGATGCTACCGTTCCTATTGCGGTGGCCATCGCCTCAATGTCTCGATGATTCGCGAGCTCTACGCTGATCCGACGGCATGGACCATCGTTACGAGCCGTGCACCGTTGCGCGTCGGCCACGGTGATCGCATTCCGGCCCTCCAGCCGGTGTTTTCGGCGGAAACCGCCTGATCATCCACCGTTTCGACACAGCTTCGCCACACCATGGCGGTTCAGTCCGCTTTGGGGTAGAAGGCGCGTCTCGACAGGTTCCGTCGAGCGACTAGATTCTGGGGCTTGCATGGTTTCGAGCGTTTCGGCTCTTTCGTCCGGCGGTGCACGCCGCGCCGTCTTGACGACGCTGGCGGTTGCCTTGGCTTTCAGTGCGGGCGCATGCTCGACCTTTGGCGGCAGCAAGAAGGATGAGGTCATCGTTTATTCCGACGATCCGCCCGACAAGCTTTACAATGAGGGCTTGTTCAACCTGAACCAGAACAAGTTCGAGCAGGCGAGCAAGAAGTTCAACGAGCTCGACAAGCAGCATCCGTATACGGAATACGGCCGCAAGGCGGGTTTGCTTGAGACCTATGCCCAGTACAAGCAGGGCAATTACGACGAATCCGCCGCGTCCGCGAAACGATACGTCACGCTGCATCCCAGCTCGCCTGATGCGCCTTATGCGCAGTTCCTGCTCGGCATGTCGTATTACAACAAAATTCCGGACGTGACGCGCGATCAGACGCGCACCCAGCAGGCCCTTGAGGCTTTGGAAGACGTCATCCGGAAATACCCCGACAGCGAATATGCCGAACCCGCGCGGCAGCGCATCCAGGTCGCCCGCGACCAGCTGGCCGGCAAGGAGATGGAGATCGGCCGCTTCTATCTGAAGGAGCGCAATTACGTCGGTGCGGTGAACCGTTTCAAGACGGTGGTGACGGTGCATCAGACCACCCGCCACGTCGAGGAAGCCCTGGCCCGTCTTGCGGAAGCCTATATGGCGCTCGGCATCGTGGGTGAGGCGCAGACCGCTGCCGCCGTGCTGGGCCACAATTTCCCGCAGAGCCAATGGTACAAGGATACCTACGCGCTCATGTCCTCCAAGGGCATGCGGCCGCGGGAGGACAAGGGATCCTGGATCAGCAAAGCGTTCAAGGGCGTGATCGGCGCCGCTTGATCTGATACGGGGGCGCCATGCTGGTTCAGCTCTCGATCCGTGACATCGTTCTCATTGAACGTCTCGACCTCGCGCCCGCGCGGGGTCTGACCGTGCTCACCGGTGAGACCGGAGCCGGCAAATCGATTCTTCTCGATTCGCTTACCCTGGCGCTGGGCGGACGTGGCGATGCCGGCCTCGTTCGCGCAGGCACGTCGCAAGGGCAGGTGACGGCGGTGTTCGATCTGCCGGCCGATCACCCGGCGCGCGCCGTTCTCGCCGGGCAGGATCTCTCGGACGAAGGCGATCTCATCCTCCGCCGTGTCCAGCTTGCCGATGGCCGCACCCGTGCCTTCATCAACGATCAGCCGGTCGGGCTTCAGGCTCTCAAGGCCATCGGCGCCAATCTGGTCGAAATTCATGGCCAGCATGCCGACCGCGCATTGGTGGATCCTGCCCAGCATCGTGCCTTGCTCGACGCCTTCGGCGGGCTCGATGCCGACGTGCGCGCCCTGGGCCGGCTGTGGTCGGACTGGCGCACCGCACTTAAGGGCCGCGACGAGCAACGCGCTTTCGTGGAACGGGTGAGGGCGGAGGCCGATTATTTGCGCCACGCCCACGCCGAGCTCGATGAACTCGCCCCGCAGGAGGGTGAGGAAGACGTGCTGGCCGAACGCCGGACCCATATGATGCAGGCGGAGAAGATCGCAGGCGATCTCGATGAGGTGCATCAGGCGGTTGCGGGCCCGAATTCTCCCGTGCCCGCGCTCGCCGCCGCCATTCGCCGACTGGAGCGGCGCGCGGGCCAGCTTCCGTCCTACGTCGAGCCGGCGATGAAGGCCATCGACGACGCGCTTGTGCTGCTCGACGAAGCAGGCAACCATCTCGAAGCCGCCATCCAGAGCGCGGCCTTCGATCCG
The DNA here is from genome assembly GCF_052542005.1 of Terrihabitans aquatilis. Taxonomy (NCBI): domain Bacteria; kingdom Pseudomonadati; phylum Pseudomonadota; class Alphaproteobacteria; order Hyphomicrobiales; genus Terrihabitans; species Terrihabitans aquatilis. The sequence continues at coordinate 739,587 of NZ_JBOCUO010000001.1, read as the reverse complement.
CGCGATCTTGAGCAGACCGAGGAGCGCCTGTTCGCCCTGCGCGCGGCCGCTCGCAAATACGACACCAATGTCGAGGGTCTGCCTGCGATGGCAGCGCGCTTCACGCAGGAGCTTGCTGCGCTCGAAGGCGGTGAGGAAGACCTCGTGCGCCGCGAGCGGGAGACTGCCGCGGCGGAAGCCACCTACCGTGCGGCCGCCGAAGCTCTTTCCGAACAGCGCCGCACCGCCGCCGACAGCCTTGCGGCCGCCGTGATGGCCGAACTGCCCGATCTGAAGCTTGAGCGCGCGCGCTTCTTCACCGAGATCACTGGCGATCAGCCCCCCGGCCCGGACGGTCTCGACCGTGTGGAATTCTGGGTACAGACCAATCCCGGCACGCGCCCCGGTCCAATGCTGAAAGTGGCTTCCGGCGGCGAACTCGCGCGTTTTCTGCTGGCGTTGAAGGTCGCCCTGGCCGATCGCGGCTCCGCTCCGACGCTGATTTTCGACGAAATCGACACGGGTGTCGGCGGCGCGGTTGCTGACGCCATCGGTGCGCGGCTGAAGCGGCTTGGCGAGCGGGTGCAGGTTCTGGCGGTCACTCACGCGCCGCAAGTCGCGGCCCGTGCTTCGAGCCATCTTCTCATCGCCAAAGACGAGGTTACGGGCGAGGAACGTGTGGCCACACGCGTCACCCCGCTGGAAGACATGTTCCGCCGTGAGGAAATCGCCCGCATGTTGGCCGGCGCCCGCATTACCGACGAAGCGCGGGCCGCTGCCGATCGTCTGCTCGCGGGCACGGGCTGAGGCTCCTCGCCCTTTAGCGCGTCCCTGTTTTCGGGCATGACAAGGGACATGAGCGCCCCAGATTCCCTGCCCGAAACCCTGATCGATGCCCAGGCGGAGCACGCCCGCCTCAGCGAGGAGATCAAGGCGCACGACCGGCGCTATTACGAGGACGATGCGCCGAGCATCTCCGATGCCGATTACGACGCGCTTCGCCGCCGCCTTCTGGAGATCGAGGCCGCATTCCCGGAGCTCATCTCCACCGACAGCCCCACGCAGCAGGTCTCGGGCGCGCCGTCCGAGAAATTCGCCAAGGCCCGCCATGGCGTTCCCATGCTGTCGCTCGACAATGCGTTCGATTCCGACGACGTGAACGAATTTGTCGCGCGTGTGCGGCGCTTCCTGAATTTCACCGGTGAGATCGCCTTTCAGGCTGAACCCAAGATCGACGGTCTTTCGGCGAATCTTCGTTATGAGAAGGGCCGCCTTGTGCTCGGCGCCACACGCGGCGACGGCACGACCGGCGAGGACGTCACTGCCAACGTTCGCACCATCGCGGATATCCCGCAGGAACTGGCGGGTGCGGGCATTCCAGACCTCATCGAGATACGCGGGGAGGTCTATTTCCCTCACGCCGATTTCCGAGCCCTGAACGAACGGCAGGCCGAAGCGGGCAAGCCGCTGTATGCCAATCCACGCAACGCCGCCGGTGGCTCGCTTCGCCAGCTCGATGCCGAGATCACGCGCTCGCGGCGGCTCAGGTTTTTTGCCTATGGTTGGGGCGAGGCTTCGTCGCTGCCGGAGCAGACCCAATCCGCGATGACGGCCAGGCTGCGTGATTGGGGCTTCATCACCAACCCGCTGGTGCGCGTGGTGCAATCGCCCGACGAGATGATTGCCTACCATCAGGACGTCGAGCAGCAGCGCGCAGGATTGGGTTATGACATCGACGGCGTGGTCTACAAGGTCGACCGGCTGGACCTGCAGCAGCGGCTCGGTTTCGTCTCGCGTTCGCCTCGCTGGGCCATCGCTCATAAATTCGCTGCCGAGCAGGCGACAACGATCCTTAACGACATCGAGATCCAGGTCGGCCGCACCGGGAAGCTGACGCCGGTCGCCAAGCTGGAGCCGGTCACGGTGGGTGGCGTCGTCGTGGCGAATGCCACGCTCCATAACGAAGACTTCATTCGCGGCGTCGACTCCCACGGACAGGAGGTGCGTGACGGCAACGACATCCGCATCGGCGACAGCGTGGTGGTGCAGCGGGCCGGGGATGTCATTCCCCAGATCGTGCGGGTCCTGATCGAGAAGCGCCCGGCGGACTCAAAACCATACGCATTTCCCACCACATGCCCCGCCTGTGGCAGCCATGCCGTCCGGGAAGAGGGCGAGTCGGACCGCCGCTGCACGGGCGGCCTCATCTGTCCGGCGCAGGTCGTGGAGCGGCTGCGCCATTTCGTGTCGCGTAACGCCATGGACATCGAGGGGCTGGGCGAGAAGCAGGTGCGCGCGCTCTATGAATGGGGGCTCGTCAAGGAGCCGTCCGACATCTTCCGGTTGGAGCGGGAGGAGAAGAACGATCTTGCGCGGCTCAAGAACCGGGAAGGGTGGGGCGATCTTTCCGCCCGCAATCTCTTCGCAGCCATCGAGACGGCGCGCACACGTTCTGCCAATCGTGTGCTCTTCGCGCTGGGGGTCCGCCATGTCGGCGAGATCAACGCCAAGCGCCTGATGCGCCATTACGGCACGCTGGAACGGCTGCGTGAGGCCGCCCGCGGCGCAGTGATGCCAGATCCGGCGCAGAAGGGCGACAAAGGAAACGAGGCCTGGCGTGAACTGGTGGACGTGTCAGGCATCGGGGCAATCGTCGCCGGAGCCGTCGTCGAGTTCTTTCAGGAGCCCCGCAACAACGCTGCGTTCGATGCCTTGCTGGCCGAATTGAACCCAGAGGCGATGGAGGAGGTCGCCCGCGACACGCCGATTGCCGGAAAGACCGTGGTGTTCACCGGCACGCTCGAGCGGATGACGCGCGACGAGGCAAAAGCCCAGGCTGAGCGTTCGGGCGCAAAGGTCTCTGGGTCGGTGTCGAAGAAGACCGACATCGTCGTAGCCGGACCGGGGGCTGGTTCAAAGCTGAAGCAGGCCACCGAACTCGGCCTGCAGGTCATGACGGAAGACGAATGGCTCGTCTTCATCGGCGCAAATTGAGACGATAACGGCCGGTCCGCACATGTCGGAGCCGGCCGTGACTCTCGGTCTTGAGGCGCAGCGTCAGAGGCGTCCGGTCAAGGCCAGAACGATGACGATGATGAGCACGACGCCGACGATGCCGCCGGGTCCGTAGCCCCAGGAACGGCTGTAGCCCCAGCTGGGCAGCGCGCCGATCAGGATCAGAATAAGGATAACGATCAGAATGGTGGACATAGGGCCCTCCTTGCCTCGGTGCCGACGGATCAACTTTCCGGCGATGGGCCTGGTTCCACCTCACAAGAAGGCTAAGGTGCTCACGTCGTTGTCATAAACGCGTGATGGGTGCGCACGCCCCTTCCAGCCATTCACGGACCTCGGCGCCCAGAAGCGGACCGAGTTCGTTCAGGACCCGCTCATGATAGGCGTCGAGCCAGGCGATCTCCGCCGTGTCGAGGAGATCGGTCAGGATCGGGCGGGTGTCGATGGGCGCGAGCGTGAGCGTTTCGAAGCGCAGCATCGGCCGTTCTGACGGGCGCTCGTCCTCGCGCACAAGTTCAAGGTTCTCGATGCGGATGCCGAACGCGCCCTCGCGATAATAGCCCGGCTCGTTCGAGAGGATCATGCCCGGCTCCAGCGCGGTGTGCCCGAGCTTCGAAATCCGCTGCGGGCCCTCATGCACCGACAGATAAGATCCCACGCCATGGCCGGTGCCGTGGTCGAAATCGCAGCCCGCATCCCACAAGGCGCGGCGGGCCAAGGGGTCGAGCTGTGCGCCGCTGGCGCCCTTCGGGAAACGGGCGGTCGCAATGGCGATATGGCCTTTCAGAACGCGTGTGTAGCGATCCTTCATGTCGGCCGAGAGCGTGCCAACCGCGATGGTGCGGGTGATGTCTGTGGTGCCATCGCGATATTGCGCCCCGGAATCGATGAGGAAGAGACCGTCTTCCACCCGGCGATTGCTGGCGCGCGTTACCCTGTAATGCGGCAGGGCGGCGTTCGGTCCGGCCGCCGAAATGGTGGGAAATGACACGTCCCGGAGCTGGCCGCTTTCGCGACGGAACGTTTCCAACGCCTGGGCCGCCAGGATCTCGTCGACCTTTCCCGTCGGCGCCTCGCGGTCGAACCAGGCCAAAAAACGCACCATCGCCAACCCGTCGCGGTGGTGCGCCTCCCGCGTGCCGGCGATTTCGGCTGCGTTCTTCACCGCCTTCATCTTCTGGATCGGGTCGGTGGCGCGCTTGATAATGGCGCCGGCCTCGCGCAGGCCCGCGTGAAGTCGCTCGGCTGTGGCGGAGGCGTCGATCATGACAATTCGGCCGGCGGTGCCGAGGCGCGCCAGCTCCGTCTCCAGGTTTTCCGGCTCACTGATCTCGGCCAGATCGGCCAGTTCGTCGCGCAGCAGATTGCTCAGCTTGCGGGCCTCGACCAGCAGGACGGGGCGGTCATGGGCGTGGATTACGGCCCAAGCGAGGGGCAGGGGGGTGTGGCTGACATCGCCGCCACGGATGTTGAACAGCCAGGCGATGGCGTGCGGGTCGGTCAGCAGCAGGCTGTCGGCCCCCGCCTTTTCAATCTCGCTCTGGACGCGGGCAATCTTGCTCGCGGCACTCTCGCCGGCGAAACGCTCGTCGTGCCCTAAGATCTGCGCGGACGGTGCAGGTGGGCGCGAGGTCCAGATGGCGTCAATCGGGTTGTCATCGAGCGCGAGCAACTCGATCCCGGTCGCTCGGAAACGCTCGATCGCCTCTGCGGTGTGCAGCCAGGAATCGAAGCCGATGCGCAACCCATGGGCATTCTCTTTCAGCCAATCGCTCGGAGAGGTCCGTGCCAGCTCGACCGGTTCGATGACAAGGGTGTCGATCTGCTCACGCGCCTGCACGGTGTAGCGGCCGTCGACGAACAAAGCCGCGCGCTCGCGCAGCACGACGGCGAAACCCGCAGAGCCTGTGAAACCTGTCAGCCAGGCCAGCCGCTCCTCGGAGGGCGGCACGTATTCATTCTGATGTGCGTCGGCCCGGGGAACGAGGAAGCCCTGCACGCCGCGCCGTTCAAGCTCGGCGCGCAATGCCGCGATGCGGGCTGCGCAATGCGCAGGTCCACCGTGATCTTCAAAGTCCTGGAATCGGCTTTCAAACATGGATCCAGCTTAGAACCCCAGCTGAATAACGCCTAGCGCCAGCTCCATCTTGATGAACAAGGTCTTATCGGCGCGTCAGCAGCGCAGAGGAGCTGCCATGCAAAATCTGCCGATGTGCGCCGACCGGCCATGCCATATGGTTCTCAGCGCTGGTATACCAAATACCAAATAACAAATACCGCAAGGATCAAGAACAATGGCCACCACGACTTACGCCTCTGGCGCCCTCGTTTCCCGTCCCAGCCTTGTCGAAGCTTTTTTCGGCTGGCTCAACCGCTTCAGCGTTCCCAGTGAAAACGGCAGCGTTGATTACACTTCCGCCTATTTCTCGCTTCGTGGTCTCTGATCGCGCGGTTTGAGTCCTGACGGCTCGCGGCTCAGGCCGCGAGCGTCAATGTCACCCAATTGTTCAGGACGGTGCGGCGAACCACGATCAGTCCCTGCAGACGATAGGCAGCGCGCACGGCGCGCTCCTGATGTGTGAGAAGCCCAGACAGGATGACATGTCCGCCGGGCATCACCGCCCGCGCAATAGACGGGGCGAGGGCCACAAGCGGGCCTGCGAGAATATTCGCAAAGATCAGATCGAACGGTGCAGCCGTCTGGATGGCAGGGTCCTGCATGCCGTTGGCATGCACCACGCGCACGCTGGTGCCGGTGCGGTTCAGCGCGGCGTTCTCGCGCGCGATCAGAACCGAGGTCGCATCAATGTCGCTGGCCAGAACCGGCAGGTGCAGCGCCTTTGCTGCGGCAATGCCGAGCACGCCCGTGCCCGTGCCGAGATCAAGCACGCGCCGCGGTCGATGTCCCTTCAGAAGGTGATCGAAGGCCAGAAGGCAACCGCGCGTCGTGCCGTGATGCCCCGTGCCGAACGCCAAAGCGGCCTCGACCTGAATGCCTACGGCATTTTGGGGCACGCGGCCACGATCGTGTCCGCCGTGCACGAAGAAGCGTCCCGCCAATACCGGGTCGAGCCCGGCCAGCGATTGCGCCACCCAGTCGGCGTCCTGAATGGTCTCAGCCGTCACGTCATACGACGCGATAGCCTCCCCGAGTACGCGGCGAACCTCGTCCTCCAGCGCGTCCGGGGTGATGTTCGGCCCGCCGAACAGATCCACCCGCCAGACCGGATCGTCGGGCGCGGTTTCCGACACCACGATGGAAAGATCGTCCAGCGTCAGCATCTCCTCGGCGAGAAGCGCCACGTGCTCGGCTTCCTGCTGCGGCGCAAAAATTCGGACGACGGCGGTGGGCATGGATGTGTTCCTGAAAGGGATGCGCGATGCATAGCGTCACCGCGTGGCAAATCACAGCGCCAGTTTGCGCGGCTTCTCACAGCTGAAGAAACTTGCTCAGACCCGTTTTACGAAGCTGTCGATGACGCGCTTCTGGCCTGCCTTGTCGAAGAGCACTGCGAGCTTATTGCCCTCCACGCCGGTCACGTCGCCATAGCCGAACTTCTCATGGAAGACGCGTTCGCCGATCGTGAATGTCGAGGCGCTGGAATCGGATGTGGCGACAAGCTCACCCTCGATCACAGTGGGGCCGCCACGGCGTGACATACCGCTGCCGAAACCACCGCGCCGGGGCTCGGCAAAACCCGGATTGGCGTCGCGCCGGGCCTGCGCTCGCTGCCAGCCGGGCGTGTTGTAGCTCGAGCCGAACGTTTCTACCTTATCGAACCGGCTTGCCCCGAACCCGCGATTGGAGAAGGCGGCCGGTGCCTCCGTCACCTCGACATGCGCTTCCGGCAGGTCGTCGAGGAAACGTGACGGGATGGAGGATTGCCACATGCCGTGGATGCGGCGGTTGGACGCGAAATAGATCTTGGCCCGCTTCTTGGCGCGGGTGATACCGACATAGGCCAGCCGGCGCTCCTCTTCGAGCCCGGCACGGCCGTTCTCGTCCAGCGATCGCTGGTGCGGAAACAGTCCTTCCTCCCAGCCGGGCAGAAACACCACATCGTATTCCAGCCCCTTGGCGGCGTGCAGCGTCATCAGGGTCACGGCTTCATCGGTGTTCGCGCCTTCGGTGTCCATCACCAGCGAGACGTGTTCGAGGAAGCCCTGCAGGTTCTCAAAGCCGTCCATGGAGCGAATGAGCTCCTTCAGGTTTTCGAGACGCCCGGCCGCTTCCGGCGAACGATCCTGCCGCCACATCTCGGTGTAACCCGACTCGTCCAGCACCATCTCGGCGAGGTCGGTGTGCTTCATCGTCTCGGCGGCGCGGCTCCAGCGCGCGAAGCAGCCGGTCAGGTCGCGCAGGGTCTGGCGTGGCTTCGGCTTCAGATCCTCGGAATCGGCCGCCATGCGCGCGGCTTCCATAAGGGGCACATTGGCCGAACGGGCGATGAGGTTCAGGCTTTGAACCGTGGCATCGCCCAGCCCGCGCTTCGGGGTGTTGATGATGCGCTCGAAAGCTAGGCCGTCGAAAGGCGAGTTCACGCAGCGCAGATAGGCAAGCGCATCGCGGATCTCGGCGCGTTCGTAGAAACGCGGACCGCCGATGACGCGGTAATTCAGGCCCAAGGTGACGAAGCGATCCTCGAATTCGCGCATCTGGAACGAAGCCCGCACCAGAATGGCGATATTATCGAGGCTGTGGCCCTTTCTCTGCAGGCTCTCGATCTCGTCGCCGATCGCGCGCGCTTCCTCGCCCGAATCCCAGGAGCCGGTCACCGTGACGCGTTCGCCTTCCTCTCCCTGAGGGCGCAGCGTCTTGCCAAGACGTCCCTGATTGTGGGCGATGAGATGGGAAGCGGCGCCGAGGATGTGCGCGTCGGAGCGGTAATTGCGCTCCAGCCGGATGACCTTTGCGCCCGGAAAGTCCTTTTCGAAGCGCAGGATGTTGTCCACCTCCGCGCCGCGCCAGCCATAGATCGACTGGTCGTCGTCGCCCACGCAGCACAGATTGTGCGAGCCCTGCGCCAGAAGCCGCAGCCACAGATATTGCGCGACGTTGGTGTCCTGGTACTCGTCCACCAGCAGGAACCGGAAGCGCTGGTGATAGAGCGTCAGGATGTCCGGATTCTCGCGAAAGATGCGGATCGGCTCGAGCAGAAGGTCCCCGAAATCGGTGGCGTTCAGGACCTTCAGGCGGGCCTGATAAATCTCGTAGAGCGCCTTTCCCTTGCCGTTGGCAAAGGACGCGCCTTCGCCTGGCGGCACTTCGGAGGGGCCGAGCCCGCGGTTCTTCCAGCCGTCGATCGCCCAGGCGAGCGATCGGGCGGGCCAGCGCTTGTCGTCGATGTTCTCGGCCTGAAGGATCTGCTTGATCAGGCGAATCTGGTCATCGGTGTCGAGAATGGTGAAGCTGGATTTCAGTCCCGCCAGCTCGGCATGGCGGCGCAGGATGCGGGTGCCGATCGAGTGGAACGTGCCGAGCCACGGCATGCCCTCCGCCACATCGCCCACCAGCGTGGCAACGCGGTTCTTCATCTCGCGCGCGGCCTTATTGGTGAAGGTCACGGCCAGAATCTGCGAAGGGTGGGCGCGCCGCGTCGCCAATATGTGGGCGATGCGCGTGGTCAGCACGCGGGTCTTACCTGTGCCCGCGCCGGCCAGCACCAATAGCGGGCCATCCAGCGTCTGCACCGCCTCGCATTGTTCGGGATTCAAGCCGGAGAGGTAATCGGCCTCGGCCGCCGCACCACGGCCGGATGCCGCCAGCGCACGCGCCGCAATCCCGCCCGCGCGCGGGGCGAGAAGCTCATCATCGTCGAAGAAAGGTACTGGGTTTTGTCCGGCCAAATCGCTCAATCCTGCGGGCGGAACGCGCCATCCGAAGCGATTCGTTCCCGGGAACAAAATGGCACCTCGTTCGGGTGATTGCGAGGGGCGGGGACAAATCCAGGTCAGGCCCGTGCGAACTCCGGCAGATCGTGCTTCTCCGGCGGGTGAATGGCGCGATAGCGCGCTTGCACCAGTCCGAACATGCCGAATGCCGCGAGACCGATGGCGACCAGGCCGAGCAGGGCCCATCCGTAAGGCTGGACCTGAAGCTCCTTCAGAGCGCCGCCGAGGCCGTGGGCGGCGGAGGAATCATATGTGACTGCGGCGACGATGAGGAAGCCGCCGATGATGAGGAAGGTTACGCCCCGCGCCGCATAGCCGATGCGGCCCACGCTCCTGATCCAGCCGGCATGGTTTTCCGGGCAGTCGAGCCGCTTGAGGAACGCCGCCTTCGCCGCCGCGACGAACATCACGCCGCCGCCGACAATGGTGCCGGCGCCGATCGCGCCCAACATCCAGCGTCCGAACGGCTGCTGCATGAGGAAGCTCGTCCAGTCGCGCACGCTGCCATCTTCGCCCGAGGCGGTCGCGGTGCCGATCAGGAGCCCGATGGCGGAGAGCGCGAGGCCGGTGTTGACGATAGCGCTGAACACATGGGCCGCGCGCACCACGATGCCCTTTGGCCCGGTTCCGTGGTCGTCGGCATCGAAGCCGGCCTCGATGATGCGCCAGGCGGCAAACGCCAGCAGCCCGAGCGCCACAAGGGCGAGGATGACGCTGCCGAACGGCTGCAGCAGCACTTCCTGAAGCGCGCCCTTCGAGCCGGTGGCTCGTCCGCCGGAGCCGATCGCGGCGAGAAGCGCCAGGGCTCCGACGACGATGTAGACCGCGCCTCGCGCCGCAAAGCCGAAGCGTGCCATTCTTTCGATGGTCGTGCGTGCCAATGCCATTGCAAAATCCCCGTCAGGCAAGGCAACGTTCCTGGAAGGAATTGGATGCATCCGGATCGCCAATCGGGGTGTCCGCATCCGCAGGTGCTCGCCATGACTCCTCAGGCTCTTACCGCATCCTTCTCCGCCGGTTTTGTGTACGGAATCTCGCCGGGGCCTGCGGTGCTGGCGCTGTTCACGCTGACCGCGATCTCCGGTCGTGCCCATGGCGCGCGCTTCATCACGGCGCACATGCTTGGAGACACGCTGTGGTGCGCGCTGGCCATTTTCGCCATCGTTGGCGTCAGCCAGCTCGGGCACACGCTTTTCGATGCGCTGGGAATCGTTTGCGGCCTTTACCTCATCTGGCTCGGCATCAAGGCGCTGCGTGATCCGGGCGAGGGGCCGTCGCACGCCGTGGGCGCGCGAAATCCTGTGCGCACCGGACTGATCTTCGGCCTCACCAACCCCAAGGCCTATCCAGTGGCGGTTGCCATGTTCACGGCGCTGACCGCGCCCTTTGCCTCGGCGCTGACCTGGAGCGATGCACCGGGGTTCATGGCCGCCGCCATGGTGGGCTTCGTCATCGCCTATGGCATCCTGTTGTGGATGGCCGGCCTCTCGCCCATCCGCCGCGTGGTGGAGCGGCATCACCGCATCATCACCCGCGTCACGGGCGCGCTATTCGTGGCCTTCGGCGGAAAATCCATCCTCGACGCCGTACAATCCCTGCGTATGCGGTAAAAGTCGCCGCCGGCGTCGCTTTCCTTTTGCCTTGCCGTCATAGTAATCGCGGCTGCCTCCTGCCGGAGGCGATGAACGTTGCCGGGGCTTTGGTGATTTGAACGCGACCTTGACCGGATTGGGCCTCGCCCTTGTGGCCGCTCTGATCGCGGCCCTGATCGGACCTTTCTTCATCGACTGGAGCGATTACCGAACCGAGTTCGAGCAGCAGGCGGGCCGCATCACCGGCGTGCCGGTACGCGTCACGGGCGATGTCGATGCCCGCCTCCTGCCGAGCCCGCGCGTGCGGTTCGGCGGTGTGCGCATCGGGGCGGATGGCGAACAAAGCGCCCTCCAGGCAGGCGAGTTGACGCTCGATCTGGCCCTCACGCCGCTTCTCAGCGGCCAATACCGCGTGACCAAGCTTACGATTGGCGGCGCCGAGCTCACGGCGAGCATCGGCCAGAACGGTGAGATCCGGCTGCCCATCGGCCGAAGCGCGGTAACCGCGGATCTCGGCCGCATCGCCATCGAGGACATCGCGGTCAACGACGCCCGGATCCTGCTGCATGACGAGGCGTCCGATCGCACATTCCATTTCGACGGCGTCAATCTGTCCGGCCAGGCGAGTGCCCTGTCGGGACCGTTCAAGCTCAATGCCTCCGGCCGCGGTGAAGGCGTGCCGTTCGATCTGCGCGTTTCCACCGGCTCCTTCGCGAGCGGAACGGGGCGCACCAATCTGGCCCTGCGCGCGGAGGGCAAACCCTCGCTCGATGTGGATGGCAATCTGCGGCTTCAGGATGGCCGGCCGGTTCTATCGGGCAAGGCGGATATCACGGCCGCCGCCGCGCAGAACCAGCCCGCGCCCTGGCGCATTGGCAGCGAGATCGAAGCCGAGCCTCACCGCATCGCGATGAAGACGCTGGATCTGCTCTACGGCGCGGAGGGGCAGGGCCTGCGACTGAACGGGCAGGGCGACATCGCTTTGGGCGCGCAGCCGCGCGCAAACCTCGCTCTCAAGGCGAGGCAATTCGATCTCGACCGGGCGCTCGCCCGCCCGGCGGATGCGCCGACTCTCACACCGGCCGAGGCCGTGCAGGCCTATCTGGACGATCTTCCGGCTCTGTCCGGCATGCCATTCGCTATCCAGGGGTCGGTCGATATCGGCTCTCTTGTTCTCGGGAGCGATGTGATCACCGGCCTGCGGGCGGATCTGGCTTCGACCGCGCAGGGATGGGAGGTGCGTTCGTTCGATGCCCAGCTTCCCGGCGGAGGCGCGGTGTTCACCAAGGGCGCGTTGACCGTCAACGAATGGTCGCCGCCGGCCTATGAGGGGCAGGCGCGTCTCACCGTTTCAAACCTCCCCAGCCTTCTGCGCTGGGCCGGGGGTGGCACGGCCGATCAGGCGCGTCCCGATATCGGCGTGCGCACGCTCAACCTGTCCGGAGACGTGCAGGTTCGACCGGGGGCCTCCGCCGTCCATGGCATGAAGCTTGGTCTCGACAATACGGAGATACAGGGCCGGGTCACGTGGCGGCAGGAGGACGACGCGCCGCTGCGCCTCGAAGCCGATCTGCGGGCGGACGAACTGGACCTCGATGCGCTCGATATCAAGCGGCTTCTGGCCTGGCTCGACAAGACCGGGGGCGGGACGCCTGAATTCCAGATCGCGCTTCGCGCCGAGCATCTGGTTTATGCGAAGGTTCCCGGTCGCGGCATCGACGCCGATCTGACCATCGACCGCGAGGCGGCGGATATCCGGCGTTTAATTATCGCCGATCTGGGTGGTTCGAGGCTGGAGGCCGAGGGCCGCCTGCCGATCGCGGAAGGCGGGCACGGTGCCAAGCTGAATGCGAAGATTGCCGCGCAATCGCTCGACGGCGCCGTTCAGGTGCTGCGCAGCCTTCCGGTGCCGCCGGCCCTCGTTACGGCGCTGTCCCGGCGAGGGGAGGCTCTCGCGCCCCTGAATCTCACGGCCGCTCTGTCTTCGGACGATACTGGCCGGTATGCCTTGCGGCTTTCGGGCATCGTCGGCGGCACCGATCTCGATATCGACGCCACCAGCAAGGGGCTGGCCTGGGCGCAGCTTCAATCGGCGCGACTGGCGGCGATGTCCGGCGATGGCGCACGTCTTCTGCAGCAGATGGGTCTTCCTCTCGTCAACCCTGAGCCCCAGGGTGATTCACGGGCCGAGCTGTCACTCAGTCAGGACGGTGCGCGCGGCCTCGCCGTGGAAGGCACGCTGTTGGCGGCGGGCAGCCGCATCGATCTTCGTGGTCGGACCGACGAGGAATTCCTGCTGCGTGGCCATGCCGAGGTGAATGCCGAGGATGCGTCCCGCTTCGCAATCCTCCTGGGGCGTGTTGCGCCGGGCGTCCTGCCGGTGCTTCCCGTGAGCCTTACCGGGGATGTGACGTGGAAGGACGAGACCGTCTCGGCGTCGCTGATCACCGGCTTCGTCGGAGGGCGCGCCAGTTCGGGGCGGCTGGAATACAATCCGAAATCAGGCATCGCAGGCGATGTCGATCTGACCTCGGTCAGCCTGCTGGAACTGGTGGGCGCAGCCGTCGGTCCGCTCGCCTTGAGCGAGAACGACGAAACCGGCTGGCCGTCCGGACCGATCGGGCAGGGATTGTTCGACGGGCTTCAGGGGCGCATCGGCATCCGCACAGGCGCGTTCGAACTCGCTCCGGGCTACATCGCCGGCAAAGCGGGCATGAACCTCGTTTTGTCGCCGAACGAGTTCGCGCTTCAGGACGTCTCGGCCGTTCTGGCGGGCGGGGCCGTTACCGGCAGTGTTATCGTTCGCAAGGCAGGCAAAGAGGCATCCGTTTCCGGCCGCGTGGCGTTGGCCGGCGGTTCGCTGGCCGACCTCGTGACGAAATCCGAGGGCCAACCCGTCGCCGTGGGGCGGCTCGATGTCATGGCAGATGCGGTGGGCAGTGGGGCCAGCCTTTCCGCCATGGCTCAGGGCCTGACGGGCAGCGGCACCTTCCAGATTCGCAATGCGCGTCTGCGCGGGCTCGATGCGGGTGCGTTCTCGCGTGTGATGCGCAGCCTCGAGGAAAAGGCGGTAACGCCGGACGAGCTTGACGTGATGCGCCGTTTCACCGCCGAACTCGCGGCCGGCGATCTGCCGGTCGAGGATGTCACCAGCGCCTTCACCATGGCGTCGGGAACGATGCGGATCTCGAACGCGGCCGTTCAGTCGGAAGCGGCGTCCGCCAGTGCTTCCGCCGATATCGATCTGGCGCGCGATGTGCTCGCGGCCAGCATCACGCTGCGTCCTTCCGGCATGGACGCCGTTGCCGGCGCGGCCGCTCCGCAAGTCGCCCTCCGCTTCGACGGGTCGATCCGCGCGCCCGCCCGCAGCATCGACACCACCGCCTTCACAAGCTTCCTGACCGTGCGTGCACTCGACCGGGAGATGAAGCGCGTGCAGCAGATGGAGCACGATCAGCGTGAGCGCACCCGGCGCGCGGAGGAGGCGGCGCGCCTGAAGGCCATCAACGAGAGCACGGGAACCGTTCCGCTGGGCGAATTGCCGCCGCCGGTTCAGATGCAGAGGCCACAGCCGAGACCGCAGCCGGCACCGCAGCAGCCGGCGCCCCAGCCGCGCCGTCAGTTTTCGCCGTTCGACGTGTTCCGTGGCGGAAGTCCGCAACCGGCGCGATAATGGTGCAGCACACGTAGCCGTATCGCGGAGGAAAGGTTGTTCGGGCCGCGCGCGGCATCGATTTCCGCCACCAGTGCCCGCAGCGTCTTGCCATCGGCTTCGGCGATTTCGCGAAGCCCTGCCCAGAATTCGTCTTCGAGCGTGATGCTGGTGCGATGCCCCGCGATGGCGATGGAGCGCTTCAGCACGCCGCTCACGAAGGGTCGGGCTCCCGGCGGTGCCCATCCAGAAGCCGCGCCGCGTTCTCGGCCCGCGCCTTTTCGGCGTCCTTGTCGGATTTGGTGCGCCCGAACACGACGCGGTTCGCTGCCGCCTTCACATTTTTCTCGGCCCGGGCGCGCTGTTTGCGGGCTTTGTTGAGATTGATGAGATCGGCCATGCTCTCAGCCTCCGGAAAGGGCGATTTCGCCCTGTCGGCTCGTGATGTCCGGTTCAGCCCGGCGAGATCATCTTCTCCGGCCGTACCACCTCGTCGAACTCCGCGTCCGTCAGATAGCCGCCGCCAACGGCCTCCTCACGCAAAGTCGTGCCGTTCTTGTGGGCCGTCTTGGCGATCTTGGCGCAGGCGTCGTAGCCGAGCTTGCCGTTCAGCGCCGTCACCAGCATCAGTGAATTGTTGAGCCCGCGCTCGATGTTGTCGATGCGCGGCTCGATGCCTACCACGCAATTGTCGGTGAAGCTTACCGCAGCGTCGGCCATCAGCCGCACCGATTGCAGGAAATTGTAGGCCATCACCGGGTTGAAGACGTTCAGCTCGAAATGGCCCTGGCTGCCCGCGAAGGTGAGGGCGGCGTGGTTGCCGAACACCTGTACGCAAACCTGCGTCAGGGCCTCGCACTGGGTCGGATTTACCTTGCCCGGCATGATGGAAGAGCCTGGCTCATTCTCGGGAAGAGCGAGCTCGCCCAGGCCCGAACGGGGGCCGGAACCGAGAAAACGGATGTCGTTGGCGATCTTGAACAGCGAGGCCGCAACCGTGTTGATCGCGCCATGCGAGAACACCATGGCGTCGTGCGCGGCCAGAGCCTCGAACTTGTTCGGCGCCGTCTTGAAGGGCAGTCCGGTGATGTGGGCGATCTTGTCGGCCACGGCTTCGGCGAAGCCGACCGGCGCATTCAGGCCGGTGCCGACGGCCGTGCCGCCCTGCGCCAGCTCCATCAGCTTGGTCAGCGTCTGCTCGATGCGCGCGATGCCGTTCTCGACCTGTGCCGTGTAACCGGAAAATTCCTGGCCCAGCGTCAGCGGGGTGGCGTCCTGGGTGTGCGTGCGGCCGATCTTGATGATCGACTTCCACGCCTCTGCCTTGTCGTTCAGCGCGTTGCGCAGCGTCTGCAGCGCCGGGATCAGTCGGTGGACGATCTCCTCCGCGCAGGCCACGTGCATCGCCGTCGGATAGGTGTCGTTCGACGACTGGCTCATATTGACGTGGTCGTTGGGATGGACCGGCTTCTTCGAGCCCATCTCGCCGCCAAGGATCTCGATGGCGCGGTTCGAGATCACCTCGTTGGCGTTCATGTTGGATTGCGTGCCGGAGCCGGTCTGCCAGACGACGAGCGGGAAATGCGCGTCGAGCTTGCCTTCGATCACTTCCTGCGCGGCCTGCACCACGGCCTTGCCGATAGCGGGGTCGAGCCGGCCGAGGTCCATGTTGGCTTCGGCTGCGGCGCGCTTGACGATGCCGAGCGCACGCACCACGGGAAGCGGCTGTTTCTCCCAGCCGATCTTGAAATTGCCCAGCGAACGTTGCGCCTGCGCGCCCCAATAGCGATCGGCCTCGACCTCGATCGGGCCGAACGTGTCCGTTTCGGTGCGTGTGCGGGTCATCGGCTCGCCCCCCTCCGGCGAGATGGGCAGGGCCCCGTTATTTCTTGCGGAATTTATCGAGACTGACGATCTCGGCGCCGTTTTCCGGCGATGCGGCAGGCTTGCTGTCCGCAGCGTCATCATCCTTATGGGCGGCGGCCTCGCCACCTGCGCCGGCCGCGGCCAATTGGCGTGCCTCCAGGGATACGGGCTGTGCGCCTGGGCCGGCCGCTACGTCCGCATCCGGCTTCTCATCGGATTCCGGCGGTGTGATCGGCTCGAATTTCAGGCCGAACTTCACGGACGGATCGAAGAAGCCGCTGATCGAATCGAAGGGTATGTAGAGCATCTCCGGCACGTTCGAGAAGGACAGGCCGATCTCGAAAGCATGTTCGGTGACCTGAAGGTCCCAGAACTGGTGCTGGATGACGACGGTCATCTCCTCCGGATATCTCTCACGCAGGCGCGGAGACATCCGCACGCCGGGAAATTCCGTGTTGAAGGAAATGTAGAAATGATGCTCGCCCGGCAGGCCGGTGCGGGCCACATCCTCCAGGACCCGGCGAACCACGCCGCGCAGGGCCTCCTGCGCCAGCAGATCGTATCGAATGAGGTCGGTGCTCATGGCCTCGCTGCGACCGGATCGGGATGTGGAATGCCTCGGCAAGACCGAAGCAGGGAAAAGAAGTGGAGGCTTCTGTTGCCAGGTGCCTCCGAACCCCGCCTGAGGAACGCTAATCCCCCAGGGCTTTAAAATCGGTCACCAGCACTGCATTACGCAGCGAGAGCGGCCGGAGCGTAGTTGTTGTCATTGGCAACTATGCAACAGCCCGATAACGGCGGAACAATACCGAGCGAAAGAACAGCCTTTACACCCTCGTCGATCCTGTTTCGCCCCCGCCGCAAACCGTGACGACGCGGTTTCTGGTGGAGGCGCCGGGTACTGCCCCCGGGTCCGAATGGCTTATTTTGAAGCTCGTTTATCGCTATAGCCGACCGAAGCCGGCAACCAAGATATAGGCATGGTTCGCTGCTTTGAAAAGCGGCCTCATGCGCAAACCTGAAAGAGTGGAGCGGGCCGAAGCCCGCCCCACTCCTGATCAGCGGCGTCCGCGCAGGCGATCGACGGCCACGACGCGGCCGCTGCGGCTGTCAATGCGCACTTCGAGATCGCCGGGGCCACGGCGGTTCGATCCGACCACGACCCAATCGCCACGGCGGCGATCGACGCGGAAGACGCGGCCGACACCGTTGCGGCGGGCGATATCCTCGGCCTCGCGGGCGCTGACGTCGCGGCGGTCACGGCGATCGCGACGGTCGTAATCGCGACGGTCGTCCGGACGGACGCGCACGCCATCGGGGCCAACGATAACGGTCTGCGCGCCTGCGGGCGACACGGCGGCCGACGTGGCAACGAAACCCAGGCCCAGGCTGGCCGCCAAAACGGCTCCGACAATCATCTGACGCATGATATTTCTCCTAAATGCCCCCAGGCAGAACATTCCAATGGAATAGAACGTGTGAACCGAAGCTGAACAAGCAAGACGTGTTTCGTTCAGGCGGGGATAACCGGCAGGGGGCCTCAAAGTTTCATGATGTGCCGGATATAGGTTGCCGCAGGCAGGAGACCCGCAAGATGAAGGCCTATCTCGATCTGGTCGATCGTGTGCTCCGGGAAGGTGTCCGCAAGGACGACCGCACCGGTACAGGCACCTTGTCGGTGTTCGGCCATCAGATGAGGTTCGATCTTTCGGAAGGCTTTCCGCTCGTCACCACCAAGAAGGTGCACATCAAGTCCATCGTCCACGAGCTCCTGTGGTTTCTGGCGGGCGATACGAATGCCCGCACGCTGCAGGCGAACGGCGTGTCGATCTGGAACGAATGGGCGGCGGCTGACGGCGATCTCGGCCCGGTCTACGGCAAGCAATGGCGCTCCTGGGCCACGCCCGATGGCGATACGATCGACCAGATCGCCCAGCTTCTGGAGCAGATCCGCACCAATCCCGATTCGCGCCGGCTGATCGTCAGTGCCTGGAACCCGGCAGACTTGCCGAAAATGGCGCTCGCGCCCTGCCATTGCCTGTTCCAGTTCCACGTGGCGCAGGGCCGCCTGTCGTGCCAGCTCTACCAGCGATCTGCTGACGTCTTTCTCGGCGTGCCGTTCAACATCGCATCTTATGCGCTCCTGACGCACATGATCGCGCAGGTGACCGGGCTGGAGCCCGGCGACTTCGTCCATTCGTTCGGCGACGCGCATCTGTATCTGAACCATCTGGATCAGGCGCGCGAGCAGCTGTCGCGCTCACCGCGTCCGCTGCCGCAGCTCAGGCTCAATCCCGACGTGCGCTCGCTGTTCGACTTCACCTTCGACGACATCGCCGTGGAGGGCTACGATCCCCATCCGGCGATCCGTGCGCCCATCGCGGTCTAGAGGACGTCTCCCGATGAGTCTGATCATTCGTTCCGCGCGGCCCGGAGAGGCCGGGCTCGTGTTGCAGCTCGTCCGGGAGTTGGCCGATTACGAAAAGCTCCTGCACGAGGTCGTGGCTACGGAATCGATGATGGACGAGGCCCTGTTCGGCCCGTCGCCACGGGCATTCTGCGATATTGCGGAATGGGACGGTGCGCCCGTAGGTCTCGCTCTGTGGTTCTACAATTTTTCGACCTTTGAGGGCCGCAGCGGGATCTATCTCGAAGATTTGTTCGTTCGTCCGGACATGAGGGGTAAGGGCATCGGCAAGTCTTTGCTGTCGCGTCTGGCGCAGCGCTGCCGGGATGAAAACCTGGCGCGGCTTGAATGGTCGGTGCTCGATTGGAATGCGCCTTCGATCGATTTCTATCGCTCGCAAGGCGCCGAACTCATGGACGGATGGACCACGTGCCGCGTCTCGGGAGAGGCGCTGGCAAGGCTTGGGGAGCAGGCAGCATGAAGGAACCGGTGATCGTTCTCGTCGCCGCCATGGCGAAGAACCGCGTGATCGGGAACGAGGGCAAGATGCCGTGGCATGTCCCGAGCGACCTCAAGCGCTTTCGGGCTGTGACATGGGGCAAGCCCATGATCATGGGCCGCAAGACATGGGAATCCATCGGTCGGGCGCTGCCTGGACGGGAATCGGTCGTCGTCACGTCGGTGCAGGATTACGCCGCGGAGGGCGCGCATGTGGTGCATTCGCTGGAAGCCGGGCTCGAACGCGCCCGACAGCTTGCTGTGGAATTGCGGGCCGATGAGATCGCGGTCGTCGGCGGCGGCGAGATCTTTGCCCAGATGCTGGATTCCGCGCAGCGCATCCATCTGACCGAGATCGATTGCTTGCCGGAAGGCGATGCCTTCTTCCCCGATCTCGACCCCGGCCAGTGGGTCGAGGAAAGCCGTGCACCCCACGATGCGGGCCACAACGACGAATGCAGTTTCGCCTTCGTCGAATATGTGCCGAAGGCCGCTTCAGACGTTACCTGAAGGCGAGCCACGAAGCCGTCTTGCCGCCCAACGTATTTGTTCGGGTTGATCGTGGGCCTTCCGCCAGCCTAAAAGCTTCGCCATATGTGTCTGAAGCAAGTGCCCTCGCAACCATCGGCGGGGCGAGGGGAAGGATCCTAATGCCCTGGAGCAATCAGAGCGGCGGCGGTGGCGGCGGCCCGTGGCGGCCGAACCCCGGACCGTGGGGAAATGGCCCGCAAAATCAGGGGCCTCGCCCGCCGGATCTCGATGATCTACTGCGGCGCAGCCAGGACCGTCTGAAGCGCATGGTGCCCGGCGGGGCCTTCGGCGGCGGCATCGGCATCCTGCTCATTCTTCTCGTCGCGCTCATCATCTGGGGCTTGTCGGGCTTCTTCACCGTCAGCCCGAGCGAGCAGGGCGTCGTCCTGCGCTTCGGCAAGCATGTGCGCACCACGGGCGAAGGCCTGCACTATCACCTGCCATATCCGATCGAGTCGGTGATCACGCCCAACGTCACGGAAAACCGCCGCCTCGAAATCGGCCTTCGGCTCGAGGCGCCCGCGTCCCGGAGTACGATCGGCGTGCGTGAGGTTCCGCAGGAGAGCCTGATGCTGACCGGCGACGAGAACATCGTCGACGTGAACTTCACCGTGGTGTGGCAGATCAAGCCCGGCAATCCCGAGACCGACACACCCGGCGGCGCCGCCGAATACCTGTTCAACATCCAGAGCCCGGAAGCGACCATCCAGGCCATCGCCGAGAGCGCGATGCGCGAAGTTATCGGCCGTTCCGATCTCCAGCCGGTTCTGACCCAGGGCCGTCAGGGCGTGGAACGTGCGGTGTATGATCTGATGCAGCGCACCCTCGACAGCTATCAGGCCGGCATTCTGGTCATCCAGGTGCAGATGCAGAAGGTCGATCCGCCGGATCAGGTCATCGATTCATTCCGCGACGTTCAGGCGGCTCGCGCCGACCAGGAGCGTCTGCAGAACGAGGCGCAGGCCTACGCCAATCGCGTCGTGCCGGAAGCGCGTGGTGAAGCCTCGCGCGTCATCCAGAACGCAGAGGGCTATCGCGAGCGTGTGATCAATGAAGCGCGCGGTGCCGCCGACCGCTTCAATTCGATCTACAACGAATACGCCAAGGCTCCGGAAGTAACGCGCGAGCGCATGTTCCTCGAAACCATGGAGCGCGTGTTCGCCGGCACCGACAAGATCATTCTCGATCAGTCCGGCAACGGGCAGGGCGTCGTGCCTTATCTGCCGCTCGACCAGCTCAACAACCAGCGTTCCAACACGTCGGGCCCCTCTGCCGCCGTGCAGGCCGGGCCGCGCATCACCAATTCGGGAGCCACGCGATGAGAGGCATTGCCAGCGGAGCGGTGCTGATCCTCCTCGCCGCCGCGGTGTTCATCGGAATCAGTTCCGTGTTCACCGTCGATCAGACCCAGCAGGCGCTCGTTCTTCGCTTCGGCGAAGCCATCAAGGTGGTTCGCGAGCCGGGCATCAACTTCAAGGCGCCGTTCGTGGACAGCGTCGTGCGGGTGGACAAGCGCATTCTTGCGCTCGACCTCCCGGCCGAGGAAGTCATCGCCTCCGACCAGAAGCGTATCCGCGTCGACGCGTTCGCGCGTTACCGCATCGAGAATCCGCTGCGCTTCTACCAGACGCTCGGCTCCGTCGAGCGGGCCAACAGCCAGCTTGCCACCTTCGTCAATTCGGGCCTCCGTCGTGTGCTCGGCGAGAGCACGTTCCAGCAGGTCGTGCGCGACCAGCGCGAGCAGCTGATGAACCGGATCCGCGATCAGGTGAACACGCAGGCCACGGGCCTCGGCATCCAGGTCGTCGATGTGCGCATCCGTCGTGCGGATCTGCCCGAGCAGAACAGCCAGGCGGTTTACCAGCGCATGCAGACCGAGCGTCAGCGCGAAGCTGCCGAGATCCGCGCCGAGGGCGCCGAGGCCGCCCAGCGCATCCGCTCTCGCGCGGATCGCGACGTGGTCGTCGTGCTCGCCGAGGCGAACCGCGAGGCTGAGCGTACCCGAGGTGAGGGCGATGGGCAGCGGAACGCCATCTTCGCTCAGGCCTATGGTCAGGATCGCGATTTCTTCGCATTCTATCGTTCGATGCAGGCCTATGAGGCCGGGCTGTCATCCAATGACACCCGCTTCGTGCTCAGCCCGGATTCGGAATTCTTTCGCTATTTCCGTCTTCCGACGGGCGGTGCGGGGGCTGCGGGACCGGCCGGCACCTCGACGACACCTGCGCCGGGGGCGGCTTCGCCGGTGCAATGAGCGACTTTCTGGTCGCAATCGGGCTCGTTCTTGTGATCGAGGGCCTTGTATCGGCCGCTTTCCCGATTGCGACCGTTCGTGCCATGCTCGCGGCCGCTCAATTGCGTCCGTCACAATTGCGCGCGATGGGTCTGTTATCGGCCGTCATGGGCATTTGTCTGGTCTGGCTGATCCGCGGCTGACGGCATAAGCTGCCATCGATCATCGCCTAGCGGGCCGCGTGGAGCGTTGTCATGCATCAATCCCTGTTCCGGCTTCTGCGCTCCGTGGCGCTCGGCGCGCTTCTTGCCGGTGCGCCCGGCGCGCATCTCGCTTCGGCGCAGACGACACCCAACGCACTTCGTGGGCCGGACGCGCTGTCCGACGTCATCGATCAGGTCATCGACAGCGTTGTCCTGATCTCCACCTCGGAAGATTTCGACGGGGCGGGCGACAATGACGAGGATATGCCGGAAGGTACGCCTGATGGCGCGCCGCTCGATGAATTCTTCAACGATTTTTTCGAACGCCAGCAGCGCGGCGAGACCGGCGGCCGCCAGACCGGTGAGGGCTCGGGTTTCGTCATCGATCCGGCGGGCACGATCGTCACCAATTTCCACGTCGTGGACGGCGCGGACCGTGTCGAGGTCACGTTCAACGACGGTTCCAAGCTGCCAGCCGAGGTCGTGGGCCGCGACAAGGAAACCGATGTCGCCGTGCTGAAAGTAAAGCCGCTGTCCGGACCGCTGAAAGCGGCGCGGTTCGGCGGTTCGGACGATTTGCGCGTCGGCCAATGGGTGGTGGCCATGGGAAATCCCTTCGGCATCGGCCTGTCCGCCACCTCCGGCATCGTGTCGGGCCGCAACCGCGACATGCGTACGGGCCGCTACGACAATTTCATCCAGACCGACGCCTCCATCAACAAGGGCAATTCCGGCGGTCCTCTGTTCAATCTGGCCGGCGATGTCGTCGGTATGAACACAGCGATTCTGTCGCCCACGGGCGGTTCGGTGGGCATCGGTTTCGCGGTGCCGGAATCGACGTTGCGTCCGGTGATCGACCAATTGCTTGAATATGGCGAGACGCGGCGGGGCTATCTCGGCGTCCGCATTCAGGATGTTCCGCCCGAAGTCGCGGAACGCGTGGGCCTCGGCAAGGCGCGCGGTGCCCTGGTGGCCGGGGTGCTCGACAAGGGCCCTGCCTCGGCCGCAGGACTGCGCACCGGCGACATCATCACAAGTTTCGACGGCACGCCGGTGCCGACATCGCGGGCGTTCCAGCGCATGGTCGCCGATACCGGAATCGATAAGAACGTGAAGGTCGATGTCTGGCGTGACGGCAAGCAGATCTCCGCCGAGATCCGTGTCGCCCGTCAGGCGGCGCCCGAACAGGCCGCCGCAAATCCCGCGGAGAAGGAAAATGTGCCGGCCCCGCCGTCAGGAACGGCGCAAATCCTGGGGCTGGATCTTGCACCGTTGGGATCGGACATAAGGGCCGCTTTCTCCATCGACGGTACCATCGAGCAAGGCGTCGTGGTGGTCGGTGTCGCTCCGAACTCGCCGCTGAAGGATCTCAACATCCGTGTGGGTGACGTCATCGTCGAGATCGCGCAGCAGAAGGTTTCCTCGCCGGAGGATATGACCAAGCGCCTCGACGATCTGAAGCGCGAGGGCCAGGCCAGCGCGCTTTATCTCATCGCCAGCCCCAAGGCCGAGATGCGGTTCCTGCGGGTGCCGCTGTCCTGATCCGTCAGGCCGCGAACTCGTCCCGGCTGTATCCCTGAAGATAGAGCAGGGCGGTCAGGTCGCCGTGGCGGATGCAGGCCGCGGCTGCTGCGCTCACCAGAGGCTTGGCTCGGAAAGCCACGCCGAGCCCGGCTTCTTTCAGCATGGGCAGATCATTGGCGCCGTCTCCCACGGCTATGACGGCATCCGGCGCCAGATCGAGCTTTTCACGCAGTTCGATCAGCGTTTCCATCTTCGCCTCCGCACCGAGGATGGGTTCTGAGACCGCTCCTGTAAGAGCACCGTTCTCGATCAGCAGGCGGTTCGCACGCTGCTCATCGAATCCGAGCCGGCTGGCGACTGCTTCCGTGAACATGGTGAAGCCGCCGGAGACCAAAGCCGTGTAAGCGCCGTGCGCCCGCATGGTCCGCACCAATATGCGACCACCCGGCATGTCGGTGATGCGGTCTTCAAGAAGCCGCGACAGATCCTCGGTCCTCAGCCCACGCAGCAGGGCCACGCGTTCGCGCAGGGCCGGCTCGAACGCGATCTCGCCCCGCATCGCCCGCTCCGTAATGGCGGCGATTTCGTCGCGCAGTCCGAGCAGGTCGGCCAGCTCGTCGATGCATTCCTGCTGGATCATGGTTGAATCCATGTCGGCCAGAAGCAGACGTTTGCGCCGATCGGCAGAGGGAATGATGTTCAGATCGACCGGCCGTTCGCCGATAATTTGGCGGGCGGCCTGCGATGTCTCCCCGATGTCCCCGTCGCGCCGCACGAACTCGAATTCCGCCGCGATCCCTGCGGCAAGCCATTTCCAGGGAGGGGCGCCGGGCAGTTCGGTTTGCAGGCGGGAGAGCAGGACGTCGTCTAGAACGGGCGTGTCAGGATGTGTAATCAGCGAAACGACGTGGAGCACATCGGGCCTAACGGAAGCGTGGGGGAACGAGGTGGAAGATGCTCCTTTCGGGTATCCTTAGGCAATGTCCCATCAGCTCAATCGACACGTTATCCTGCTCGCGGGCCCGACGGGGAGCGGTAAATCCGCCCTGGCGCTGCAATGGGCCGAGCAATCCGGCGGCCTCGTCGTCAATGCGGATGCGATGCAGGTCTATTCCGATTTGCGCGTGCTTACGGCCAGGCCCGCTCCTGCGGATGAGGCGCATGTTGCCCACCGTCTTTATGGCCATGTCGATGGTGCGCAGCCCCATTCCGTCGCGCTCTGGCTGGAGGATGTCGCCGCCCTGCTCGATGACGTGCCCGTCGATCGTCCGCTGATCTTCGTCGGCGGCACGGGCCTTTATCTTGAGGCCCTGACTCGCGGCTTGTCGCCCGTGCCGCCGGTTCCCGAAGGCGTTCGCGAGATTTGGCGCGAGCGCGGACGGGTGGAGGAGGCGCCGGCGCTCCATGCCGAGCTTTCGCACCGCGACCCGGCCATGGCCGCACGGCTTCGCCCCTCGGATCGCCAGCGAATCATCCGTGCGCTCGAAGTGGTGGACGGCACCGGACGTTCGCTCCTGGATTGGCAGGAAACCACCTCACGGCCTCTGATCTCCGAGGCCGATAAGGTCCTTCTCACGCCGGAGCGCGCCGATCTCCGAGAGCGGATCGCCCAAAGATTCGAGCGGATGATCGCAGCCGGCGCGCTGGATGAGGTCGCGGCACTGCTCGACCGTTCGCTTCCACCGTCTTTGCCGGTAATGAAGGCCATCGGCGTCGCGCCCTTGGCGGCTCATCTCCGGGGAGACATCTCGCTGGAGCAGGCCATCGTGCAGGCCGTCACCGACAGCTGCCAATATGCCAAGCGGCAGCAGACATGGATGCGCAATCGGTTTTCTGATTACCGCGTTATCGGCGCCAATGAGCGATTGCGCGCATAAAGCGTAATATGAGCGGTTTCATCTATATGTTGCGAAAAGGTTACAGCGGCGCAGTGCGGTTGCAATCTAATAATGGATCAACTTAAACGGGGTTGATCTTATGAAGCGTCTTCTTCTTGCCGGTGCAGCACTTGCTGCTCTCTCTTCGGCCTCGTTTGCTGCCGATATGCCCATTTATCCCGCAGAGGCTGCTGTGGCGCCGGTCGAGAGCGATTGGGCCGGTTTCTATCTAGGTATCCAGGGCGGCTATAATTGGGCCGACGGCGATTCCGATGTGACCGTGCCTCTTCCGACGCTTTTCGCCGTCACGGATGGCACGGGCTTCGACACCGACGGTTTCTCCATCGGTCTCTACAGCGGCTACAATCGCCAGTTCGGCAATTGGGTCTTCGGCATCGACAACAGCATTTCCTATGTCGACATCGAAGAAGATGACTTCCAGATCAACACGTTCTCGGCGACCCGTGGCCGCATCGGCTACTCCTTCGGCAATTTCCTGGTCTTCGCAGCCGGCGGTCTCTCCCTCGCTCACGGCGAAGTCGATTTCGGTGCGTTCGGCGGTGACGAGGACGATCACCTGTTCGTTGGCTGGACGGCCGGCGGCGGCGTCGAAGCCAAGCTGGGCGGCAATTGGTCGGCTCGCGTCGAATATCTCTATGCCGATTACGGCGAGGAGCGCTTCGCGTCCGACAATGGCGTCGTCGTTGATGTCGACTTCGACATGAGTGTCGTGCGTGGCGGTATCGCCTACCACTTCTGATCCTGTCGATCAGAATCAAATTGAGAACCTCGTCCGCATTTGGCGGGCGGGGTTTTCTTTTGGAGTTTCGGGTTTCCCCTTGCTGTTGCGGAAAAGTTACAGCGAATACGCCCGCCTTGGGTTAGAACCGGAGCAGAATTTGAACACGGGGATTACCCAATGAAGAACATCCTTCTCGCCGGTGCGGCTCTCGTCGCCCTTTCCACTGCATCCTTCGCAGCCGACATGCCCGTCTATCCGGCCGAAGCGGCTGTTGCTCCGGTTGCTGAGACGAACGATTGGGGTGGTTTCTACCTCGGTATCCAGGGCGGCTATTCCTGGGTCGACGGTGATGTGGACGACGCTCTTTTCGCTGGCTCGGCTGGTCTGGACGACGATGGTTTCCTCGTCGGCATTTACAGCGGTTACAACCGTCAGTTCGGCGATTGGGTGTTCGGTATCGACAATTCGATCTCCTACGTTGACGTGACCGCCGGTTTCGGCGGCGGCGCGGGCGAAGTTGAGATCAACACCCTCGCAACGACCCGTGGCCGTATCGGCTACTCCTTCGGTAACTTCCTGGTGTTCGGCGCCGGCGGTATCGCTCTTGCGCACACCGAAACCCGCGCCTTCGCAGCTGAAGACGATCACCTCCAGGTCGGCTGGACCGCAGGCGCCGGCATCGAAGCTAAGCTGGGCGGCAATTGGTCGGCTCGCGTCGAGTACATCTACGCGGACTTCGACGACGAGCGTTACACGCTGGCCGATGGCGATGGCGTGAGCGCGGCTGACGTCAGCTACGACATGAGCGTCGTTCGCGGCGGTATCGCCTACCACTTCTGATCTCCTCCCGAGGTCGGCACTTGAAACCCCGTTCGCACCCGCGAGCGGGGTTTTACTTTGCTCGGGCGGATGTCGTTCCGCCGTCATCTTTCTCTTGACCATCGATGCTGGCGGGATTATTCAACTCCCGTTTCATCGGAGAGGCTGCGCGATGCGCACGCTTATTATCGTATCGGGAGCGCCATCGACGTAACGGCCAGTGGGCCGTTGTGAATGATGGCGCATGCAGGGGCTCTTCGAGGCCCCTTTTTTATTGCCCGATCGATCCTCCCAGGATGGTCAGGGCGCAAAAGAACAGGGCGGGGAATAACGCCATGACTGAACAGATGACCGGCGCCGAAATGGTTGTTCGCGCGCTTTCCGATCAGGGTGTCGACACCATTTTCGGATATCCCGGCGGCGCGGTGCTGCCGATCTATGACGCCCTGTTCCAGCAGAACAAGCTGCACCACATTCTGGCCCGCCACGAGCAGGGCGCGACCCATGCCGCGGAAGGTTATGCGCGTTCCACCGGCAAGGTGGGCGTGGTTCTCGTGACGTCCGGTCCGGGCGCGACCAATGCCGTCACCGGCATGGTCGACGCGCTGATGGATTCGATCCCGCTCGTCGTCATCACCGGGCAGGTGCCCACCCATCTGATCGGCACCGACGCATTCCAGGAATGCGACACGGTCGGCATCACGCGCGCTGCCACCAAACACAATTATCTCGTCAAGGACGTGAACGATCTCGGCCGCATCCTCCACGAGGCGTTTTACGTCGCACGTTCGGGCCGTCCGGGCCCTGTTCTGGTCGATATCCCGAAGGATCTGCAGTTCGCCTCTGGCACCTATACGGGGCCGGAAGACGTGCAGCATCGCACCTACCAGCCCCGCGTGAAGGGCGATGATTCGAAGATCCGTGCGGCCGTTGAGCTGATGGCCGGCGCGAAGAAGCCTGTGTTCTATACGGGCGGCGGCGTCATCAATTCCGGTCCTGAAGCCAGTCAGGCTCTTCGCGAATTGGTGGAGCTGACCGGTTTTCCCGTCACGTCCACATTGATGGGGCTTGGCGCCTTTCCGCATTCCGACAACAGATTCCTTGGAATGCTGGGCATGCACGGCACCTATGAGGCCAATCACACGATGCATGATTGCGACGTGATGATCTGCCTCGGCGCCCGGTTCGACGACCGCGTCACCGGACGGATTGATGCCTTCTCGCCGGGCTCGAAGAAGATCCATGTCGACATCGACCCGTCCTCGATCAACAAGATCGTCAAGGTGGATATCCCGATCGTCGGCGATGTCGGTAATGTGATCCGCGAGATGATCCGCCTTTGGAAGGAAGCCGGACATAGGGCTGACCAGGCAGCTCTTGCCGGTTGGTGGAAGCAGATCGAAAGCTGGCGCGCGCGCAATTGCCTCGCTTATCGCTCGTCGAAAACGATCATCAAGCCGCAATACGCCGTGCAGCGGCTCTATGAGGCCACGAAGAACCGTGAGACCTACATCACGACCGAGGTCGGTCAGCACCAGATGTGGGCTGCGCAATATTACGGCTTCGAGGAGCCGAACCGCTGGATGACGTCGGGCGGTCTCGGCACGATGGGCTATGGCCTGCCGGCTGCCATCGGCGCGCAGGTCGCACATCCGGATGCGCTGGTGTGCTGCATCGCCGGTGAGGCCTCGGTTCTGATGAACATGCAGGAAATGTCGTCGGCTGCGCAGTTCCGCCTGCCGATCAAGGTGTTCATCCTCAACAACGAATATATGGGCATGGTCCGTCAATGGCAGCAGCTGCTCCACGGCAGCCGCTATTCCCAGTCCTATTCGGAGGCTCTGCCGGACTTCGTAAAGCTGGCCGAGGCCTATGGCGGCAAGGGAATCCGGTGCGACGATCCGGCCGAACTCGACGCCAAGATCCAGGAAATGCTCGATTATGACGGGCCGGTCCTGTTCGATTGTCACGTCGAGAAGATCGAGAACTGCTTCCCGATGATCCCGTCGGGCAAGGCGCACCACGACATGCTGCTGGGTGATGCCGCGGCCGCCGAGGACATCGGCACCGTCATCTCCGAAGAAGGCAAGATGCTCGTCTGATCGTCCTTCGCGGGCGCGGTTCTGCCGCGCCCGTTTTCCTCGCCCGGTCCATCCCCGGTCCGGCCAAGACTTCCGGCAGCGAAAGCCATTCCATGTCTTCCAGCACCCAACGCATCGAACGCCACACCCTGTCGGTCCTCGTCGACAACGAGCCGGGCGTTCTCGGCCGCGTCGTCGGCCTGTTTTCCGGCCGCGGTTACAACATCGAAAGCCTCACCGTCACCGAGATCGAGCAGGACAAGCACCGCTCGCGCATCACCATCGTCACATCCGGCACGCCCGAGATCATCGACCAGATCGAGGCCCAGCTCGGGCGGCTCGTCCCGGTCCACAAGGTCGTCGATTTGTCGAACAGCGGGCCGTCCGTCGAGCGTGAACTCGCGCTCATCAAGGTGGCAGGGAAGGGTGAGTTTCGTGCCGAGGCGTTGCGCCTGGCCGAGGCGTTCCGCGCCCGGGTGATGGACGCAACCATCGAGAGCTTCGTGTTCGAGCTCACGGGCAAGCCCGACAAGCTCGACCAGTTCATCGCCCTCATGGGGCCTCTCGGCCTCGTCGAGGTTTCGCGCACCGGCGTTGCCGCCATTTCGCGCGGCCCGCACGGCATGTAACCGGCAGCGGCCATCGTCTCAGACTTGACGCCGCGTGCGGCGTCGGACACCAACCAGCACATCCAGTCAGGGGGATAAGTTCATGCGCGTTTATTACGATCGGGATGCCGATCTCAATCTGCTCAAGGGCAAGAAGGTCGCCGTCATCGGCTATGGCAGCCAGGGTCGCGCGCATGCGCTGAACCTGAAGGAATCCGGCGTCACCGACATCGCGATTGGCCTGCGTCCGGAATCCACCACCGCCAAGAAGGTGGAGGCCGACGGCCTCAAGGTCCTGTCGGTCGCCGAGGCCGCCAAATGGGCCGACCTGATGATGATGGCTACGCCCGACGAGTTGCAGCCCGACATCTACAAGAACGAGATCGCCCCCAACATTCGCGACGGCGCGGCCATTGCCTTCGCTCACGGTTTGGCCGTGCATTTCGGCCTGATCGAGCCGAAGAAGAGCGTCGACGTCGTGATGATCGCGCCGAAGGGCCCCGGTCACACCGTGCGCGGCGAATACCAGAAGGGTGGCGGCGTGCCGTGCCTCGTGGCCGTGCATCAGAACGCGTCGGGCAACGCGCTTGAGCTCGCTATCGCCTACGCTTCGGGCGTCGGCGGCGGCCGTTCCGGCATCATCGAGACCACGTTCAAGGAAGAGTGCGAGACCGATCTGTTCGGCGAGCAGGCTGTGCTCTGCGGCGGTCTGGTCGAGCTGATCCGCGCCGGTTTCGAAACCCTGGTCGAGGCCGGTTATGCGCCGGAAATGGCCTATTTCGAGTGCCTGCACGAAGTGAAGCTGATCGTCGACCTCATCTATGAGGGCGGTATCGCCAACATGAACTATTCCATCTCGAACACGGCCGAATGGGGTGAGTACGTCACCGGTCCGCGCATCGTGACGGAAGAGACGAAGGCCGAGATGAAGCGCGTCCTCAAGGACATCCAGACCGGCAAGTTCACATCCGACTGGATGACGGAGTACAAGGGCGGCGCCGCTCGCTTCAAGGGCATCCGCCGCGTCAACGACGCTCACCAGATCGAGGAAGTGGGCGAGAAGCTGCGCGGCATGATGCCGTGGATTGGCAAGAACAAGCTGGTCGACAAAGAGCGCAACTAAGACAACCGGGGCAGCTCTACCAGCCTTTCACCGGATGGTAGAGCTGTCCCTTCTCCGCGAAGGCGTCGGGGTCTTCGTGGACATAGGCGCGTCGTGCCGGCCGGAACACGAAATTCCCGGGCGACATCGAGCGTTTGCGGAACGAGTTGCGATAGAATGAGGGCCCATCCCAGCGGAAGGGTCCCTCGCCACCGAGATCCGCGAGCGTGAGGCCGCGTTCCTGTGCAAGGGTCGGCCACATCGCCTCGAAATGCCCCTTCCATTCGGGATTGCGAACCTCCTCCGCGTAAGCATCGATCATGGGACGCGAAAAGCGTGCTAGCGGCAGGAACGCCCGCAATTGCCGCTCGCGAGCGATGCAATCCGGTGTGCGAAAGCGCCGCCAGTGCGACCACCACGGATGCGCGGCGCGGGCATGGATCGTCGTGGTCAGAAGATCGGCGGTGCACTGCTCCGCTGGCTCGAAGAAGTCCCTCCAATTTCCCGCGAAATCGACGTCGTTCTCGATGAACCAGATATGCGAGAACTCGGCCAGCCGTTCGCTCGTCAGCGCCGGCAGGTAGAACAGATCGTAATAATCGGTGATGGGCCCATGCCGTGAATGCCGGGCGCGGGCAGGGGCGATCTGCTCCCAATCAGCCGGGTCCACTCTGAAATCGCTCGGGAAATCGGGGCAGGTGTCGCAGCGCCATTGCCGCTCGTCGGTGCAGACGAACACGGGCATCAGATGAGCTGTTTCCCGCTTGAGACGCTCGATGTGGGCGAGCACGCGTCGGCTGCGGATGTGGGTGAGATAGAGAATCGCCTGAGACTGCGCCGGCATCAATCCTCATGCACCATGCCGAACGTGCATCCGCAATCCGGTGAAAACATGCCGGGCTTAAATCCAATCACCGCATTGGCAGTTCCATGCGCGTGCAGTAATCCGGGCGCATGAACATTCTGTCGATCCAGTCCTGGGTGGCGTATGGCCATGTCGGCAACGCCTCCGCCGTCTTTCCGATGCAGCGTCTCGGCCACGAGGTCTGGGCCGTCAATACGGTGCAGTTCTCGAACCATACCGGCTACGGTGCATGGAAGGGGCAGGTGTTTTCCGGCGATGCCATCCGCGAGGTGGTCGAAGGCATCGCCGAGCGCGGTGTGCTGGGCAAGGCGGATGGTGTTCTCTCCGGCTATATGGGCGATGCCGGGATCGGCGAGGCTATTCTGGACACGGTCGCCAACGTCAAGGCGGCGAATCCCGAGGCGCTCTATTGTTGCGACCCGGTGATCGGGGATGTCGGGCGCGGCGTGTTCGTCCGCCCCGGAATTCCGGAATTCATGCGCGAGCGGGCGGTGCGGGCGGCCGACATCATCACGCCCAACCATTTCGAACTGGAAATGCTGGCCGGGCACGAGGCCAGGGACGATGTCGCGCTCGAGCGCGCTCTCGATGCGGTGCATGCGCTCGGCCCGTCCGTCATCGTGGTCACCAGTCTCCACACCACCGACACGCCGCTCGGCTCCATCGATCTCGTCGTGTCGGAGCGAGGTCGCAAGGCCCGCGTGCGCACGCCGCTGCTTCCCGTCTCCATCAACGGCGCGGGCGATGCCATCGCGGCCCTTTTCTTCGTCCATTATCTGACGACGCGTGATGCGGCAGAGGCGCTGGCCCGTGCCGCGTCCTCGGTCTACGGCTTGTTGCGGCGGACGGCGGAGGCCGGGTCGCGCGAAATTCTCTCGGTCGTCGCGCAGGATGAATTCGTGGCGCCCTCCACCCGGTTCGAGCCGGAGGCGCTGTGACGTCGCGCCGGTTTCTGACGCTGGACGTCTTCACAAACCGGCGCTTCAGCGGAAACCCGCTTGCCGTCGTGCTCGATGCGGAGGGGCTTGACGGCGAGGCGATGCAGGCCATCGCCCGCGAGTTCAATCTGTCCGAAACCGTGTTCCTGCTGCCGCCACGAGATCCGATAAACCTGGCTTGCGCCCGCATCTTCACCCCCGCGCAAGAGCTGTCCTTCGCCGGCCATCCAACCATTGGGGCCGCCATCGTTCTGGGCCTCGAAAACGGCGCCCGGCCGCGCAACGACCTGAATTTCTTTCTGGAAGAAGAGGTCGGCGTGGTGCCCTGCACAGTGCATCTATTCACGCGCGATCACGCCCGCGCTTTGTTCGAACTTCCTCGTCTGCCCGTTGCCGCAGGCGAGGCCGCCTCGGCCGAAATCATTGCCGCAGCTCTGGGTCTCGAAACCGGCGAGATCGGCTTCGACGCTCATCGTCCCAGCCGGTTTGCAATTGGTCCGGCCTTCACGTTCGTTCCGCTAAGGGATGCCAACGTGCTGGGTCGCGCGTCCATCCAGCCGCAGCACTGGGCGACGGCCTTTGGCGGGAAGGGAGAGGGCGCAGCCTATCTCTACACGCGTGGTGGCGTCGCGCCCGATGCCGCCTTCCGAGCCCGGATGCTGGAGCAAGGCTTTGGCATGGGCGAAGACCCGGCGACAGGCTCTGCGGTCGCGGCCATCGCCGGCGTGGTGATGGCGTTCGAGCCGCCTGCCGATGGGCAGCACGCGCTCGTCGTGGAGCAAGGCCACGAAATGGGTCGGCCCAGCCGCATCGTGCTCGGCCTCGACGTCTGGGAGAGGCGGCTCGACAGCGCCAGTATCGGGGGTGAGGCGGTCCTCGTCTCCGAAGGCCGCATCAACGCATGAATCCACTCAATCCCTCCGGCCGGCCGGCGCATATCGTCCCCGTGGCGGGTTTCGACGCCTTTCTTGTCGATGAGCCATGGCCCTGGCGGGAGGAACATCGGGCGGCCATCGATGAGCATTGGGCCGAGGCGAAAGCGGCAAAGCCTGCGCTGTTCGACGGCAAGGTTCTCGTCGCGCGGCGGTTCGAAATCGCCGATGGGATCTGGCGCGCGCCTCACATCGTGATTCCGTATTCAGCTCTAAAATATTGGCTGAGCAGGGATTTCGTGGATGCGGGCGCTTTCAACAGTTTTGCTTCGGCGGTTGTGGTCACGGCTGATCGCGCGGTCCTGCTTGGCCGCATGGCGCCGCACACCGCCAATGCCGGGCGGGTCTATTTCCCCTGCGGCACGCCCGATCTCGACGATGTCGAAGGGGGCCGGCTCAATCTCGAAAATTCGCTGTTACGAGAGCTCGACGAGGAAACCGGCCTGGGCCCGCACGTCATCCCGACCGAGCATCGCTGGGTGGGCCAGGATGGGCCTCTCATCTGCTGCGCCCGGCGCTTCGACACCGCGCTGACAGCTCTGGAGGTCGAGGCCGTGATCGCGGCCCATCAGGCCAACGATCCGCAGCCCGAACTCGACCGCGTGATCCTTGTGAAAAGCCCGTCCGATCTGGAGGGCCAGAACGTGATGGAATACGCCCGCGCGCTGATCGATGTCGTTCTGGAATGTCGCAATGGCTTGCCCGCACCGGCATAAGGGCGTATTCAGCAAACGTCGCGTCATGCGCGGCATTGATGAAGGCAAACGGGATCGCAGCCATGATGGCGCGTATCATGATCGACGACGGGATCGAGCGGCATCAGACCGCCGCTGTCGTGCGCCTTCTTTCCGGTCTCCTTCTTAGCTGCCCCTGAGGGCCGGCCGGGCTTCTGCCTGGGCGCTCAGGGGATCGTGCACCGCTCAGAAGACAGACCCGACGCCCAGAGCCAATAGAGCCGGGCCCGACCAGAAGGCAGAATTCCAATGACCTCCACCACCGCATCCGACCGCGTCATCATTTTCGACACCACGCTGCGTGACGGCGAGCAATGCCCCGGCGCTTCGATGACGTTCGAGGAAAAGCTCGAAGTCGCCGAGCTGCTGGAAGAGATGGGCGTCGACGTGATCGAGGCCGGTTTCCCCATCGCAAGCGTCGGTGACTTCGAGAGCGTGCAGGAGATCGCCCGTCGTTCGAAGAAGGCCGTCATCGCTGGGCTGGCGCGCGCCATTCCGGGCGACATCGCCCGCGCCGGCGAAGCGGTCCGCGTGGCCGAGCGCGGCCGCATCCACACCTTCGTCTCCACCTCGCCGATCCATCTGGAACACCAGATGCGCAAATCGCAGGAGCAGGTGCTCGACATCATCGCCGCCACTGTCGCTCAGGCCCGCAACCTCGTCGAGGATGTGGAATGGTCGGCGATGGATGCCACCCGCACGCCGCTCGATTATCTGGCCCGCTGCGTAGAGGCCGCCATCAAGGCCGGCGCCACCACCATCAATTTGCCGGACACGGTGGGCTATGCCACGCCCGAAGAATACGGCCACATGTTCCGCACCATGATCGAGAAGGTGCCGAACGCGGACCAGGCCATCTTCTCCACCCATTGCCACGACGATCTGGGCCTGGCGGTCGCCAATTCTCTGGCGGGCATCGCCGGTGGCGCACGGCAGATCGAGTGCACGATGAACGGTCTCGGCGAGCGCGCGGGCAATGCGGCGCTGGAAGAGGTGGTGATGGCGCTGAAGACGCGCCACGACGTGATGCCCTACACGACGGGCATCGAGGCGACCATGCTCACCCGCGCATCCAAGCTGGTCTCGGCCGTTACGTCGTTCCCGGTGCAGTACAATAAGGCCATTGTCGGCCGGAATGCCTTCGCGCACGAAAGCGGCATCCATCAGGACGGTATGCTGAAGAACGCCACGACTTACGAGATCATGACCCCCGCCTCGGTGGGCGTCACCAAGACCTCGCTCGTCATGGGCAAGCATTCGGGCCGCGCGGCCTTCCGCAGCAAGCTGACCGATCTGGGCTATCAGCTGGGCGAGAATGCGTTCGAGGATGCGTTCAACCAGTTCAAGGCGCTCGCGGACCGCAAGAAGCACGTCTACGACGAGGACATCGAGGCTCTGGTCGATCAGGAGATCGCACTGGCCGACGACCGCATCAAGGTGCTGTCGCTCACGGTCATCGCTGGCACGATGGGCGCGCAATCCTCGACCATCACGCTCGACGTGGAGGGCGAGCATCACACCGTGCAGGCCTCGGGTAATGGCCCGGTCGATTCCATCTTCAACGCCATCCACGAGATCGTGCCGCACGAAGCGGAGCTGGAGCTCTATCAGGTCCATGCCGTCACCGAGGGCACGGACGCGCAGGCGGAGGTTTCGGTGCGCCTCACGGAAAACGGCAAGACCGTCACCGCCCGGGCCGCCGATCCGGACACATTGGTGGCCTCGGCCCGCGCCTATGTCGCGGCGCTCAACAAGCTGATGGTCAAGCGCACCACGGTCGGCGCGCAGGTGATGAGCGCCTGAGAATCTTTCAGCACTGCAGATCAAAGGCCGCCTTCGGGCGGCCTTTTCAGTTTCAGGAAGGTTCGTCCAGCCTTCTCTGTGGCAAGCACCTGCATGTTTCGGGGGAAACGAGAGCGGCCATGACATGGTGGCCGTTCGGCAGTGCAACCTGATGGGGCACAAAGACCCGGGCAAGCTGGCCGTAAAAAACGGTTCGGTCGTTTCAAAGCGCTTGAAGAAAAAGCGGTTTCGACCAAAGATTGCAAAAGAGGCGCGTGGTTTTGACCGCAAAGACGCCGGATTCAGGGGAGTGTTCTATGCGCGGGTTTCTTGCTGCGGCGGTTGGCGCCGTGTTTCTGGCCGGTCCGGCCTTTGCCGATTACCCCGATCGCGCCATCACCATGGTTGTGCCGTTCGCTGCCGGCGGTCCCACCGACACGGTGACGCGTCTCGTCGCTGAATCGATGAGCAAGGATCTGGGCCAGCAGATCGTGGTCGACAATGTGGGCGGTGCGGGCGGTTCGCTCGGCGCGGGCCGCGTCGCCAAGGCCGATCCGGATGGCTATACGCTTTTGCTGCATCACATCGGCATGGCCACGGCGGACACGCTCTATCGCCGGCTCGCCTACAAGACGCTCGAGGATTTCGACTATGTCGGTCTCGTTACCGATGTGCCGATGGTCATCGTGTCGAAGCCCCGCTTCGAGCCAAACGATCTGAAGAGCCTCATCGAATATGTGAAGGCCAACAAGGACACGGTCACTTACGCCAATGCCGGCATCGGCGCGGCCTCGCATCTGTGCGGCATGCTGTTCATGAGTGCGATCCAGACGCCGCTCACTACGGTTCCCTACAAGGGAACCGGCCCGGCGCTGACCGATCTGATGGGCGGGCAGGTCGACTTCATGTGCGACCAGACCACGAACACCACGAACCAGATCAAGGAAGGCAAGATCAAGGCCTACGCCACGACGACGGCGGAGCGCCTGAAGAACCTGCCCGATATCCCGACGGCTGCCGAAGCCGGTCTGGCTGATTTCCAGGTCGGCATCTGGCACGGCATCTATGCGCCGAAGGGCACGCCGAAGGAGGCTCTCGACAAGCTGACGGCCGCTCTTCAGGAGGCGCTCAAGGATCCAAACGTCATCGAGCGTTTTGCCGCGCTCGGCACCGTGCCCTCGACCACCGAGGAGGCGACCCCGGCAGCGCTCGAGAAGAAGCTGAAGGACGAGGTGGCCCGCTGGAAGCCGGTGATCGAGGCTGCCGGCCAGTTTGCGGATTGATGTGACCTTTTCAACAGCCCGCTTCAGCGGGCTGTTGTTCCTCTGGCTGCGGCCGCGCCTCTGCACACCGCTTCAAGCACCTGTCACACCAGGAAAGTTCGTCCGATGGTCGTCAACAGGAAGGACCTTTTCGCGGGTCTGATCTTTATCTTCATCGGCCTGTTGTTCGGGCTCGGCACGCGCGATCTGCCGATGGGCACGGCGTTCCGCATGGGCCCCGGTTATTTTCCGCTGGTTCTGTGCGGCTTCCTCATTCTCATCGGCATCATCCTCGCGGTGCGCTCCATCGGTCGCGAAGGCGGGCCGCTCGGTGGCATTCCCTGGCGGGCGCTCCTCTTCATTCTTCCGGCCACGATCATCTTCGGCTTCGGTGTCCGCGGCCTTGGGCTCGCGCCGGCCGTCTTCATCGTAGCGTTCAGCTCGGCCTTCGCCAGCCGCCAGACGGGACCGCTCTTCGCGTTTGCTCTCGCGATCACCCTGACGGTGTTCTGCGTGCTCGTGTTTGCCTACGGCCTCGGCCTTCCGCTGCAATTGTTTGGCCCCTGGGTGAGGTTCTGATCGATGGATCTTCTCGGCAATCTCGCGCTCGGCCTGGCCACGGCGGCCCAGCCTGAAAACCTGCTCTATTGCTTCATTGGCGTGCTGCTCGGCACGCTGGTCGGCGTGCTTCCCGGGCTCGGCCCGACAGCCACCACGGCGATGCTGCTGCCCATCACCTTTGCGCTCGATCCGACGCCCGCGCTCATCATGCTGGCGGGCATCTATTACGGGGCGCAATATGGCGGCTCCACCACCGCCATCCTCATCAACATGCCGGGCGAGAGCTCTTCAGCCGTCACGTCGGTCGATGGCTACCAGATGGCGAGGCAGGGGCGGGCAGGGCCGGCCTTGGCGGCGGCTGCCATAGGCTCGTTTTTTGCGGGCACGGTCGCCACCGTTGCTATCGCCGTGTTCGCGCCTCCGCTGACGGAAGTCGCGCTCAGCTTCGGCCCGCCGGAATATTTCTCGCTGGTCGTGCTCGGTCTTGTCTCGTCCATCGCCCTGGCCCACGGCTCGGTCCTGAAGGCCCTTGGCATGATCCTGATCGGGCTGATCCTCGGCCTCGTCGGCACCGATATCTACACCGGCACGCCGCGCTTCACGCTGGACCGTCTCGAGCTTGCCGACGGCATCAATTTCGTCGCGGTGGCGGCCGGCGTGTTCGGCCTCGCCGAAATCCTGCGCAACATGGAGACGGAAAGCACGCGCGAGCCGATCATCGCCAAGGTGGCAGGCCTCATGCCCTCGCGCGAGGACATGCGGCGCATGGTGGCGCCCATCCTGCGCGGCACGGTTCTTGGTTCTGTGCTCGGCATCCTGCCCGGTGGTGGCGCCATCCTGGCGTCCTTCGCGGCCTACACCGTCGAGAAGAAGGTTTCGCGCAATCCCGAAAAGTTCGGCAAGGGAGCCATCGAGGGGGTGGCGGCACCTGAGAGCGCCAACAATGCCGGCGCGCAGACCTCGTTCATCCCGATGTTGACGCTCGGCATCCCGGCCAATCCCGTCATGGCGCTGATGATCGGCGCCATGATCATCCAGGGCATCGTGCCGGGCCCGAATGTGGCGCGCGAGCAGCCCGATCTGTTCTGGGGTCTGATCGCCTCGATGTGGATCGGCAACCTCATGCTGGTCATTCTGAATCTGCCCCTGATCGGCATTTGGGTGCGCTTGCTGCGTATTCCTTATCGCGCATTGTTCCCGGCCATCCTCGCTTTCGCTTCCATCGGCGTCTGGTCGGTCAACGGCAATCCGTTCGATCTCTATGCCATCGCCCTGTTCGGCTTCGTGGGCTGGATCCTCTTGAAGCTCGATTGCGAACCCGCGCCGCTTCTTCTGGGCTTCGTGCTCGGCCCGCTTCTGGAGGAGCATCTGCGCCGCGCCATGATCATTTCGCGCGGCGATCCCACGATCTTCTTCAATTTCTCGCAGCGGCCCATCAGCGCCACTTTGCTGGTTCTCGCTGCGTTGGCCTTGGTCATCGTCTTCCTGCCGGCGGTGAAGAAGAAGCGAGAAGAGGTGTTCGTCGAAGAGGAAGGCTGACATTCGGCGTCTGGCCCGTCTCCTCAGAGCGGGCTATAGCCGTCCTTCAGGACCAGAAGTGAGGACGCCATGCGCACCGAGAAGGAAAAGATGCTGGCGGGCGAGCTCTACCGCGCCAGCGATCCCGAATTGCAGGCAGATCTCGCCGCAGCCAAAGTGTGGATGGTGGCTTACAATTCTGCGCTCGCGATGCCGACGGAGCAGCGTCGGGCGCTCCTGGCCGAGCGCCTTGCCGAGGTGGGCGAGGGCGCGGTGATCCGGCCGCCGTTCCATTGCGATTACGGCACCAACATCCGTCTCGGTCGCGACGTCTTCCTCAATTTCAATTGCGTGATCCTCGACGTGGTCGGGGTCACCATCGGTGACGGCACCCAGATCGGCCCTGCGGTTCAGATCTATACCGCCGACCATCCGCGCGATCCGGAAGAGCGCCGTTCGGGCCTCGAGTTTGGGCGGCCCATCGATATCGGCCGCAATGTCTGGATCGGCGGCGGTGCCATCATCCTGCCGGGTGTCACCATCGGGGACGATGCCCTGATCGGGGCCGGGGCCGTGGTCACGCGGGATGTTCCGGCCGGCGTCAGTGTCGTCGGCAATCCGGCTCGCCAGATCCGAAACTAATTCACGGAAACGTCGCAAGATCGCTGGACATCGGCGGGTGGTTTTGCTACCCACCGGCTCGCGGCGAGCACGGCTCTCCGCAGGCGGGCGCATAGCTCAGTTGGTAGAGCAGCTGACTCTTAATCAGCGGGTCCTAGGTTCGAGCCCTAGTGCGCCCACCATCCCAACTCCTTGAGTTGGTTGGTGTTTCTTCCCCGCCTCAAAATCTCCCCACGAGAACGCAGATAGAACATCCGACCCTTTTAGCGGGTCGTAAAGTCGGACGTCCGACTCATCGTTAGGTCTTAAAGTCTCGCGTAGGACTCTCAGCGTTTTCGTGACCTTCCTGTCTGGGGCGAACATCGATGCGGGCGAAACCGATCGAGACCCGTGCTGGCGGGCAAGGGATCTCGGCCGTTGCGGTCGGGCCGCGACCGGCAAGCTGGCGTCAGCCCTCACCAGGGCACGTGCAGGATTTCGACCCGGGGCAGGCCGATGGGCTGGATGCCAAGATCGCACGCCAATTGCCCAAACCCTTCCGTTTCGATCAATTGCTTGTAGGGCAGTTCGGGGAAGCGCAGCCCTCCTCGATGGAGCGCCGCATCGACGAGCAGCATTGTGCCGCCGACGCCGTTCAGCGTGACGCGCTCGCTGTGGCGAAGATCGCTGAGGTGGAATCGAAACAGGCGGCTGCGGTCGGGACGCGGTTGGAACAGGCCGTCCTGGATCGCGCTGTAATATTCGTAATGATACTCCCGCAGCAGCGGTCTGCTGAGGAAGCTGTTGCGGTCGAAGCTGTCGCCGCCCGGCACGGTGACGCAATTTGGCACCACGATGCGGGCTTGCGCGGCGCGCAATTGGTGAACGATATCCGATGCGAACCGCCACACGTCGACGTCGATCCACAACGCCCAATCGTCGGTCTCGTCGAGTCCGTGATCGATCAGATGATTGCGCACCGCGGCAATTCCCGCACGACGCGCGCGCTGAAGCGAGCGACGGGCGCGGTGCTCCCGCTCCATGCGTGTTCCGAGATCCTTGCGCAGAACGATCACATCCCGATAACGACCGCGCAGCGGCTCCACGAGCCGTGTGAGCACTTCGAACGTGTCGTCGCGGCTGTCACCCTCGCAGAAAACGAGCTTCACCTGCTCCGTAGGAAGGTCGAGCTTCTCGA
The DNA here is from genome assembly GCF_052542005.1 of Terrihabitans aquatilis. Lineage (NCBI taxonomy): Bacteria > Pseudomonadati > Pseudomonadota > Alphaproteobacteria > Hyphomicrobiales > Terrihabitans > Terrihabitans aquatilis. Next base: position 698,576 of record NZ_JBOCUO010000001.1, on the reverse strand, counting down.
TCGCGCTCAGGAAGGATGCGACATGCTGAGCTGCGTCGCGCAGCGGCACGAGGATGGCGATGTTTTCGCCGTCCGGAGGAGGGCGGTTCAGGCTTTCCGGTGAGACACCGGCCTGCGCGGCCCGGGGATCGAGATGTTCGCCGGCGGTCAGGCGTGCTCTCATCCGGAAGAATCTTTTCATCCATTGACGCCGTTGTCGGGTGATCCAGCGGCGAGGTTTCGGCCGCCACCATGTGCCCGCCCAATGGTGAACGGCGTAGCATTGGGTGCCGTGAGCAGCCTCCGCAATTCGTCCATGGGCGTCGACAGGGTTGAAGAGGTTGGCTTCCTCGATCCGGATCGTGTCCGTGAAAGGGTACGAAAAAATTGTCGCTGTCAGCAGGCAAGGCCCGGTGGAATCCAGCACGTCTGGGCTGTGGCGCAGTTCCTCCATTCGCTCGAGCAGATGAAGCCAGAAGGGGTGCCCGGGCGGGCTGGCCATCACGCCGTTGAACAGAAGATTCGGCAGGCCACGATCCGTTCCTGCGAAACGATGGGCTTCGGGCTCCTCGCACAGAATGATCCGATCATCATCCATCAGCGGGTCAAGTGCTTGTCGGCACTCGGTATCTATGTCCGCGTAAATGCCGCCGAAATGGTGGAGGAGCATGTAGCGGGCGGCGTCTGCGCGCTGAACACCTTGGGGATAGCTGCAGAACGTCGCGAGATGATGCGGGTAGAATTCACCCACGAAGTCGATCAGGTCCCGATCTGTCCAGAATAGATATGTATACTCTGGGTTGTGGGCTGTCCAAGTCTGGCAAAATTCATGAAATTCTTCGGGAACCTTCCGTGTCTTCCACGTTTGATGGATGATCTTCGGTATCATCTTGTTCCCCAGCTCTTCGGCGTGTCCCATTCAGATCCGCACTCTCATCGTAATCGCCGATCCGCTGTCTTCGCGAAAGTCAGGCGCCGATCTGCGCAATTCCTTGCATACCGATGTGTTGGCAGAGCTTGGAGAGACGCAACGCGTCAGCCTCTATGGGGGCGCCGAATCTTTATCAGAGGGGGCTGCCGGCTTCATCGGGAAACGACCGGCCAAGGCATATTGGCGCAATGGAATTTTCCAGCTGGAGCCGGGAGAGAAGGCCCGCTTCGCGGGAATCCTCGCCGATCGGGCGCCAGATCTTGTCATCGTGGAGGGCGCTGCGTTTCAGCAGATCTTCCCGGTATTGGCGGACTATGGCTGCCGGGTGGTGGTGGACATGCACAATGTCGAGTCCGGGCTCGCACGCCAGCTTGCGGCAAGCATCCCCTGGCACCGCCCCTTCCGGAAGCGTCAGATGGCCTCCGTCGAGTCTGCGTTGCAGGAGGCAGAGCTCCGCGCCGGCGAAATGGCGGACGCGCTTTGGGTGTGTTCGGAAATTGATCGCGCGCGTCTTCTCCAATTCGTGCCGCATCGCGCCGTACGCGTGGTGCCGAATGCGACGCCGGAGGGCGTCATTGCCAAATCATCACCGCATCGCGCCTCATGGCAGCCTCGGCTCCTTTTCGCGGGCCATCTCAGCTACCGGCCGAACGTCCTTGCCGCGCGCGAATTGGCTGACGAAATATTGCCGTGTCTCCTGCGTCTGAACCCGGAGGCCTCCATTGTGATCGCCGGGCGGTCGCCGTCATCGAAGGTGCGGCGTCTGGCGAGCCACCGCGTTTCGATCAGCGCCGATCCACCGGATATGGCGCCTCTCCTGGCGCAAGCCGATTTTGCCGTCGTGCCTTTGCGGCAGGGCGGCGGCACCCGCATCAAGATCCTGGAGGCGATCGAAGCCGGGCTGATCGTGGTTGCGACCGCTCAGGCGGTGGAAGGGCTCGATCTCGTGCCCGGCGAGCATTACGTCCTTGCAGAACGCGCACAGGATATGGCGGATGCCATCCATCGCCTTGTCCAGGATCCCTCCGAGGCGGAGAGGATGGCCCATGAGGCCCGCGCCCATGCGGCTGAGCGTTATTCGCGTGACGTCGTGAAGCGGATCGTCGCCGACGAGATCCTGCGTGTTGTCGATTGCAGCTGCGCGCGGCCCGGTTATCCTATCCGGCGGCCTGCCGCATGCGAGACCCGTCCAGCAAGCTCTGCATGACGGATGCCGGTACCGGGCGGCCGTGCAGCCATCCCTGAATGTGGGTGCAGCCGAACAATTTCATCACCCGCGCTTGATCCTCGGTTTCCACGCCTTCTGCCGTCACGGAGAGCTTGAGCGCGAGGCCGAGCGCCACGATGGCCCGCGCCAGATCGGCGGCTTCCACGTCGGTCGCCACCTTTTCCACGAAGGAACGGTCGATCTTGATGGCGTCGAGTGACAATCGCTGCAGATAGCCGATGCTCGCAAAGCCGCAGCCGAAATCGTCGAGCGCGATCCGCACGCCGATCGACCGGAGGGATTGCAGAATCCGCTCGGCATCATCGGGGCGGCGCAATAAATAGCGTTCGGTGATTTCGAGTTCGAGCCGATGGGCGGGGAAGCCCTCCGCCTCCAGTATGGCTTGGACGCGGCTGCCGAGCCCCCGGTCCCAGAACTGGGCCGGCGACAGATTGACCGACAGGTCGACATCCCAATCCCGTGCGGCACGGCAGGCCTTGATCAGCACGTTGCGCCCCAGCCGCGTGATCAGTCCGCTCTGCTCCGCGACGGGGATGAACTTGTCCGGAGGAATGGCGCCGAGAACGGGGTCGGTCCAGCGCGCGAGCGCCTCCACGTTGACGATCTTGCCGGTGCGGGCGTCGACGATCGGCTGAAAAACCACGTCGATCGCGTCATTGTCGATGGCAAGTCGCAGCGAGCCTTCGATCTCGCGCCGTAGCTCGATTTCCCGGTTCATCTCCGGGTCGTAATGGCACCAGCCGTTCTTGCCGTTGGTCTTCGCAGCATACATGGCGAGATCGGCGCGGCGGATGATCTCCTCCTCGTCGATCGGCTCATAATTGCCGGCGATCCCGATGCTGGCACCGACTGCGATGTTGTAACCGCTTACACGAAACGGCGCGTCGAACTCGCGAAGGATACGGTCGGCGATCTTTTCGACGGCCTTGCCTTCGATTTCCAGGATCAGCACTGCCAGCTCATCCCCGCCGGCACGCACGATCAAATGCTCCGGCCCCACAGCGCGGGACAAACGCACGGCCGATTCGCGTAGCAATTCATCGCCGGTCGCGTGGCCGTACACATCATTGGTTTCCTTGAACCCGTCGAGATCGATGTACAGCAGGTGGAACGGGTGATCGGGGGAGATGCTGCGCAATCGGCCCAGCAGCTCGCGGCGGTTTGGAAGCCCCGTCAGGCTGTCGTGATTGGCGAGGTATTGGGCCTTCTGCTTGCTGCGGTGCAGGGCCTCGGTCGCCATGCGCGCACGTTGCAGGATTGCCCAGGCCGCGAGCAGCGATATCAAGCCGATCAGGACGAAACCGGGCAATATCCTCCGCATCAATTCCCGGCCAGGGCTCTCCACGTGCCACGTCAGATAGGCGAGGATGTTGCCGTCCCGGTCCCGGATCGGCTGAAATTGTGTGTCCTCGGCGGGGGTTGCAAAGGAGAGCGCCAGAGCCTTCGTCTGTTGGCGGTTTCGCCAGATCTGCAGATAGGAGGGGCTCAATTCCTTCGCGATGACGATCGAGAGATCGCGCCCCGGCAGCAGTTCGACCTTGTTTGTCAGCGGCAGGATGTGGGCTGCGGAATAGAGGAACAGGCGATCTCCCTGACGGGAAAAGCCGCCGGTGATCGGCAGCTGATCGTCACCCACAATATTGAGGCTGCGTAGTCCCTGCACGGCACCTTGGCCGAGTTCGTCGGAAATCGCGGTTGGCTGTTCCGTCGGGGATTTCGTAGAGGACGAATAGATCGTGCGAGAGGACAGATTGTCGATGACGAACAGGTGCTCGTATTCCTGGAACGTCACGAGATAAGCGGCGATGTTGTCGTCGATCCACTCGCGGTCGAAGGCGATGGCGATATGGCGGACGGCGTCGTCCCAGATCGCGTAATCCTGAAGATCGCGGATTGCCACTTCCACAGCGCGCGCCGTTGCGCTGTTCACGGATTGGCGCTCACGCTCCGCCTCCATCTGATCCTGTGTGGCGGTCATGGAGTACAGCAGGCCGAACAGGCACCCGAAAGTGGTCCCGAGCAGAAGCACGACGGGAATGAAATATTGCTTCGGAAAATAACGCCGGAGCATGGTCATGCCCGATCCCGATCTGATGCGGCCGAAGCACAGGCTATCTTCAGCTTATTAAGAACAATTCTTCGAGCGGGTGAAAACACGAGGGTATTTTCCAGGAAACAGAAACCTTCCTCACGCGTTTCCCTCCACGGATTCGTTCCGCTTCGAGACTTGCTGGAGGATTAAACAATGTTGCGCATTGCATCGGCAACGGCCTTGGCGGCCGCCCTGATCGGTTCCACTTTCCTGATGAGCTCTCCCGCCGACGCGCAGCGCGGCCAAAGCAATGCCGAGCGTCATCGTCAGGTGGAGCGTTATTGCGCTCGCAATCCGCGCGATCGCGATTGCCGGAATTATCGCCGGGGTGGCCGCCACAGCGATGAGACGCTGGGTTCGCTGTTCAACAAGGCCGGTCGTGCCGTCGTCGGCGGGGCTCGTGCCGTTGGCCAGACGATCGCGAACACCGCCTGCGATGTGCGCTACAAGACCTATGATCGTCGCACCAACACCTATGTCGGCCGTGACGGCCGCCGCCATCGCTGCGATTGATCGGCGCGCAATGAACGAAGCCCGTCCTTCCGGACGGGTTTTTTTACTTGTTCTTGGCCGGGGCGTTCAGGAGAGGCGCAAGAAGCCGCGCCTCTGAAAACAGCGCCGCAGGCAGGGGCGGCAGCGGATCGCGTTCCACCACGACGAGGCCGATCGTGTGGGAAACCTCCGGCTCCACCAGCGGAATGGCTCGCACATTCGCCGGCAGATCGAACATGTCGGCGAATTTCCGCGGCATCACGCTCGACCATTGGCCAGTCCGCACATGGGCGACGAGCGCGGTCAATGAATCGCTCTCCAGCGAAGGCGCCGCATCCGCGCCGACCTCGCGCAGCATGTTGTCGATGATCCGCCGGTTCTGCATGTCCGCCGACATCAGGCACAGCGGAAGCTGTCCAGCCTCTGCCCAGGTCACCCGTTCCTTGCGGCCCACGGGGCTGTCCACCGAGGTGAACAGGCGGAATTCCTCGCGGTAAAGCGGTACGCTTTTCACGCGGCCAAGCGGCTCGTTGTCGAGATAGGTGATGCCCGCGTCCACATCGAGATTTTCGAGCTGGGTCAGGATCGACAGCGAACTGCGCGAGATGATGTTGAAGGTGACGTTGGGGTGCCGTTGCCGGAAGGGCGTGGTCAGCGCCGCCAGCATGGGCAAGGCCGTGGGGATGGTGGCGATGCGGAGGCGGCCGGACAATCCCTTGCGCAGCGCCTCCACCTCCTGGCGCATGGCGCGGCTGTCGCCGACGATACGGCGGGCCCAGTCGAGCACGCGCTCACCCTCAGCCGTAAAGCCCTGAAAGCGCGAGCCCCGGTCCACCAGACGCACGCCCAGTTCGTCCTCGAGCTGTTTCAGCCCGGCGGAAAGGGTTGGCTGCGTGACGCCGCAGGATTCCGCGGCTCGCCCGAAATGACCCTCGCGGGCCAGCGCCAAGATGAATTCAAGCTTGTCTATCAACGCCTCAAAACCCGCGAACCCGTTGTTCGAATCTTTCTTAGACGAGTTCGGGGAAGGCGCGAAGACTGAAGGTTTTACGGAGATATACCGCGAAGGCGGCTGACCGAGACGGACACGGTCCGCCTCGGCTCTCGCATCAATCGACCTTGCTGACATCAACGCCGATGGTCACGGCGCCGATATTGGTGTCACCCTCTGTGATGGGGAGGGATACTTGCGATATCTTGACCCCGTCCTCCTCGACGATGGGAAGCACCTCCACACCGTCGGCACCGCCGGCAAAGGTCTTCTGCCATTTGCCTTCATCGCCCTGGTAGAAGTCGGAAGTGCCCCCGGTCTGGCCGACATTCCAGCCCCAGCCGTCCATGACGAAGATTTCCGTCACCGCGCCCTTGGGGGCTTTTTCGAGCTGGGCCTGCAGGAATTTCGAGGTGGCGCTGCCGCGGATTTCCGAGATGGTCTTTTCGCCGGCTGCCATGTGCTCAGCCGCGCTTTTCTTGTCGAGGCCAGCCAGATCCTCGGTCAGTTTGGTGGCCGCTGCTGCCGTCTTTTCGTCCGTCTTGCCCTTCGTTCGGGCCAGCTGCCATTCCTTGTCCTGAATCTGGACGTCGTCATAGCCCAGCCCCTTCGATTTGGCGGTGGAAGCCTTGATGGCCTCGTGCAGCTTCGGATCATTGCCCCAGCTTTTCAGGAAGGTGCGGGCATATTGCTCCACCTTCTTGGCATGGGACATGTCCGGCTCGGCTTCCTGCGCCAGCGCGAGGCTGGGAGCGAGGACGAGCGCAAGCGTCGCCAGAGAGGCGAATGCGTACGTTTTCATGGTGTTTCCCCTACGTGAAGAGCTCTTGATGGCTCTTGCGAGAGGAAGGCTAGCACAGTGCTTCCGGCCTGCAAGCGGGAGTTGGTATATTGTGCATTTGCACGCCGTCAGGCGGCGTAGTCGAGTTCCTGAAGGGTGTGGCGCGGCTTCATGCCCAGCATCTTGCGGGCGGCGCGACGGGCCTCGTCGGGCGTGTCGAACAGCTTGCCGTCGAGTTCGAACGTCTCGGGCAAAGCGGCATGAAAACGGTAAGTCCCGCACACGGGATCGCGGGCGACGAGACCGAGAGCCCGGTCATCGATCTCGATCATATAGACGTCCGACATGAGCGGCCTTGAACCTCCGATACGCGAAACTTGGACGGGAACAGCGCTGGCAAACGCCAATGCCGTCAAAATGTTCCTCGGAATCGCATCATGCGATCTGCTGGGGTGTGTTTGCCGATTTTGCATGTCGTTCGAATGACCGAACGGGTTAGAAGGGGCGCCTGCCCAATGTGCGACTCGCACGCGCTCCCTGTTCGTGGACCATGCTCAAGGGAATTACCTACAAGATCGCGGCCGCCTTCTGCTTCACGCTGATGGCCGCCCTGGTCCGCTGGGTCGGCCATGCCGTGCCACCCGGCGAAATCGTCTTCGCCCGCAGCGCGTTCGCGCTGGTGCCCATCCTGCTCTGGCTCGCCTGGGTGGGCGAGATTCCGCGCGCCTTCCGCACGCCGCGCCCGTTCGGCCATTTCGTACGCGCCAGCATCGGGGTGACGTCAATGTTCTGCATGTTCAACGGCCTGGCGCGTCTTCCGCTGCCGGATTCGACCATGCTGTCCTATGCGGTGCCGATCTTCACCACCATCCTCGCCGCCATCGTGCTGCATGAGCCGTTGCGTGCGGTGCGCGTGCTCTCGGTTCTCGTGGGTCTGGCCGGCGTCGCCGTCATGCTGTGGCCGCACATAGGAGGCGGCAAGCTTGCGGAGATCGTGTCCGGGACGGGCGGCGAGGCCTCGATCGGCGCCATGTTCGCGCTGGTGGGTGCCTTCCTCACCTCGTGCGCGATGATCCAGGTGCGTCGCCTCGTCCAGACAGAGAGCACGGGGACGGTGGTGTTCTATTTCACCATCTTCTCGACGTTCTTCGCGCTGATGACGATCCCGTTCGGCTGGGTCGTTCCCGAGCCGCGCCACGCGATCGCGCTCGTTACTGCGGGCCTGATCGGCGGGGTGGGGCAGATCCTCCTCACCCAGTGCTACCGTTTCGCGGAAGCGTCCGTCATCGCGCCGTTCGAATACACCACGCTCATCTGGGCGCTCGTCATCGGTTGGTTCGCGTTCGGCGACCGGCCTGACATCTTCGCGGGCGTCGGCGGCGTCATCGTCATCGCCTCCGGCATCATCGTCATCCTTTACGAGCGACATCTCGGCATCCAGCGCGCCCGCGCCCGTCAGGCCGATCCGCCGCCGGTGTGAGGCGCTTGCGCGGCCCCTCGGCGACGTCTATGTGACATCGATCTGCTTGGGGTGCGCACGCCGGTGCGCTGAGAGGCAAGGGGCCTTGCGGCCAGCCAACCCACGAACCTGATCCGGGTCATGCCGGCGGAGGAAAGCGGGATGGTCGACACATCTCCTGACATATCGATTGCGCTCACCATTGCCGGAACCGATCCCACGGGCGGGGCGGGCGTTCAGGCCGATCTGAAGACGTTCGCAGCCTTCGGCGTCTATGGTGCGTCGGTCATCACGGCGCTCGTCGCCCAGAACACCCAGGGCGTGCGCGCCATCCATGATGTGCCGCGCACCTTCATCGCCGAGCAGATCGCCTCCGTCTTCGACGACCTCGAGGTGAAGGCCGTAAAGATCGGCATGCTCTCGCAGCCCTCCGTCATCGAGACGGTGGCGGCATCGCTCGACGGTTACGATGCGACCGCAAACCTCGTCGTCGATCCTGTGATGGTGGCTGCCAGCGGCGATCGTCTGTTGGTGCCTGAAGCGGTGGAGGCCTTGCGCTCGGTTCTGCTGCCGAAGGCGCTCGTCATCACGCCCAACATGCCCGAAGCGGCGGCCCTTCTCGATGAACCCGCGGCCGAGGACGAGGCCGGCATGGTCCGCCAGGCCGAGAAATTGATGCGGCTCGGCTGCCGCGCGGTGTTGCTCAAGGGCGGCCACGGCCATGGCCCCGACAGCGTCGACATCCTGCTCGACGCAACCGGCCTCGAACGCTACGCCGCGCCGCGCTTCGCCACCAAAAACACACATGGCACGGGTTGCACACTCTCGTCCGCCATTGCGGCCGGCCTCGCCAATGGTCAGACCCTCCGCGAGGCGGTTCAGGGCGCGAAGGCCTTCATCTCGGGTGCCATCGCGGCCTCCGATACGCTGAAGGTCGGCAAGGGCCACGGGCCTGTGCATCATTTCCACAACATGTGGACGCCCCGCTAAGCCAAATCGGGGCCATGGCGTTCGCTGTCATTGGGGTGTGACACGGTAGTGGTTCTGCTGTGTCCATGACATCGACTCGCCCTCAGCCGCGCCGGTTTCGAACGCTCTTCATCTCCGACGTTCACCTCGGAACGAAGGGTTGTCAGGCCGAGCTTCTCCTCGATTTCATGCGCTACCACGACGCCGACACGATCTACCTCGTGGGCGACATCGTGGACGGCTGGCGGCTGAAACAGAGCTGGTATTGGCCACAGGCCCACAACGACGTGGTGCAGAAGCTGCTGCGCAAGGGGCGTCACGGCGCCCGGCTCGTCTACATTCCGGGCAATCACGACGAGTTCCTGCGCAATTATTACGGCTCGCATTTCGGCGGCATCGAAGTCGCCGAGACAGCCATCCACGAGGCGGCGGACGGCAAGAAATATCTCGTCATCCACGGCGACATGTTCGACATGGTGGTGCGCCACGCCCGCTGGCTCGCGCTTCTGGGCGATTGGGCCTATGTCACCGCGCTCGGCATCAACACCTACATCAACATCGTCCGCCGCCGCCTCGGGCTCACCTATTGGTCGCTCTCGGCCTGGGCCAAGCTCAAGGTCAAGAACGCGGTGAATTACATCTCCGAATTCGAGGATGCGCTATCGGGAGAGGCCGCGCGGGTCGGCGCGCAAGGCGTCATCTGCGGCCATATCCACCACGCGGCCATGCGCGATATCGGCGGCATCACCTACCTCAACACCGGCGATTGGGTGGAAAGCTGCACCGCGCTCGCTGAGAGCGACGACGGCTCGTTCGAGATCATCAAGTGGAATCGTTCCTTGCGCCTCATCCAGGACGATGCGATGAGGGAGGCACCCGTCCCGGTCAGCCTGGACGCGGCCTGAGGGAACAACAGCCACACCGAGCGATGCGAATCCTGATCGTCACAGACGCCTGGCATCCACAGGTGAACGGCGTTGTGCGCACACTGGACCGTGTCGCGTCGGAGGTCCGGCGTATGGGCCACGAGGTCCAGGTTCTTACGCCCAACGAGTTCCGCACCGTTCCGCTGCCGAGCTATCCCGAGATCCGGTTGGCCATCACGCCGCCCGGCGCGGTGGCCCGTCATGTCTCCCTGTTCGCGCCAGATCATCTCCACATCGCGACCGAGGGCCCGCTGGGCCAGGCGGCACGCCGCGCCTGCCTCAATCGTGGGTGGAGCTTCACCACCAGCTACCACACCCGTTTCCCGGAATATCTGCGCGCACGGCTGCCGGTGCCGGAGCGCTGGAGTTACGCCTTCCTGCGCCGCTTCCACAATGCCGGGCGCGGTACGCTCGTCGCCACGGCCTCGCTGAGGGCCGAGCTTGCCGAGCGCGGGTTCACCAAGCTCCGGCCCTGGACGCGGGGCGTCGATTCGGAACTGTTCCGTCCACGCGAATCGAGCGTGCTCGATCTCCCGCGGCCGATCTTCCTGTCGGTCGGGCGCGTCGCGGTGGAAAAGAACATCGAGGCGTTTCTGTCGCTCGATCTGCCGGGCACCAAGGTCGTGGTGGGCGAGGGGCCGGCTCTGGCCTCACTTCAAGCCCAGTTCCCGGATGCGGTGTTTCTCGGCAAGCATACGGGCGAGGATCTGGCGCGGCTCTATGCTTCCGCCGATGTGTTCGTCTTTCCAAGCCTCACCGACACGTTCGGCATCGTTGTGCTGGAGGCGCTGGCCAGCGGCCTGCCGGTCGCGGCCTATCCCGTCACCGGCCCTCTCGATGTGGTGGGCGGCACAGGGGCGGGGGTCCTCGATAAGGATCTTCGAAAGGCCGCTTTGGCGGCGCTCGATATCCCGCGTGAAAAAGCTCGCGAACTCGCGCTCAAGCATTCCTGGGAGGAATGCGCGCGCATGTTCGTCAACGAGATGATCTTCGCGGCCGCGCACCCCGAGCTTCAGGAAAAGTAGAGGATCTTGCTCTCGAAGGTGACGTTGGACGTGGTCCGCTTGGCCATTTTCGCGTCGCCGTTCGAGGCGGCGATTGTCGCTGTCGTCTGTGTCTGAGGCTTCGGCGGTGCGGGGCGCGAGGCTTCGGCCGCGGCCAGAAGCGGCTGAACGCCGGAGCGCATGGCGTTTTCCAGGCGATCGATGGCGGCGAGAAGCGAGGCGGTCTCTTCGGCCCGGGTCCGGCGTGCGAATTCGGCCAGGAACCATCGGCCGCGCGCCGTCTCCATCACGGCGGCCTCGATGGCCTCGTAATCGTCCTCAAAAGCCGGATCGGTGGAATGCGTCATAACCTGTCCTGTCGCGGTCCTGCCCGCGATGTGCAGAAGAGCGTGACCGCATTCTAGGTGCGCAGAGGTTGCCCGGTGTTTAAGGCGAAAGGCGGCATTATCCCCATAATCCACGGGAAGCCGGTGCGATGAGGGACCCGTCGAAGGCGAGGCCGGGCTCGCGGTCGCGCGCCAGCAGGAGCGGCCCGTCGAGATCGACGAACTCTGCGCGGCCTGCCAGCAGCAGGGCAGGCGCCATCGCCAGCGACGTGCCGACCATGCAGCCCACCATCAGCGAAAATCCCAGCCGCTGCGCCTCGTCCGCCAGCGCCAGCGCCTCGGTCAGGCCGCCGGTCTTATCGAGCTTGATGTTGATGGCGTCATAGCGGCCGCACAAAGCCGCAAGCCCGTCACGGGCGTGGACGCTCTCGTCGGCGCAGATCGGCACGACGTGCTCGATTTCCTGCAGTGCCGAATCGTCGCCGGCGGGCAGGGGCTGTTCGATCAGCACGGCACCAGCCCGCGCGCAGGCCTCGAGATTTGCGGCCAGATTGACTGCATCCCACGCCTCGTTCGCATCGACGACGAGCCGGGCGTTCGGAGCTGCCGCCCGCACGGCAGCGATTCGCTCCGGATCGCCATTCCCGCCAAGCTTGATCTTCAGCAGCGGCCGGGCTGCCGCGCGTGCGGCGGCCGCCGCCATCTCTTCCGCGCTGCCCAGGCTAATCGTGTAAGCCGTGGTCACGGGCCGTGGCTCCGCCTGTCCCGCCAGATTCCACGCCGGTTGGCCGCTTCGCTTCGCTTCGAGATCCCAAAGCGCGCAATCCAGCGCGTTGCGCGCAGCGCCTGCGGGCAGGAGCGTCTGCAGCTCCTCGCGTCCGGCCCCGGCCTCGATCGCTCCCGCCACACTTTGAATTGCTGCCGTGACGCTTTCGACGCTCTCGCCGTAGCGCGCATAGGGCACGCACTCCCCGCGCCCTGCGAAGCTTTCGTCACGAATCGTCGCCACCACCACCACGGCCTCGGTGCGAGAGCCGCGAGCGATGGTGAAACGACCTGCGATCGGCCAATTCTCGACGTCGACATCCACGCTGCGCATACGCATGCTTCCTGATGACCTGTGCCCGTAAAGCCTCGCCGGCGTGAAAATCACCGCGTGGTGGGGCCTTGCTTTGCGCCGAAGGGGGCGCTCGGGTACAATTTCCTACGACATTTCGTTCGTGGGAAGAACGCTTTGGCCTTCGCGGCTGAACCTGACATGGTCACCACGTCCGGCAGGACGGGGCAGCTTCTGAGGCTGTCGGGAGAATGGACGTCGCGGCACGCCCGGGAGCTTGAACAGCTCGTGGCCGGCGCGGCGCCCGGTCTTGCCGGCGCGGCCATCAAGCTCGACATCGCCGCCATCTCACGTCTCGACACGGTGGGCGCGCTTCTTCTCGACCGCCTCCAGCGTGAAATCGCGGCCAGCGGCGGCACCAGCTCCATCGAGGGCGGACGGCCGGAACAGCGGATTCTCCTCGAAGCGATCAGCCGCAACGATCATCCGCCTGCGCCGCAGACAAAGCGCGAAAACAATTTCTATACGCTCATCGCCGATATCGGCAGCGGTATGGTCTCCTCTGTCCGGGATCTGCAATCGTGGGTCGCGTTTCTCGGCGCGGTGATGGCCACCACAGGCAGCGTTCTGTTGCGGCCCACGCGTTTCCGCTTCACGTCATTCGTCAATCATCTCGATCTGGTCGGCCTGCGCGCTGTGCCGATCGTGATGCTTATCGCATTCCTGGTCGGTGCCATCATCGCCCAGCAAAGCATCTTCCAGCTCAGATATTTCGGCGCTTCGGTGTTCGTGGTCGATCTCGTCGGCATCCTGTCGATGCGCGAACTCGGCGTTCTTCTGGCCGCCATCATGCTTGCCGGCCGTTCGGGCTCTGCCTTCACGGCCGAGATCGGCTCGATGAAGATGCGTGAGGAGATCGACGCCATACGCGTCATGGCGCTCGATTCCATCGAGGTTCTGATCCTGCCGCGTATTTTCGCGCTCATCGTCGGCCTCACACTGCTGACTTTTCTGGCCATGATCGCCTCGATGGCGGGCGGCGCTCTGGTTGCGGTCGTCTACGGTGGCATCAGTCTCGAGACTTTCCTTGCGCGCCTTCCCACCACGCTGACCATCGAGAGTTTCCTCGTCGGTATGCTGAAGGCGCCGTTCATGGGCCTCGTCGTCGGCCTCATCGCTTCCATCGAGGGCATGAAGGTCGAGGGTTCGGCGGAATCCCTTGGCAGCCGCACCACCGCCTCGGTGGTGAAATCCATCTTCATGGTCATCGTGCTCGACGGCCTGTTCGCCATCTTCTTCGCTGCGATCGGGTTCTGACATGCACGGCGAAGACGGATATCCCATCTCCGACGAGATCATCATCCGGGTGCACGATCTTGCCGCCGGTTTCGGCGACCGGCTGGTGCTGAACCATCTCGATCTGGATGTGCAGCGCGGAGAAATCCTGGGCGTGGTTGGGGCGTCCGGCACCGGCAAATCGGTCCTGCTGCGCACCATCATTGGTCTCGTGCCGAAGCGCGCCGGCACGGTCGAGGTGTTCGGCGTCGATCTTGATCGCGCCAGCCCGAAGGAGCGCATGGCGGTGGAGCAGCGCTGGGGCGTGCTGTTCCAGCATGGCGCGCTGTTCTCGTCGCTGACCGTGAAGCAGAACATTCAGGTGCCGCTGCGCGAGCACACCGATTTCTCGCAGCGGCTGATGGACGATGTCGCCATGCTGAAGCTCGAACTCGTCGGGCTGAAGCCGCAGGCGGCCGACCTTTACCCCTCCGAGCTTTCGGGCGGCATGATCAAGCGCGCCGCGCTCGCACGCGCCATCGCGCTCGACCCCGAACTCATCTTCCTCGACGAGCCCACGTCGGGCCTCGATCCCATCGGCGCGCAGGATTTCGACGAGCTCATTCTCACTCTGCGGCGCACTTTGGGGCTGACGGTTTTCATGGTAACGCATGACCTCGACAGCCTGTCGCACGCCTGTGACCGCATCGCCGCTCTGGGCGACGGCAAGGTGCTCGCCGAAGGGCCCATGTCTGATATGCGCCGCGCCACGCATCCCTGGCTGAAAGCCTATTTCGGGGGGCCTCGCGCGCGGGCCGCCGCCGGCGAAAGGGTGTAACGGACACAGATGGAAACCCGGGCCAATCATTTCGTCATCGGGCTGTTCACGCTGGCCGTCGTCGTCGGCGCATTCAGCTTCGTCTGGTGGTTCACCGGCAAGGCCGATCAGGGCAACCGCGCGCAATACCGTGTGGTCTTTGACGGTTCCGTGTCCGGCCTCTCGCGCGGGTCCGCGGTGTTGTTCAACGGCGTGAACGTCGGCGAGGTCACCGCCATCGATATCGTTCCCGACCAGCCGGGTCGTATCTCCACCACCATCGCCGTCAATTCCACGGTTCCGGTCCGCTCGGACACCAAGGCCCAGCTCGAATATCAGGGCGTCACAGGCGTCGCCTCGGTCATGCTGCAGGGCGGCCAGCCGGACGCGCCGCCGCTCCAGGCGGCGGAGGGCGGGGTGCCGGTCATCGTCGCGCAGAAGTCCACCTATCAGGATCTGATGGAGGGCGCGCGCGGATTGCTGAACCAGCTTGGCGAGTTCATCGACGACAATCGCGGCCCGCTGACGGATTCGGTCGCCAATGTCCAGAAGTTCACCGACGCGCTGGCCGCCAATTCGGACGGTATCAAGAACCTGCTGGGAGCGACCAGCGATATGGCGAGCGCGGTGTCGGAAGTGGCCGGCCCCCTGCGTGATCTGACCGGGGATGCCCGCCGCATCGTGCAGGCCATCGATCCGCAGAAGATCGCCAGCATCGTCGAGTCGACCGAGAAGTTCACGGCCACGATGACCGAGGCCGGGCCAAAGCTGAACGTGGTGCTCGGCAACGCCGAGACCGTGACGACCAACCTCGTCCGCTCCAGCGCCAACCTCAATGAGACGCTGACCCGCGTTCATTCCGTGGTCGCGGCGGTCGATCCCGACCGGGTGCGGCAGGTGCTCGATAACACCGCGGCCTTCTCCGAGACCCTCAAGCGCAACGCGCCGTCGGTCGATGAGATCGTGGCCGATGCCCGTGAATTGTCCGATCGCCTGAACAAGGCCTCGACGCGTATCGACGGCATTCTCGTGCGGGCGGATTCGCTTCTTGGCGAAGGGCAGAACAGCGGCGTGTTCGACGAAGTTCGCGAAGCGGCCAAGTCCATCCGCGTTCTGTCCGACAATCTCGACAAGCGCACGGCGTCTCTTTCGGGTGACATCTCCAATTTTACTGGGCAGGGCCTGCGCGATCTGAGTGGACTTATTTCCAGCGGACGGCAAACTCTGCAGGGAGTGGACCGTGTGGTGCGTGATCTCGAGCGCAATCCGCAACGGTTTATCTTTGGAGGAGGCGGCGTTCCGGAGTATGCTCCGCGCCGCTAGTTTGCTTTGCGGCCAGGGGCTTGGGCCGCTTGCTTGGGGCTGAGAGGTCAGGGTGCCGTCCATCATCAAGCACGCTTCCGCGCGCAATGTGTCCGTTCTTGCGCTCGCCCTCGTGCTCAGCGGGTGCGCGGGTCTTGGCAAACAGGCCCCGTCCGCGACCTTCGATCTCAGCGCGCCCCCGCCCTTTACGCCGGATCGCAATGTGCGCCGTGGCGTGCTCGCCGTTGAAATGCCGAGCGCCATCCAGACGCTCGATTCCAACCGCATGGTGGCCCGCATCGGGCCGCAGATTACCTACATTCCGGCCGCGCAATATTCTGACACGCTGCCCGGCCTGCTCCAGACGCGCCTCGTCCAGGCCTTCGAGAACGCTGGCCGCATCGGCTCCGTCGGTCGCGCTCAGGACCGCATCGCCGCCGATTTCCAGCTTCTAACCGAAATTCGGGCCTTCGAAGTGTCGGTGTCCGGCAGCACGAACACGGCCGTGATCGAGATCGCGACCCGCATCGTGGACCGTGATGGCCGCGTGCGCGCGGGCCGTGTCTTCCAGGCTCAGGCTCCCGTCGCCGATGTCAGCGGAGCAGGCGCCTCCCACGGCCTCAACGCCGCCCTGTGGCAGGTCCTCGTCGAGATCGTGAACTGGACGAACGGTCAGGTCTGAGGACTGCCGGTTCTGTCACTGCGTTCAGGCAATCGCGTTTTCGTCGAACGCCTTGTCCGCAGGCATGCCCCATCCGGATTAGTTTTTATGAGGTCGCCATCAGCCTTTCGTTTTTCGAAAGGTCACGCGCTCGCGGCCCTTCTGCAAAAAGGCGTCGTATCCGGCATCGCGCCACGCATTTCGCTGAACGTGCGTTGTGCGTTCGCTCTTTTCATTGGCCCACCATTCCGGCCGTTCGGCGCTCTTCGGTAGGAGGTCGCTGAAGATCGCTTCGATCTCTGCGAAGGTCAGCGTGAACTCTTGATTGCGCTGCGACAGAAGGTGATCGCGAAGCGGATCATATTTCGCCATTGGTCCCTCTCACATTGGCGGTGCGCCGAAACAAAAGGGGCGCCAAGCGCCCCTTTTTCAACCCTCATGACTCTGCCCGGCTTCAGGCGTCGAACCGTCCTGCCGCATGGGCCAGCAGGGTGTAGACCTTGCCGGTGTTCGAGCTCAGGTAGGTCTGGGCGATCTCCGGGTCCGCTTCGTTGCGGGCGGCTTCGTCCAGCAGGCGCTCGAACTCGCTGATGTAGCGGTCCACCGTCTGGCGGAACTCGGAGCTGTTGCCGTAGCGGCGGCGCAGATCGTCGAAGGTCCGCAGGCCGTCTGCCGTGTAGAGGCGGCGCGTGAACACGCCGTCCTCGCCGCGGCGGAAGCGGTCCCACGCCTCCATCATCGCCTTCGCGTCGATAAGCTGTCCGATTTCCGACGACAGTTCGTCGAGCGAGTCGAGCGTCGAGCGCGCAGCATTTCCGTTGCGGCTCTTGTTGGCCGGCGCGGTATTCTCGCCTTCGCCGCCGATAAGCCCACTCAGCCAGCCGGCCTCGCCCTTCGTGCCATTGCGTTCCGCCGCCTCAATCGCGTCCTTGCGGCGCGGCTGGGGCTTGGTGGCCGGACGCGATGCCGATGCCGCGATCCGAGCGGGACGGGCGCTTTCGTTGGCCGCGAGGTCCATGCGCGGCTCCACCGCATCATGCAGGCCGCCATGGCGGGTCGCGATCTCGGTGAGGGCATTCAACGCGCGGATCTGCTCGGACACCACGCGGCGGATGGCGGCGGTGTTTTCCTCCGTCTCCTTCGGCATGGCCAGCACGCCCCGGCGCAGTTCCTCGCGCGTTGTTTCCAGCTCGTTCTGGATGGCGCTGGTCATGCCGCGCATGTCCTGCGCGACACCACCGAGCCCGTCGGAGGCGTTCTTCAGCAGATCGTTGAGATCCGCCATCGTCCGCTCGTAGGTGGCGCGCAGTTCCTGCGCCGTGCGCTCGCGCTCCGCGGCCGAGACCGTGCGAAGCTCGTCGAACCGGGTCTGGATCGCCTGCGCCGCATCGCCGGCCTGCTCGGCCAGGCCCTGACCGGCGTCGCGCACCCGCGCTTCCGCCTGTCCAAGCTGCTCCTCGATCAGCGAGGTGAAGCCGCGCAGCACGCCGTCGAGTTCCCGGGCGCGCAGGCCCAATGCACTCGTCAGCTGCTCCAGCGATTCCCGACGGCTGTCGAGATCGCCTTCCAGCGTTTCCTTCGTGCTGGCCAACGCATTCACCGCCTCGGCCAACGCGCCGCCCTGCTGGTCGAAGCGCTCGGTCAGCTGCGTCAGATCGGCGAGCACGCCGCGACCCAGATCGCGCAGGCCGTCGATCTGCCCGGCCAGCACCTCGGATTTCTCCTCGGCCGCGTGGCCCAGCCGCTCCACCGTCTCCGCGGCGCGCATGACGAGCTGGCCGATGGTGGAGCTGGTAGTCTGGATGCCCGACAGCGAACCCTGGACGGAGCCGGCCAGTTCCTCGCTGGCCTGCCGCAGTTCAGCGGCCGCGCGCAGCGCATCGCCGGACATGGCGCCGGTCACGTTCTCCATCACGGCCGACACGTCCTCGCGGATGCGCTCGGCCTGCTCGTGCAGTGTGCGGGCGGCAAGCTCGGCCTGCTGCTCCACGATACGTGCAACCTCGTCTCCGGTGAGGCGCACTTCCTCGGAGAGCTGATTGCGGCGATCGCTGACGATCTTCACGAAGCGCGCACCGTCCTCGTCGAACAGGCGAGCCAGCTCCGACGTGCGGCTGCCCAGCGTGTCGGCCAGCGCATTGGTGCGCTCGTGCAGCGTCTCGACCGTGCCGTTCGCGAGGCTCTGCAGCCCGGTCTCGACCTCGGCGGCGGCAACCACGAGGGTCTCCGTCACTCGGCCGATGCTCTGCGACAGGCGGTCGGAGAGCGCATCGCCACGCTGCTCCAGCGTCGCGGATGCCTCGTCGAGACGGCCCACGACCACCTGCTCGAAGCGGTCGATGCGGGTGTCGAGCGTCTGCGCCACTTCCAGGGCCTTTTGGCCCAAAGCGGTGTTGACGGCCTGCGCGCTGCCTTCCAGCGACGCCACTACGGAGCCGGCACGGTCCGAGATTTCCTCGGCGAAGCGCTGGGCGCGGGTGTCGAGCGTCTCAGTGAGTTCGCGGCCGCCCTCGTTGAGCGTGCGTGACAGATCGGCCGCACGCGACACCAGCATCTGCTGGAAGCTCTCGGCGCGGGCGTCGATGCCGTCGCCGATCCGCTCCAGACGGCTGTCCAGCTTGCCGCCGATCTCCTCGATCTTGACCGAGGCGTCGTCGCCGAAGCCTTCGAGGCGCGCGGTGACGATCGAGCCGATCTCCTCGGCTCGCCGCGCGAGCAGGGTGTTGAAGGTCTCGGCGTGGCCGGCCAGCGTCGAATCGATCATCGACGAGCCCGACAGCATCACCTGATCGACCGCTTCGCCACGGCGCAGGAGGATGGCCTCCAGCGTTTCGGCATGGCGGACGAGATTGGCGTCCAGCGTCTCCGCGCCCTGCGCCACGGCCTGCTGCACGGTTTCCCCGCGCCCTTCGATGGCGTGGACGAAGGCTTCGACGTAACGGCCGAGCGTGGCGTCGAGCGCGTCGGTGCTTTCCGCCACGGCCCGCTGCATCGCGTCGCCACGGTTCAGCAGGGTGCGGGCGAAGGTGTCCGCATGGCGGGCCAGCGCGGAATCGATGGCCTCCGTGCCCTGGCTGACGGTCTGTTGCAGCGTCTCGCCACGGCCCTCGAGGGCCTGGACGAACAGCTCCACGTAACGACCGAGCGCCTCGTCGAGCGTCCGCGTGCCTTCGCTCACAGCCTGCTGCACCGTCTGCGTGCGGCCGTCGAAGGTCTCGGTGAACACGTCGACATAGCGGCCGAGCGTCGTGTCGAGCGCTTCGGTACCCTGGGCCACGGCCTGCTGCACGGCTTCGCCACGCCCGTCGAGGGCATGCGTGAAGGTCTCGACGTAACGGCCGAGCGTGCTGTCGATGGCCTCGGTGCCCTGAGACACCACCTGCTCGATGGCCTCGCCGCGACCCATGATGGTGCGGGTGAAGGCATCGACATGGCGGGTGAGGGCGGCATCCAGCGTTTCGGTGCCCTGGGCCAGTGCCTGCTGCACCGCGTCCCCACGGCCCTCGAGCGTCTGGATGAAGGTCTCGGCATGGCGGCCGAGTGCCGCGTCGAGCGTCTCGCTGCCCTGCATGATGGTGTGCTGAAGGCCCTCGGCCCGGCCGTCGAAGGCCTGGGTGAAGGCATCGACGTAGCGGTTCAGCGTCACGTCGAGATCGCGCGTTCCATCCGCCAGGGTCTGCTTCACCGCTTCGCTGCGGCCATCGAAGCCCTCGGCAATCGCATCGGCGTAGCGGCCGAAGGTGGCGTCGAACGTCTCGGCGCCCTGTGCCAGGGCCTGCTGCACGGCATCGCTGCGGCCGTCGAGTGCGGAGACGAACGTCTCCACATAGCCGCCGAGCACATTGTCAATCGTCTGGGTGCTGTCCGCCACCGCGCGTTCGATGGCCTGGCCGCGCAGGTTCCAGGCCTGCTCCAGATGGTCGACATGGCCGGCAAGGGTGGTGTCGATCCGATCCGCGCCTTGCGAAACGGCGCGCTCGATCTGCTCGCCGCGCTCGCGCCACAGGCTGTCGAAGCCCTCGGCATAGCGCGACAGGGCGCTGTCGAGGGTGTCGGCTCCGCGTGCCACCGCCTGTTCAAGCGTGCCGGAGCGCTGGCGCCAGACGTCCTCGAAGAGCTCGGAATAGCGGGCGAGCGTTGCATCCAACGTGCCGGTGCTCTCGCTGATGGCGCGCTCGATGGCGTCGCCACGGCCGTTCCACAGGCTTTCGACCGTCTCCACATAGCGGGAGAGAGTGCCTTCCATGCCGGCCGCGCTGTCGGCCAGCGCTCGTTCCACGGCGCCGCCGCGCTCGGTCCACATGGCCTGGAACAGTTCGGCATAGCCGCCCAGAGCGGCGTCGAGCGTCTCGGTCTCCTTGGTGATGGCGCTTTCGACCTCGCGGCCGCGTTGGCCGATCGTGGTTTCCAGCGTCCGCACGCAGCGTTCGAGGTTGGTCTCGATCGTCTGTGCGCCGTCGGCCACCACCTGCTGGATGGCATCGCCGCGCCGGTTCCACAGGCTCTCGAAGGTCTCGGCATAACCGCCGAGCGTGGCGTCGAGGGTACCCGTGCCCTCGGTGAACGCCTTTTCCAGTGCCTCGCTGCGAGCGCCAAGCGTGGCTTCCACCGTCTCGGCGTAGCGGGCGAGGTTGATCTCGATGGAATCCGTGCCGCGCGTCACGGCCTGTTCGATGGACGTGCCGCGCTCGCTCCACAGCCGCTCGAACGTGTCGACATAGGCGGCGAGGTTGGTGCGAAGATCCTCCGTGCCTCCCGTGACCGTCTGCTCGATGGCGGAGGTGCGCTGCAGCCACGCATCCTCGAACGCCGTGACATGGCGGCCAAGCGTAGCATCGACGCTTTCGGCGCCATGCAGAACGGCCCGTTCCAGAGCGCCGCCGCGCTCGTGCCACAAGGTTTCGAACGCCTCGGCATAGCGGCCGAGCGCGCTGTCGAGCGCCTCGGTTCCGCCCGCCACGGCCTGTTCGATCGAATTGCCGCGCTGCGCCCAGATGGTCTCGAAGTTCGAGACGTAGTGCGTCAGCATCGCGCGCAGCTGGTCGCTGCCGCCGGAGACGGCCTGCTCCAGAGCCGAACCGCGCTCGTTCCACAAAGCGGTGAAGGTTTCGGCATGGCGGCCCAGCGCGCTGTCGAGCGCCTCGGTTCCGCCGGCGACGGCCTGCTCGATGGAGGTGCCGCGCTGCGTCCAGATGGCCTCGAAGTTCGAGACGTACTCGGTCAGCATGGCGCGCAGGTGGTCGCCGCCGCCGGAGACCGCGCGCTCCAGGGCCGAGCCACGCTCGTTCCAAAGGGCAGTGAAATTGTCGGCATGGCGGCCGAGCGCCAGATCCAGGGCCTGCGCGTTCTGCGCCACGGCACGTTCCAGCGCCTCGCCACGGGTTCCCAGCACATCTTCAAAGGTCTGGGCGTGGCGGCCCAGCACGTTGTCGAGCGTTTCGGCGCTCTGCGCCACCACACGTTCCATGGCTTCGCTGCGGGCGCCCAGCACCTGCTCGAACTGTTCGGTGTGGCGACCAAGGGCGTTGTTGAGCGCCTCCGTTCCGGCCAGCACCGTGCGCTCGAGCGAGCCGCCGCGTTCGCCCAAAATCGTTTCCACGGTGTCGGTGTAGCGGTCGAGCGCACCGTCAAGACGCGCCGCGCCATGCGAGACGGCCTGCTCGACAGCCTCGCCGCGCTGGCTGAACAGCGTGTCGAAGTTCTGCACGTAGCGGCCAAGGGCCTGGTCGAGCGTCTGCGTGCCCTCGGCGATGGCCTGTTCGACATTCTGGCTGCGCCCGTTGAGGACGTTCTCAAACGTGCCGACATAGCGGCCGAGCGTGGCGTCGAGCGTCTCGGCGCCGCCGGCGAATGTGCGGTCGAGCTCACCGGCGCGGCCTTCCAGCGCCTCGAGGATCGCGGTCCCACGCACATCGATGATCTGCTCGAGGCTGCGGACATGTCCGTCCAGTGCCTGATCGAGCTGGGCGGCGTCGTTGCCGAGGCGTGAGGCGATGTCCTGCGCGCGGCCGTTGATGAGGCTGTCGAAGCGGCCGAGCGAGGTGTTCAGCGCGCTCGTCACGGCATCGCCCTGCGAGAGCAGGGTGCCGGAGAGCTGTTCGGCGCTCGCCAGGATCTGGTCGTTGATCTGTCCGCCACGCTCCGTCACGCGCTCGGTCAGTTCGTTGCCGGCGGCTGCGATCTGACGGGTCAGATCGTCGATGCGGCTGGCCAGTTCGCCGGTCAGGGCATCGCTTGCACCGCTCAGCGCCTCGCGAGCGTTCAGCACGCTCGCCTCGATCTGTCCGCCGAGACGCTCCTCGAAGCCTTCGGTGCCGCGCAGCAGCATGTCGCTGGCAGATGCTGCCGCTGCGGAAAGACGCGCTTCCAGGTCGTCGCCGCGCACCACGATGAGATCGTGCATCCGGTCGACCGAATCGGCCAGTTTCCGGGCGATCGCGTCGCCCTGTTCGCCGATGGCCTCGGCCGCCTGGGCGCTGGCCATGTCGACGATCTGGCGGATGTTGTCGGTGCGCTGGGCGAACAGGTCGTCCGCCACGCGTGCGCCGGCATCCATAGCGTCCCGCACCAGGGCGATACGCGAATCGAGATTGTCGAGCAGGCTCTGGCCGTTTTCGCGGAGGCCGTGTTCGAGCGCGGTGCCGCGATCGAGCACCGCTTCGCGGATGCGTTCGCTGGCGTCCGAGATGCGGTCGGCGAGTCCGCCGCCCTGGCCCAGAACTTCGTTGATCTGCGCCGTGCTGTCGACCAGACGCGCCGCCACATCCTCGCCGCGCGCGGCAAGCTCCACGAGCACCGCGTCGCCGCTCGTGCGCAATTGTTCGCCGACATCGGCCACACGCTCGCTGATGGCGCGGCCGATCTGCTCGCTCGAATCGAGCAGGGCAAGATTGAGGGCGTCCGCACGCTCGCCGAAGCTGGCGGCCACGTCGCGGCCGGTGCGCTCCAGCGCGGCCGTCACCGTCTCGCCGCGGGTCCCGATCGTGTCGGCGATCTGGGCGCCGGTGTCGTTCAGCGCATCGGCCATTTCGCGGGCCCGGTCGGCCAGCAGCATGGTCACGGTTTCGCCGGTGTTGCCCAGCGTCTCCGCCATCTGACGGGCGCTGTCGGCGAGGTTCAGCGACACCGCGTTGGTCTGGTCGGCGAGGGCGCGGGTAACGGCGTCGCCGCGCTCGGCCATGACGTTGGCGAGGTCGGAAGTGTTGGCGTTCAGCGTGTCGATGACGGCGCGTGCGCGGCCTTCGATCTGCTCGGCCACGGCGTCGGCGGTCTGTCCCAGCGCATCGCTGAGGATCTGGGCGCGGTTCGCCATGTTGTCGGTCAGGCCGTCGCCGGCCGAGGACAGGGAGAAGGTGAGGGTGCGGGCCTGTTCCTCGATACGGTCGGCCAGCTGGTTGCCGCTTCGGGCAAATTCGTCGGCCACGGCGCGCGAGCGCTCGTCGAACAGACGGGCGACGTCGTTGCCGGTCGTCACGAGCACATCCTGCAGGCCGGTGGCGCGGTCGTTGAACGTCACGGCCAGGCGCTCGCCCGTCGCGGTGAAAGTCTCGTTGAAGGTGCTGCCGGTCTCGTTCAGGCGGTTCAGCAGGCCCTGGCTTTCGACCGTGAAGCTGTGCATCAGGCTCTCGCCCGCGATGCCGACAGCCTGGGTAAATTCACCGGCCTTGTCGCCCAGCGAGCGGGCGACGTCCTCGCCTGCGGCGCCGATCGTCGCCACCAGCGTCTGGCTGGCATTGGCGAGCTCGCGCGACAGGCCCTCATGCGCGCCCTCCAGCGACATGCGCAGATCGCCGGCATTGTTCACCAGCGCCTCACGCTGCAGGCGCAAATCGTCGATCAGCACGCGCATGCGCGCTTCATTGTCCTGATAGGCACGCTCGAGCGAGACCACTTCGCCGCGCACGCTGGCCTCGAGCTCGCTGGCGCGCATCAGGATGCGTTCGATGCCCGAATCCATCGCCGCGATCTCGCGGCGCACGCTTTCGCTGAGGCTCAGCACGGCGGTCTGGCCGGCGCGCTCGGGTTCGGCGAGACGAATCGCGACCTGGGTCATGGAGCGGGCCACGAGCCGCATTTCCTGCGCGCGGCGCGACAGCACGGCCAGCGTGAAGAAGAACAGGATAGGCGCGATCGCCAGCACGGCCATCATGGCGGCCTGCGGCAGCGCGCCGGGTGCGTTCAGGTCGAGGCCGTCGGCCAGGCTCATCGACGTTGCGGCGTAGACCGCCACCAGCGCGATCCACACCAGTGAGCCGATCGTCGCCAGCACGAACGGCCCATAGGAGGGCCGGCGCTGCAGGCCGTAGAGCACATGAGCGAAGGAGCGGGCGTCGTCGTTGGCGGGGGGCTGGTTGGCCCCAAGTATTCCGGGGCCTTGAGGGCGCTGGGGCCGAACCTGCGGATCTGTGTCGGCAGAGGCCGGCGCGCCATCCATGTTCAGGGCCTCCTCAATGGCGGACAAAGCGGCGTCCGAAGGGAGCTGCGCTTTGCTGGGTTGATGAGCCATGACACTGCCTCGCTGCCGAACCGCAATACAAAAACCGGCTGCGTTCCCGTCGGAGATGGCACAGATCCTGGTCGATAAGCCGACCGGAACCTGCATGCCGCAAGCACGTCCGTCTCCGCTTCAGGCGTTGGGATGGTCGATCCACGGGCCCGAAGATAGTCCGCTGCATTTCGAATTTACGACTCTGCCGCGGTCTTGGAAACAAGATAGCCTAGGAATTCCCCAACGTCGTTAACGCATAATTTACCATAAGATCAGCCGGTCGGCCGATCCGGCGCTTACCTTGCGCCCGGAAACGTCAACTTTGATTTGTTTGGATAGATAAAGTTGTGCGTAAATTCGGCGCACCGCGATATCGCAGATCAGATTGCCGGTGGCCCCCGTCAAAGGCGAATTCCTGCCCACGAACGGCGATGAAGGCTTTCCGCGCGCCCGCCAGATCTTACGCAGGCCGCAAAACAAAAGGGCAGGCCGAAGCCTGCCCTTTGCATATTGGAGGGAATCCGATCCTCAGGCCACGCCCAGCTTCTTCTGAAGGCTGGTGGACGAGGTCGTGTACTGGAACACGATGCGGCGGTCGGGGCTGATGCGCTTGGCGGCGGCCTGCGCCATCAGCGCGCCTTCGTGGAAGCCCGACAGGATGAGCTTCAGCTTGCCCGGATAGGTGTTGATGTCGCCGATCGCGAAGATGCCGGGCTGACTGGTCTCGAACTTCTCGGTGTCGACCGGGATCAGGTTCTCGTGCAGGTGGATGCCCCATTCCGCCAGCGGGCCGAGCTTCATCGTGAGGCCGAAGAAGGGCAGCATGGCATCGCAGGCGATATCGTAGGACGAGCCGTCGGTGCCTTTCACGGCAGCGGCTTCCAGCTGTCCGCCTTCGCCCTTGAGCTCCGTCACCTGGCCGAGACGCAGATCGATCACGCCTTCCGCAGCGAGCGTGCGCATCTTGTTGACGCTGTCGGGCGCGGCGCGGAATTCGTCGCGGCGGTGCAGCAGCGTCACCTTCTCGGCGATGGGGGCAAGGTTCAGCGTCCAGTCGAGCGCGGAATCGCCGCCGCCGACGATCAGCACCTTGCGGCCGCGGAACGCCTCCATCTTGCGCACGGAATAATAGACGGAGCTGTTCTCGTAATCGCCGACATTGGAGATCGGCGGCTTCTTCGGCTGGAAAGAACCGCCACCGGCCGCGATCACCACCACCTTGGTCTCGAACACCGTGCCGGCATTCGTCTGCAGGCGGAAGCTGTCGTCGGGCAGGCGCTCCAGCGTTTCCACCATCTCGCTCAGGTGGAAGGTCGGGCCGAACGCCTTGATCTGCTCCATCAGATTGTCGGTCAGGTCCTGGCCGGTCACCGTGGGCAGGCCGGGAATGTCGTAGATCGGTTTTTCCGGATAGAGCTCGGCGCACTGGCCGCCGACCTTGTCGAGAATGTCGATGACGTGGGCCTTGATGTCGAGAAGCCCGAGTTCGAACACCGCGAAGAGGCCGCAGGGGCCAGCGCCGATGATCACGACATCGGTCTTGATGAGATCGCTCATGAAGCCTGGACAGTCTTGGTTGGCCGCGTCCGCACGCGCCGGGGGGAGGAAAGTCGGGCTGTCATAAAGCCCGATGCGCCGCGAGGGAAGAGGAGATGTGCCCGGTGAGGCCGCTCAGCCCTGCCGTGCGGGGGTGTGCACCACCACGCCGTCGAGCACCGCCGAGACCTTGATCTGGCAGGACAGGCGGCTCGTCGGGCGCACGTCGAAGGCGAAATCCAGCATGTCCTCTTCCATGGGAGAGGGGCCGCCGACCTTCTCGGTCCAGGAATCGTCGACATAGACATGGCACGTGGCGCAGGAACAGGCGCCGCCGCATTCGGCCTCGATTTCAGGAACGGCGTTCTGGATCGCGGCTTCCATGATCGTGGAGCCGATCTCCGCATTGATGGTGCGGGATTCCCCGGATGAATCGATGAAGGTGATGCTGGCCATGATCTCTCGCACGACAAATGGGGGCGGCCGGGCCGCCCCCTTCAAATTCGGCGCAGGTTTAGGGCGAAACGGCCTGTCGCGCCAGAGGCGCGGCGTCGCGCCTCGGTGTTTCGCGTCTAGGCAGCGCGATCTTGCTGTTTCGGAAACCGGTGCGCGGCGGGATCAGCGCTTCAGAACGCTGTCGATCTCGTCGACAGCCTGCGAGATGCACTCGGCAAGCTCGGCCACGGCCGGGCCCGCCGGACGCTGTTCGCGCATCGCGGCTTCGAGAGCCTCGGCCGCCTCGGCCACCCGCCACGCACCCACGCCCTTCGCAGAGCCGTTGAGGGAATGGGCAATCTGCGCACGGTTGCGCGGATCGGTCATCGCCTCCAATTGAAACAGCACCTGTCGGGCCTGACGGCGGAAGATTCCCAGCACTTCACGCTCGAGCGCGCGGTCACCGGAGGTCTTGCGGGACAGATGATCTCGATCGAGAGGACGTTCGACAGAAAGAGGTTCAGGCTCTTCATACGCATACGCAAGTGACATCTGGAGCGTTCCTATTAAAACTCGGCACATCAACCAAACGCGGTGGATGGGAAAAGTTTTCCTGCCAGCCGTGTCGAATTTAGGGCAGCTCCGGGGCAGACTTGGTTAAGAAAATCTAATTCCCACAAATCCTCGCGTTTACATTTTCGTTTCGCAAACCCTATGGCATGAAAGCCACACCATGCGCAGACTTGTCCTCTTCCGCCACGCTAAGGGCGAGGCCCCCGATCCACTGAACGATTACGCACGAAAGCTCGCGCCGCGCGGCCAGATCGCCGCCCGGGGCATGGGCGAATGGCTGGCCGGGCAGGGCATCGTTCCCGATCTTGTGATCTGCTCCGGCTCGGCCCGCACGCGGCAGACATGGTCGCTCGCGGCGTCCGCCTTCGATCCCGCGCCCGAGCTCCAGTTCGAAGACCGGATCTATGAGGCGGAGGTCGAAACCCTGCTCGACGTCGTCCGCGAGCAGGATTCCGAGGTCTACACGCTGCTTCTCGTGGGCCATAATCCCGGCCTCGAATTGCTGACCGGCCTTCTGGCCGAGAGCGGAGAGCCCGAGGTGGTGGATCTGTTCAAGGCCAAATTCCCCACGGCCGCCATCGCCATCATAGATTTCGAGGACGTGCCCTGGGCCGCCATCGAAGAAAAAACCGGCTGGCTGTCCGCCTTCGTCACGCCCAAACATCTCGGCATCAAGGGCGAATGAAGGCCTCCGATCTCCAGCACGAGGCGCGCATCGTCGCCTCCAGTGTGCTCGATGCCGCCGCCGGCACGCTCAACCCGAATGTGCGGCTCGGGGTCACGGGCCTCTCCCGCGCCGGCAAGACGGTGTTCATCACCACGCTCGTCAACGCGCTGACGAACGGGGCGCGATTGCCGCTGTTCCGCGCTTATGCGGACGGGCGGCTGATCGGGGCCCATCTCAGTCCGCAGCCGGACGATGCGGTGCCCCGTTTCGACATCGAAACACATCTCGCCGCTCTGCTGGACGAACGTCGCTGGCCGCAATCCACCCGCCGCATATCCGAGCTGCGCCTCATTCTGGATTTTGCCTCCGACACCTTCATCGGGCGCCGGCTCGGCACATCGCACCTCACGCTCGATATCGTCGATTACCCCGGCGAATGGCTGCTCGATCTCGGCCTGATGGGGCGCACCTACGCGCAGTTCTCCGCCGAAACCATCGCCATGAGCCGCAAGGCCGCGCGCGCCGCGCTGGCAGCGGATTGGCACGCCCATCTTAAGACATTGAATCCAGATCAGCCGGAAAACGAAGCCTGGGCAAAGACATCGGCCGAATTGTTCACGGCCTATCTGCGGGCCTCGCGCACGGCACGCCATGCGCTGTCGGCGCTGCCACCGGGGCGTTTCCTGCTGCCGGGCGATCTCGAAGGCTCGCCGGTTCTCACCTTCGCTCCGCTCGATGTCGCGGCTGATGCCGTGCCTACGTCCGGCACGCTGCACGCCATGATGGCGCGCCGTTATGATTCCTATGTCGCGCAGGTCGTGCGGCCATTCTTCCGCGAGCATTTTGCCCGGCTCGATCGCCAGATCGTATTGGTCGATGTGCTGGCCGCGCTCGACGCCGGCCCGGATGCGGTGGCCGATCTGGAATCCGCGCTGTCCGGCGTGCTCGACGCC
Source organism: Terrihabitans aquatilis (assembly GCF_052542005.1). NCBI lineage: Bacteria > Pseudomonadati > Pseudomonadota > Alphaproteobacteria > Hyphomicrobiales > Terrihabitans > Terrihabitans aquatilis. Next base: position 669,634 of record NZ_JBOCUO010000001.1, on the reverse strand, counting down.
TTCCGGCACGGCCGAAATTCCTGGCTCACCACCTGGTTCCGCCCGCGCGTCGACAAGATCCTGTTTGCCGCCACCAAGGCGGATCATCTTCATCACACCAGCCATGACCGGCTTGAGGCCATTCTCTCCCGCTTGGTCGATCGTGCCCGTCAGCGCGCCAGCTTCGGTGGCGCCGAGGTCGATGTGCTGGCCATTTCCGCCGTCCGCGCCACGCGGGAAGGAACGGCGCGGCAAAACGGACAGGAACTTCCGGTCATCGTCGGCACGCCGGAACCGAACGAACGTTCGGGCGACCGGATCTTCAGCGGCGAGGAGGAGATCGGTGTCTTCCCGGGAGATCTGCCGTCCGACCCGGAAGTGGCGCTGCGACCCGGCGGCTATCGCGGCCGCGCCGAAACCGGAGAGGGCGATGTCGGCATCATCCGCTTCCGCCCCCCCAGGGTGGAAGGCCCGCGTGAAGCTCCACGTCTGCCGCACATTCGCATGGACCGCGTGCTCAACTTCCTTCTGGGCGACAAGCTGGCGTGAAAGGGAGCCGGCGGGAACACTGCCGGCGATCCCCTCATTTCACGGCGACAGCCGCGACCACATCGGCCTCGAACATCATACCTGGCCGCGCGAGTTGCACCACGTTCAGCAGGGTGTGCGGCGGCAGGGGAATGCCCTCGAACGTCTGCGTTCGACATTTGAACATTTCGTCCCGGAAGCGAATATCGGTGACATAGGTCGTCACCTTGACGATGTCGCTCAGTGTTGCGCCATTTGCGGCCAGCGCGCTCTTGATCTTCTCCCATGCGAATGTGCATTGCGCCAGCAGGTCGCCGGGGTGCCGCGCCACGCCCGTCTCCGGATCTTCCGAGCCGATCCCCGCGAGATAGATCGTCTTCGCCGGGCCAGTGATCGTCACCGCCTCGGAGAACAAGCTATCGGCGAACTTCGAATAATTGAAGTTTTCCTTTTTGAATTCCTGCGCCTGTGCGCCGGCGAAACAGGAAGCGCTCATCATCGCTGCCGCCAGAATAGTCTTAAGCCCCCGCATCATGATCGTGCCCTTCCATGCCTTTGATAAGGCACACGTCCTACGCAATACCTGTGCCAGCGCAGCCATTGACACCCCACACTGCTGATGTACCGTTCGGTAAAGTATGGTTCGTTCGGTACACGAGAGGTATCCATGTCTGAAGCCCGTCCGCCATTTCCGCCCTTCACGCGTGAAACCGCCATTCAGAAAGTCCGCGCGGCGGAGGATGGCTGGAACTCCCGAGACCCGGAGAAGGTTGCGCTCGCCTACACGCCAGATAGCCGCTGGCGTAACCGCAACGAATTCCTCAACGGTCGCGCGGAGATCGTGGATTTTCTGACCCGCAAATGGCAGCGCGAGCAGGAATACCGCCTCATCAAGGAGCTGTGGGGCTTCACGCAGGACCGGATCGCGGTGCGCTTCGCCTACGAATGGCGTGACGCGGACGGAAACTGGTTCCGCTCCTACGGCAATGAGAACTGGGAATTCGCCGAGAACGGTCTGATGCGCGCGCGCTTTGCCAGCATCAACGACTTGGCCATCACGGAAGCTGAGCGGGCCTATCACTGGCCTCTCGGCACCCGCCGGCCCGACGATCATCCCGGCCTCAGCGAACTCGGCTTCTGACCTATGGCTCGTGTTATCGCGGAGCGTTCGGACGTCATTCCCAAGCTGGGGGAGGTGTTCCGCGAGCACGGGTTCGAGGGCGCGAGCCTGTCGGTCATCAGCGCGGCCACCGGCCTCGGCAAGGGCAGCCTCTACCATTTCTTTCCTGGCGGAAAACGGGAGATGGCGGAGGCTGTGCTCGATGATATCGACACATGGTTCGAGAACGAGGTTTTCCGGCCGCTGCGGGAAGATGCGGATCCCGCCGCCGCGGTCCGGCACATGATGGCGGCGGTCGAGGCCTATTTTCGCTCCGGCAATCGCGTGTGCCTCGTCGGCGCCTTCGCCCTGAACGATGTTCGCGACAGCTTTGCGCGCCGCATCCTCGATTATTTCGCCGCCTGGCAGCATGCGCTGGCAGACGCGCTGCGCCGGGTGGGCCATGCATCCGGTCCGGCCGGGGATCTCGCGGAAGACGTGATCGCCGCCATCCAGGGTGGCCTCGTCACCGCCCGTGCGCTGGGCGATCCGGCCGTCTTCGTGCGCACTCTGCGCCGCTGCGAAACCCGGATGGGCCTTTGAGGGGCTGGCATCGACGGGCCGGAGATGCGATTTTCGGGGCATGATCCAGCCACCGCGCAGACCCGCCACCTTTCAGCTCGACGATCCGGAACTCGTCATCGCCGATCCGCAGGCGGATGCGGCCGATCTCTTGCTCGAACCCCTGCCGGAGAGCGGCGAGATCGCGGCGACGTCCGCCGTCGCCACGGCCACCGCGCCCAAGCGTTCACCGCTGGCGGCCCTGTTCTGGGGCTCACTCGGCGGCCTCGTTTCGCTCGGCTTCGGCCTCGCGGTCACGGCTTTGGTCGAGGATCTGTTCGCCCGCAGCGATTGGCTGGGCTGGTTCGGCCTTGGCCTTGCCGCTCTGTTCGTGCTGGCCATCGTCCTCATCATCGGCCGCGAACTCCTGGCCCTCCGTCGCCTTGGCCGCATCGACGATCTGCGCGCCCGCGCCGAGCAGGCCGTCCTGCGCGACGACCGGCAGTCGGCGCTTTCCGTTGTGGACGAACTCGGGGCGCTTTACGCCAATTACCCGGCCACGGCGCGCGCCCGCGCCAATCTCGATCGCGAGCGCCGCGAGATCATCGATGGCGCCGACCTCGTCCATCTGGCCGAGCGCGAATTGATGACGTCGCTCGATCTCGAAGCGCGCCGTCTCATCGCCAATGCCGCCAAGCGCGTCTCGGTCATCACCGCTGTCGCGCCACGCGCAATCATCGACATCGCGGTTGTCGCGGCCACGGCGGCTTCCCTCATTCGGGGCATCGCACAGGTCTATGGTGGACGGCCCGGCACGCTCGGTTTCTTCCGTCTCATGCGGCATGTGCTGGCGCATCTCGCGGTCACGGGCGGCATGGCGGCGGGAGAGAGCGTCATCGATCAGCTGGTGGGCCATGGTCTCGCGGCCAAGCTGTCGGCGCGGCTGGGCGAGGGCGTCATCAACGGCATTCTCACGGCCCGCATCGGGCTCGCGGCCATCGCGGTCTGCCGCCCGCTGCCCTTCGCCGCCCGTGAGGCACCCACCTTGCGCGAGGTGGCCGGAGGCCTGTTCGAAACCCGCAAGACGGATGTGCGCAGCTGACCCCTAATCAGCGCGTCTGAACATCGCCGGGTTCACGCTCCACCTGGATCTGTTTCGCACCGGACGAGATCTGCTCCAGCAGGCTGCGCAATCCGGTTTCGGCCTCCCTGTGTGCCTCGGAATGGCTGAGCCGTGGCGTGAACGGATCGTCGTGTGTCTCGATCCAGTCCAGCGCGCAGCGGATCGAGGCCGCCCATTGCGCCGGGTCGCCGCCGGCCCAATCGCGGATCGGTTTCCCGATCGTCTCGCTCAAGGCGCCGAACGCGGCCGGTTCGCCGGCCGGGTCCAGTTCCGGTCGCGCCTTCAGGCGAACGCGGAAGCGGTATTGGCCCCGATAGAAGAGGCATGTCGCCATTTCCTTGTCGCCGCTTGCGAACAGATCACGCGCCCGCTGGTAATCTTCCACCGGGTGCCCCTTGGCGGGGATGAGCGCCAGCGACGACGCCATAGCGGGCGATGCCGCGAGCAGGACGGTGGTGAGAACAAGACATTGTCTCATCGTTTCCTCCCGTTTTCCGGGTGGCAGGTGAATCCTGCTTCTTCCCCGATCATCGGTCAGCGACAGGGCCGGGACCATTGGCCTTTAGGTGAGGCCATGCTCGGGAATCCGCGAAAGGGTCCGCATTCCGCGCTGTCCGTGCTTACATCACCCGGTCCGCACCTCGAGTTCCCGAAAGGATGCCCGGCATGGTCAATTCTGAAAAACCCGTCTGGTTCATCACCGGCTGTTCCACCGGCTTCGGCCGGGAGCTCGCCCGCCACACGCTCGCGCTCGGTTATCCCACGATCGTCACGGCCCGGCGGCCCGATCAGGTGGCCGATATCGTCTCCGGACATGACGACATCGCGTTGTCGCTGCCGCTCGATGTCACCAACCCGGACGATGTGAAAGCCGCGACGGAGGCTGCGCTCGAGCGGTTCGGCCGCATCGACGTGCTCGTGAACAATGCCGGCATCGGATATTTTGGTTCGTTCGAGGAAAGCGAGATCGACAAGGTCCGCCGCATGTTCGAGATCAATGTCTGGGGTCTCGTCGATATGACGCGCGCGGTGTTGCCCGCCATGCGGGCGCGCCGCTCCGGCACCATCGTCAACGTTTCCTCGATCGGCGGCATCCGGTCCTTTCCCGCCTTCAGTTTCTACCACGGCACCAAATACACGGTGGAAGGGCTGTCGGAATCCCTGGCGCAGGAGCTCGCGCCGCTCGGCATCAAGGTCCTGATCGTGGAGCCGGGTCCGTTCCGCACGGATTGGGCAGGGCGGTCGGCGGACGAGGCGCCCCAGACGATTGACGATTATCGGGAGACGGCGGGCGCCCGCACAGCCCTCGTGCGCGGCTATAGCGGCCGGCAGCCGGGAGATCCGGTGCGCGCCGCCCGTGCCATCGTCGCCGCGGTGGAGGCGGAGAACCCGCCTCTGCGTCTTCTCCTCGGCAAGGCGGCCCTCGCCAATGCGCGCGAGAAGATCGGCATGCTGGAGCGGGACTTCGACGCCTGGGCGGATGTTAGTGCGGGCGCGGATTTCCCGGACGCTCAATCCTGAAACAGGGGCGCTTGCCGGAACGTCAGTCCGGCGGCGCGTCGGGCGTCTCGCCGCTGCGCCGCTTTCCGAGGCCCGCGAAGAAGCGCGCCAGATAAGGCCCCGCGATCAGCACCACCGCAAAGCGCAATGTCTGCATCGCCATGACGAAGCCAATGTCCACATGGGTGGAGGCGGCGATGATGGCGATCGCGTCCGCTCCGCCGGGGCTGGTGGCGAGATAGGCCGTCAGCGGATCGATGCCGGCATAGCGCGTTAGCAGGAAGGCGAAGCCGGCGCAGATGACGATGAGGCCGAGGATCGAGCCGAACACTTGCGGCAAGGCGCGCGCGGCGTGCAGCAGAACGGGCCGGGTGAAACTCAGGCCCACCCGCCAGCCCACTAGGGCATAGGAAATGGCGAGCAGCCATGGCGGCAGTTCGATTTCGATCCAGCCCATGACGTGGAGGGCGATGCCCACACCCAGCGTCACCACGAAGCTGCCGCCGGGTATCTTCAGCCACAGGGCCGCTACCACGCCGGCCAGCGCCAGCCCCATTGTCTCGGCGAAGGCCAGCCAGTTGATCGGTGGGAACCAGATGATCGCCGCAGCCTCCGCCGCGCCCTGGCCGGTCCAGAACAAGGCCACGATGGACGCCACGACAGCCACCATCACCACGCGCAGATATTGCATGAACGCCACAAGGCGGGCGTCCGCCCCGTAATCCTCTGCCATCAGCACCATGGCGGAAGCAGCGCCCGGCCAGCATGCCCAGATCGCGGTGGTGCCCGGAAACACCTGCCACCGCATCAGCATCCAGCCGAAGAAGCCGCTCGCCGCCAGAATGGCCGCGATCAGGCCGATGAACAGCAGGCCGTCATGGATCAGGACGTCGAGGATGGAGGAGGGGATGCCGCGCACGATCAGGCAGCTGATGAGCGCTTGCGCCAGGAGATAAGGCACGCGCGGCGCGGCGATCGTGCCCGCATGGGTGCCGATGATCACGGCCCCGATCATGGGGCCGAGAAGAAGGGCGGCCGGCAACCCCAGCACTTCGAAGATGGCCGCGAACAGCGCGGACAGCCCGAACAGGAGCAGCCATTGCCGCCCCGGATTCCATTGGGCGAACGTCAGGTTCATCCCTCGATCAGATCCGTGCCCTCGATATCGATGCCGAAACCGGCAAGGCCGACATAGTGGCGTTCGCGCGAGGCGAGCAGCCGGATCGACGACACACCGAGATCCTTCAGGATCTGTGCGCCGACGCCGACCTCACGCCACAATTGATCGCGCACGGCCTCGCTCGACCCGCGCTCCGCCGGCGTGTGGATCGGTACGCCCACCGCGCCGTCGCGCAGATAGATCAGTACGCCGTGGCCGGTCTTCTGGAAATGATGCAGCGAGGCGCGCAGCGTCTTGCCACCGCCGAACACGTCGGTCAGCGCATCGGCACGGTGCAGCCGCGCAGGGATGTGCCGGCCTGCGCCGATATCGCCGTGGACCAGCGCGAGGTGATGCACCGCGTCGAACGGCGTCACATAGGCATAGCCCTTCAGCGGTCCGATCTCGCTAGGTACGGTGAATTCGGAGATCCGCGTCACCAGCTTCTCGCGCGCCTGGCGATAGGCGATCAGATCGGCCACCGAGATGCGCTTCAGCCCGTGCTGCTCCGCAAAGGCCGAGACCTGCGGCCCCCGCATCACGGTGCCGTCGTCGTTGACCAGTTCGGCAATGACGCCGACCGGCGGTAGCTCGGCCAGCTTGCAGAGGTCTACGGCAGCCTCCGTATGGCCCGAGCGGATCAGCACGCCGCCTTCGCGTGCGATCAGCGGGAAGACGTGACCCGGTCGCACGAAATCGGCGGGACCCATATTGCCGTTGGCCAGCGCGCGCACGGTCGCGGTGCGCTCCTCGGCCGAAATGCCCGTCGTCGTGCCGTGCCGCACATCGACCGACACGGTGAAGGCCGTCTGCATCGGCGCGTCATTGTCCGTCACCATCGGCGACAGGCGCAGCCGTCGTGCTTCCTCGGAAGTCAAAGGCGCACAGACGATGCCAGACGTGTTGCGAATGGTGAAGGCCAGCTTCTCCGGCGTCGCGTGGACGGCGGCGAAGATCAGATCGCCTTCGTTCTCGCGGTCGTCGTCATCGGTGACGACGACGATCTCGCCTCGTCCGAAAGCGTCGATCGCGGTGCGGACGTGGGCGAAAGGATCCTGAGACATGGAGATCATCCTGGAAAACGTTCGGCCGTGAAAGCGTCAGCCGTTCTGGCCGCGATGCCGGAGAAAATGGTCGGCCAGCACGCAGGCCATCATGGCTTCGCCGATCGGCACGGCGCGGATGCCCACGCACGGGTCGTGTCGGCCCTTGGTCATCACGTCGACGTCGTGGCCCTCGCGGTCGATCGAGCGGCGCGGCGTGAGGATGGAGGAGGTGGGTTTCACCGCGAACCGGGCAATCACCGGCTGGCCTGTCGAAATGCCGCCCAGCACGCCGCCGGCATGATTGGCCAGGAACACGGGCTTACCGTCATTGCCGATGCGCATCTCGTCGGCGTTCTGTTCGCCGGTCAGCCGCGCCACGGCCATGCCGTCGCCGATCTCGACACCCTTCACCGCGTTGATGCTCATGAAGGCCGCCGCGATATCGCCGTCGAGCTTGCCGTAGATCGGCGCGCCCCAGCCAACGGGAACGCCGTCCGCCACCACTTCGATCACCGCACCGATGGAGGAGCCGGATTTGCGGATCTCGTCGAGATAGGTCTCCATCTCCTTAGCCGCATCACGATCGGGGCAGAAGAACGGGTTCTCGTCCACCGCGTTCCAGTCCCAGCGGGCGCGGTCGATCGCGATCTCGCCCATCTGCACCAGCGCCGCGCGAATCGACACGCCGGGGATCACCTTGCGCGCCACGGCGCCGGCCGCCACCCGCGCCGCCGTCTCACGCGCCGAGGAGCGGCCGCCGCCGCGATAATCCCGCACGCCGTATTTGGCGTCGTAGGTGTAATCCGCATGCCCCGGCCGGTACTTGGCCGCGATGTCGGAATAATCCTTGGAGCGCTGGTCGGTGTTGCGGATCAGCATGGCGATAGGCGTACCCGTCGTCACCAATTCCTCGCCGTCGGGCAGAACGCCGGAGAGGATCTCCACCTCGTCGGCCTCGCGGCGCTGGGTGGTGAAGCGCGATTGTCCGGGCTTCCTCTTGTCGAGGAAGGACTGCACCTCGTCCAGGCGCAGGCGCAGGCCGGGCGGGCAGCCATCGACCACGCAGCCGAGTGCGGGCCCGTGGCTTTCGCCGAAGGTGGTGACGCGGAAGAGGTGGCCGAAGGAATTGTGCGACATGGGAAACCGCGCCTCTTCTAGGACTGCCGTGCGGAGCGGGCAAGCGCGTCGGTGCAAGGAACCTTCCCCAATCCCGCACGATTAAGCCTCACCGGCCCGTTGGGGCTCCTCACAAAGGGCATTCTCCCGCGATGACGTCCAGCCATGTCGAAGCCTCCAGCATGCCCGTGCCGCCCAAAGCGGAAGCGTTTTATGCCGAGAGCCTCGTCCATCTGAAGGAATCGGGCGTGCCGTTCATGGTGGCCGGCACCTATGCCGTGTCGAGCTACACCGGCATCCGCCGCCCCACCAAGGACCTCGACGTCTTCTGCCGCGCCGGAGATTACCCGCGCATCCTCAAGCATTTCCAGGAGCTCGGGCACAAGACGGTGGTGGAGGATGAGCGCTGGATCGCCAAGGTCAAGAAGGGCCGCTGGACGTTCGACGTCATCTTCAATTCCCGCACCGCCGCCACGCCCATCACCGACAGCTGGTTCTCGGAAAACCATTCCGCCAGGATCTACGGCACCGAGGTGCAGCTCGTCGCGCCCACCGAGCTCGTCTATTCCAAGGTCTTCGTCCAGAACCGCGAGCGCTATGACGGGGCCGACATCGCCCACGTCATCCTCAAGCAGCACGAGGCCATCGATTGGCGGCGGCTGCTCGGCTACATGGAGCAATATTGGGAGGTGCTGCTCATCCACCTCCTGAATTTCCGTTTCGTCTACCCCACCGAGCGCCATTGCGTGCCGGACTGGCTGTTCGACGAGCTGATGGAACGCCTCCAGAATCAGCGCGACATGCCGGAGGGCCGCACCCGCGTCTGCCGTGGCCGCCTGTTCTCGCCGCCGGATTACCTCATCGACATCGCCGAATGGGGCTTTGCCGATCTCGTCGGCTGATCACCCGCCGGCCGAGGCGCCCGCCACAGCCTCGCGCAGCCGTGCCGCATCCGCCGGTGTCAGGCCGGGTGGGGCATAGGTCACGGCCGCCGGTTTCGCGCCCGGCAAGGCGGCATAGATCGTCAGCGCGAACAGATAGCTTCCCGCGATGGAGGGGTGGTTCTTGTCGGCATAGAGCGTGATGCTCGAGGCCGTGCGCCGCGCTGCCTCCCACGCCCCGCCGATGTCGATCACGCGCGCGCCCGTTTCCCGCGCCAGTTCGTGCGTGGCCGAGGCGATGCGCTCCACATGCGCCGTCCGCGCATTTGCCGGGCGCTCGGTGTAATGGTCCGGCGCATAGGCCCAGTTCAGCACCAGCGCGAAGGGCGAGCCGCCGGCCTTGGCCTCGGCGATCAGCGTGCGCCCATCCGCCAGGAAATCGGCCACGTTCTTGTCGTTGCTGTGGGCCGCGCTGTGCGCCTGCAGCACCACGAGGCTCCAGCGCTGCGCCAGCAGATCGTGCACCTCCGGATTGTCGAGATGCGTGCGGAACCGGGCGCCGGACGTGGCCCGCACGGTCACGTCCAGCGCCGCGTTGTCGCCTGCCGAGCGGGCCATCTCGGCCAGCATTTTCGGCATGTCGTTGTAGAAGGTGCGGCTGTTGCCGATCAGCAGAACCCGCCGCCCGGCATCGTCGGCGAGGGCGGGCAGGGGCGTGGCCAGCCCGGCCATCATGGCCAGCCCCAGCAGCAGGAAGTGCTTCGTCATCGTCGCCATGATCTCCCGGCCCGCACGTCGGTTGGGCACAGGCTGCGCCGCCGCGCGGCCGGGCGCAATGGCCGGGCTCTCATCACATCGGCGGGAACCCCATTCCGCCTCCGCACATTCCCCCAGCGGGAAAGCACAGGAGAGGGATCGCTCGTCCATGCAGGAAGACGCCACCGTCATCGAACTGAACCCCACGGACCACAGCGAGCCGGCGCCCGTTCGCGAATCCGGTACAGTGCGCGTCGCCGCCATCGGCGATATCCACGTTCACGAGACGTCGCAGAACCCTTATCGCGATCTCTTCACCGAGGTGTCCGACAACGCCGACATCCTCGTTCTGGCCGGCGATCTCACCGATTTCGGCAAAACGAAGGAGGCCGAGATCCTGGCCGAGGATTTGCGCCATTGCAAAATCCCCATCGTCGCCGTGCTCGGCAATCACGATCATGAATGCGGCCAGCCGGAAGAGGTGGTGCGCATCCTGCGGCAGGCGAACGTCTGCTTCCTGGGCGAGAACGCCCACATCCACAAGGGCGTCGGCTTTGCGGGCGTGAAGGGGTTCGGCGGCGGCTTCGGGCGCTACATGCTGGGCGCGTTCGGCGAGGCGGCGACGAAAGCCTTCGTGCAGGAAACGCAGGAGGAATGCATGCGCCTCGAAATCGCGCTGCGCTCGCTCCGCACCGAGCGCAAGCTCGTGGTGCTGCATTACGCGCCCATCGAGGCCACCGTCATTGGCGAGCCGGAGCCCATCTTCCCCTATCTCGGCTCCTCACGCCTGGCCGAGGTCATCGACCGCTTCGACGTCACCGCCGTCGTCCACGGCCACGCCCACCGCGGCGCCCACAAGGGCGAAACCCCCAAGGGCATCCCAGTCTTCAACGTGGCGGCGGGCATCACGAAGGAGAGCGGGAAGCCTTATGCGGTGCTGGAGGTGTGAATATCATCTGTCGCGTCAATTTTCGCGTTGATTTTTGTATTGCGCTGGCTCATCCTCAAGAGTGCTTGAGCTGAGGGTGCGACAATGATCCCGTCGGAACGATTTGTACGGAGCATATTAGGGCGACATGAGCCGCAGCTTTGTGCGCTCTTCGGCAATGCATGGCAGAGCGTTAACAGCATGCCTGCGCGTGCTCGCATGGATTACAAGCGCACCGTTGCGACGTTGATGCATCAGTTCTTAATGAACGAAGTTCGGATCGCCTTCGGCGATAGTCGTGATGTCAGACTACTTCAGGACCATGAGACAATCCGGCTGCTCTTCGACCGTACGTTGAGAGTACGTTTGAAGAAAATGGATCGGCAAGGATACGCTCGCGCGATTCAGACGGGCCTAACGTTAGAACTTACGAATGCAGAGCCGTCATTACTCCCAATATCTGAGTTGCCGTCGATCCATAATGTAGATGTAGGTTACGTTCTAAACAGCATTGAAACTAGGATTGATCATATCCTTGTGGCAGCCCGCCTTGGAGAATCAGTAATTTGGACGTACGAGGCCGATCGAGGAGCCGCGTCTTCCGTGGAAAGAATACCGTCCACTCCCGCGGCACCAAGGCTTCCAACTGGCATCATTAAATTGCCTGAGGAGCGTAATCGTATCTCAGATGACGGGCAGGCTTAGAGGTGCCGGAATTCAACGGTTCCATGTTGCGATTGGCGCGCCAATTCAGAGGGCTCCAGCAGAAGGAGCTTGCAGCCGGTGCCCTCGTTGACGCAGCTATAGTCTCACGAGCGGAGAACGGCGTAATCGTTCCGAGTGAGACCGTTATTTTGCGGCTGTGCGAGGTCCTGCGGGTACCTCGGCCACTGCTGGGGTTCTCTTTTCAGCCAGTTGGTTTGCCTATCAGCTTCCATCCGATGTGGCGGAAGCGCCAGTCAGTCCTGCAGCGTGAAGTTGATAGGGTGTTGGCTGATGCAAACTTGCGAGCCTTACATCTTCGTCGTCTTTTGCCATCAGTGGGATTTGAACCTGAATTGCCCCTGCCCAGCTATGAGCCGGGGGAGTATGGAAATGATGCTCGACATATTGCAAGTTTGGTTCGTCGAGCCTGGGGATTGCCTGCTGGTCCTCTGGTCAATTTAACCGAATACATAGAGCGTGCCGGAGTTTTTGTTTTTCACGTCGACTTTGAGAAGGGGGTCGATGTTGATGGACTTAGCCTGCGTTTTGTAGGTCTCCCACCTATAATCGTGCTCAATTCAGCCATGCCTGCAGATCGAATGCGCTTTACGCTCGCACATGAGTTCGCGCATTTGGTTATGCACGTTGTGCCGTGTCCAGACATGGAAAAGCAAGCAAACGAATTCGCTAGTGCGCTGTTAATGCCAGCTGAGGATGTGCGTAAAGATTTAGTCGGGCGTCGAGTTGATCTCAGATTACTCGCCCAACTTAAGCCGGAGTGGCGGGTTTCTATGGCGGCTCTCCTTTATGCTGCTGGTGAATTAGGAGTTATTGGGCCAGGGCAAAGTCAGTTGCTCTGGCGTCAGTATAGCTCTTTGCGTTATAAGTCTGTTGGTGAGCCGCCTGAACTCAATTTTCCTGTTGAGAAGCCTTTTTTGGGTAAGTACTTAATCGAGGCACATCTGCGTGATCTTGGGTATTCTCCTCAACAGATCGGAGATATATTAGGGCTCCCGGAGGCGGATATTTGGGAAATGTATGGGTTAGAGAAGCCTCGACCGGCTTTGCGCGTGGTCAAATAGTGCGTTCGAGCTAAAGAGTTGTCAGGAATAAAAACCTTGACAGCCAAATCTCTACATGCCATTCTCCACCCACTCTTTCCTGAGGAGGGGCGGTCCGGACCGGCCTGATCGTGGGGAAGGGTGCGGTGGCCGGTCTGGCAGGGTGTAACGAACCCGGCCGGGGCGGAGGTCCAAGGTTCCGGGTCCCAAGTGTGCTTAGCGCAACGCTAGGGGTCCTTCTTGGAGGTCGGGATGCCTCGAGGTTCCAAACTCTGGGCTCTGCGATCGAGAGGACACCCGCAACGGATGGGACAAGCGGAGCCATCCGGGGGGTCGGAACAGCAAGCCTAAAACACCGCGCGCGGGATGCCGGAGCCTCGGCGTTTCTGCGGTTGAGTACCTTCGTGCTGGACATCCATCTCTGCCAGCACGGCCGTGGGAGCGGCTGATCTCCCGGCGTCCCGCGCGCCCTCCGATTTTTCGGAGGGGAGGCCGGAACGGAGCCGATGGGCCAGGGGCCCGGCTCGAGACCCCTGCCGAAAGGCGGGCTTTCGGTGCAGGCGCGGGCTGTGCCCATTGTGCACGCAAGTGTGACACGTTCGCCATTGCTGGACCTTTTCGGGCGTGGAACAGATGCCCCGAGAACGAATCGGGTCCGGCCAATCCATGCAGACACCTCCTTTGCCGCCTTCCGGCACCGTTGCTTGAGCGACGATATCAATCTGACGGCCTGCGACCGCGAGCCCATCCACATTCCCGGCGCCATCCAGCCCCACGGCGTGCTGCTGGTGGTGGACGCCGAGAGCCTCATCATCTCCCATGCCGCCGGCGACAGCGAAGGCCGGCTCGGCGTCGCGCCCGCAACGGACACGTCGCTCGAAGGCCTGCTCGATGCCGATGCGCTCGCGGGCCTGCGCCGCGTCGTCGCCGGCGAGATTTCCGGCTTCGTCGGCCAGTGCCGCAGCCGGGACGGCCAGCGGCTCGATATCCTCGCCCATCGCAGCGCCGCGCACCTCGTCGTCGAGTTCGAGCCCGCCGCCGAGATCCTGGTCGCGCCCGCCGCCGTGCTGGGCGATCTGGAGGCCTCGATCTCCGCCTTCGCCCGCACCCAGTCGCTGGAGCAGCTCTGCGCCGAAGCCGCGCGCGAGTTCCGCCGCCTCACGGGGTATGACCGCGTCATGGTCTACCGTTTCCTGGAAGACGGGGCGGGCGTCGTCGTGGCCGAGGACCTGCGGGCGGGGATGCACGCGTTCCTGCACCATCATTTCCCCGCATCCGACATCCCCAAACAGGCCCGCGCGCTCTACATCCGCAATCTCGTGCGCGTCATCCCCGATGTGGGCTACACGCCCGCGCCCCTGCGCCCCGCCTGGACGGAGGATGCGCCGCTGGATCTCAGCGACAGCGGCCTGCGCAGCGTCTCGCCCGTGCACCTGCTCTACATGAAGAATATGGGCGTGGGCGCCTCCGCTTCGGTCTCCATCGTCAAGGACGGGGAGCTCTGGGGCCTCATCGCCTGCCACAACGAGGCGCCGCGCGGCATCGGCTACGAGACCCGCGCCGCCTGCCGCACGCTGGCGGGCAACCTCGCGCGCCAGATCAAGGCCCGCGAGGAGACAGAGGTCTACCGCGCCCGCATTCGCCTGCGCAGCTACGAAGACGACATCGTGGCGCTGCTCTCGCGCGAGGGAACGCTGCAGCATTCCCTGTCGAACCACATCGACGAGGTGCGCCGCATGCTCGATGCCGACGGCGTGGCCATCCTGCGCGGGCACGATGTGATCACGTCCGGCCGCTGCCCGGACCGGTCCGATCTCGGCCCGCTGGCGGAATTCGTGCGCGGGCAGGGGGAGGGCGTGTTCTCCACCCATTACCTGCCGAAGGTGCACCCGCCCGCCGACAAGGTGCGCGCCGTCGCCAGCGGTCTCCTCGGCATGGTGCTGCCGGTGGACGAGCCCTGGATGGTGCTGTGGTTCCGCGCCGAGCGGGTGGAGGTCATCAACTGGGCCGGCAATCCCCACAAGGATGCCGATCTTGCGCCGGGTGACATGCTGAGCCCGCGCGCCTCTTTCGCCGCCTGGAGCGAAACGGTCCACGGACGCTCGCGCCCCTGGACGCTCGCCGAAACCGAGGCCGCAGGACGTCTGCGCGCGGCGGTCTCGTCCATCTGGCAGAGCCGTCAGATGCGCGCGCTGAACGAGCGCCTGCTCGGTACTATCCGCGAAAAGGATCTGCTGCTCCAGCAGAAGCAATTCCTCATCGGCGAGGTGAACCACCGGGTTCAGAACAGCCTGCAATTGGTCTCGAGCTTCCTCTCCATGCAGGCGCGGCAGTCCGAGGATCCGAAATTGCAGGCGGCCATCGAGGAAGCCCGCCGCCGTCTCAGCGCGGTCTCTCTCGTCCACCGCCGTCTCTACCGGGCCGATCAGTTCGAAACAGTGGACGCGGCCCGCTACGTGGAGGATCTGCTGGGAGAGCAGGTGGATTCGATGGGCGAGGATTGGCGAGGCTTCGTCACCTCCAATCTCGCCCCGGTGATCATGTCTCCCGATCGCGCGGTCAGCCTTGGTTTGATCCTGTCGGAACTCGTCACCAACGCGAACAAATATGCCTATGGAGGCGCGGCAGGCCCGCTCCATGTGGCCTTGTCCGAGGATCGCTCATCATTCCGCCTGACGGTCAGCGATCGTGGTGGTGGCCGTTCTTCGAGCCGGGTTGGTTTCGGCTCGCGGATGATCAGCGCGCTGGTGAATCAGCTCGCCGGTGAGCTTGCTTATGAAAACACCACGCCGGGTCTGGAAGTCACGCTGACTGTGCCGGCTAATCCCTATCCGTCAGGAACAGCCGGCACAGCCTAGCTTCAACCCAGTTCCGTGGCCTTCTTCAACTCCTCGCCTTTGGGCTGTTTGGGAGGAGCTTCTGACAGGGAAGACGGGATTTCCGCTCCCGTCGGGCCGTTCGCGTCGGGCTCGGGCGGGCTTTCCGATTCGATCTCGCGTCTCGCCTGCGCCCAGTGTTCGCTTTCCTGGCCTTCGGGCTGACCCTGGGCCACCCAGATTTCGTAAGCGCGCTGGCGGATCAGTTCGTCCTTATCCATATCGTTCCTCTCCCTAATCCTTGGTTTTATGCTCGGGCTTGCCCTTGCGCTTTGTCGAGGCCATGTCGTGGAGCTCCTTTTCTGTCATGGATTCCTCCATGCTCTTGGATGCTCCCTTCAATTTTGATTTGGGCGTATCGCCTCGCTTCGCTGCCAGCGCGGCTCCGGCCGCTTTCTGCTGGGCTCCTGATTTCGCGGGCATGGGTCGAACCTCTCAAAAAGGATGACGCTGGCGGGACAACCTTGCATTGATGCCTTTGTTCCAGACCGCTCCGGGCATTAGATTGAGACCCCCGCTGAACGGATCGCATCTCCTCATGATCGAAGATAATGACATCGTCACCGCAGGCATTCTCGTCATCGGCGACGAGATCCTGTCCGGTAGGACAAAGGACCAAAACATCGGATGGATCGCCGAGCGACTCACTTCGGTCGGTATCGACCTCAAGGAGGTGCGCGTGGTGGCCGATGATGAGGCGGACATCGTTGATGCGGTGAACGCGCTTCGAACGCGCTTTGATTACGTGTTTACCACCGGCGGGATCGGACCGACGCACGATGACATCACGGCCGACGCGATCGCGGCAGCGTTCAATGTGGGAATCGACCACGACCCTCGCGCCGTCGCAATTTTGGAAGAGATATTCCCGGCCGGGCGGATCAATGAGGCGCGGCTGCGGATGGCACGCATTCCTGATGGGGCCGATCTGATCGCAAATCCCTTATCGAAGGCGCCCGGTTTCCGGCTCGGGAACGTCCACGTGATGGCCGGCGTGCCAAAGATCATGCAGAGCATGCTGGAGGAGGTCCTTCCGACGCTGCGCACGGGGCAAAAGGTTCTCTCTGAGACGATCCTTGCCAATGCCAAAGAGGGGGACGTCGGAACGCCCCTTGCAGAAATTCAGCGGGCTCACCCCGAAGTCTCGATCGGCTCCTATCCGTTTCAGGACGAGCATGGCTACAATACCAACCTCGTCGTACGCGGGCGCGATGCGGAAGCGGTAGTCCGTGCAAAATCGGCGATCGAGGCGATGCTCATCTCGCTTAGCAAAATGGATTGAGCTAGTTGCCCGAAGCGAGCGGATCGGCTTTATCTTGCCGCGGCGCCCGCATGACGGAATGGTAGACGTAGCGGACTTAAAATCCGCAGCCAATGGCGTGCCGGTTCGAGTCCGGCTGCGGGCACCAGGCAAAATGGCCTGATCAAGACATCTCTCGGAACCAACCCCAAATGTGAACGTTCCAGCTTTGGGTACATCAAGAGGGTTGGTTTATGAACAGCATCATCTACATCATCGGTCTCGTCGTCGTGGTCATCGCCATCCTGAGCTTCCTCGGATTGCGCTGAGCGCGACTGTTGGATCGCAAAAGGGGCGCCCTAGGCGCCCCTTTTTCGTTGTATGTGCCGTTTCTCAGTCCGAGCGGCCCGGCCGTCGGTCCTGATGAGCCCGCCCACGGGATGGCTGCATCAGAGGCATGTTGGCCAACCCACTGTCGCCCGATCGGCTGGGTTGCGTCTGCTCCCGCCGGGGCGCGGCGGACCTCTGGTCCTTCGCGCCGCCGCCGCCAGAGGCAGGACGATGGTCCCGTCCCTGATTGCGGCCATTCCCCGGACCTTGCCGACCGCGCCGGTTCTGCTGCGAAGGATTTTGCGGCTGCCGAGGCCGAGCGGTGGCGTTGGCCATTTCGGCATGGGCCTGTTCGTGCCCTTCCAAAGGCGGCACTCGCTGCTGGATCAGCTTTTCGATATCGCGCAACAAAGAGCGTTCATCAGGTGCGCAGAACGAGATCGCGATGCCGGTGGCGCCAGCCCGCGCGGTGCGGCCAATGCGGTGCACGTAGCTTTCCGGGACATTCGGCAGATCGAAGTTTACCACGTGGGTGACGCCATCGACGTCGATGCCACGTGCCGCGATATCCGTCGCCACAAGGGCGCGCGTCTTGCCCGCCTTGAAGCTTGCAAGCGCCCGTTCGCGGGCACCCTGCGATTTGTTGCCGTGAATGGCAGCGGCATCGACACCGGCGTCGGTAAGGTGTCGCGCAATCTTGTCCGCGCCATGCTTCGTGCGCGAGAAGACGAGGACGCGGTCCATATCGCGGTTCTTGAGCAGATCCACGAGAAGTGGGCGCTTGGCCGCCGCGTCGACAAAAGCGATCCGCTGCTCCACCCGGTCCGCCGTCTTGGCGACGGGGGTAACAGCCACCTCTTGAGGATCGCGAAGAAGTTCGGATGCCAGTACGCCGATTTCCTTCGGCATGGTGGCCGAGAAGAAAAGGCTGTGGCGGGTCTTCGGCAGAGCGGCGACAACACGACGGATGTCCCGAATGAAGCCCATGTCGAGCATCTGATCGGCTTCATCGAGCACGAACACCTCAACGGGGTCGAGCTTCAGCATGCCACCGCGAAGATGGTCGAGCAGACGGCCAGGTGTGGCCACAAGCACGTCGATGCCGCCGGCGAGAGCGCGGGCCTGGGGCCCTGCGGAGACGCCACCGAAGATAACCTCAACGGAAAAACCGAGATGGCGGCCATAGGCCCGGAAGCTGGCGGCGATCTGGCTCGCGAGCTCACGCGTCGGGCTGAGGATCAGGGCGCGGCAGGAGCGGCGCTGGGGAGGGCGCTTGTCAGCGGCAAGCCGGTGCAGGATCGGCAAGGCGAAAGCTGCAGTCTTGCCCGTCCCGGTCTGTGCGATGCCAAGCAGATCGCGGCCCTTCAGCAGGGGCGGAATGGCATTAGCCTGAATTGGGGTCGGGGTTTCATATCCCTCGGAAGCAAGAGCTTTAAGGATAAGGGGATTCAAGCCGAGTTCGGCAAAAGTCGTCAATGTAGATCTTTCAAGATGCACGCCGTCGCAGCACGGTTGAGAACCGGCGCACGATGCGGGGGTCGTTGAGACGCCCCGCGTGATCTGGGCTGTCGGGAGAAACCGGTCGGCACGTCTGGCAGGGCGGATAAATTCCGTTCACGCGGCCAGAGGCTCGAAGATCGCCGGAGCGATGAGGCGTTATGTGGCCTCTGTAGCTGCAAATGTCAAACCGTGGTCCAGCCGTGCAAATCTGCAATCGAGGTTATGCGTTCGGCTGGATTGCGACAAACGCACGCTGATCTAGATTCGCCGCGACATTACGAATGGACAGGAGCGGCGTCATGACCAAGGTTCTCGTTCTCTATTATTCCGCCTATGGGCACATCGAGAAGATGGCGGACGCGGTCGCACAAGGTGTGCGATCGGCTGGCGCTGAGGCGGTGATCAAACGCGTTCCCGAACTCGTTCCGGAGGACGTTGCCCGTCAGGCTCATTACAAGCTGGATCAGGTCGCCCCGATTGCAACCGTCGATGAACTGCCGGACTATGACGCGATCATCTTCGGCGCCGGAACGCGCTTTGGTGTCGTGGCATCGCAGATGCGGAACTTCATTGATCAAACCGGGGGCCTCTGGGCAACAGGAGCTCTCGTCGGAAAGGTCGGATCGGTGTTCACCTCGTCCGCATCCCAACACGGCGGTCAGGAATCCACGCTGCTGACTTTCATTCCGACCTTGCTGCATCACGGCATGCTGGTGGCAGGTTTGCCCTATGCTTTTCAAGGCCAGCTGGGCGTGGATGAAATCAAGGGGGGCTCACCTTACGGGGCGTCTACGATCACCGACGGGGACGGCAGCAGGATGCCGTCCGACATCGAGATCGAGGCCGCCCGGTTCCAGGGGCGCTACGTCGCGGGAATTGCCGCAAAGCTCTCGGCTGATTGAGGATCAGGCGTCGCGGTGGCCGTAGAGCCAATCGAGACGCTTGATCAATCTCTCGGTCCCTAGGAAGCGCAAGGTGCTGTCGCGTGCGAAAGAGGCCGGTGCCGGCAGCCTGTAGATGCGGCCATTTCGCCGTGCCATGAGGGCAACGGCAGCCGTCCTCGGCTGTCGTACAGCCTCGTAGGAGCGAAAGGCTCGATCCGGATGATCGGGATTTTGGGCCAGGCGGGCTGCGAGCAATGAGGCATCCTCGATAGCCATGGCAGCGCCCTGTGCCAAATGCGGAAGCATCGGATGAGCGGCGTCGCCCAACAGGGTGGCTCGGCCCTTGCCCCAGACAAGTGAAGGGTCGCGATCGAACAAAGGCCATTTCATCCATTTTGCGGGAGCCGAAATCAGTTCCTGCACCACAGGCGACCATCGACGAAAGGCTTCCCTGATCTCACCGCTGGAGCCGGGATTGCTCCATCCGCGTCCCTCGGCTGCACCTCCCGTGACAGCAACGAGGTTCAGGTCACCTTCGCCATTGAGGCGATAAGTCACGAGATGGGCTCCGGGACCCAGCCAGAGGCCGGTCTCGTTGCGCGATTCGAGGCGGATCGTCGCGCGCCAAGCCACCTGCCCGGAGAAACGCGCATCATCCGCGACAAGGCGTGCCCTCAGCGTCGAATGCAGCCCATCCGCGCCGATCATGGCCGGCGCGGAGAATGTCTCATCTCCTTCCACGCCACGAATATGCGCCAAGATTCCCGACGCGGTATCCGCGTAATCGACCAGTTCAGTTCCGGTTTGGATCTGGATGCCTTCGGCAAGCGCAGCGCTGTAGAGGATGTGCTGCAATTGCGCACGATGAATGACCCGATAGGGAGCGCCCCAACGCTGTTCCGCGGCGAGGCCCAGCGGTATCGTCGCAACAGTCCGCCCGCTGCGTCCGTCAAGCATTTGCACCGCGTCCGGCCGTGTGCCGCGCGTATCGAGTTCGTCGCCCAGGCCCAGCCGGTCGAGAATCCAACTGGCATTTGGGGAGAGCTGAAGACCCGCTCCCACCTCTTCGAGCGCTGGGGCACGTTCGATGATGCACGCGCGGACGCCTTTGCGCGCCAATTCGAGCGCGAGCGTCAACCCTCCGATGCCGGCCCCGACAATCAGGATCGGCCTTCGGTCCATCATGGCATCATGTCCGTTTGATCGATCAGATCGCTAAAGCGGCGTCCGCCTGCCAGACGCAGTCTGCGGGCTCGGCTTTGCCGGACGGCAGTTCCGCCTTGTAGCGGTAGAGCGTCGAGCAATAAGGGCAGATAATTTCGCTGTCGTCGCCCATATCCAGGAATACATGAGGATGGTCGTAGGGCGGGGCCGCACCGATGCACATGAACTCACGCGCGCCGACGAGAATCAGCGGATGACCACCGCTGTTGTGAAAATGGGGCGTGCGAATCTCGGCCACTGGATTGTTCCCGATGAAATGAGACGCACCAAATTATCGACTTCACCTGGAAAATGCGAGGGGCTATTCGTCCCGCATTTCACGGCGGACTCTTCATGACTTCTTTCTTATCCGACGGGCTGACGCTGAATTATCGCGACGAGGGGGAGGGCGATCCCGTTCTCCTCATTCATGGCTTTGCGTCCAATCTCCAGACCAACTGGTCCGGTACCGGATGGATCAAGGCCCTTGTTGATGCCGGCTATCGGGTGGTCGCGTTCGATCATCGCGGCCACGGTGACAGCGCGAAGATTTACGATTCGTCCCGGTATTCGATCCGAGACATGGCGCTGGATGCGCTGACGCTCCTTGATCGCCTCAACATCAAGCGTGCCGACATCATTGGTTATTCCATGGGCGCGCGTGTGGGTGCTCTGATGGCCATCGAGCACGCCGATCGTGTCCGCAGTCTCGTGATCGGAGGCATGGGCGACCGGTTGTTTGAGGGCGCGCCCAAATCGGCGGAAATTGCTGAAGCGCTCGAAGCGGCCCATCGAGATGATGTCTCAGACCCTTATGCGCGGACTTTTCGGGTTTTTGCCGAAGCCACCAAGAGCGATCTGGCCGCATTGGCTGCGGTCATCCGATCGCCCCGGATGCCGTTGCTGCCGGAGCAACTGGCGCAAATAGGATGCCCTGTCCTGATCGCGGTGGGAACCGAAGATGATGTCGCCGGCTCCAGCGCCAAGCTGGCGTCATGCATTCCCGGTGCCCAAGTGCTCGATGTTCCCGGCCGTGATCACAACCGAACGGTGGGAGACAAGGTGTTCAAGAGCGGCGTTATCGATTTTCTTTCCAAACGGCCGTAAGGTGCCGCCGAGCGAAGGAACGACACCTTTCGCAAACACGTTTTCCATCCTACGTCATGAGTAGGAAGCTCGCTGGAAACAAGCGGGCTTGCAGGAATCTCCCACGGGAGCAGGCCCTTGACCCAGATCGCTCGTGAAATAGTCCCGTCTCAGCTGAAAAGCTTCGACCCCATCTGGACGCGGCTTCGGGAAGAAGCAGAACGTGTCGTGATGCAGGATCCGGCGCTGGCGAGCATGCTTCATGCGACTATCCTGCACCACAGCACGCTCGAAGCCGCTGTAGCGCATCGTATCGCAGCTCGCCTGGGCCATGAGGAGCTCGCCGAAGGAACGATCCGGCACGCATTCGAAGACGCTTTGGCAGCAGATCCGGACATCGGAGCGGCCATGCGTGCGGACATGGCGGCCGTGGTTGATCGCGATCCGGTCTGCGACCGTTTCCTTGAGCCCGTGATCTATTTCAAGGGCTTTCACGCGCTACAGGCTCATCGCTTCGCGCATCAGCTCTGGCTGGATGGCCGGCGGGATATGGCGCTTTACCTTCAAAGCCGCATATCCAGCGCCCTGCAGGTCGATATTCACCCCGCGGTCCCCTTCGGTCGCGGCGTGTTCATCGATCACGGCACCGGCATCGTGGTGGGCGAAACGGCGGTCGTCGAGGATGATGTTTCCATCCTTCAAAGCGTCACCCTGGGTGGTACCGGCAAGCAGCATGGAGATCGGCATCCCAAGATCCGTCGAGGGGTCTTGATCGGAGCCGGCGCGAAAATCCTGGGAAATATCGAAGTCGGCGCGGGCTCGCGTGTGGCGGCCGGTTCCGTGGTGCTCCACCCGGTTCCCCCATGCACCACCGTTGCAGGAGTACCCGCAAAGGTCGTCGGAACGGCGCCGTGCGCGGAACCATCGCGGGCTATGGATCATATGCTTTCAGCCGTGGAGACCTTCGATCCTGTGATCTAGGGTCCTTGCGGCATGGGGGAGGGCGTGGCACACCGCCGTCCCCGTACCTTTAGAACAAACCTTGGAGTTGGCGCTTGGATAAGCGAGAGCTTGAGCAGGTGCAGGCTTATCTGCGCCGGACATTCGGCAACCAGAATCTGCGTGTGGTCGCCCGTCCGAAGAAGATGGAATCCGCTGAGGTTTATCTCGGCGAGGAGTTCATCGGAGTCCTGTTTCGGGACGATGAGGATGGTGAGCTGTCCTTCAATTTTCAGATGGCTATTCTCGCGGAAGATCTGGCTGACTGATCATGGCAGGCCGGCCGTTCTGGCCGGCCTGTTCAATCGGCTGGTTCCGCAGAAGGGTCCGGAAGGGCTCGCCGGCGTTGGAGAAACAGCGCGAAGAGCCAGCACAGAATTGCCCAGCTGGCGCCTGCGCACCAACCGGCCAACACATCGCTCGGCCAATGAACGCCGAGATAGACTCGACTGACGCCGATCAGCAGCGTGATGAAGACGGCGACACCCACGATATAGATCCTGAATATGCTCCGACTTTGCACGCGCGCGATGAGCGCAGCGAGCGTGAGGTAAGTGGCCGCCGAGATCATCGCATGGCCGCTGGGAAAACTCGTCGTCTGCGTATCCACGATATGAGCGACGAGATCCGGACGTGGGCGCCCGAAAAAGTATTTCAGTACATTGTTGAGAATCGTCCCTCCGGACACGGCGGCAAGTACCAGAAGGGCCGTCCCCGTTTTCCGGGCCAGAAGCAGATATCCGAGAACGCACAGGGTCAGCAAAGTGAGGACGGCGCTGCTGCCGAGACTGGTGAGGTCGGTAAACATCACCTCCACCCAGGGGGGCCCTATCGGATCGTGTGCGTCTCCCGTGCGAAGCGCGAGCAGCAGTTTCTCATCGAACGAGATACGATTTTGGTCCGACACTTCATCCGCGAGGAGCAGGAAAACGAGAATCCCGCCGGTTGCTACGGCTAAAGCTGCAATTGCCGATATTTCGCGACGCGCGATTCCAAGCGGGGAGAGAACAGTCATAGGCTGCCGTCATAGCGCGGCATCGCCGTTGAACAAGGCGAATTGTTACCGTGTGCTCGTAATGGGCGCGTCACGAGCGTTGTCTCCCACGAAAACCCAGATCTTGGGATCGGTCTGGGATTGCCGCTTCACATATCGATATCCCGTCTGGTTCCATAGGCGGATGTCGTCACGCTGGTTGTCGAGGATGTAGTCGCCGGTGTCTGCCGCCACTGTCAGCACCGCATGGCCTTCGTTCTTCAAGTCGCGCACAACTGTGATCAGCAGCGCCGAAGATGGCCAGCCGCGCTCGATGAGAAGGCGACGTTTCAAAAGGACGTAATCTTCGCAATCGCCCTGATCCTTCGGGATCGCCCAATATTCGAGGCGCCCGTAGAGTTCGGCATCCGTGACCGGCTTTACCCGCTTGTTGATCTCGCGGTTCAGGCGGTCCATCTCGGCGAACCTCTGGCGGTTCAACGCCACGCGCCGGACATTGGGCGAGGCGACACAATCTGCAGGCTCACGCCGGCAAAAATCGATGAAGCCCGTCGGAGCCTTCGCGAAGCTGACCGTCTCCATTCGGGACGATGCCTGGGCGTTGGCGGTGAAAAGCGATCCCGCAAGGCAGATGCCCAAGGCTCCTGCGATCGTGGAGGCAATCACGCGTACCATAGGTTCCTCGTCGAAAATTACGGGACCTATCTTGCAGAGATCACTTTCCTTTTGAGCTAATCGCGTGCTGCATTTTGAAATGGTGAAATTAGAAATGGGCTAACCAATTGCGGCCGTCGGAAAGGAAGATTTCCCGAAAAGGAGCCT
Organism: Terrihabitans aquatilis; assembly: GCF_052542005.1. Classification (NCBI taxonomy): domain Bacteria; kingdom Pseudomonadati; phylum Pseudomonadota; class Alphaproteobacteria; order Hyphomicrobiales; genus Terrihabitans; species Terrihabitans aquatilis. The sequence goes on along the minus strand of NZ_JBOCUO010000001.1, from coordinate 645,258 downwards.
AGCCCAACTGAACGCGCAGAGCTTCACCGTCGCCAGGGCGAACGAACTCGATACCCACGCCCCCTTCGAAATGGCGGACAATCCGTGCCGAGGTGCGTCCCATCGTGACGATGGCATTGAGCGGCGGCTGGGTCTCGACCTGAACGGCGGCTCCGGACAGGGAAATATCGAGGACGCGACATTGAAATTCGCGCCCGTCCGGCAGCACCATCAGCGAACGCACGTTTCTGGGCGTGCTGCGCTCATGCCGCCGATCCTCGGGCATCCCGAGAGCCTGGCGATTTGCCAGCCAGGTCAATTGATCGGCCAGTTTTTCGCGCTTGCGCGGGGTTGCGGCGATCGACATCGCAAATCCATCAGGAATCGTGCGAACGATTGCACCCTCCAAACGGCCGATATGGTCGAAATACGCGACCACGCGCTCTCCAGGGCGCCCGATGACAGGGCCGATCAGGCAAAGTCCGCCAGGAGAGATGTCACAGCTTTGGCAGGGATATTCTCTTTGGTCCGCCAGCATATAGCGGCCCAGCAGGGCAAGTTTGACGCGTGAATGACGTCTGCGTTCCTGCGGTTTCTGTTGAGGCACCGGTTGCATGATGTTGAGGCACCGCAGGCGAGATCGTTGCTAGGCGTCTAGTTTAGCGACACATTTCTATCGTTTGCATCCTTAAATTCCTTAAATATGGGTTTTGTCTTATCTAGGTTATTGCTGCCACCACTCTGGAGGATCACAGGGGTGTGCCGAACGCTCGGAACGCAAAACCCGCTTGATCATTGGCTTCATAATCCTGCAGCGAAACGAGTCTCCTTGTGGAACGACCGTCAGAACCCATCCTGAATGCGCCGGCCGTCGTGGCGTGGACGATTGCCGCCCTGATTGCCATCCACGTGGCTCGTTCCTTTTTGAGCCCGGACGATGATCTTCAATTGCTGCTGTATTTTGCCTTCATCCCGGCGCGCTATGATCCCAGCTTTCAGCTCTCCCATGCTTTTCCTGGAGGCTTGGCCGGTGATGTCTGGACATTCGTGACCTATTCGGCACTGCATGGAGATTTCATGCATGTAACCGTCAACAGCCTGTGGCTGCTCGCTTTCGGCAGTGCGGTGGCGTGGCGGTTCGGCGGAACGCGGTTCCTGCTGTTCATGGCGGTGACCGGAGCGTGTGGTGCGGCCACTCACCTCTTGGCCCATTTCGGGGAGCCGATTCCGATGATCGGTGCTTCGGGCGCGATTTCCGGCATCACGGCTGCCGCCATTCGCTTCGTGTTCGAGGCGGGAGGTCCCATGGGCGTGTTTCGCCGAAAAGGGCAAGCGGCCTTCGCCGTCCCCGCTCTTCCTATGCGAGATCTGTTCCGGTCGCGCCAGGCGGTTACGTTTCTGATTATCTGGTTTGGGATCAACTCGCTTTATGCCATCAGCTCCTTCTCTGTGGGCGAAGCTAATTCGGTTGCGTGGGAAGCCCATATCGGCGGCTTTCTTGCCGGCCTCTTCCTGTTTCCGTTCTTCGATCCGAAGCCGGTCGTCGACCCGCGCGATTCCCAATTCGCGGCTTGATCGGCACCGGTAGCCGGGCAATCATCATAAAAACTGGTGCACCAAACGACACCTCGGGGAGAGAGCGCATGTTTGTTTCGACGATCCTGGAAGGGAAGGGCAATTCCGTCGTCACGGTCGATCCGGATTGCACGCTTGAAGAAGCGTCGCGCCTGTTGGCAAAGCATAGGATCGGCGCGGTGGTGGTGACTGACCCCGACGGTGGCATTCAGGGAATGCTGTCGGAAAGAGATATCGTGAGAAGTATCGCACAGGCCGGGGCCGCCGCGCTCGACAACGCCGTGTCCGACCACATGACGCGCGCGGTCCAGGTCACCAGTCCTGAAGAGCCGATCCACTCTATCATGGAGCAGATGACCGAAGGTCGCTTCCGTCATCTTCCCGTTGTCAGCAATGCCCGCATGATTGGAATCGTTTCGATCGGCGACGTGGTGAAGCAAAGGCTCGCGCATATCGAGGCCGAAGCCAGCGCAATGCGCGATTACATCGCGTCAGCCTGACGGCTTCTGATAAACCGTATCCGGATCGAAGCGCCGCTCGGCATCCGCGAATTCAAGCCGCAGCTCGGGCGAAGGTGTCTGCCCGAGCGGTACCGTCCGATAGAAGCAGGAGAGGCGGCCGGTGTGGCAGGAGGCGCCCGTGCCCGCCACCCGGACCTTGATCAGCACGGCGTCCTGATCGCAATCAACACGCATCTCCACCACGGTCTGGATGTGCCCGCTGTCCTCGCCCTTCTTCCAGAGCTTCCTGCGGGACCGCGACCAATAATGCGCTTGTTGGGTTTCGATGGTGCGAGCCAGCGCCTCATCGTTCATATGCGCCAGCATCAGCACCGTGCCCGTGTCCGCATCGGTTACGATACAGGTCAGAAGCCCGGAGGAATCGAAGCGGGGCGTCAGCCTCAGCCCTTCCTCCAGTTCCTGTGCATTGCCGGGTTGCGCAAACATGATGTCGCTCATCGCTGGCTGCCGCGTACGAGGCTGATGAAGCGAACCTGCTCGGCGGGATCCTTGAAAACACCCGTAAAGCGCGTCGTCGTCGTGGCGACGCCCGATTTGCGGACGCCGCGCATTGCCATGCACATGTGCTCGGCCTCGATCATGATCGCAAGGCCGCGCGGCTTCAGGACATTATCGATCGTGTCCGAGATCGAGGCCGTCAGATTCTCCTGAGTCTGCAGGCGGCGGGCAAACACATCCACCACGCGGGCGATCTTCGACAGGCCGACCACGCCACCGCGCGGATGATAGGCGCAGTGAACCTTGCCGTAGAACGGCACCATGTGATGCTCGCAATGCGAATAGAACGGGATGTCCTGAACGAGGACAATGTCCTCATATCCGCCGACTTCTTCAAAAACGCGCTCAAGGACCTCGCCGGCATTTTGCCGGTAGCCGCCGTACAATTCGGCGAAGGAGGCCACGACGCGTTTCGGGGTGTCGAGAAGGCCCTCGCGTTTCGGATCGTCGCCCAGATAGGCGATCAACGTGCGGACAGCCTGTTCCGCATCCTCGCGGGATGGGCGGCGCTCGTCGTCCAATGCCTTGAGCGCGGGATGATTTTTCACGATCGCGTCCATAAACCCTTCCAGCCGCTGCACCCGAGGTATGCTCATAGCGGAATCCGTCTGCCGAACCTATATAGGTGTCGGTCCCGAGAGCTGCAAAACGTGCGGCCGTATTGCCACTCTTTAGGTGAAGCTCGCGGATTTGGTGTTCTAATGCTCAACGATATCTATAATCGCCGCATCCTCGAACTGGCCGCCGATATTCCGCATCTGGGCAGGCTCGAGCGGCCTGATGCCTCCGCGACGGCCCATTCAAAACTCTGCGGATCAACGGTGACGGTCGATCTGGTCATGAATGGCGATCGTGTGGTCGATTTTGCGCATGATGTGAAAGCCTGTGCGCTTGGCCAGGCCTCTTCAGCCATCATGGGGGCCAATATCATCGGCGCGACCGCCGCCGAATTGCGGTCTGCCCGTGCGTCGGTTCAAGCCATGCTGAAAGAAGGCGGCCCCCCGCCCGAAGGGCGTTTCGCTGATGCTGCGGTGCTTGAGCCCGTGCGTGATTACAAGGCCCGTCACGCATCAACATTGCTGACATTCGACGCCGTGGTCGAAGCCATTGATCAGATCGAGGCTCGACAGGTGCTCGCACCTGCTGATGAGCCTGCCTCTATCGGCTGAACGCCACCAGCGAAACCCCGCCCACAATCAGGGTCAGGCCGAGGATCCGAGCCGCGGAAATCGGCTCTCCGAGGAAGGCGTGGCCGGCGGCAACCGTGAAAACGATGCCCAGCGCCACACAGGGATAGGCATAGGACAGGTCGACCCGCGACAGGACCATCATCCAGAACACGGCGCTTATCCCGAAGCAGAGCAGGCCGGTCAGAACGAGCGGCGAAAAAAGCACGGTCATCGCCGTTGCCGGAAAAGACAGCGGCCCCGCGAGCGCCTGCTGCACAGGCGCGCTCGACATACCGGCCTTCAGCACCAGCTGAGAAAAGGATGACAGGCTGACGCTGATGACGATGAGCAGGAGGGTAGCGGGCATCACGATGGTCTTCTCACAGATCATCCTGTTGTAGGCCGCAAATCCTTGCTTCTTTCCTCCGCGCTGATTTGCTTTGGCCGCGAACTGGTCGCTACGTTCGTACAGATCATCCAACTCGATATCCAGCACGTGGCTTCGGGGAGCGGCGTCGTCGCTATTGTCTTCACGATGCTTGGAGATGAGGCGTGCGGGTGCCGGGAATCAGCTCATCCCAATTTCCCGCTGGAAACCAGCGCCCTCCTAAGATCAGTCGTACGCAGATGATATTTTGAATGCCAATTGGAGGGTGCGACGCCCGGTCGCACGGTCTCTACGTCTGGAATTGGACGGATTAAAAGCTTTCATCCGCTTGCTTAGGTCCCTGCCCATGCGATAAGCCTGCGCAGCCGAGCCCGTTCTGCGGCGCCGTCATCTGCAGCCAGTCAGGGGCTCTTCCCCAAACCAGCGCAGGCGCCGAAGCGGGAGGGCGGCATATCGGAATCCTGGCGGGATTCTCCCTCATAAGGCGTCGCGATGAACGCGCTTCTTGCAGACTATCTTCCGCTTGCGATCTTTATCGGCGTATCGCTTTTCATCGGCGTTGCCCTTCTGGTCGCACCATTCCTGGTGGCCTATCGCAGCCCGGACGCGGAAAAACTGTCGGCCTATGAATGCGGCTTCAACGCGTTCGATGACGCCCGCATGAAATTCGACGTCCGGTTTTATCTGGTCGCCATCCTGTTCATCATCTTCGACCTCGAAGTGGCGTTCCTGTTCCCGTGGGCAGTCGCGTTTCGTGAGGTCGGATCATTGGGCTTCTGGTCCATGATCGTGTTCCTTGGAGTGCTCACCGTGGGCTTCGTCTACGAGTGGAAGAAGGGGGCTTTGGAATGGGATTGAGCCCTCAGACCAGCAAGCCCGGCGTTCCCGGCATCATCGATCCGGGCTCGGCGCGCGCGGGCAATCTTCCCGTGTCCGGAACTGCGGTCATTGATCCGGCAACGGGCAGGGCGCTCGGTCCGTCCGAGCCGCGCGGAAACGATCCTTTCTTTTCCGAGGTTAACCGCGAGCTGACCGACAAGGGCTTCGTCGTAACCTCCGTCGAGGATCTGGTGACGTGGGCACGCACCGGCTCTCTCATGTTCATGTCGTTCGGCCTGGCCTGCTGCGCGGTCGAGATGATCCACATGGCCATGCCGCGCTACGACGCTGAACGTTTCGGCTTCGCACCGCGCGGCAGCCCGCGTCAGTCCGATGTGATCATCGTTGCCGGCACTCTGTGCAACAAGATGGCGCCAGCGTTCCGCAAGGTCTACGACCAGATGCCGGAGCCGCGCTACGTCATCTCCATGGGATCGTGCGCCAATGGCGGCGGCTATTACCATTATTCCTATTCGGTGGTGCGCGGCTGCGATCGCGTGGTGCCGGTGGATGTCTATGTGCCGGGATGTCCGCCCACGGCCGAAGCGCTGCTTTACGGCGTGCTTCTGTTGCAGCGGAAAATCCGTCGTACCGGCACGATCGAACGCTGAGGGCGCAGGTCTGACATGGACGAGAGCCTGAACGAACTTGCGGAGCACCTGTCGGCCGAACTGGGCGGCGCCATCCTTAATTGGAGCGTGCGCCTGGGCCAGCTGACGGTCGAGGTCGAACGCGCGGAAATCCTGCGCGTCCTGCGGTTCCTGCGCGATGACGCTTCGTGCCAATTCTGGTCGCTGATCGATGTGTGCGGCGTTGATTATCCGCAGCGGGCGCTGCGGTTCGACGTTGTCTATCATCTGCTTTCGCCCACGCAGAACCAGCGCATCAGGCTCAAGGTGCAGACCGACGAGGACACGCCGGTAGACAGCTGTGTGCATCTCTTCCCGGGCGCGAACTGGTTCGAGCGGGAAGCCTACGACCTCTACGGAATCCTTTTTTCCGGACATCCGGACCTGCGACGAATCCTTACCGATTACGGGTTCGAGGGACATCCGCTGCGCAAGGATTTCCCGCTGACGGGCTTCGTCGAGGTGCGGTACGACGATACGCAGAAGCGGGTCGTTTACGAGCCGGTTCGGCTGACGCAGGAATTCCGCAACTTCGATTTTCTAAGCCCCTGGGAAGGCACCGAATATGCCCTCCCAGGAGACGAGAAAGCGAAGACGCCATGAACAGCTTCTCGCCGATTCACTGGCTGATCACGATTCTCACCCTCGTTGTGATGATCGTACCGTTCTGGAAGATCTTTCCTCGGGCGGGCCTGCCGGCTGTGTTGAGCCTGGTTATGGCTCTGCCGCTCGTGAACATCATCATGCTGTGGTTCGTCGCCTTCAAGCGGTGGCCGGGCGATCAAATTGGTTCCAGCCGATGAGTGAAGCCGAACTCCGCAATTTCACGATCAATTTCGGCCCACAGCATCCGGCCGCCCATGGCGTGCTGCGGATGATCCTCGAGCTCGACGGCGAAGTCGTGCGCCGTGTCGACCCGCATGTCGGGCTGCTGCATCGTGGTACCGAGAAGCTGCTCGAGTATAAGACGTATTTGCAGGGGCTGCCTTACTTCGATCGGCTCGATTATTGCTCACCGATGTCGATGGAGCATTCCTGGGTGCTGGCCATCGAGAAGCTGGTCGGTGTCGAGGTGCCTCGTCGCGGGCAGTTGATCCGCACGCTGATGGCGGAACTCACCCGCATCATGTCGCATCTGCTGAACATCACCACATTCGCGATGGACGTGGGCGCTTTGACGCCGCCGCTCTGGGGCTTCGACGAGCGTGAAAAGCTGCTCGATTTCTACGAGCGCGCCTCCGGCGCGCGCATGCACGCGGCGTATTTCCGTCCAGGCGGTGTTCATCAGGATCTGCCGCCGGAGCTGATCGACGATATCTACAATTGGTGCGATCCGTTCCTGAAGGTCGTGCAGGATCTCGACGATCTCCTCACGGAGAATCGCATCTTCAAGCAGCGTAACGCCGATATCGGCGTGGTGACGGCCGAGGATGCTTGGGCGCTCGGATTCTCGGGCGTGATGTTGCGCGGTTCCGGCATTGCGTGGGACCTGCGCCGCTCGCAGCCGTACGAACTCTACAACGAGATGGAGTTCGACATTCCGGTGGGCAAGCACGGCGATTGTTATGATCGCTATCTCGTCCGCATGGAGGAGATGATCCAGTCCACGCGCATCATGAAGCAGTGCTGCGACAAGCTGCGTGAGACCAATGGCGGCGGGCCGATATCGTCCGTCAACAACAAGGTCGTGCCGCCCAAGCGCAGTGAGATGAAGCGCTCCATGGAGGCGCTCATCCATCACTTCAAGCTGTACACCGAGGGCTTCAAGGTGCCCGAGGGCGAGGTCTACGTGGGTACCGAAGCGCCGAAGGGCGAGTTCGGCGTCTACCTCGTCTCGGACGGCACGAACCGGCCGTATCGCGCCAAGATCCGCTCGCCGGGCTTCGTGCATCTTTCCGGCATGGATCACCTCAATCGCGGCCACATGCTGGCCGACGTGACTGCGGTGCTCGGCTCAATCGACATCGTGTTCGGAGAGGTCGATCGATGATCTCCCCGAACCTCGGATCACCCGCCGCCTGTGCGGCCATCCTTGAGCGCGGACGCCTGGCGTCGCGTGGGATGAGGAAGTCGTAAATGTCCGTCCGTCGCCTTGCCGCCGAGCAGCCCGCAAGCTTTGCCTTCACGCCGGAAAACGTGGAATGGGCCAAAGGGCAGATCGCGAAATATCCCGAAGGCCGTCAGGCCTCCGCAGTCGTGCCGCTGTTGTGGAAAGCGCAGGAGCAGCATGGCGGCTGGCTACCGGAACCGGCGATCCGCGCGGTCGCCGATATGCTGGGCATGGCTTATATCCGCGTGCTGGAAGTCGCGACTTTCTACACGATGTTCGCGCTGGAGCCCGTCGGCAAGCATTTCGTCCAGGTCTGCGGCACCACGCCTTGTCTGCTGCGGGGCGCTGACAAGCTTATGCATGTCTGCGAGCGCGTGATCGGTCATCAGAACCATGTGAGCGAAGACGGCCAATTGTCGTGGCTTGAGGTCGAGTGCCTTGGTTCGTGCTCGAATGCGCCGATGGCGCAGATCAATTACGATTATTTCGAAGATCTCGACCCCGAAACCTTCGAGCAATTGCTGGACGATCTCCGCCATGGTCGTGCTGTGAAGCCTGGGCCCCAGATCGATCGACCGTTGTCCGGCCCGGTTGGGGGTCCGACCACGCTGAAGGACGAGAGCCTCTATGACGGGTCGATGATCGGCGCGTGGCAGAAGAGGTTCGAGCCCGCCCCTGCGGCCGAGCAGGAGCCTACGGAAGCTGCCAAGCCCGAGACCGGCGGCTCCGGGGAGAAGCAGGCTGCCGATAATCCCGGCAAACGCGCAGCCGAGGGCGAGCCCCCGGTCAAGCCGGCCGACAAGGCCGCTGCGGCACCGGAATCAGCTTCCTCCGCGCGGCCGGACAGCGCCGACAAAATTGCGACAACGCCCGGCGAGGGCTTGAAGACCGCTGACAAGTCGTCATCGACCATCGCCGGCAAGCAGGACGCGGAGTGATCCAATGTTGCATGATCGCGATCGCATCTTCACCAACCTCTACGGCCTGCATGATTCCGGCCTAGACGGCGCACGCCGCCGCGGCGGCTGGGACGGAACGAAATTCCTGATCGAACAGGGCCGCGACTGGATCATCAACGAGGTCAAGGCTTCTGGACTGCGTGGCCGTGGCGGCGCGGGCTTCCCGACCGGTTTGAAATGGTCGTTCATGCCGAAGACGTCCAATGGGCGTCCGAGCTATCTCGTGGTGAACGCTGACGAGTCCGAGCCGGGTACGGCCAAGGACCGCGAGATCATGCGCAACGATCCGCATACGCTGATTGAAGGCTGCCTGATCGCGTCCTTCGCAATGAATGCGAATGCGGCCTACATCTACATCCGCGGTGAATATGTCCGCGAGCGCGAACGCCTGCAGGCTGCGGTCGACGAGGCCTATGCCGCGAATCTGATCGGTCCGAACAACATTCACGGGTGGCCGTTCGATCTTTACGTCCATCACGGCGCCGGCGCCTATATTTGCGGTGAGGAAACCGCGCTCATCGAAAGCATGGAAGGCAAGAAGGGCATGCCGCGGCTGAAGCCGCCATTCCCGGCCAATATGGGCCTGTATGGTGCGCCGACGACGGTCAACAATGTCGAATCCATTGCCGTCGTGCCGACCATCCTGCGGCGTGGCGGCGCGTGGTTCGCGGCGCTTGGCAAGCCGAACAACACGGGCACCAAGCTCTTCACCATTTCCGGCCATGTCGAGCGGCCGTGTAATGTGGAAGAGGAGATGGGGATCGATTTCCGCGAGCTTGTGGAGCGCCATTGCGGCGGCATTCGCGGCGGGTGGGACAATCTCCTTGCAGTGATCCCGGGCGGTTCATCGGTGCCATTGCTGCCGGCAGAACAATGCCAGGAACTGTCGATGGATTTCGACACGCTCCGGAACCTGAAGTCCGGCCTTGGCACGGCCGCGGTCATTGTCATGGATCGGTCGACCGACGTCATTCAGGCGATCGCTCGTCTCGCCCATTTCTACAAGCACGAGAGCTGTGGCCAGTGCACGCCCTGCCGCGAAGGCACCGGATGGATGTGGCGCGTTCTGACGCGAATGGTCCGTGGCGAGGCGATGAAGAAGGAAATCGACCTCCTGCTGGAGGTGTCGCTCCAGATCGAGGGGCATACGATCTGTGCCTTGGGAGATGCGGCTGCTTGGCCGGTCCAGGGCCTGATCCGGCATTTCCGTCCGGAAATTGAAAAGCGCATCGACGATTTCACCGCGCGCAATCGCGGGGATTCTGTCATTCCGGTCGCGGCGGAGTAGGGGCTGCAGATGGCTAAGATCATCATCGACGGCACGGAAATCGACGTCGCTCCCGAAACGACCCTGTTGCAGGCGGCCGAGCAGGTCGGCGCCGAGATTCCGCGCTTCTGCTTCCACGAGCGCCTGTCGATCGCCGGCAATTGCCGCATGTGCCTTGTCGAGGTGAAGGGCTCTCCGAAGCCGGTCGCGTCCTGCGCGATGGCCGTCAAGGATCTGCGCCCGGGCCCGAACGGCGAACCTCCGGTGATGAACACGCGCTCGCCGCTGGTGAAGAAGGCGCGCGAGGGGGTGATGGAATTCCTCCTCATCAACCACCCGCTCGATTGCCCGATCTGCGATCAGGGCGGCGAATGCGATCTTCAGGACCAGGCCATGGCCTATGGCTCGGATTCGTCGCGCTTCGCCGAGAACAAGCGGGCGGTCGAGGACAAATATATCGGTCCCCTCGTCAAGACGACGATGACGCGTTGCATCCAGTGCACGCGTTGCGTCCGCTTCTCGACCGAGGTGGCTGGCGTGCCGGACCTCGGCTCCATCGGCCGCGGCGAGGACATGGAGATCACGACCTATCTCGAACAGGCCATGACCTCCGAATTGCAGGGCAACGTCATTGATCTCTGCCCGGTCGGCGCGCTGACCTCGAAGCCCTACGCCTTTACGGCTCGTCCGTGGGAATTGTCGAAGACCGAGACCATCGACGTGATGGACGCGCTCGGCTCGAACATTCGCGTCGATGCGCGCGGGCGTGAGGTGCTGCGCATCCTGCCGCGCCAGAACGACGATGTGAACGAGGAATGGATATCCGACAAGACGCGTTTTGTCTGGGACGGCCTCAAGACGCAGCGTCTCGATCGCCCTTACGTGCGTGTCGATGGCCGGCTCATCCCCGCGACTTGGGGTGAGGCCTTCGCCGCCATCGCCGAGAAGGTGCGTGGCGCCGCGCCCAGCCGTATCGGCGCCATTGCCGGCGATCTCGCCTCCGTCGAGGAAATGTTCGCGCTCAGGGATCTCATGGATCGTCTGGGCGTCACCAATCTCGATTGCCGCCAGGACGGCGCGGCGCTGGATGTCGGGCTGGGCCGCGCGGGCTATCTGTTCAATCCCACCGTCGCCGGCATCGAGCAGGCCGACGCCATCCTCATCGTGGGTTCCAATCCACGTTTCGAGGCCCCGGTGCTTAACGCCCGCATTCGCAAGGCGTGGCGTCTCAACGGCACGAGGATCGCGGTCATCGGCGAGAACGCCGACCTGACCTACACCTATGATTATCTCGGTGCGGGTCTCGATACGCTCCGCGGATTGGCCGATGGCTCCGTCGGATTCTCCGAAGTGCTCAACGGCGCAAAGAACCCCGTCGTCATCGTCGGACAGGATGCCTTGGCAGGTGACCAAGGGGTCGCGGTTCTGGCTCTTGCCGCCCGCATCGCGGCGGCCGCAGGTGCGTTGAGCGCGAACTGGAACGGTCTTGCCGTACTGCACAAGGCTGCGTCGCGCGTCGGCGGTCTCGATCTCGGTTTCGTGCCGGGGCAGGGCGGTCTCACGGCCTCGGAGATGGTCCAGGCCGGCACACTCGATGTCCTGTTCCTGCTTGGCGCTGACGAGATCGAGGTTCCGGCTGGAGCGTTTGTCATCTACCAAGGCACCCATGGCGACCGCGGCGCGCATCGGGCCGATGTTATCCTGCCGGGTGCGGCCTATACCGAGAAGAGCGGTACCTGGGTCAACACCGAAGGTCGTGTTCAGATGGGCACTCGCGCGGTATTCCCGCCCGGCGAAGCTCGTGAGGATTGGGCCATCCTGCGCGCGTTGTCCGAAGTGGTCGGCGCCAAGCTGCCCTATGACAATCTCGGTGCGCTGAGAGCCGCGCTTTATTCGGCGCATCCGCATTTTGCGGCGATCGATGCCATCGCGCCGGGCGACGTTGCCGGTCTGCAGGGCCTGCTCGATGGTCCGATTCCGGCAGCCATAGCCGGATCGCAGTTCGGATCCTCGAGCCAAAGCTTCTATTTCTCCAATCCGATCGCGCGGGCGTCCGCGCTGATGGCCGAATGCGCTGCCCTGGCCGGGCGTGGCGCGCTCGAAGCCGCTGAATGAGGCCCTGGCATGTTCGCTGACGCCTGGAATGGCTGGATTTGGCCGCTCGTGATCATGCTGGCGCAAAGCTTGCTCGTGATCGTCGTGCTGCTCGTCCTCATTGCCTATTATCTCTATGCCGACCGCAAGATCTGGGCGGCGGTTCAGCTGCGCCGTGGTCCGAACGTGGTTGGACCTTGGGGGCTGTTCCAGTCCTTCGCCGACCTTCTGAAGTTTGTCGTCAAGGAGCCGATCATCCCGTCAGGCGCGAACAAGGGCGTGTTCCTGCTGGCGCCGCTTATCACCACCGTTCTCGCGTTGTCGGCCTGGGCGGTCATTCCGTTCGCGGATGGCTGGGTCGTGTCCGACATCAATGTCGGCATTCTCTATATCTTCGCCATCTCCTCGCTCGGCGTGTACGGCATCATCATGGGCGGATGGGCGTCCAATTCGAAATATCCGTTTCTCGGCTCGCTTCGCTCCGCAGCCCAGATGGTGTCCTACGAGGTCTCGCTCGGTCTGGTCATCATCACGGTGCTGCTCATCGTGGGCTCGCTGAACCTCAGCGACATCGTCCGTGCGCAGGATACATCCCTCGGTCTGCTGGGCTGGTACTGGCTGCCGCTGTTCCCGATGTTCGTGATCTTCTTCATCTCGGCTCTTGCGGAGACGAACCGACCGCCGTTCGATCTGCCAGAGGCGGAATCCGAACTGGTGGCAGGCTTCGCGGTGGAATATTCGTCCACGCCGTATCTGCTGTTCATGCTCGGCGAATATGTGTCGATCATGCTGATGTGCTCGCTGACGGCGATCCTGTTCATGGGCGGTTGGTTGTCACCCATTCCGTTTGCGCCTTTCACCTGGGTGCCGGGCATCATCTGGTTCGTCCTGAAGGTGACGCTGGTCTTCTTCATGATCGCAATGGTGAAGGCGTTCGTGCCGCGCTATCGCTATGATCAGCTGATGCGCCTGGGTTGGAAGGTGTTCCTGCCGATCTCGCTGGCCATGGTCGTCATCGTGGCCTCGATCCTTCATTTCACGGGGTGGGGAGCATGAGCGCGATGAGACTCGATCAGGCGGCACGCTCGATCTTCCTGAAGGAATTCGTGTCGGGCTTCATTTTGGCGATGAAGTATTTCTTCAAGCCGAAATCGACCATCAATTACCCCTTCGAGAAAGGGCCGATCTCGCCACGTTTCCGGGGCGAGCACGCATTGCGCCGCTATCCGAACGGCGAGGAACGCTGCATCGCCTGCAAACTGTGCGAGGCCATCTGTCCGGCTCTTGCGATCACCATCGAGGCCGGCCCTCGGCGCAACGATGGTACGCGGCGCACCACGCGTTACGACATCGACATGGTGAAGTGCATCTATTGCGGTTTCTGCCAGGAAGCGTGCCCGGTCGATGCGATCGTCGAGGGACCGAATTTCGAGTTCGCCACGGAAACGCGTGAAGAGCTTCTCTACGACAAGGAACGCCTTCTCGCGAACGGCGACCGATGGGAGAGAGACATTGCGCGCCGCATCAAGCTTGACGCGCCGTATCGGTGATCGAGGAACGGTGATATGCGGCGCATTCTAGGAAGCGTTCCCGAGCGGGACGGGGGGATCGGATGAGCTTGGCCTCAGCCTTCTTTTATCTGTTTGCCGGTATAACGGTGGCGTCGGCCTTCATGGTCATTTCGGCGCGCAATCCCGTGCATTCGGTGCTGTATCTGATCCTCGCTTTCTGCAGCGCGGCCGGTCTTTTCATTCTGATGGGAGCCGAATTCCTGGCGATGATCCTGGTCGTCGTTTATGTGGGCGCCGTGGCGGTATTGTTCCTGTTCGTCGTCATGATGCTCGACGTGGACTTCGCCCAGCTGCGAGAAGGCTTTCTGCAATATCTGCCGTTCGGCGCGCTTGTCGGAATCATCGTTCTGATTGAACTGGTCCTCGTCGTGGGAGGGTGGGTGTCCTCGCCGGAGGCACCCCAGCTGGCGGCTGAGCGTTCGCCGACCGACATCACGAATGCCGAGGCGATCGGGCGCGTGCTCTACACAGATTACGTGCTGTTCTTCCAATTGTCGGGCCTGATCCTGCTGGTCGCCATGATCGGCGCGATCGTCCTGACACTTCGGCACAAAGTGGGCGTCAAACGCCAGGACATCGCTGCTCAGGTCGCGCGCTCCAAGGCCGCGGGCCTTCAGGTGCGCAACGTAAAGCCCGGGCAGGGCATCTAGGCAATCGCGGGGAACGAGACTATGGGCGTCGGCCTTGGACATTACCTCACGGTTGCTGCGATCCTGTTCACGCTGGGCGTGTTCGGCATCTTCCTGAACCGCAAGAACGTCATCGTCATTCTGATGTCGGTCGAGTTGATCCTTCTCGCCGTGAACATCAATTTCGTGGCGTTCTCGACCTTCTCCGGCGATCTCGTCGGTCAGATTTTTGCACTGCTCGTGCTCACCGTTGCCGCTGCCGAGGCGGCCATTGGTCTTGCAATTCTCGTCGTCTTCTTCCGCAACCGCGGCTCGATCGCGGTCGAAGACGTCAACATGATGAAGGGCTGAAGACAGCGCCATGTTTCAAGCGATCGTCTTTCTGCCCTTGATCGGCGCCATCATCGGCGGCGCCATCTCGCTGCTCGGCGCGTATCGAGTGCGTGCGGCTGAACTCGCCGAAATGGACCAGGGCTTCGGCCATGGGCACGCCCATGGACATGAGCACCATGTTCATGCGGTCGAGCAGCCTCAGGATCCGACTCTCGGTCATTCCGCGCATGGCGATGACGGGCACGGTCATCATGACAGTCATGGTCCCGTGCTGCCCGTGGCTCCGGGCGCACGCGTGACGGAGATCGTCACGACCGGTCTGGTTATGCTGTCGGCGTTGCTGTCGTGGGTGGCATTCTTCCAGTACGGCGTGGGAGAGGAAGCGGCGACGCGCATCCAGGTTCTGAGCTGGATCACCTCAGGGGCTCTCCAGATCGACTGGGCCCTGCGCATCGACACAATGACGGTGGTGATGCTGGTCGTCGTCAATACCGTGTCCGCGCTCGTGCATCTCTATTCTACGGGCTACATGCACGAAGATCCGCAAAGGCCGCGCTTCTTCACCTACCTGTCGCTCTTCACCTTCGCCATGCTCATGCTGGTGACGTCCGACAACCTCGTGCAGATGTTCTTTGGCTGGGAAGGCGTCGGCCTCGCCAGCTATCTGCTGATTGGCTTCTGGTACACAAAGCCGTCGGCCAGCGCGGCGGCGATCAAGGCATTCGTGGTCAACCGCGTCGGCGATTTCGGCTTCGCGCTCGGCATTTTTGCAATCTTCGTCATCTTCGGAAGCGTCTCGTTCGATACGATCTTCGCCGATGCGCCGGCGAAGGCCGAGGCAACCATCTCGTTCCTGGGCTGGGGCGAGGCCAACGCCATGACGGTGATCTGTCTGTTGCTCTTCATGGGCGCGATGGGCAAATCGGCTCAGTTCGGCCTGCACACATGGCTTCCCGATGCGATGGAAGGCCCGACTCCCGTCTCGGCGCTCATTCATGCCGCAACCATGGTCACGGCGGGCGTGTTCATGGTTGCGCGTATGTCGCCTCTGTTCGAGCTGTCAGAGTTTGCGCTTCAGGTCGTAATCTTCTTCGGCGCGACGACTGCGATTTTCGCGGCGACGGTGGGTCTCGTTCAAAACGACATCAAGCGCGTCATTGCTTATTCGACCTGCTCGCAACTCGGCTACATGTTTGTCGCGCTCGGCGTCGGTGCTTATTCGGCCGGCATGTTTCACCTGTTCACCCACGCATTCTTCAAGGCGCTGCTGTTCCTTGGGGCCGGGTCTGTCATCCACGCGATGCACCATGAACAGGACATGCGCCGCATGGGCGGCATCCGCCGGCTCATTCCGCTCACCTATTGGATGATGATCATCGGCACGCTCGCGCTCACCGGTTTCGGCATCCCGGGTTTCACCGGAACGGCAGGCTTCTATTCAAAGGACGCCATCATTGAGGCGGCCTATGCGAGCGAAGTTCCGATCGCGACCTATGCCTTCATCCTCACTGTGGTCGCGGCGCTGTTCACGAGCTTCTATTCCTGGCGTCTCATCTTCCTCACGTTCCACGGCGCGCCTCGTGCACCTTTCGAGACGATGAAGCACGTGCATGAATCTCCGCGTGTCATGACGGTTCCGCTGATCGTTCTCGGCGCCGGGGCGCTCTTCGCGGGCGTCGCCTTCTACGGAAATTTCCTGGGTCATCATTACGCGGAGTTCTGGAAAGGCACGCTTGCGGGCGGGGATCATCCGGAGATCATCGAGCACATGCATCATGTGCCGCTGTGGGTGAAGCTGTCACCGTTCGCGATGATGACGCTGGGCTTCCTGGGTGCCTATTATTGCTACATCGTCAACCCGCGCGTTCCGGTCGAACTGGCCCGCCGGCACGATGTGCTGTACCGGTTCCTGCTCAACAAATGGTACGTCGACGAGGTCTACGACGCGGTGTTCGTCCGGCCGGCGAAATGGCTTGGCCGTTTCCTCTGGAAAACCGGCGACGGGCGGATCATTGACGGCTTCGGTCCCAATGGCATCGCAGCTCGTGTGCTGGACGTGACGCGCGGCGTCGTCCAGATCCAGAGCGGTTACCTTTATCATTATGCCTTTGCGATGCTGATCGGTGTTGCCGGGCTCTTCACGTGGTTCATGTTCGGCGGAGCTGGCGGGCAATGAGCGATTGGCCGATTCTTTCCGTCGTAACCTTCCTTCCGCTGGTTGGAGCGCTCCTGCTCCTGCTCGTGCGAGGTGAGGACGCGGCGGCCGTTCGAAACGCCCGCCACATCGCCTTGTGGACAACGCTGGCGACTTTCGTGGTGTCGCTGCTGCTGATCTCCGGCTTCAATTACGACACGGCCGACTTCCAGTTCGTCGAACGTAGCGACTGGCTGGGAAGTGCGATTTCCTATCACATGGGCGTGGACGGCATTTCGCTGCCCTTCGTCCTGCTTACCACCTTCCTGATGCCGCTGTGCATTCTCGCCAGCTGGCAGTCGGTGGAGAAGCGTGTCCGGGAATACATGATCGCATTCCTTGTGCTGGAAACGCTGATGATCGGCGTGTTCTGCGCGCTCGATCTCGTGCTGTTCTATCTGTTCTTCGAGGCCGGCCTTATTCCGATGTTCCTCATCATCGGCATCTGGGGCGGCGCGCGGCGGGTCTACGCCAGCTTCAAGTTCTTCCTTTATACGCTGCTCGGCTCGGTGCTGATGCTGCTCGCCATCATGGCCATGTATTGGGACGCAGGAACCACCGACATCCCGACGCTGATGGCGCATGACTTCCCGGCGGGCATGCAGACCTGGCTTTGGCTGGCTTTCTTCGCCAGCTTCGCGGTCAAGATGCCCATGTGGCCGGTGCACACCTGGCTTCCGGATGCGCACGTCGAGGCGCCGACTGCCGGCTCGGTTATCCTGGCGGGCATTCTGCTGAAGATGGGCGGTTATGGCTTCATCCGCTTCTCGTTGCCGATGTTCCCGGAGGCGTCCGAGTTCTTCGCACCCTTCGTTCTCGTTCTGTCGGTCATCGCCATCATCTACACCTCGCTGGTGGCGCTGATGCAGGAGGACATCAAGAAGCTGATCGCCTATTCGTCGGTCGCCCATATGGGCTTCGTTACCATGGGCATTTTCTCTCTGAACCGCCAAGGCATCGATGGCGCAGTTTTTCAGATGATCTCGCACGGGATCGTCTCAGGGGCGCTCTTCCTCTGCGTCGGCGTCGTGTACGACCGTACCCACACGCGTGAGATCGCGGTCTATGGCGGCGTCGTGAACCGTATGCCGGCCTATGCTGCGGTGTTCATGCTCTTCACCATGGCGAATGTCGGTCTGCCTGGCACATCAGGTTTCGTCGGTGAATTTCTCAGCCTGATGGGTGCGTTCCAGGCCGATACCTGGATCGCGTTCTTCGCTACCACCGGCATCATTCTGTCGGCAGGCTACGCGCTTTGGCTGTACCGCAAGGTCATCTGGGGCGCGCTGGAAAAGCCGGGCCTGAAATTCCTGCCCGATCTCACGATACGCGAAGTCGTCATTCTGGCGCCGCTGGTCGTCCTTACCCTTCTCTTCGGCGTCTGGCCCCAGCCCGTGTTCCGCATGACCTCGGCCAGTATCCAGAACGTTGTCACCATCTATACGCCGACGGCTGAGGCTGCGTCCTCCGCCGCGGTCGCTGCCCCTTGATCCCGGAACAGAGACGATGAACGGCCTGACATTCGCCGATTTGGCGCCCGCTTTGCCGGAACTCGTTCTGGCGGGCGGAGCGTTGGTGCTGGTTCTGCTTGGAGCCATCCGGGGAGATCGATCGACACAGATGATCAACATCCTTGCGATGTTGCTTCTGGTTGTGGCCGGTGGTCTTTTGCTTCGTGCTCCTGCCGAGACTGTCACGGTCTTCAACGGCAGCTTTGTTTTCGATCGTTATGCGCAGTTCCTGAAGCTTCTCGTGCTGGTCGGCGCGCTTGGCTCGCTCCTGATGAGCTTCCACTTCCTGCGCAGCGAGGGCTTGAATCGGTTCGAGTTCGCGATCCTCGTCATTCTCTCGACGACCGGAATGATGATCATGGTTTCGGCCAATGATCTCATTGCGCTGTATCTCGGCTTCGAACTTCAGTCGCTGGCGCTTTACGTCATCGCGGCCTTCCACCGTGACAATCTCCGCTCCACTGAGGCCGGCCTGAAATATTTCGTTCTCGGCGCGTTGTCCTCGGGCATGCTTCTGTACGGCTGCTCGCTCGTCTATGGCTTCGCGGGCACGGTGTCTTTCGCCGGCATTGCCCAGTCCGTTACCGGCGGCGACGCGCCCATTGGGTTGATCTTCGGCCTTGTCTTCCTGTTCGCAGGCCTCGCGTTCAAGGTTTCGGCCGTCCCGTTCCACATGTGGACACCGGACGTGTACGAGGGCGCTCCGACCCCGGTCACAGCGTTCTTCGCGGCTGCTCCGAAGGTCGCGGCCATGGCGCTGTTCGTCCGTGTCGCCATCGATGCATTTCCGCAGATCGCCGATCAATGGCGCCAGATCGTCGTGTTCATCTCGATCGCATCTATGGGGCTTGGATCTTTCGCGGCGATTGGACAGCGCAACATCAAACGCCTCATGGCGTATTCGTCGATCGGCAATGTCGGATACATGCTGATTGGATTGGCTGCCGGTACAGCCGCGGGCGTCCAGGGTGTGCTCGTCTATCTTGTGGTCTATGTCGTGATGACGCTGGGCTGCTTCGCGATCATTATGTCCATGAGGCACAAGGAAGGCCCGGTGGAGACCGTTGAGTCCCTGGCAGGCCTCGGCCGCACAAGTCCCTTCCTGGCGTTTGTCATGGCCACCATGATGTTTTCGCTCGCGGGCATTCCGTGGATGGCGGGGTTCTTTGCCAAGTTCTATGTGTTTCTGGCCGCGATCAATGCGCAGCTCTACTGGCTTGCCGTCATCGGTGTCGTGACAAGCGTCGTGGGAGCGTTCTACTACCTCCGGGTGGTGAAGATCATGTACTTCGACGAGCCGGAGGTGCACTTTGAAAAACCGCCGGTGGAGCTGAAAGTGATCGTCGCACTGACGGGTGCTTTCGTGCTGCTTTATGCGCTTTATCCGGCGCCTGTCGTGAACGCGGCTGCGGCTGCTGCTGGCAGCCTGTTCTGATCTGATGGTCTTCGCTCTTGGTCCTTGTTCGGAGAAGGCCGGATATCAGCTCAGGGCGTATGACAGTATCGGCTCGACGAATGCCGAAGCGCTTGCGCTAGCGCGGGCTGGGGAAACCGGTCCGATCTGGCTGGTGAGCGCACAGCAGATCGCAGGGTACGGCCGTCGAAAGCGCGCCTGGCATGCGCCGCCCGGAAACCTCGCGGCCAGCCTCCTGATAAGCACGGATCTGTCACAACCTGTTCTCGCGAGCCTCGGCTTTGTTGCTGCTCTGGCATTGAACAAAGCGATTGCGGACATTGCGCCGGAGATTGTCGCGAAGACCGCGCTTGATGGCATCGACGGCCATGATCGCACGCGACTGATGCTGAAATGGCCGAATGACGTCCTGTTCGATGGTGCAAAGCTTGCCGGTATTCTGATCGAGATCGAACCCATCTCGGACGAACGACGGGTGGTCGTCATCGGAATTGGTGTCAACGTTGTGGCAGCGCCTGCGGATTTGCCCTACCCAGCCACATCGCTTGCCGCGCTCGGATCGTCCTGCGCTGCAGAAGACGTCTTTTTGGCTCTTGCCGAAGCCTGGGTGAGTTTCCATGAGCTTTGGGACGAGGGCAGGGGTCTTGATGATATACGTCGGTTGTGGCTCGAGCAGGCGGCGGGTCTCGGCGCGCCTGTCGCCATCCGGCTAGGCGACGACATAATTCGCGGTACATTCGAAACGCTTGATGAGGAAGGACGCCTGATTGTGCTGACCGAGGCCGGTGCACGCCGCGTGATCGCGGCGGGCGAGGTGCATTTCGGCACCGCGGCGACGATGCGATGAGTGCAAACGACGACAACGAACTGGTCTTTGTCCCCCTTGGAGGTGTCGGCGAGATCGGCATGAATATGGGTCTTTACGGTTATGGGCCCGGCCGCAACAAAAAATGGATCATGGTCGATTGCGGCGTGACATTCGGCCACCCGTCGGAGACACCTGGCGTCGATCTGATCCTGCCGGACATCTCGTTCGCGGAAGGTCTTCGGGATAATCTGCTGGCATTGCTCCTTACCCATGCGCACGAGGACCATTACGGCGCCGTTCTCGACCTTCTGCCGCGGCTAAAGATTCCGGTCGTGGCAACGCCATTCACGGCCAATCTCCTCAACGCCAAGGCAGCGGGCGAGCGATCCGCGCCGCAGGTGGCGGTGCAGGTCGTCAAGCCAGGCGGCAAGGTGGCCTTCGGGCCGTTCAATGTCGAGTTCGTGCCGGTTGCGCATTCGATTCCGGAAGCCAATTCGCTGGCCATTCGTACGCCGGCCGGTCTGGTCGTTCACACCGGAGACTGGAAGATCGACTCCCGGTCCACATCTGCGGGCGTGACGGAGGAGGGGCGTTTTCGCGCGCTCGGCGATGAAGGTGTCCTCGCCGTGATCGGGGATTCGACGAACGCCGTACGGGACGGGTTCTCTCCCTCGGAGCTTGAGGTCGGCGAAAACATCGCGGACTTGATCCGCACCGCACCCGCGCGGGTCGCCGTAACCACGTTTGCCTCTCACATTCCCCGACTGCGCACCGTGGCCGAGGCGGCTTTTGCAGCCGGGCGTGAAGTGGTGGTTGTCGGCCGTGCGATGGAACGCACCGTCACGGTCGCTCGCGAAACCGGATGGCTCGATGGCGTGGGTGAATTCCGCTCGCCTGACGTCTTCGGGTATCTTCCGCCCGACAAGGCACTTCTGCTGCTTACTGGCAGTCAGGGCGAATCCCGAGCCGCGCTGGCGCGCATCGCTTCCGGCGATCATCCGGAGATCTCGCTCTCGAAGGGTGACCGCGTAATCTTCTCGTCGCGCACCATCCCCGGCAATGAGCGGGAAGTGAACCGCATCATCAATGGCTTGATCGATCGCAACATCGAGGTCGTGACGGATCATGACCGGCTTGTCCATGTGTCGGGCCATCCGCGCCGTGGTGAGATGGAACTGCTTTATTCGTGGCTGCGCCCGCAGATCGTCGTGCCGGTACATGGCGAAGCCTTGCATCTGCACGAACACGAAAAGCTGGCCAGACGGATCGGCGTTCCTCACATCGGGCGCGTCCGTAATGGCGAAATTCTGCGACTTGCGCCCGAAGGCGCGGAAATCGTCGGGAAGGTTCGCTCAGGCCGCTCTTTCAAGGACGGCAATCTTCTGATTGCGAGCGAGGAACCGGTCCGGGAACGTCGACGGCTCGCTTTCGGGGGCATCGTGTCGGTCGCCCTGGCACTCGACAGCCGAGGTGAACTTTCAGGGGATCCTGAGGTTGAGCTCTCGGGTCTTCCCGACAAGGACCCCGAGGGCGAGCGCATGGCCGATGTCGTCTATGACGCCGTGCTCGATGTGGTGGAATCGCTACCCAAAGCCCGTCGGCGCGACCACGATTCCGTGGCCGATGCCGTGCGGCGTGCCGTGCGTGCTGAGATGAATGCGGCATGGGGCAAAAAACCCTTCTGCCATGTTCTGGTGATCGGATTATAAGCTCGCGAACAGGCGGAACGTGCCGGGGAGAGGTGTGCCATGACCATCACCAGCATGGTTGCGATCTATTTCGTGATCTGGTGGATCGGGCTATTCGCCGTTCTGCCTTGGGGTGTCCGCTCTCAGCACGAGACGGGTGAGGTGGTTCCGGGCACCGAGCCCGGAGCCCCGGCGACGCCCCGTCTGTGGCGGATCGCGATCTACAACACGATTTTCGCCACTCTGGTGTTCATCCTTTTTTACCTGAACTTCACGCGGCATTGGATCACGCTCGACGATATACCGTTCCTGCCGCGCTATTAGACAATCGGTTCAGGTTGAGAGGTGCGAGGGATATTCCGGATTGCCGTACTCCCCTGCGAACAATAAAAAAAGCAAGGCCGAAGCCTTGCTTTTTATAGTTCAGCATTGGGCTTCAAGGTCGCGTTGCGGGTCGACCAATGTAATGGCTGCCGGGTGCGGGGCAGCAGCCAAAAAGCCCTTCTCTCCTCCCAAGACCCGGACCCCTCGCGCTTCTGCGCGTCAGGCCTCTTTTTTTGATAGATCGATGCTATCCAACGATTTTGATGTTGTCACTAAGTAGTAGACGTGAAATGGCAAAATTTTTGACACATTGCCTTCACATCTCCGCCTGATGCCTAAACAAAGTGCGTTCCGGGCATGTGCTTTTTCCCCGAGCAGTGTCGTTTGAGCCTCTTGGAGGTGGACATGCGCTCCTATGGCCTTGTTTTTTGTGGGTTCCTGGGCTTTCGTCTGCGCCGATTGGCGCGGCACGTTGCGCGCATCTGAGGTTGCAATGCGTCTCTCGAATTATTTCCTGCCCATCCTTCGCGAGACGCCAAAAGAAGCCGAGATCGTCTCTCACCGCCTGATGTTGCGCGCCGGCATGATCCGGCAGGAATCGGCCGGCATCTATGCCTGGCTTCCTTTGGGGAAGCGGATTCTCGACCGGGTGTGCGCCATCGTGCGCGAGGAGCAGGACCGGGCGGGGGCAATCGAATTGCTGATGCCGACCATCCAATCGGCCGATCTCTGGCGGGAATCGGGGCGTTACGACGATTACGGCAAGGAAATGCTTCGCCTGCAGGATCGTCATGAGCGCGATATGCTGTTCGGGCCGACGAACGAGGAGATGATCACGGAAATATTCCGTGCCTATGTTCGCTCCTATCGCGATCTTCCGCTGAACCTCTACCATATCCAATGGAAGTTCCGGGACGAGGTGCGGCCCCGATTCGGCGTCATGCGCTCACGCGAGTTTCTGATGAAGGACGCCTATTCCTTCGATCTCGATGCAGATAGCGCGCGCACATCCTACAATCGGATGTTCGTCGCCTATCTCCGGACCTTCGCCCGGATGGGGCTTCGCGCGATCCCTATGGTGGCGGACACAGGCCCGATCGGCGGAAATCTGAGCCATGAATTCATCATCCTCGCTCCGACCGGCGAGAGCGAAGTGTTCTGCCACGAGGATTATCTGAACCTGCCCATCCCGGACGAGAATGTCGATTTCGGGGATGCGGACGGCCTCCAGAATCTCGTCGACCGTTGGACGGGGCTCTACGCCGCCACGTCCGAGATGCACGACGAAGGCGCATTTGCCGCGTTGCCGGAAAGTGCGCGTCTTTCAGCGCGAGGCATCGAAGTCGGCCACATCTTCTATTTCGGCACCAAATATTCGGCGGCCATGCGCGCGCAGGTCTCCGGTCCGGACGGGCAGGAGCAGCCGGTCCACATGGGATCTTATGGTATTGGGCCCTCACGCCTCATTGCGGCGATCATCGAGGCGAATCACGATTCCAATGGCATCATCTGGCCGGACAGTGTTGCGCCCTTCGATATTGGCCTTGCCAATCTGAAGGTCGGCGACGAGGCAACGGACGCTGTGTGCTCCGATCTCTATGATAAGCTGCGATCCGCGGGGAAGAGCGTGCTCTACGACGACAGGGATGAGCGGCCGGGATCCAAGTTCGCAACGCTCGATCTTATCGGGCTCCCCTGGCAATTGATCGTCGGGCCCAAGGGATTGGCCTCTGGGAATGTCGAGCTGAAACGCCGGGCGACCGGCGAGCGTGAGAACCTCTCCCTTGAATCCGCTCTGGCGCGGCTCCTCGGGTGAGCGCGACCGAGGCCGATGAAAACGCCGGTACGGGCGGCCGCACGGTGCGGCCTTTCGCGGCGTTTGAATGGCTCATCGCGTTCCGCTATTTGCGGGCCCGTCGCCGTGAAGGCTTCATTTCCGTCTCGGCGGCCTTCTCCTTCATCGGCGTGATGCTGGGCGTGGCGGTTCTCATCATCGTGATGGCGGTGATGAACGGCTTCCGCCAGGAATTGCTGACGAAAATTCTCGGCGTGAACGGTCATGTGGTTGTGCAGCCGGTCGGCTCCGAGCTGACCGATTATGAAGCTGTGGCGCAACGGATCGCGGCGGTGCCCGGCGTTCGCATGGCGATGCCTCTTGTCGAGGGGCAGGCGCTGGCATCGTCCGCCTCCAATGCCGGCGGTGTGTTGGTCCGCGGCGTCCTGGAGCGAGACCTCAAGAATACTGGTCTTATCGGCAACAGCATCAAGGACGGAACGCTCGAAGGCTTCGACGGCAATCTGGGCGTTGTGATCGGGCGCAAGCTGGCCGAGCAATTAGGGCTCCAGGTTGGCGATATCCTTACTCTGGTTTCGCCGCGCGGGGCTGTGACTCCGATGGGCACCACGCCGCGGATCAAGGGATATCCGGTTCGCGCGATCTATGAAGTCGGCATGTCGGAATACGACGCCGTCTTCGTGTTTCTGCCGCTCGTCGAGGCTCAGGCCTATTTCAACCGCAACGCCGACGTTTCGGCCATCGAGGTTTTCCTCAACGATCCCGACACCACGGATGTGATGCGAGGCCTCATTCAGGAGGCGGCACGGCGTCAGGTCCAGCTGACTGATTGGCGACAGCGCAACGTCACCTTCTTCTCGGCGCTGGAGGTGGAGCGCAACGTGATGTTCCTGATCCTGATGCTGATCGTCCTCGTGGCCGATCTCAACATCATCTCCAGCCTCACGATGCTCGTGAAGGAGAAGGGCCACAACATCGCCATTCTGCGTACGATGGGCGCGACGCGCGGCACGATCATGCGCATCTTCGTCATCACGGGTGCGGCCATCGGCTTCGTGGGCACCATCGTCGGCGTCATCCTCGGCCTGGTCGTCTGCGCCTATGTGGAGGAGATCCGGCAGGCGATTTCCTGGCTGACGGCGACGGAGCTGTTCACACCTGAACTCTATTTCCTGAGCAGGCTGCCGGCCGTGGTCGACGTCGGGGAAACGGTGTCGGTTGTGGCCATGGCGCTGGGATTGTCTCTCCTTGCGACGCTCTATCCCGCATGGCGCGCGTCGCGGCTCGATCCGGTCGAGGCATTGCGATACGAATGAACGAGTTCGGAGAGATCATTCGCCTGGAGGCGATCCATCGGCAGTACCAGCAGGGCGGGGCGACGCTCGATATCCTGCGTGGTCTGGATTTTTCCCTCTATCCGGGCGAGGCCGTGGCTCTGGTCGCGCCGTCCGGAACCGGTAAGTCGACCCTGCTGCACATCGCGGGACTTCTGGAAAAGCCCGACAGCGGCGAAGTCATTCTGGGTGGACGGCCGACATCGACCTTGTCGGACACCGAGCGCACCCGCATCCGGCGGGTGGAAATCGGGTTCGTGTACCAGTTTCACCATCTGCTTCCCGAATTCTCGGCGCTCGAAAATGTCATGTTGCCGCAATTGGTCAACGGGCTCGACCATCGTGAATCGCGCGTGCGGGCCGAAGAATTGCTGGGCTGGCTGGGTCTCGCGGGCCGTGTGCAGCACAGGCCCAATGAATTGTCCGGCGGCGAGCAGCAGCGCGTGGCGATTGCCAGGGCGGTTGCAAACGCGCCACGGGTTCTTCTCGCGGACGAGCCGACAGGTAATCTGGACGTTGTTACCGCGGATGCCGTGTTCGACAGCCTGTTCCGACTGATCAAGGCCACGGGGCTCGCGGCTCTGGTCGCCACTCACAATCTCGATCTGGCGGCGCGGATGGATCGCCGCATCACGTTGCGGGACGGCCTCGTCGTCGAACTCTGAAATTCCGCTGATCGCAAAAAACCGCCCAAAACGGCCAGCTTGACTCTTGGCCCAAGAAAGAACAAAACAGGAACACAGTGGAAAACGGGAGGCAGCTATGGCGTTCACCCATTTGAAGAGCGTTCTCTCCGGATTGGCCGAGTTCTCCTCGGTCGCTGTGTTTGTTGCGATGATCCTTGTCTGGGCAGACGCGTTGCCCATTTTCTAGCGACATCGAAGGGGTGATCCGTCGTGGCCGATCCGGGTTTCGTTCATCTGCACGTTCACTCCGCTTATTCGTTGCTCGAAGGCGCAATCAAGGTCGGACGGCTCGCGGATTTGGCGAAAGCCGACAAGATGCCGGCGCTTGCTCTGACAGACACGTCGAACCTGTTTGGAGCTCTTGAATTCTCCGAGAAGCTGGCCGGAAGTGGCATTCAGCCCATCACGGGCTGTTCCATCGCGGTGGAGTTCGGTGATCGGGAAGCTGCGCCGGGGGCGAGGGGACCTGCGTGTGAACGGCCGCGCATCGTGGTGCTTGCGCAGTCGGAGGCGGGCTATCGCAATCTTCTTGCTCTGACGAGCCAGGGATTCCTTGAGACCGATCCGAGTGAGGCGCCTCACGTTTCTTTCGGTCGCCTCGTCGAGCACGCGCAGGGGCTGATCGTTCTGACCGGGGGGGCGAGGGGTCCGGTTGATTGTGCGTTCGCGGAGGGCCGCGAGGATCTGGCCCGCAACCGCCTCAATCGGCTGGGCGAGGCTTTTGGCGATCGCCTCTACCTCGAACTGCAGCGCCATGGATTGGAAGGCGAGCGCGCGCTTGAGCCTCGCCTGATTTCCCTGGCCTATGATATCGGTGTGCCTTTGGTCGCCACCAACGAATGCTATTTCGCAACCGCTGCCGATTATGAGGCGCATGACGCGCTTTTGGCCATCGCCGCCAGTCGTTTTGTGGCCGATCCCGATCGACGGCAGCTGACGGCCGAGCACCGCTTCAAGACCCGGGCCGAGATGCTCGCCTTGTTCGCCGATCTTCCGGAGGCGACAGCGAACACCATCGAGATCGCTCGGCGATGCGCCTATCGCCCACGCTCCATCAAGCCCATCCTTCCCCGCTTCACACGGGACGGTGACGAGGCGGCCGAGCTGCGGCGGCAGGCGGAAGAAGGTCTGCGGCACCGTCTCGAGGTGCACGGCTGCGCGCCGGGTCTGGCTGTCGAGGATTATGAGAAACGTCTGGCGTTCGAACTCGACGTGATCGAGCGCATGAAATTTCCGGGCTATTTCCTCATCGTCTCGGACTTCATCAAATGGGCGAAGGCCCAGAACATTCCGGTCGGCCCAGGGCGCGGCTCGGGCGCGGGTTCGCTGGTCGCCTGGGTGCTGACTATCACCGATCTTGATCCGATCCGCTTCGGGCTGCTCTTCGAGCGCTTTCTCAATCCTGAACGCGTCTCGATGCCGGATTTCGATATCGATTTCTGTCAGGAGCGGCGCGAGGAGGTCATCCGCTACGTTCAGGACAAATATGGCCGCGATCGGGTGGCGCAGATCATTACGTTCGGTACGCTTCAGGCGCGCGGTGTGATGCGAGACGTAGGCCGTGTCCTTGAGATGAGCTACGGCCAGGTCGACAAGCTCTGCAAGCTGGTGCCGCAGAATCCAGCCAATCCCGTCACGCTCGCGCAAGCCATCAAGGACGAGCCGCGCTTCGAGGCGGCGAGGGAGGAGGAGCCTGTCGTTGGGCGCATGCTCGATATTGCGCTGAAGCTCGAAGGTCTGAACCGGCACGCCTCGACCCATGCAGCGGGTATCGTGATCGGTGATCGGCCGTTGATGGAACTGGCGCCGCTCTACCGAGACCCGCGTTCGGACATGCCCGTAACCCAGTTCAACATGAAATGGGTGGAGCAGGCCGGCCTGGTGAAGTTCGACTTCCTCGGACTGAAGACGTTGACCACGATCCGTAAGACCGTTGAGCACCTGGCCGCGCGGGACATCGAGCTCGATGTCTCGACATTGCCGATCGACGACAAGCTCGCCTACGAATTGATGGCCAGGGGTGAGACCGTCGGCGTGTTCCAGGTGGAAAGCGCGGGCATGCGGCGTGCGCTTCTCGAAATGCGGCCTGACCGGTTCGAGGATATCGTGGCGCTTGTGGCCCTGTACCGTCCGGGTCCGATGGCCAACATTCCCACCTATTGCGCGCGCAAGCATGGCCGCGAAAAACCGGAATATCCCCATCCCAAAATTGAAAGCAGCCTCGCGGAGACGTTCGGCGTCATCATCTATCAGGAACAGGTGATGCAGATCGCGCAGACCTTGGCCGGATATACGCTCGGTCAGGCCGATATGCTGCGCCGTGCTATGGGCAAGAAGATCCGCTCCGAGATGGACGCACAGCGCGAGATCTTCGTGTCAGGCGCGACCGAACGCGGCGTGGGAAAGGACGACGCGAACGCCATCTTCGATCTCCTGGCGAAGTTTGCCGATTACGGTTTCAACAAGAGCCATGCAGCAGCGTACGCGCTGGTCTCTTATCAAACGGCCTATCTCAAGGCGAATTACCCCGTCGAGTTCCTTGCGGCGTCCATGACGCTCGACATGGGATCGACGGACAAGCTCGCCGA
Source organism: Terrihabitans aquatilis (assembly GCF_052542005.1). Lineage (NCBI taxonomy): Bacteria > Pseudomonadati > Pseudomonadota > Alphaproteobacteria > Hyphomicrobiales > Terrihabitans > Terrihabitans aquatilis. Next base: position 616,375 of record NZ_JBOCUO010000001.1, on the reverse strand, counting down.
GTTCCGCAGCGAAGCGGGACGTATGGGGATCAATGTGAACCCGCCTTCCGTGAACGAGTCGGAAGTCGAGTTCAGCGTGCACGAAGGGGCGATCCGTTATGCCCTGGCTGCCGTGAAGGGAGTGGGCACGCAGGCTGCCGCCGCCATCGTGGCCGCACGTGGTGATCGGCCCTTTGCCGATCTGTCGGATTTCGCGCGCCGCATAGATCCGCGCTCGGTGAACAAGCGCACCTTGGAAAGTCTGATCCAGGCCGGGGCGTTTGACGCTCTCGATGGTGATCGCGCCCGCGTGTTCGCGTCCCTTGATCAGGTCATGGCCATTGCAGGCCGTACCCAAAGTGATGCGGAGCTCGGGCAGGACAGCCTGTTTGGCGGGGTCGAGCCCGAACGTATTCGCGCGCCTCGTGTGGAGCAATGGCTCCCCGGCGAGCGGCTGACACGTGAATATGAGGCTGTGGGCTTCTTCCTGACGGGCCATCCGCTGGATGCCTATTCAAAGATACTCGGCAAGATGAAGGTCGCGCGCTGGTCGGAGTTCACCGCCTCGGTGCGCCAAGGCGCGACCGCAGGCCGTCTCGCTGCAACGGTTCTTTCCAGGCAGGAAAAGCGGACCAAGAGCGGCAACCGCATGGGCATCGTCAAATTGTCCGATCCCACGGGACATTATGAAGCCATCCTGTTCTCCGAGGGACTGAGCGAATATCGCGAGCTGCTGGAGCCAAACACATCGGTCGTGGTCAGCCTTCAGGCGTCGCTTGATGGAGACGAGGTGAGGGCGCGCATCCTCTCCGTCGTTCCTCTCGAGGAAGCAGCCTCGAAGTTCGGGCAGTCGCTTCAGGTGTTCGTGCGGGATCCGGAACCGATCGACCTCATTGCAAGCCGCTTGCAGAGGGGCGGCGAGAGCGAGATATCCATGGTGCTGCTGACCGATGGGGCGGAAATCGAGATCAAATTGCCCGGCCGTTATCGCGTCCCGCCTCCGGTCGCCGCAGCCATCAAGGCGGTGCCGGGCGTGCTGGATGTCGTTGCCGCCTGAGGCGGCCGAACAGGCGGCTTTCGCTTGCCTCCTTGGGGCGATTCCCTTATAAGCCCGCGCATCCCACACGCGGACATTCGCACTCGTGCGTTCCGGTGCCCTGTTTCCAGGAAGGAGACATGGTCACGTCTGCGGCGGTTCCAACCGGAGAACAAGATTATGGCTCTTCCTGAAGTAAATCTTCGCGCGCTCTTGGAAGCGGGCGTTCATTTCGGCCACCAGGCCCATCGCTGGAATCCGAAGATGGCTCCGTACATCTTCGGTACCCGCAACAACATCCACATCCTCGACTTGGCTCAGACCGTGCCGATGCTGTCGCAGGCCCTGCAGCAGGTGTCGGACACCGTTGCTCGCGGTGGCCGCGTGCTGCTCGTCGGCACCAAGCGTCAGGCTGCGGAAGCCGTTGCCGATGCGGCGCAGCGTTCGGCTCAGTATTATGTGAATTCGCGTTGGCTGGGCGGCATGCTCACCAACTGGAAGACGATCTCTCATTCGATCGCGCGTCTTCGCAAGCTTGAGGAAATGCTCTCTGGCGAAGCTCAGGGCTTCACCAAGAAGGAGCGCCTCACGCTGTCGCGCGAGAAGGAGAAGCTCGATCGCGCCCTCGGCGGCATTCGCGATATGGGCGGTCTTCCCGATCTGATCTTCGTGATCGACACCAACAAGGAAGCGATCGCGATCCAGGAAGCGCGCCGCCTCAACATTCCCGTGGCAGCCGTGGTCGATTCCAATTGCGACCCGGACGGCATCGCTTTCCCGGTTCCCGGCAACGACGATGCGGGCCGTGCGATCGCGCTTCTTTGCGATCTGGTGGCACGCGCCGCGATCGACGGCATCGGCCGTGCTCAGGGCTCTTCGGGCTTCGATATGGGCGCCTCCGAGGAGCCGTTGCTGGAAGAGCTGCCAGTCGATACCTCGCCCGACGTCGTGAACCTCGGCGAAGCTGCGGAAGCACCGGTTGCGGTGTACGAGACGCTGGCCGCGCCCCGCGGTGCGCCTGACGATCTGAGCCGCCTCACGGGTGTCGGCCCGCAGGTCGAGAAGAAGCTGAATGAATACGGCATCTTCCATTATTGGCAGATCGCCGCCATGACGGCCGAAGAGGCTGCCGCGGTCGACGGTGAGCTCAAGCTCGGCGGTCGCCTTAATCCTGAGGGTTGGGTTTCCCAGGCCCGCGAGCTGCTCGCAGCCTGATCCTGCTTCTGCGGCGCGAAGATCTCTTCGCGCCGTTTCAATTCACGCCAAGATAGTTTCCGGGGAAAAGACATGGCGAACATCACAGCGGCACTCGTCAAGGAGCTGCGCGACCAGACCGGCGCCGGCATGATGGATTGCAAGTCCGCTCTGACGGAAACCGACGGCAATCTCGAGGCTGCGGTCGATTGGCTGCGCAAGAAGGGTCTGTCGAAGGCCGCCAAGAAGGCCGGTCGCGTGGCCGCTGAAGGTCTCGTCGCAGTTGAATCGTCCGGCAAGACGGCTGCTGCGCTTGAAGTTAATTCCGAGACGGACTTCGTGGCCCGCAATCCCGACTTCCAGGCTTATGTGCGCGAAGCTGCAAAGACCGCGCTCAACACCGACGGCACGCTTGAATCGTTGGAGAGCACCACTTTCCCAGGCGGTGCCAAGAACCTGAAGGACACGCTTACCGATCTCGTCGCCACTATCGGCGAGAACATGAACCTGCGTCGTGTCTCGAAGCTTCAGGTGCAAGAGGGTGTGATCGCCACCTATGTACACGGCGCTGTTGCGGATGGTCTTGGCCGGATTGGTGTTCTTGTCGCGCTCGAATCCAAGGGCGACGTGGAGAAGCTCTCCGAAATCGGTCGTGGTGTCGCCATGCACATTGCAGCGATGAACCCCGTCGCCGTCGATGCGAGCGGCGTTGATGCCGGCATCGTCGAACGCGAAAAGGCCATCCTGCTGGAGAAGCATCAGGGCAAGCCTGCCAATGTGCAGGAGAAGATCATCGAGTCCGGCCTGAAGTCCTATTACAAGGAAGTCATCCTGCTCGATCAGATCCACGTCCAGGATGGCAGCAAGACCGTTGCCCAGGCGCTGAAGGAAGCCGAAGGCCAGGTCGGAGCCCCGATCAACGTCGTCGGCTTCATTCGTTATGCCCTCGGCGAAGGTATTGAAAAGACCGAGAGCGATTTCGCCGCTGAGGTTGCCGCGGCTGCGGGAACCCGCTGAGCTCATATTAACCAAGCCGGAGAACGTGCATGACGAACCCGCTCTTTAAGCGTGTCCTCGTGAAGGTCTCCGGCGAAGCTCTCATGGGCGCAGCCGGATTCGGCCTCGATCCTTCGACGGTCGACCGGATCGCGGCTGAAGTCGCCGAGCTTCGGCATGAAGGTGTCGAAGTGGCGCTCGTCGTCGGTGGCGGAAATATCTTTCGTGGCGTTCAGGTCGCCGCGAGCGGCATCGACCGCGCCACCGGCGATTACATGGGCATGCTGGCCACGGTGATGAATGCGCTGGCGCTCGGTGCCTCCATTGAGCGGCATGGCGCCACGGCGCGTGTGATGTCGGCACTCGATATGCCGGCCGTGTGCGAGACGTTTTCCAGACCCAAGGCCCTGCGTCATTTCGAACGCGGCCATGTGATGATCTTCGCCGCCGGCACCGGAAATCCTTATTTCACGACCGATACGGCTGCGGCCTTGCGTGCGGCCGAAATGGGGTGCGACGCCTTGCTGAAGGCCACCAATGTCGACGGCATTTACACGGCGGATCCCAAAAAGGATCCTTCCGCGGTGCGGTACGACCGGGTCAGCTTTGATGAGGCGATTGCCCGTGACCTTAAGGTCATGGATGCTGCGGCCTTCGCCCTTGCTCGTGAGAACCGTATTCCGGTAATCGTCTTTTCGATTCACGAGCCAGGATCGATCAAGGCTACCGTGATGGGCAGGGGGCGCGGAACCGTCGTCGGAGCGTAATCCCGACTGCCCTGCGGGCCGAACTATGTTGGGAAGAACGATGGCATCCGATTTCGACACTGCCGAACTGAAACGCCGTATGCAGGGCGCGGTCTCGGTCCTCAGCACGGAACTGAACGGCTTGCGCACCGGTCGTGCGTCTACGAGTCTCCTCGATCCGATCAATGTCGATGCGTATGGCTCGCACACGCCCTTGAACCAGGTGGCCTCGATCACGGTGCCTGAGTCTCGGATGCTCAACGTGCAGGTGTGGGATCGCTCCATGACCGGCGCCGTCGAGCGCGCCATCCGCGAATCCAATCTCGGCCTAAATCCGATCGTCGAGGGGCAGCTTTTGCGCATTCCGATTCCGGAACTGAACGCGGAGCGCCGCAAGGAACTCGTGAAGGTCGGTCACAAATATGCCGAGCAGGCAAAGGTCGCGGTGCGCAATGTCCGCCGCGACGGTCTTGATCTCCTGAAAAAGCTGGAGAAGGACAGCGAAATCACGGAAGACGACGTTCGTCGTCAGAGTGACGCCGTCCAGAAAATCACCGATGAGAGCATTTCCGAGATCGACCAATTGATGGCGGCCAAGGAAAAAGAAATCATGCAGGTCTGACAGGAAGGTCCGGTCCGAGCGGATGAGCGCCCTCGAGCGTCTGCCGAATGTCGTTGCCCCCACTTCGGGTGGAGAGGGGGTGCCGACGCATGTTGCCATCATTATGGATGGCAACGGACGCTGGGCTGCGGCGCGTGGCTTGCCGCGCGTCGAAGGGCACCGCCGTGGGGTGCAAGCCGTGCGGGCCAGTGTTCGGGCTGCCGGCGAACTCGGCATCAAGGTCCTCACGCTCTACAGTTTCTCGGTCGAGAACTGGTCTCGTCCGCGTAACGAGATCTTCGATCTGATGAATCTGCTGCGTCATTTCGTGCGGGATGACCTGGCGGACCTCCACCGCGCTGGCGTGCGTGTGCGGGTTATCGGAGAGCGCGCCAATCTTGATCTGGACCTTCAGGCGCTCATCCAGGAATGCGAGACGCTGACGCGGGACAACACGGCCCTCACCCTTGTTGTCGCCTTCAATTACGGCAGCCGGCAGGAACTCGCCGCCACCATGCGTCATCTCGCCGGAGAGGTTGCTGATGGTCGTCTGAGGCCTGACGAGATCAACGTCGATCTCATCGGCCATCATCTTTACGCGTCCGACCTCCCGGATCCGGATCTTGTTATTCGGACCAGCGGTGAACAGCGCCTGTCGAACTTTCTGCTCTGGCAGGCGGCTTATGCCGAGTTTGTGTTCCTGCCGCTTCACTGGCCGGATTTCAACCGCGCGGCTCTGGAGGCTGCTTTGGCAGAATTTCGTGGCCGGGAACGCCGGTTCGGTGGCCTGCTCAAGGCGGGATCGTGACGTCGCAGTCTTCTGCCAAATCGACCGAACTGGCTGTCCGCCTCGTCTCGGGGCTGGTTCTTGCCGTGGCAGCGCTGCTGTCTGCGTGGGCGGGCGGCTTCCTGCTTTTCGGCTTCTGGCTGGTCGCGGCGGGCGGTGTTTTGGTCGAGTGGTGGCGTATGACGGGCGACGCCATCACATGGCGGCTTCTCGGAATCGTTTATGCGGCAATCGCCATTATCAGCCCGCTGGTCTTGCGCTCGGATTCTCACTGGGGCCTTGCGGCGCTCCTGTGGCTGTTTGCAGTGGTTTGGATCAGCGATGTCATGGCTTATGTGTGCGGCCGTTTGATCGGTGGCCCGAAGCTCTGGCCGCGCGTTTCGCCTGGAAAGACGTGGGCGGGCTTTGTCGGCGGCACCTTCTTTGCGGGTTTGGGGGGCGCCGGTGTCGCCGCCTGGGCAGATGCTCCGTCTTTAGGGCCCGTCATCGTGCTCAGCGTTGTGGCGGCCATCGTCAGCCAGGCCGGCGATCTTCTGGAATCGGCCCTGAAGCGCAGTTTTGGCGTGAAGGACGCAGGTTCGCTCATTCCCGGCCATGGCGGTTTCATGGATCGCCTTGACGGGTTCATCGCAGCTGGGCTTTTTGCGCTCGCGCTCGGGCTAATGCGGGGCGGCTGGGACGCCGCGGGACAGGGATTGCTGGTATGGTGACGGCCGAAGCTGAAAAGAAACCGGCCTCCGCGCCTCGCACGATCACGCTCCTCGGCGCGACCGGATCGATCGGCCGTTCGACGGTCGATCTGCTGATGGCGGATCCCGAGGCCTATGAGGTCGAGGCCGTCGTCGCGGGAAGCGGCGCGCTTGCGCTTGCCGATGTCGCACGGGCTGTGAAAGCAAAGATCGCCGTTGTCGCGGACGGGAATTCTTATCGTGATCTGCAGGACGCGTTGTCCGGTTCCGGCATCGCAGTCGCCGCGGGCGCGGACGCCATGGCTGACGCTGCGGCGCGCCCGGTGGACTGGACCATGGGCGCCATTGTCGGCATTGCGGGGCTGAAGCCCACAATGGAGGCGGTCCGCCGGGGCGGCATGATCGCTCTCGCCAACAAGGAATGTCTGGTATCTGCGGGCGCTGCCTTCATGCGTGCGGCCGCTGAGGCGGGAGCCGAGGTTCTTCCTGTCGATTCCGAGCATAACGCGATCGCGCAGGCCCTCAGCTCGGGCCGCAAGGAAGAGGTCGACAAGATCATTCTGACGGCTTCGGGCGGACCATTCCGAACCTGGTCCGCGGATCAGATCGCCCGTGCACGGCCGGAAGACGCCCTGCGGCATCCCACATGGTCGATGGGACGGAAGATAACGATTGATTCCGCCAGCCTGATGAACAAGGGGCTGGAACTGATCGAGGCTTACCATCTGTTCGGCACAGGCCCGGATCGCCTCGATGTCCTGGTTCATCCGCAATCGGTCGTGCATGGCTTGGTAAGCTGGAGCGATGGTTCTGTTGTGGCCGGTCTTGCGCCTCCCGACATGCGCGTGCCGATCGCTCATTGCCTTGGCTGGCCCGTACGATTGTCAACCAATGTCACGCCTCTCGATCTCGCAAGGATTGGATCCCTGACGTTCGAGCCTGCCGATCACGAGCGGTTTCCGGCTCTCGGCCTGGCGTTGCAGTCGCTTCGTTCGGGTGGGGCAGCGCCCACGATCCTGAACGCGGCCAATGAAGTTGCCGTCGCGGCCTTCTTGGAAGGGCGACTGAGCTTTCCAGGCATTTCGGCGCTCGTCGCTGACGTTTTGGAGCGAGCGGCCGGGCGGCAGGGGCTCGTCAATGAACCTGAAACGACCGAAGATGCTCTCGCAATCGATCGTGAAGCACGCCACATCGCAAATGAATGCCTGCAGAAGGCCAGGGTCGATCATCTCTAGGGTCCCCAGTCTGCGGCTACGGAAGTAGAGACATGCTCAACACCGCTTTCGAATTCGGTGCCTCCGCGGTCACGTATGTCGTGCCGTATCTCATCATTCTCGCGGTGGTGATCTTCTTCCACGAGCTTGGCCATTTCGCTGTCGCACGCTGGTGCGGCATTCGCGTGCTCACCTTTTCAATGGGATTCGGTCCGGAGATAGCATCGCGGGTCGATCGGCATGGAACCCGCTGGCGGCTGGCCGCCATTCCGCTCGGCGGATATGTGAAGTTCTACGGCGATGAGAATGCAGCCAGCACCCCCGATCGCGATCGGCTGGCCGCGATGGATTCTCGAGAGCGACGGGTCAGCTTCTATGGTCAAAGCGTCGGTCGTCGTGCGGCGGTTGTCGCGGCGGGGCCCATCGCCAATTTCATCCTGGCAATTGTGATCTTCACGGCGTCATTCTGGATCTATGGCCGCCCGACCACTGAGGCGCGCGTGGATCAGGTGATCGCCGGCAGCGCCGCAGAGGCTGCTGGCTTCCAGCCAAACGACGTCATTGTCAGCATCGACGGCAAGGTCATCGCCGGCTTCACGGATATGCAGCGGATCGTTCGTGTAAGCCCGGAAAGGCCGCTGGTATTTCGCGTGCTGCGGAACGATCAGGAGGTCGATCTGACAGCCGTGCCCAAGCGGCAGGACGTCCAGGACGGATTTGGTCAGAGCGTCAAGGTCGGCGTGCTGGGCGTGAGTCGCGCAACGGGCGCGGCGATCTCGCATCGCGATTACACCCTGCCTCAGGCCTTTTCCGGCGCGGTCGGCGAGACGTGGTTCGTGGTCGATCGCACCATCTCCTACATCGGTGGAATTCTGGTGGGCCGCGAATCGGCCGATCAGCTGAGCGGTCCGATCCGCATCGCCCAGGTCTCAGGTCAGGCGGCGCAGCTCGGCATTGCGGTGCTGCTGGATCTCACCGCAGTGATCTCTGTCTCGATCGGACTTCTGAACCTGTTCCCGATTCCCATGCTCGATGGCGGTCATCTGATGTATTACGCCGTCGAAGCTGTGAGGGGGCGGCCGCTCAGTGAGCGCGCTCAGGAACTCGGGTTTAGGATTGGTATCGCCATGGTCCTCAGTCTGATGCTGTTTGCGACCTGGAACGACCTCCTGCATATCGCGACTTGAGGAAGGCCGTGGCCTAGCTGCCACGGCTCGCCGAAAAGGCTTCAGCTTCCAGCATAAATGGTTGCGGTAAGCGAGAAACAAGCTAAGAACCGAGCAGGCGTGACGGCTGTTTGGCCGTACCGGGAGGGGACCCGGGCGTCTTGAAAGAGGGTCTGAACCCGATGAAGTGTGTGTATCGTGTCTTCACAAGCGTCCCGGCTCTCGTCGTGGCCGCGGGTCTGTCCACAATGGTGGGTGGAGTGATCCTGGCGTCAGCCGATCCTGCGCTTGCGCAATCCTCGAATATTAGCGTGCGCGGCAACAGCCGCATCGAATCGGATGCCGTGCGTGCCTATTTCGCCACGCAGCCGGGTGAGCGTCTGGACAACGCCAAGATCGACGATGCGATCAAGAACCTCTATGCGACCGGCCTCTTCCAGGACGTGTCAGTGTCGCGTGCCGGTGGTGGTCTCGTCGTTACCGTTGTCGAAAACTCCATGATCAACCGGGTTGCCTTCGAAGGTAACCGGAAGATCAAGGACGCCGTTCTCGAGTCCGAGGTTCAGTCGAAGTCGCGCGGCCCGTTCAATCGCTCGCTCATCCAGGGCGACGTGCAGCGTATTCTGGAGCTTTATCGCCGCTCCGGCCGCACCTCGGCCACGGTGGAGCCGCAGGTGATCTCCCGTCCGAACGGGCGCGTCGATCTGGTCTTCGTCATCAACGAGGATCGCAAGAGCAAGATCGCCGAGATCGAATTTACCGGTAACAACGCGTTTTCCGATGGTCGCCTTCGCGACGAGATGACGACGACCCAGACCAACTTCATGAGCTGGTTGAAGACGTCGGACGTCTATGATCCGGACCGCCTCAATGCCGATCTTGAGCTGGTTCGCCGGTTCTATCTCCGTCACGGCTATGCGGATTTCCGCGTTGCGTCCTCGGATGTCGTTTACGACGAGGCTGCCAATTCCTACCGCATCCAGGTCGCGGTCGAAGAGGGGCCGGTCTATCGCTACAGCTCGGTTGATGTGGAATCGAACGTCTCCGACGTGGATCCCTCCGTCCTGCGGTCGAAGATCAAGGGCAAGGCTGGCGATATCTACAGCGCTGACGAGATCGAGAAGACCGTCGAAGCGATGTCGGTCGAGCTCGCCACCAACGGTTATGCCTTTGCTCAGGTCCGTCCTCGCGGCTCGCGTGATTACGAGAACCACACCGTGGGTGTTACCTATTCGGTGGAAGAGGGCTCGCGGGTCTACGTCGAGCGCATCAATATTCGCGGTAACAGCCGCACGCGCGACTACGTGGTCCGTCGTGAGTTCGATCTTGCGGAAGGCGACGCTTACAACCAGGCCCTCGTCAACCGCGCTGAGCGTCGCCTGAATCGCCTCGGCTTCTTCAAGTCGGTCCGTGTCACGTCGGAGCCGGGTTCTTCGCCCGACCGCGTCGTCGTGAACGTCAACGTTGAAGATCAGCCCACCGGCGAATTTTCGGTGTCCGGCGGTTATTCGACGGCCGACGGCTTCATCGCCGAAGTCTCCGTTGCCGAGAAAAACTTCCTCGGTCGGGGTTATTACGTGAAGGTCGGCGCCTCGATGGGCGAGAACAGCGAGGGTTACGACCTGAGCTTTACCGATCCTTACTTCCTGGGTCGCCGCATTTCCGCGGGCTTCGACCTCTATATGAAGAACCGCGACGAAACGAGCTATTCGGCTTATGAGCTGAACACGATCGGTGGCGGCCTGCGCCTTGGTCTGCCGATCACCGACAGCCTTACGGCGGGTCTGAACTATCAGCTCTACAGCCGTGAAATCGAGATCCGCGATGGTCTCAAGGATGGCTGCTATCGCGACGGCTCGGGCGCTCCTGCCGGAACCTGCATCGGCGGGATTACCGATGAGCTTGATCCTCGCGAAGTCTCGGTGGCTCTGAAGCAGGCCGAGGGTGAGACGCTTACCTCGCTGATGGGCTACTCGCTCGTCTGGAACTCTCTCGATAGCAATCTGAACCCGACGAACGGCATTCGTGCCGAGTTCCGTCAGGACGTTGCTGGACTTGGCGGTGATTCCCAGTTCGTTCGCACCACTGTGGATGCGCGCTATTACCACCAGCTTCCGGGTGAGATGGTCGGCATGCTGCGTGGTCAGGCTGGACACGTCGTGGGCTTCGGCGATGACGATCTGCCCATTCTGGATCACTTCTTCAAGGGTCCGGATCTCGTCCGTGGCTTCAAGACTTCCGGTATCGGCGCACGTGATCGCGAAACCGAGGATGCACTCGGCGGCACCGTCTATGCTGGCGCCAGCGCGGAAGTCCTGTTCCCGCTGTTCGGCATTCCGAAGGACTTCGGCCTGAAGGGCGCGGTCTTTGCCGACGCCGGCACGTTGCTCAATTATGATGGCTGCGAAGGCACCTGCGGGTTCAGCAATGTCGATGCACTCGACATCGTCGGCGACGATGGCGACATCCGCTCTTCGGTTGGCGTCTCGCTGCTGTGGCAGTCGCCGCTCGGTCCGCTGCGCTTCGACTATGCCTGGGTCCTGACCAAGGACGATGCCGACGAAGAGCAGGCGTTCCGCTTCTCCGGCGGTGGCCGCTTCTGAGGACCTTTTATCCCGCGCGTTTGTTCGCGCGGGATAGCTCGCGGGTGATATGATGGGTGATCCCCGCTTTTTTCCTGAGCCGTCCCCGATATCTCTCCGAGTTCTCGCTGAACTGACCGGTGCAGAGCTGCGGGGCGATACCGACCGCGAGGTCTCGGGCATCGGTCCCTTGGAACGTGCCGGACCGGACGACCTTTCTTTCCTTGACAATAAATCCTACGCGTCCGACTTCCGCTCAACGCGAGCCGGTGCATGTTTCGTCTCTCCAGGATTCGTGACGGATGCGCCAGCCGGAACGGCGCTCCTTGTATCACGTGAGCCTTATCGCGCGTTTGCCAAGGCCGCGGCGCGGCTGTTTCCATCTGCCATGCGGCCGGAGCCTCTCTTCGCTGGAACGGGTGTTGCCCCCGGCGCGACGGTCCATCCGTCGGCCCGGCTGGAGTCCGGTGTCACGATCGATTTCGGCGCGGTCATCGGGCCGGGTGTTGAAATTGGCGAGGGAACGTCTGTCGGTGCCAATTCGGTCATCGGCGCCAATGTCCGGATCGGGCGTGATTGCGCTGTCGCCGCCAACGCCACACTTGTGCACACCCTTCTCGGCAATCGCGTCATCGTGCATTCAGGCGCGCGTATCGGGCAGGACGGCTTCGGATTTGCGATGGGTCCGGGTGGTCACCTGAAGATTCCGCAAATCGGGCGTGTCGTAATCCAGGACGATGTCGAGATCGGCGCCGGCACATGCATCGATCGCGGCGGCACGCGCGATACTGTGGTGGGCGAGGGGACGAAGATCGATAATCTCGTCCAGATTGCCCACAATGTGGTGATCGGCCGTCATTGTGTAATCGTCTCGCAGGCTGGTATCTCCGGCAGCACGACCTTGGGAGACTTCGTCGTTCTCGGCGGACAGGCAGGGATCGTCGGTCATATCGCCATCGGCGATGGAACTCAGATCGGCGCTCAGGCTGGGGTGATGAACAATGTGCCTGCCGGGCAGCGGCTTGCAGGCGCTCCCGCTCAGCCTGTCCGCGAGCTCATGCGAGAGATCGCAATTGTTCGGAAGTTTGTGCGCGGTGTGAAGAATATGGGCGGCGCAAAGTCCATGAATGAAGGAAGCGATACGTGACGGACGCGGTCGAAAATAATGGGGTTGAGCTTGGCTCGGCCGATATCGGTCGCCTGCTTGAGCTTCTGCCTCACCGCTATCCGTTTTTGTTGGTCGATCGTATCATCGACATCAACAAGGACGAGAGTGGCATTGGCATCAAGAATGTCACGGTGAACGAGCCCCATTTCAACGGGCATTTTCCCGGTGCGCCCATCATGCCGGGTGTGCTGCTCGTAGAAGGGATGGCCCAAACTGCGGGGGCCATGTGCATTGCCGCAAGTCGGAGCCAAAAGCCGCAGCTCGTCTACTTCATGACCATCGACAAGGCGAAGTTCCGCAAGCCCGTGGTACCGGGTGATCGTGTGGAGTTTCACATGACGAAAATTCGCCAAAGAGCCCGTATGTGGTGGTTCCGCGGTGAAGCCAAGGTCGACGGCGTGACGGTGGCTGAGGCTGAATTGTCCGCGATGATCAGCGAGAAGTAGATTTTGAAGATCCACCCGACCGCCATCGTCGAGGATGGAGCCCGCATCGGAAGCGATGTCGAGATCGGCCCGTTCTGTGTCGTCGGTCCAAATGTCGACCTCGGCGACGGCTCAGTGCTTCGTTCCCACGTCGTTCTCGCGGGCCACACTATTATCGGGTCCCGCGCGCGCATTTTCCCGTTCGCATCTCTCGGTCATGAAGCCCAGGATTTGAAATATCGCGGTGAGCACGCGACCCTCACCATCGGAAGCGATTGTCTGATCCGAGAGGGCGTGACGATGAATGCCGGAACCGAGGGCGGCGGCGGCCATACCCGGGTCGGCGATCATTGCGCTTTCCTTGCCAACTCCCACGTCGGTCACGATTGTCGCGTCGGAAGCCATGTCATCCTGTCAAATGGCGCTTTGCTCGCCGGTCATGTTCAAGTCGGCGATTATGTCATCATGGGCGGCGGCTCGGCCGCGATCCAATTCTCGCGAATTGGTTCGCACGCCTTCGTCGGTGGCTTGAGTGGTCTCGAAAAAGACCTCATCCCCTTTGGAATGGCTGTTGGGGATCGTGCTCGTCTGGTCGGGCTAAACCTCGTTGGCTTGCGGCGTCGTCAGTTCGACCGCGAATCCATTGCCGCGTTGCGCCAAGCCTACCGCCAGCTGTTTGCGGAAACCGGCCGCCTTCAGGAGCGTGTCGAGGAGGTAGCTGCGGCTTTTCCGGATATCGCGATCGTTCAGGAAGTCGTCGACTTCATAAGGGCTGGTGGCGATCGTGCGCTCTGCACGCCCATTTCTGCGAGCGAGACCTGAGCCCATGCCCGACGGGCGAGAGGCGGCTGCCGGTCCGCTCGCCATCCTGTGCGGAGGCGGCTCGTTTCCTCTGGCCGTGGCAGAGGAGGTCAGCCGGCAAGGTCGTCCGGTTTTTCTTATCGGGCTCGCGGGCATCGCGGATTCCCAAATCGAATCCTTTCCTCATGCCTGGATCCGGATCGGTCAATTCGGCCGCATGATCGGCCTTGCAAGTACGCAGGGGATTCGTGAGATCCTCTTCATCGGCGGTCTCACGCGTCCGGCAAATTGGCGTGATCTTCGTCCGGACTGGCGCCTCCTCATGCTTCTTCCCAGATTGCTCCGCGCCCTCAAGGGCGGCGATGATCGTCTGCTCACGGCGCTTGCCGAGGCGGTCGAGAAGGCCGGACTGGTGGTGCGTGGCGTGCACGAGGTGGCTCCACGCCTGCTTCTGCCTGCTGGTGCCGTCGGAAAACATGCGCCTTCGCCACAGGATTGCGCCGATGCGCGGCTCGGATTCGAGGTGCTGGCCAGTCTTAGTCCGTTCGATGTCGGTCAGGGCCTGGTCGTTGCCAGAGGCCGCGTCATTGCAGTCGAAGCCGCGGAAGGCACCGATCTGATGCTGCAGCGAATTGCCGACCTGCGCGAAACCAGGCGCCTCCGGCTCGATGGGAACGCCGGAGTTTTCGTCAAGGCGCCCAAACTCGGGCAAGATCGCCGAATGGATGTTCCGGCGCTTGGCCCCGTCACCGTCGAGAAGGTTCATGCCGCGGGTCTGGCGGGCATCGCATTTGCGGCGGGGGAGGTCATGGCTGTTGATGCTGCCTCCATGATCGAAACCGCGGATCGCACGAGCCTGTTCGTCGCGGGCTTCGACGCGGGGAAGCCATGACGCGGCCGCTCGATATTTTCCTTGTGACGGGCGAGCATTCGGGAGATCAGCTTGGTTACAAGCTGATGGCCGCGTTGCGCGATCTGACGAAAGGGCAGGTGGCTTTTCGCGGGGTGGGCGGGCCCCGAATGGAAAATGAGGGCATGCACTCCCTCTTCCCCATGGAGGAGATCGCGGTCATGGGCTTCGGCCCGGTTCTGCGGCGTCTTCCATCGCTCTTGCGGCGCATCGCACAGACGGCGCAGGCCGTGGTCGACAATCCGCCGGACGTCCTCGTCATCATTGACAGTCCGGATTTCACACACCGGGTGGCGCGGCGTGCGCGGGCGCAGTTGCCAGGCCTGCCTGTCGTGGATTATGTGTCACCCAGCGTCTGGGCGTGGCGGCCTGGCCGGGCCACACGGATGCGGTCCTATGTGGATCACGTGCTGGCGCTCCTGCCATTCGAGCCCGCAGCTCATCAGCGTCTCGGCGGTCCGGCGTGCACCTATGTCGGTCATCCCCTGATCGAACGTATTGCCGAGTTCCGGCCAAGCGCCGGCGAGCGGCCTGATATCGACGAAGGCGCTCACCTTCTTGTCCTGCCGGGTAGCCGAGCGTCGGTCGCCGCGCGTCATATGCCGCTGTTCGGAGCGACGCTGGCTCTTCTGCCGCGCGAGCATTTGCGTGCTGTGGCCATCCCCACGATACCGCTTCTTGAGGGCGAGATTCGCCGTCTCGCTGAGGAATGGCCTGTCCGTCCGCAGATCGTTACTGGCGAGGCGGAAAAACTGGCTGCCTTCCGGCAGGGAAATCTTGCGCTTGCCGCATCAGGCACGGTGACACTGGAGCTCGCAATCTCGGGTATTCCACTCGTCGGAGCGTATCGCGTCGAGCCGCTGCTGAGCTTACTGAGGCCGTTTATCCGGCTTGAGGCCGAGCATATCCTGCTGCCCAACCTGGTTCTGGGATCGCGTGCTATTCCCGAATTCGTCGCCCAGGATGCAACGCCGGCTGCACTCGCCGAGGCTCTGAAGCTTCTCCTTTCGGACACCCCCGAGAGATTGGCTCAGATTGATGCACTGACGTGTCTGGATGAGAGGATGAGGGTGGCATCTCCTCCGAGCCAGGGGGCTGCCGATATCGTTCTTCGGCAGGCAGGGTGGGCACCGTAAAAGCGATCTTGACGCTCATCTTGGCTAATTGAAGCCGCGCAGAGTGGCGTCTGGATTGGCTGGTATTGTGCCTTAAAAATTTGCGCGTGGTCCTCTTAAAGGCCCACGCGCATCCGTGATGCATGGTCGTCGCGGTGCCGAGGTCAGCCGCGATCCTTGACGGGCGTGAACTGCCGTTCCACTTCGCCGCGGAAAAGCTGACGCGGGCGACCGATGCGCTGCTCCGGATCCTCGATCATTTCCTTCCACTGCGCGATCCAGCCGACCGTGCGGGCGACCGAGAAGAGAACCGTGAACATGGCGGTGGGGAAGCCCATCGCGCGCAGGGTAATACCCGAATAGAAGTCGATATTCGGGTAGAGCTTGCGATCCACGAAATAGTCGTCCTGCAGCGCCACCTTTTCGAGTTCCACGGCGACGTCGAGCAATGGGTCGTCCTTGATGCCGAGCTCGGTGAGCACTTCATGCGCGGTCTGCTGCATGATTTTGGCACGCGGATCGTAGTTCTTGTACACGCGGTGCCCGAAGCCCATCAGGCGGAATGGATCGTTCTTGTCCTTGGCCTTTTCCACGAATTCAGGAATTCGATCCGGCGTTCCGATCTCCTCGAGCATCTTCAGTGCTGCTTCGTTCGCACCGCCATGGGCAGGGCCCCACAGGCAGGCGACACCGGCCGCGATGCACGCGAAAGGGTTCGCGCCCGAAGAACCCGCAAGGCGAACCGTCGACGTCGAAGCGTTCTGCTCGTGATCCGCATGCAGCGTGAAGATGCGATCCAAAGCCTTCGCGAAAATTGGGTTTACCTTGTATTCCTCACAAGGAACCGCAAAGCACATGTGAAGGAAGTTGGAGGCGTAATCGAGATCGTTCTTCGGATAGATGAACGGCTGCCCAATATTATACTTGTAGGCCATGGCCGCCAGGGTCGGCAGCTTGGCGATCATCCGGATGGATGCGACCTCGCGTGCGACCGGATCGGAAATATCCGTTGAATCGTGGTAGAAAGCGGCCATCGCGCCGACGCTTGCGACCATCACCGCCATCGGATGGGCATCACGACGGAAGCCTGTAAAGAACTTCGTCATCTGCTCGTGCACCATCGTGTGGCACGTCACGCGATGATCGAACTTGGCCTTTTGTGCAGCTGTCGGCAGCTCGCCATACAGCAGCAGATAGCAGGTTTCCAGGAAGTCGCCGCCCTCGGCCAATTGGTCGATGGGATAGCCGCGATACCTCAGGACCCCCTCGTCACCATCGATATAGGTGATGCTTGAGGCGCAGCTCGCCGTCGAGGTAAATCCGGGATCGTAAGTGAACATTCCAGATTGGGCATAGAGCTTCGAGATGTCGATGACATCAGGCCCGGTCGAACCCTCCAGAATCGGCAGTTCGATCGTTTTGCCGTCGACATTCAAAGTCGCCGTCTTCCCGCTCATATGCGTATCCTTGTCAGGTTCGAGAGGATCCCGTGGGTACGGAACCGGGTTCAGCTAAGCGAATTTGCCGCACCCGGCAAGGTCAAGTATGTGGCAGCAGGATGGCGCTCAGGCGGCTTGATCGCGGAGACGCGCGAGGCTTTCATCCCGGCCCAAAACCGCCAGCACCTCGAAAATCGGTGGCGAAACCATCTTTCCCGTCAACGCGGCGCGTAGAGGCTGCGCGGCTTGGCCGAGCTTGATGCCCTCAGCCTCCGCATAGGCGCGAACTTCGGACTCCGCATCGGCAGCCGTCCAGTCGGAGAGCGCCGACAGCCGTTCGGCCAGCTGCGCCACCCGCACACGGGTGCCCTCTGTATTCAGCGTCTGGTCGGCTTTTAAATCAAGCGGGAGAGGTCGGTCTACAAGCAGGAAGCTCGCATTATCAAGCAGTTCAATGAAATTCTTTGAGCGTTCCTTCATCGACGGAAGCATGGTCCGCAGCGCATCCCACAGTCCACCATCAAGGCGAGCTTTCGCTGCTTTGCCGCCCGGCAGATAGGGAAGCGCTTCCGCGAACAATGCCATGAGCTCGTCGTCGGGCGTGGCGCGCATGTAATGACCGTTGAGATTCTCTAGGCGGCCATAGTCGAAGCGGGAGGGCGATCGACCGACGGCGGAGAAGTCGAAAGCCGAAATCATCTCCTCCGAGGTGAAGATCTCCTGGTCTCCATGGCTCCAGCCCAGCCGGACGAGATAATTGCGAAGCGCTGCCGGCATATATCCCATCTCCCGATAAGCTTCGACGCCGAGAGCGCCATGCCGTTTCGAGAGTTTTGCGCCATCCGAACCATGGATGAGCGGGATGTGCGCCATGCGGGGAACATTCCACCCAAGCGCCCGGTAGATCTGAATCTGCCGGGCGGCGTTGGTCAGGTGGTCGACTCCACGCACCACGTCGGTGATGCCCATGTCGTGATCGTCCACAACCACGGCCAGCATGTAGGTCGGCGTGCCGTCGGAACGCAGCAATACGAGGTCGTCGAGATCGGCATTGGGGAACGTCACCGTGCCCTGCACGGCATCTTCTACAACAGTCTCGCCGTCATTGTTCACGCGAAGGCGGATGACGGGTTTCGCACCTGCCGGAGCCTCGGCAGGGTCGCGATCGCGCCAGCGCCCGTCGTAGCGGGGCGGGCGGCCGGCGGCCAGGGCATCGGCGCGCATCTGCTCCAGTTCCTCGGCTGTGGCATAGCATCGATAGGCTTTACCCTCCGCCAGGAGCGTTTCGACTACATCCCGGTGTCGATCGGCGCGTGCGAACTGGAAGACCGGATCACCGTCCCAATCGAGGCCGAGCCAGGTCAACCCGTCGAGAATGGCATCTATCGCCTCCTGCGTGGAGCGCGCGCGATCCGTGTCCTCGATGCGCAGCAGCATTTTGCCGCCCTTGGATTTTGCAAACAGCCAATTGAACAGGGCCGTGCGCGCGCCACCGATATGCAGGAACCCGGTGGGCGAGGGTGCGAAACGAACAATCACGGGATCGGACATGGTGGTGTGCGCTTTGACGAAGAGATGGGGGAAATGCACCAGCATTGGGGCTTTCAACGCGGGTCCGTGTAGCATGCCGCGCGGGAAAAGGGGAACGGGGTGGCCGACCAGGGGCAACGCATAGATCGCAGCGATCGCGCATCCGCGCGCTATGCCGCCTCGATCCCCCTGGCAGTTTCGGACGTGGGCCGGGCCGTGTTCGGCTGGCTATCGAGGTGTCTGGACGAGGAGCGGGATAGAGGTCGCTTTTTTCTTTGGCTCCCGGTTTGCGCGATCGCCGGAGTCTTGTTGTTCTTTTCCGTTCCGGCGGACCCATCGGCCTGGGTGGCTGGCGCCGTATTTCTGGCCTTGGCGCTGGCGTCCTTTGCTGCCCGCGCTCGCCCGCGATTGTTCATGGCCGGTGCCGTCGCCACCATCGTCGCGGGAGGCTTCTTCTCCGCGGCCCTGCGAGTGGAACAGGTTCGCGGACATATTCTTGAGCGATCCGTGCGGGGCGAGGCGATCGGCATCGTCGAGCGTGTCGAGCCCCGAGGGCGCGGCCGTACCCGCCTGCTGATCCGCATCGAAACTCTGGCGAATGTGCCTGCTGGCCAATTGCCCACTTATGTCCGGGTTTCCGCGACGGGTGCGCGTCAGGTCCAGGCCGGGGCGCGTGTTTCGGTTGAGGCTCTGTGGCGACCGCCGCCAGGTGCCGTACGCCCGGGAGGCTATGATTTCGCCCGGCAGGCCTTTTTCCAGCAATTGGGCGCCGTTGGCAGCGAGGGGCGCGCGGTCCGTATCCTGGAGCCGCCAACCCTCACCCTTGGCGGTCGCTTTTCGGCCGCGACCGACCGATTGCGCAACGCAATTACCGCTCGTGTCTTGGCGGTGGTGCCAGGCGATGCAGGCGCCATCGCAGCGGCGTTGGTGACGGGTCAGCGGGGAGATATTTCGACGAGCGCAAACGACGCGCTGCGGACCGCCGGTCTCTACCACGTCATCTCGATCTCGGGCCTTCATATGGCGTTGTTCGGCGGCACGCTGTTCACGGCGCTCCGTGTGATGCTGGTCCTCATTCCGGGCTTCGGACTTCGTTTTCCGGCGAAGAAAATCGGGGCATTCGTCGCACTGCTCGGTGCCTGCGGTTACCTGTATCTGTCGGGTGTCGAGGTTGCAGCGCAGCGCAGCTTCATCATGATCGCCGTTGTGTTCGTGGCCGTCATCTTCGACCGCCAGGGGGTCACCATGCGCAACCTCTCGCTTGCGGCCCTTTGCACCATCGTCCTGACGCCGGAATCGGTGATCGGCCCCAGTTTCCAGATGTCCTTCGCGGCCGTGATGGCGCTTGTCGCCTGGTATGAGCGTGCGCGGCTGCAACATCTTGAGGAGGAAGCTCACGTCCGTCGTACGGGATTATCCGGCCGCGTCATTGCGTATTTCGGCGGCATCGTCGCGACCACGGTGCTTGCCACTTTGGCCACTGCGCCGTTCGCGACCTTCCATTTTCAGCGGATTGCCCTTCATTCCCTGCCGTCGAACCTGCTTGCCCTGCCGCTAGTCAGCACGCTCATCATGCCCTTCGCCCTCATCGGATTCTTATTGATGCCGTTTGGGCTGGATGCTCCGGCCTGGATCGTCATGGGATATGGCATCGAATTGATGCTCCAGACCGCGTACTGGATCGCCTCCTGGCCGGGCGCCAATACCGGGATGGCCGCTTTTTCCCCGGTCGGTGTTTTGCTGCTCGCGCTCGGCCTGTGCTGGACGGCAATATGGACCACACGCCTGCGGCTTCTCGGAATTGCGCCGATCATCGCCGGGCTTCTGTTCGCCGCTTTTCCGGGGCGGCCGGACATCTACATTGAAGCCGGTGGTCGCGCGGCAGCGGTGAGGGCCCCGGACGGGCGGCTTCAGGTCAGTGGGGTGCGGTTCGCGGGTTTCGCGGCGCAGAACTGGCTTGCCGCAGATGGGGACACGCGATCACCGCGCGATCCGAGCGTTGCGGCGGAGGTGCATTGCGACAGCTTCGGCTGCACGCTTCCGATGGAAAAAGGCGGGTTCCTGGCCCTGAATTGGACCTATGCCGCGCTGCGTGAAGATTGCCAACGCGCAGCGATCGTCGTGACGCGGTTGATCGCACCGCCAGACTGCAGGACGAAGAGCCTTGTTATCGACGGAACAGATTTAGCGGAGGGTGGCGCCATGGCCCTTACGCACCGGCCGGACGGTACTTTCGCGATCTCGCGCGCCGATACCGCTCGTCGGATCTGGGACCCGATTACCCATCCGCCCGCCGGACCATCCTTCGCCGCGATAGCCTCGGACGGGAACGAAGCCGATTCCGTGCCCGAAGATGATAACGACGAGACAGATCCAGAGGCCCTCGTCACCGGGGATTTCTAGATCGGAAGCGGTGGCGAGCGAGCCTCAATACCTGCGAATGAGACCCACGAGCCGTCCCTGAACCCGCACGCGGTCAGGTCCGAAAATACGCGTCTCATATGCCGGGTTTGCGGCTTCAAGGGCGATGGACGCGCCGCGTTTGCGCAGCCGCTTCAGGGTCGCTTCCTCATCATCGACAAGGGCCACGACGATATCGCCGGTATTGGCCGTGTCCGATTTGCGGATCACCACCAGATCACCTTCGAGAATCCCGGCCTCGATCATCGAATCGCCCCGGACCTCGAGCGCGTAATGCTCGCCGCCGGACAGCATTTCGGGAGGAACGGCTATGGTGTGGCTTCGCGTCTGAATCGCCTCGATCGGGACACCGGCAGCGATACGGCCCATGACGGGCACGAACGCGGACGGCACCGCTTCCTCGTCATCATCAGCCCGTAGCCGCGCTTTGCCGAGATCCCCTTCGATCACGCTGGGCTGGAACTTGCCGGCTGCGGGTCTCAGACGGGGCGCAACCGCCTCGGGCAGTTTCAGCACTTCCAGGGCGCGCGCTCGATTGGGCAGCCGGCGGATGAAGCCGCGCTCCTCCAGTGCGGTGATCAGGCGATGGATGCCGGATTTGGACCGCAGGTTCAGCGCTTCCTTCATCTCGTCGAACGAGGGAGGCACGCCCGATTCCTTGAGGCGCTCATGGATGTAACGCAGAAGCTCGTGCTGCTTACGCGTGAGCATGGTGCCTCTCCGAATATCGAAACAAATCAGGAACACATTGGTAGCTGTTCCTTATGTGTTCCGCAATGGTTAACATCCGGTTTGCACGATGGTTTAGACGGATCGCGAAACGCAGTCAGCCGTCAGCGGTCTCACCTGCCCATGCTTGAAATGCTTCCTTAGCCCGGCCCGTCAGTGCCCGCTTTTTGGCGGCGCTTTTCGCCGCTCCACGAACACGCTCGCCATTCTCGCCCCTCAAGGCACCTTCGTAGGGTGGAAACAGCCCGAAATTGATATTCATGGGCTGAAAGCTGCGCTTCGTGTTCTCGTCTCCATTGGCTTCGATATGGCCGCCGGTGATGTGGCCGAGCAGGGCGCCCATGGCCGTCAAGGGCGGCGGGATCTCCAGTTTCCGGCCCAGCCGCTCGTCCGCCGCGAACCGGCCTGCCAGCAGCCCGACCGAGGCGCTTTCGACATAACCCTCACATCCGGTGATCTGGCCGGCAAAGCGCAAACGGGTCTGCGCCTTCAGGCGGAGCGTTCGATCGAGCAGCCTGGGCGAATCGAGAAACGTGTTGCGGTGCAGGCCGCCAAGACGGGCGAATTCCGCTTTCTCCAGACCCGGGATCATCCGAAACGTGTCGGCCTGGACGCCGTGGCGCAGCTTGGTCTGGAAGCCCACCATGTTGAACAAGGTGCCCAGAGCGTTGTCCTGGCGCAATTGCACCACCGCGTAGGGCTTCACACTTGGATTGCGCGGATTGGTCAGGCCCATGGGCTTCATCGGTCCGTGGCGCAGGGTCTCGCGGCCCCGCTCGGCCATCACCTCGATCGGCAGGCAGCCGTCAAAATATGGGGTGGTGGCCTCCCAATCCTTGAAGTCCACCCGCTCGCCCGTGAGAAGAGCATCCACGAAGACCTCGTACTGATCCCGGTCCAGCGGGCAGTTGATGTAGTCCGCGCCGCTGCCTCCCGGGCCAGCCTTGTCGTAACGCGACTGGAACCAGCACACATCCATGTCGATGGAATCGAAGTGCACGATGGGCGCTATCGCATCGAAGAAGGCCAGGGAATCGCGTCCCGTCAGATCGCGCACGGCCTGGGCAAATGCCTCGGAGGTGAGGGGGCCGGTCGCGACGATGACATTGTCCCAATCTTCCGGCGGCAGCCCCGCGATCTCTTCACGAGCCAATGTCACCAGAGGATGGGCTTCCAGCGCTGCGGTCACGTCGGCCGAAAAACCGTCCCGGTCCACGGCGAGTGCGCCGCCCGCGGGCACCTGATGCGAGTCGGCCATGCGCATGATGAGCGAATCGAGTTGTCGCATCTCCCAATGCAGCAAGCCTACGGCGTTGCTCTCGCTGTCATCCGAGCGGAAGGAGTTGGAGCAGACGAGCTCGGCGAGATTCTGGGTCTGGTGGGCTTCGGTCGAGCGGACTGGACGCATTTCGTGGAGAACGACCGGCACGCCCGCCTGCGCGATCTGCCAGGCGGCTTCGGACCCGGCGAGACCGCCGCCGACAATATGGATGGGTGTCATGGGGCGAAGCTATGCGACAGCAACGTCACGTTCAATTGCTACGCTTGCGCGCATGAGATCAGACGATTCCGGCAGCAACGGCTCCGCGCCCTCAAACGGCGCGCAATTGCAGGGCATTGCGCGACTTTATCATGCGGGTCTCAACACGATGCGCGGGCTGAAATTTGCCGCGCGTAGCGAAGCCGCTTTGCGTCAGGAGCTCGCGGTTTTTGCCATGGCCGTGCCTGTCGGCTTGTTCGTCGCGCCCAGCACCGCATGGTATGTCGCCATGATCGGCGCGCTCCTGGCGGTCATGGCCGTGGAATTGTTGAACACTGCCGTGGAGAAACTGGCCGATCACGTCACGCCGGAATTCCATCCCAAGATCGGCGTGGTCAAGGATCTCGGGTCGGCGGCTGTGTTCTGCGCTTTGTCGATCGCCGGGTTGATCTGGCTGGCGGCGGCGGCGGAACGGTTCGATGTGGTGGATCGCGCTCGTGCGGCGGTCGGTGCCTAGGGCCCGGCCGGTTGGTTCTGGTCCAGCCAGCGAAGAATGCCTTCCGCAGCCGCAATCCCGGTGCTGAAAGAAGCCTGCAGCAGGTAGCCTCCCGTCGGCGCTTCCCAGTCGAGCATCTCGCCAGCCGCGAACGTACCCGGCAGGCCGCGCAGCATGAAGTGCTCATCGACGGCGTCGAATGCCACCCCGCCGGCGCTGGAGATCGCCCGGTCCAGCCCCTGTACGGACGTGATGGTCAAGGGAAGCGCTTTCACCAGCGCTGAGAGCTCATCGGGTTTCTCCGGCAGGGCCTTGCCGACACCTTCGCGCAAGAGTCCGATCTGGACCGGATGAAGGTTGAGCGTCTTGCGCAGCACATTGGTTGCGGTGTCGCGTCGACGCGCCCGCGTCAGGCGATGGACGATGTCTGATGGTGACAGATCGGGCTTGAGATCAAGCGTCAGTCGTGCATCGCCGGAGCGAAGGGCGGTGCGAATGGAGTTCGACAAGGCGTAAATCGCGCCGCCTTCGAGTCCGGATCGCGTCACGATCATCTCCCCCTCGGACACGTCCTTTCCGATTCGCGCACGTACACGCTTCACCGGCTGGCCAGCAAATCGATCGCAAAACACGTCTGACCAGTCGCAGCCTATGCCGCTATTGGCCGGCTCGAACGATCTCACCGGAACACCTCGTGCCTCGATAAGGGGCACCCAAGCGGCGTTCGAGCCCAGACGCGGCCAGCTTGCGCCGCCCAGGGAGAGCAGGGTGGCTTCGGGTTTGACCCCGATCCGGCCGTCCGGAGTATCGAACAGCACATTGCCGTCTGCATCCCAGCCCTGCCAGGAATGGCGCGCCCGTATCTGAACACCCAGTCCGTCCAGCCGTCGTAGCCAGGCGCGCAGAAGGGGTGACGCCTTGAAGCTCTTGGGAAAGATACGTCCGCTCGAGCCAACAAATGTATCTTCGTCCAGCCCTTCAGCCCAGTTCCTGAGGGACGTGGGCGAAAAGCGGTTGATCGCTTCCGCAAGATTCTGTGCCGCCTCCCCGTAACGCGTGAGGAATTTCTCCGGCGGCTCGCTGTGGGTGAGGTTCAGGCCGCCACGCCCCGCCATCAGAAACTTTCGGGCAGGGCTCGGCATGCGATCGAAGACGATCACGAACCGTCCCGCGCGGGCTAGAAACTCCGCCGCGATCAGGCCTGCCGGCCCACCTCCGATGATGCAGACGGGTTTCGCCATAACGTAGGTCAGAACAGGCGAATGCCGACCACCGGGGCAAGCCCGACGAGCACGGCCAGCATTTTCCACAGGAAGGCGGGAATAAGCCACGTCACGATCCGGCGTGACAGCCGTACGAGGCGTGAGGCAACGAATATACCCAGACACAGCGAGAACAGATTGGCCGCGTCGAGCCAGATTGATGAGCTCAACTGGCTGCCGATGAAAGCGTAGAATACCGTCCACACCATCATCGCGACCACCAGCCACGACAAGCGCTCGCCTTCCGGCCCGTCGATCACAGCGCCCCATCGCGCGATGCCGTAAAGTCCGAACAGGCCGATCCAGACCAGGGCCGCGATCCAGCCGTTCGCGTCGAAGGGCAGTTCGGTGAAGGCGGGATTGTTGCGCGTGAAGCCACCAAGGAACAGCACGCAATAAGTGATGGCGGCGACCGAAACCGGAATGAGGGCGTTCGCCAAGGCGCCGCGCCAGTCCGGTCTATCGATAACACTCATTCTTACAGCCTGATTCCAAACGTTCACTACGATAATCGTGACCCGAATATTACATGCCGGCGCGCGGGTCCAGTTTCGGAAAGTCACAAGCGCGCGGGCCCTGTTCCCGTGACCTGTCGCGGTATCCGTAAGAGATCCGCCGATTATTCGGCGGCTTGTGCTCCCGGCACGGGCTTGGCTGCGAGAACTCCGCGCAGGAAGCGGCCGGTATGGCTGCGCTCGACCTTCGTCACCTGCTCGGGCGTGCCGGCGGCAACCACTTCTCCGCCACCGCTCCCGCCTTCGGGGCCGATGTCAATGATCCAGTCGGCGGTTTTGATGACTTCGAGATTGTGCTCGATCACCACCACCGAATTGCCCTGATCGACCAGTTCGTGGAGCACCTCCAGGAGCTTTGCCACATCGTGAAAATGCAGGCCGGTGGTGGGCTCGTCGAGAATGTAGAGCGTGCGCCCCGTCGATCGGCGTGACAATTCCTTCGACAGCTTCACGCGTTGCGCTTCGCCGCCTGAAAGCGTCGTCGCCTGCTGGCCGACTTTCACATAACCAAGCCCGACCCGAGCCAGCGTCTGCATCTTGTCGCGGATAGACGGAACCGCCTTGAACAGCTCGGCGGCTTCCTCCACCGTCATATCAAGAACGTCTGCTATGCTCTTGCCACGATAAAAAACTTCCAATGTCTCACGATCGTAGCGCCGACCTTTGCAGACGTCGCACGTCACATAGACGTCCGGCAGAAAGTGCATCTCGATCTTGATGACACCATCGCCCTGGCAGACCTCGCAGCGCCCGCCTTTGACGTTGAACGAGAAGCGCCCCGCCTGATAACCCCGGGTCTTCGCCTCGGGAAGGTTGGCAAACCATTCACGGATCGGCGTAAAGGCGCCCGTGTAGGTCGCCGGATTCGAACGCGGCGTGCGGCCGATCGGCGATTGGTCAATGTCGATCACCTTGTCGAGGTGTTCGAGCCCGAAGATCGCATCGTGCGCGCCGGGATGATCGTTGGCACCATTGAGGCGGCGCGCCACGGCCTTGAACACGGTGTCGATCAGAAGGCTCGATTTTCCGCCGCCGGAGACGCCGGTGATGCAGGTGAAGGTGCCGAGCGGGATTTCCGCCGTGACGTTTCTGAGGTTGTTCTCGCGCGCGCCGGTCACTTTCAACGTGCGCTTCTTGTCGAACTTGCGGCGCGTCTTCGGCACCGGAACCATCATCTCGCCGGTGAGGTATTTTCCGGTGAGGCTGGCCGGGTGGGCCATCACTTCTTCCGGTGTGCCCTGCGCAATGATCTGCCCGCCATGGATGCCCGCGCCGGGGCCGACGTCGACCACGAAGTCGGCAAGACGGATCGCGTCCTCATCATGCTCGACCACCACGACCGTGTTGCCGAGATCGCGCAGGCGCTTCAACGTTTCCAGCAAGCGCTCGTTGTCGCGCTGATGCAGGCCGATGGACGGCTCATCCAGCACATAAAGCACGCCGGTGAGGCCGGACCCGATCTGCGAAGCAAGGCGGATGCGCTGGCTCTCGCCGCCCGACAAGGTGCCCGAGGCGCGACCGAGCGTCAGATAGGTCAGGCCGACATCGACGAGAAAACGCAGCCGGTCACGGATCTCCTTCAGGATGCGGCCGGCGATTTCGTTCTGCTTCGGCGTGAGTTGTTCGGGCAGGGCGGTAAACCAGTCGCTTGCTGCCGTCACGGAGAGCTCCGTCACCGCGGAAATGGTGCGCATGCCAATCTTGACCGCCAGCGCTTCCGGTTTGAGACGAGCGCCGCCGCAGGCCGCGCAGGGCGTCTCACCCATATATTTGCCGATCTCCTCGCGCGCCCAATCGCTCTCGGTTTCCTTCCAGCGCCGCTCCAGATTGGTGACGACGCCCTCGAAGGTCTTGCGGGTCTCGTAGGCGCGCAGACCGTCATCGTAGACGAAAGGGATTTTCTCGCTGCCCGAGCCCCGAAGAATGACATCGCGTGCCTTTTCCGGAAGCTCCTGCCAGGGCGTGGTGAGCTTGAAGCCGTAATGCTTCGCAAGCGCTGTCAGGGTCTGGCCGTAAAAAGGCGAGGTCGACTTCGCCCAGGGCGCGATCGCGCCTCCCTTGAGGGTTCGGGTCTCGTCGGGAACGATGCGGGCCGCATCGATGCGCATTTCATGGCCGATGCCGCCGCAGGCGGGGCAGGCCCCGAACGGATTGTTGAACGAGAACAGGCGCGGTTCGATCTCGGCGATGGTGAAGCCGGAGACCGGACAGGCGAATTTTTGCGAGAAGGTGATGCGCTTCGCTGCGCCCTTCTCATCCTTTTCATCGGCATATTCGATGAAGGCGATGCCTTCTGCGAGGCCGAGCGCCGTCTCAAAGCTGTCGGCCAGGCGCGCCGCGATATCGGGCCGCACGACGATGCGGTCCACCACGACCTCGATGTCATGCTTCAGCTTCTTGTCGAGGGCCGGGGCGTCCTCGATGGCGTAGAACTCGCCATCGACTTTTAGCCGCTGGAAGCCCTTCTTCTGAAATTCGGCGATCTCCTTGCGGTATTCGCCCTTGCGGCCGCGCACCACGGGAGCCAGCAGATAAAGCCGCGCGCCCTCAGGCAGCGCCATCACCCGATCCACCATCTGGCTGACGGTCTGGCTTTCGATCGGCAAGCCGGTCGCGGGCGAATAGGGAATGCCGACACGCGCCCAAAGAAGACGCATGTAATCGTAGATCTCGGTGACCGTGCCGACCGTGGAGCGCGGATTCTTGGACGTGGTCTTCTGCTCGATCGAGATGGCCGGCGAAAGGCCTTCGATGCTGTCCACGTCCGGCTTCTGCATCATCTCCAGAAACTGGCGCGCATAGGCCGACAGGCTCTCGACATAGCGCCTTTGCCCCTCGGCATAGATCGTGTCGAAGGCGAGCGATGACTTCCCGGAACCAGAAAGCCCGGTCATCACCACGAGCTTGTCGCGGGGAATGTCGAGATCGACATTCTTGAGATTGTGTTCGCGGGCCCCGCGAATGGAGATCATCTTTCCAGTCATCGAATTGCCAAACGCATGGGAGGGCGCCGGCGATCCCGCACGCCGGAACGGGTGAAGTAAAGCATAGCGATCTTGCGCTTCCGAGTCGTCTCTATTAGGAACATATCAGGAACAATAGTGATGTCGACAAGCGGGAGCTTGACCGGGGTGCAAAGGCCGCCACCTCATGTGGACAAGTCCGCGGCGGGTTTCCGCGAAGGCGGTTCGGCAATAGGGTGCGCGCCCAGCCCAAACAGGAGATGGTCATGGCCGGCAGCGTCAACAAGGTCATTCTGATCGGCAATCTCGGAGCCGATCCGGAAATCCGCCGTACGCAAGACGGCAAGCCCATCGCCAATCTGCGGCTGGCGACCACGGATACGTGGCGCGACCGCAATTCCGGTGAGCGCCGCGAGAAGACGGAATGGCACCGCGTGGTGATCTTTAATGAGGGGCTCTGCAAGGTTGCGGAGCAATATCTGAAGAAGGGCGCCAAGGTTTATGTTGAAGGTGCATTGCAGACGCGCAAATGGACCGACCAATCGGGCGCCGAGAAGTTCTCGACCGAGATCGTGCTGCAGGGCTTCAATTCTGTGCTGACCATGCTCGACGGCCGTGGTGGTGGCGCCTCGGGCGGCGATGACGATTACGGCGGCGGCGGCGATTTCGGCCGCTCCGGTGGCGGCGGCGGTTACGGCAATCGCTCGTCCGGTGGTGGTGAGAACCGTGGCGGCGGAAATTACGGCGGAGGCGGGGGAGCTGGCGGCCGAATGGGCGATATCATCGACGATGAAATCCCGTTCTAGACAATGAGCAAAGCAGGTTTCGAACCGTGCGAAAGAGTACCGAGACCATGTTAACAGATCGGTGATGACGCTTTCCACAAATCGCCAAGCCTGGAACCTTCCATATTGCCGCGGATTGTCCCTCTGAACCCGACGCTAATTCTCAGCGTCGGCTGAATATTGAGGGAGAATGACCATGAAGAAGATCATTTTGCTTCCTGCGCTCGCTCTGTTTGCCGCAACGCCGGCTCTCGCACAGACGACGCCCTCCGGCACTGTGAACTCCGATATGGGGCGCACGGAAAGCCAGTTGGAAGGCGCAAAGGAATCGCACAAGGATTCCGGCATGATGGGCCGCAGCGCGACCCAAGAGCCTATGGCGCCCTCGCAGATCGAGAAGTCCGAATCTCAGAAGCCAGGCGCGACGCCGACGGACGAGAACAAGGACGAGATCCGCCAGCCCGTGAAGTAGGCTGCCGCGATCCGAAATAAACGCCGGCCGTCAAAAGACGGCCGGCTTTTTTTATTGGGTGAGACGAGCAAGCCCGGCATCGAGATCGGCGATCAGGTCGTCCACCTCTTCCAGGCCGATGTGGATGCGCAACGTCTGGCCTTCGAACGGCGAAGGCAAGGATCGTTCTTTGGAAGTGTCGAAAGGGATGATGAGGCTCTCGAACCCACCCCAGGAATAGCCCATTCCGAACAGCTTAAGTTCGTCGAGGAAGCCACGTATGCGTGCATTATCGACCGGTTTAAGTTCAAGACCGAACAGGCCGCAGGAGCCCCGGAAATCGCGTTTCCAGATGGTATGTCCAGGATCGCTTTCGAGCGCCGGGTGAAGCACCCGTGCAACCTCCGGTCGCTCAGCCAGCCATCGAGCTACGGCTAGACCAGAGGCCTGATGCCGCTGAAGCCGCACGCCCAAGGTCCGCAGGCCACGTAGCGCGAGATAGACATCGTCCGGTCCAACGCTCAGGCCCAGATCTCCGTGCGTATCGCGTAGCCGCGGCCACGCTTTCGCATTGGCGGACACCGAGCCGATGAGAACGTCGGAATGGCCGGATACATATTTCGTGCCGGCTTGGATCGAGATGTCGACACCATGGCCGAGTGCGTCGAACAGCAGGGGCGTTGCCCATGTATTGTCCATGAGCACGAGTGCGCCGGCCGTGTGGGCGGCTTTCGCGATGGCTGGAATATCCTGCATCTCGAAGGTGAGGGAGCCTGGGCTTTCGGTGAACACGGCTTTCGTGTTCGGCCGAATCAGATCGGCGATGCCCGCGCCGACGAGAGGATCGTAATAGGTGGTCTCCACGCCCAGCCGTTTTAGCAATCCGTCGCAGAAATGGCGCGTCGGATGATAGACGCTGTCTGCCATGAGGAGGTGGTCTCCCGCCCCCACGGCCGCGAGAATGCCTGTGGTAACGGCCGACAGCCCGGACGGTGTCAGCACGCTGCCCGCCGCCCCCTCCAGCTCGGTCATCGCATCGGCCAGCGCGTCTATGGTGGGCGTGTGGCGGCGCCCGTAGGAATAGCGGATGCGGTTTGCGAAAAAATCGTCCGCATTTGCATAGAGCACGGTGGAGCCATGGAACACGGGCGTGTTGACGAAGCCGTAATGCTCCGACGGCATGCGGCCGAGTGAAACGAGGCGGGTGTTCGGACCGCGTGCCTTCAGGTCATCGTCAGAAGAGGACATGGGATCTCTGGATGTCATGGTATCGCGCGAGTTTCGGGAGATCGACTGCGCCGCGCAAGATCAATTTCCAAGCGGAACGCCCATCACCCTCCGGCGTTGATGCAGGCTGCCCACCAAGCCGGACGTTCCCATGACCTCTCTCGAACCACAGCCGGCTGCCTCTAAAGGCGAACGCACCGCACCGATCATCGTGACGATGCAGGGCCTTGTGCGCACCTCCATCATCGGTTTGTTCATCCTCTCCTTGATGGGCGCGCTCTATTTTGCTCAGGACCTGCTGATCCCGATTGCGCTGGCGTTCCTGTTTGCCATCCTGCTCAGCCCCATCGTCCGGTTTTTCGGCCGTCTGGGTATCCCGCCCGCCGCGAGCGCGACCCTCATCGTGATCTGGCTCGTTTCGATCCTGGGTGCAGGCGGCTATTTCCTCAGCGGGCCCGTTTCGGAATGGATCGACAACGCTCCTCGTATCAGCCGAGAGATCCAGGAGAAATTGTCGGTTGTGCGCAATTCTCTCGGCTTCGTGCTGCAGGTCAACGAGCAGGTCAGCGAACTGGGCGGCAAGGACGATCCGAACGTGCAGCGCGTGGTGTTGAAGCAGCCCGGCCTGCTGAACCGCGCCGCGACTGGCGCACCGGCTATCCTGGCCAAAGTCGGCCTGACCCTAGTGCTTCTGCTGTTTCTGCTCGCCGCGGGCGATTTGTTCCGCGAGAAGCTGGTGAAGGTTCTGCCCACGCTGAGCGACAAGAAGAGGGCGGTGCACATCTCCCGCGACATCGAACGGGAAGTGTCGCGCTATCTCCTCACGATCACCGGCATCAATGTCGCTTATGGCGCAGCGGTCGGCATCGGCATGGCGGTGATCGGCATGCCCAACCCGCTTCTATGGGGTGTTCTCGCCTTCTTCCTCGCCTTCATCCCCTATATCGGGGCCGCCATCGGCTGCGGCCTCGTGTTCGCCGTGGCTCTCGTTTCGTTCCCGACCGTCGGATACGCGCTGCTTGCGCCGGCCATCTACGCGGTGGTGGCTGTGGCCGAGGGCCAGTTCATGACGCCCATGATCGTGGGGCGGCGTCTGGAGATGAACGCTGTGGCGATCCTCATTTCCGTGGCGCTCTGGGGCTGGCTGTGGGGCATCGTGGGTGCGCTCATCGCTGTGCCGGTGCTCGTCATGATCAAGGTGTTTTCCGATCATGTGGAAGGGCTGGATGCGCTGGGCCAGTTTCTGTCCACATCGGACCAGCGAGAGACGCCGCCTCCCGCTGAGCCGGCGCCGCAGGTTACGCCTGCGCGATAGGCACGTCGTCGCGGCTGCCCCATTCCGACCACGAGCCGTCGTAGAGCCGCGGCACTTCTTGGCCGAGCTGGTGCACTGCCAGAGCGAGGATGGCCGCCGTGACACCGGAGCCGCAAGTCGTGATCATGGCGCGCGCAGGGTCTACGCCGCCGGCATTGAAGGCCGCCGAAAGGCCGGCGGCATCTTTCAGGCGTCCGTCCGGTGTCAGCAATGTTCGGTAATGGACATTGTGGCTGCCGGGAACATGCCCGGAGCGCACACCGGCGCGCGGGTCGGCTTCCTGGCCCGAATAGCGGCCGGGCGATCGCGCGTCGACGATCTGGATATCGGCGTCGAGCGCTGCCTTCATGTCGTCGAGATGCGCCACCGCGCCGTGGTCGATCCTGGGGAGGAATGTCCTGGGTTGGGGATGAACCTCACCCCGGTCCACCGGGCGGCCTTCTGCCGTCCATTTCGTGAGACCCCCGTCGAGGATGAAGACCTTCTCCGCACCCATGATGCGGAAGTTCCACCATACACGCGCCGCCGCGAACAGGCCGCCCGCCTCATAGACAACAATCGTCTGGTCTTCTGAAATGCCGAGCGCGCCGGCGGCCTCGGCAAACACCGCCTCGTCGGCCAAGGTGTGCGGCAAACCGGACGAGAGATCAGCGATCCGATCGATGTCGAAGTGCACCGCGCCGGGAAGGTGAGCGTCGAGGAATTCGGCGCGTGCATCGCGGTTCGCGTCCGGCATGTGCCAGGAGGCGTCGACGATCGCGATATCCGGCTGGCCGAGATGCGCGGCCAGCCATTCCGTTGAGACCAGGGCTGCAGTCATGCTCACCACTTCCCGGTGTTTGGCATGGAGGCCCACGGCTCCTGCTTGGGAAGTGCTGGGCCCTTCTGAAGCAGTTCGATGGAGATGTTATCCGGCGAGCGGATAAAGGCCATGTTCCCGTCGCGGGGCGGGCGGTTGATGGTCACGCCGTCCTTCTGCAGCTTCTCGCAGATTGCGTAGATGTCATCGACCTCGAAGGCCAGATGGCCGAAATTGCGGCCCTCGTCGTAATCTTCCGGATCCCAATTGTAGGTCAGCTCCAGTTCCGGCGCACGGCCCGCGATCGCGGAATCCTTGTCGTCGGGCGCGGCCAGGAAGATCAGCGTGTACCGGCCCTCGGGCACTTCCTTCCGCTTGGTCTCGACCATGCCAAACTTCCGACAATAGAAATCGAGGGACGCGTCGATGTCGCGAACGCGGACCATGGTGTGGAGATAGCGCATGGGAATCCTCGTAAACATGGCTGGGAAGGGGAAACTATGCGCTTGCCCGGCGTTCTCAAGAGGCAGTCTCCTCCTATTGAGGTGTGCACGGCTGCAACAACAC
Source organism: Terrihabitans aquatilis (assembly GCF_052542005.1). Taxonomy (NCBI): domain Bacteria; kingdom Pseudomonadati; phylum Pseudomonadota; class Alphaproteobacteria; order Hyphomicrobiales; genus Terrihabitans; species Terrihabitans aquatilis. The sequence goes on along the minus strand of NZ_JBOCUO010000001.1, from coordinate 582,987 downwards.
GAAGCGGACGCCATGAAGAAGCCACTTTTCGCTTTGCGCAGGCTATAGTGCTGCTATCGTGGATTGAGAATTGGGCGGGCGTTACGCCCGTGTGAGCGGCGGCATTTTATGAGTTCTGATGGGCTGCACGATCGAAAAGGAATGATGGCGGCGGATTCCAGCAGTGCCGGCGATCAGGGATCGCTCGAACTGGTCGAAGTCAGCGGCGTCATCAAATGGTTCGACGTATCCAAAGGCTATGGTTTCATCGTGCCCGACGATGGCGGTGCCGACGTGCTTTTGCATGTGACCTGCCTGCGGAGGGACGGCTATCAGACAGCCAGCGAAGGCACCCGCATCGTGTGCGAGGCGGAGGCGCGCCCCAAGGGCCGTCAGGTGTTCCGCGTTTTGTCGATGGACACCTCCACCGCGGTCAACCCGGCGGAACTTCCCCCGCGCACTCATGTTCACGTCGCCCCCACGAGTCCGCTCAAGCGGGCCGAGGTCAAATGGTTCAACCGGCTGAAAGGCTTCGGTTTTCTCACCTGCGGCGAAGGCACTCCGGACATTTTCGTCCACATGGAAACGCTGCGGCGCTACGGCCTCACCGAGTTGAAGCCGGGTCAGACGGTTCTGGTGCGCTACGGCGATGGACCGAAAGGTCTCATGGCCGCCGAGGTTCTGCCCGATGGTGTCGGGCAGGTGCCCGCGTCTCATTAGGGCGCCCATGATGCGGTTCGTTGCGGCCCTGCTGGTTTGCGTTTGCCTTTGGGCAGGTCAGTTCGTCCCGGCCATAGCCGCGGATTTCAGCCCCCTGACGGCCCGCACCGAGTCCGGCGCGCACGAATTCCAGGTCGAAATCGCCAACACGGACCGGAGCCGCGAGCAGGGGCTCATGTATCGCCGCGATCTGGCGGATGATCGTGGCATGCTGTTCGATTTCGAGGAGGAGCGCGAGGTCTCGTTCTGGATGCAGAACACCTACATCTCGCTCGACATGATCTTCATCCGTTCGGATGGCGTGGTGCAGAGGGTGGAACATCGTGCGACGCCGTTGTCGACGCGGCTGGTCGATTCCGGGAGCCCGGTGCGCTTCGTGCTCGAAGTGCCGGGCGGCATTTCCGAACGACTGGGCATCAAGCGCGGCACCCGGGTGGAGCACGCCCTGATCGGGCGCGGCCGCTAGCGCCTTACTTCTTTTCCAGCAGGATTTGCGAGCCCCGCTTTTCGATCTGCCCGCGCACCTTTTCCGCGATGGCGGCAAGCACCCAGGGAAGATCCACCTCGACGCGCACCTGCTGATCCATGACGTGGATGCGGCCGCTCACGGTCTGCTTCATGGCCACCACGCGAAAATGCAGATCGTCCTCGCGCCATTCATCCTCGACCGACGTGGTGTAGGCGGCAAGCTGTGGCCGCACGCCATTTAGTCCGTCACGGATCCGTTTGATCGCCTCGGCCTTGGTGTGCTGGTGCGGGAGAGTGACGACCACGGGCTTCTTCATAAACTGGCTCCCTGAGAACTGATCTTTCTAGATAGGCGCAGGAGCCGTGTTTGCGAGTGCCGCGAGGTGGCGCGCTCCCGCGTGTCAGCTGAAGCGCGCTTCCACGTAATCGACTTCGCGGATCAGCTTGCGCGCGATCTCCTCACCGATTTCCCGGCGCCTGCGCAGCCGCAGGATCTGGCGGCGTTCGGCGGTCAGGGCGGCCAGCCTCAGCTGCCGCTCGATCCCTTCCAGCATATGGTTGGATGCTGCAATTTCCGAGGCCTGTCGCCGCGAGGCGACGCGCGCCCGGTACACATCCATCAGCCGGCTGCCGACATCGGCGAAAATGTCGGCATCGCTGCGGCCTTCAGCCAACTCATGCTGGGTCTGTTCGATGGCCTGAATGGCGGCTTCGGCGGCGGCGATGCGCGCCATGTCTTCCGCCTCCTCTTCGGAAGGTTCGAGAGGGAATTCGACGTTCTTCAACAGGCGGGGAAGGGTGACGCTGGCGATCACGATGGAAAAGATGATCACGCCGGCGGCCAGGAAGATCGCGAGATCACGCGCTGGAAATGGTGATCCGTCCACGAGCGTTATCGGAAGGGTGAGCACACCGGCGAGGGTGATGGCGCCACGCACGCCCGCGACCGACATGGCCAGCACGAGACGGCGGGACGGCTTCTTGACGTCGTTGCCGCGTCGCGTTTCACGGAACAGGAAGAAGTGTACCGACGTCCACACCCACGCCAGACGCACTCCGATAAGCGCGGCATTGATCGCCAGCACGTAAACAAGCAGCCACCAGGGGTTCAGCGTACCTGCTTCCCCCGCGCTTTCCATGGCCCCGGAGAGGATGTCGGGAAGCTGCTCGCCCAGCAGCACGAAGATGATGCCGTTCGCCGCGAACTGGATCATGTCCCACACGGCATTGCCATTGACGCGTGTGGTGGCCCTCATTTCGTGCCAGGTGCTGAAATAGCTCATGGAAATGCCTGCCGCGACAGCGGCAAGAATGCCGGAGCAATGCACCTCCTCGGCCAGGATATAGGCGCCGAACGGCATGAGAACCGTGAGCAGGATAGAGCCCGCGGGCTCTTCCCCGTAACGCTCGTTCAGCCAGCGGCGGACGCTGGCGATCAGCCAGGTGACGCCCACGCCGATACTGATGCCGCCGGCCGCCAGCCAAAGGAAGGTCAGGGAGGCATCGGCAAGCGAGAACGTCCCGGTGAGTGCCGCTGCGATGGCGAAGCGCAGGCAGACGAGGCCCGAGGCGTCATTCAGCAGCGATTCACCTTCCAGAATGTGCATCAGCCGATTGGGAACGGGCGTCTGGGAGGCCACGGCGGAAACCGCAATCGGATCGGTCGGCGAGACCACCGCCGCCACCGCGAAGCACACTGCCAGCGGCATGCTGGGAATGAGCCAGTGCAGGAAGAAGCCGACGCCGACCACAGTCAGGATCACGAGGCCCAGCGCCAGCTCCAGGATGAAGCCCTTGTCCCGGGAAAGACCTTCCTTCGGGATGCGCCAGCCATCGAGGAAGAGGAGCGGGGGCAGGAAGAGCAGGAAGAAGATTTCCGGATGCAGCTTCACTCCCAGATCCGCAATGCCCGAGATGAAGGCTCCCAATGCAATCTGGATCAGCGGCAGCGGAATGGACGAGGGGAGCATGCGGCCCATCGCGCCGCTAACGACGACTGCAAGCATGAGGATTAGGGCGACACTGATGACGTCCATCGAAGCTCCTGCGCCGCATACGTTTGGAAAGGGGGTATTCTCCCTAAAGGGTTGTTACGGTGAAGCGCAACAGCCGGATACTTCCATCATCCGGGCGGCTCCGCTCAGAGGTCCGGCAGGATCAGGAAACCGGCGCCGTGTTGCGAGGTGGCTTCTGCAGGAGCCGCGGGGCGGGTGCGCATGTCGTCGACACGTGCCGTTGCAGGGCCGATCCTGATCTCGGCAAGAAGATCGGCCACATCCCGGTCTGGACCGGCGACCACGGCCTCGACGCTTCCATCAGTGCGATTTCGAGTCCATCCGTGAAGCTCGCGCCGCTTGGCCTGATCCTGCAGCCAGGCGCGATAGCCGACCCCTTGCACCTTGCCCGTGACGATGATGTGGACCGAAGATTCCATGCGTCCTCTCCCTTGTTGGTTGCCCAAGGCTTTTCGGGGGCTACCGGAAAGCGATTTCTTCCTCCATAAATTCTCGAAACAAGAACTTTTGGGGAGGAGCACCATGGACGTTCGTGCAGCCGTTGCCATTGCCGCAGGAAAGCCGCTCGAAATCACCACTGTTCAACTGGAGGGGCCGCGCGCCGGCGAAGTGCTGGTGGAGATCAAGGCCACCGGCATCTGCCATACGGACTGGTTCACGCTGTCCGGTGCGGATCCGGAGGGGCTCTTTCCTGCCATCCTCGGCCATGAAGGCGCGGGCGTGGTGGTCGAGGTCGGGGCCGGCGTCACCACCTTGAAGCCGGGCGATCACGTCATTCCGCTCTACACGCCGGAATGCCGCGAATGCGCGTCCTGCCTGTCACGCAAAACCAATCTCTGCACCAAGATCCGCGGCACACAGGGGCAGGGCCTCATGCCGGATGGCACCTCGCGCTTCTCGCTCGAGGGCAAGAAGCTGCACCATTACATGGGCACATCGACCTTCGCGAACTACACGGTGCTGCCCGAGATCGCGCTCGCGAAGATTCGCGAGGACGCGCCTTTCGACAAGGTCTGTTACATCGGCTGCGGTGTGACGACCGGCGTCGGCGCCGTCATCAACACGGCAAAGGTGGAGCCGGGCGCGAAGGCGATCGTGTTCGGCCTCGGCGGCATCGGACTGAACGTGATCCAGGGCCTTCGTCTCGTCGGCGCGGACATGATCATCGGCGTCGACATCAACAACGACAAGAAGGAATGGGGCGAACGCTTCGGCATGACCCATTTCGTCAATCCCACCGAAATCGGCGAAGACCTCGTGCCTTATCTCGTCAACATGACGAAGACGGGTTTCGATCAGATCGGCGGTGCCGACTACACCTTCGATTGCACCGGCAATGTGAAGGTCATGCGCCAGGCTCTGGAGGCCTGCCATCGCGGTTGGGGCGAAAGCATCGTCATCGGCGTGGCCGGCGCTGGCCAGGAAATCTCCACCCGGCCGTTCCAGCTCGTCACCGGGCGTTCGTGGCGGGGTTCGGCCTTTGGTGGTGCGCGGGGCCGAACGGACGTGCCGAAGATCGTGGATTGGTACATGGACGGAAAGATCGAGATCGATCCCATGATCACCCACACGATGCCGCTCGAGGAGATCAATCACGGCTTCGAGCTGATGCACCACGGAGAGAGTGTGCGCGGCGTGGTGATCTTCTGAATATCGTCCCGGTCATTGCCTGTTAGCGAAGGGTGAGTAAAAGAGGGGCATTCACCCTTCTTGCTGTTCCGGAGTGCTGATGGCCGAGCCTGATCTGATCGATACGGCCGAGCGCACATCCGACACCCACCCATCCGACGAGGGCGGCGGCATCACGGCCGCCTTCGTCGAGGCCGTTGTCGAAACGATCCGCACCGAGGACGCCGAGCGCCTGCGCGCGCTTGCCGGCGATCTTCATGAGGCCGATGTCGGCGAACTGATCGAGGCGCTCGATCCGGAACTCCGACCGCTTCTCGTCGAGCTCCTGGGCGAGAATTTCCACTTCGCGGCCCTGACCGAGGTGGACGAGAACGTCCGCCTCGAAATCCTGGAGGAGCTGGAAACCGACACGATCGTCGAGGGCCTCCGGGAGCTCGATTCCGACGACGCGGTCTACATCCTCGAAGACCTCGAAGACGAAGACCGGAAAGAGATCCTCGACCGGCTTCCGCTGCCGGAGCGTGCGGCGCTCGTGCGCGCCCTCGATTTTCCGGAGGAGGCTGCCGGCCGCTTGATGCAGACCGATTTCGTGGCCCTCCCGCCGTTCTGGACGGTGGGTCGCGCGATCGATTACCTCGCGGAACTTGCTGATGACGGGCCGGAGATCTTCTACGAGATCTTCGTCATCGATCCCGCCTTCCGCCTTCAGGGCTCCGTGCCTCTCGACAAGCTGCTGCGCAGCCCGCGCAATGCCCAGCTCGAGACCGTTCTCACAGAGGATGTCCGCTCGTTCGAAGCCTTGTCGGACCGCGAGGAAGTGGCGCGGCAATTCCAGCGCTACAACCTCGTCTCGGCTCCCGTCGTGGATGCCGAAGACCGCCTCGTCGGCGTTTTGACGGTCGACGACATGGTGGACGTCATCCAGCAGGAAGCGGACGAGGATATCCGCGCGCTCGGCGGCGTGTTCGGCGACGAGGAATTGTCGGACAACGTTCCCGAGACGGCGCGCAGCCGTTTTCCCTGGCTGCTCATCAACCTTGGCACGGCGTTCCTCACGGCAGCCGTCATCGGTCTGTTCTCCGATACCATCGAGCACATGGTGGCTCTCGCCATCCTCATGCCGATCGTCGCGTCGCTCGGCGGAAACGCTGCAACCCAGGCCATGACCGTGACGGTGCGCGCGCTCTCCAGCCGGGAACTGGGCCGGCGAAACATCCGGCGCATCATCACGCGTGAAATGCTGGTCGGCGTGCTGAACGGCGCATGCCTGTCGATCATTCTCGGGGCCATTGCCGGCCTGTGGTTCATGAACGCGGAGCTCGGCGGCGTCATCGCCGCGGCCCTGATCGTCAACATGCTCGTCGCGGGCCTGTTCGGGGCGCTCATCCCCATCACGGTCCACCGGCTGAAGCTCGATCCTGCGGTGGCCTCGGGTGTGTTCGTCAGCACCATCACCGACGTCGTGGGCTTCTTCGCCTTTCTGGGGCTCGCCGCATGGTGGTTCGGCCTGCACTGAGGCGATTGCAGGTAGCGTTGCACGAGCGTATATGAGCCGCCCCATTCGCGGCGGGAGCCTTATCGCTCCGACGGCGTTATGGGCTGCAGGCGCCCAGCAGGCGCACGTTCGGGCGAGGCCCTTCAATGAACGATATCATGCCCTCAATGGCCGCATCGACAGCGGGCCAGGGCGCTCATCTCCATAAATCCTCGGGCCGCACACAAAGGCTGATGATCCTCGGCAGCCTTGGCGTCGTCTATGGCGACATCGGCACGAGCCCGCTCTACGCCCTTCGGGAATCTCTCCTCCATGTCGGCCGTGCCCCGAGCCATGAAGAGGTGGTCGGCATCGTTTCGCTGCTGATCTGGGCACTGATTGTGGTCGTCACGCTCAAATACGTCGTGCTCATGATGCGAGCCGACAATTCCGGGGAAGGCGGCACCTTCTCGCTTATGGCGCTGGCGCAATCCTCGCTGAAGAAGCCCAGTCCCATCGTGCTTGGGCTGGGCATCGTCGGTGCCTCGCTGTTCTACGGCGATTCCATTCTTACGCCGGCCATCTCCGTGCTGTCGGCGGTCGAGGGCCTCACCACCGCGTCTCCCTTGCCGGTTGGCTGGGTGGTGCCGGTCACGCTTGTCATCCTCACGGCGGTCTATGTCGTGCAGTCCTACGGCACGGAGCGGGTCGCGTCGTTCTTTGGGCCGATCATGCTGGTGTGGTTCGCCACGCTCACCGTGCTGGGCGTCTGGCACATCTTCGATTCGCCCGACATCCTGTGGGCTCTCGATCCCTCGCACGCCGTCCGCTTCATGTTCGGCCATGGCCTCATCGGCTTCACCGTGCTGGGTTCGGTGTTCCTCGCCGTTACGGGGGCGGAGGCGCTGTATGCCGATATGGGCCATTTCGGCCGCGACCCGATCCGCCGCGCCTGGCTGTTCTGCGTGCTGCCGGCACTGACCCTGAATTATCTGGGGCAGGGCGCGCTGGCGCTTTCGCAACCCGAGACGATCGGCAATCTGTTCTTTCTCACGGCACCCGAATGGGCGCGCTTGCCATTCGTCCTGCTGGCCACGCTCGCAACGGTCATCGCGGCGCAGGCGGTCATCACCGGCGCGTATTCGCTCACCCGGCAGGCGATGATGCTGGGAGTGCTGCCGCGCCTCGAAGTCACCCACACGTCCGAAACCCAGCTCGGCCAGGTCTATATGCCGAAGGTCAACTGGCTGATGCTGGCCGGCGCTATCCTGCTGGTGATCCTGTTCGAGAGCTCCAGCGAACTTGCTTCCGCCTATGGCATCGCGGTGGTTGGCACGATGTTCACGACGAGCCTTCTGGCCATCGTCGTCATCGCGCGGGCCTGGAAATGGGGCTGGACGCTCGCGGTGCTGGTCATGCTTCCGCTGATCGCCATCGACACCACGTTCCTCACCGCGAATTTGCTGAAGCTGCTCGATGGCGGCTATGTGCCCCTCCTGCTGGGCGCTGCGATGACCGTGATGATGTGGACCTGGGTGCGCGGCAGCGGCATCCTGGCGGTGAAGCTGCGCAAGGGCAGCGTGCCGCTGACCGACCTGTTGCGGTCGCTGAGCAAGGGATCGGCCGTCCGCGTGCCGGGCACCGCCATCTTCCTCACCTCCGATCCGGAAGTCGCGCCGGCCGCCATGCTCCACAATCTGAAGCACAACAAGGTGCTCCACGAGAAGAACGTGGTGGTGACGGTCCGCACCCTGCAGCACCCCTACGCCAGCAATGCCGAGCGCACGAAGCTGGAATGGCTCGCTCCGGATTTCGCACGGGTCGAGATCTATTACGGCTACATGGAAACGCCCAACATCCCGAAGGCATTGGCCAAGGCCAAAAGCCACGGCCTGAAGTTCGACATCATGTCGACCTCGTTCTTCATCGGCCGCCGATCCCTGAGGGCCTCAGCCCATGAGGGCATGCCGCTGTGGCAGGACAATCTCTACATCGTCCTCAACAAGCAGGCGGACGATCTGATCGAGTATTTCCGCATTCCCGCGGGCCGTGTGATCGAGCTGGGAAGCCAGGTCACGCTCTGAGCGCTATTCCTTGCGCGGAAGGCTGAGCCGGTAGACCCCCTTGAAATTGTCCGGGTCGACCGGCTTCCCCTTGCGCAGGATCGCGATCTTGCCGTCGCCGGCGAGCCGGACCGCGACCTTGCGCACGGGCTGCATGAGGGGCAGCCAATCGACCTCCGCCGCGTGGCCCGCGCTGCGCGCCGCTTCGGAAGGGCAGATGCTCTTGCCGGCTCCGCGCTCCTCGGTCATGCGCAGGATCGTCTGTTCGAGAGCTTCCTCGGAAACGCTCATGGGCGTTCCGCAGTCCAGCTTGCCGCTTCCAGAGATTCGGATGCGAATTGCCGCCGCCAGAGCACGATGGCGACGACCGACGTGGTGGCGATGAACGCGATCGGTCCGGCGAACCATCCCAGATAGGCGATCGCGAAGAAGAAGGCGCGCAGTCCGCGGTTGAAATTGCGCGCCGCCGCAATGTTCATGCGCGCCGCTCTCTGCACCGCCTGCTCGACCTCCGCCTCGTTGGGATGGCGCGGGGGCGGCATGACGCCGATCAGGATCGCTGCATAATTGAACAGGCGGTACGACCAGACCAGCTTGAAGAACGAATAAGTGAAGATCAGCGCGAGGCCGAGCACCTTGATCTCGAACACGGCCCGTGTCGTCGGCGCGGTGAACGGCACGGCGGCAAACAATTCGAGCGCCCGGTCCGCGACGCCAAGCGCCGACAGCGTGCCGCCGATAGCGATCAGCGAGCTCGATGCGAAGAAGGCCGTGCCATTCTGCAGACCGCCTATCAATTGCCCGTCGAGGATGCGGTTTTCGCGTCGATAGCACGCCCGCATCCATTCCAGCCGCGCCTCGTGCATGCGCACGTTCAGGCTGTTTCGGGAATGGCTGCTGATTTCCAGATAGGCGTAATAGGACAGCCAGCAGGACAGGAAAAATGCCAGCGAGGCATAGTCGAGCAGCGATATCTCGCTCATAGCAGGCCAAGCTCCCGCAATTCGAGCGCGAGGTGCGCGGGCAGATCGCCGCCTTCCGCCCCCTGGCGCAGATCGGAAGGCGCATCGTCTGCCGTCAGATAGCGCCAGCCCTGGAAGGCGCGGCGGGGGCGAGGATCGACCCGGATCATCTTCGGTTCCAGCACGATCTCGCATCGCGCGATTCCGTCGGTGCCGGTCACCGGCCGCAGCGCCAATATCCGCTGCCGGGCCAACATCGCGCCCTTGATGACCCAATAGAGCGAACCGCCGTCCAGGATCTCAGCCGCGCGGCTGGGCATCATGCGGGTGGTGTGGATCTGCTCCACCGGAACGCTCGCATGGCGCTTGCGCTCGAGCGTCTCCTCGATCCATTCCTCCATGTCCTCGCAGGACACGGCTCCCACACACAGTTTTTGCAGATGCAGCGGCATGCTCTTTCCTGCCGCGATGCGGACGCGGCGGCAAGGCCTGCTGTGGATAGATCAGACCTCGAACTGCGGAAGGGTCCAGGGTTCTGCGGCGGCCGCGCGGTTCCAGTCCTGCATCGCCGGCAGGTTCAGAACGCCATCCATATAGGCCCGATTTTCTGGGGCGACCTCGATTCCGTAGGTTTCGAAGCGGCTTACGACCGGCGCATAGAAGGCATCCGCGGCCGTGAATTGCCCGAACAGGAAAGGTCCGCCTGCACCGTAGCGGCCGCGCACGGCCGACCAGATCTCCTCGATCCGTGCGACGTTCTCCAACGCCTCAGGCGGCGCCTCGAAATCGGCAATACGCCGGCGCGCGTTCATGGTCAGCGCCTTGCGCAGGGGCACGAAGCCGGAATGCATTTCGGCGCAGATGGCGCGGGCCATCGCCCGCGCGTGCCGATCGGCCGGCCACAGCCCTCGCTCCGGGACGAGCTCGGCCAGATATTCGATGATGGCCAGCGAATCCCAGACCACGAACCCATCATCGTTCAGCGCGGGCACCTTTCCGGCTGGCGAATGGGAGAGGATCTGCTGCTTCGAACCCTCGATGTAAATCGGGATCACCACTTCCTCGAACGCGATGCCCGTCTGCTTCATGGCAAGCCATGGGCGCAGCGACCACGAGGAATAGTTCTTGTTGCCGATGATGAGCGTCAGGGACATCCCGGTCTCCGATGAAGGTGGTCCCGCATTGTGCGCATGGCGGGGTGCGGGAAAAGCGGATTTCGCTGATGCCAGCTATATCGGCCGATGATGGGTCAATGGGCGTCCGAGGGCACCGCCACATTGTCGATAAGCCGGGTGCCGCCGATGCGGGCCGCCACAAGAAGCCGGACCGGACCGTGATGGGGGCCTTCGATTGCCGTCAGGTCGTAAGCATGCCGGCCTTCGAGATAATCGACCGAGAAGCCGGCGTTCGTGACCGCCTCGCGCGCTTCCTGCAGAACGGTGTTCATCGGCGCGCCACCTCCGATCAAGGCAGCGCTGTCGACGAGAACGCGGTGGAGGATCGGCGCAACAGCACGATCCTCCGGCGACAGATAGGCGTTGCGGGAAGACAGAGCGAGGCCGTCGGCTTCCCGCACGGTTGGGCCGGAAACGACCTCGATGCCGAGATCGAGATCCTTCACCATCCGGCGCACGACCTGCAATTGCTGCCAGTCCTTCTCGCCGAAGATTGCGATGTCGGGGCGGGCCTGAAGAAAGAGCTTGGAGACGACCGTCGCGACGCCGCCGAAGAAATGGGGGCGTGCATCGCTTTCCAGTCCCAGCGCAGGCCCCGCGTCGGGAACGATCCGTGTGGCAAAGCCGGCCGGATACATCTCGTCGGCGGAGGGCGCGTAGATCAGGTCAACGTTTTCGACCGCCAGTTTCTGCGAATCGGCGTCGAGCGTTCGTGGATAGCGGCCGAAATCCTCGTGCGGTGCGAATTGTGTCGGGTTGACGAAGATGGAGACGATCACCCGGTCGGCCTTCGCTTTGGCAAGGCGCACCAGCGCCAGGTGGCCGTCATGCAGCGCACCCATGGTGGGCACCAGAGCGATGGTTTCCCCCACCGCGCGCCATCCGGCACCGGCGTCTCGAAGCTCGCTGCGGGTGTGCACGATTTTCGGATGCTCGGACATGCTGCTCTCCCTCAAGCCTCGGCACGCTCTATCAGAGACCAGGGCGGGGAACCAAGCGCTGCGAAACAGCGCCGAACGCGCAGAGCACACGCGCGTTCGTGATGTTGCGCCTGATGCCGGCTGCGGCCACATAGCTTGTATGGCAATTTCGAAGATGCCGTCGCGCGGCACCTCCCATGATTCTAGCTCCGTCGCTGCCTCGTCAAACCGCGAGGTCGAGGGCTTCCTGAAACAGGCACGTGAACTCGCCCCCTCGGAACGGAAGGGGCGTTTGGTCTTTGCGCTGGATGCCACGATGAGCCGGCAGCCGACCTGGGATCGTGCCTGCGCGCTGCAAAGCGAAATGTTCGACGAGGCGGCGGGTGCGGGTGGGTTGGCGATTCAGCTTGTCTATTTTCGTGGATACGGGGAATGCAAGGCCAGCCGGTGGCTCGACGATTCCCGCGCTCTGGCCGGCCTGATGTCGCGCATCGACTGCCGGGGAGGCCACACGCAGATCGGGCGGGTTCTGGCGTATGTCCGAAACACCGCGGAAGAATCACGTGTTGCAGCGTTTGTCTTCATCGGCGATGCCATGGAGGAGCGGCTGGACGATTTGTGCCAGATCGCCGGGCAGCTCGGCCTGCTCGGCATTCCGGCTTTCGTGTTTCAGGAGGGGCGTGACGTCGTGGCTGAAAATGCATTTCGCGAGATCGCTCGCCTGACGCGAGGTGCCTATGGCCGCTTCGATCAGGGCGCGGTGGAGGAATTGCGCCGCCTGCTTCGCGCGGCGGCCGCCTATGCCGCGCAGGGACGTGCCGGCCTCGAACGCCTTTCCCGCAATGATCCGGCGGCGCGCCTCATGCTGTCGCAGATGCGCTGATCCCGATGTACGCACTTCTTTTGGGGCTTGGCGCGCTCGGTCTTTTCCTGTGGGGACGGCGCGCCTTCGTCAACGCGAACCCTCAAACCCTCGCGCACAACATCCGGCTGGGCGGAGGTGTCCTCGCGGTGATCGCGGGTGCCGGATTGACGCTGCTGGGGCGAGGTGCTTTCGGCTTGCCGCTCATCCTGCTCGGCATCGGGTTGCTGAAACGCGTCGGAGGCTGGCGCTTTGCTGGGCGCACGAGCCGAAAGCCGGGAGGAACATCCCGGGTGCGGACCGGAATGCTGGAGATGGAACTCGATCTCGACAGCGGAGCGATGAGGGGACGGGTTCTGGCCGGTGAGCTTGCCGGCCGGGAACTCGACCAGCTGACACGAGACCAGCTCATCGGCCTCATGCGCGGCTTGGTCCACGCCGAACCGCAGGCGGCGTCGCTACTCGAAGCTTATCTGGACCGCCGCATGCCCGGCTGGCGTGAAGACCTGCAGGGCGACCCGGGTCCGCGGAGCCACGACACGGCGGGCCAGGGCCCGATGACCCAGGAGGAGGCGTACCAGATCCTGGGGCTTGATCCGGGGGCCGGCACGGCGGACATCCGCCGTGCGCATCGGGAGCTTATGAAGAAGCTCCATCCCGACCAGGGGGGCTCGAATTATCTCGCCAGCCGGGTCAACCAGGCCAAAGATGTGCTCACCCGCACTCAACGCTGAACTATCGGCGGTTGGCTGCATTGGTTTCACTCAGTTCTTGAGGGCGAAACAGGACAAGGAAGACCGCTTCAGGGCCTTGCAGGCCGCCTGTGCGGAGCGCTCGCTCAGGCCGGCAAAGCGGGCCCGGTAGAGCGTGACCTCGCCCTTGGTGACGGTCTCGGTGAACGATTCCGCCTTGGCGTCGATTTTGCGGATGGTCGGATGGGCGCGCTGGATCAGCGCCTCGGCCTTCGCCACATCGTCCGTCGCACCGATCTGGATCTGCCAGCCAGGACGCTGCGGCATCACAGCGGCCAGAGCGGCGTTGCTCTTCGTGGGCTGCTCGTCCGCGTAAGCGGAGACGGACGACCGGTTTCCGATCAAGCCTGCCTGAACGGGCTGCTCGATCTCGATCGGCTTGGCGCTTGCCACGTGCTGTGTGCGTGCGGATCCCGGCGTGGTGCCGCCCGTGGTGCGGGGTTCGGCGGAGGCGGTCGCGGCCGGTTGGCTGCCGACGACCCAACGCATGTCGTCCTGACCCGGAGTGGTGTGCGAGGCAACTTCGTTCGCCAGCGCGATACGGCGGGCGATCGCGTCCGGCGAGGGCGAAGACGCCGTCGAGGCACGCGCGGTCTGAACCGGCGTCGCTGCCGGTGCCGCGACCGGGGTGGGCACGGAAGCGGGCGTTGCAAGCGAAGCGGCGACGGCGGCAGCCACATGCGAGGGCATGGGCACGGGAACAGGAGCCGGCGTGGTGCGGGCCGTGGCAGTTGGTGCAGCAGCGGCTACCGCTAGGGTCGGCAGCGGCTCGTCACGTCCTGCGGCTTCGGCGATCAGCGGCGCCGAGCGGCGCGGAGACGCCTTGTCCATGTACGTGCTCACAAGCTTGCGCATCGCAGCGTCACGCGAGGCGCCGGACTTGCCGCCCAGAACCACGGCCACGATGCTGCGGTTACCTTCCTTCGCGGAGGTCAGGAGGTTAAAGCCCGAGGCCCGCACGAATCCGGTCTTGATGCCGTCGACACCCTTCATGCCTGTCACGAGCCGGTTATGGCTGCCGATGACGCGGCCCTTCCAGGTGAAGCTGCGGGTCGAGAAATACGGGAAATATTTCGGGAAGCGGTCCTGAATGGCGCGACCGAGAATCGCGAGGTCGGCGGCTGAGGTCACTTGGCGGTCATCGGGCAGACCCGATGCGTTGACATAAACCGTCGATCTCATGCCGAGCGAGCGGGCGCGGCGGGTCATGCGCTGGGCGAATGCGGCTTCCGAGCCCGAAAGGTTTTCGCCGATCGCGTAGGCCACGTCGTTCGCGGATTTCGTGACCAGCGCCTTGATCGCGTCCTCGACCTCGATCGTCTCACCCGGCCGCAGGCCGAGCTTGGAGGGGGACTGGCGGGCGGCGTTGGCGGAAATCTTCAGTTCGGAATCGAGTCTCAGCGAGCCGCGCTCAAGCTCCTCGAAGAGGATATAGAGCGTCATCACCTTGGTAAGCGAAGCCGGATGGCGCGTGGCGTCTGCCCGGTCCTCGAACAGGACCTTGCCCGTATTCGCATCGACCACGAGCGCGGCATAAGGCGGGTTGTAGCCACCGCCGGCCGCTTTTTTCGACTTCTGGGAAACCTCTTTGCGCTGCGCCGGCTTCTTCTTCGCAGCTTCGGACGGCGATCCGGACACGAAGGCCAGCACGAGCGCCGCGGAGAGCGCCCGCACGGCAAATCCCCATTTGGAAACGGCAACCTTACGCATACTCATTGTGATCCCCACACGTCCGATCCTCGCCCCAAGGATCGGCCTATCGCGTCCAGCCCCGACGCTCACGCCTCATTTTTCGTAGAATGCTGCTGTTGCGGTTACGGAGGGGTTAAACACAATCCGCAAAGCGACGAAACGAGTCCCGGACTGGGACCTCTTTGCAAACATCCCGAAAGCTTGATGGCCGACGCTGGCGGACGGGCTGGTGCGATCCTAGATTATCGTTGAAGCTCTTCCCAGGAGCGATGATTGATCCGCCCGGCGGATAGGGGATCAGGAACTGCCAGAGCAGATGACAGACAAATCGTTCGAGCGCGTGGTCGGGGCATCGCGACGCAATGATGACAACGGTGGCGGCACGGTGGTCGCCCCGAAGACGCGCTTCAAGACGAAGCGCCCAAGCCTGTACCGGGTGCTCCTGCTGAACGACGACTACACACCCATGGAATTCGTCGTCCATGTGCTGGAGCGCTTCTTCAACAAGAACCGTGAAGAGGCAACGCAGATCATGCTGCACGTTCACCAGAACGGCGTCGGCGATTGCGGCACCTTCACTTACGAGATTGCAGAGACGAAAGTGACGCAGGTTATGGACTTTGCGCGCCGTCACCAGCACCCTCTGCAATGCGTCATGGAAAAGAAATGAGGTTGCCTTGCCGACTTTCTCCCACAGCCTAGAGCAGTCTCTGCACCGCGCGCTGGCATTGGCCAATGAGCGCCATCACGAATACGCCACCCTCGAGCATCTTCTGCTGTCCTTGATCGACGACCAGGATGCGGTGGCGGTGATGCGGGCGTGCAGCGTCGATGTCGAGCAGCTGAAGCGCAACCTTGCCGAATATGTCGACGCCGAGCTCGACAATCTCGTGACCGATGGGCACGAGGATTCGAAGCCCACGGCCGGCTTCCAGCGGGTGATCCAGCGCGCGGTCATTCATGTTCAGTCGTCGGGCCGGGAAGAGGTGTCCGGCGCGAACGTGCTCGTCGCCATCTTCGCCGAGCGCGAGAGCCATGCCGCCTATTTCCTGCAGGAGCAGGACATGACGCGCTATGACGCCGTGAACTACATCAGCCATGGCATCGCCAAGCGCCCCGGCGCCAGCGACAGCCGCGCAAAGTCCGGCAGCGAGGACGAGCAGGCAACCTCCGGCGACGAGACGGCCAAGAAGAAGGCTGATGCGCTCGACACCTATTGCGTCAACCTCAACAAGAAGGCGCGCGACGGCAAGATCGACCCGCTGATCGGCCGTGATACCGAGATACAGCGGACCATTCAGATCCTGTGCCGCCGCCAGAAGAACAACCCGCTGTTCGTCGGCGATCCGGGCGTTGGCAAGACCGCCATCGCCGAGGGTCTCGCACGCCGGATCGTGCGTGGCGAGGTGCCGGATGTGCTGGAGGACGCAACCGTCTTCTCGCTCGACATGGGCGCGCTGCTTGCGGGCACCCGTTATCGCGGCGATTTCGAGGAGCGGCTGAAGCAGGTCGTCAAGGAACTCGAGAACACCCCCGGTGCCATCCTGTTCATCGACGAAATCCACACGGTTATCGGTGCGGGAGCGACCTCGGGCGGCGCCATGGATGCGTCGAACCTGCTGAAGCCGGCCCTGGCCAACGGCTCGCTGCGCTGCGTCGGCTCCACGACCTACAAGGAATACCGCCAGCATTTCGAGAAGGACCGCGCTCTGGTGCGGCGCTTCCAGAAAATCGACGTGGCCGAGCCGACGATTCCGGATGCGATCGAAATCCTGAAGGGCCTCAAACCCTATTACGAGAGCTTCCACCGCGTGCGCTTCACCAACGACGCCATCAAGGCGGCGGTGGAGCTGTCGTCGCGCTACATCCACGACCGCAAGCTGCCGGACAAGGCGATCGACGTGATCGACGAAACGGGCGCGTCGCAGATGCTGCTGCCGGAGAACAAGCGCAAGAAGACGATCGGCGTGAAGGAGATCGAGGCGGCGGTGGCTTCCATCGCGCGCATTCCTCCGAAGGCCGTCTCGAAGGACGACGCGGAGGTTCTGCGTCATCTGACCGGGAACCTGAAGCGGGTCGTCTATGGCCAGAACGAGGCCATTGATGCGCTGTCGGCTGCCATCAAGCTGGCGCGCGCCGGCCTGCGCGATGCCGAGAAGCCGATCGGCTCGTACCTGTTCTCGGGTCCGACCGGCGTCGGCAAGACCGAGGTGGCCAAGCAATTGGCCGATATCCTCGGCGTGCAGATGCTGCGCTTCGACATGTCCGAATATATGGAGCGCCACACGGTCTCGCGGTTGCTCGGCGCGCCTCCCGGCTATGTCGGCTTCGAGCAGGGCGGCCTGCTGACCGATGGCGTGGATCAGCATCCGCACTGCGTGCTGCTGCTCGACGAGATCGAGAAGGCCCATCCGGACCTCTACAACATCCTGTTGCAGGTCATGGATCACGGCAAGCTGACCGATCACAACGGCAAGACGGTCGATTTCCGCAACGTCATCCTCATCATGACGACGAATGCGGGTGCGTCCGACATGGCCAAGGAGCCGATTGGTTTCGGACGGAACCGTCGCGAGGGCGAGGACACGGAGGCGATCAACCGGCTGTTCGCGCCGGAATTCCGCAACCGCATCGACGCCATCGTGGCCTTTGCCCCGCTTCCGGCGGAAGTGGTGCAGCTTGTTGTCGAGAAGTTCGTGCTTCAGCTGGAGGCCCAGCTGGCCGATCGCGGCATCACGATCGAGCTCAGCGACGAGGCCCGCGCCTGGCTGGCGGAGAAGGGCTACGACCCACAGATGGGCGCACGCCCACTGGCCCGCCTCATCCAGGAGACGATCAAGAAGCCGCTGGCGGAGGAGGTTCTGTTCGGCAAGCTCGTCAGCGGCGGTGCGGTCAAGGTGGTGCTGGAAGGCGTCGGCACGGATCGCAAGCTCGGCTTCGAGTTCCCCGCCGGTCGCGTGGAGAAGCCGAAGGCCGAGCCGGTGGTGCGCGAGCCGCGCGCCGCTGAACCGCCGGCAAAGCCCGAGCCAAAGCCGCGCGCACGGCGTGCGCCAAAAGTGCCGACCGAGGAATAATGAAAAAGCCCCGCTTCGGCGGGGCTTTTTTATGAGGCTATCGAACGACGACCGGGTTTTTAGTCGGCCGCTAGCGCCTCCCGGATTCGTTCCGCGTGTCCGGCCAGCACGTCCGGCTTGGCCATTTCCCCGGAATGCGGGCGCAGCGGCACTCCGGCCTTTCGCGGCAGGATGTGGAAGTGCAGGTGGAACACCACCTGTCCGCCAGCTTCCTCATTGAATTGCTGGATGGTGAATCCGTCGGCGTCCATGGCCTCCACGGCCGCGCGGGCGACATTTTGCACCACGCCCATGACGTAACCGAGATCCTCCGGCGGGCAATCGAGCAGATTGCGGGCAGGGTGCTTAGGGATGACCAGAACATGACCGTCCACCCGCGGCATCACATCCATGAAGGCGAGAGCACGATCGTCTTCATAGATCTTGTGCGAGGGAAGCTCGCCACGCAGGATCTTGGCGAAGATGTTGGTCGGATCGTACTCAGCCATGTGGGCGGTTCCTCTCGTTCACTGCGAGCGTCTTTTTTTGATGCAGCGTTCTAGACGCGGGGAAGGTGATCTTTCTATGGCGGGGCGAACGCCTTCAGATCCAGATTTTGCTGTTCGGTGGGATGCTTGAAAGGCGTCTCGGAGTCGAGAGCCGCGCAGGCCTGGCGGATTTCCAGCCGCTCCCGCGCCAGATAGTCCTCGGCCGCGTGCTCCAGACCGGAATGGGCAAACAGATGCGCCGAATGGGTGAGATTGGGGCGATAGCCGCGTGCGAGCTTGTGGCCGCCCTGCGCTCCGGCCTCCACACGCTTCAGCCCATGAGCCAGCGCGAAATCGATCGCCTGATGATAGCACACTTCGAAATGAAGGAAGGGATGCTCCTCGACACACCCCCAATAGCGGCCGAACAGGGTGTCTCCGCCGATCAGATTCAGCGCTCCGGCTACCGGCACATCGCCGCGCATGGCGAAGACCAGCAGCACGTTGTCGGCCATCGTCGTGCCGATCTGGCTGAAGAAGCGGCGAGTGAGGTAGGGCTGCCCCCATTTGCGGGAGCCCGTGTCCTGATAGAACTGCCAAAAGGCATCCCAATGCGCCTCTTGGAGGTCTGCCCCGGTGATCCAGCGGATCGTCAACCCATCGGCTAGCGCATCCCGCCGTTCCCTCTTCACCGCCTTGCGCTTGCGCGAGGGCATGGCCGCCAGAAAGTCGTCGAAGCTGGAAAAGCCGTCATTGCTCCAGTGAAACTGGATGTCGTCTCGCGCGAGGAAACCGAGCCCGGTTTCCACCGCCACGGCCTGTTCCTCTTCCGTCATGAACGTGATGTGCACGGATGAGGCCTCGACCGTCCGCATCAGGCTGGCCAGGCCTTGCAGCAATGCAAGCCGTGCCTGGTCGTGATGCGGGCCTGGTCGAACGAGCAAGCGACGGCCCGTTGCGGGCGTGAACGGCACGCTGAGCTGAAGCTTCGGGTAATAATTACCGCCAGCCCGTTCCAGCGCGTCCGCGAAGACGTGGTCGAACACGTATTCGCCTTGCGAATGTCCCTTCGCATAAACGGGCGCGACGCCCAGAAGCACGCCCGTGTCGTCTTCGACCGCCAGATGTGCCGGCGTCCAGCCGGTGTGGCGGCCTACCGATCCGCTGTCCTCCAGCGCGCTCAGGAATTCGTGGGAGATGAAGGGGTCATAGGCGGGCGCAAGGCTCGCCTCCGCTCCGGACGGAAACTGGCCGGGATTGGCGCAGGCGTTCCAGGCGGCGGCCTCGATCGATGCGATTGAGGGCAGGAGGTTCACGCGAAGCGCGGCCCGTCCCGGAGGGATGTTCGGCATGCGCCTTATCTAAGCCATCCGCCCCGTACGCCAAGGCGGGATCTCGGATCGGAACGAGGCATTTTCAAAGATCTCAGCTGACGGGCGGTCGACGACCGGCGCCACCGCCAGCCGAGATCAGAATTTCAGACGATCTCGAAGATCGCCTCCACCTCGACCGCCGCGCCGAACGGCAGAGCGGCAACGCCGACGGCCGAACGGGCGTGCCGACCCTTGTCACCCAGCACGTCGACGAAGAAATCGGACGCGCCGTTCACCACCTTCGGCTGGTCTCCGAATGAGGATGCCGACGCCACGAAGCCGACAACCTTCACGAGCCGCACCACGCGTTCCAGATCGCCGCCCAGCGCGCTTCTCGCCTGTGCCAGCACGTTGATCGCACACAGCCGTGCCGCTTCCCGCGCCGCCTCGATCTCCACCCCGGCGCCGAGCTGACCCTTCAGGGTGATGCCGTCTGCATTCATCGGCAGCTGGCCGGAAATGAAGAGCTGATTGCCAGTCCGGACGGCCGGCACGTAGTTCGCGGCGGGCGGCGTCGGGTTCGGCAGATCCACACCGAGCTCGGCAAGGCGCTTTTCGATGGTTCCAGTCATGTCGGCTCCCTCTGATGAGACCGCTGTCATCGCCCAGCAGAACCGTTCCGGCAAGCATGTCCGGGCTGCTTGATGCCGCATATTCGCTCATTGCATGGGGGAAGGGCGCCCGATATCGTCCGGCGCATGGTCGTCATCGCTCCATCCTCCGTGCGCCGCAGCCGCGCCGCGTCTGCTGCCGCTCTCGTTTTGCTGGCCGCTGCATTCGTGCCGGCGCCGAGCCGGGCCGAAAGCGCAATCGTCTCCGTGGACGTGCTGACGCCGCACCGCGCCGTCTACGATCTCAGCCTCGTCCAGGCGCGCGGCCGCGGCGGCGTGCAGGCCATTTCGGGGCGCCTCGTTTATGAATTTGTCCGGCGTGATTGCCGCTCGATCCTGACCTATCGGCAGGTGATGTCGATGGCGAGCGGGGAGGGCAACAGCAATGTGCTCGATTTCCGCTCCGTCACCGACGAGACGGACGATTCCAAAGCCTTCAGTTTCGACACGCAGAGCACTCTGTCCGACCAGGAGCAGCCCTCCATCAAGGGCGCCGCGAAAAGGCTGCGCGACAAGATCGAGGTGACGCTGCAAAAGCCTGCTTCACGCAAGACGGATGTCGCCGCCGCAAGCCTCTTTCCGACGGAGCATCTCCGCCGCCTTCTGGCGGAAGCCCGCGCCGGTGCGTTCATCGTCGAAGCCGATGTGTTCGATGGTGGTGAGCCGGGCGACGTGGCGAGCCCCTCCGTCGCCTTTATCGGCAAGGTCCGCGAGCCGGGCGGAGAGGCGACGCCGCCCGATGCGCAATTGGCGGGCAAAAAGTTCTGGCCGGTGTCGGTGAGCTATTTTGAGCCGGGCTCCGCGCCATCCGAGGAGACGCCGAAGTTCATATTCGGCGTCGATCTTTATGAAAATGGAATCGCCGGGGCTCTCCGTCTCGATTACGGGGAATTCACTCTATCGGGCAAATTGACCGAGCTGGATATCCTGCCTGCGGGTGCCTGCGCCACCCGGTCGGGCGGATAATTACCTCCGGTATTATACTCATAACAATTCCAGAAAATCGCTCAACTTATTGATCCAACTCAATGCTGTCTCCGCCTGTGCACTTAATCTTTGTGCTGGCTCAAATACGGAGACGAGACCATGAGATGGGAACGTTTGGCGACGGTAGCCGTCGCGGCTTTGATGGCGGGCGCCGCCTATGCGCAGAATGCGCCATTCCCGGCGTCTGACGTCGATGCCTTGCGCTCAGGTGCGCTGGAAATGTTCAAGCCGCTGCCGACCGTGCAGCCGGTGCCGGCGAACAATCCCATCACGCGCGACAAGGTCGAGCTCGGCAAGATGCTGTTCTTCGATCCGCGCATTTCGTCGAGCCATCTTCTGAGCTGCAACACCTGCCACAATGTCGGCATCGGTGGTGTCGACGGGCTTGAAACCTCGGTGGGCCACGGCTGGCAGAGGGGTCCGCGCAATGCCCCCACGGTGTTCAATTCGTTCTTCAACGTCGCCCAGTTCTGGGACGGGCGTGCCGAAGACCTTCGCACCCAGGCGAAGGGGCCGATCCAGGCGGCGGTCGAGATGAACGCGACACCCGAGCGTGTTCTTGCCGTGCTCAAGAGCATGCCGGAATATCATGAGCGCTTCAAAGTGGCGTTCCCGGGCGAGGACGATCCGATCACCTTCGACAACGTCGCCAAGGCGATCGAAGTGTTCGAGGCGACCCTCATCACGCCCGGCTCCAAGTTCGACCAGTTCCTCGAAGGCAATGTCGCGGCTCTGAACGACAAGGAGAAGCAGGGTCTGCGCCTGTTCATCGACAGCGGGTGCGCGTCCTGCCACAACGGCGTCAACGTTGGCGGCGGCGATTATTTCGCCTTCGGCGTCGTCGAGCGTCCCGGCGCCGAGATCCTGCCGCTGAACGACAAGGGCCGTTTCGCGGTCACCGAGACGGCGAGCGATGAATATGTGTTCCGCGCGCCGTCGCTGCGAAATGTCGCGCTGACGGCGCCGTATTTCCATACCGGCAAGGTGTGGGATCTGGAGCAGGCGGTCGAGATCATGGGCACGTCGCAGCTCGGCGCCGAGTTGAACAAGGAGCAGGTCGGCGCGATCGTGGCCTTCCTCCACACGCTGACCGGCGAGCAGCCCAAGGTCGATTATCCGATGCTGCCCCCGAATTCGGCGACCACGCCGCGTCCCGAACTGATGACGCCGGCGGCTGCCACTCAGGTTAAGGAGTAATCCTGAGTTTCGGATCGGTCGGTTCGTCGTCAGGATGCACCGACCGATCCTCTGAGTATCAGGCTCATCATGATGCAGACCGACATGGCCCGTCTCGCGACCGTTCGTGTCCCGCGTTACACGTCCTATCCCGCCGCGACGGAGTTCGGGCAGACCGACGAGGACGTGTACCGGAGCTGGCTCAGCGAGCTCTCACCGGTTATGCCGGTGTCGCTCTATCTGCACGTGCCGTTCTGCGAGGAGCTGTGTTCGTATTGCGGCTGCAACACCCGCGTGGTGCGCCATCCGGAAATCATCGAGCGTTACGCGCAGCGTCTCCAGGTCGAGATCGACATGGTGGCCGATTGCCTGCCGGGCCGCATGCAGGTCTCTCACATCCATTGGGGCGGCGGAACGCCGACGGCCTTGGGTGCGAAACTGTTCGAGAACGTGCTCGACGTTCTGCACGCCCGTTTCGACATTCTGGATGATGCCGAACAGGCCATCGAGATCGATCCGCGCCGCATCGAGCGTTCGCTCGTTCAGGCTCTCGCCCGGCTGGGTGTGAACCGGGCCAGCCTTGGCGTTCAGACGTTCGACCCTGAAGTCCAGCAGGCCATCGGCCGCGTTCAGAGCTATGATTGCGTCACCTCGGTCGTGGATTGGCTGCGCGATGCCGGCATCGGCTCCATCAGCTTCGATCTCATGTACGGGCTGCCCCGCCAGACGGTGGCCAAGACCGTTGAAACCATCGCACAGGTGGTCGAGCTCGCGCCGAGCCGCGTCTCGACGTTCGGCTACGCCCACGTGCCATGGGTGAAGAAGAACCAGGCCCTGATCGAGGAAACGGCGCTGCCGGAAGCCGAAGAGCGCTTCAACCAGATGATGGCGCTCCGCACGACCTTGATGGACGCGGGTTATGCAGCCGTGGGCTTCGACCATTTCGCGTTGCCGAGCGATACCTTGGCGAAGGCCAGTGTCGAGGGAAAACTGCGGCGGAATTTCCAGGGTTATACGACCGACACGTCGCCGGCTTTGATCGGCTTCGGATCCTCGGCCATCGGCTGTCTTCCGCAGGGTTACGCGCAGAACACGGCGGACGTTCGCCGCTATCAGGACCTGATCGCCGCCGGGCAGCTCGCGGTGACGCGCGGCCGGGCTGTGACCGATGAGGATCGCCGGCGTGGGCACCTGATCGAAAAGGTGCTGTGCCGCGGCTATGTCGATCTCGAATCCGATCTGTCGCCGGACTTGCAGGAGCAGGTTCGTTCCGAGGTCGGCCCGCTGGAGGCGCAGGGTCTGGTCGAGATGCACGGTCAGCGCATCTGCCTCACCGAGGATGGCTGGCCGTTCGCCCGCCTTGTGGCCGCGGCGTTCGACGCCTACCGGGACGACACCTCCATGCGGCACAGCCTGGCGGTCTGAGGTCAGCTTTTATCGCGCGGCCTGAACGCGATTCCACGGTCGACGATGGCCGCTCCAAACCGCCGACGCAGATCGTCGATCGCGGTTTCGGCTGCGATGCGGCGCGGCAGATCCGGCAGCAGGAGATCCGGCGGATCGCCGTCCTCCAAGGGGTGCAGATCGTCCACGCCGATTCCGATCAGCCGGAAACGCTCGCCCTTTGCCTCAGCCATCAGGAGATCGCGCCCGGTTTCATAGATCCGGGCTGCGAGGCGGGTAGGGGTCTCCAATGTCCGGCTGCGGGTGCGGCTTCGGAAATCGGCGGTCTTCAGCTTCAGCGTGACGCGCGTCCCCGAGAAGCCGGCCTGTTTCAGGCGGGTCGCCACTTTGTCCGACAGTGACCACAGCGTACGCGCCAGAGAATCGGCATCGGCGACATCTTCATCGAACGTGGTTTCGGCGCTGATGCTCTTGGTTTCGCGCGTTGGGCGCACCGGGCGCTCATCGCGGCCATGTGCCAGATTCCACAAATGGAGGCCGTGCGATCCAAGCGTGCGCATGGCATCTTCCGCCGACAGGCGCCGAAGATGGCCGATCTCGGTGATGCCATGCTTCTCCAGCCTGGCCCGCGCCGCGGCGCCCACGCCCGGAAGCATGCCGACAGGGCGCGCGGTGAGGAATTCGACAGCTTCCGCGCGCCCGATCACCGCGAAACCACGTGGCTTGTCCAGATCCGACGCGATCTTCGCGAGAAATTTGTTCGGTGCGAGGCCGACTGAGATCGTGATGCCGATCTCCTTCTCGACGCGCTTCGCAAATTGCGCGAGCACACGCGCGGCCGACATGCCGTGCACGCGTTCGGTGCCCGACAGATCGAGAAACGCCTCGTCGATGGAGACCGGCTCCACCAGAGGCGTCAATTCCCGCATCAGATCGCGCACCTCGCGCCCCACGGCGGAATAGCGTGCATGAGAGGGCCGCACAACCACCGCTTCCGGGCACAGCGCCAGCGCCTTGAACATGGGCATGGCCGAGCGCACGCCGTTGATGCGGGCGATATAGCAGGCCGTCGACACCACGCCGCGCCGGCCGCCGCCGACGATCACCGGACGATCGCGCAGTTCCGGATTGTCGCGCTTCTCGATGGCTGCGAAGAACGCATCGCAATCCACATGCGCCACCTGCAGGGAATGGATTTCCCGATGGCGCACGACACGAGGGCCGAAACACGTTCCGCATCGTGGGCGTTCGGAGGCCTCCGCGAGGCAATCGCGGCAAAAGCCCGGCTCGAGCCGAGCGCCGTTCACTCCGTTACGGGTCCCGCGAGCGCGAGCCGGGCCTGCATCACATGTTCCGCTCGAATGCCTTCTTCCATCGCGAAGGCGAGGAGCAAGGGTTCGTCAGCCAGGATGTAGTCCAGTACGCCCACCAGAAAACCGGTCTCGCCCGCCACCTCGCGGATCCGGCGAGGGTCGAGGCCGGAAGCGGCCAGGAAGCTTCCCAGGCGCTCGGCATCGCCGGCAAAGAAGAGCAGAGCGCGCCCGGCGAGCTCTTCGGCGTTCCCGGTGTCGCGCCGGATAGCACCTTCTTTCATCAATAGGATTCGCCCTTCGTCAACTTTTAGCTAGTAGTATTTTCGGCAACCACTACCAATTGCCGCCCACCCCGTGCGAGTGAGCGTTTCGAGGTTCCCCAGGGGGAGAGAGTCCACTCTGATGGCAAAAACGATCCTCATTGTGGAAGACAATGAGCTTAACATGAAGCTCTTCAACGATCTTCTGGAGGCCAACGGTTATGCCACTGTGCAGACCCGCAACGGCGTCGAGGCGATCGCGCTCGCGCGCATGCACATGCCGGACCTGATCCTGATGGATATCCAGCTCCCGGAGGTTTCGGGGCTGCAGGTCACGCGCTGGCTCAAGGATGACGAGGATTTGAAAAAGATACCGGTGATCGCGATTACCGCTTTCGCCATGAAGGGCGACGAGGAGCGCATCCGGGAAGGTGGATGCGAAGCCTATCTGTCGAAACCGATTTCCGTGTCCAAATTCCTGGAGACGGTTCGACATTTTCTCGATTCCTAGGCGCGCCGTCGATGCCCGCGCGTGTCCTCATCGTCGACGATGTTCCCGCCAATCTCCGGCTTCTGGAAGCACAGCTGACGGCGGAATATTTCGAGGTCGTCGCGGCCAGCAACGGTGAAGAAGCGATCGACGCGTGCCTGCGCAGCAGCTGCGATATCGTGCTGCTTGACGTAATGATGCCGGGCATGAACGGGTTCGAGGTGTGCCGGCGCCTGAAGAGCGATCCGCGCACCTATCATATCCCCATCGTCATGGTCAGCGCGCTGGATCAGCCGGCCGACCGCGTCGCGGGCCTGGAAGCTGGCGCCGACGATTTTCTCACCAAGCCCTATTCGGAGGTAGCTCTCCTCTCCCGCGTGCGCAGCCTCAGCCGCATGAAGCAGATGACCGACGATCTCCATCTTCGCGCGGTATCGTCGCGGGAGATCGATGTGGCCGGCATCTGGGGCGCGGCGATCCTGGACGACGGCCTGCGCGGACGCATCCTGATCGTGGATGACCGCGCGTCTTCCTATGAGCGCATGAAGGCCGCGCTCGATCAGGATCATCACGTCGAGATCGAAACCTCGCCGCAGGAGGCCGTGTTCCGGGCTGCGGAGGTGTCCTACGACCTGCTCATCGTGAGTCTCGGCTTCGCCAATTACGACGGCCTGCGGCTTTGCAGCCAGACGCGTTCGCTGGAGCGGACGCGCTATCTGCCGATCCTGGCCGTCACCGAGCCGGAGGACAGCGCCCGCATGGTCCGCGGGCTCGATCTGGGAATCAACGATTTCCTGACGCGCCCGATCGATCGGGCCGAGCTGATCGCCCGCGTCAAAACCCAGATCCGCCGCAAGAGATATTCGGAGCGTCTGCGCGCCAGTGTCCAGGTCAGCGTGGAAATGGCCGTGATGGATCCGCTGACCGGGATGCACAATCGGCGCTACATGGAACGGCAGCTCGAGCAATTGTTCGACGCGGAACCGGTGCCGCAACGCCCGCTCAGTGTCGTCATGATCGACATCGATCATTTCAAGGCGATCAACGACACATATGGCCATGATTGCGGTGACGAGGTTCTGCGGGAATTCGCGAACCGCGTCCGCAAAAGCACGCGCGGCATCGACATCACCTGCCGCTACGGCGGCGAGGAATTCGTGATCGTGATGCCAGATGCCGACCTCGGGGTCGCCCGCAATGTCGGAGAGCGGTTGCGCCGCAAGATCATGCAGGAGCCCTTCATCGTGGGAAGGGCGAAGGCATCGCTCGACGTCACCATCTCCGTCGGAATTTCAGCCCGCCAGGCAGCGGATACTCCGGCCAGCGTCATCAAGCGAGCGGATGTCGCGCTTTATCAGGCCAAGAGCGACGGGCGAAATCGCGTCGTCTCGGACGCCGCCTGAAACGACGTCCCGCGATTAAGCTTAAATATTTAGGTTTATTTAAGGAATCGACGCGGCCGACCGCTTTTGCATTTTCCTAAAATGCGTCCGAATCTATCGTGGATGTGCCGAGGCTGGATTGAGTACTCAACCAGTCTTGCGCGGTCCGAGAATGGTGGATTTGCCGCATCTTCCGCTGCTCAAGGACCTTAACGGCGGGGGCGGTCTCTGTGGCCTCAACAAGGAGGCTGTCCCCGCCACAATCCTCTCGTGGCTCTGCCGAGAGACGCAATGCAACAAGGGCCGGTGCAGATCTGCACCGGCCCTTGTTGCATGCGAACCAACGCGGCTTTCGCCGCGTCACATCACTTGATCTTGGTTTCGCGGAACTCGACGTGCTTGCGCGCGACGGGGTCATACTTCTTCATGACCATCTTGTCGGTCTTCGTACGCGCGTTCTTCTTCGTCACGTAGAAGAAGCCGGTGTCTGCGCTGCTGAGCAGCTTGATCTTGATCATCGCGGCCTTGGCCATGCGGAACTCCTTGGCGGCGCGCGCAAGGGCGAAGCGCAGGCGCACCTAAATGCAATCAGGAAGCCGGCAACCTAATCATCCCGCCGTGCAAGTCAAGGATTCTCGGTGCGAATGGTCGCAGGGTTTTTACGCCGGCCCGATGCCACGCGAACGCCCACTACGGCGACGTAGATCGCGAACAGGGCGGCGATGGTCAGAGGCAATCCATGCGGGTCCCAGAGGTCGAGGCCGGCGCCCACCATGGGCGGGCCCACCAGCATGCCCATGCTGTACATCATTACAAAGGCGGCGTTGGCGCCCGCGAGCTGCCCGCCACGGAACTGCGCTCCCAGATGCGCCAGCCCCACGGTGTAGAGGCCGGCCACCAGCCCGCCCCAGACGGCAACCACGGGGAAGAGGAATGACGGCTGATGCGCAATGAACGGCATCAATGCCGCACCCAGCACGCCGACCGAGCCGAGCCCAAGAAGGAGCTTACGCCGGTCGATACGGTCGCTGACGATGCCGATCGGCACCTGCACCAGCACGTTGCCTAGAGCCAGGATGGACACGAGGAGGGCAGCGGTCGCCTCCTGATAACCAAGCCGCAATCCATAGAGAGGCAGAAAGCTCATGCCGCCGGTCTCGACCGCGCCGAAGACGAAAGCCGCGAAGATGGCGGACGGTGCCACGGTGAAGAAGGTCAGGAGCCCCTGGTGCTGACCATACTCGATCTTCGGCATGAGATTGCCGGCAAGCCCGACGGGGATCAGGGCAATCAGGAAGATGGCCGCGCCCACGGCGTAGGACGTGATCGACGCGCGGTCCAGCACGGTCAGAAGAGTCGGACCGGCCGCAAACCCCAGCGACAGGCACGTCGCGTAAATGCCCATGACGAGGCCGCGCGAGCGCTCGGGAGCTGCGGCGTTGATCCAGAATTCGGAGAGAACGAAAAGAACCGCCAGCGATACTCCGAACAGAAAGCGCAGCGGGAACCACACCCAGAGTGGGCCGGCGAAATAAAAGGCGATGAAGATCGAGGCGCCCAGCAGCAGCGCTCCGGCGAGCAGGCCGCGAACGCCGATGACCGCCGCCAGCCGCGGAATGAACGGCGCCACGATAATGGTCGCAATGCCCGACATCGCTGTCGTCAGCCCGATCATCGTTCCCGAGACGCCGCGCTCTTCCAACACGAACGACAGAAGCGGAACGGAAAGGCTGAGCCCGATACCGACGATCGTGATGCACATGATGGCGGTCGCGATGGCCATGATCTGGCTGCGCTGGTCGGTGAAAATGCTCATGAACTCAGATTTCGTCGCGGAGGAAGGCTCCACCGCGCGTCCGGAAGAAGGGTACGGGAAGGTCCCGCTCCAATCCCGCTTCTATACGAGCGGCGAGTTCCCGCAATATGACACGCGTGATGGGCAGCATCGGGAGATGGTCGTTCTCGCGATCCAGCCCCGCCCAGCACAGCTCCACCAGTTCCGCATCGGGATGAACGAGGCCATCGATGCGGGCGGCGACATTTTCCGCGTCCACCGCAAAGAAGCGGGTGTCGTAGCGGCGCGGCAGGCCGGGCGGCGTAATGGCGCGGGCCACGTAGGTCAGGCTGTGCAAGGCCGGCACGATCCCGCGCTCGAAGAAGGGCATCCAGTCGTCCGCGCCCGGCGGGCGGGACCAGGTGCCGCTTTCTCCGAGCAGAAGGCCGGTTTCCTCGGACAGTTCCCGGATCGCGGCAAGCGCGATGGCGCGGGCCCGTGCCGTACTCGGGCGACTGGTTTGGCGCATCAAGGCGCTCTCGACAGTTTTCCGGAGGGGCGAAGTACTGGGTATGCGTCCGTCCCCGGCTTCCACGCGGCCACCCGGAAAGACGAACAGGCCCGGCAGGAAGACCAGCCTGTCATGGCGCTTGCCGAACAGGACACGCGGAAATGGCCCCGTCCGATCCATCAGGATGATCGTCGCCGCATCGCGCGGACGGCGTTGGGACGGATGGAAGGCCGGCCTTTCGGCGAGAGATGGTCGGGGCTCGGTGATCACCGGGCGGCAGGCGGGCCGTCGGGATTGGCCGATCCGAAGCCATGCATGCGCAAGGCCCATTGCATGCCCACAAGTGCGCCTTTCACCACGGGCAGCAGAGCCAGCGACATGATGATCGTCATCGGCACCCACAAAATCAGGTGAAGCCAGACGGGCGGCGCGAAGTTCATTTCCACGGTGAGCAGCAGCCCCACCACGATATGAGCCACGATGCTGATGACAATATAGGCCGGTGCGTCATCGGCACGATGGTGGTGCAGGGGTTCGCCGCAGGCGGGGCAGGCATCCACCACCTTCAGATAGGCATAGAAGATCTTGCCTTCGCCGCAATGCGGGCATCGCCCGCGCGCGCCGTTCAGCATGGCGGTGCCGAGCGGGCGCTCCGTGGGGAGAAGGGCGGCGGATCTCTCGTTCATTTCCGTCTCGCCGTTCGTCGGGGCCGTGATTCGGCGCTGGCGCGGCGCAGACCGCGCTTGCCGCGACCCGGAGGTTTCATCGGCCGGCCCTCGCTCAGCACCTCGAAACGCAAGGCGCCGGCGACGGGGATGGCCTCGACCAGCTTGACCTCGACATCGTCGCCGAGGCGGAAGGCCTCCCCGGTGCGCTCGCCGATCAGGCTGTGTCCGGCCTCGTCGAACACGAAATAATCCTGGCCCAGCGTCGATGCCGGCACGAAACCCGAAGCACCGGTGTCCGCGAGGGTCACGAACAGCCCGGATTTCGTGACGCCCGAGATGCGGCCCCGGAAGGTCGCGCCGATCTGCTCCGCGAGATGGTGCGCGATCAGGCGGTCGATCGTGTCACGCTCCGCCGCCATGGCGCGTCGTTCAGCCGCCGAGATGGCGGTGCCGATCTCGGCCATGATTGCGGGCGTAACGTGCTTCGGCAGGCCATCCTCACCTAGATCATGGGCGGTGATCAGCGCGCGGTGGACGATGAGGTCGGCGTAGCGGCGAATAGGCGAGGTGAAGTGTGCGTAGCGGCGCAGGTTCAGTCCGAAATGGCCGTAATTGTCAGGGCCGTATTCGGCTTGCGCCTGCGAGCGCAGAATCACCTGGTTGACGACCTCGTTGTGCTCGCTGTCGGCCACATGGCTGAGAATACGGTTGAAATGGGCCGGGCGCAGATTCTCTCCGGCCGGCAAAGCCATGTCGAGCGTCTTGAGGAATTCCCGCAGGCTCGTCAGCTTTTCGAGGGAGGGCGCGTCATGAACCCGGAAGACGATAGGCAGTCGCTTGGCGGTCAAGGTTTCGGCGGCTGCCACGTTGGCGAGGATCATGAACTCCTCGATCAGCCGATGCGCATCGAGACGCGGCGGCACGATCACCCGATCGACCTTGCCCTCGGAATCGAGAATGATCTTCCGTTCGGGAAGATCGAGATCGAGCGGCTGGCGCTGATCGCGCGCCTTCTTCACGGCCGCGTATGCCTTCCAGAGCGGCTTCAGGACCGGCTCGAGGAGAGGTGAGGTCACGTCGTCCGTGCGGCCATCCACGGCGGCCTGCGCCTGCTGATAGGATAGCCGCGCGGCAGACCGCATCATGATGCGGTGGAACGTGTGGCTTGTCTTGCGGCCTTCCGCATTGATGACCATCCGCACAGCAATCGCCGGACGGTCTTCAAGCGGGCGAAGCGAGCACAGATCGTTCGAAATCCGCTCGGGCAGCATGGGAACGACGCGGTCGGGGAAATAGACCGAATTTCCGCGGGTCAACGCCTCGCGGTCGAGGGCTGTGCCGGGGCGCACATAGGCTGCCACGTCGGCGATCGCCACCGTGACGATGAAGCCGTCGGGATTGGCCTCGTTCGCGTCCGGCTCGGCATGGACCGCGTCGTCATGGTCCTTGGCATCGGCCGGGTCGATGGTCACCAGCGGCAGGGCACGCCAGTCGTCGCGCCCCGCGAGTTTCGCCGGTCCGGCCGTATCGGCTTCCGCGAGCACAGCCGCCGGGAAGACATGGGGAATGTTGTGCGTGTGGATGGCAACGAGGCTGATCGCCTTCTCGCTGGTCAGCGATCCGAGGCGTTCACGCACGCGGGCCTGCGGCACGCCGAACCGGCTTTCCCGGATGATGTCGGCCGCGACGAGATCGCCCTCGCCGGCGCCACCTTCCTCGCCGGGTGCGACGTCGAGAGCGCGGCCGAGACGTTTCTTGTCGACCGGCTCAAGCCGCCCGCCGCCGCCGGGTCGTGCGCGGAAAATTCCGAGGAGGCGCTGGCTCTCCCGCGAAATCAGCTTCACCACGCGCCCGATCGGCTCGGCTTCGCCCGTCGTTTCGATCCTGAGGAGAACCCGGTCGCCTGTTCCGGGCGCGATGTCCGGCTTGCGGCCACGCCTTTGGCTGTGCACGAGAATTCTCGGTGGTTCGCCGTCCTCGTCGTTCCACTCGACAGGACGGGCCAGCAATTCACCGTTGCTGTCGCGGCCGAAAATGTCGGCCAGAACGATTCCGGGCAGGGCGCCGGGGGTGCGCATTCGCCGGCCGCTGCGCGAGATGGCGCCTTCGCGTTCCATCTCCTTGAGCAGCGATTTCAGCGCGACCTTCGCGGCGCCACCCTTGATGCCGAACGCCTTGCCGATATCGCGCTTGCCGGCCTGGCCGGGATGTTGCGCGATGAACGCGGCGATCTCTTCCTTGCTCGGCAGCTGTGGATTGCGGGACGCGGCCAATCGAACTCCGTCAGGTGTCGGCGGTCGAAGAATCGCCGGCCGTCTTGGCGGTGCTCTTCTTCTTCGCAGGTGTCTTGGTCGCGGCCTTCTTTGCCGGAGCCTTCTTCGTTGCGCTCTTGGCCGTGGTCTTGCTTGTGGCTTTGCGCGCGGGCTTCTTCGTACCGCCACCGGCTTCCGCCTTGGCAGCGATCAGCGAGACCGCTTCTTCCAGCGTCAGGGTATCGGGGTCACGGCTGCGCGGGATGGTGGCGTTGACCTTGCCGTGGCTCACATAGGGCCCGAACCGGCCGGCGCGCAGCGTAATCGAACCGCCTTCCGGATGGTCGCCGAGCACCTTGGCCGGCGTGCTCTCGCGCGCCGAGCGTCCGCCCGCTTTCTTCTCCGCGAGTACGGATACGGCGCGGTTGATGCCGACCTCGAACACCTCTTCCGCCGACGACAGATTGGCGTAGACGCCATCGTGGTTGACGTAGGGGCCGTAGCGTCCGATCCCGGCCTGGATCATCTTCCCCGTCTCTGGGTGCGTGCCGATATCGCGCGGCAGGGACAGCAAGGCTACGGCTCGCTCGAGATCGATGCTGTCCGGCGTCCAGCCCTTCGGCAGCGAGGCCCGCTTCGGCTTGTCGCCGTCGCCAAGCTGCACATACGGGCCGAACCGGCCGTCGCGGATCGTAATGTCGGTGCCGGTCTCCGGATCCTGGCCAAGAGTGCGCGTGCCATCGGCTCCCATGCCCGCAACGCCTTCGGCGCCGCCGGCAGGCGCTGCCAGAGGCCGCGTGTAGCGGCATTCGGGATAGTTCGAACAGCCGATAAACGCGCCGTATTTGCTGGTTTTCAGAGACAGCCGTCCGGTGCCGCAGACCTGGCACTGGCGCGGATCGCCATCGTCGCCGCGTGGCGGGAAGATGTGTGGGCCAAGCACCTCGTTGAGGGCTTCCAGCACCTCGGTGGTGCGCAATTCCTTGGTGCCGGCAATGGCCGCGGCGAAGTCCTGCCAGAAATCGCGCAGGACGTCCTTCCAGTCGAGCTCGGCATCGGAAATCAGGTCGAGCTTCTCTTCCAGCCCGGCCGTGAAATCATATTCCACATAGCGGCGGAAGAAGCTTTCCAGAAACGCCGTGAGCATGCGACCCGTGTCCTGGGGGACGAGGCGCTTCTTGTCGAGTTCGACATAGCCGCGGTCGCGCAGCACGCCGAGGGTCGCCGCATAGGTGGATGGGCGCCCGATGCCGAGCTCCTCCATCTTCTTCACAAGGCTCGCTTCGGTGTAGCGCGGTGGCGGCTCGGTGAAGTGCTGGGTCGATTTGATCTCGCGTGCGTCCAGCGGGTCGTGGGCGGCGAGCGGCGGCAGGCGGCGCGCCTCGTCATCGTCGCCCTCGTCGTCCTTGCCTTCCTGATAGAGTGCTAGGAATCCATCGAAGGTGATGACGGTGCCCGTGGCGCGCAGTTCCAGGCCACGGCTCGCCGCCTGCGCCACGATCTCGGCATTGGTGCGCTCCACCTCGGCCGATTCCATCTGGCTGGCGACCGTGCGCTTCCAGATCAGTTCATAGAGCGCGAACTGGTCCCGATCGAGATGAGCGCGCACATCCTGCGGCCGGCGCGAAACGTCGGTCGGGCGAATCGCCTCGTGCGCCTCTTGGGCGTTCTTGGCCTTCGTCTTGTAGATGCGCGGCGCGCCCGGCAGGTAACGGCGGTCGTAATTCTTGCCGATGAAGCCACGCACCTGCGAAACCGCCTCCGGCGCGATCTGCACGCCATCGGTTCGCATATAGGTGATCAGGCCGACCGTCTCGCCGCCGATGTCGACGCCCTCGTACAGGCGCTGGGCCGTGCGCATCGCATTGGTCGCGGAGAGGCCAAGCTTGCGTGAGGCTTCCTGCTGCAGGGTGGACGTGGTGAAGGGCGGCTGCGGATGGCGCTTGCCGGGCTTCGACTCAACCGAGGCTACGGTGAAATCCGCGAAATCGAGCGCACGCTTGAAGGCGGCGGCCTCTTCGCCGTTGCCGATGCCAAGCCGGGAAATCTTCTTTCCATCCGCGCCGACGAGGCGGGCCTCGAAGGCCTCACCCTTCTTCGTCGCAAGATGGGCGATGAGCGACCAATATTCCTGGCTGACGAAGGTCTCGATCTCGCGCTCACGATCGCAGACGAGGCGCAAGGCCACGCTCTGCACGCGGCCGGCGGAACGGGCGCCCGGCAGCTTCCGCCACAACACGGGAGAGAGCGTGAAGCCGACGAGATAATCGAGCGCGCGCCGGGCCAGATAGGCATCCACCAGCGCGACATCGATCTCGCGCGGTTGCTTCATCGCGTCGAGCACGGCCTGCTTGGTGATGGCGTTGAAGACGACGCGCTGGATCGTCTGGCCCTTCAGCACCTTCTTGTCGCGCAGTACCTCCAGCACATGCCAAGAAATGGCCTCGCCTTCGCGGTCGGGGTCGGTCGCGAGAATCAGGCGATCGGCCGATTTCACCGCGCGCGCGATATCGCTCAGGCGCTTCTGGGCCTTGCCGTCGACTTCCCACAGCATCTGGAAGTCTTGCTCCGGATCCACCGATCCGTCCTTGGCCGGAAGGTCGCGAACGTGGCCGTAAGACGCCAGGACTTCATAACCGGAGCCCAGATATTTGTTGATCGTCTTGGCTTTCGCCGGGGACTCGACGATGACGAGGTCCATACTTGCCTGTGTTTTCTCAAAGAGATGATGATGCCAGAAGCGGCGAGAACATGGGGAAGCGCCCGATGCGTGTCAAACTTTACAGCGATTGCACCACCAGGACGCGGCTTTAGGTTGTGTTATATGAACTTGCAATTATCAGTAAGGTTGGGCTAACCCGATTGGGCGGAAGCTAATTTAAGCTCCTCGACCCGTTGCACTTATTGCTGCTGGGCCAGGGGACAGGGCAGGGGCCGCGAATGAACGCAAAAAATCCGGGAGGAGGACAAACTCCAATGGAAACGGCGAAGTACGTGGCAGAGCTGACGGCGGAGTTGGCGACTTTGGCTCGGGGATCGGGGCTGGATGTCATCGGCTATCTGCTTGATCTCGCTCGACTCGAAGCTGAGGAAACAGCACGAAACCACGGTCAGGGACGCGCCGGACATTCCTGAGGTTCCTTCTGCCGGAACCTAGACGAGGCTTACACGCCCGCCGAAATGCCGCTCGAGCCGGCCCGCGATTTCCAGCTCGAGCAGAATGAACTGAACATGCCCGGCGGGTGCGCCGGCGAGACGAACCAGATCATCGATGCCGCAGGGCGAAGGGCCCAGCAGGCTCTCGATACGCGAGCGCAGATCGTGTTCGTCGTCCGCCGCCAGTGGGATCGGCGGTTCGACCTCGGAAATCTCGGGCGTCCCGGCCATGAACAGGCCGGGGCTCATGCTCGGAGAGATGGCCTCGACCACATGCTCGGCCTTCGTGATCAAGGTCGCCCCATCTCGCAGAAGCTTGTTCGAGCCCTCGCAGCGCGGGTCCAACGGTGAGCCGGGCGCCGCCAGCACTTCGCGGCCCATCTCGTTGGCAAGGCGGGCGGTGATCAGCGAGCCCGATCTCAGTGCAGCTTCCACCACCACGGTACCGATCGCTAGTCCGGCGATGATTCGGTTGCGCCGGGGAAAATCCTGCGCCCTCGGCGTCCATCCCGCGGGCATCTCCGTCAGCGCGGTTCCTTTTTCCTGCAATCGGGCGAGCAGATCCTTGTGCTCCGGTGGATAGATCCGATCCGGGCCGCCGGCCATTACGGCGATCGTGCCGGTGCCCAGGCTGGCCTCATGGGCCGAAGCATCGATGCCCCGGGCCAGCCCGGAGGCAATCGCGAATCCTGCATCACCGAGTTCGGCGGCCAGCCGTGCCGCGAAGGTCCGCCCGGCGGCGGAGGCATTGCGCCCACCAACGATCGCAATGATCGGGCGATTCAGCACGGCACCGTCGCCCATCGACGTCAGCAATGGGGGAGCTCCGTCAGCGTGCGCGAGCAGGGACGGGTAATCGGGATCGCCCAAGCCGATCAAACGGGCGCCCAGCCGCTCCAGGGCCGCGAGTTCGCGCTCCGCCTCGGCGTTCGAGCAGATGCGAGGGCTGACACGCGCGCCGCCGCGGCGGGCCAGATCCGGCAAGGCTTCCAGTGCTGCCTCGGCGCTTCCGTAGCGATGAAGCAGCCTACGAAACGTCTGGGTGCCGATGTTCTCGGAACGGATAAGGCGCAGCCATGCCAGTTTCCGGGTGTCGGACAACGCCATCTCTGAAACGCCCGTCCTAGACGCTGGGTGAAGGCGTCGGCTTCTTGCCGATCTGGCTTTCCGTGCCAGCCAGAAGGCGGCGGATGTTTGCCTGATGCTTGATGTAGATCAGGATCGCGAGCACCACGAAAAGCAACGCGACAGGCGTGGATGCGGTGAGCCAGAGCACGAGAGGTGTTGCCGCGCAGGCAATTAGCGCCGACAGCGAGGAATACCGCGTGAGCCATGCCACCGCGAGCCAGATCGCGCCGAAGGCAAGCGCCGCCGCCCAGTCAAAGGCCAGCAGAAGGCCGATATAGGTGGCGACGCCCTTGCCGCCCTTGAAGCCGAGCCAGACGGGGAAGAGATGTCCGACGAACGCGCCGAGCGCGGCTGCCAGCGCGGGCTCCAGCCCCCAAGAGGATGCCACGAACACCGCAAGAGTGCCTTTCAGCGCATCCGCCAGCAGCGTCGCGGCTGCCAGATCCTTGCGGCCGGTGCGAAGCACGTTCGTCGCGCCGATATTGTTCGAGCCGATGCTGCGGATATCGCCCAGGCCCGCCGCGCGCGTCAGCAGCCAGCCGAAGGGGATGGAGCCCAGCAAGTAACCGAAGGCCAGAGCGGCAAGCAAAACGGGAATGGACGGCATCGGCCAGGAAATTCCAGCGAGTTTGAAAAGCCGAGATTATTGGTAGACGGTGCGTCCGGCAACCAGCGTACGCAGCACGCGGCCTTCCAGCCGGGCCTCGTCGAATGGCGTGTTCTTCGACTTCGAATGCAGGTTCGCGGGGTCGAGCATGTAAGGCTCGTCCGGATCGAACAGGACGAGATCGGCCGCGGCTCCCTTTTCCAGCCGGCCGCCCGGAAGGCCCAGTAATTCCGCCGGTCGGGTGGAGAGCGCGTGAAGCAGACGCGGCAGCGCCAGATGCCCCGCATGGACCAGCCGCAAGCCCGCGCTCAGCATGGTTTCGACACCGATCGCGCCATCGGAAGCATCTGAGAAGGGCTGGCGCTTCTGTTCCACGTCCTGCGGATTGTGGTCGGACACGATCACGTCGATCAGTCCCTCGGCCAACGCTTCCGCCAGCGCCATGCGGTCTTCCTCGGCGCGAAGCGGCGGCGCCACTTTAAAGAAGGTGCGGTAGTCGCCGACGTCGGTTTCGTTGAACGACAGGTGGTTGATCGAGGTGCCGAACGTGACCGGCAGGCCTGCATCTCGGGCGCGCCGGGCGATCTCCAGCGAATCGCGGCAGGTGATGATCGCTGCGTGGTAACGGC
The DNA here is from genome assembly GCF_052542005.1 of Terrihabitans aquatilis. Taxonomy (NCBI): domain Bacteria; kingdom Pseudomonadati; phylum Pseudomonadota; class Alphaproteobacteria; order Hyphomicrobiales; genus Terrihabitans; species Terrihabitans aquatilis. The sequence continues at coordinate 545,014 of NZ_JBOCUO010000001.1, read as the reverse complement.
TCCGCGTCATGCGGACGAGGCGCATGTCGCGCTCCAGCATGACAGCTTCCGCCTCCACGGGCCGCCCCGATAGTCCCAGCCGGCTGCAATATTCGCCGGAATTCATCACGCCCTTGCCCGCAAGATCCGGATCTTCCGTGTGATGGACGATCAGTGCGTCAAAATCGCGGGCATAGGTAAGCGCCCGCGTCATCACGCGAGCATTGGCCACGGAGCGCGCGCCATCGGTGAAGCACACCGCGCCCGCCATCTTCAGCAGGCCGATCTCGGTCATTTCCTCGCCGCGCAGGCCTTTCGTCAGGGCCGCTGCGGGATGAAGATTGACCACGGAATTGGCTCGCGCCCGGCGCAGCAAATAATCGACGATGGCAGGATCGTCGATTACCGGATCGGTGTCCGGCATGCAGACGAGCGTCGTCACCCCGCCGGCTGCGGCCGCCAGCGAGCCAGAGCGGATATTCTCGCGGTGCTCCGCGCCGGGTTCGCCCAGAAAGGCGCGCATATCCACGAGGCCCGGCGCCAATACCTTGCCCGCGCAGTCGATGATTTCCGAACCTTCCGGCGCGGACGCCGCATCGGCCGCCAGCCCGGCGATGATGCCATCCTCAACGAGAAGGGAGCCGCGAATTTCCGTGCCTGAGGCCGGGTCGACGAGGCGGGCATCGCGGAAAAGAAGGGGGCGCTCGCTCATGCTCGGTCCCGATCAGGCAGATTGCCGGCCAAGGCCTCCAGCACGGCCATGCGAACAGCGACGCCCATCTCAACCTGCTCGCGGATCAGGCTCTGCGCGCCATCGGCCACTTCCGAATCGATCTCGACGCCCCGATTCATCGGCCCCGGGTGCATCACGAGCGCATCCGGTTTGGCCCAGGACAGTTTTTCCGCGTCGAGACCGTAGAAGTGGAAGTACTCTTTCACCGACGGCACGAAAGAACCGTTCATCCGCTCCAGCTGCAACCGCAGCATCATCACGATATCCGCGTCCTTCAGCCCCGCCCGCATGTCGCGGAACACCTCGACGCCGAAGCGCTCGATGCCGCGCGGCAGGAGGGTGGACGGCCCGATCACGCGCACCCGCGCGCCGAGCGCCTGAAGTGCGATGATGTTGGAGCGCGCCACGCGGCTGTGCAGCACGTCGCCGCAGATGGCGACGATCAGGCCCATGATGCGGACCTTGTTGCGGCGGATGGTCAGCGCATCGAGCAGCGCCTGGGTGGGGTGCTCATGCGCTCCGTCGCCCGCATTCACCACGGCGCAATCCACCTTGCGCGCCAGCAGATGCACCGCGCCCGCCGCGTGATGGCGCACCACGATCAGATCGGGATGCATGGCGTTGAGCGTGGCTGCCGTATCGAGCAGCGTCTCACCCTTCTTGATGGACGACGACGACACCGACATGTTCATCACATCCGCGCCGAGCCGTTTTCCTGCGATTTCGAAGGACGATTGCGTGCGCGTCGAATTCTCGAAGAACAGGTTGATCTGGGTGCGGCCGCGCAGCGACGAGCGCCGTTTTTCGACCTGGCGGTTCAAGGTCACGGCTTCTTCCGCGAGATCGAGCAAGCCCGTGATCTCGAACGGCGAAAGGCCTTCGATCCCGAGCAGGTGCCGGTGGCGGAAGGTGAAATCGGGTTGCGCTGGAGCGTTCATCCGAAGGCGTCTCTTAGGTGGAGTCGGAACCGGGGGCAAGTCTCCGGCGTTTTTCCCTCAAAGTCCGGCGGATGCCGGCTTGCTTCACAACGGAAGAGGCCGATCATGGCTTTTAACATCAAGATGCGTTCGGTGATCATGGGCCTTGCCCTGTTGACGGCGGCCGGTGCGTCCGCACAGGCCGCTCCGGCGTTCAGCGGCGGGGCGTCTGCGGTCGCTCAGGCCGGACAGGCCGCAAGCGACGTGGTGGATGTCCGTCATCGGCACCGTCACCGCCATTATCGCAACGGTGCTATTGGCGCAGGTGTAGCCATCGGCACGCTTGGCCTGATCGCCGGCGCTGCCGCGGCCCGCGATCGTGATTATTATTACGACGATTATTACGATTACGCGCCACCGCCCCGCAGGGTGTACCGCTATTACGACGCGCCTCGGTATTATTATCCGCCGCCGCGCCGCTATTATTACGGCTATTGATTCCGGAAGGGGCGCTACGGCGCCCTTTCTTTTTGGCATTCCAGCGTCCGCAGGCGATCCAGCGCTCCCTGAAGAATGAAGGCCGCCGCGTGCTGGTCGATCACCGCCGCCCGGCGGGCGCGGCTGACGTCCTGCTCGATCAGCATGCGTTCGGCCGCCACCGTGGACAACCGCTCGTCCCAAAGCGCGATCGGGATCTCGGTGATGTTCGAGAGATTGCGGGCGAACGCCCGGCTTGCCTGCGCGCGCGGACCTTCGCTGCCGTCCATATTGATTGGCAGCCCCAGCACGAAGGCCGCAATCCGCCGTTCCGCCGCAAGGCCCAGCAGTTTCTGCGCGTCCGCCGTGAATTTGCCCTTCGCCAGAGTGACAAGCGGGGCCGCTACGCGCCGCGTGTCCTCCGAGGCCGCGATCCCGATTGTCTTGGTGCCGAGGTCGAGGCCGAACAGGGAGCCGCGAACGGGCAGGCGCGTCGCGAGTTCATCGACGGTGAGAATGGGTGCTGGCATCGTGCGGCGATAGCACGGACCGGTGCGGGCGTCTCCGGCGATCTCATGCACGGTTGACCCGGCGGGGCCGGGCATTACCTTCCGCCCCGTCAAAAGGGAGCATCCGCATGCAGGTCACCTGGTATGGCCATTCCGCCTTCAAGCTGCAGTTCGGCGATGTCGGCATCCTGTTCGATCCCTTCATCACCGGCTCGGGCTATGAGGGTGATATGGCGGAGGTCGTTCGCGGCGTGACGCACATTCTCCTGACGCACGGCCATTCGGACCATGTGGGCGACACGGTCGAGATCGAGAAACAGACCGGCGCGGTCGTGGTCTCGAATTTCGAGCTCGTGAGCTGGCTGGGAGAGCAGGGCGTCCAAAAGGTCGAGCCGATGAACACCGGCGGCTCGATCGAGCTCGACGGCTTCACCGTCACGCTGACGCAGGCGTTTCACTCGTCGGGCGAGATGGTCGACGGCGTGTGGGCCCAGCTCGGCCACCCCAACGGCATCATCGTGGAAGCACCGGGCGAACCTACGGTCTACCATCTCGGCGACACGGGCATCTTTGGCGACATGAAGCTCATCAACGAGCTTTACCAGCCGAAGATCGGCTTCGTGCCGATCGGCGACCGGTTCACCATGGGTGCGCGCACAGCGGCCTATGCGGTCAACAATTTCTTCGACTTCGATGTCGTCGTGCCGTGCCATTACGCCACGTTCGGCCTTTTGGCTCCCAACGCCGACAGCTTCGTCGACCAGGTGACGAAGCCCGGCACGAAGGTCGTGGTGCCGGAAAAGGGGAAGCCTTTCGAGGCTTGAACCGCGTGCCTGCGGCCTGTGCACGCTCCGCCGCGCAGCCGAACGGTTGAGAGGCGAGGCGGCAGGTGCTAATCCGCCTCCTGAAATCAGTGTCTGTTGAATCGGAACGGAAATCTGCATGGCGGTCGACGAGACCACAGTCCGGCGCGTGGCGAAGCTTGCCCGCATCGCGGTGAAGGACGACGAGGTGACGCATCTGGCGGGTGAGCTGAACGCCATCCTGTCGTTCGTCGAGGAATTGTCCGAAGTCGATGTCGAGGGTGTCGAGCCCCTGACGAGCGTGACGCCGGTCAAGATCCCGATGCGCGTGGACGAGGTCACCGCCGGTGGCGATCCGGAGCGTGTGCTGGCGAACGCGCCGGTGCGTCAGGGCGATTTCTTCGTGGTGCCGAAGGTGGTGGAATGAGCGAGCTGATCGACCTCTCCCTGGCCGAGGCGCGCGACGGTCTCAAGGCCAAGTCGTTCACCGCGACCGAGCTCGCACAGGCGCACATCGACGCGGTGGAAGCCGCCCGCCCATTGAACGCCTATGTTCTGGAGACGCCGGAAAAGGCGCTCGACATGGCGCGCGCCTCGGATGAGCGTCTTGCGAAGGGCGAGGGCGGTGCTCTGGAAGGCATTCCGCTCGGCGTGAAGGACATGTTCGCGACCGAGGGTGTTCGCACCACGGCCTGTTCGAAAATCCTCGGCGAGTTCGTCCCGACCTACGAATCCACCGTGTCCAGCCAGCTCTGGCGCGACGGCGCCGTCATGCTCGGCAAGCTGAACAACGATGAATTCGCCATGGGCTCGTCCAACGAGACGTCGGCGTTCGGCGATGTCATCAATCCATGGCGCGCCAAAGGTTCGAGCGAGAATCTCGTGCCCGGCGGTTCGTCCGGCGGCTCGTCCGCAGCCGTCGCGGCACGTCTGTGCCTTGGCGCCACCGGCACCGACACCGGCGGCTCTATCCGCCAGCCGGCAGCCTTCACCGGCATCGTCGGCATCAAGCCGACTTATGGCCGCTGCTCGCGCTGGGGCATCGTTGCCTTCGCCTCGTCGCTCGACCAGGCCGGCCCGTTCGCGCGCAATGTCCGCGACACGGCCATCCTGATGCGCTCGATGGCGGGGCACGATCCCAAGGACTCAACGTCTGTCGATATTGCGGTGCCGGATTATGAAGCGGCCGTCGGCCGTTCGGTGAAGGGGCTGCGCATCGGTGTGCCGAAGGAATACCGGGTGGAAGGCATGCCCCCGGCCATCGAGCAGCTCTGGCAGCAGGGGGCGGATTGGCTGCGCGCCGCGGGTGCCAAGATCGTCGAAATCTCGCTGCCGCACACGAAATATGCGCTTCCGGCCTATTACATCGTGGCTCCGGCCGAGGCCTCGTCGAACCTCGCGCGCTATGACGGCGTTCGCTACGGCGCCCGCGTGCCGGGCCGCGACGTCACCGAGATGTACGAGAACACCCGCGCCGCGGGTTTCGGCTCGGAAGTGAAGCGCCGCATCATGATCGGCACCTACGTGCTGTCTGCCGGCTATTACGACGCCTATTACCTGCGTGCCCAGAAGGTGCGCACCCTCATCAAGCGCGATTTCGATCTCGCTTTCGAGGCGGGTGTGGACGCGGTGCTGACGCCGACCACACCGTCGCCGGCCTTCGCCATCGGTTCGAAGAGCGAGGCGGATCCGGTTGAGATGTACCTCAACGACATCTTCACGGTGACGGTGAACATGGCGGGCCTGCCGGGCATCTCCGTTCCAGCCGGCCTGTCCTCGGAAGGGCTACCGCTCGGCCTGCAGCTGATCGGCCGTCCGTTCGACGAGGAAACCCTGTTCGCCCTCGGTCAGGCCATCGAGGATGCGGCCGGCCCGGCTCCGAAGCCCGAGGTCTGGTGGCGGTGAGCGCGGATCGGGAAGTTCTCGCGTCCATCCGGACCGAGATCGATGCCTTGGACGAGGAACTCGTCGGGCTGCTGGCGCGGCGCCTCAAAATCGTCGAACGCGTCGTGGTCCTGAAAAAGGAGCACGGTATCCCGGCACTGCTTCCTGAGCGGGTGGACGACGTGATCGGCCACGTGCGGGGCCATGCGCAGACCATCGGCGCGCCGGATGATCTCGTGGAGCAATTGTATCGCGAGATCATCGCGTGGACGGTTCGCTACGAAGAAGGGCATCTCGGCACATGAGCCTTCCCGATCTCGCAGGCTTCAAGGCCTCCACCGACGGCGAACGGCCGGCATCGGACCTCTCCCACCCGCTGATCGCGCTGTGGTGGGCGGCGAAAGGCGATTGGGAGCGCGCCCACGCCGAGGCGCAGGCCGATCACACGCCGGACGGCGCCTGGGTCCATGCCCATCTTCACCGCGTCGAAGGCGATCTCGACAATGCCGGATATTGGTATGGGCAAGCGCGCCGTCCGCGCTGCACCGACCCGCTCGCCGAGGAATGGGATCACATCGCCGCCACTTTGCTCGCGTCCGCCGTAACGGATCGCTGGGGACCCGACATGAACATGCACTCACGCCCCGCCGACCCCAAGAAGCTGATTTCCGGAGCCACCGGAGATTGGGAAATGGTCATCGGCATGGAGATCCATGCCCAGGTCACGTCCGAGGCGAAGCTCTTCTCAGGCTCCTCAACGGAATTCGGCCGCCCGCCGAACTCCAACGTTTCGCTGGTCGACGCAGCCCTGCCGGGCATGCTTCCGGTCATCAATGCCGAATGCGTGCGGCAGGCCGTCAAGACGGGCCTCGGCCTGAAGGCACAGATCAACGAACGCTCGACCTTCGACCGCAAGAATTATTTCTATCCGGACCTGCCACAGGGCTACCAGATCTCGCAGTTCAAGAGCCCCATCGTAGGTGAGGGCGAGGTGCTGCTCGACATGCCCGAAGGGCAGGTGAAGGTCGGGATCGAGCGGCTCCATCTGGAGCAGGACGCCGGCAAGTCGATCCACGATCAGGACCCGACCAATTCTCTGGTCGACCTCAACCGTTCCGGCGTCGCCCTGATGGAGATCGTGTCGCGGCCGGATCTGCGCTCATCCGAGGAAGCACGCGCTTTCGTGACGAAGCTGCGCACCATTCTGCGCTATCTCGGCACCTGCGACGGCGACATGGAAAAGGGAAATCTGCGCGCCGACGTGAACGTCTCCGTGCGCCGCCCGGGCGATGATTTCGGCACGCGCTGCGAGATCAAGAACGTCAATTCCATCCGCTTCATCGGGCAGGCCATCGAGTATGAGGCCCGCCGCCAGATCGAGATCCTGGAAGACGGCGGCACGATCGATCAGGAAACGCGCCTGTTCGATCCCGGCAAGGGCGAGACGCGGTCGATGCGCTCCAAGGAGGAGGCCCACGATTACCGCTACTTCCCCGATCCCGATCTCCTGCCGCTCGAATTGCCCGAAGGCCTGATCGAGGAATTGTCCGGTTCGTTGCCTGAACTGCCGGACGAAAAGAAGGCCCGCCTCCAGAGCGAATACGGCCTCTCTGCCTATGATGCCAACGTGCTGGTCGGGGAACGCGCTTCGGCTGATTTCTACGAGGCCGTGGCGAAAGCCAACGATCCCAAGCTGGCGGCAAACTGGGTCATCAACGAGTTGTTCGGCCGCCTCAACAAGGAAGGACTCGGCATCGAGCAGAGCCCGGTTTCGACAGCGCAGCTCGGCAGCCTGATCGGCCTTATCAAGGACGGCACGATTTCCGGCAAGATCGCCAAGGATCTCTTTGAGATCGTCTGGACGGAAGGCGGCGAGCCGCGCGAGATCGTCGAAGCGCGTGGCATGAAGCAGGTCACCGACACCGGCGCGATCGAGAAGGCGGTGGACGATATCATCGCCGCCAATCCCGACAAGGTCGAGCAGGTCAAGGCCAAGCCGAACATGCTGGGCTGGTTCGTCGGTCAGGTCATCAAGGCCAGCGGCGGCAAGGCCAATCCGCAGGCGGTGGGCGAGATCCTGAAGTCGAAGCTGGGTCTGGAATGAGCGGGCAGGGGCGCCGGGCGGGTTTACTCCGCACGCCCGGCGCCCTGTTCCTGGTCCTCCTCGCGGGCTATTTCGCCGTCCAAATCCTGCTGCGTGTCCTCACGGCACATTCTCTGGGATTGGACGAGGCGGAAATCCTCGTCACCACGCAATCGGCAGCCTGGGGGCATGGCACCCAGCCGCCGCTCTATAATTTCCTGCAGATCGCCGCATTCGAGCTGTTCGGCGTCAATATTTTCGCGCTGGCGTTGGTCAAAAACCTGCTCCTCTTCGCAATCTTCGCCTTCGTCTTCCTCGCGGCGAGGATGGTGCTCGGCCACGATCTTCCGGCACGCATGGCGGCCGGGGCGATGTTCACCATCCCACAGCTTGCCTGGGAATCGCAGCGCGCGCTGACGCACACCATCATTGTGCTGGCGATGGCCGCCATCACCCTGTTTGTGCTGGTGCGTGTGCTTCGCGACGGGCGTGTCGCCGATTACGCTCTGCTCGGCCTTTGCATAGGTCTTGGCGCGCTCTCGAAATACAATTTCGGCCTCGGCGCGCTCGCCATGATCGCCGCAGCAGCATCCGTGCGTGAGCTCCGGCCGCGCATATTGTCGCCGATGATGCTGCTGACCCTGGGCATCGCCGCGCTTGTCGTTCTGCCGCACGCTTTGTGGGTGTCGGACAATCTCGGCGCGGCTCTCGCGCGTACGCATAAATTCGAGGCGAAGGCCGAGGCGGCCTATACATTCGCGCCGATTTTGGCGGTACTCGCCGGCGCGCTGCAATACGCCGCCGTGCCACTCGGCATCTTCGCCCTCTGCCTTGGCATTGAGCGGGTATGGCCGTCGGGTTCCGGCGAGATGGTTGTGAGGCATGATCCACTCCGCCGGTTTGCCCTCCGCATCATCCCCATCGGGCTTTTGATGCTCCTGATCGGGGCAGTGCCAACCGGCACGACCGAGTTCAAGGACCGCTGGATGAGCCCGCTGCTGTTCCTGCTTCCGCTGGTTCTGGTGGTGTGGGCGGGGCATCGGCTGGGCCGAAATGGGGGCCTCGCCCTTCAGGTCGCCTCGGCTGTACTTGCCGTGGTCGCCATGGTCATGCTGTCCGCACTTCACGTATGGCCGCGCGCGAACCGTGAGCCGCCGGACGCCAACACACCGATGCCGGCTCTGGCCATGGCCATACGGGCACAGGGCTTCGCCACCGGCACGATCCTCGCCTCGCACACCACAATCGCGGGCCAGCTCAAGCTCGAATTTCCCGGGAGCCTTGCGGTCGACGAGCAATACGGCCCGCTGCGACCCTTCAATCGGGACGGCGATATCCTTCTCGCCTGGCGCCGGCAGGATGCGCCACCCTCTCATCTCGGCACGCTTTACGCCGAAATCTGCGGGCGCCCGATTCCAGCAATCCGCCCGGCCCATCTCACCGCGCCCTATCAGCATTCGGCCCAGACCTATTCGCTGAACGTGGCGGTGCTGCGCGGCTGCGAGGATGATGGCGTGCAGGGATAGCGAAACGCGGGGGGCATCACCATCTGATGGCCTCATCCCATGAAGCGCGTGATCCTCCTCTTTCTCATCCTTTTCATCCTGCCCCTCGCAACCCACGCCGCATGGTGGTGGAACAAGGGCTGGCCGGATTCCTGGTCATCGGCCGATTGGTCGTCCGCGCGCCTCCTTCCGCAGGCGTCCGACGAGCCGGATGCCGTGGTGCACGTGCTCGGCGCCCGCACCGGCGGATGGAAGGGCATCTTCGCCCATCACAGCTGGGTGGTCATCAAAGAGAGCGGAGCACCCCGCTACACGCGCTTCGACGTGGTGGGTTGGGGGTCGCCTGTCCGAACCAATGTCCGCGTCGTCGATGGCAATTGGTATGGCAATGCGCCCGTCGTCCTCCTCACCTTGCGCGGCGCGGAAGCTGAAGCCGTGATCGATCGGGTCAAGTCCGCGATCGCCGATTACCCCTTTGCGGGGCTCGGCACCTACAAAGCGTGGCCCGGTCCGAACTCGAACACCTTCGTCGCCCACATTGCCAGCCACGTTCCCGAACTCGCCCCGGCCTTGCTACCGACGGCGGTCGGAAAGGATTATCGCGGCCGTTTCTTCGCAGGAAGCGCACCGAGCGGCGGGGGCCTTCAGGTCTCGCTGGGCGGCATGGCCGGGCTGACGTTCGGCTGGGTCGAGGGCGTGGAACTGAACGTCCTCGGCGCTGTCGCGGGCGTCGATTTCCGCCGCCCCGCCATCAAGTTGCCGGGCTGGGGACGCATCGGGCTTTCGCCAGCCTGATAGACGTTTGCGGGCACTTCGTCATTGAAGCGTCGCGCGGTCGATCATAATTGCGATGCGCGAAACCTGAAGGAGCGCACCATGCCCGTGACCCAGCAAAATCCCATCGAGCTGTTCTACTGGCCGACTCCGAACGGCCACAAGATCACGATCATGCTGGAGGAGGTCGGGCTTCCCTACAGCATCGTTCCCGTGAACATCGGCGCCGGCGACCAGTTCAAGCCGGATTTCCTCGCCATTTCCCCCAACAACCGGATGCCGGCCATCATCGATCCCGAGGGGCCCGACGGACAACCGATCTCGGTCTTCGAATCCGGTGCGATCCTTCAATATCTCGGCCGCAAGACGGGCCAGTTCTATCCGTCTGATGAACGAGCGCGTGTCGAGGTCGAGCAATGGCTGTTCTGGCAGATGGGCGGTCTCGGACCGATGGCGGGTCAGACGCACCATTTCCGCATCTACGCACCGGAGAAGGTGCCTTATGCGATCGACCGCTACACGAACGAGGTGAACCGCCTTTACGGCGTGATGAACAAGCGTCTGGCCGACCGCGATTATCTCGCCGGTGAGTATTCCATCGCCGACATGTCCTGTCTCAGCTGGTCGCTGGGCTGGGAGCGGCAGGGGCAAGATCTTGCCCAGTTCCCGAACCTCCGAACGTGGCAGGAGCGGCTGCAAGCACGCCCGGCTGTCGAACGTGGCTTGGCCGTCAAGGTGGATGCGCCGCCGCTCGATCTTGCCAACGACAAGGAAGCCCAGAAGCTGTTGTTCGGCTAGCAGGCAAGGTGACCCCGAAAGCGGGCGAGGGGTGTGGAACCCGACCCCTTTCAGGAACGTTTATCATTGGAATTCGTAAAGCTTGCGGTTTGCAGGCACGTTGACGGGAGATTTTCATGGCCACGCCTCCGAACACTGAACGTCCGGCAAGCGCGAAAGCGGCTGCCGCCATCGCGGAAGCAAAGGCGAACGCAGACACCGAGAACCTTGCCCGTGATACCGAAACTGCCGCGGCCGATCTCGAAACGCTCCGGCAGGATGTGATCCGACTCAGCAAGGCGGTATCCGCCCTCGTTTCGGCCCAGGCCACCGAAGCCAAGGGCCTCGTGACCGAGAAGGCCAGCGATCTTTACGATCAAGGCCTTGATTACGTCCGGACGGCTGAGGATCAGGTTCGCACGCTCGCGGACGACGTGTCGTCCACCGTTCGCGAAAAGCCGCTCGCCAGCATCGGCATCGTGTTCGGCATCGGCTACATCATCGGCCTTCTGAGGCGCCGCTGATGCTGAAGACCCTGCTGGCCAGCGGCGCCCTGTTCCAGGGCGTCAAGGCGCAACTCAGCGCGACGGCACAGCGTGCCGGGGTGATCCTGGTGTTCGGGATCATCGCGCTGGTGTTCTTCGGCGTGGGTCTCGCGGCATTGGCGGTGGCTGCGGCGATCGCGCTGATGCCGCATCTCGGTGCGGCGGGCGCGGCGGCCAGCGTGGGCGGCGGTGCGTTGGTCATCGCGGCTCTGCTGATCTGGATCGGCACGCGCGACAGGGCCCCCAAGGCAGCCCCGGTCGCACGGCCTGTCGTCGGGCCGTCCTATTCGCCCTATGCCGGCTTGAGCGAGGCGCTGCCCGAATTGTCGCGCGCCGCGGCGTCCGCGCCTCTGCCCCTGATGGTTGGCGCGTTGGTGCTCGGCCTCGTTCTCGGCCGCCGCACCTGAACCTGCCGATCAGAGAAGCTGTGCCGCCGCGAACTGCTCGGCGATGATGCGTTCTTCCATGCCGTTTTCCGGGTCGTGAAGCATCACCATCTGATGATCGCGGTCGAGACGGACGACCACTTCGCGCGCATTGCGGAATTCGGTGTGGTCCGCCACGGCCGACACCGGTCGTTTGATCGGGTCGAGCACGCCAAAACGCACCTCGGCCTGATCGGGCAGAAGGGCGCCGCGCCAGCGTTTGGGCCGGAAGGGGTTCAGCGGCGTCAGGGCGAGAAGCTTCGAGCTCAGCGGCACGATCGGGCCATAGGCCGAATGATTGTAGGCGGTCGAGCCGGCGGGGGTCGCCACCAGCGCTCCGTCTCCGGCCAGCTCCTTCATCCGGATGATACCGTCGACCCACACTTCGAGCTTCGCAGCCTGGAACGTCTGCCGATAAAGCGACACCTCGTTGATGGCTCGCGCGAAGTGCCGATGCCCCTCGATATCGAGCACATGCATCACGAGCGGCCGCACCACGGTTTCGACCGAGGCCTCCAGCCGCTCCAGCAGGCCTTCCTCGCGGAAGGAATTCATCAGGAACCCGACCGTGCCCCGGTTCATGCCGTAGATCGGAATCCCGCGTTTCATAAAACGGTGCAGCGATTGCAGCATCATGCCGTCACCGCCGAGCGCCACGACAACGTCGGCTTCATCAGGCGGATTGTTGCCGTAGAGGTGGGCCAGACGGCGGACGGCCTTCTGCGCCTCCTCGGCCTCGCTCGCGACGAAGGCGATCCGCGAGAACCGTGGCCCATTGCTGGCCGGCGGCTCTGTGGCGAGACCCTCGATCAGGTCGATCGCCTGCTCGTGCGACGGTGGCTTCATCCAGGAACGGCTTTCAAGCTCTGAGACGCCCGCTATCCTGCGAGGTAATCAAGGAGGCTTACATGGATGATCCGGTGCTCGTCTATACCACATGGCCGGACGCGGCTGCGGCAGAAGAGGCCGGTCGTCGTCTGGTGGAAGCCCGGCTGTGCGCCTGCGCCAATATCCTGCCGGGAATGGTCTCGCTCTATATGTGGGAGGGGCAGCTTGAGAAGGCGACCGAGGCGGTCATGATTCTCAAGACCGTCGAGGCCCGCATCGAGCCGCTCTTTGCCGCCATCCGCGAAACCCATCCCTACGAGATCCCGGCCATCACAGCTTTCGCCGCCAAGGCTGTGGACCCGGCCTTTGCGCGCTGGATTGCAGACGAGACGGCGGAGGGCGCCTCCTAAAGGATCGGGCTCCAGACCGACGGCACGAAGCTGAAGCGATCGCCATCCTTGGCAATGTGACCGTTCGACGGGAAGGGGAAATGATAGCCGTGGACGAGCATGCGGTCGGCGGCCACCATGTCCAGAAGCCGTCGCCGCGTGGCCTCTGCCATCGCAGGGTCCATGTCGAACGTGACGTGCCATCCCGGATTGCGAACAAAAAGCGCCGGATGATTTGTCGTATCGGACAGCGACATCATCTGCTCGGAGCCCGAGGCGATGCGGAATGTCATGTGGCCGGGCGTGTGACCAAAGGCAGAGTGCGCCACGATTCCCGGGATGACCTCCTGTTCAGGCTTGTAGCGGGTGATGTCTTTCGCGAGGGGCCCGAACAGCTCGCGCAGCCTCTGGAACGTCGGAAGGCGCGCTCTGGACGCGCGGCTCATCTCGCCATCGTCCATCCAATATGCCCATTCGGGTTCCGGCACGAAGATTTCCGCGTTCGGGAAGACGGGCTCACCCTCCTTGGTCGTGAGACCCAGGACATGGTCGAAATGGAAATGCGAGATCACGACCGCGTCGACCGATTTCGGATCGAGGCCTGATACTTCCATGTTCTCGACCAGCATGCCGGCCGTGGGCGCCAGCTGCCCACCGGTGCCTGCATCGATCAGGACCAGCTTGCGGCCTGTGTTGATCAACAGCGGATTGAACTGGATGCCGAGCTCATCCTCGGGAAGAAAAGCCTCGCGCATTGCCGCCTTCACCTCATCGAAGGGGGCGTTGCTGACGAATCCGTCCTTCAGCGGCATCTTGTTGATGCCGTCGTTCAGTGCCATCAGCTCGAAATCGCCGAGCTTGTAGCGGGAAATGCCGGGCACCTGCCTTCCGGCGGCGGGGGAGGCGGCCTGCACGGGCGCGCTTGTCCCGGAAACGGCCAACGCAGCGGCACCGGCGCCGAAAAGGGCCGTGCGACGGGTCACCTGGTCAATGCTCGTTGCCTTCGTCATGCGGGCGTCTCCCATGTGTTCCTCTTCCATATAGAACGAGATCGATGAATTGGCGTGACCGATGGTCGAGCCTCACGATGGTTTGAGGCACAGCCGACATCAAGCAAGTCTTTCGCCGACATCCGGTGAGGCGCCGGAATCCGTCGTAAACGACCTTGAGACCGGAACTTTTTCGCCCGTCCGCGCGTCGTGATTGACGCCTTTGAGCGGCCTCAGTAAGGCTGGCCGCCTGATCGCAGCTTGGGAGAGGTGGTGCCTTGGCGGACCGCAGCCAATTGTCCACCTCGATACGCAGCCGGCTGGCCCTTCTGACCGCCGGCCTGCTGGTGCCCGGTCTTTTGATCGGCGCGCTTCTGCTGTGGGATTCCTATCGTCATTCCCGGGCGGCGACGGAGCGTCAGCTCATCGAAACGGCTACGGCGCTGTCGCTGGTTGTCGATCGGCAGATCGGCGAGGCGGCGACCTTCAACCGCGTGCTGGCCACGTCGCCTTTCCTTAAGACCGGGGACCTGAAGGCGTTCGAGCAGCAGGCCCGAGAGGCGTTGTCGGACCGGCATGCCTGGGTCACGCTCATGGACGCGCGTGGCCAACTCCTCGTGAACACCCGTTTTCCGCCGGGCGCCGACCTGCCGCATGTATCGCTCAGCGCGCGGCCCTGGACCGAAATGACCAACGGCGCGAGCATTTCGAACATGATGTCCAGCCAGCTCACGGGCGAGGAGATCATCACGGTCAACACCCCGGTCGATGTGGGATCGAACAGGTACCTCCTGTCGTACGTGATGCGGCCATCGATGTTCAGCTCCATGCTGGAGCAGCAATCCCTTCCGCCCGGCTGGGTCGGCAACATCATCGACGGCGACAACAACGTCGTCGCGCGCAGTTTTCGCAGCGAGGAGGTGAGGGGCAGCAAGGTCAGCGGCCCCATGCTGTCGGCTCTGGCGGAGGCTGATCGGGGCGTTGTGGAAAGCTTCTCGTTCGAGGGGGTGCCCACCCTCGTCGCGTTCAGTCGCTCCCCTGTCTACCGATGGACGTTCGGCGTCTCCGTCCCGCGCGAATTGCTGCAGAACACCATTACGGGAAATCTCGCTCTCGCCGCCGGCGGCGGTCTGGCACTGCTCGTGCTGGGAGCCCTGTTGTCGCGCTGGGTTTCGCGCAGCATTTCGCGGCCGGTCGAGGGCCTTGCGCAATCCGCATTGGCCCTTGGGCAGGGCAAGATCGTTGATCCGCCCCGGACCCGTATCAAGGAAGTGAATGCGGTCGGCCAGGCGCTTCGAGATGCGTACCAAGCACTGCAATCGCGCGGTGCGGAGTTGATCGAAAGCGAGACGCGCCTGCGCCTGGCCGTTCAGGCAACCCGGCTGGGCATCTGGGACTACGACCTTTCGTCCGGGCAGCACGCTTTCTCCCGTGAATTGTTCGACGTGTTCGGCATTGCCCCCACGGACCAGGTCGGGATCCGGACGTTCCTTCGACAGATCTCGGAGCGGGATCGCGCCGCGGTGTTCGCGCAATATCGCGCTTTCGTGGAGACCGGCAACGGAGGTGCCCACGATCTCGAATTCCGTATCCGTCGATCCGAGAGGGCGGGCGAAGCCTGGGTCCATGCTTCGCTGAAGGGCGCTTTCGATGAGGAGAGCCGCCTCCTCCAGCTCAGCGGCACGGTGCTCGACGTTACGGAGCGCCGCACGGCCGAAGAGGTGCAGCGTGAGAGCGAGGAACGCTTCCGCGCCATGGCAGACAATGCGCCGGCTTTGATCTGGATGACGGACCCGGCCGGGAACGTCACCTTCGCCAACGCCTATCATGAGCGCATGTTCGGCCGGCCGGCGGCTGATCTCTACGCCCAGGGCTGGGTGGACATTGTCGGCGCCGACGGCAATCCCTTCGAAAGGCCGGACGTCGCCGCCGCCATTTCCCGCCATGAATCCCTGCGCTTCGAAATGAAGGTGCGCGACGGGTCTGGCAATGCACGTTGGCTGCGTTGCGAGGCGGTGCCCCGGTTTTCCGGGCCCGACGGCGAGTTCGTCGGTTATGTCGGCTGCAACATCGACGTCACCGAAGCGAAGATGACGGCCGATCTCCTCGAACGGCGGATCGACGAGCGCACCGTGGAACTGGCTTCCGCGAACAAGCTCCTCCTGACGCAGATCGAGGAGCGGGAACGGGTCGAGGCCACCTTGCGGCAGGTGCAGAGGCTGGAAGCGGTCGGCCAATTGACGTCCGGCGTCGCGCACGACTTCAACAATCTTCTGACCGTCGTCCTCGGCAATGTGGCGCTCGCCGAGCGTCATGCCGCCGAAGGGCCTTTGGCCCGGCGTCTCGCAAATATCCGAATGGCCGCCGAACGCGGCGCATCGCTGGTCGCGCAATTGCTCGCATTCTCCCGCCGCCAGCGGCTGGAGCCGAAGATCATCAATCTCAACGAGACCGTGGTCGGCATGCGCGAACTTCTGCAAAGCTCGATGGGCGGAAGCGTCGCCGTCGAAATCGCCTTGCAGGACAATCTGTGGCCCGCACTGGTCGATCCGACGCAGATCGAGCTCATCATCCTCAACCTCGCCATCAATGCCCGCGATGCGATGGAGGTCGGTGGATTGCTGCGGGTCAGCACGTCCAACGAAGTGATCCGCGAGCAGCCCGTGAGGCCAGAGCAGCCGTCGCCCGGCGAATATGTCGTGGTCGCCGTCAGCGATTCTGGCACAGGCATGAGCGAGGACGTGATGGCGCGCGTGTTCGAGCCCTTTTTCACCACGAAGGAGGTGGGAAAAGGGTCCGGTCTCGGCCTCAGCCAGGTGCTCGGCTTCGCAAAGCAATCGGGCGGCGGCGTCCGCATCGCCAGCCGGGAAGGGCGCGGCACCATCGTGCAGGTTTTCCTGCCACGCGCCAACGCAGCGCCCACCGAGATCCCGCAGCCTCGAAGTGAGGGCACGCCCCCGCGCGACGAGGCGCATTGCATCCTCGTCGTGGACGACGACGATCTGGTGCGGGAAGTCACGTCCTCGAAGCTTCAGGCGCTCGGATACAATGTCGTCGAGGCGGCGAACGGACCCTCAGCGCTGGTGGCGCTGGAGGAGAACCCGTTGATCGAGCTGCTCGTGCTCGATTTCGCGATGCCGGGCATGAATGGCGCGGAAGTGGCGCGCGCCGCCGAGAAGCGCCGTCCCGGAATTCCCATGATGTTCGTGACCGGCTACGCGGACCTGAGCGCGCTGGAGGAAGTCTCCGGGGTGCCGATCCTCCACAAGCCGTTTCGCGATGAGGAACTTGCGCAGCAGGTGGAAAGCCTTCTGCACGATGCGCCGGGATCAAATTCTCAGTCAGATGGCGACGTGACCGCTTGAACGACCTCGCGGCTTATGCCGGGCTGTTCGTGGCGGCCCTTGTGGCGGCCACCTTCATCCCGTTTCTCCCTGCCTCGTCGGAGCTCGCGCTGGCCGGTCTTCTCGCCGCGGGCAAGGGACATCCGGGCATATTGTTCGTGGTCGCGACGCTTGGCAATGTCGGGGGCTCCATCCTCAATTTCTACGTCGGGCGGTCTGTGTCCCGATTGAGGGAAAGGCGCTGGTTTCCCATCGCGGAGCGCCGCCTGCAGACCGCCTCGGCATGGTTCGAGCGCTACGGCGCGTGGCTGCTGCTGATGTCGTGGATGCCCATCGTGGGCGATCCCATCACCGTGGTCGCCGGCATGCTGCGCACGCCGTTCCTGCGCTTCCTGATTTTGGTGATCATTGCGAAGGCCGGACGCTATCTCGTCCTCATCGCGGGGCTGACCTGGTTCCAGACTTGAGAGGTCTGGTGCCGGCGGAGAGGATTGAACTCCCGACCTTCGGTTTACAAAACCGCTGCACTACCGCTGTGCTACGCCGGCCCAGATGCCGAGTTAGCAGAGGGAGAGGCGGCCTTCAACTGGTCCGTTTACAAGACGGCGTTGGAAACGCGTTGGATGCTGCGGCCCAACGCGCTTCGTCCGGTTCTCAGGCCGCGTGCTTTCCATCCTCGCGGAATTCGATCGGGCAGGCGCCGGATGCGCAGTCCAGATGCTCCCGGCCGATGTCCTCGGATATCGCCGAGCGCTGGATCGCCCGCGCGATGCCTTCGAATTCGGCCTTCGAAACGGGCTGTTCCGGTAGATATTCGTACGCCGTCAGATCGTCCGATTGCGGCATGACCGAACAGGCGCGAATGCCGGGCTGATGGGCGCGCAGCATCTCCTCGAAGGCCGCAAAGCCGGTCGTCGCGGGCCGGTATTTCAGGGTGTAGCTGATCTGGTTGCCATAGGCCGGGCGCTGCTTGTCTCCCGCCAGATATTCGGCGGTGTCGAAGCCTTCCAGCCAGAAGCGCTCGCCGAGTCGGAGCCAGGCGAACTGCTCCTCCATGCTCGCCTCGCCCGCGGTCACGAGGTGCGGCTCGATGCCATCGAGATCGCAGATCGTGGGAGAGGTCGGGAAGCCGACGATGGTGTGCCCCTTGTAGACCTCGAGCTTGCGCACCGGATAGCCAAGCGCAGCGTAATCGGCCACCAGCGGATCGTCGTTCCGGTATTGCACCCAGCGCAGGTAATGCAGCATCGACGGCAGATGCCAGCCCTCCGTCAGGCCGAACAATTTCGACACCGAGCCCGAGGGTTTGATCGTGGTCATGGTGTGCGGCACCGCCACGCCCAGCGTCCCGGCATAGCTTACGGCCTCGTCATAGACGACACGCGACAGCGACCCCAGAACATCCCAGAAAGCTGCCGCGCGGATGCGGGGAAGATAGGTCGTGATGTCCTGCCGGATTCTATCCGGCTGCGCTTCCTTGGCGCGGTTGTAGCCCTCGAAATCCGGCGCGACGAGATCGCGAAAGCCGACGCCGAAGAACTTCCACGCGAATTCGTGCACGCCGGTCAGCCCCACGCCGATGCGGTTGGTGCGCCGCACCTCCGCCGAGTACAGGCTGTCCATCAGGTTTACGCGCATCAGCGCCCGCACCGCCGTGCGCACCGATGTGTGTGCCTCCTCGATCGTGTCGCAATGGAAGGGTGCCACATCGGCGATGACGCAGAATGCGCCCAATACGCTCAGCACGATCTCGCCGCACGGATTGACGATGTAGCCGTTCTTCTTGGAGCTGACGATCCTGGCCAGCCGCGCCAGATAAAGCCGCGTGTCGTCCGAGACCTGATAGCGTTCCGAGCCGACGAAATCCCCGCGCCGAAACACGTCGGCATCGAGGCCTGCGTTGTTCTTCACGAGCAGATCCTCGTTGATGAAGCCCGGCTCGCCCGTGCCGTCGCCATAGGCGCATTCCGCGCCGCGTTTGAACACCGCCCGGGCGTGGCGCGTGAGCTGCGCATTGTAGTCTGCATCGTCCGGCATCAGCGCAAGCCGCCGCCAGAAATCGGCGTCCACGGTCACGCTGTTGTTGCTCGACCACAGGAAGGCCATGGGCGGGAAAGGGCTCTGCTCGCGCAGGGCCAAGACCTGATCCATGGAAAGACCGTCATATTCGATCGGCCGCTTCACCTCGATGAAGTCGACGGCCTCCAGATCCGACCAATGCTTGGTCGACATGCGGGCCGCGCGCCGTGCGCCACCCACCAGAACGGGCTCGGCCAGATAATGGTCGATGTAAAGGGTCTGCCGCCAGGGCGCGAGACCGGCACCCTTGATCTTGGCGATCTTCTCGAACGCATTCATCAGCGGCACCGGGCCGGATGACGGGCGGCCCTGCATGCCCATGATCGGCTCGCCGCGACCGCGTACCTCCGAGAAGTCCAGCACCAGAAGATGGTCCCGGAACACTTTCTGATACGTCATGATCTCCAGCAGCTCGACCGCTTCGGCCCAGCCTTCGCGGCTGTCCGGCACCGTGAACCAGGTCACGTTCGAACCCTTGCCGTAGAGGTGGCGGGCATCGCGCACGGAGGTGTGCTGCGAATGGTCGAAATCGGGATGGGTGTCGCTCAGCACCACCCGAATGGTGGGCATGTGGTCCCAATTCGTCAGCATCAGATCGTCATCGTAGCAGCGCCCCACGCCCGAGCCGTTCAGCAGCAGGTAGAACAGCGCGAACGAGGTCGCCGCCGTGCTGCAATTGGTGAACACCTCCTGCGGCCGCGACATCTGGTGTGCGTCGCCCTGTTGCAGGTGCCGGCCGGACATCAGCACGGCGCCTTTGGCGATGAGATCGCGAAGCTCTGTGGCTTCGGCCGTGCGCCGCGCCGGATCGGGCTCGTGCGGCACGCCTGCGGCATTCGTCAGCGAAAGGAGTGACACATTTCCTTCCGCGACACGGCTAGCCAGTTCTCCCCAGCTCTCCCATCGCGTGGGCGGAGCCATCCCGCGAGGGGCAGCCGCCTCATCCAGCCGCACTGAGAAACCGCCCGTATTGTTGAGGGCCACGAGCCAGGATTTGAGATCGGGATCCTTGGGGTGCAGCGCGATTTCGCGGTCAAGCAATGCCTGCGCATCGTCCGTCAGCACCCGCCTCAGATAGGTGCGCTCCGCCACCGCCACCCCCATGCCCGGGTGTAAAGGACGAAACGACGAAGCAGGTGCAAGAGGCATGGCGATTCTCCCGTTGGGAACGGCGCAGCCTAGGCCTCGGCTCTACTAATAATCAAGATGTTGTGGTGCTACGTAATATACCTACGATATCATGCAGCATGATGAAGGCGTTGACCCGGAATTTTCCTACGGCTCCAAGCTTCGGGTGGCCTTACGCCATTGTGCCTCACGGCGTGGATTTCCCTTTTGGCCAGGTCGAAAGCGCCTGTTCGGCCACAGCCTCCAGAATGTCGCGGCTGAAGCCGGCCTTGGCCTGCACCGCCATCCCATGAAGAACGGTCATCAGGAAAGCCGCAAGACATTCGGGGCTCGCGGTGTGGGGCAGGTCGCCCTCCGCCTTTGCCCGTTCGAAACGCTCTCGAAGCTGCATCTCGCCCGATGCCCGAGCGTCGATCAGCGCTTTGCGGACGGGCTCCGATCCGTCGGACCCCGCGAGAACCCCGTTGATGCCGAGACAGCCGGTGTGATCGGGATAGCGGGTGTTGAGGTCGATCGCCCTGTAGAGGATGTGCTCGGCCACTTCCCGCGCTGTGGGAAGCTGAAGCGCGGCCGGGAAATAGTCCAAATAGCGCTCGCGATAGCGCTCGAGGGCTCGCCGGAATAATTCCTCCTTGTTGCCGAATGCGGAATAGAGGGCAGGGCGTTCCACGCCGGCGGCCTTGGTCAGGTCCGTGTAACAGGCGCCCTCATACCCCTTGCGCCAGAACACGCGCAGCATGGCATCAAGCGCCTTATCCACGTCGAATTCGCGCGGGCGGCCCATCACACGATCTCCGTCTTTTTCATAATCCTCATTATTAAACAGCTTGCCTTCCGTGTCATCATTCCATACCGATCATTATCGTAACAGTCGTTACGTCTTTGGCAATCTTGCCATCGGGGATTGGTAGGAGAATTTCCGTGTCGAACACATTGAAGGGCAAGGCCGTGCTGATCACCGGAGGCTCGCGCGGCCTCGGTGCTGAACTGGCCGTAGCGTTCGCGTCTCTCGGCGCGGATGTCGCGATCAGCTATGCCGCATCGGCCGACAAGGCTCAGTCCGTGGTGGAGAAGGTGAAGGCGAAAGGGGTGCGTGCGATCGCCATCAAGAGCGATCAGTCCGATCTGTCCTCGGCTCAGCAGCTGATCGATGCGGTCATCGCGGAGTTCGGCAAGCTCGACATCCTCGTGAACAATGCTGGCATCGCCATCCAGGGTCATCGGGTGGACGATCCGACGCTCGATGGAGACCGATACAATCGACAATGGCAGGTGAACGTGCTGGGCACGATCGCCAATACCCGCGCCGCGGCACCCAAACTCACCGATGGCGGCCGCATCGTGTTCATCGGGTCCGGCCTCGGTTCCACTGTTCCGTTCCCGGGCGTTGCCGATTATGCGGGCACCAAATGGGCGCTGGCCGGCTATGCGAAGGGCGTCGCGCGCGATCTCGGGCTCCGCAACATCACCGTGAATGTCGTCCAGCCCGGCATCATGCCCACCGACATGGCGGCCGAGGTGGCCGGCGAGCTTCCGAATCTGGACGCCATTCTGGATCTGCATCCGATCCGCCGCATCGCGACCCTCGATGAGGTGGCAGACGTGGTGTGCTTCCTTGCCGGCCCGTCAGCAGGCTACATCACTGGCGAAACGATCAACGTGGCCGGCGGCTTCGGCATCTGAACTCGGGGAGGGATGACGGCCAAGGCCTCCAACAGGCCTCGGCTGCACCGGCCTCATGATGGACGTGAACACACGCGTGTTCTATCCCTCAAGAGGTCGTTTCGACCGTGTCCCGGCGTCAGTGCTGAGGTAATTTCATGCTTCGACCCTTTGTGCCTTCCAAGGATCATGAACGGTCGAGGCAGTTCTACGAAGCCATCGGGTTCGAAACCACGTACGCAGACGGAAGAATCGCTGTCATGTCCAACGGCGATGACAGCTTCATCCTGCAGAATTTCTACATGGAGGAACTGGCGAACAATTTCATGCTGCAAATGACTGTTCCAGACGCCGACGCATGGTGGAAGGAACACGATCCTGCACATGCTGCCGAGCAATTCGGAACCAGATCGCCGACGCCGCCGGCATTGCAACCTTGGGGTCTGATCGTCGGCTTTCTACACGATCCTTCGGGCGTGCTCTGGCACATCACCGAAGCGCAGGCATAGCGCGTTCACGCTGAGCTGGTCAGGCCGCGAGGCGACGCTGCTGAGTGGCGCTGCGCCGCCGCGAGCGAGTGAAGCCAAACCCGGCTCGATGCTTTCTGCAAGAACAGAGGTAAGTGGCGGAGACGGAGGGATTCGAACCCTCGAGACCCTTTTAGGGGTCTGCTCATTTAGCAAACGAGTGCCTTCAGCCTCTCGGCCACGTCTCCGGCAGGTGCTTGGTACAAGGTGACGCTGGTTCGGTCAACGCGGCTTTGCAGCGAAATCATCGGGCCTGCTTCTGTTGAGTTCGAATGACGACTCGGGGCATGCTCCGCGCCATGTCCGCATTGCTTGATCGACGTGTGACCGAGGCCGATCCTGACGTCGTCCTCGGCGTACGGGATTCGTTTTCCGGCCGCCTCTGGGTGCCGCGCCTGGACCCGGCCCGGAGGCCCGTCGCGCTGGCCATGGCGCAGCGCCACGGTCTGTCTTCGCTCGTGGCCGATATCATGGCCGCCCGCGGTGTCGGGCTGGACGAGGTCGGCGCCTATCTCACACCCAATCTGCGCACCATGCTGCCTGAGCCGTATACGCTCACCGACATGGAGAAAGCGGCCGAGCGTCTGGCGCAGGCGATCGAGGCCGGCGAGCATGTGGCCATTTTCGGCGATTACGATGTCGACGGCGCCACGTCCTCGGCCGTGCTGGCCTCGCTGCTGCGGGCCGCCGGCACGCCCTACACGATCTACATCCCGGACCGAATCTTCGAAGGCTACGGCCCCAATGCCGAGGCGATCGCCCGGCTGGCGGAGGGCGGGGCCCGTCTTCTCGTCACGGTGGATTGCGGCACGACGAGCCATTCCGCGCTCGATGAGGCGCGCGCGCTGGGGCTCGACGTCGTCGTTCTCGATCACCACGGCACCGGCGCCACGCTGCCGGAAGTTGTGGCGCTGGTGAACCCGCAGCGTCAGGACGATCTGTCCGGGCAGCAGCACATGGCCGCCGTGGGAGTCGTGTTCCTCACCATCATCGCGGTGAGCCGGCTGCTGCGGCAGCGTGCTTTCTGGTCCGCGACGCGCCCCGAGCCGGATCTGCTGGCGCTGCTCGATCTCGTCGGGCTCGGCACGGCCGCCGATGTCGTGCCTCTGAAAGGCGTCAATCGAGCCTTCGTCGCCAAGGGCCTCGCGGCTTTGGGCCAGCGCCGCCGTCCGGGCCTGCGCGCTCTGGCCGATCTGGCGGGCATGCGCGGCCAGCCCAGTCCGTATCATCTCGGCTTCCTGCTCGGTCCGCGCATCAATGCGGGCGGCCGCATTGGCCGAGCCGATCTCGGAGCGCGCCTTCTCATGTGCGACGACGAGGTCGAGGCGCGCGTCATCGCGGAAGAGCTCGATAATCTCAATCGCGAGAGGCAGGCTATCGAGCAGGCCGTGCTCGCCGAGGCCATGGAGCAGGCCGATTCGGCGCCTGCCGGCTCCGTTACGATCGTCGCCGGGCAGGGCTGGCATCCCGGCATTGTCGGGCTGGTCGCCGCCCGACTTGCCGAACGCTGCCAGCGGCCCGCTTTCGCCATCGCGCTGGATGCGGACGGCAAGGGCACCGGCTCAGGGCGCTCCCTGCCGGGCGTGGATCTCGGCGCGGCCGTTCGCAAGGCCGTGGATCGGGGGCTGCTGGTCAAGGGAGGCGGGCATGCCGCCGCCGCCGGCATCACCATCGCCACCGGCGGACTGGATGCGTTCTCGGCCTTCATGGATTCGGAGCTGGAAGAATCCGTCGCGGCATCCCGCGGCTCTGCGCTGCTCAAGATCGATGGGCTGGTTAGTGCCGGCGGGCTGCAATCGGGCCTTTGCGAAGACCTCGCCAAAGCGGGTCCTTACGGCGCGGGGAATCCCGAACCCGTTCTGGCATTGCCGCGTCACACGCTGACCTCGGCGGAGCCGGTCGGCACCGCGCATTTGCGTTTGCGCCTGAAGGCGGACGACGGGACAGGCGCGGAGGCCATCGCGTTCCGCGCGCTCGGGCGCCCGCTGGGAGAATCGCTGCTGGCGTCGCGGGGCCGGCGTCTGCATATCGCCGGAGGCGTGCAGCAGGACGAATGGGGCGGACGGTGCCGCGTCAGCCTGCGCGTCATCGACGCGGCCGTCGCTGAGGACTGAGATAAAAAATTCACGGAAGCGGCGTTTTTCAACACCGAACCCCCGCCGCAGCCGTTGCGCCCGGCGCAAACCTGGTCCTATAAGGGCCCGCGCTTCGCGCCCTTCGTCTATCGGTTAGGACGTCAGCCTTTCACGCTGAAAAGACGGGTTCGACTCCCGTAGGGCGCGCCATCACTTCCAGAAATCGTTGTGATTCCAATGGGTGGGGAACTTCCCACCTTGGGTGAGACAGTAGCGGGCATTGCGCAACCGCGTCCGCCGAACATCCGCCTCGCGAACGAACTGATGACGTGATACTCGCGAAATTGTCATTGGATCGCCGCAATATCTCCTAAATGCGAATAGGCGCGGCGAGGACCCATCGGTTAAGCCGGGTCAATCCTCCTGGCTCGGTGGCGGCTTTACCGGCCCATCCCTGGTGTTTCGATGTCCCTCATCCTCATTCTGATTGCCCTCATCGCGTTCATCGTGGTCGCGACTGCGTGGGGGAAGCTCAACCCGTTCGTGGCGCTTCTGCTCGCGGCCCTGATGGGCGGCTTGGCTTACGGCATTCCCCTGAACGACCTTCCGAAGACGATCGGCACCGGTTTCGGCAACACGCTGGGCGGCATCGGCATCGTGATCGCGCTCGGCACGATCATTGGCGTCATCCTGGAGAAGTCCGGCGGGGCCATCAGCATGGCCGAGGGCGTGATCAAGCTGATTGGTCAGCGGTTTCCCACGCTTACCGTCTCGATCATCGGCTATCTCGTTTCCATTCCCGTGTTCTGCGATTCCGGCTTCGTCATTCTGAACTCGCTGAAGAATGCGCTCGCCAAGCGGATGAAGGTCTCCATCGTTGCGATGAGCGTCGCGCTGTCCACCGGCCTGTATGCGACGCACACTTTCGTGCCTCCGACGCCTGGGCCGATCGCCGCGGCCGGCAATCTTGGCCTCGCCAACAACCTCGGCCTCGTCATTCTCGTCGGTCTGGTCGTCGCGGCGGTGTCGGCGCTCGGCGGATTGCTGTGGGCCAATATCTGGTTGCGGAAGGACGACCATCTGTATTTGAAGACGGGCGAGGGCAGCGAGCTCACCGATCCGGATATCGATTATCAGGCCCTGCGCGCGCAGTACGGCGAGATCCCAAGTGCGACCCGCGCTTTCGCCCCCATCGTCATTCCGATTCTCCTGATCTGCTTGGGCTCGATCGCCGCTTTCCCGGCCAATTTCTTCGGAGCCGGATCTCTGAAAGCGGCTTTGATGTTCATCGGCCATCCCATTCTCGCGCTTCTGATCGGGCTCGTCGTCGCCTTGCCGCTGCTGAAGCCTGGCAACCGGGCACAGAAATTCGCCGATCAGGTCGAGGAAGGCCTCATCGCCGCGGCCCCCATTCTGCTGATCACGGGTGCGGGCGGGGCTTTCGGCGCTGTGTTGAGCGCGTCTCCGCTGGGCACCTATCTCGGTGAAACCCTGTCGGCTCTCGGACTCGGCCTGTTCATGCCCTACGTGGTGGCGGCCGCGCTCAAGAGCGCTCAGGGCTCGACGACAGTGTCGCTCATCACGACCTCGGCTCTGGTCGCGCCCATTCTGCCGCAGCTTGGCCTCGACAGCGAAATGGGCCGCGTTCTCACGGTGATGGCGATCGGCGCGGGCGGCATGACGGTTTCGCACGTCAACGACAGCTTCTTCTGGGTCGTGTCGCAGTTTAGCCGCTTCACCCTGCCGACGGCGTTCAAGGCGCAGACCGGCGGAACCCTCGTCCAGGGCATCTTCGCAATGGCTGCGGTGTGGGCGCTGAGCTTTGTGATCCTCTGAGACGCGGCATTGAAACATCCTGATCGGCCACCTCAGGCCGGTCAGCGAGTACACAACGGGCGCCGGCCGTCGAAGCCGGCGCCCGTCATCGATTCCAGTATGGCGGCTTACGGCGCGGCGTGCTCTGCGGATTTCCCGATGCCGAGCCCTGCGATAAAGGCACCGAGTTCCTGGAAGGACGGGCCGCGCACGTCGGTCTTGCGCCAGGCCAGTCCGATCATTCGTCCGATGCTGGGATCCGAAAGCGGGATATAGGCGATGTGCGGATCCAGCAGCGGGTCCTGGCGCACGGCTAATCCGGGCATCAGTGCATGGCCCGCGCCGGCGGCCACCAGATGGCGCAAGGTCTCGATACTGGCCGCATGGCGCACGCTGCGCGAGGCGCGGGGTCGGGCGCACAGCGCCAGCGCCTGATCCCGGATGCAATGGCCTTCATCCATCAGGAGAAGATCGTCGGTATCGAGATCGTCGAGGCTGAGACTGGACTGGTGCGCAAACGACGATCCAGTTGAGCAAATTCCGATAAATCGTTCGAACAGAATCGGAAATGCCGTCAGTCGATCGTCTTCGACCGGAAGCGACAGCAACACGGCGTCGATCTCCCCACTCGTCACAAGTGCGCTCAGTTCTGCCGTCAGCCCTTCACGCAGGATGAGGCGCAGATCGGGGAAGCGCTCCCTGATCGGCCCCAGCAGATGCGGCACCAGATAGGGGCCGAGCGTTGCGATCACGCCGAGCCGGAGCGGGCCGGAGAGGGGGTCATTCAACGTGCGGGCGATGTCGAACAGGCGGCGTGCCTCACCCAATACGGTGCGAGCCTGCTCGATCAGACGATGCCCGGCTGCCGTCACGCGCACATCCCGGCCCGTGCGCTCGAAGATGCGCACCCCCAATTGCGCCTCGACCTTGCGGATCTGCCCGCTCAGCGAGGGCTGAGACACGCCGCACCGTTCGGCTGCGGCGGTGAAGCTGCCGGCGTCGGCGATGGCAACGACATATTCGATGTCACGAAGGGAAAGACCGCTAAAGCTCATGCAACGCCATAGGGTGATCCTATCAGTCTAGGAGGATATTTGTATTTCTCCTATCACAAAGAACGGATATTGTAGGTGTTCCAATTCAAAGGAGCGCGGCATGAGTGACAACCGAACCCTCACGACCCGGCAGGGTCATCCTGTCCGGGACAATCAGAGCATGCGCACGGTCGGCGAGCGCGGCCCGGCGACGCTCGAGAATTATCAGTTCATCGAAAAGATCACGCATTTCGACCGCGAGCGTATTCCGGAGCGCGTCGTGCATGCGCGGGGTGCCGGCGCCCATGGCTGGTTCGAGGCCTATGGCACGATCGGCGACGAGCCGGCCTCCAAATACACCCGTGCCCGCGTGCTGAACGAGACCGGCGTCAAGACGCCGATGTTCGTGCGCTTCTCCACCGTCGCCGGCGCGAAGGAAAGCCCGGAGACCGAGCGCGACCCGCGCGGCTTCGCGGTGAAGTTCAAGACGCTCGAGGGCAATTGGGACCTCGTCGGCAACAACCTCAAGATCTTCTTCATCCGGGACGCCATCAAGTTCCCGGACATGATCCACGCCTTCAAGCCGGATCCGGTGACCAACCGCCAGGAGCCATGGCGCTTCTACGACTTCATCGCCGCGCACCCGGAATCGATCCACATGGTCACGTGGCTGAAATCGCCGTGGGGCATTCCGGCGAATTATCGTGAGATGGAAGGCTCGGGCGTCAACACCTACAAGCTGGTCAATGCCGAGGGCGTCGCCCATCTCGTCAAGTTCCACTGGCAGCCCAAGCAGGGCGTCCGCAACCTGACCTCGCAGCAGGCCTCCGAGATCCAGGGCAAGGATGTCGGCCACGCGACCCGCGACCTGTACGACAACATCACCGCCGGCAATTTCCCGGAATGGGAATTCTGCGTGCAGATCATGCCGGACGGCCCGAACGATCATTTGAGCTTCGATCCGCTCGACGACACCCGCCGCTGGCCGGAAGACGAGTTCCCTCTGCTGCCGGTCGGCCGCATGGTGCTGGACCGCGTGCCCGACAATTTCTTCGCGGAAGTCGAGCAGTCCGCATTCGGCACCGGCGTTCTGGTCGACGGCATCGACTTCTCCGACGACAAGATGCTGCAGGGCCGCACGCTCAGCTATTCGGACACCCAGCGCTACCGCGTCGGTCCGAACTATCTGCAGCTGCCGATCAACGCGCCGCAGGTCGGCTGCCCGTTCGCGACCAACCAGCGCGACGGCCAGATGGCCTTCTATGTCGATAAGGGCGGCGAGTCGAAGCACGTCAATTACGAGCCGTCCTATCTCGGCAACGGCCTGAAGGAAGCCGCGCGACGGGACGAGGAATACCGCCAGTTCGTCGAGGGCCATGTCGGACGCTACAAGCCCACCCGCGTTTCCGATGATTATGCGCAGGCTGGCGAGCGTTACCGCACTTTTGAGGATTGGGAGCGCGAGGACCTGATCGCCAATCTGGTCGGCGATCTGAAGCAATGCCCCGAGGAACTGGGACTGCGGATGGTGTGGCACTTCTGGCATGCCGACGAGGATTACGGTCGCCGCGTCGCGGAAGGTGTCGGCCTCGATCTTGAAAAGGCCAAGGCCCTGTCGCCTCTGCCGGGTCAGCCCAATCCGGGCGAGAACCGTGCAGCGCCGACCTATACGGATGGCACCTTGGAGAACCAGGCGGCGGAGTGATCCACTCGACCTGACGAAACGAAAAAGCCCGCCTTTATGGCGGGCTTTTTTACAGGATCACGATGATTGCGATCAGGACCACGATGCCGATCGCGATCCAGGGCCAATAGTGCATCAATCCAGAATTTGGCAGGGCTTCCGGCGGGCGCTGCGCCAGTCCTTTGATCTCGTTCGCACGGCTGTCGCTTACCGCGTCGGAAGGCGGCGGCGTGCCGGCCGCTTCCTCGTCCGTGCCGAGAGGGGATGCGGCGGGGTCGCTCCCTGCAATCTTGTCGCCGGTGCGCCCTTTGTCGATGTCGGCGCGCAATTGTTCGGGGTGTGATCGTATTGCGGGATCGCTCATGCGCTGCTCCTTCGCATACCTGATCGTTCCAGGGCTTCGTTAGAAAGCGGACAGCGATGAACATGGTTCCGGAGGGCGTGTTCGGCTTGCAACGGTAGAACAATCCATCACGACGAAACCTGAGATTGTGTCAAACGTGTCACATGTTTGTCGCGAATAAGGCGCCAGTGGATACCTCAATTGCGGTAGGCGCAACTCCAAGGATATGGATCTCATACTTTGGGGGTAGAACTTATGATCATAGGTCGGTTGGGGAAAAAGTCGTCTCGCAAGAACACGTTGCTGCTGGCAACGGCTTTGACGGCGGGTGTGCTCGCCAGCAATGCTTTTGTGCAGCCTGCTCGAGCGGCGAATGAGTGCGGACCGATTGTGGCCGGCTCGGTGATCTGCGACCCCGGTACTTATCTGACCGGCCCGGGCGACAACATCGTCTACAGCAATCGCGGCGAACTCTTCCTTGGCATCCAAAGCATTACGGTGAGCGCGCCCAGCGGCGTGACCCTCACCAACGGCGCCGGCTTTGCAGGCAATCTCAACGTCGTCGTCGGGAATCAGTCTGGAAATCCCTCCGCGCCCAGCATCACCAGCACGAGCGGCGACGCCGCCATCCGCGTGATCGGCAATGATGACGTCTCGGTCTCGGTGTTGACCGGTTCGGTCAATGCGGTCAGCAGCAACGGGATCTTCGCGCGATCGACCGCCGGCAATGCGCAAGCAAATGTCGCGGCTGGCACCACGGTCACCGGCCTGAACGGCATCAACCTCCAGGTGATCGGCGAGAATACCGTTACCGCCAATGTGGCCGGGACTGTAACCGGAACCACCGGAAGCGGCATCCTCACCGGCGCCCGAGACGGTCTCACCAGCATCACGCTCGAAGACAGCGCCGTGGTCAGCGGAGAAGAGAACGGCATCTACGCGCGCACGGATGATGGCGCGGTTCAGATCGATGTCGCGTCGGGCGCCGAGATCTATTCCGCCGGCGACGGCATCTATGTCGAGGCAAACACGTTCGGCACCGCCTCGGAAGGCGTCGGGGCGATCGAAGTTACCAATCGCGGCCTTATTCGCGGCCCACTCGGTGAGGGCGAAGAGGTGCCGGCCCCGGTTGGGGACGACGGCATTCAGATAGAAGCCAATTCCCCGAGCCCCGAGTTTGGCGGCGCGGGAATCCTCGTGAGAAACATCGGTGGCGGCACGATTTACGCCGACGACGATGGCATCGACATCGATCAGGAAGGCGCCGGCTCCGTCGTCGTTTACAACGGCGAAAGCGAGGAGGGCGCAGGCTTCATCCAGGCCGGCGATAACGGCATCGAAGTGTCGTCCCAGGGGGGCGATATCGTGGTGGTCAATGCCGGTGCTGTCGATGAGGAAGCCTTCTCGGGCATCCTCGCGGGCGGCGATGGCATCCGGGCAGTGACCGGTGGAGACGGTGACGTCGGGGTCGTGAACGGCGGATATATCCAGGCCGGCGACCGCGGCATCCTCGCCCGCGTCGATGACACAGGCACCACCGGCGACGTTTACGTCGAAAATTACGGCAGCGTGTTCGCTGAGGGAGTGGCAATCCGTGCCGAGGTTCTGGCCGGCAATGGCGATGTCACGATCGAGAATTACGGCGACGGCGTAGGCTTTCCGGATTTCTTCGGCCCTACCTCCCAGGGAGCCTTCTCCCTGTCGGATTCGGCACTGATGGCGATCAATCTCGGGTCCGGTGAGACCGAGATCTACAACGCTTCGCTGGCCATCGGCGCTGGAACGGGCTTGGAAGAGGCGGTTGTGCGGATCAGGACAGCGGCCGGTTCCGACGGTGTGGAGCTCTACAATGAAGGCTTCATCGGGAGCCTCGCCGCTGTGAATGCGCTGATCTCTTACCAGAACGGCGAGGGCAGCGCGGCAGACCTGGGCGCCTCGGCTGAGGATTACGCTCTGTATGCGAGCGGCGATACCGACGGCGAGGGCAGCCTTCCGGGTGCTGGCGGCGAATATGTCAATGAAGGTCTGCTGATCGGCCGGATCGAGCTCGACAGCGAGGAAGCCAACGTCTTCGTCAATGACGGGCAATGGGTGACGCGGGGCACCAGCGATTTCGGTGAAGGCACCGTCGGCGAGACAAGCGACGGAGACGAGTTCTACAATTACGGTCTGATTTCTGCCGCGTTTGAGGTGGGTGTCGGTGAAACCACGTCTTTCACGGGCCTCGAATATTTCTACAACGAAGGCACGATCAGCCTTCTCGACAATGACTTTTCGGGCTTCGGCGGCGTCGAGAACGACGTTCTGAACATTTCCGGAAGCTACGAGGGTGATTTCGGCCGCATCGCACTCGATGCGCGCCTTGGCGAGGCCGGCAATTCTTCGGCCGACGTGGTCAACTTTGTCGATGCCGACGCCGTCATAAGCGGCGTGACCAGCCTTCTCATCGTCGACCATGAACCCACGAGCGGAGGCGGCTTCAATGCCGATGGTATTCCGCTGGTTCGCGTGGCCAGCGGCAATGTCAGCCTGGACAACTTCTTCATTGACGAGGAATCGACCAATTACGACAGCCGCGGCGTCATCGATAAGGGCTTCTACATCTACGGACTGGTGGAGCGGGACGGCGATGGCAGCCTCGGCGCGGCCCAGCGCGACATCACGCTGATCGGTGTGCCTGACGTGGAGGGCTTCCAGGCCGCCTCCATCATCACCGGCGCTCAGGAGATCTGGCACAACACCACGGCCATCTACTCCGATCGTCATGCCGACCTTCGTAACTTCATCATGGCTGGCGTGGACAGCCGTGCGGAACTCGCAGACCTACCGGCGAGCGGCCCTGCGCCCACCACGACGGCCGGCAATGTCACGCCTGGCCTCTGGGCTCGCGGCTTCGGCAGCTGGGTCGAGAAGGACAGCACCAGCGGTGCCGATATCGTGGGTATCCCCGGATTCGAAGCCGCGTTCGACACCGGCTTCAGCCAGGACATTTACGGCATGACGGCCGGCATCGATTTCGGCCGCGAGGGCCTGTGGTCTCCGAACGACGCGCTTCTCGGCGGTGTGTTCGCCGGCTATCTGGCCTCCGACCTCGACTTCAATGTCGGCGGCTCCTCGATCGACTATGAAGGCTTCACGGTGGGCGGCTATGCCAGCTTCATCAAGGGCGCCTTCTTCGTGGACGCCACGATCAAGGCCGATTTCCTGGATATCGAAGGTGCGGGCGGCGTGTTCGGCGATGTTTCGACCGATGCCACCACGATCGGCGGCACGCTCGAGGCCGGATACCGTGTGTGGTTCGAACGCTTCTTCGTCGAGCCGAATGCCGTGCTGGCCTATGCCCAGACCGATATCGACGATGTCGCCGGTCTTGACTTCCAGAACGATGCCGAAAGCCTGCGCGGCGGTATCGGCCTGAAGGTCGGCGGCAATATCTACAAGGACATGGTCCGCACCGTGGAATTCTCCGTGACGGGCCGCGCCTGGAACGAGTTCGAGGGCGAAAACCAGGTCAGCCTGACCGGGCTTGGCGGCTTCGACGTCGTCGATCAGGGTCCGGAAGATGTCTATGGCGAAGTGGGCGGCACGATCAGCGTGGCGAGCCGCCTCACGGGCTGGTCGGGCCAGGTTGCCGGGTCCTACAAGTTCAACGACGATTACGAGGCGGCTTCCGTCAAGGGCGGCGTTCGCTATCAGTGGTAAGATCACGAGAATGACGAAAGGGGCCGGCCTTTGCGCCGGCCCCTTTTCATTTGCGGCGGCCTCATCTGTCCTGGAAAGCGATACAGGTACCGAGTAGACAGCTGCTTCGGACGGCACTGTCTTTGGCGTGAAAACGGGATAAAACCCACGCCATGCAGCTTGTTATTTTCGATGTCGACGGCACCCTGATCGACAGCCAGCACATGATCGTCGCCGCTATGGAGCGGGCGTTCGCCGCCCATGACCTGCCGGCGCCAGCCCGCGACGACATCCTGTCCATTGTCGGTCTGTCGCTGGAGACAGCCATGGGCGTGCTTTGCAAGGAAGAGCCGAAGACGCTCCCGGCCTCCCTCACGGCCGCCTACAAGAACGCCTTCTTCGAGCTTCGCTCCAGCCGCGAGCATGAGGAACCGTTGTTTCCCGGCGCGCTCGCCGCGCTGGACGCACTTGCGCAGCGCGAGGACATCATGCTCGGCATCGCCACGGGGAAATCCCTCCGCGGCGTGCGCGCCATTCTTGATCTGCACGATCTGCACGGGCGTTTCGTCACGGTCCAGACCGCCGACGACCACCCGTCCAAGCCTCATCCGTCCATGGTCCTCACGGCGGCGGCCGAGGCGGGCATCCTGCCGCAGCGCAGCATCATGCTGGGCGACACCACCTACGACATGGAGATGGGGCGGGCCGCCGGCGCGCGGGCCATCGGCGTGTCCTGGGGCTATCATGCCAGCGCCCAGCTGACGGCTGTCGGCGCCGAACGCGTGCTCGACACTTTCGACCAGCTGATCGCGGCCATCGACGCGCCGCCCGTTCGGGAGAACGTCCATGACTGAAGAGCGTGAAGACGCGATGACCCAGGCGCGGCGGCTGATGCAGCCGAGCCTGGCGAAGCGGTTCTACGAGAACGCCACGGTTCAGGCCGCCGATGAAGGTTTCGCCGTGCTGCTTGATGGCCGCCCCGTCCGCACGCCGGCGCGCACGATCGTCGCGACCCCATGGAGGGCCCTGAGCGAGGCGCTGGCCGGGGAATGGGCCGCGCAGGCCGAATTCATCAATCCCTCGACCATGCCGCTCAGCCGCATCGTGAACTCCGCCATCGACGGTGTGGCCCGCGAGGTCGAATCGGTGCGCGCTGAAATCGTGAAATATGCGGGGTCGGACCTGCTCTGCTACCGCGCCGAAGGCCCGGAGCGGCTCGTGGAGCGGCAAAGCCGGGCGTGGGACCCGGTGCTCGCCTGGGCGCGTGACGATCTTGGCGCCCGCTTCGTGCTGGCCGAGGGTGTGATGTTCACCGATCAGCCCGGTGATGCCGTGCGCGCCGTCGAGCGCGCGCTTGAGGACCTCGACGTGTTTCGGCTGGCGGCCACGCATGTGGCGACGACCCTGACGGGCTCGTCGCTTTTGGCGCTGGCGTTGCTGCGCGGGCATCTGCCGGTCGAAGAGGCGTGGGCGGCGGCCCATGTCGACGAGGATTGGACCAATGAGCTTTGGGGGAGTGACGAGGAGGCCGAACTGCGCCGCGCCCGGCGGTTCGAGGAGATGCAGGCGGCAGCACGCATCCTCAGTCTGTCACGCTAGCGGCAACGCATAAAAAAAGACCTCCGGCGCGCAGGGCGGCCGGAGGTCTTTCAGAGAGCTTTTAGGCTTAGCGGCCGGCTTCGCGATGGACGAGGCGGGCGCAATCGCCGGCTTCACGGCCGATTCGACGCGCATAATCCTCTTCCATCTGGCCCTTATCGACCTTCGGCTTGAGAGCCTTGGTGAAGGCCTGTTCCAGCGTGCTGCCATTGACGACATGGACAACCGCTTCGCGATACGCCTTGAGCGCGTCGCCCTTCAGGTTCTTGGCGCAGGCGTCCGCGTCGGCCTTGGTGGCGAAAGCGGGAACCGGGGCGACGAGCAGGGCGGCGATGATGAGAGTCTTACGAAGCATAATTATCCCACAGCAGATGAGAGGAAGATGGAGCCGGCGGGAGAATTGATCGATCCGTGTGCCGACGCCAATCAGGTTTAGGTGAACTGCATACGACAACGGCGGCACGAGGCCGCCGTTCCGTCACCATGAGGATTTTCATCATGTTGTGGTGCGGTCGAGAAGACTCGAACTTCCACGGGTTGCCCCACAGCGACCTCAACGCTGCGCGTCTACCAATTCCGCCACGACCGCAAAAGCTAACCTCTCGGCCAGCGGCGCGTCTGTAACAAATCGGTGTCGGTGCCACAAGGGCTTCCGGCGAAGATATGCAGGCGTTTGAGCGATATGCCATAGGTTCGTTGTTCCACACCCAACCTGAATGGCAGATGACCGCGCCTGAAATCCCTCTCTCGAACCTCCGGCGCTCCGACGGAGCCCTTCCCGAATGGCGCGTCAGCACCGGACTCGTTCCCTATGCGGAGGCCGTGGCCGAGATGGAGGCGCGGGTCGAGGCCATCGCCTCCGGGCGTGCCCGCGAACTCGTGTGGCTGCTGGAACATCCGCCGCTGTACACCGCCGGAACCAGCGCGCGTGATTCGGATCTGCTCGAGCCGGGGCGGTTCCCCGTGCACCGGACCGGCCGGGGAGGGCAGTTCACCTATCACGGTCCTGGCCAGCGAATCGTCTACGTGATGCTGGACCTGCGGGCGCGGGGGCAGGACGTGCGCGCCTTCGTCGCGGGCCTCGAGGAATGGATTATCCGCGCGCTCGCCCGCTTCAATGTCGAGGGTGAACGGCGCGATGGCCGGATCGGGGTCTGGGTGCGCCGCCCCGACAAAGGCCTGGGGGACGAGGACAAGATCGCCGCCATCGGCGTGCGGCTGCGTCATTGGATCAGCTTCCACGGCATCAGCCTGAACGTGGAGCCCGATCTCGGCCATTATTCCGGAATCGTGCCGTGCGGAATCCGCGGTCCGGGCGTCACCAGCCTCGTGGACCTCGGAAGGCCGGTCGGCATGGAAGATTCGGACGCTGCGCTCGCGGACGCATTTCAGGAGGTGTTCGGCTGTTTCCTGCGAATCGACGACGGGAACTCGAGCGCTATTTGAGGTCCTCGCGCGTCAGCTGATTGTTGATCTCCAGCGCCGCGAGCGCTCCTTCCGCCGCCGCCACCACGGCAAACTGGGCCCGTTGGGAGGCATCGCCGGCCACGAACAGGCCGGGCACGTTGGTCTTCTCGTTGCCCACCGTTCGCACCACGCCCTTTTCGGTCAGTTCGCAGCCCAGTTTGGTGGCAAGGCCGCAATTGAGCTGTGCGCCGGTGATGAAGAACAGCGCGTCGCGCGGCAGCGTTTCTCCCGTCTGGAAATGGACGGCCGACAGAGTCTCCGAATCGCCCTCCAGCCGGGCGATCTCCTCTTCGCGGATGGTCACGCCGTTGCGCTCCAGAAGGCCGCGCTCGTCGTCGCTGATGCCGCAGGGGCCGTCCGTGCACAGGATCACATCGTCGGACCAGCGCTTCAGCTGAAGCGAGAAATTCACGCCGTTATTGTGCTGGCCATACACGACGAAGCGTCGCCCGCGCTGCTCCCAGCCGTCGCAATAGGGGCAGTTGAAGACACCGTGCCCGTAGAGCTCGGCGAAGCCCGGAATGTCCGGCATGCTGTCGGCCACGCCGGTCGCCAGCAGCATGCGGCGCGAGCGTTCGCGGGTGCCGTCGGAGAGGATGGCGTCGAAACCATCGAGCGCGAACTCGACATCCTCGACGCCGACCTCCCGTATCTCCACGCTGGGATAGCGGGCCAGCTCCGCACGTCCGATCTCGCGCAATTCGGAAGGCAGGGCTCCATCCCGGGTGATGAAGCCGTTGACGCCGCGCGAAACCGCATTGCGTGGCTTTCCGAGATCGCAGAGCAGGACGCTTCGCTGGCAGCGCCCGAGAACGAGCGCCGCATTCATTCCGGCCGGTCCGCCGCCGACGATGATGGCATCATACATGCGGCCGAAACGGCGCGGCCGCGCGAACGTTCCATCAGGGGGCGGAGCGCCCCATTTCGTCCTGCATCATTTCCAGCTCCAGCCAGTCGTCCTCGGCCGCGGCAAGGTCCGCTTCGGCCTTGGCCAGTGCGTCACTGGTTTTGGCGAACAGCGCGGCATCCCGCGCATAGAGGCCGGGATCATCGAGCATCCCCCGAAGCCGCGCGATTTCAGCCTGCAGGGTCTCGATCCGCTGCGGAGCGGTGTCGAGCCGGTGCTGGTCCTTGAAGGAGAGCTTGCGTTTCCCTGTGGGCTTTGGCGCGGCGGGAGGCGGGGTGGATGCCTTTGCGGCGGGAGAAGCCCGCTCTGCCGCGCGCTTGGCTTCGACGCCCTTGCCACGCTGGGTCAGCATGTCGGCATAGCCGCCGGCATATTCCACCCAGTGTCCGTCACCCTCCGCCACCACAACGGATGTCACGGTGCGGTCGAGGAAGTCACGGTCATGGCTGACGAGGATGACCGTGCCGGGATAATCGGCGACCATTTCCTGAAGGAGATCGAGCGTTTCGAGATCGAGGTCGTTGGTCGGTTCGTCCAGCACCAGGAGGTTCGAGGGCTGGGCGAGGGCGCGCGCCAGCTGGAGCCGGCCGCGCTCACCGCCGGACAGCCGCGAGATGGGTGAATTGGCCTGCTCCGGTGCGAACAGGAAGTCCTTCATGTAGCTCATGACGTGCTTGGTCTGGCCGCCGACGAACACGGTGTCGCCGCTGCCGCCGGTCAGCGCTTCGCGCAGCGTCCAGGCCGGGTCGAGGCTGGCGCGCTTCTGGTCCATGCCCACCATTTCGAGGCTGGCGCCGAGCCGCACAACGCCGCTGTCCGGAGCGAGCACGCCCGTCAGCAGGTTGATCATCGTCGTCTTGCCGGCACCGTTCGGCCCGACAAGTCCAAGCCGGTCGCCCCGCGCCACGCGGATCGAAAAGTCCCGCACGATCGCCTGATCACCGAACGATTTGGACATCGACTTGGCCTCGATGACGAGCTTGCCGGAGACGCCGCCTTCCGTGACCGCCAGCTTCACGTCGCCGACCGATCTGCGGTGCTCGCGATATTCCGTGCGCAGGGATCCGAGCTGCTCCAGCCGCCGCACGTTGCGCTTGCGCCGCGCCGTCACGCCGTAGCGCAGCCAATGCTCCTCGTCGGCGATCTTGCGGTCGAGCTTGTGGCGGTCGCGCTCCTCCTGATCCAGCACCTCGTCGCGCCAGGCCTCGAAGAACGCGAAGCCCCGGTCGAGCCGGCGCGTGCGGCCGCGATCGATCCACACGGTGGACCGCGACAGGTTCTCCAGGAAGCGGCGGTCATGGCTGATGAGCGCGATGGCCGACCGCAGGCCCTTCAACTCGCCTTCCAGCCATTCGATGGCGGGCAGGTCGAGATGGTTGGTCGGCTCGTCGATCAGCAGGATGTCGGGTTCCGGCGCGAGCACCCGGGCCAGAGCCGCGCGCCGCGCCTCACCCCCGGAAAGGCGCGTCGGGTCTTCCTCGCCCGTCAGGCCGAGATCCTCCAGCAGCATCCGGGCGCGATAGGCATCGTCTCCCGGGTTCAATCCGGCCTCGACATAAGCGAGCGTCGTCGTAAATCCGGCGAAGTCCGGCTCCTGCGGCAGGTAGCGCAGGGTTGTGCCCGGCTGCACGAAGCGCGTGCCGTCCGTCGGCTCGATCAGACCCGCCGCGATTTTCAGCAGCGTGGATTTGCCCGAGCCGTTACGGCCGACAAGGCACAGGCGCTCGCCTGCGGAGATCGACAGATCGGCGCTTTCCAGAAGCGGCGTGCCGCCAAAGGTCAGGGCCACGTTCTGGAGGAAGAGGAGAGGGGGAGCCATGCGCCCGGATTAGAGAGGGCAGGGCCGAAGGGCAAGCAAAGGACGCGTCAGACGCGCGAGATCGGCCGCGCGTACACTTATTTGGTTATGTTGCCGCTAAGTTACACCCATAAGGTGCGATCTGAGATAGGTACCCTATCGTACCTTTTGGGGGGCTATTGAATGTTACGCGCGCTTTTGATGTCGACCGTTGCGCTCGGTTTTGCCGGATCTGCCTTTGCGGCTGATATGCCGGTTTATCAGGATGTTGGGGTCGCCAAGGCGGCTCATGACTGGACCGGGTTCTACATCGGCGCCAATGTCGGCTACGGCGACGGCGATATCAACACCACCGATAATTCAGTCACGACCACGGGTCCGCTGGTCGGTATTCCGGGGGGCTCGCTGCCGGCGGGCACGACCTTCCT
Source organism: Terrihabitans aquatilis (assembly GCF_052542005.1). Classification (NCBI taxonomy): domain Bacteria; kingdom Pseudomonadati; phylum Pseudomonadota; class Alphaproteobacteria; order Hyphomicrobiales; genus Terrihabitans; species Terrihabitans aquatilis. Next base: position 505,826 of record NZ_JBOCUO010000001.1, on the reverse strand, counting down.
TGGCGCCGATTCCGGCGACAGCGTCGATGGCGTGATCGGCGGCGCGCAGATCGGCTACAACCAGCAGTTCGGATCGCTCGTCCTCGGCATCGAGGGCACGATCCAGGGTGCGGACCTCGAGACCTCCGGTTCCTTCCTCGGAAGCGCGGAAGGTCCGTTCTACGAGACCGAAGCCTCGCTCGATTTCTACGGCACCGTCGTCGGCCGCGTCGGTTACGCATTTGACCGTATCTTCGTCTACGCGAACGGTGGTCTTGCTATCGGTCGCGGCACCGCGGATCTCAGCATCACCGGCGGCACGGATGTCGCACCGATCGGACCGACCTTCTCGGACAGCCAGGAAGAGACTTTCTTCGGCTATGCCGTCGGCGCCGGTGTGGAAGTCGCGATCGCTGATCGCTGGAGCGTGAAGGCCGAATATCAGTACATCGATTTCGGCGCCGAAACCTTCGAGTTCGATTTCCCGGCCACGGGCGATGGCAGCAGCGCCACCACTCAGGGCGAGATCGAGCTTCACACTGTCAAGGTCGGCCTGAATTACCACTTCTGAGTTCGACGAATGAAACGAAAAGCCCCGCCAGCGATGGCGGGGCTTTTTGCATATCGAAATCGCGGGCGATGAAGTGGCGACCCCAGCAGGACTCGAACCTGCGACCCGCAGCTTAGAAGGCTGCTGCTCTATCCAGCTGAGCTATGGGGCCTTCATGACGCCGTGCGGGCGAACGCTCAGTGCGTCCACTGGCCCACGCGGCCCCATTTGAAATTATCGGAATAAGAGAGACGCGGCGCGCGATGCTCCGTCGGCTCGAACACCTGATAGGGGAGGCCTGCCTTCTGGGCATAGGCGATCGCCTCTTCCTTCGTATCGAAGGTCAGCCGCACTTGCTTCCGGGTGTCGTTGGTGCTGGTCCAGCCCATCAGCGGATCGATCGAACGGGGAGAGGCGGGCTCGAAGTCCAGCTGCCAATGCTCCGTCTTGGCGGTGCCGGACTGCATCGCATTGCGGGAAGGCTTGTAGATCCGGGCCGTCATTTTCCGTCTCGCAAAATTGGTCGGGGCGGCCGGATTCGAACCAGCGACCCTCTGGTCCCAAACCAGATGCGCTACCAGACTGCGCTACGCCCCGAGCACGATGCGCACTATGTGGCACGACGCACCGAACCGGGCAAGGCCTGACATCCGTGAACGAATCCTTGGCTTCGCGCGTTATGCTTCCGACTGTTAAGATCAGGGACGTGCGGATTCGTGTCCGTTTATTAATTGTCGGTCCCGAACGGAGGTAGCAATGAAGAAGATGATCGTCACCGGGATTGCCGGAATCATGGCTCTTGCGAGCGCGGCCGTTCCGGCCTCTGCCCAGTTCGCCGGCGTGAAGGCTCCGGCCGCCGCTGCCTCCGCCGATACGGGCGATCTGCTGCAGGTGCAGCGCCGCTATCGTGATGATCGTCGCTATTATCGCGATGATCGCCGTTATTACCGCCACCGTCACCGTGACAGCAATGCCGGCGCAGCCGTTGCAGCGGGTGTTCTCGGCCTCGCTGCCGGCGCTGCAATCGCCAGCTCCGCCAATCGCGGCAATGCCGACGATCGTTGGTGCGCCGAGCGTTTCCGTAGCTACGATTCCCGCAGCGGCACCTATCTCGGCGCGGATGGCCGTCGTCACGCCTGCCCGTAATCCGGCAGACAATATTTGAGGAAAAGGCCGCTCTCATGAGCGGCCTTTTTCTATGTCAAGCAGCCGTTATCCCCGCACCTTGTGGACAAGAACGACGTGCTTGCCCCTCCGCCGCCGAATAGCCATCCTCCGGCCGAAGATCGAACGGAAGGGAAGCGAGAGATGCGCAGGAATGTGCTGGGTGCGGCGGCGGCTGTCTTCATTCTGGCTCATGGCCCGGCTATGGCGCAGAGCGTGGAGTTGAACCGCCTCGACTGCCGCTTCGACGATGCGCGGGGCGTGTTCGCCTGTCCGCCGGTGAGTGAGGGCGGTGCGCCGGGGGCCACTTTGGCCTTTGCGGAAACGTCGACGGTGCCGGCGCAGGGTACCGCCGAATGGAATGCGTATTGCGCGGCGCGTTACCGCAGCTTCGATCCGGCCACCGGCACCTACCGCGCCCTCAGCGGTGAAACCCGCGAGTGCCGTTGATGCACCACCCGGCAGAGCGTCGATGACCATGAACACGCAGATCACATCCCGCACGGCCCTTCTCGATGCCTCCGGCACGCGCGAAAGCCTGATCAGCATTGCGGGCCGGCCGTCGTCGCTGGACGCGTCGCTGATCGTCGATCAGGCCCGGCTCGCCGAGCGGATCGAGCGCTTTGTCTATCGACGTTCGTAGCAGCGCCGCCTCGTTTGGTTTCGGCGCCGGAATCGCCTAGACTTCCGAGATTGCGCAAAGGCTGATTGATCGATCGTGGCTGACAACGAAAACCCGCTCGCCGGCGGTTCCGGTTCCGACATCAAGGCGGTGTCGATCACCGACGAAATGAAGAAGAGCTATCTCGATTACGCGATGAGCGTGATCGTGAGCCGCGCTCTTCCGGACGTGCGCGACGGCTTGAAGCCGGTCCATCGCCGCATTTTGTTCTCCATGAGCGAGAACGGCTACACGCCGGACAAAGCCTATCGCAAATCCGCCCGCGTGGTGGGCGATGTCATCGGTAAATACCACCCCCACGGCGACCAGTCGGTCTATGACGCGCTCGTGCGCATGGCGCAGGATTTCTCCATGCGCGTCATGCTGGTCGACGGGCAGGGCAATTTCGGCTCGGTCGATGGCGATCCGCCGGCGGCCATGCGCTACACCGAGGTTCGGCTTGCCCGTCCGTCGCTTTCGCTGCTGGCCGACATCGACGAAGACACGGTCGATTTCCAGGACAATTACGACAATTCCGAGCGTGAGCCGAAGGTTCTCCCCGCGCGCTTTCCGAACCTGCTGGTCAACGGCGCGGGCGGCATCGCGGTCGGCATGGCCACCAATATCCCGCCCCACAATATGGGCGAGATCATCGATGCCACCCTGGCGCTCATCGACAATCCGGAACTCGATGTCGAAGCGCTTAACGAGATCGTCCCCGGGCCCGATTTCCCGACCGGCGCCCTGATCCTTGGCCGCAGCGGCATCCGCTCGGCCTACACCACGGGTCGTGGCTCCATCACCATGCGCGGTCGCGCAACGGTGGAGGAGGTGCGTAAGGATCGCGAAGCGATCATCGTCACCGAAATTCCCTACCAGGTGAACAAGGCCACCCTCGTCGAGAAGATCGCGGAGCTCGTGCGCGACAAACGCGTCGAAGGCATCTCCGACATCCGCGATGAATCCGACCGCAAGGGCATGCGCATCGTGGTCGAGCTGAAGCGCGACGCGGTGGGCGAGGTGGTGCTGAACCAGCTTTATCGCTTTACCGCTTTGCAATCGACGTTCGGCGTCAACATGGTGGCCCTGAACGGCGGCCGCCCCGAGACCATGAATCTCAAGGACGTGCTGCAGGCGTTCCTGTCCTTCCGTGAGGAAGTGATCAGCCGCCGCACACGTTTCCGCCTCGGCAAGGCACGCGACCGTGCCCATGTGTTGGTGGGCTTGGCCATCGCTGTCGCCAACATCGACGAAGTCATCAAGCTGATCCGTGAAGCGCCGGACCCGGCCACCGCGCGCGAGCAATTGATGTCGCGCCATTGGCCGGCCGAGGACGTGGCCCCGCTGATCCGCCTGATCGACGATCCGCGTCATCGCGTGTCGGAGGAGGGCACCTACCGCCTGTCCGCCGAGCAGGCCCGCGCCATTCTCGATCTGCGCCTGCAGCGGCTCACCGCGCTCGGCCGTGATGAGATCGCCGACGAGCTCGACAAGCTTGGCCGCGAGATCGCGGATTATCTGGATATCCTGCGCTCACGTGCGCGCATCCTGACTATTATCACCAACGAGCTTCAGGAAGTTCGCGCCGCGCACACCACGCCGCGCAAGACCGAAATCCTAGAAGCCGACGGCGACATGGACGACGAGGACCTCATCCAGCGTGAGGATATGGTCGTCACCGTCAGCCACGGCGGCTATGTGAAACGCGTCCCGCTCGCCACCTATCGCGCGCAGCGCCGCGGCGGCAAGGGCCGCTCGGGCATGAGCACGAAGGAAGAGGATTTCGTCACCCGCCTGTTCGTGGCTTCAACGCATGCCGAGGTGCTTTTCTTCTCGTCGGCCGGTCAGGTCTACAAGATGAAGGTGTGGCGCCTGCCGCTGGCGGCTCCGCAATCGCGCGGCAAGGCGTTCGTCAACCTTCTGCCGCTCGACGCCGACGAGCGCATCACCTCGATCATCGTGCTGCCCGAGGACATGTCGTCCTGGGAGCGCAACGAGATCATGTTCGCCACCACGGGCGGCACCGTGCGCCGCAACGCGCTCGCCGATTTCCTCAACGTCAACCGCAACGGCAAGATCGCCATGAAGCTGGAAGAGGGCGAGCATATCGCCGACGTCCAGCTCTGCGGACCTCAGGACGACGTGCTGCTCACCACGCAGAACGGCAATTGCATCCGCTTCCCGGTCGAGGATGTGCGCGTTTTCAAAGGTCGCGATTCCGTCGGCGTGCGCGGCATCCGCCTGGAGAGTGACGACCGCGTCATCTCCATGGCGATCATCCTCCACATGGCCGCTACCGCCGATGAGCGTGTCGCCTTCCTCAAGGCCTCCACACAGGTCCGTCGCGGCCTGAGCGGTGAAGCTGAGGAGACGGTGATGGATGCCGAGGAAATTGGCGCGGCCGTCGAGCTGAGCCAGGAGCGTTACGCCCAGATGGGCGCGGCTGAGCAGTTCATTCTCACGGTCTCCGAGAACGGCTACGGCAAGCGATCCTCGTCGTTCGAGTACCGGATCACCGGGCGTGGCGGCAAAGGCATCGTCGCCATGGCGGTCAATGCCCGCAACGGCAAGCTCGTGGCATCCTTCCCCGTGGAGGAGGCCGACCAGCTCATGCTCATCACCAATGGCGGGCAGACCATCCGCGTGCCGGTGGATGGCATCCGCATCACCGGTCGCGGCACGCAGGGCGTGACGGTGTTCAACACAGCTGAGGGCGAGAAAGTCGTCTCGGTCGAGCGGATCAGTGAAGACGAGAGCGAAGAGAACGGCGAAGCCTGACTCCTACGTTCTCCTTGAAAAAGAAAAAAGCGCCCTTCAGGGGCGCTTTTTTTATATGTCCGAAGACGGTTCGGCGGGAACTTAATCGTTCAGCGGAACGCGGGTCAGGATCGTCTCATTTCCTGCGCCAGCCTTCGCCACCGTCAGAAACTTGGTGTTGTCGTTCTTCGACTTGGTCAGCAGATGCGCCTCGACAATGCGGTTGATCGCACCATCATTATCGACGCTCGCGGCGCTGCTGAACTTCACATCAGCCTTGAGCTGGTCGCCCTTGGCCGCAAGGTTCGAGTTCGTCGTGACCGACGTCGCGGCGGGAGTGATATCGGCAACCGGGGTCGCGCGCGCCATGCGCGTCTGGTCGGCATAGGTCCAGGAGACCAGCGTAATCGCCGAAACAATACCCAGGGTAGTCAGGAAACCGCGAAGCATCGTTCGCTCCATCATCTAAAATCTGAATGTACAATGCGGCGGTGCCAAAAAAGTTTCATCTCTGTCCCATATTGGCACTTTTCATTAAGTTTTATCGACTTCGCGCCCCTTGCCGCCACTCGACCCGCAGGCTAAAGCGGCGCATGACCATCGCGCTCTACGCCGGTTCGTTCGACCCGATCACCAATGGCCATCTCCATGTGGTGGAGGCGGCTGCCGGGATGTTCGATCAACTCGTGCTGGCGGTCGGAATTCATCATTCCAAGGCGCCGATGCTCTCGGTCGAGGAGCGCCTCGCTCTGGTTGAGAATGTGTGTGGTCCGGTTGCCTCCGAAAAGGGGTGCAGCCTCCAGGTTGTGACCTTTGACGACCTTGTGATCGATGCCGCCTGCCGCGCAGGTGCCCAGGTGCTCGTTCGCGGTCTGCGCAGCGGCACCGATTTCGACTACGAAATGCAGATGGCCGGCATGAACGCCTCGATGGCGCCAGGCGTGCAGAGCGTATTCATTCCAGCCTCGGCCGACACCCGCCCCATCACTGCCACGCTTGTGCGCCAGATCGCCTCCATGGGCGGCGACATCTCGCCGTTCGTGCCCCGGGCGGTCGCCGAGACCCTGGCCGCGCGTTTTCCCCGCTCCTCGAAAGGATAGTCCCGGTGAAGCAGATCGTTTTCGCGTTTCTGATGATGTTCGGCCTGGCGCTGCCGGCCTCCGCACAGACATCGTCCCAGAACCTCGTCCTTGAAACCACGAAGGGCCCGGTCACCATCCGGCTTCGGGCCGACCTTGCGCCCGAGCACGCCAAGCGCCTGGCGCAGCTCGCGGGCGAAGGCTTCTATAATAATGTGCCGTTCCACCGGGTGATCCCGGGCTTCATGGCCCAGACGGGCGATCCGACGGGAACCGGCACCGGCGGCTCGAATTATCCTGATCTGAAAGCAGAATTCACCAAGACGCCGTTCGTGCGTGGCACCGTCGGCATGGCTCGGGCCGCCAGCCCGAACAGCGCCAACAGCCAGTTCTTCATCTGCGTCGGCGATGCGTCCTTCCTCAACGGCCAGTACACGGTCGTCGGCGAGGTCGTGTCGGGCATGGAGAACGTCGACAAGATCAAAACCGGCGAGCCGGTCCGCAATCCCGACCGCATCGTCAAAGCCAGCGTGCAATAATCAGCACGCGCAAGGAGGAGCCTATGGCTGAAGCTGAAGACATTCTTGTGCTCGAGACGAGCAAGGGTCCCGTCGAGATCGCTTTCCGTCCGGATCTCGCGCCCGGCCACGTCGCGCGTATCAAGGAACTTGCCCGTGAGGGATTTTATGACGGCGTGCCGTTCCATCGCGTCATCGAGGGCTTCATGGCCCAGACGGGCGATCCGACCGGCACCGGCATGGGCGGCTCGGGCAAGAAGCTGAAGGCCGAGTTCAATTCCGGCAAGCACGTGCGCGGCACGGTCTCGATGGCGCGCGCCCAGCACCCGGATTCCGGCGACAGCCAGTTCTTCATCTGCTTCGAAGACGCCAGCTTCCTCAACGGTCAATACACGATCTGGGGCGAAGTGATCTCGGGCATGGAGAACGTCGACAAGATCAAGCGTGGCGAGCCCGTGCGTGAGCCCGACACCATCCTCTCGGCCAAGATCAAGGCCGACATCTGAGGATCTGACGCACGATGCTGGCCAAGGTCCTGTATTCAAGCGCAGCGCTTTTGGCCGGCATCGGCTTCGCCTTTCAAGGCGGCATCAACGCCGGGCTGGCACGCCATATCGGCTCCTCATTGCTGGCCGCCACCATCTCGTTCAGCGTCGGTCTCATCGCCCTGACGGGACTTGCGGCCTTTCTCGGCCATCTCCCCATGTCTGGTGGCAGCCTCAGATCCGTTCCGGTGTGGATGTGGATGAGCGGCGGCCTGCTCGGCGCCAGTGTCGTCTACAGCAGCGTCGTTCTGGTGCCGAAGCTCGGCGTGGCGGCCGTCGCCTCGCTCATCATTGCGGGCCAGCTGCTGGCAGCGGCCATCATCGATCATTACGGCCTGTTCGGCGTCCCGGTCCATGAGATCGGCCCCGCGCGCATTGCGGGTCTGTTTCTGCTTCTGTCCGGCGCCGTTATCGTCCGGATGACTTGACCTTCGGCGTCCGCCGGTCGCATCACCGCCCGCATGGATGTGTCTCTCTTCGATTTCGATCTGCCGGACGCGCGCATCGCCTTGCGCCCGGTGGAACCGCGTGAAGCCGCGCGCCTGCTCGTGGTGACGCCTGGCCAGGCGCCGGAATTCGACGATCGAAATGTCGGCGACCTTCCGTCCTGCCTGCGGCCCGGCGATGCGCTCGTCGTCAACGACACGCGCGTCATCCCGGCCCAGCTTGCGGGCCGCCGCACAGGGCGCGGCGAGGGCGAGCCCCGCATCGATGTCACTCTGCACAAGCGGGTCGATGCCCGCACCTGGCTGGCCTTCGCCAAACCGGGGCGCAAGCTCGCGGTCGGCGACAATGTGCTGTTCGGCGAGCACGCCCCTTTGTCGGCGCGCGTTCTCGAAAAGCGCGAGGGCGGCGATATCGCGTTCGAATTCGATGCTTCGGGACCCGCGCTCGATGCCGCCATCGCCGGGCTCGGCGCGATGCCGCTGCCGCCTTACATTGCCGGAAAGCGTCCGGCCGACGAGCAGGACAGGCGCGATTACCAGACCACGTTCGCCGAAAAGGAAGGGGCGGTCGCAGCACCCACGGCCGGCCTGCATTTCACGCCCGGCCTCCTCTCATCTTTGGAAGAACGGGGCGTCGCCCTCCATCGCCTCACGCTTCATGTCGGCGCGGGCACGTTCCTGCCCATGAAGGCCGAGGACACGCGCGACCACAAGATGCACGCCGAATGGGGCGAGATCAGTCCCGAGGCCGCGCACGCGCTGAACGAGGTCCGGGCGCGGGGAGGGCGCATCATCGCCGTCGGCACCACCGCTCTGCGCCTCCTTGAAACCGCTGCGACCGAGGATCGCGTGATCCGTCCCTTCGCGGGCGACACCGACATTTTCATCACGCCAGGATACCGCTTCCGTGCCGTGGACGGGCTGATGACCAATTTCCACCTGCCGCGTTCCACCCTGTTCATGCTGGTCTCGGCACTGGCCGGGCTCGAGCGGATGCAGCGCGCCTATGCGCATGCGATCGCGAGCGGCTATCGCTTCTATTCCTATGGCGATTCCAGCCTCCTCTTTCCGGAAACCCGATGACGCAGCCCTTTTCCTTCACGCTCCACGCCGTGGACGGCACGGCGCGCACCGGCACCATCCGCACCGCGCATGGCGAGGTTGCCACGCCGGCCTTCATGGCCGTGGGCACGGCGGGCACCGTCAAGGCCATGCAGATGCGCGACGTGCGCGCCACGGGCACCGATGTCGTTCTGGGCAACACCTATCATCTGATGCTGCGGCCGGGCGCCGAGCAGGTGGCGAAGCTGGGTGGCCTGCATGCCTTCTCAGGCTGGCCGCACACCATGCTCACCGATTCCGGCGGCTTCCAGGTCATGTCGCTGTCGAAGCTGCGCAAGGTCACGGAGCAGGGCGTGGCCTTCCAGTCCCACATCGACGGCTCCAAGCATATGCTGACGCCGGAACGCAGCATGGAGATTCAGGGTCTGCTCGGTTCGGACATCCAGATGCAGTTCGACGAATGCGTCTCGCTGCCAAACAGCCGCGACGAGATCGATCGTGCCATGCGGCTGTCGCTCCGCTGGGCCGAGCGTTCGAAGACCGCGTTTCGCGGCGGGGAGGGGCAGGCCGTTTTTGCCATCGTGCAGGGCGGAGACCAGCCCGATCTCCGCCGTGAATCGGCGACTGCACTCGTCGGCCTAGATTTTCCCGGTTACGCCGTCGGCGGCCTCGCGGTGGGCGAACCTCAGCACGTCATGCTGCGCATTCTGGAAGAGACGCTGCCCGTCCTCCCCACCGATCGGCCGCGCTATCTGATGGGCGTCGGCACACCCGACGACATTCTCCACAGCATCGCGCGCGGCATCGATATGTTCGATTGCGTCATGCCCACGCGCGCCGGCCGCCACGGTCAGGCCTATACCCGGTTCGGGCGGCTCAACCTCAAGAATGCCCGCCATGCCGACGATCCACGTCCGCTCGATCCCGAGAGCGATTGCCCAGCGGCGCGCGATCATTCCCGCGCCTATCTGCATCATCTCGTCCGCTCGGGCGAAATCCTCGGCATGACGCTGCTGACGTGGGCCAACCTCGCTTATTACCAGCAGCTCGTCGCCGGAGCCCGCACCGCTATCGGCGAAGGCCGCTTCGAGGTCTATTGCGAGGAAACGCGTGCCGGGTGGGAACGTGGCGATATCGTGAAATCCTGACGGTTTTCGCCTTGACCCCGCGCGGGCAGGTCCATAGGTTCCGCACACCGCAGGGGCCGGTAGCTCAGTGGTAGAGCACGTGACTTTTAATCATGTGGTCGCGGGTTCGACCCCCGCCCGGCTCACCAGCGGTTTCAGAACTCATTAGTCTTGCCGTTACGGCCATTGGACGTGCCCTCAACGCCGCATCCAGAATGCGCCGCCGAAAGCGGCTCTTTCCGGCACGCAATCCCTCAGGGATGAGCATTCCGATTCGAGCACACCTGCCGTCTCCAAATGGGCCACGGGCAGCACCACCTTGCCTCCGTCAGCTCCTCCCAGGAGAAACATCATCAGAAGATATTGCTCGTTGTAAAAGCGCTCTTTCCAATGCTCCGGGTAATCGGAGGGTAGGAATATGTCGTGGATACAAAAAAGCAGTCCGGGGTTCAGAGCTGGAAGGATCTCGGTGAAGAAAACCGTGACATCGGATCCCTGAAAACTCCTGTGGCTGTTGTCGATCAACAGGATGTCGTTTTCTGAGGGTTTCAGCCTCCGAAAGATCGATTGATCGACATCTTCGCAGCGCATTCGGATCACCTCGTCGCAGATTGCGTCGATTTCCGCCCGGGGGGATGGGTCGATCGAGATGATTTTGGTGCGGAGCCCGTGATCGGAAATCGCCCGCCGTGCGAATTTTGTGGAGTTTCCGGAACCCACTTCCACGTAGGTTTCGGGATTATTGGCGGCCAAAAAGCAATAGAGCGATAGAGCGTCGAAGCTTTCGAACCAGCTGTTTGCCCAAAAGGGTTCGGTCGAGGCCGGATCGCCGTCGAAAGGTATTCGCTGCAAATCTGGCTTGAAGCGCTGAAAGCCGTGCAGCAGCGAGATTTGATCTGCTCTGCCGGCATCGAGTACCGCGATCAGCTTGTCGTCCGCAGGGGTTCCGGACCATTTGCGAACGCTGGGTTCATAATCATAGTCAAAGCGCAGAACACCGGGCGGCGGAACCGCCTCAAGTTCCGGCGGGTCGATCAGAACCTCTTCCGGCTCGGGCTTTTCCGAAACCGGCGGATTCTTGACGGGGCGGCCGTGGATGAGACGGCGATAACCCCGCATCGCTTCTCGAGAAACCCGTTCCAGGATCGACCGTTCAGCCATTAGATGTGCTCTCCGGCTCTTGCTCGATGTTATCAGAGACAGAAATGGCGGTCGCTTGCGATCTTGCTTATCTTCGCATTGCTGTGTGTCCAAGCGTAAGTGAGGCGGACGTTCATCTGAGACGACGCAACTCCCGGCCTTGTCGAACGCCACGTAATCCCCTTGAATCACGGATGAATTATCGTTCGCGCGAATCGCTTCCCGTCCGTTGGGCGGGTGAAGCCGCGCCGAGAGGAAGAAGATGCCTGATCGTCACCAGAAGATCGCGAAGCGGGCCTATGAGATCTGGGAGCAGGGCATCCTGCCCAACGGTTCGGAAACCGATCATTGGATCGAGGCGGAACGCCAGATCAATGCCGAGCTCCTGTCGGGCTTGTCGCTCGAGGCCGTGAAAGTTGCCAAGCCGAAAAAGTCCGCGAAGTCGGATGTCCCGAAAGCCCGCAAGACCGCGAAAGCCGCCGGCGAGGCTGAGGTGCCCTCTGCCCCGAAGCCGCGAAAGGCTGCCAAGGCCAAGAGCTCCGACACGGGATCAGAGGAAGCCACGGCAACGAAGCCGGCGAAATCGTCGGGCCGGCGCAAGGCTGCGGCATCCAGCTCGACCTCGCTCCCTGAATGACGATGCCCGGCCGCCAACCCGGCGGGCAGCAGGATATTACGGATTACGACACGGTCATCATCGGGGCAGGGCCGGCGGGGGCATCCTGCGCGCTCTGGCTCAAGCGGCTCGGCTTGAATCCGCTTCTTCTGGAGCGATGCGATCGGCCGGGAGGTCTTCTCAACGACAGTCCGTTCCAGAACGATTGGCTTGTCACGCAGCCGGGCGTCACCGGCATCGAGCTTTCCGCCAATATCGGGCGCTCGCTGGCTGCGGCGGATGTGGCCCTTCGCTGCGATTGCGCCGTCACCGAGATCCAGCAGCGGGAAGGGGGCTTCATAATTTCCTTCGATGAGCGGGGTCGACAGGGCATAGCCCGCGCACCGCATGTCGTTCTCGCTACGGGCGTGCGTGCGATATCGGGAGGATTGACGGGCGGCGAGCGGGTCCTCATCGGGCCGGGTGCCGCCATCATGCAGCGCGACTTCACGGGCCAGCGTGTTGCCATTCTCGGCGGCGGCGACAACGCCTTGGAGAATTACGCCTTCGTCCGCGAAAAGGGCGCGGCCAGCGCCCACATCTTCGCGCGATCCCTCCGCGCCCAGCGGGCAAGAATTCGCGCGGCCGACTCGGCCGATGTCCGTGTTGGCGCCTACGCGGTAGACGACGCGGTCCCGGCCGTGAACGGGCAAGCTTATGATCTGCTGCTCGTGATGTATGGCTGGGAGCCGTCGCCGGTGCCGCTTTCCGGTCTGGCGCCGAAGCGGGACCCGAAAGGTTTCCTCCTGGTCGACCCCGGCTCCTGCGAAACCAGCGAAGCGGGCCTTTATGCCGTCGGCGAACTCACGCGGCACGGCCATCCGTGCATTCCAACCGCGATGGCGGACGGCGTCCAGGCCGCCAAATCGATCCAGAAGATCGTGGAACGCTCCTGAACCGGGCAACCAACCCCCTCCCGAGGCGTTAACAGCGCGAAGCGCGGAACGGTGCAGGCTGCGCCGGGAAAGGCGGGGGTGATGAGCCGACAGGATTTGGAAAAAGCGGATTCGATGTCTCGGCGGGGCGATGCGTCGCGTGCCTTGGGGGTGGCCCTCGGTGCCGTGATCGTGGGCTTCACGCTGTGGCGCAGCCATTCGGATGAGAACGTCGCGAAGGCACGTTCCCGGAAAGATTCGGGAGATGCGGTCGCCAATCCCTCCGAAATTCCGGACAACGATCCCAAGGGCAGGTCAGCCAACAGTCCCACCCAGATCCCGCCGCGCGGCTGGAAGGACATCCTGTTCCGCGTCTACAACGAGATCAACGAAGATCGCGTCATGGCGGTGGCGGCGGGCGTCACCTTTTATGGCCTCCTGGCCATCTTCCCGGCGCTCACGGCCTTCGTTTCCCTCTATGGCCTCGTTGCCGACCGCGCCACCTTGTCGGAGCATCTCAACATGCTCAGCGGCGTTATGCCGGGTGGCGGCATGGAAATCATTTCCGAACAATTGACCCGTCTCACTAGCCAGCCCGAGGGAGCGCTCGGCTTCGGTTTCGTCATCGGTCTGGCGGTGGCGCTGTGGAGCGCGAACGCCGGGGTGAAGGCCGTGTTCGACGCCCTCAACGTGGCCTATGGAGAGAAGGAAAAGCGGGGGTTCTTCGCGCTTAATCTCCTGTCACTGACCTTCACGGCCGGCGCCATCGTTTTCGTCATCATCGGCCTCGTGGCCATCGTCGTCGTGCCGGTCCTGCTCAACTGGTTCGGTCTGGCGGGTGCGACCGAAGGCATCATCGCTTTGCTGCGCTGGCCGCTGATGCTCGTCATTGCGATGATCGCCATCTCTTTGCTGTATCGCTACGGGCCCAGCCGTGAACGGGCGAAATGGCGCTGGGTCACGGCGGGCGGTCTTGTGGCGGCTTTGCTCTGGATCGCCGGTTCGCTCGCATTTTCGTGGTACGTTTCGAACTTCGGTTCCTATAACGAGACCTACGGTTCGCTTGGTGCCGCCATTGGTTTTATGACATGGATGTGGCTATCGACCGTCATCATGCTGGTCGGTGCGGAACTGAACGCCGAAGCGGAACATCAGACCGTGAAAGACAGCACCAGCGGGCCCGCGCGTCCCCTCGGAGAGCGGGGTGCGACAATGGCTGACGAAGTCGCCGCATGATCGACAAGTACAGGGGAAAAAGCCCGACAGCGCTCGTCATAAGCCTGTCATCGAGCGTTTCTACAAGCGCACCGACCGCTGGGGCGAGCCGCCCCGGCGCGTAAGACCTGCCGTGGAAGTCGCGGACGGGCGCAACACAAACGACAGGAGAGGCAAGATGAAGCATTTTGCCAAGAATGCGATCAAGTTCACCGTGGTTGCGGCCGCTGCCCTGGCGGCAGCCTCGACGGTGCAGGCCCAGAACATCACCGGCGCCGGCGCGTCCTTCCCGGCACCCGTTTATGCCGCTTGGGCCGATGCCTACAAGACCGAAGCCGGCGTGTCCCTGAACTACCAGTCGATCGGTTCCGGCGGTGGCGTCAAGCAGATCCAGGCCAAGACCGTCACCTTCGGCGCGTCCGATGCTCCGCTCAAGGCGGAAGACCTCGATAAGGCCGGCCTCATCCAGTTCCCGACCGTGATCGGCGGCGTCGTGCCGGTGATCAACGTCGAAGGCATCGAGAGCGGCAAGCTGACGCTCGACGGCGAGACGCTGGCCAACATCTATCTCGGTGAAGTGAAGACCTGGAACGATCCGGCCATCGCCAAGCTGAACCCCGATGCCAAGCTGCCCAGCACCGCCATCGCGGTCGTTCGCCGCTCGGACGGTTCGGGCACGAACTTCCTGTTCACCGATTACCTCTCCAAGGTGAACGCGAAGTTCAAGGAAGAAGTCGGTGCTGCCACGGCCGTTGAGTGGCCGGTTGGCCTGGGCGCCAAGGGCAATGAGGGTGTTTCCAACACCGTGAAGCAGACGCAGGGCGCCATCGGCTACGTCGAGTATGCCTATGCCAAGCAGAATAAGCTGCCCCACGCCAACATGGTGAACTCTGCCGGCAAGGCCGTGGAGCCCACCGCCGCTGCCTTCGAGGCCGCTGCTGCCAACGCCGATTGGGCCAACGCTCCCGGCAATTACCTCATCCTGACCAACCAGCCGGGCGATGCCAGCTGGCCGATCACGGGTGCGACCTTCATCCTGATGCACAAGCAGCCGCAGGATGCGAAGGCTTCGGCTGACGCGCTGAAGTTCTTCGATTGGGGCTACGGCGCCAAGGGCGACGAAATCGCCGCTGGCCTCGACTACGTCGCTCTCCCCGACCAGGTCGTGGAAGGCATCCGCACCCTGTGGAAGAACGAGATCAAGGCTGACGGCAAGTCGGTCTACGGTCAGTAATCAAGACGAGTGGGGGCCGCCCGGCGGCTCCCACTTTTCTCTTCTTGAAGCAAACGGGGATGATGATGGCGGACATCAGCATATCGGACGCCGGAAGTATCGAGGAACGGCACAAGGTCCTGCGTCGGTTCAACCTTACGGATGCTGTGTTCTACCGCTCGACCCAGTCGGCGGCGATCCTGGTGCTACTCATCCTCGGCGGCGTCATCTTCACGCTGGTCGAAGGCTCGATCCCCGTTTTCCGTGAATTCGGCCTGGGCTTCCTGACCACGCAGAGCTGGAACCCCGTTACCGAGCGTTTCGGTGCTCTGGCCCCGATCTACGGCACGGTCGTCACCTCGCTCATCGCCATGGTCATCGCCGTGCCGCTTGGCATCGGCATCGCCATCTTCTTGACGGAGCTCTGCCCTCCGTTCCTGCGCCGCCCGATCGGCATTGCCATCGAGCTTCTCGCCGGCATCCCCAGCATCATCTATGGCATCTGGGGCTTCTTCGTTTTCGCGCCTTTCCTGCAGCAGACGCTTCAGCCTTGGCTGATCTCGGTCACCGGCAACATCCCGGTGCTGTCGAACCTTTTCGCCGGTCCGCCCTATGGCATCGGCATCCTCACCGCCAGCCTGATCCTCGCCATCATGGTGCTGCCCTTCATCACCTCGATCACGCGTGACGTCTTCGAGACCGTCCCGCCGGTGTTGAAGGAAGCCGCATACGGCGTCGGCTGCACCACCTGGGAAGTCGTCCGCAACGTGGTGCTGCCCTATACGCGGGTCGGCGTCGTCGGCGGCGTCATGCTGGGCCTCGGCCGTGCGCTCGGCGAGACGATGGCCGTGACCTTCGTCATCGGCAACGCCCACCGCATCTCGTCCTCGATCCTGCAGCCCGGCACGACCATTTCGGCCACCATCGCCAACGAGTTCACCGAAGCGATGGGTGACATCTACACCGGCTCGCTGATCGCGCTTGGCCTCATCCTGTTCGTCATCACCTTCACCGTGCTTGCCATCGCGCGGCTCATGCTGATGCGGCTCGACAAGGCTTCGGGAGCTTAATCATGAACGCCTATGCTCGCCGCCGTCTGACCAACACAATCTATATGACGCTGTCCATTCTCGCGGCCGCCATCGGCCTCGGCTGGCTCGTCCTGATCCTTGGTGCGCTGCTCTGGAACGGTTTTGCCGGTCTGAACGTCGCGGTCTTCACCGAAATCACGCCTCCGCCTCCGGGCAATGGCGGCGGTCTTCTCAACGCCATCGTCGGCAGCCTGATCATGACCACCATTGCCGTGCTCGTCGGCACGCCGATCGGCATCCTGGCCGGCACCTACATGGCGGAATATGGCCGTTACTCGAAGCTGACTGTCGTTGTGCGCTTCATCAACGACATCCTGCTGTCGGCGCCATCCATCGTCATCGGACTCTTCATCTACGAGCTGATGGTCGCGCGGATGGGGCATTTCTCGGCGATTGCCGGCGCCACGGCGCTTGCGGTCATCGTGATCCCGGTCGTTGTCCGCACCACCGAGGACATGCTGCTCCTGGTGCCCAACCAGCTTCGGGAAGCCTCGTCGGCTCTTGGCGCACCGCGATGGTTCGTCATCCGCAAGGTGGCCTACAAGGCTGCCAGCGCGGGTATGGTGACCGGCATCCTGCTCGCGGTCGCCCGCGTTTCCGGCGAAACGGCCCCGCTGCTGTTCACCGCCCTGAGCAACCAGTTCTGGAGCGTCAACCTCAACGCTCCGATGGCGAGCTTGCCCGCCACCATCTTCAACTTCGCACTGAGCCCTTATGAAGGCTGGCAGCAGCTGGCCTGGACAGGCGCTCTTCTCATCACCTTCGCAGTTTTGGCGCTCAGCGTCGGCGCACGTATGCTTACTTCTCGGAGCGGGTCATGAACGAGCAGTCTGTTGCAACCCCGGCCGCGCAATCCGCACCGGTTGCGCCGCCCCCGCCATCCAGTCTGCTGTCCCAGACCGGTAGCACGATCAACCGCGCGACCGATCGTCGTGAGAAGGTCTCCATCCGCAATCTGAAGTTCTTCTATGGCGATCATCTGGCCCTGAAGACCATCAACCTGCCGCTCTACGAGAAGACCGTCACGGCCTTCATCGGTCCGTCGGGTTGCGGCAAGTCCACGCTTCTGCGCGTGCTCAACCGCATCTACGAGCTCTATCCGAACCAGCGGGCCGAGGGCGAGGTGCTGCTCGATGGCCGCAACGTGCTGGCGCCGGATCAGGATCTGAATCTCCTGCGCGCCCGCATCGGCATGGTGTTCCAGAAGCCGACCCCGTTCCCGATGACCATCTTCGAGAACATCGCCTTCGGCATCCGCCTCTATGAGAAACTCTCCAAGAGCGAGATGGAGCAGCGCGTTGTGTCTGCTCTGGAGCGCGCCGGCCTGTGGAACGAGGTCAAGGACAAGCTGCACGCCAGCGGCCTCAGCCTGTCGGGCGGCCAGCAGCAGCGTCTGTGCATCGCACGCGGCATTGCGGTTCGCCCGGACGTGATCCTGCTCGACGAGCCGGCCTCCGCGCTCGATCCGATCTCGACCGGCAAGATCGAGGAACTCATCAACGATCTGCGCAACGACTACACCATCTGCATCGTCACCCATAACATGCAGCAGGCGGCGCGCGTCTCCGAGTTCACTGCCTTCATGTATCTCGGCGAAGTGATCGAGTTCGATCGCACGGAGCGGATCTTCACCAATCCGTCCCAGGGCAAGACGCAGGATTACATCACCGGCCGCTTTGGCTGAACCAAGCGCACCGCGAATCCGGAAAGCCCGTCTTCGGACGGGCTTTTTGTTTGCGCGGTCGCACCCGTCCGGGCGGCCTGCCGGTTTGAGATCGACCGCCGTTTCGTGATATGCCGCGCCCATGAGCGAGACGGATTTTCAGCGCGAGATCTTGGATGCGCCCCACGGCGCGAAGAAGGTGCTTCTGCATTCCTGCTGCGCCCCGTGTTCGGGCGAGGTGATGGAAGCGATGCTCGCGTCGGGCATCGATTACACGATCTTCTTCTACAATCCGAACATCCATCCCGAGCGGGAATATCTCCTGCGCAAGGACGAAAACGTCCGTTTCGCCGAAAAACACAACGTGCCGTTCGTCGATGCCGATTACGACAAGGACAATTGGTACGCCCGTGCCCGGGGCATGGAATGGGAGCCCGAGCGCGGCGCCCGCTGCACCATGTGCTTCGATATGCGGTTCGAGCGCACGGCGCTTTACGCCCACGAGCACGGCTTCCCGGTCATCACGTCCTCGCTGGGCATCTCCCGCTGGAAGGACATGAACCAGATCAATGGCTGCGGCCGGCGCGCGGCCGCCCGGTACGATGGGATCACGTACTGGGAATACAATTGGCGCAAGAAGGGCGGCTCTTCGCGCATGATCGAGATCTCGAAGCGCGAGAATTTCTACCAGCAGGAATATTGCGGCTGCGTCTATTCCCTGCGCGACACCAACGTGTCCCGTCGGGAACGCGGCCGCGACCCGATCAAGCTCGGCGTCCTTTATTACGGTAAGGACGATCCGGAGGGCGATGCCGTCTGAGCGGCACCGCCTCCCTTCAGCGAACGATCAGCCCAAAAATTCCAGCACCGTCTTCGTAAAGGCGTCCGGCTGCTCGACATTGATGATGTGCGAGCCCTTGAGGATCACGCCGCGCGCGTCCGGCACCCGGCTCACGATGAACGCGCCCTCGGCCGGGCTGGTGCCCTGATCGTCCGAACCGGCGATCACCAATGTCGGCGCGGAGATGTTCCGCGCGCTCTCGCGCTGGTCCATGTCGCGCATCGCGGCGCAGCTTCCGGCAAAACCATCGACGCTCGTCTGCAGGAACTGGCCACGGATCGCGCCCACCGCGTCCGCGTTCTCTTTGAGGAATTCGGGCGTGAACCAGCGCTGCATGGTCGGTGCGGCTAGGGGTTCCACGCCGCGGTTCTGCGCCGTCTTGATGCGGCCGTTCCACAGTTCCGGCGGGCCCATGAACGTCGCCGCGCTCGAGACGACCAGCTTTTCGACCCGCTCGGGCGCGTTCGCCGCAATCCAGAGACCGATCATGCCGCCCATGGAAAGCCCGAGCCAATGCGCTTTCGTCACACCGGCGGCATCCATCACGGCCAGCGAATCCGCCGCCAATTCCTCGATCGTGTAGGGCGCTTCGGGTGAATCGGATTGCCCGTGGCCGCGCCGGTCGTAGCGCACCACGCGGAAGCGCTGCGCAAAGGCCGCCAGCTGCGGTTGCCACATCTCGTGCGTGGTGCCCATGGAATTGGACAGCACCAGAGGGGGCGCGCCTTCCGGCCCGTCCACGGTGTAAAACAGCTTGATTCCGTTGCGTTCTGCGAAAGCCATCGGGCGCTCCTCAGCGAATATCGGCGGCGTAGGTGTCGAGCGCCGGCACGTTCTTGATCAGGCCGCGCTCCTTCAGGAAGGCGGCGAAGGCTTCGTAGCGACCCTTGTCCAGCATGGCCGGCTGCTTGGAGAAGCGAGTGAGGGTGGCGGCCCAGGCCTCGCGGTTCAGCTCGTCGTCCAGGCTGGGATAGGCCTTGATGAAAGCCTGCCAGCTGTCGTCCGGATGGTTCAGCAGGAAGATCGTCGCGTCCTGCACAGCCGCGAGAAAGCGCTTCAGCCGGGCATCGCCGAGATTGTCCTTGTGCGCGGCGTAGATCAGCTCGTCATAGAGGGGCACGCCGTGCTCCTCAGGGAAGAAGGCCAGGCCTTTGCCGCCGGCCAGCCGGATCTGCGTCAGTTCGAAATTGCGGAACGCGCCCACCACGCCGTCCACCTGGCCGGCCATCAGGGCTTGCGTCAGCGCGAAATTGACGTTCACCATCTCGACGTCGTTCGCCGCAAGTCCGGTCTCCTTCAGCATGGCGCTGAGCAGGGCGTCCTCGAAGCCGGATACCGAATAGCCCACCTTCTTGCCCTTGAGGTCGGCGAGAGTCTTCACCGGCCCGTCCGCCAGAACGACGAGGGAGTTCAAGGGCGTGTCCACCAGCGTGCCGAAGCGCACGATGGGCAGTCCGGCCTCGACCTTCAGATAGAGGCTCGGCTGGTAGGTCACCGCGATGTCGGCCTTCTTCGCGCCCACCAGAAGCGGCGGGGTGTTCGGATCGGCCGGCTCCACCAGATCGACGTCCAGCCCATGCTTCTCGAAGAAGCCGTTCGTCTTGGCGATCACCATCGGCGCATGGTCCGGATTGACGAACCAGTCCAGCAGCACGGTCAGCTTGTCGGCCGCGGCGGCGGGGCTCAAGGTCAAAGCGAGCGCAACGAGCGCTCCGGCAAGACGCTTCATCGGGATATCTCCATCGCGGCCTCAGGCGAGGCGGCGTTCGTCGGACCAGGGCACGAGGCGGGCAAGCGCCGCATCGAGGGTGAACCAGAGAAGGGCCGCGACGAGCCCCAGAATCAGCAGCGCCGCGAACAGCACGTCCGTCTGCGCGCGGGCGTTGGCATTCAGCATCACATAGCCAAGCCCCGCCGATGCGCCAACCCATTCGCCCACCACAGCGCCGATCGGGGCGGCGGCGATCGCAACGCGCAGGCCGGAGACGAGCGCGGGCAGCGCATGCGGCACCTTGATGAGCCACAGCGTGCGCCAGCGCGGCGCACCGGCCAGCCGCGCCAGATCGAGCAGACCGGGATCGGTCCGCCGCAACCCGTCCTGAAACGCCGACGTGATGGGAAAGAAGATGATGATCGTCGTCATCACGATCTTGGATGCGAGGCCGTAACCGAACCACACGACGAGCAGTGGCGCGATGGCGAACACCGGCAGCACCTGCGACAGCACCAGCATGGGCAGCAGCCAGCGCCGGACGGTGCTGGACGAGGCCATGAGAAGCGCCGTCGCGATCCCGAGCACGGTTCCCGCCAGAAGGCCGATCACGATTTCCTTCATCGTCACCAGAGCGTTGGCGACCAGATAATCGTGCTGCCGCACCAGTGCCGAGAACACGCGCTCGGGCCCGGGCAGGATGAACGGAGCCGGCGCGAACACGCGCACCGCGAGCCACCACAGGCCGAGCAGCACCGAAACGGTCACGAGAATGCGGAAGGCCGCACCGCCAATGATCTGAACGCGATCTTTCAATTCGCCGCCCGGCTCAGCGCCTCACCCGCACATCGCACCTCATTAGTGCGGGCTCACCTTCGCCGCAACGTTTGCCCTGTCGATGCTTTCGGCATGACCCAGGGGCGAAAATTTTCTACAGAGGTCCGCCGGCCGAAGAACGCGCCGGGGAAGAAGGTCGTCACATGGCTCAGAGAACCTGCCTCACCCTCGTTCTCGCGGCGGGCGAGGGCACCCGCATGCGTTCCAGCCTGCCCAAGGTGCTGCACAAAGCGGCCGGGCGCTCGCTGCTCGGCCATGCCTTGGCCTCCGCCCGTGGCGCGGGTGCCGAGCGGCTCGCCGTCGTCGTCGGGCCGGGTCGTGATGACGTTGCCGCCGAGGCTCGCGGATGTCATCCCGACGCGGCCATCTTCGTCCAGACCGAGCGCAAAGGCACGGCCCATGCCGTTCTCGCCGCCCGCGACACACTGGCGGAACCGGCCGACGACGTGCTGATCCTTTTTGCCGACACTCCGCTCGTGCGTTCGGAAACCCTGGCGGAGATGCGCAAGGCCCTGGCCGATGGCGCGGACATCGCCGTCCTCGGCTTCCGCGCCGCCGATCCCACAGGCTATGGCCGCCTCCTCGTGCAAGAGGGCGTGCTCACCGCCATCCGCGAGGAAAAGGACGCCAGCGCGGAGGAGCGTCGGGTCGATCTGTGCAATGCCGGCCTCATGGCTCTTTCGGGCCGCCAGGCGCTGGCCTTGCTCGACGCCGTCCGCAACGACAACGCCAAGGGCGAGTTCTACCTCACCGACGTGGTCGAGATCGCCCGCGCCCAGGGGCTCACCTCCGTTGTGCTCGAAGCGGACGAGGCCGACGTGCAGGGCGTCAACACGCGCGCCCAGCTCGCTTCTGTCGAGGCCGTGCTCCAGCAGCGCCTGCGCGCCGCCGCGCTCGAGGCCGGTGTCACCCTCATCGCACCGGAGACCGTCTTCTTCTCGGCCGACACGCGCATCGAGCCGGACGTGCTGGTCGAGCCAAACGTGGTCTTCGGTCCCGGCGTCACCATCGAGTCAGGTGCCGTCATTCATGCCTTCAGCCATCTGGAAGGAGCCCATGTCGGCCCCGGCGCCTCCATCGGTCCGTTCGGCCGCCTGCGCCCCGGCGCCTCTTTGGCCAAGGGCGCGCGCATCGGCAATTTCGTCGAGATCAAGAACGCCGTCCTTGAGGAGGGCGTGAAGGTCAACCACCTCGCTTATGTCGGCGACAGCCATGTCGGCGCGGATGCCAATATCGGCGCGGGCGCCATCACCTGCAATTACGACGGCACGCGCAAGCACCGCACCGAGATCGGGGCAGGGGCCTTCATCGGCGTCAATTCCGCCCTCGTCGCACCTGTCAGCGTCGGCGCCGGAGCGTATGTCGCCACCGGCAGCATCATCACGGACGACGTGCCCGCCGACGCGCTGGCCGTCGCGCGCAGCCGCCAGACGGTCAAGGAGGGTTGGGCCGAGCAGCGCCGCCGCACGCATCCCAAGCCCCGGAAGGATTAGGCAAAGCCGCGATAGGGCCGATTCTCGTCGGTCACATTCGGAGAAACTTTGTTATTTGGTGCAAGGCTGCGCGCGCTTTAGACCCTGCGCAACAGCCGGAGATTGCAGTTCATGTGCGGTATTGTCGGAATTCTGGGCACGAAGCCTGTCGCGCCCCAGATCGTGGATGCGCTGAAGCGGCTCGAATATCGCGGCTATGATTCCGCGGGCGTCGCCACGCTCGATCACGGCGAGCTCGGCCGCCGCCGTGCACCCGGCAAATTGCGCTATCTCGAGGAGAAGCTGGAGAGCGAGCCGCTGGCAGGTTCATCGGGCATCGGCCACACCCGCTGGGCCACGCATGGCGGTCCGAGCGAGAGCAATGCCCATCCCCATGCCACCGATCGCGTGGCCGTGGTCCACAACGGCATCATCGAGAACTACAAGGAATTGAAGGCCGAGCTCGCCGCGCAGGGCATCACCTTCTCCAGCGAGACCGACACCGAGGTCATCGCCCATCTCGTCAATGAGCAGCTCGAAGCCGGCAAGTCTCCGGAAGAGGCTGTTCCCGCCGTGCTGTCACGCCTGCGCGGCGCGTTCGCGCTCGCTTTCCTGTTCCGGGGCGAGGACGATCTGATGATCGGCGCCCGTCGCGGCAGCCCGCTCGCCATCGGCTATGGCAAGGGCGAGATGTTCCTCGGCTCCGACGCCATCGCGCTCGCCCCCTTCACCGACCAGATCTCCTATCTGGACGACGGCGATTGCGCGATCCTGACAAGGCGTGGCGTCATCGTGCGCGATTGCGACGGCTCCGGCGCCGCCGTCACCCGCGCCGTTCAGCGTTCGCTCGCCAGCGCCTCCCAGATCGACAAGGGCAATTACCGGCACTTCATGGCCAAGGAGATCGCCGAGCAGCCGGAGGTCGTCGGCCACACCCTGTCGCATCATCTCGACATGAGCACGATGCGGGCCCGCGTGCCGGAAGGCATCGACTTCGCCAAGACGGAGCGTCTCGCCATCTCGGCCTGCGGCACCGCCTATTACGCCGGTCTCGTGGCCCGCTACTGGTTCGAGAAGTTCGCCCGTATGCCGGTGGACATCGACATCGCCTCCGAGTTCCGCTACCGCGAGCCTCCGCTGAAGGAAGGCGGCCTCGCCATCCTCATCTCGCAATCGGGCGAAACGGCCGACACCCTGGCCACGCTCCGCCATTGCCGCGAGCAGGGCATGCAGATCGCCTCGGTGGTCAACGTCCCGACGTCCACCATCGCCCGCGAATCCGACGCCGTCCTGCCGACGCTCGCCGGGCCCGAGATCGGCGTGGCCTCCACCAAGGCGTTCACCTGCCAGCTCGCAACGCTCGCCAGCCTCGCCATCGCGGCGGGGCGCGCACGCGGCGTTCTGCAGGCCGATGACGAGGCGGAACTCGTCGGCGCGCTGGTCGAGTTGCCGCGCCTCATGGCCGAGGCCCTGAAGTTGGAGCCCCAGATCGAGGAACTCGCCAAGACCTTCTCGAAGGTGCAGGACGCGCTCTATCTCGGTCGCGGCACGTCCTATCCCATCGCCATGGAAGGCGCGCTCAAGCTCAAGGAAATCTCCTACATCCACGCCGAGGGATATGCCGCCGGCGAGCTCAAGCACGGCCCTATCGCGCTGGTCGACGACAAGGTCCCCGTCGTGGTGCTCGCACCCTTCGACGGCCTGTTCGAGAAGACCGTCTCCAACATGCAGGAGGTCGAGGCGCGGGGCGGGCAGGTCATCCTCGTCACCGACAGCGCCGGGGCCGAGCACTTCGCGGACACGCTGAAGACGCTCGTCCTGCCTTCGGCGCATCCCTTCGTCACGCCTATCATCTACGCGCTGCCCATGCAGCTGCTCGCCTATCACACCGCGGTTTTCATGGGCACGGACGTGGATCAGCCGCGCAACCTGGCGAAATCCGTCACCGTGGAGTGATCGGTGGCGAGGGGCGCGTGCCCACGTAGAGGGCCGACAGGCCGATCGCGATGGCCGTGATGAAGAACGCATAGCGCGGCGCGCCCGAATACCAGGTGATGACGAGCGACAGCGCCATGCCGGACAGGGCAAACGTCTTGCCCTTCCGCGAGATCGCGCCGTCGCGCCGCCAATTGACCACGGCCGGTCCGAATCTCGGATGGTTCAGCAGCCAACGCTCGAATCGGGGCGACGAACGGGAAAAACAGGCGGCGGCGAGAATCAGGAAAATCGTTCCCGGCAGAAGCGGCAGGAACACGCCGGCGATGCCCACGCCGAGGAAAACCCATCCAGCCACGAGCAGAAGCAGGCGGAGCGGTTGCGCGCCGCGCGGTATTTGAGGTTCGGACATGGCGCATCATCCGCATTGCGTTGATCCGCCACAAGAGATTGTGGGTTGTTCACTGCAATTTGGGTCTGTCCTGAAGGGGAGGCTCGGTTAGGATAATGCCCATGAACGACGAGCATCCCGGTACCCCACCTCTTCTGTCGGCCGAGCAGGAACCCCACCGGGGCACCCTCGGCGCGCGGCTGCGGGCTTATTTCTTCACGGGCCTGCTGGTGGCCGGGCCGCTCGCGATCACCAGCTACATCACGTGGTGGCTGATCGCGCTGATCGACGGCTGGATGCGTCCGCTGATTCCCACCGCCTACAATCCCGAGACCTATCTCCGGTTTTCGGTGCCGGGCGTCGGCCTGGTCGCGGCCTTCATCATGCTGACTTTGCTGGGCTTCCTCACCGCCAACCTCGTCGGCCGCTCGCTGATCGCCTTCGGCGAACGGCTGCTGGATCGCATGCCGTTCGTGCGCTCGCTCTACAAGGGCGTGAAGCAGATCTTCGAGACGGTGTTCAAGCAGGACGGCACCAGCTTCCGCCGTGTCGGCCTCATCGAATGGCCGGGCGAGGGGTTGTGGTCCATCTGCCTTGTGGCCGACGAAACGCGCGGCCGCCTTGCCGATGCGCTGCCGGGCGAGGGCTATCTCAACGTCTTCGTGCCGTGCACGCCGAACCCGACGACCGGCTATTTCGTCGTCATGCACGAGAGCCGCATCCGCGATCTCGATGTCAGCACCGACGAGGCGTTCAAGATCATCATGTCCATGGGCATCATTCAGCCGGATGCGCGGCCCGTGAACAACCTTCCTCCGCTCGCCAATGGCCAGCCGGCCACGATCAACCAGCCCTGAGAAGCTTGGCCGCGTCGTCGCGCTCGAAGAGATAGAGCAGTGCGCGAAGCGCCTCGCTGCGCGGGCCTTTCAATGACGGGTCCTTGTCGAGGATCAGGATCGCGTCCTTGCGGGCGGCCTCTAGCAATTCGCCGTGGATCTCCACATTGGCGAGCCGCGTCGCCGCCAGCCCGCTCTGCCGCGTGCCCAGCACCTCGCCCTCGCCACGCAATCGCAGATCCTCCTCGGCGATGCGGAAGCCGTCCTCCGTCTCGCGCAGGATCTTCAGCCGCGCTTCGGCGATCTCGCCCAAAGGCGCCTTGTAGATCAGCAGGCACGATGACTTTGCGGAGCCGCGCCCGACACGCCCGCGCAATTGGTGAAGCTGCGACAGCCCGAACCGTTCGGCGTGCTCGATGATCATGATGCTGGCCTCGGGCACGTCGACGCCCACTTCGATCACCGTCGTCGCCACGAGGATCTTGGTCTCGCCGGTCTTGAAGCGGGCCATGGCCTCGTCCTTCTCGGCGCCGCGCATCTTGCCGTGCACGAGCGTCACGAGGCCCGGGAAATGATGGTCGAGGTCGCGGAAGCGCTCTTCCGCCGCCGCGGCATCCACCAGCTCCGATTCCGAAACAAGCGGGCACACCCAATAGACCCGCGCGCCTCCCTCGATCGCCCGGTGCAGGCCGCCCACGACCTCGTCCAGCCGTTCGTTCGAGATCAGCCGCGTGTCGATCGGCTGGCGGCCGGCCGGTTTCTCGTAGAGCGCCGAAATCTCCATGTCGCCGAAATAGGTCAGCACCAGTGTTCGCGGAATGGGCGTTGCCGTCATCACCAGCACGTCGACGGCCTCGCCCTTGGCGGCCAGCGCCAGCCTCTGGTGCACGCCAAAACGATGCTGCTCGTCCACCACGGCGAACGCCAGATCCTTGAACACCACATGATCCTGGAACAGCGCATGTGTGCCGACGAGGATGTCGATCCGCCCCTCCGCCGCATCCGCGAGCAGCGCCTCGCGCTCGCGGCCCTTTTCGCGGCCGGTCAGCAGCGCGATGCGCAGGCCCGAACCATCCGCCAGCCCGCTGATCGTTTTGTGGTGCTGTCGTGCCAGGATTTCCGTCGGCGCCATCAGCGCGCATTG
The DNA here is from genome assembly GCF_052542005.1 of Terrihabitans aquatilis. NCBI lineage: Bacteria > Pseudomonadati > Pseudomonadota > Alphaproteobacteria > Hyphomicrobiales > Terrihabitans > Terrihabitans aquatilis. The sequence goes on along the minus strand of NZ_JBOCUO010000001.1, from coordinate 478,919 downwards.
CCGTCCGGCCTCGACCACGGAGGCCATGGCCAGCAAGGCCACCACGGTCTTGCCCGAGCCGACATCGCCCTGCAGCAGGCGCAGCATGCGTTCCGGCTCGGCCAGATCGCCCCGTATCTCCTGCACGGCGCGTGCCTGCGACGGTGTCAGCTCGAACGGCAAAGCAGCTTCCAGCTTGCGCGCCAGATGCCCGTCGCCCGCGGTCGAGCGGCCGTGCTCGCGGCGCATATGCATGCGCACCAGCCCCAGCGCGAGCTGCCCCGACAGAAGCTCGTCATAGGCCAGCCTGTGGCGTGCCGGGCTTTCCGGCGCCGCATCCTCCGGCTGCCGTGGCAGGTGCAGCAGCCGTAGCGCCTCATGGAAGCTCGGCCAGCCGCGCGCGGACACCATGTTCGCGTCGGCCCATTCCGGTAATGACGGCGCATTTGTCATCGCCGCCCGCGCCGCACGTGAAATCAGGCTCTGCGTCACGCCCTCGACCAGCGGATAGACCGGCTCCACCGCAGGCAGCTTCTCCAGTCCCGCTTCGTCGACGATCTTGTCGGGATGCACCATTTGCAGCATCCCGTCATAACTCTCCAGCCGGCCCGAGACCCAGCGCTTCGCGCCCAATGGCAATTGCCGCTCGACGTACACGCGGTTGGAGCTGAAGAAGATCAGCGTCAGCCAGCCGGTCCCGTCGGTCGTCACCACGCGATGCGGCGCCTTCGGCCGGTTGCGGGGCGGGGCCTGATGCTCCTCCACAACGATCTCGACCGTCACCACCTGTCCCGGCTCGGCCTCGCTGAGCTTGGGCCGTAGCCGCCGGTCCACCAGTCCGGACGGCAGGTGGAACAGCACGTCCAGCACGCGCGGCTGCGGGCCGAGCAGGCGGCGAAGCGGAAGCGCGCTTTTCTCGCCGAAGCCCGAAAGGCTCTCGACGGGCGCGAACAGGGGGTTGAGGAGGGCCGGGCGCATGTGAGGGGGCGACGGTGCCCGCAATGTGCCCGCGCATCAAGAGGCAGGGCGCCTTCTCATGCGATGTGAGTGTTGCAGCTTGTGTCTCAACCTCATAAGCGTTGCTGCGTGACCGGAACCACAGCCAACCATCCCGAATTAGACCCCCGCCGCCGCCGCGCATTGTTTCGTGCGTGGCATCGCGGCACGCGGGAAATGGACTTTATCCTGGGCCGCTTCGCAGACGCCAAAATCCACGGCATGAGCGATGCCGATCTCGATAGATTCGAACATCTTCTCGAAGCGCTCGATGCGGATTTGCTCGGCTGGATCTCGGGCGGTCGGGAGGTTCCGGCCGAATACCGCAGCGCTTTGTTCGAGCGGATTCTCGCGTTCCACGGCCTGCCGCGCGGTTGATCTGACGGGTGTGACTTAATGCTGAAGCATGCAGACGTGCTGGCCCGCGGCGGCCAGCTCATTTTCGCCCACACCCCCGATGGCATGGACGCGCTGGTCACCGCCGATCTCGCGAGGGCGCTGGCGCGCGGCAATCGCGATGCACCCGCGGCCATCCTTCACGTCAGCCGCGAGCGCGCCCGCATGGCCGCCATGGAGCGGGCGCTTGCCTTCTTCGCGCCGGACATCGACGTGCTCGGCTTCCCGTCCTGGGATGTTCTGCCTTATGACCGCACCTCACCGAACGCGGCCATCTCCGCCGAGCGCATGACCACTCTGGCCCGCCTCGCCCGCACAAAGCAGGGCGACAGGCCGCGCATCGTGCTCACCACGTCGAACGCCCTCGTTCAGCGCGTCACCAGCCGCGCCGTCATCTCCGCCCAGAGCCTGTCGGTCGCGCCCGGAAACGCGGTCGATTCGAACGGCCTCATCGCCTGGCTGGAAACCAACGGCTTCCTGCGCGCCTCCACGGTGCGCGACACCGGCGAATACGCCGTGCGCGGCGGCATCATCGATCTGTTCCCGCCGGGCCATCCCGCGCCCGTTCGCCTCGATTTCTTCGGCGACACACTGGAATCGATCCGCCCGTTCGATCCCGAGACGCAGCGCTCGACCAGCCAGATGCGCGCGCTCGATCTGGTCCCGGTCAGCGAGGTCCTGCTGACGCAGGATACGATGCGCCGTTTCCGGCAATCCTACGTGGCCGAATTCGGCGCGCCCCAGCGGGGGGATGCGCTTTACGAAGCCATCAGCGAGGGCCGCCGCTATCCGGGCGTCGAGCATTGGCTGCCGCTGTTCAACGACGGCATGGAGACGCTGCTCGACCATCTTCCCGGCGCGGCCGTCGTGCTCGATCACCTGGCCGAGGATGCGATCAACCAGCGGCTCAATCAGGTCGCGGATTATTACGAATCGCGGCAGCACGGCCTGGAGGAGAAAAGCGGCGGCTCGCTCTATCGCCCGCTCAAGCCCGAGCGGCTCTACCTCGCCTCGGACGAGCTGAAAAACCGCCTGTCGGAAGCGGGCGTGGCGCGGCTGTTTCCGTTCGAGGCGGAAGCCCCGAAAGGGGCGAAGCTCATCGACGCCGGCGGCCGTCCCGCGCGTTCCTTCGCGCCGGAACGTGCGGATGAAAACGCCAACGTGTTCGAAGCCGCCACTCGCCATATCCGCGAGCTTCAGGACAGCGGCAAGAAGGTCGTCGTCGCCGCGTGGTCGGACGGTGCGCGCGAGCGTCTTTCCCACGTTCTGGGCGATCACGGCCTCGAAGACATCCGCGACGTGTCACGCTGGCCCGATGTGCAGGCGCTCAAGGGCAAGACGGCCGGCATGGCCATATTGGGCCTTGAGGCCGGGTTCGAGACGCCGGACACGGCCATCGTCGCCGAGCAGGACATTCTGGGCGACCGGCTGGTGCGCGGCCGCAAGAAGCCGCGCCGCGCGCAGGATTTCCTCACCGAGGTCACCGGCCTGTCGGCGGGCGATCTCGTGGTCCATGTCGATCACGGCATCGGCCGCTTCGTCGATCTCAAGGCCATCGAGGCGCTGGGCGCGCCGCACGATTGCCTCGAGATCGTCTATGCCGGCGAGACCAAGCTCTACCTCCCGGTCGAGAACATCGAGCTCCTGTCGCGCTACGGCTCGGAGGACACCGAGGTCCAGCTCGACCGTCTCGGCGGCGCCGGCTGGCAGACCCGCAAGGCCAAGCTCAAGCAGCGCATCCGCGAAATGGCGGGCGAGCTCATCAAGGTCGCGGCCCAGCGTCAGACCCGCGAGGCCACACGGCTCCTGCTGGCCGATACGATGTACGAGGAATTCGCCGCCAAGTTCCCGTACGATGAGACGGAAGACCAGCTCAACGCCATTAACGCCGTGCTGGATGATCTGGCCGCCGGGCGTCCCATGGACCGTCTCGTCTGCGGCGATGTCGGCTTCGGCAAGACCGAGGTCGCGCTTCGGGCCGCCTTCGTCACGGCCATGAACGGCAAGCAGGTGGCGGTCGTCGTGCCCACCACGCTGCTCGCACGCCAGCATTATCGCGGCTTCGCCGAGCGCTTCCACGGCTTCCCGCTGAAGGTGGCGCAGGCCTCCCGCTTCGTCACCCAGGCCGACATGAAGAAGACGAAGGAGGGGCTGGCCTCGGGCGAGGTCGATGTCGTCATCGGCACCCATGCGCTGCTCAGCAAGGGCGTGACGTTCAAGGATCTCGGTCTCGTCATCGTCGACGAGGAGCAGCATTTCGGCGTCGCCCACAAGGAGCGGCTAAAGCAGCTCCGCGCCGACGTCCACGTCCTCACGCTTACCGCAACGCCCATTCCGCGCACGCTGCAATTGGCGCTGACCGGCGTTCGCGAACTCTCGATCATCGCAACCCCGCCGGTCGATCGTCTGGCCGTGCGCACCTACGTCTCGCCCTTCGATCCGCTGACCGTGCGTGAGGCCCTGCTGCGCGAGCGCTACCGCGGCGGACAGAGCTTCTACGTGGTGCCGCGCATCGAAGACCTGAAGACGGTCACGGACTTTCTGGCCAATCAGGTGCCCGAGGTGAAGTTCATCGTCGGCCACGGCCAGATGGCGGCCAGCGAGCTCGAGGACGTGATGAGCGCGTTCTACGACGGCAAGTTCGATGTGCTGGTCTCCACCACCATCGTGGAATCAGGCCTCGACATCCCGAACGCCAACACCCTCATCGTGCACCGGGCCGATATGTTCGGCCTGGCCCAGCTCTATCAGCTGCGCGGCCGCGTCGGCCGCGCCAAGACGCGCGCCTACGCCATCCTCACCACGCCTGAGAACAAGACGCTGACGGCCAATGCCGAGAAGCGCCTGAAGGTGCTGCAATCGCTCGACAGCCTGGGCGCGGGCTTCCAGCTCGCAACCCACGATCTCGACATTCGCGGCGCCGGCAATCTCTTGGGCGACGAGCAGTCCGGCCACATCCGCGAGGTCGGCTATGAGCTTTACCAGCAGATGCTCGAAGAGGCCGTTGAAGCCCTGAAGGAGGGCGGTGAGGCGCAGGTCGAGGAGCAATGGTCGCCGCAGATCGCCATCGGCACCCCGGTCCTCATTCCGGAGACCTATATCGAGGATCTGGAGCTCAGGCTCGGGCTCTACCGTCGTCTGTCGTCCCTGTCGGAAGACGACGAGATCAACGGCTTCGGCGCCGAGATGAAGGACCGCTTCGGCCCGCGCCCGCCGGAGGTCGACCATCTCCTCAAGATCGTCCACATCAAGGCTCTGTGCCGCCGCGCCAATGTCGAGAAGATCGATGCCGGCCCGAAGGGCCTCGTTCTGTCCTTCCGCGACAACATGTTCTCAAATCCCGACGGGCTCATCACCTGGCTGGGCAAGGAGAAGGACGTGAAGCTTCGCCCGGATTTCAAGCTCGTCTTCAAACGGGAATGGACATCTCCTGAGCAGCGCCTGAAGGGCACCACAGCTCTGATGCGTGCGCTGGTGAAGATCGCTGATGCGGGAAAAAAAGTAGCGGCCTGAGCTGCTATCGGCCGAGTTCGCGCCACCACGTCTCGGGGATCGGTCCATAGAGCGGTGCTTCCGCCGGATGGCCGATATGGTCCCAGCGTGCGATCCATTTCTTCGGCAGGTGATAGAGCGGCACCACGTAGAAGCCTGAGATGAGCAGCCGGTCGAGCGCGCGCGCCGCCTCCACCAGATCCTCGCGTGACCGGGCCTGCACAATGGCATCGATCATGGCGTCGATCGCCGGCTCGCGAGCCCCCATGTAATTGCGCGTGCCCGGCGCGTCCGCCGCCGACGATCCCCAATAGAAGGTCTGTTCGTTGCCGGGCGAAAGCGAATTGTCCCAGATATAGGCCGTCGCGTCGAAATCGTAGGAGAGCAGGCGGCTCTCGAAGGCGATGTTGTCGGCGATCCGCACATCGGCCTGCACGCCGGCCCGCGCCAGATCGCGCGCATAGGCGAGGGCGATGCGTTCCTGATCGCGGCTGCGCACCAGAAGCTCGAAACGGAAAGGCTCGCCGTCCGCGTTGCGCAGCTTGCCATCGCGCAGCTGCCAGCCCGCTTTCTCGAACAGCCCGAGCGCCGCGCGCAGCTGGCCGCGGTCGCGCCCGCTCCCGTCTGTCTTCATGGGCTGCCACGAGCCGTCGAGCACATCATCGCGCACCCGTTCGGGAAACGCGGCCAGCAGCGCGCGTTCCTTCGCGCTCGCCGGGCGATCGAGGGCCGACAATTCGGAGCCCTCGAAGAAGGAGCCGGTCCGTGCATAGGCCGCGTGGAAAAGATTGGCATTGGCCCATTCGAAGTCGAACAGAACGGAGAGCGCCTCCCGCACCCCGGCATCCCGAAACAGCGGGCGCCGCGTGTTTAAGACGAAGGCGTTCATCGGCTTCGGCGCGCCGCTGTCGAACTCTTCCTTCCTGATGCGCCCATCCCGCAAAGCGGGTCCGTCATAGCCGGAGGCCCAGCGGGCCGGGTCGGTCTCGGGGCGGATATCGATCAATCCCTTGCGAAAGGCGTCGAACAGGGTGTTGGCGTCGCGGTAGAAATCGAACCGCATCTCGCCGAAATTCCCCACGCCGCGCATCGCCGGAACGTTGGTGCCCCAGTAATTCGGATTGCGCACAAGCGTGAAGCTGCGTCCGGCCTGAACGTTCGAGATCACATAGCGCCCGGAGCCGATCAGCGGCTTCAGTCCCTGCAATTCGAAGGCGTTGGGATCGATCGTGTGCCGCGCCAGTACCGGCAGCAGTCCGAGGATCAGCGGCAATTCCCTGTCGGCTTCCGCGGCCAGGTCGAACCGCACCGTGCGCTCGTCGCGGATCTCCGCCTTCGCCACCTTGCTGTAATAGGTGCGGTGATTCGGCCGTCCGTGGTCACGCAGCAATTGCCACGAGAACACCACGTCCTCGGCCGTCACCGGCCGGCCATCCGAAAATCGCGCGGCAGGGTTCAGCCGGAATTCGACGAAGCTCCGGTCCTCGGGCACCGCCACGCTTTCCGCGAGCAGGCCATAGAGCGTGAAGGGCTCGTCGTAGGATCGCGCCATCAGGGGCTCGATCACGTTATTGTTGATGCCGGCCGGCGCTGCGCCCTGCACCACGAACGGGTTCAGGCTGTCGAACGTGCCGAGCACGCCCTGAACCAGCCGTCCGCCCACGGGCGCATCCGGGTTCACATAGGGGAAATGCGCAAATCCGGCGGCCAGGGCGGGCTCGCCGTGCATGGCGATGGCGGGCCTGTGGATGACGTCGGTTTCCGCACGCACGAGGGCCGGTATCGCCGTCAGCCACGCCAACGCGAGCAGGGCGGCCGCCAAGGCAGCTCCCGGCCAAAATCCATCCTGGCGGCACACGAATCGCATCACGATGAGATCAAGCTTATCACGCCCGTTCCGAAGACGATCCGCAGGCGATTATCTGAGGGCGGCTTGTGCCATGTCACGCTGATGCCGTATTTAACCTTGAAACAGCGCACGACTTTGTAGACGCCTTTCGCGACATTTTGCAGGGCCGCGTCTGATCGCACACGGGTTGGGAATATTTTAGACATGAAGCATCTTGGCTCAATGACCTCACGTCTCGTGATGGCGGCAGCGGCAGCTGCATTTGTCCTTCCCGCGTCGCTGGCGTCGGCCCAGGCCCCTTCGCTCGTTCAGCCGCAGGCCCCCAAGCCCGCGCCCGAGCGCCCGGCGGCTCAGCCGCGTCCCGCCGCTCCGAAGCCGGCGGCTCCCAAGCCTGCGGCACAGGCCCCCAAGCCCGCCGCGCCGAACCTGCCGAAGACCACGCCCGCCGCGGCTCCCGCCAATGGCGGCCCGGCGCCGGAATGGCTGAAGGTGTGCGGCAAGGACGAGAAGGCCAAGACCGAGCTTTGCACCGTCACCAGCTACATCACGGCGGATGCCGGCAATGTGGTCGGTGAAATCCGCGTGCTCGACGTCAAGCGCGAGAAGGAAAGCCGCCGCATCATCGAGGCGCTGGTTCCCCCGGGCTTCCTCATCCAGCCGGGCGTGAACCTCGTGATCGACGACGCGAAGACACCGATTCCCGGCCGCTACCGCGTCTGCTTCCCCAATGTCTGCCTTGCCGAAGTGCAGGTCAGCGACGAAAATCTCGCCAGCCTCCGCAAGGGCGCCACGCTCACCTTCTTCGCGGCCAATCCGCAGGGCCAGTGGGTTGGCGCCAAGACCTCGCTCGCCGGCTTTAGCGCGGCTTATGACGGTGCGGCCCTGACGCCGGAAGTCTACCAGGAGCGCCGCAAGGCCTTCGAGACCAGCCAGAACCAGCTCCAGAGCGCGCTCATCAAGCGGGCGCAGGAGCAGCGCGGCAAGATCGACGGCGACGCAGCCCCAGCCGGTCAGCCCGCTCCCGCAGCGGCCCCGGCGGCTCCCGCCGGCCAGTAATCGAGCGCAGCACATTCGAAATAAAAAACGCGCGGTCTTGGCCGCGCGTTTTTTTATCGCCGTTCGTTTGGCGTGAAGGCCAGCCCCTCCCGAACGAGGGCACCGCGCAGCGGCCCGATGCGTGATAGCGCGAACAATCCCGCCGCCCGCGCCAGCTGCATAGGCGCAAGGCCGGGCAGGAGGGAGCGGTTGAGCAGATCCACCGCCAGCGAACGCGGCCCGATATCGCGCCGCCGCAGACTATCGTAACGGCCGAGCAGATCGGCGGACCCGACATCCTCGCGCCTTTTGTGTGCTGTCGCCACGAGGTCCGCGAGCGTTTCGGCATCACGAAGCCCCAGATTGAGCCCCTGCGCGCCGATCGGCGGCAGGATGTGTCCCGATTCGCCGACAAGGGCCACGCGGGCCGCCGCGAAGCGCGAGGCGGTCAGGCTCGCCAGCGGCCTAGAGGCCGGTCGTGCCTCGGGCTCGATGCGGCCCAGCAATCCCTCCGAACGGCGCTCCAGAAAGGCGCCCAGTTCGTCCAGCTCCAACGCAGCCGTTCGCGCCGCTTCGTCCGGCCTCATCACCAGCACCACGCTCGACCGATCGCCGGGCAGCGGCACCAGTGTGAACGGCCCGCCGCGATAATGGAATTCGGTGGAGGTATCGAGGTGAGGGCGGGTGTGGCGAATGTTGAAGGTCAGGGCGGCCTGCGGGAATTCGCGCACCCGCACCGTTAAGCCGGCCGCCTTCCGGCAGATGGAGTTCCGACCGTCCGCACCGACGACCAGCGGTGCCCGCAGGCTCTGCCCGTCTGCCAGGTTCACGGCCACGCCTTCGCTCCCGGGCTCGACGGTCACCGCCGGCGCATCGTGGATGCGAATGTTCGGCCGCGCCTCGGCCATCTCCCGCAGCGCACCGACGAGAGCGCGGTTCTCGATGTTGTGGCCGAACGCGTTCAGCCCGATCTCCTCGGACCGGAACAGGGCTTCCGGCGCGCGAATCAAAGCACCGGAGGCATCCACGATCCGAAGCTGCCTCAGCGCGCCGGTGTGCGGCATCAGGCGCGGCCACAGCCCGATCCGGACGAGGATCTGGAGGGAGCCGTGCATCAGGGCGGTCGTGCGGTTGTCCGGCGGGGGCTGCGGCGCGATCAGCGCCACGCGCACATCGCCAAGGGCCAGAAGGTGCGCCGCAACAAGGCCGGCAGGTCCGCCACCCGCCACGATCACATCGGCTGAAAACGCCTCACCCACATCATTCTCCCTGACTGCACCCTGATGAATAGGCCCTTCGCCATTATTCAACAATGTAGGGCATCCCCGCCGCCGGGCTGGCATTCGCTCACGGAGCGGCTAGTCTTTCGGGGTCCTGTCGGGAAACCTCACATGCTGGATCTGCTCGCATCGCCGGAAGCCTGGGCCGCGCTCGTCACGCTCATCGCCATGGAGATCGTGCTCGGCATCGACAACATCGTCTTCCTCGGCGTCATCGTTTCCCGGCTGCCCGAGCCGCAGGCCACGCGTGCCCGCCAGATCGGCCTCGGTCTGGCGCTCTTCTTCCGCGTCGCTCTGCTCCTCGCGCTCACCTGGCTGATGGCGCTGGACGAGCCCGTCTTCACGCTGTTCGACCACGGCTTTTCGTGGCGCGACGTCATTCTCATCGCGGGCGGCGGCTTCCTCCTGGTCAAGGGCACGCTCGAAATCCATTCCAACATGGAAGACGAGGAAGATGAGCCCGGCCTTGCACGCACGGCAAAGGCCTCGCTCGGTGCGATCGTCGCTCAGATCGTGGCGGTCGATCTCGTCTTCTCTGTGGATTCCATCATCACCGCCATCGGCATGGCGCGCGATGTCGAGATCATGATCGCGGCCGTCATGGTGGCCATCGCCGTGATGTATTTCGCCTCCGGTCCCGTCACGCATTTCATCGGCCGCCACCCCACGACGAAGATGCTGGCGCTGGCCTTCCTGATGCTGATCGGGCTCGCCTTGATCGCGGACGGTTTCGGCGTGCACATTCCGCGCGGCTACATCTATTCGGCCATGGCGTTCTCGGCGCTGGTCGAGTTTCTCAACGTGTCGGCCCGCGCGCGGCGAAAGCGCCGCCGGGCCACAGAAGTCCCGCTCCAGCGCTAGAGGAAATCCCATGCCCAAAGCCATTCGCATCGCAAGCCATGGCGGCCCCGAGGTTCTCCGCTTCGAGGACGTGGAAAGCCGTGCGCCCGGCAAGGGTGAGATCCGGGTCCGGACCACCGCCATCGGAGTCAATTTCATTGACGTCTATTTCCGTACGGGCCTCTACCAGCAGCCGTTGCCCTTCACCGCCGGCAAGGAAGCCGCCGGCATCGTCGAGGAGGTCGGTGAGGATGTGGCGTGGTTCCAGCCGGGCGATCGCGTGGCTTCTGCCTCTCTCAACGGCGCCTATGCCACCGAGATCACCGCGCCGGCCGCCATCTTCGTAAAGATCCCGGACACGATTTCCGACGAGACGGCCGCCGCAATGATGCTGAAGGGCATGACGGCGCGTTATCTGCTGCGCCGCACGTTTCACGTCGAAGCCGGCCACACAATCCTCATTCATGCCGCATCGGGCGGCGTCGGCAGCATCGCCACGCAATGGGCGCGCGAACTCGGCGCCAACGTCATCGGTACGGTCGGGTCAGAGGCCAAGGCGGAAGAGGCGCGGGCGCGGGGCTGCGACCACACCATCCTCTATCGCACGGAAGATTTCGTGGCGCGCGTCGACGAGATCACCGGTGGACGCAAATGCGAGGTGGTCTACGATTCCGTGGGTCAGTCGACCTTCGCCGGCTCGCTCGATTGTCTCAAGCCGCTCGGGATGTACGTGCTGTTCGGCCAGTCCTCAGGGCCGGTGAAGGCCTTCGACCCCATCGTTCTTTCGCAGAAGGGGTCGCTGTTCATGACGCGGCCGACCCTCTTCACCTACACGTCGACGCGCGAAACGCTGGAGGAAACGGCCATCGATCTGTTCGACGTCGTCGCCCGGGGCGCCGTCAACATCGAGATCGGTCAGCGTTTTCCGCTCGCCGATGCAGCGGATGCGCACATGGCTCTGGAAGGCCGTGGCACGACCGGGTCCACGGTGCTCATTCCCTGAGAAGCCGCGCTCCGGCTTCGGCCGGAGCAGCACCCTCAGGCCGCGACACCCCACAGATCGTGCGCGTCCGCGCGCTCGATCTTCACGGTGACGATTTCGCCGACGCGCAAGGGCCGCCGGCTCTGGATGTGGACGTTGCCGTCGATCTCGGGAGCGTCGCCCTTGGTGCGGCCTCGGCCCATGCCGCCCTCGGCGTGGTCGATTAGCACCTGGAAGCGCTTGCCCACCTTGTTCTTCAGCTTGCGCGCGCTGATCTTTTCCTGCCGCTCCATGAAACGGCGATGGCGGGCCTTCTTCACCTCGTCCGGAATCGCCACGCCGAGATCGTTGGCCGGCGCACCCTCCACGGGCTCGTAGGGGAAGCAGCCCACCCGGTCGAGCTGCGCCTCGTCCAGCCAGTCGAGCATGAATTCGTGGTCCTCGTCCGTCTCGCCGGGGAAGCCGGCGATGAAGGTCGAGCGGATCGTGATGTCCGGGCAGATCTCGCGCCAGCGGCGGATGCGCTCCAGCGTCTTTTCCTGATGCGCGGGCCGACGCATGGCCTTGAGCACGTTCGGGCTCGCATGCTGCAGCGGGATGTCGAGGTAAGGCAGCACCAGCCCCTCCGCCATCAGCGGAATGACCTCGTCGACATGGGGGTAGGGGTACACATAGTGCAGCCGCGTCCACGCTCCGAGCGACCCCAGTTCCCGGCACAGATCGAGGAACTTGGTCCGCACCTGCCGGTCGCCCCACAGGCTTTCCTGGAACTTGGTGTCGATGCCGTAGGCGCTGGTGTCCTGCGAGATCACCAGCAATTCCTTCACGCCGGCCTTCACCAGCTTCTCGGCCTCGCGCAGAACATCCCCGGCCGGCCGGCTGACGAGATCGCCGCGCAGCTGCGGGATGATGCAGAAGGTGCAGCGATTGTTGCAGCCCTCGGAAATCTTCAGATAGGCGTAGTGCCGCGGCGTCAGCTTGAAGCCCTGCGGCGGCACGAGGTCCATGAACGGATCGTGCTTGGGCGGTGCCGCACGGTGCACGGCGCCCACCACCGATTCGTATTGTTGCGGGCCGGTCACCGCAAACACGTTAGGATACGCCTGATGTATCGCGTCCGGCTGCGCACCCATGCAGCCGGTCACGACCACCTTGCCGTTCTCGGCCATCGCCTCGCCGATGGCTTGGAGGGATTCCGCCTTCGCCGAATCCAGGAAGCCGCAGGTGTTGACGATGACGACATCCGCGCCGCGATATGTCCGCGACAGCTCATAGCCCTCTGCGCGGAGCTGGGTCATGATCCGTTCGCTGTCCACCAGGTTTTTGGGGCAGCCGAGACTCACGAGCCCGATGCGCGGGGCGGCTCTGTCGTCCATTGATGTCATCCGATTGGGTGCGGCGGGGCCGTCGTTGCGGCGGCATATAGCACCGGGCGCGCCAATCCGGAAGTTTTCCAGGGTAGCGACGAAAAAGGGCCCGCCGAAGCGGGCCCCGATATTGCGCCAGCCATCTGGCCCGGCGTTCCCGTCAGCTCACTTGGCTTTGGATTTGGCTTTCGTGTTGACGTCGCCGAGAGCGAGCTGGGTCAGCAGTTCGTCGGTCTTCTTCTCTTCCTGCAAGGTCTGCTGCAGCAGCGCCGAAGCCTCGGTCATGCCGAGCTTGTCGGCCCAGGCGATCATCGTGCCGTAGCGGGCGATCTCGTAATGCTCGACCGCCTGGGCATCGGAGAGAAGAGCGGCGTCGAGCACATCCGGCTCCTCGATCTCCTCCATGGCTTCCTTGCTCTCTTCGACAAGGCCTTCCATGGCTGCGCAGGGCTTGCCCTGGGCGCGCTTGCCGAGCAGCTCGAACACCTGCTCAAGGCGCTCCACCTGGCCTTCGGTCTCGGTGCGGTGCGTTTCGAACGCTGCCTTCAATTCGGGCGAAGTCGTCTTCTTCGCCATCTTCGGCAGGGCTTTCAGCACCTGCTTCTCGGCGTGATAGACGTCCTTCAGCGTGTTCAGGAAGAGGTCTTCCATCGACTTGACGGCCATGTTTCGTTGCTCCGGTGTTGTGGTCCCGCCGCAAGAACGCAGCCCCCCGGAAGCGGTTCCTGATTCCTGACCCTTCGGAGGAAGAAACTTCCGTTCAGCCGCCGGTCACGGACATATGCCGGCCGAGCGTCGGGCGCTTGTCCCGCCGGTCGATCACGAAATCATGGCCTTTCGGCTTGTGGGCGATGGCGTTCTCGATCGCGCGATGCAGCGCCTCGTCGCCCTCGGAGGCCCGCAGAGGCCCGCGCAGATCGGCGGCGTCTTCCTGGCCCAGGCACATGAACAGCGTGCCCGTGCAGGTCACCCGCACCCGGTTGCAGCTTTCGCAGAAATTGTGGGTGAGGGGGGTGATGAAGCCCAGCCGCCCGCCGGTCTCCGCCACGCGCACATAGCGAGCCGGGCCGCCGGTGCGGTCGGGCAAATCCTGCAATGTGAAGCGCTGCGCCAGCCGTGTCCGCACAAGTGAGAGCGGCAAATATTGGTCGGTGCGGTCCTCGTCGATCTCGCCGAGAGGCATGGTTTCGATGAGGGTGAGGTCCATGCCGTGGGCATGCGCCCATTCGACCATGGTCTCGATCTCATCCTCGTTCTGATCTTTCAGCGCTACGGCGTTGATTTTAACATGAAGTCCAGCCGCGCGTGCAGCCGCAATCCCGTCCAGAACGCGCCCCAGGTCGCCGCGGCGGGTGATCTTGCGGAAGAGATCGGCCTTCAGCGTGTCGAGCGACACATTGATCCGCCGCACCCCAGCGTGGGCCAGTTCGCCGGCATAGCGATGCAGCTGCGTGCCGTTCGTGGTCAGCGTCAGTTCTTCGAGCGCGCCGGAATCCAGATGCCGCGACAGTCCCCGGATCAACGTCATCAGATCGCGCCGCACCAGCGGCTCGCCGCCCGTCAGGCGCAGCTTGCGCACGCCGCGCGCGATGAAGGCGGAACACAGCCGGTCCAGTTCCTCCAGCGTCAGCAGATCCCGCTTCGGCAGGAATGTCATGTCCTCGGACATGCAATAGACGCAGCGCAGATCGCAGCGATCCGTCACTGACACACGCAGATAGGTGATCGCCCGCTGAAACGGATCGATCAGAGGCGCGTAGGAAGAGGCGGCCGCAGTCTGGAGGCTTTCCATATCGTCAGCATGTAAGCCCGAAGCAGCGCTTCCGCAAATGCCCATTCTCTATGAGGGGATCGGCTTTTCTGATCGCTCTCGCCTCAACGTGAACCCATTCCCGGAACAAGCTCACAAAGGTCGCGTTCGCCTTTGGAAGGTTTCGAGGAAACGGCATGAGCAGCAAGATCGACACGACACCCTATCAGGGACCGGCCGGCGGCTGGGGTTCGCTGAAATCGGTGTCGGAAATCATCGCCCGCGAAGGCACGGCGGAGGCGGCGGCTCTTCTGGTGAAACAGAACAAGCCCGACGGCTTCCAGTGCATCAGCTGCGCCTGGGCCAAGCCGGAGGAACCTCATCCGGCGGAATTCTGCGAGAACGGCGCGAAGGCCACGATCTGGGATCTCACGCCGAAGACCGTCGGCCCGGATTTCTTCGCGGAACACACCGTGACCGAACTCCAGCAATGGCCAGATCACGACCTCGAAGCGCAGGGGCGTCTCACCCATCCGCTGAAATACGATTCCGCATCCGACCAATACCGGCCGATTACCTGGGACGCGGCTTACCGCGAGATCGGCGAGAATCTGCGCCGTCAGAACCCTCGAGAGGTGGTCTGCTACGCCTCCGGCCGCCCGGCACTCGAACAATCCTATATGTACGCGCTGTTCGCCCGCATGCTCGGCACCAACAATCTGCCGGACAGCTCGAACATGTGCCACGAGACCACGTCCGTGGCCGTGCCCGAGAGCATCGGCGTGCCGGTCGGCACCGTTCTGCTCGACGATTTCGAGAAGACCGATTGCATCCTGTCCTTCGGCCAGAATGTCGGCACCAATGCGCCGCGCATGCTGCATCAGCTTCAGGAAGCGCGGCAGCGTGGCTGCGAGGTGCTGGTCTTCAACCCCCTGCGCGAGCGCGGCTGGGAGCGCTTCACCAATCCTCAGAGCCCGGTCGAAATGGCCACGGGCCAGGAAACGCAGATCGCCACGCAATATCATCAGGTGAAGGCCGGCGGCGACATCGCAGCCCTCATGGGCATCGCCAAATACCTCGTGGAATGGGACGACGACGCCCGCAAGGCCGGCGGCCTGCCGGTGCTCGATCATGCCTTCATCGCCGAGCACACGCATGGCTTCGGCGAGCTCATCGATTGCGTGCGCGATCAGGACTGGGAGCGGCTCGAGCGCAGCTCAGGCCTCACCCGCGAGGCCATGCGCCACGCCGCCGAGGTCTACGCTCGCTCGAAGGCTGCCATTCTTGTCTACGGCATGGGGCTCACGCAGCATGTGCGCGGCGGCGAGAGCATCCAGATGGCCATCAACCTCCTGCTTCTGCGCGGCAATATCGGGCGCGATGGGGCGGGGCTGTGCCCGGTGCGCGGCCATTCCAACGTTCAGGGCCAGCGCACGGTCGGCATCACCGAGAAGCCGGAGCTTGTCCCGCTCGATCGGTTGGCCGAGCAATACGGCTTCGAGCCACCGCGCTGGGAGGGCCTGAACACCGTCGACACCTGCGAGGCCATGATCGGCGGCCGCGTGAAGGCCATCCTCAGCCTGGGCGGAAATTTCCTGCGCGCTGCCCCGGAAACCGAACTTCTCGAGCGTGCCTGGCGGAAGGTGGATCTGTCCGTGCAGATCGCGACGCGGCTCAATCGCAGCCAGCTCGTCCCTGCCAGAAACAGCTACATCCTGCCATGCCTCGGCCGCATCGAGGTCGACGAGCAGGAAAGCGGCGCCCAGTCCGTCTCGATGGAGGACAGCACCACCTGCATTCACGGCTCACGCGGCTTTGCGAAGCCCGCTGCCGAGGACCTGCCATCCGAGGTGCGCATTGTCGCCGAACTCGCGAAGGCCGCGCTCGATCCAAATCCGAAGATCGATTGGGATGGCTGGGTCGCCGATTATTCCCGCATCCGCGATGCCATCGAGGAAACCTATCCGGAGCCGTTCAAGGATTTCAATGACAGGCTGTTCCAGCCCGGCGGGTTTCCGAGGCCGCTCCCGGCACGCGAGCGCAAATGGGAAACCGAGACGGGCAAGGCCAATTTCATCCTGCCCGAAAGCCTCACCGCCGAGGACATTCCGCAGGATCCGGACATTCTCAACCTCATCACGCTGCGCAGCAACGACCAGTTCAACACGACGATCTACGGCTACAGCGACCGTTTTCGGGGTGTCGAGGGCACGCGCAAGGTCGTGTTCATCAGCCCCAACGATATGGAGCGCTTCGGCCTGAAGCAGGACGATATGGTGACGCTGGAAACGCATGCCGGGGATCAGGTCCGGCGTGAGGTCGGCGGCCTGCGGGTCGTCCCCTACAACATCCCGGAAGGCTGCATCGCCTCCTATTATCCGGAGTGCAACCCGCTCGTTCCGCTCTGGCATCACGAGAAGAAGAGCAAGACGCCGGCTGCCAAATCGGTCCCGGTCATCATCCATAGGGAAGGCCATCTCGCGGCGGCCGAATGATCGCGAAAGGAACGTTGCGAAGGATAAAGACCGGCGTCGGTACACGATGCCGGTTTCTTCGACTACAGGCTTTTGCCGGCCTCAGATGGGCATGTCCGCCTCGAAGGGCGCATGCGCTCGAGCAGGTTACCGGGGGCGGAAGGTGAGGCGGAAGCCGGCCTGGGTCGACGGATCGCCCTCGGCCGGAAGGTTGTAGGTCACGTTCGCGCTCAGCGTCGCCGAAAGGTTGGTGTCGGCCACCTGGTCGAAGCTCGCCGACGTGATGATCTTCGGCGCGATGGCCATGCTCGTCACGGCCTCGTCGGAAATGCTCAGGCTCGGTGCGATCT
Organism: Terrihabitans aquatilis; assembly: GCF_052542005.1. Classification (NCBI taxonomy): domain Bacteria; kingdom Pseudomonadati; phylum Pseudomonadota; class Alphaproteobacteria; order Hyphomicrobiales; genus Terrihabitans; species Terrihabitans aquatilis. The sequence continues at coordinate 462,129 of NZ_JBOCUO010000001.1, read as the reverse complement.
CGGAGCCGACACGCACGCCCCGCACCGGCTGCACGTAGCGCCGCACCCCTGCGGCCGCGCTGACGCTTTCCGAACCGCCGTGAGATTCGTAATTGCCGTTTGCGGCGGCGGTCATGAATGTGCCGGACATTCCGTCCGCCGCTCCCTGGACGGTCCGCAATTCCCAGTTCAGCCGGTCCGCTGCACCCGGATCCCCCGGCTGGACCATCTGCGTCGAGAATTGCAGCGGCAGGGAACTGGCGTTGATGCGCACGCCCACGGCGCGGTCCGGATCGACGGAGAACGGATCGCGCTGGTCACGCTTGTCGTTCATACCGTTTGCGATCAGTGCGGACGAAAAGGGCGCCGCCATCGCTGCCTTTCGCGGCGAATGGGCCTTGAGAACGGGGATGCCGACGCGTCCGGCCATGACCTCGTGCAGGCTGTCCGCCAGACCGTCGCAGACATGGCGCAATTCGTCCGCAAGGTCGGGGGCGTCGCAGCTCACAACTGCCTCCGATTCCGAATCAACGAGGCTTATATCCTGGGCCTGCGCATACGCTGCGCCGCTCAAAACCATCACCAATGCCGTGCACGCAGCTTTTTGCGCATAAGCCATGGATGGCCTCCATTTCTCGTTGCAGCATCCGAAACGGCTGCAAAAGGGGGCAGATCCACGCACCGGCAAAGGCCGGGCGCTACTCATTTCAGGGTACCGGATTTTCGATATGGCTCAACCGGATGAGCCGAATAACAGCCCTGCGCTGAGGGGCCATCACAGGCTTGTGAGTCGCCCGGTTCGTTAACCGTTCGGAAACCATCTGGGCGCAACGCTCGCGCATGATCGTCCGCACCCGAATCCGCGCCATTGTCTTCAATGTCTGCCTCTGGCTCTTCGCCACGCTGGCGATCGCCTATTTCGGCTACCACAGCATTCACGGCGAGCGCGGGCTGCGGGCGCACCGCTCGTTCGAGGTCGAAATCGCCGGCCTGAAAGACGACCTTTCCAAGCTCGTCGCCGAGCGAGAGGCGCTGGAATTGCGCGTCGAGCAGTTCGAGCCCGCCGCCGTGGACCGCGATCTTCTCGACGAGGAAGCCCGCCGCAGCCTCGGCTGGCTGTCGCCGGACGACCGCATCCTCATGCTGCCGGCGTCGCACTGAGCCGCTCAGGCTAACATTTGCCGCAATTCAGCCATGCGTATGACGCATGCATAAATGTCGCACGCTCTCTGATAGAGAAGCCGCCGTCTGCGGTTTTGCCGTCGATTCCTCTGGACGGCACGGCCTCGCTTTTGCACAAGCCTTGCGCTAACGTCCGGTCAAAATAGAGGCGGTTCCCTCGTGCGGCCGCCTTGTTCCAACCTCTAGGGAGCTACCCTTGGCAGCATCCGCCGCTCAGGCAAAAAAGGGCTCGGCGTCCGCGAACGAAGCAGTCGCCGTGGCCGATTTCTCCAAGGAGCAGGAGCTTCGGGCACTGCGCGACATGCTGGCGATCCGGCGTTTCGAGGAAAAGTCGGGGCAATTGTACGGCATGGGCCTGATCGGTGGCTTCTGCCACCTCTACATCGGTCAGGAAGCGGTCGTCACCGGCATGCAGCTCGCGCTCATCGAGGGCGATCAGGTCATCACCGGCTATCGCGACCACGGCCACATGCTGGCCACCGGCATGGACCCGAAGGGCGTGATGGCGGAGCTCACGGGCCGGCGCGGCGGTTATTCGCGCGGCAAGGGCGGCTCCATGCACATGTTCAGCCGCGAGAAGCACTTCTACGGCGGCCACGGCATCGTCGGCGGCCAGGTGTCGCTCGGAACCGGCCTCGCCTTCGCCAACAAATACCGTGAGAACGGCAACGTCTCGATCGTCTATTTCGGCGACGGCGCGGCCAATCAGGGCCAGGTCTACGAGAGCTTCAACATGGCGAAGCTCTGGAAGCTCCCGGTCGTCTACGTGGTCGAGAACAATCGCTACGGCATGGGCACGGCGGCCAGCCGCGCGTCCTCGACCACCGATTTCTCCCAGCGCGGCCGCTCGTTCGACATTCCGGGCGAGAAGGTCGATGGCATGGACGTGCGTGCGGTCTTCGCCGCCGGCCAGCGCGCCGTCGAATATGCGCGTTCGGGGCAGGGCCCCTACATCCTCGAAATGGAAACCTACCGCTATCGCGGCCATTCCATGTCGGACCCGGCGAAGTACCGCTCCAAGGAAGAAGTGCAGAAGATGCGCGAGGAGCACGATCCCATCGAGCAGGTGCGCAAGCGTCTGATCGAGAAGGGGTGGGCCGCCGAGGATGAGCTGAACGCCATCGACAAGGAAATTCGCGCCACGGTCAACGCCGCCGCCGAGTTCGCCAGCAACGATCCGGAGCCCGATCCGTCGGAGCTCTGGACCGACGTCCTGCACTGAACGCACGCTCCGCACGCCGGCGCCTCATTCTTTAGGAAAAGCTGTTCGATGCCGATCGAAGTTCTTATGCCTGCGCTTTCCCCGACCATGGAATCGGGCAAGCTCACGAAATGGCTGAAAGCCGAAGGCGATCAGGTCAAGGCGGGTGACGTCCTCGCCGAGATCGAGACCGACAAGGCCACCATGGAAGTCGAAGCGGTCGATGAAGGCACGCTCGGCAAGATCCTGGTCCAGGACGGCACCGACGATGTCGCCGTCAACACGCCCATCGCGGTGATCCTGGAAGAGGGCGAGGACGTATCCGCCGCCAGCGCCGCGGCCGAGCCTGCCGCCAGCCAGAAGGCGGCCGAAAGCGCGCCTCCGGTCGAGGCCGCGCCCGAGACGCCGGCTCCCAACCTCAATCTCACGCCGGCCGCCTCGTCGGCGGAATCGGCGGTGTCCAACCCGCCCAGGCCCGAAGTGCAGCCGGATCCGGAAGTGCCGGAAGGCACCGAGATGGTCCGCCAGACGGTGCGTGAGGCATTGCGCGACGCCATGGCCGAAGAGATGCGGCGTGATGGCGACGTGTTCCTGATGGGCGAGGAAGTCGCCGAATATCAGGGCGCGTACAAGATCAGCCAGGGCCTGCTCGATGAGTTCGGCGCACGCCGCGTCATCGACACGCCCATCACCGAGCACGGCTTCACCGGCATCGGCGTCGGCGCGGCGCTCACGGGCCTCAAGCCCATCGTCGAATTCATGACGTGGAACTTCGCCATGCAGGCGATGGACCAGATCATCAATTCCGCCGCCAAGACGCTTTATATGTCCGGCGGCCAGATGGGCTGTCCCATCGTGTTCCGCGGCCCCAACGGCGCCGCCGCTCGCGTCGCCGCCCAGCACAGTCAGGACTACACCGCCTGGTACAGCCAGATCCCGGGCCTCAAGGTCGTCGCGCCCTACACGGCGGCCGACTTCAAGGGCCTGATGAAGGCCGCGATCCGCGACCCGAACCCGGTCATCTTCCTCGAGAACGAAATCCTCTACGGCCAGAGCTTCGATGTGCCGAAGCTCGATGATTTCGTCCTGCCCATCGGCAAGGCGCGCATCGCCCGGCCTGGCAAGGACGTCACGCTCGTTTCCTTCTCGATCGGCATGACCTACGCCCTCAAGGCGGCGGAAGAGCTGGCCGGGCAGGGGATCGAGGCCGAGGTCATCGATCTGCGCACCATCCGCCCGATGGACATCGAGACGGTCATCGAATCGGTGAAGAAGACCGGCCGCTGCGTCACCGTCGAGGAAGGCTGGCCGCAATCCGGTGTCGGCGCCGAGATCGTCGCCCAGCTCATGGAGAAGGCGTTCGATTATCTCGACGCTCCGGTCCTGCGCGTCACCGGCAAGGACGTTCCGATGCCCTACGCCGCCAATCTCGAAAAGCTGGCGCTGCCCTCGGTCGCCGAAGTCATCGAGGCGGCGAAAGCCGTTTCCTATCGCTGAGGCAGACCCATGCCCATCAACATCCTGATGCCCGCTCTGTCTCCCACCATGGAGCAGGGCAACCTCGTCAAATGGCTCAAGGCCGAGGGTGAGCAGGTCAAGGCCGGCGACGTGCTGGCCGAGATCGAGACCGACAAGGCCACCATGGAGGTCGAAGCGGTCGACGAGGGCACGCTCGGCAAGATCCTCGTCAAGGAAGGCACCAACGATGTGGCGGTGAACACGCCCATCGCGGTGATCCTGGAAGAGGGCGAGGATTCCAGCGCCATCGGCGATGCCGCTACGAACACCCAGCCGGCGACCAAGCCTGCCGACGATACGTCGGAAAAGGCCACCGAAGAGCAGGTCGAGAAGCAGAGCGCCGCATCGGAAGCCCCAGCTCAGAAGAAAGACGAAGCGGAGGCTCCCGCCGCGAAGCCCGCACCGGCGCCTCAGCCCGCCGCGTCCGCAAACAATTCCGGTGGCCGCGTGTTCGCCTCGCCGCTTGCCCGTCGCCTCGCCAAGGAGCGCGGCATCGATCTCGGTTCGCTCAAGGGCTCCGGCCCGCGCGGCCGCATCGTCAAGGCGGACATCGAAAACGCGCCCGCTGGCGGCGCGGCAGCGTCCGCTCCGGCAGCGCAGGGGCAGGCCGGCGGCAGCTTCGGCTTCCCGCTCACGCCCGACGACCAGATCCGCGCGCTGTTCGAGCCCGGCTCCTACGATGTCGTGCCGCACACCGGCATGCGCAAAACCATCGCCACCCGGATGCAGCAATCCAAGGTGGTGGTGCCGCATTATTATCTCGCGGTCGATATCGATCTCGACGCGCTGCTGAAGATGCGCGAGGAGATGAACGCCTCGGCTCCGGTCGAGAACGACAAGCCGCTGTGGCGCCTGTCGGTCAACGATTTCATCATCAAGGCGCTGGCCATCACCCTCAAGCGGCATCCCGAGGCGAACGCCTCGTGGACCGAGGGCGGCATGCTGGTGCACAAGAACGTCGATATCGGCGTCGCTGTCGCCATTCCGGACGGGCTCATCACGCCCATCGTCCGCAACGCTCATGAGAAATCTCTGTCGGCCATCTCGAAGGAAATGGCCGAGCTTGCCCGCCGCGCACGCGACAAGAAGCTGAAGCCGCAGGAATATCAGGGCGGCACGACAGCGATCTCGAATCTGGGCATGTACGGCGTGAAGAACTTCACCGCCGTTGTGAACCCCCCGCATTCCACCATCCTTGCCGTCGCCGCCGGCGAGAAGCGGGCGGTGGTTCGCAACGATCAGATCGTCATCACCACGCAGATGACCGTGACCATCTCGTGCGACCATCGCGTGCTCGATGGCGCGCAATCGGCCCAGCTGATGCAGACCTTCAAGGGCCTGGTCGAGAAGCCGCTCGGGCTCGTGGTCTGAGAGCGTTCGTCATGCCCGGGCCTTGCCGGTCCGGGCATTCAACCGCATTCATGATGTCGCGCATCCCGGCTGGAGCGCCGTGTGAAGCCCGGCATGGACGAGGCAGCAATGGCCGATAATCAGTTCGACATCATCATCATCGGTGGCGGTCCGGGCGGCTATGTGGCCGCGATCCGCGCGGCGCAGCTCGGTTTCAAGACCGCCGTTGTGGAGCGCGAGCATCTCGGCGGCATCTGCCTGAACTGGGGCTGCATTCCCACCAAGGCGCTGCTCCGCTCGTCCGAGATCTTCCATTATTTCAATCACGCGAAGGATTACGGCCTCAGCGCCACCAATATCGGCTTCGATATCAAGGCGGTAGTGGAGCGTTCGCGGGGCGTGTCCCGCCAGCTGAATGGCGGCGTCGGCGGCCTCCTGAAGAAGAACAAGGTCCAGGTGATCTGGGGCGAGGCCAAGCTCACGAAGCCCGGCGAGCTGCAGGTCTCCGCGCCCACGAAGAGCGTGAAGGGCCCGCCCGTCGAGGCGCCGAAAGGCGCGCTGGGCGCAGGCACCTACAAGGCCGCCCACATCATCATCTCGACCGGTGCGCGGCCGCGCGTGCTGCCGGGCCTTGAGCCCGACCAGAAGCAGGTCTGGACCTATTTCGACGCCATGGTGCCCGAGACCTTCCCGAAATCGCTGCTCGTCGTCGGTTCCGGTGCAATCGGCGTCGAATTCGCCAGCTTCTACCGCACGATGGGCGCCGAAGTGACCATCGTCGAGGTGCTGCCGCAGATCCTGCCGGTCGAGGACGAGGAGATCGCCAAGATCGCCCGCAAGCAATTCGAGAAGCAGGGCATCAAGATCCTGACCGGCGCCAAGGTCACGAAACTCGACAAGAAACCTGATTCTGTCACCGCCTCCATCGAGATCGCCGGCAAGACCGAGACCATCGCTGTCGAGAAGGTCATCTCCGCGGTAGGCGTTGTCGGCAACATCGAGAACATCGGCCTTGAAGCCGTCGGCGTGAAGACCGAGCGCGGCATCATCGTCACCGACGATTTCGGTGCGACGAACGTCAAGGGCATCTACGCCATCGGCGACGTGGCCGGCCCCCCGATGCTGGCCCACAAGGCCGAGCACGAGGGCGTCATCTGCGTCGAGGCGATCAAGGGCCTGCATCCCCACGCCATGGACAAGGCCAAGATCCCGGGCTGCACCTATTGCCACCCGCAGATTGCCTCCGTAGGCCTCACCGAGGCCGGGGCCAAGAAAGCGGGTCGCGAGGTGAAAATCGGCCGCTTCCCGTTCATTGGAAACGGCAAGGCCATCGCGCTGGGTGAGCCGGACGGTCTCGTGAAGACGATCTTCGATGCCAAGACGGGAGAGCTCCTTGGCGCCCATATGGTGGGCGCGGAAGTCACCGAACTCATCCAGGGTTTCGTCGTCGCCATGAATCTCGAGACGACCGAGGAAGACCTCATCCACGCCGTGTTCCCGCATCCGACCATTTCGGAAACGATGCACGAGAGCGTTATGGACGCCTACGGCCGCGTCATCCACATGTGAAGCCGGCCGGTGCGATCGGCATCGGCACAGGCGCACACCGGCACATATCGGCACTCCACCAGCACACGCATCGGCATACGCCGATGCGCTTTTTCTTCCCCGCGTCATGCATCCGTTTTGGACGTCGTGCGTTAATCTCGCGACAGACGTTCCATTGAGCAGGAGGCATTCATGGAAGGCGTGGGTTGGATCGCAACGATCATCATCGGAATTCTGGCCGGCTGGATCGCGGAAAAGGTCATGAGCCGCGACCATGGGTTGTTCACCAATCTCCTCGTGGGCCTGATCGGCGCCGTGGTCGGTCGCTTCATCGCCATGAGCATCTTCGGCGTCACCTATTCGGGGTGGATCGAGAGCCTCATCGTTTCCACCATCGGTGCCATCGTCCTGCTGTTCCTGTGGGGCATGATCCGCGGCCGCAAAACCACCTGAAAAGGCAGCACAGCCATTCCCTTACAGCGGCGCATCCAGCCATGCGCCGCTGTTAATCTGCGTCGCGGCTTCCTATAGTACGGCAATGCTGAGCATGCCGAGGCCCGATGACCGTCGTTCTTGATCTCGTCCGAAACCCACGCCCTGTCCGGCATCCGGAAAAGGCGCATCGGCCGGACAATGAAGTTCTGAAAAAGCCCGATTGGATTCGCGTTCGCGCCCCCGGATCGCCGGTTTATCGCGAAACGCAGGACATCGTCCGCACCAACAAGCTCGTCACCGTGTGCGAGGAAGCCGGCTGCCCGAACATCGGCGAGTGCTGGTCGAAGAAGCACGCCACCTTCATGATCCTGGGCGACACGTGCACGCGCGCCTGCGCCTTCTGCAACGTCCGCACCGGACTACCGACCCCCGGCGTCGATTCCGACGAGCCACGTCGGGTGGCCGAGGCGGTCGCCAAGCTGGCCTTGCATCACGTCGTCATCACCTCCGTAGACCGTGACGACCTCCCGGACGGGGGTGCCCGGCACTTTGCAGACGTCATCGCCGCGATCCGAGAGGCAAGTCCCACCACAACGATCGAAGTCCTCACGCCGGATTTCCTGCGCAAGGAAGGGGCACTGGAAGTCGTCGTCGCCGCCAAGCCGGATGTTTTCAATCACAATCTTGAAACGGTGCCGTCGCTCTATCTGACAGTAAGGCCGGGAGCGCGCTATTTCCATTCGATCCGGCTTCTTCAGCGCGTAAAAGAACTGGATCCGACGATTTTCACAAAGTCCGGCATCATGGTTGGACTTGGCGAAGATCGAAATCAGGTCATGCAGCTTATGGATGACCTTCGTACGGCAGAGGTTGATTTCATCACGATAGGCCAATATCTGCAGCCCACTCGGAAGCATCATGTCGTTGCGCGCTTTGTGACGCCGGATGAGTTCAAGTCGTATGAGACGATCGCTTACAGCAAGGGCTTCCTCATGGTGTCCGCTAGCCCGCTCACACGGTCTTCTCATCACGCGGGCGAAGATTTTGCTCGTCTGAGAGCTGCGCGCGCTGCCTTGGTCGCCGCAGAATAATTTCGTTCTCCGGTGTCAGTCAGAAAAAGTTTCTATGCCTCAGCATCAGACCACCCGCACCGTGTCGCATTCGGCGCAGCAAATGTTCGAGCTGGTCTCGGATGTCGAGAAATATCCGCAATTCGTTCCCCTGTGCGAAAGCCTCCGTGTCCGAGAGCGCACCGCGAAGGATGACGGGCAAACAATCCTCCTCGCGGATATGACCGTGGCCTATTCGTTTTTCAGGGAGACGTTCACCAGTAGGGTGACGCTGGATCCCGCCAATCTCACCATTCTTGTCGAATACATCACCGGTCCGTTTTCCTCGCTACAGAACCGCTGGAAGTTCGTTCCGCTGGATGAGCACAAGAGCGAGGTCGACTTTTTCATTCGCTGGGAAATGAGGAGCCGCACCATTGGCCTCGTGGTGGGCGCTGTCTTCGAGCGCGCCTTCCGACGCTTTGCCTCTGCGTTCGAGGCCCGGGCCAATAGGGTGTACGGGCGGACCAATCTTGGCGGCGTGGCGACCTGATCAGGTCTTCTGGCGGGCTGCTTTGGCCAGCAGGTCGATAGCCTCCATCGCCGAATTCCTGCGCACCAACCCGCGGCCGACATCGCCGAACATCTTTCGCCGATGCAAAACCGCGCCGTTCCGGCGGGCAACGGCGAAGTGGACGAGGCCGACAGGCTTTTCGCTGTCATCGCTTTTCGGCCCCGCGATCCCCGTGATCGCCACCGCAAGATCGGCGGAAGAGGCACGAAGAGCACCTTCCGCCATAGCGCGTGCCACGGCCTCGCTCACGGCTCCATGCTCATCTATGAGCTCTTTCGGAACGCCAATGAACTCCTCTTTGGCCTCATTTGCATAAGTGACGAAGCCTCCAACCACGCATCTGGATGCGCCAGGGGCGTCTGTAAGAGCTGCAGCCACAAGTCCGCCAGTGCAGGATTCCGCCGTCACGATCGTCAGTCTGTTGCGGCAGCAAAGATCGAGAAGGGCTGCCGCCGCCTCGATCAAGGCTTTATCGATCCGCGTGAACTCCAATTCGTGGGACATCGGCACTACTCTTATAAAGTCTAAAGAGGCAGCCGGATCGTTGCGCTTGCGATGGCCGCAAGCCCTTCCTGGCGCCCGACGAATCCTAAGCGTTCAGTCGTCGTCGCCTTTACACCGACGCGGTCAGTGGGAAGGCCAAGAATCTCTCCGATTCTGGCCTGAATAGCTGCTCGGTAAGGGCCGACCTTCGGCGTTTCTCCCATAACGCAGACGTCTACGTGAGCGACGAGGCCGCCCCGATCTTTTACGCGATCTCCAGCGTAAGCAAGGAATTTAGCCGAGTCGGCACCTTTCCATTGGGGATCCGAGGGAGGAAAGTGAGATCCGATATCCCCATCCGCCAAAGCACCGAAAATGGCATCCGTAATCGCATGCAAGGCCACATCTGCATCGGAATGTCCGGCGAGGCCCTTATCGTGCGGAATCTTAACGCCCCCAAGAATTACGTGGTCGCCCGGACAGAAAGCATGAACGTCGAACCCGCTTCCGGTACGGATATCCGGCAATGACGAAAGAAGCCTTTCTTCTTCCCGCACGAAGTCCGCTTGCGTTGTAATCTTCATGTTGAGGACATCCCCTGGAAAAGTTGCGATGGCCAGGCCGCTATGCGCACCAACGGCGCCGTCATCAGTAAAATCCGTCCGGCCTTCGTGAAACGCTTTCAGGTGGGCGTCACGGATGTCGGAAAAGCGGAAAGATTGTGGCGTTTGAACCGCTCCTAACCGCGAGCGATCAAGAGTGTCGGTTCGCTTTCCGTCATGAACGTTCGCGATGGTATCGATGACCGGCAAAATCGGAACAGCGCAACCATACTCTGCTGCAGCCTGGATGGCACGACTGATCAGGGCATGGCTGACAAAAGGCCGCGCCGCGTCATGTATCAACACCAGATCCGGGAACGAATCCTGGAGAGCCAAGAGCCCATTACGAACAGAATCCTGACGAGTCGTGCCGCCAATAACGGGTTCTCTGAGCTTGTCCGTAGCTTCGATTGCAGCGTTATAAAGATCCCGATCATCGGGATGAATGACAACCAGGATCTGGGTAATGGAATCGTGGTTGGCGAATGCTTCCAGGGTTCTCGCTAAAACTGTGCGACCACCGACCCTGCGATATTGCTTGGCCAGCCCATCGTCCGATGCAGCGCGGGTACCGCGACCGGCAGCGACAATCACCACCGCGATATCAAGGTCGGCTGTAAAAGGGTTGGTCACCGGGATCTCCAATCAGGGAACTCCGGAGGTTCTACCGACCATTGTTCATGGTGTCCTCATTCCTTTTACGCTTGTCGCTCGACATGAGTTCTGCTTATGTCGTGGGCATGAGCGTGAGTGCCTAAGTTTTGTTCAAGCAATCAAGCAGCTTCGACGTTTCGGCCTTTAAAGTAGGAAACGTCGCCGTCGACAATCCAGTCATTGTGGCGCCGATGTCCGGCATTACCGACATCGTTTTTCGGCGGATAGCTGTTCGGATGGGGGCGGGGCTGGCGGTCTCTGAAATGGTCGCCAGCAATGAACTGGCATCCGGCAGTCAGGAATCGCGGATTCGGGCGGAAGGCTTGGGAATGCCGATTCATGTCGTCCAATTGGCGGGAAGAGAAGCAAAGTGGATGGCGGAAGGAGCTCGTGTCGCGGAGGCGTCCGGCGCTCACATCGTCGACATCAATATGGGATGCCCGGTTAAAAAGGTGACAGGCGGACATTCAGGGTCCGCATTGCTGAGAGATATCGATCACGCGCTTACTCTTATTGAAGCGGTGGTCGAGGCTGTAGACGTTCCAGTCACTCTCAAAATGCGTCTTGGATGGGACGACACGTCCATCGTGGCACCGGACCTTGCGCGTCGGGCTGAGCAGGCGGGGATATGTTTGGTGACGGTGCATGGTCGCACGCGTCAGCAGTTCTTTTCAGGGCGCGCCGACTGGAAGGCCATTCGTGCCGTGAAAGATGCCGTTTCGATTCCCGTCGTAGCTAACGGGGATCTCCAGGACGGCGAGGGTGCTGCGACTATGCTTGAGCAGTCGAACGCGGACGGTGTGATGATTGGCCGTGGAATCCAGGGCCGCCCTTGGCACGCCGGCCAGATCGCCGCCTTCCTGGCCGAAGGTGAAAACCCTTCTGATCCTGATCTATCGCAGCAATATTCTGTGGCATGTGAGCATTACGATGGGCTTCTGGCTCTCTACGGAAACGAAGTGGGGGTCCGTCATGCCCGCAAGCATCTGGGCTGGTATCTCGATGAAGCCGTGCGGACCTCGGGGGCAAATCTCGGATCCGAAGAGCGCATGGAGGTTCTTATCGCATCGACACCAAAGGACGCCCAAAGGGCTTTGGCGGTTGCTTATGATCGTCTAGGCGCGCGAGCGGCATAACTCGGTGAAGGAGGCGTCTTTGCAAGAAAGTGGCTTCTTCGGTTCGGATGCGGTGGTCAACGCGCTGCCGCATTCGATTCTCGTCATAGACGAGCATGGATATGTCATCGAGGCTAACGCTGCGGCAGAGAACTTCTTCCAGATGAGCGCCGCTCTGCTTCGGCGTCAGCCGTTCAAGGCGCTCGTTCCGTTCGGCTCACCGATCTTGTTGCAATTGGATCAGGTGCGCGAGCGCAATGCGCCAATCAACGAGTATCGGGTCGATTTGGGCACGCCGCGGATCGGCAATGCGCGGTTGATGGACATCTACATCGCGCCCTATGCGGATCGACCAAACGCGCTTGTCGTCATGCTTCAAGAGCGCACCATTGCCGACAAGATGAACCAGCAGCTAACCCATCGCGGTGCCGCACGTTCCGTGTCCGCCATGGCATCAATGCTTGCGCATGAGATCAAAAATCCATTGTCAGGCATTCGGGGCGCAGCTCAGCTTCTCGAGCAATCCGCAGATGATGACGATCGCGCTCTAACCCGGCTCATCTGCGATGAAACCGATCGTATCGTGAAGCTGGTTGATCGCATGGAGGTATTCTCTGACGAACGCCCCATCGAACGCGAGGCGGTCAACATCCACGTCGTGTTGGAGCATGTAAAAAGGCTGGCGCAATCAGGCTTTGCCCGCGGAATAAGAATTGTCGAAGAGTACGACCCTTCGCTTCCACCGCTGTTTGCAAATCGGGACCAGCTGATCCAGATCTTTCTCAATCTGGTGAAAAATGCTGCCGAGGCGTCAGGCGGCGCCACGGATCCCGAAATCACCCTCACCACCGCTTTCCGACCAGGCGTCCGCCTGAGCGTTCCAGGATCTCAGGCAAGAGTAAGCCTCCCGCTTGAAATCTGCGTTCGGGACAATGGCCGTGGTGTGAGCGACGAATTGTTGCCTCATCTCTTCGACCCTTTCGTCACGACGAAGCCATCAGGTTCGGGCCTCGGCCTCGCACTTGTCGCTAAGATCGTGGGCGATCATGGTGGCATTATCGAATGTCAGTCCCAGCCACGTCGGACGACATTCCGCATTCTGATGCCGATCTATTCCGGCACCCCGCTACCCGACCAGGAGATCTGATGCCAATGCCGCAAGGTAGTATCCTCGTTGTCGATGATGATGCGGCGATCCGGACCGTTCTCAACCAGGCCCTTTCACGAGCGGGCTATGAAGTACGCACAGCTTCCAACGCGGCTACGCTCTGGCGTTGGGTAACGCAGGGAGAGGGGAATCTCGTCATCACCGATGTGGTGATGCCGGACGAGAGTGCGTTCGATCTGCTTCCACGCATTAAGAGATTTCGGCCGGATCTGCCGGTCATCGTTATGAGTGCGCAGAACACGTTCATGACAGCGATCCGTGCCTCGGAACTTGGGGCCTATGAATATCTGCCGAAGCCCTTCGATCTGAAGGAACTGATCGGGATTGTCGGCCGCGCTTTGATGGAGCCGAAATCCAAGCCGGCCAATGGCCTGCCGCAGGAGGAGCCGGACAATATCCCCTTGGTCGGTCGGTCTCCCGCGATGCAGGACACGTATCGCGTTCTCGCTCGCCTTATGCAGACCGACCTCACCGTAATGATCGCGGGTGAATCCGGAACGGGCAAAGAATTGGTCGCTCGCGCGCTTCACGATTACGGCAAGAGGCGTGGAGGCCCATTCGTGGCCATCAACATGGCTGCCATCCCGCGTGATCTTATCGAGTCGGAGCTGTTCGGGCACGAGAAAGGCTCATTCACCGGAGCTCAGGTGCGCTCGACAGGCCGTTTCGAGCAAGCGGAAGGTGGGACTCTGTTTCTCGATGAAATCGGGGATATGCCGATGGAGGCACAGACACGGCTCCTCAGGGTCCTGCAGCAGGGAGAATATACGACGGTCGGCGGGCGCACGCCGATAAAAACGAATGTCCGTATCGTAGCCGCATCGAATAAGGACCTTAAGCTGCTGATCCAGCAGGGTCTTTTCCGGGAAGATCTCTTTTTCCGTCTCAACGTGGTGCCTATTCGGCTTCCTCCTTTGAGAGAACGCGCGGAAGATGTTCCGGATCTTGTCCGCCATTTCTTTGCGCTGGCGGAACGCGAGGGCCTGCCTCACAAACAGATCGATGCCGCTGCAATCGAGTGCATGAAGCGGTATCGCTGGCCTGGGAACGTCCGTGAACTGGAGAATCTCATTCGCAGGCTGGCAGCGCTTTATCCCCAAGAGCTGATCACCGCACACATCGTTGAAAATGAGCTGTCTGATCCTGCGGCCAACTTGCCAGCTAGCGATACGCCCGGAGCGCCTGACGAGATCTCGGCATCGGTAGAACGGTTCCTGGCCAATTATTTTGGCCAGTTCGGTGACGCACTTCCGCCCCCCGGCCTGTACCACCGCGTACTTCGTGAAATCGAGCAGCCTCTGCTGGGTGCGGCCTTGGTCGCCACCCGGGGAAATCAGATCAGGGCTGCCGAGCTGCTGGGTCTGAATCGAAACACGCTTCGGAAAAAAATCAGAGATCTGGATCTTCGCATTATGCGAAGCGGGCGTTGATATCCTGCCCCGATGTTGTCGTATTTTGACAACACTGTCACGCTGTTGCATCAGTAGTTAAGGATGCGCCGTTGGGGCAGGGGGAAGGGTTGACCGCTGAAACGCTAGCGCCGGAAACGCTGGATCATAAAAGCGTGCAAACTTCGGCACGAGGCGGACCCAGCCGTTTTGGGTCGGTCGTACTGGTCCTTACGCTCTTATCAACACTCGCCACGTTTCTGATCTTGGCGAACCTCACGCCGATTCAGCCGACCCATAACGTGGTGGTCACCACGCTGTGCGTAAACGCGGCGCTCGGTATCGTCCTGCTGATCCTGATCATCTGGCAGGGATGGGCCCTGATGCTAGCCCGCAAGAGGCGGCTGGCCGGCGCCCAATTGCATCAGCGCGTGATCTTGCTGTTTGCCATAGTCGCCGTCACTCCGGCTTTGCTATTGGCTGCGGTGGCGGTGATCACATTGGATCGCGGACTGGATCAATGGTTCTCAGTCCGTGCACGTGCCATCGTCGATAATGCGCTGGTCGTTTCACGCGCCTATCTCGAGGAGCAGGCTCGCACCATTCGGGCCGAAACACTCGCGATGGCGAGCGATTTAAACCGCGCGCGTCCATTATTCGATTCAGAGCGAGAGCGGTTTAAAGAGCTCGTCACTGTGCAATCCACCATTCGTGGAATGCAGGCGGTGTATCTCCTTCAGCAGGATATGACAGTCGTCGAGCGCGCCGCGAATGACGGCGGCCGTCCAGTACCGATGCCACCCCCGAGCGCATTCACGCAAGCCACGGAAACTGAGCCGGCTCTCCTGTCGCCCGGCAGCAAAAATCTTATCGGGTCCGTTTTTCGCCTCGCTGGCTATGACGATCTGTGGATCTTCGCGGTTCGCGCGGTCGATCCGCGGGCGACCCAATATCTTCGTCAGACTGAAGCTGCCGCAGCTGAATACACGGCGCTTGAGCGCCGCCGTTTCGGGGTGCAGGTCGCATTCGGCCTGATGTATCTGATCGTCGGCCTTACGCTTTTGCTGGCTGCAATCTGGCTGGGCATGGCATTCGCCAATCGCCTCGTTTCGCCCATCAGCCAGTTGATGGCTGCCGCAGATCAGGTTTCGACCGGAAATCTTTATGTTCAGGTTCCGGCAGGCAGAAAAGGAGGCGATCTCGGCGGCTTGTCCGAAACCTTCAATCGCATGACAGCTCAACTTCGAACCCAGCGAAACGCCTTGCTGGAAGCGAGCGAGCAGATCGACGAGCGACGCCGTTTTACCGAGGCGGTTCTTTCAGGTGTCACCGCAGGCGTCGTCGGACTTACCGCGGATGGTCATGTGACGCTGGTGAACCGCATGGCTGAAGGCCTGCTGGGCGTGCAGGAATCTGAGCTTTTAACCAAGCCGCTTCAGGAGGTGGCACCGGAGCTGGTCGACCTGTTCGGGGAAGCCGTTGCCAGCCGCGGTCGGCTTATGCAGGGCACGGTCATCCTTCTGCGCGGGGGACGAGAACGGACCGTCAATGTACGTGTCACGAGTGAGAGGTCGGCCGATTTCGAACACGGCTACGTCGTGACGCTTGATGACATCACGGATCTTGTGGCGGCCCAGAGGACGTCAGCTTGGGCCGATGTTGCTCGCCGCATTGCTCATGAAATCAAGAACCCGCTGACGCCGATCCAGCTCGCCGCCGAGCGAATTCGCCGCAAATACGGCAAGAACATCGTCGAGGATCGAGAGGTTTTCGACCAATGTACAGACACCATTGTCCGTCAGGTCGACGATATCAAACGTATGGTCGATGAATTCTCATCGTTCGCGCGAATGCCAAAGCCTGTGATTGAGGCGGAGGATGTTTCGGAGACGGTTCGCCAGGTCATTGTCATGATGCGGGTGGGGCATCCGGAGGTGGAGATCGGCTTGGATCTTCCTGAAGAGCCCCTTGTGGCGCCGCTCGATCGGCGGCTTCTCTCACAGGCTGTGACGAATATCGTCAAGAACGCAGCGGAATCGATCGCTGGCGTACCGGACGATGAGCGTCGGCCAGGCCGCATCCATGTTGACGTAAGTCGTCAGGACGAGCGTGTCGTGATCGATGTGACCGACAATGGTCTTGGTTTACCCGCTGAGAATAGGAGCCGGCTGCTCGAGCCCTATATGACCACTCGCGAGAAGGGCACTGGGCTTGGGTTGGCGATCGTGACGAAGATCCTCGAAGAACACGGCGGCGGCATCGAACTTGCTGACGCCCCTGAGGTTGCCGAGGGGGGCCAAGGCGCCCGCATCAGACTGTGGTTCCCAATTTTGCCATCTACTCGAAACCCCCAGAACGAGACAGGTACCGAGGTATGACGTCGGACATTCTCATCGTCGATGACGAAGCAGACATCCGCGATTTGGTGGCGGGCATCCTCGAAGATGAAGGCTATAAGACGCGTGTAGCCCGCAACTCCGATCAGGCCATCGCGGCGGTCGAAGAGCGTCGCCCCCACCTTGTGTTCCTCGACATCTGGTTGCAGGGCAGCAAGCTCGATGGATTGCAGATCCTCGAAGTGTTGAAGGAAACGCATCCGGATCTTCCTGTGGTGATGATCTCGGGACACGGCAACATTGAAACAGCGGTGGCTGCGATCAAAAAGGGAGCCTACGATTTCATCGAGAAGCCGTTCAAGGCTGATCGGCTGGTGCTTGTTGCATCCAGAGCGCTGGAAGCCTCGCGTCTGAAGCGCGAGATCAAGGACCTGCAGCAGCGGGCAGGCAGCGCAACGAAGCTCGTCGGGCGCTCGACGCTCATGAATCAGCTGCGCGGCACGATCGAGCGGATCGCGCCTACGAACAGCCGTGTGTTGATTACGGGCGCGCCGGGCAGCGGGAAGGAATTGGTCGCCCGCATTCTGCATTCCTCGTCAAACCGGCCAAACGGCCCCTTTGTCGCGGTCAACGCCGCGATGATTACGCCGGAAAATATGGAGACGGCGCTTTTTGGAACGGAAAACGGCGAGGGGGGAACGCGCACAATCGGCGCCCTCGAGGAAGCGCATGGCGGCACATTGTTTCTCGATGAGGTCGCTGAGATGCCGCGAGAGACACAAAGCCGAATTCTGCGTGTCCTGACCGATCAGAATTTCACCCGTGTCGGGGGCTCAACCCGCGTGTCGGTCGACGTGCGCATCATCTCGTCCACAAGTCGGGATCTTCCGGCTGAAATTCAGCGCGGCGCGTTTCGGGAGGATCTGTTTCACCGACTGGCGGTGGTTCCGGTCCGTGTGCCATCGCTGGCTGAGCGACGTGAGGATATTTCCGAAACAATCGAATATTACCTCGATCATATCTCGGCGCAGACGGGCCTTCCCAAGCGTCTGATCGGGGAAGATGCGATGGCTGTACTTCAATCCCATGATTGGCCCGGTAATGTTCGCCAGCTACGCAACAATATCGAACGCCTCATGATCCTGACGAGCGGTGATCCCGAGGCAGTGGTCACAGCCAGCATGCTTCCTTCGGAAGTCGGCACGATGGTCCCGCCCACGCCGAATGGGAGCGGTGGTGAACAATTGATGGGTATGGCGTTGCGGGAAGCACGTGAGATTTTTGAGCGCCAGTATCTCATGGCTCAGATCAGCCGGTTTGGCGGCAATATCTCCCGGACGGCCGAGTTCATTGGAATGGAGCGGTCCGCTCTGCACCGGAAGTTAAAGGCGCTCGAAATCGGCTGATCCGTGACGGCAAAGCATTCTTGCTTTATCGAGAACACTGCATTCGAAGCGCAGTAGGCTGGACATGAAGGTGGTGATTTGCGGAGCCGGCCAAGTCGGCTTCGGTATTGCGGAACGCCTTGCTGCTGAAGGCAACGACGTTGCTGTAATCGACCTCCAGCCTCGCCTCATACGTCAGATCTCTGACACTCTGGAAGTGCGCGGCTTTGTCGGACACGGCGCGTATCCGGATGTTCTGGCTCAGGCCGGCATTGAACATGCTGACATGCTGATTGCGGTCACGCAGAGCGATGAAGTGAATATGGTTGCCTGCCAGGTTGGCCATGCGTTGTTCAACGTGCCGACGAAAATCGCACGTATCCGGTCCCGGAATTATCTCAAACCGGAATGGAGCGACCTGTTTAGTCGCGATCAGACTCCGATCGATGTGGTGATTTCGCCGGAGATCGAAGTGGGTGAGGCGATCCTTCGCCGCCTGGCGGTGCCAGGTGCCGTAGACACGATTAGTTTCGCAAATGACACTGTTACCGTCGCCGCAATCCTTTGCGATGATGAATGTCCTGTTCTGAACACGCCGCTGAAGCAGCTGACGGAACTCTTCCCGGACCTCAAGGCCAGGGTCATCGGCATAAAACGGGGTGAGAGAGTCTTTGCTCCACGCAGCAGCGATTTCATTGTCTCTGGCGATCTCTGCTACGTCGCGTCTGACGCAAACCAGTTGAAGCGTACTCTTGTGATTTTCGGTCGCGACGTGCCTCCTGCGCGAAGGATCATCATTGCCGGCGGCGGAAATATCGGAGTTTACATCACGCGCGGCGTCGAGAAGCGCACGCGGAATGCATCCATAACCGTCATCGAGCCGGATTTTGCCCGCGCGACATCAATTGCGGATGACTTCCATAAAGCCGTCGTCCTATCCGGCAACGCCTTGGACGATGCGCTTCTTCGGGAATCGGGGGTAGGGGGTGCCGACACGTTTGTCGCCGTCACGAATGACGAGAAGGTCAACGTGCTGGCAGCGGGCCTTGCAAAACAGCTTGGATGCCAAAGCAGCATCTGTCTTGTGAATACGGTCGCGTTCTCGGGGCTGATCGCTGATCTCGGCGTCGATCTCCAGGTCAACCCAAGAGGGGTCACCGTTTCGCGTATCCTGCGTCATGTCCGGCGGGGGCGCATCCGCGCTGTGCATTCCGTTCACGAGGGCAGGGCAGAGCTTATCGAGGCTGAGGCTTTGGCTACTTCGCCGCTGGTGGGGAAGCCTTTGCGGGAGCTTGCCGATGTGGACGGCGTTCGCCTGGGTGCCATTTTCCGGAATGGCCAGGTGATCGCTCCCCATGGTAGCACGGTGATCGAAGCGGCCGACCGGGTGGTGCTTTTTGCCGAGGCCAAGGCTGTCCGACGCGTCGAGCAATTGTTCCGCGTCAGCATTGAGTTCTTTTGAGGATATTCCATGAGCCGGATTGTCTACGTCAACGGACGTTATGTTCCTTATGCCGACGCGGCAGTTCATGTCGAAGATCGCGGCTTTCAGTTTGCCGATAGCGTGTACGAGGTGTGCGAGGTTCGCCACGGCCGCATCATCGATGAGACGCGTCACCTCGCCAGACTTAAGCGTTCGCTGGACGAATTGCAGATGGCTGCTCCTATGTCCGACCATGGGATGCGTATCGTTATCAGCGAGACGTTGCGGCGCAATCGTGTGCGCGAGGGCACTGTTTATATTCAGGTTTCGCGTGGTGCTTGCCGTCGTGACTTTATCTTCCCGACGGAACCCCTCGCACCGACCTTGGTGGTCATCGCTCGGCAGATAGACCCTTCCAAGGCGCAGTCGACCTCTGAAGCCGGTATTGGCATCACCACCGTCCCGGAAAGCCGGTGGGAACGAGTCGATATTAAAACAACGGGATTGCTGCCGAATGTGCTCGCCAAAATGAGGGCGAAGGCTCAAGGCGCGAAGGAAGCGTGGTTCGTTGATCGCGATGGATATGTGACCGAAGGAGGGTCAAGCAACGCCTGGATCATCACGAGCGACGGGCGGCTTGTCACGCGACCTGCTGAAAGCGGGATCCTGCGTGGCATCACCCGAACGACGCTGATGGATTTGATCAGGCAAGAGGGGCTTCAGATGGAGGAGCGCCCCTTCGCGATTGAGGAAGCGAAATCTGCTCAAGAGGCTTTTGTCACGTCGGCGACCAACATTTTGATGCCGGTGGTAACCATTGATGGGATGCCCGTTGGCAGCGGGAAACCAGGTCCGATCGTCACGCGGCTTCGTGCCAAGTTCCATGACGCAGCGGAATGGCGGATAATCTGATCGCCTCGTGCTCTTGCGAAAACAGAGCGCCTTCCCTCTAATGCCCCTTTAAATAAGAGCCCTACGGCGAAAGATAATAAGAACATGGCCGAACGAGCCCAGAACCTCCAAGACACCTTTCTTAACAATGTCCGCAAAAACAAGATTTCGGTCACCATCTTTCTCGTGAATGGTGTGAAGCTTCAAGGGGTTGTTACTTGGTTTGACAACTTTTGCGTGCTTTTGCGGCGTGATGGCCATTCGCAGCTTGTCTATAAGCACGCGATATCAACGATCATGCCGGGCCAGCCCATCTCCCTGTTCGAAGGTACGGATAACGAGAAGGGCGATTGAGCATCTCGAAATTGTCGGGGCAGGGCTAGGAAATGATGACGAAAGCGATCGTCGTCGTTCCACATCTTTCACGGAAGTCAGCTCGGGACGGGGCTGAACTGACATTGCGGAGTCCGGAAGCGCGATTGGACGAGGCCATTGGCCTCACTCAGGCAATCAATCTGGATGTTGTCGGATCGGGACTGGTACCGCTTAACGATATTCGTCCCGCTACATTCATCGGCACAGGCAAGGTCGAGGAGATCGCGGACAGCGTGCGCTTGGAGCAGGCCGAGCTCGTTGTGGTCGATTCAACTTTGTCTCCCGTCCAGCAGCGCAATCTGGAAAAAGCCTGGAATTGTAAGGTCCTGGACCGAACAGGCCTCATCCTGGAAATTTTCGGCAGTCGGGCCCGAACCAAAGAGGGGACGCTGCAGGTTGAGCTCGCCCATCTGAACTGGCAGAAAAGCCGTCTGGTACGCTCGTGGACTCATTTGGAGCGGCAGCGAGGTGGCTTCGGCTTCCTCGGCGGACCCGGTGAAACTCAGATCGAAGCGGATCGGCGTGTCATCGGCGAACGTATCCACAAGATCGAACGGGAGTTGGATCAGGTGCGCCGCACGCGTGGCCTTCATCGGTCCAGCCGCAAGCGGATCCCGTATCCGATCGTTGCCCTGGTCGGGTATACGAACGCCGGGAAATCAACGCTCTTCAATCGTCTGACGCGGTCAGAAGTGCTAGCCGCCGATATGTTGTTCGCAACACTCGATCCGACACTGCGGTCGATCGATCTTCCTCATGGCACGCGAATTATCCTGTCGGACACCGTGGGTTTTGTTTCGGAACTGCCCACCATGCTCGTGGCTGCGTTTCGCGCAACGCTTGAGGAGGTCCTGGAGGCGGATATCATTCTCCACGTTCGTGACATCAGCCACGATGACGTGGAGGCCCAGGCGGCCGATGTGGAGGCCATCCTTCATGATCTGGGAATCGAGGCCGATAGTTCCCGGGTGATCGAGGTCTGGAATAAGATCGATCAGCTCGATGAAGAGAGCGCCAATCGGCTTCGCGAGGTTGCCCGTCGGCACGAAAAGCCTCCGATTCTGGTCTCAGCCCTCAGCGGGGCGGGGAGTTCGGAGCTTCTGGATGAGGTGGAGGCACGCCTCTCTGCAGGACGCCCTGTCCTCGACATTGTGGTGCGCGCAGCAGACGGCGAGGGGCTGCATTGGCTTTACGAACACGGCGAAGTTCTCGCTCGCAAAGATCAGGACAATGGAGACGTCGCGCTGCAAGTGCGCGTGCCTGTACAGCGAGAAGAGGAAATTCGTCGTCGGTTCGGAGACGCCAGCTAAGATTATGGCGCGCGGTCAATGCGCTCTCGAAGCTTTGCTTGGTTCCAGAGAGCTTCCATCTCGTCCAAATTGGCGTCATCAGTTCGCCGTCCGGCCTCGGCAAGAGATGTCTCGATAAAATGAAATCTCCGTTCAAATTTCGCGTTTGCCCTACGGAGAGCAATCTCGGGATCGACTTTCATATGCCGCGCGAGGTTTGTAACCGCGAATAACAGGTCTCCGATTTCCTCAATGCGGTCATCTTCGCTCACCCCATCTTCCAAGGTCTCACGGACTTCTTCCGCTTCCTCGTGTATTTTGTCGAGAATGAGCTGTGCTGAATTCCAGTCAAACCCCACGCTGCCCGCCTTGGTTTGAAGCGCCACCGAACGTGACAACGCGGGCAGGGCGCCGGGCACCTCCTGAAGAAGGCTGGGGGGGACGCCGATTGGCTCTGTTGGGCGCTGAGCCAGCTTTTCCTCCCGTTTGATCTTGTTCCAGAGCTCTTTGACTTCGCCTGCTGTGAGTTCGCCTGCTCCGCCAAAAATGTGAGGATGCCGGCGTATCAGCTTCGAGGTAATCGCCTCCACAACATCGCCAAACGCGAAAGAGCCTTTTTCCTCCGCGATACGGGAATGGAATACCACCTGCAGGAGAAGGTCGCCGAGTTCATCCCGCAGATTGCCAATGTCATTGCGCGCGATCGCATCGACCACCTCGGCAGCTTCCTCCAACGTAAAGGGGGCGATTGTCTCGAATGTCTGCTGCAAATCCCAGGCGCAGCCTGTTTCGGGATCTCGCAACGCAGCCATGAGATCGAGCAGATCAGCGATATTGCGGGAGGGGGTCATTCAGTACCTCGATAGCGGCTCTTTACCGGCCACAAGCCGATGACTGATTCAAGCCCATGAGTGGACCTTTTCGGCTGGAACCTTTAGGCGATCAGAGTGACTTTGCAGATTGATACACAATTCAGGCTTCCCATGTCCGCTTCCACATCGGCAACGATTTCGGTCGTTGTTCCGGCGCGAAATGAGGCTCTTTGCCTCGATACTCTGATCGACGAGATCCATATCGCGCTCGGACAAGAGAGCCACGAGATCATCATCGTTGATGACGGATCGACTGACGACACGGCGACTGTGCTGTCTCGTAAGACGCATCTCGGGATGCCTGTTCGGCACATTCGCCATATCCGCTCTTTGGGACAATCCGCAGCCGTCCGCACGGGTGTCTTGAATGCCCGGGGAGAGATCGTCGTGACGCTCGACGGTGATGGCCAGAACGACCCCGCTTACATCCCGCAACTTCTAAATGCGCTTCGTAATGCCGGTTCATCGTGCGGGCTTGCCATGGGGCAGCGGAAATCCCGCACGGATAGCGCGGCAAAGCGTGTTGCTTCCCGGTTTGCGAATGCTGTGCGCCAGAAAATCCTGCACGATAACGCTGCTGATTCAGGTTGTGGTCTGAAGGCCGTACCTCGGGACCTTTTCAGGCAGTTGCCGTTTTTCGATGGCTGGCATCGGTTCATCCCCGCGCTTGTGCATCGGGAGGGCTACGACATGGTGCGGGTAGAGGTCACGGATCGGCCGCGCAGTCACGGGCGCTCGAACTACGGCATATTTGATCGGGGCCTTCGTGGCGTGTTGGATTTGGCCGGTATGTGGTGGCTCATGCGCCGCTTTCGCGGCCGCGCAGACGCCACGGAGATCGAATAAGCAATGCTCGCTCACTTGGCCGAATGGGCCCATGAAGTCTTCGTGCTGAATTTCGATGCTTGGGCGATCCTGGGCCTCATTGCGCAGAGCATGTTCATGATGCGCTTCGTGGTCCAATGGATCGCAAGCGAGCGAGCCCGAAAATCTGTGATCCCGATAGCTTTCTGGTTTTTTTCAATTGCAGGCGGTGCGCTGCTGCTCGTGTACTCGATTCAGCGGCGTGATCCCGTATTCATTGCGGGCCAAGCCTTGGGGATGGTGATCTACATCCGCAACATCTGGCTTATCGCGAAGGATCGGCGGCTGACAAAATCGTCGCCATTGGACCCAACCTGACCGGAGCGGCCAGCGACCTTGTGGCAGGGCGTTCCGCTGCAAATTCTCAAGTCGCATAACATATATTATGGAATGTTATGCGGTAGTGCTAGGTCAAAAAATCAGCTTCATGCCGTCGTAGGCCGCTTCCACATTGGCCGGCAATTTCCGCTGCAGCGTCTGGTAATCCAAGTCCGTATGGAGGTTCGTGAGAACGGCCCGCTTGGGTTTCATGCGCTCGATCCATTGTAGCGCTTCCGACAAGGTGAAATGACTGGGATGCGGGGCAACTCGCAAGGCATCGATGATCCACAGGTCAAGATCCCGGACGTAATCCTCGCTTTCGCTTGGGATCGCGTTGACGTCCGGCGTATACGCCATGTTCTCGAAACGGAAGCCATGTGCATCGACATTGCCGTGGTTGAGCCGAAACGGTGTCGCCGTGACGAGACCTCCGGAGCCGCTTACATGTATTGGAGCCCCGTGGCACATAAGATGCTCATTCAGGATCGGCGGGTAATCGCTACCTGGTTGAGCCGTGAACAGATAGCTGAAGCGGCTATGCAATGATGGGGCTGTGTGCGGGTCGATCCAGACATCGATCCGCCGGCGGTTGCGGATAAACAATGGGCGGAGATCATCTACGCCATGGCAATGATCAGCATGCTCATGGCTGAAAAGCACTCCGTCGAGGTCGTCGATTTCCTCGGCGAGCAGCTGCTCACGTAGATCAGGTCCCGCATCCACAAGAACGCGAGTTTCCCCGTCTGAGGTCGTAGATCGAACGAGCACGGAACAGCGACGGCGTCGGTTTCGTGGCTCGTGAGGATCGCATTGCCCCCATCCAACCGCAACGCGCGGCACGCCTCCGGATGATCCGCACCCTAGTATTATGACGCTCAACGTCACCGAATGGCCTCATGCAGGCCAAGCGACTTAGCCGGCACCTTCTTGAAAAGACGTGCGAAATTTTCGGTCGTTTGTTTGCCTGTGTGTTCGGGTGTCCATCCTTTTAGGTTCGCCAGGACTGTCGCCGTGTGCGCCACGAACGCAGGTTCGTTCGTTTTGCCGCGATGAGGAACGGGCGCGAGGAAAGGAGCGTCCGTTTCGACCAGCAGCCTGTCTTCCGGAACGAAAGCGGCAATGTCCCGGATCTCCTGCGAATTTCGGAACGTCAGGATGCCTGAAAAAGAAATGTAGAGACCAAGCTCGATACCACGCTTCGCCAGTTCAGGCCCTGACGAGAAGCAATGCAGAACGGCAGGAAATGCGCCCTTTGCCGTTTCATTTTCCAGGATGCGGATCATGTCGTCATCGGCAGAACGAGCATGAATCACAAGTGGCAGTCCTGTCTCCCGTGCGGCAGCGATATGCTGAAGAAAGCTGCGCTTCTGGAGGTCGGCCGACGATGTTTCATAATGATAGTCGAGACCCGCCTCCCCGATAGCCACGATCTTTGGATGTGCCGACAGCTGGATCAGGTCGTCAGCGGTGATATCGGGCTCCTCTGCCGCTTGTTGCGGATGAGTTCCCACCGACCCAAAGACGTTCTCGTGAGCTTCAACGATATCTAGGATTTGTTGAAAGCGTCTGACGCGAGTCGAGATCGTCACCATAGCTCCGACGCCCGCGTCAGCGGCTCGGGCTATTATTCCCGCCCGGTCCTCAGCGAAGTCCGGAAAGTCGAGATGGCAATGACTGTCGACGAGCATTAGACGACGGCACCTTCGTCGGGCTCAACATATCGTGGAAAAATAGGTGCTGGCGCTGGCAAGGTTTCGCCGGGTACGAGACGCCCCTGCTCTCCAAGATCAACGAAGCTGCGCTGATCCGACGGCACATTCAGCGCATCGAGCAGCCTCGCTGCCGCGGTCGGCATGACAGGCTGTATCAGAATAGCCAGCGTCCGTAAGGTTTCCGCAGTGACGTAGAGAACCGTTGCCATACGCTCCGGGTCTGTTTTGCGGAGTTTCCAGGGCTCTTCCGAAGCGAAGTAGCGATTGGCATCTCCGACCACCCGCCAGATAGCCGCAAGCATCGTATGCAACGCGAAATCATCGATTGCCTGGCGGCATTCATCAATCAGCCGATCTGCAGCCGTCAACAATGTGCGGTCGGCCTCCGTAAACGTCGACCACTTTGGCACTCTGCCCTCGCTGTTCTTTCCGATCATCGACAAGGAACGCTGCGCCAGATTGCCGAGATCGTTTGCCAGGTCCGCGTTTATCCGCTGAACAATTGCCTCATGGCTGTAATTGCCGTCTTGGCCGAAGGGGACTTCACGAAGAAAGAAATAACGTACCTGGTCGACGCCATAAGTATCCGTGATCGTGAAAGGATCGATGACGTTGCCTACGGATTTCGACATTTTCTCTCCTTTATTGAAGAGAAACCCGTGTGCGAAAACCCGCTTCGGCAGTTCAAGCTCGGCGGACATCAGAAAAGCGGGCCAATACACTGCGTGGAAACGGATAATGTCCTTGCCAATAATATGGGCGCTCGCCGGCCAATAACGCCGAAACATCTCCGATTGTTCGTCGGGAAAGCCGACGCCAGTCAGATAGTTCGTCAACGCATCTACCCAGACATACATGATGTGGTCTTCAGCGCCGGGGACCTTGATGCCCCAGTCAAAGTTCGTGCGGCTGATCGAAAGGTCCTGGAGACCGCCTCTTACGAAGCTGACAACCTCGTTTCGCCTTGCGTCGGGACCAATGAACTTCGAGTTCTCGTCATAGAACGTCAGAAGACGGTCCTGATAATCCGACAGGCGAAAGAAATAGCTGTTCTCCTCCACCCATTCCACAGGCGTTCCTTGCGGGCCCAAGCGGGTGCCGCCTTCCTGAAGAACGGTTTCGGTTTCGGCATAAAACGCCTCGTCGCGAACCGAATACCACCCGGAATAAGTGCCCAGATAAATGTCGCCCTTCTCGACCATCTTGTTCCAGATCGCCTGAGAAGCCTTGTGGTGAGCGAGCTCGGTCGTCCGAATGTATCGATCGTTCGACAGGTTGAGGTGTTCCGCCATTTTTTGAAACTGGGGCACGTTTCGCGCCACCAATTCAGCGGGCGTGATACCCGCTTTGTCAGCCGTCTGCTGCATCTTGATGCCGTGCTCGTCAGCCCCCGTCATGAAGAACACGTCATGTCCGTCGAGCCGGTGAAAACGCGAGATGACGTCGGTCGCAATCGCTTCGTAGGCGTGGCCGATATGAGGTGCACCGTTGGGGTAAGCGATGGCCGTCGTGATGTAGAAGGGCGTATGTTGGGACATGGCCTGCTTACTGCTTCGGATTGGTTCAGCCGCGTGAGGCGGCAGCGAGATCAGACGCTATGGCGAGAACGAGCGGTCGCCGATCTAAATTGAAGATCGCTGCATCACGAGATATTTGCATCGTTTTTTCCCATAGCTCCGCCCATCTCGCAAGATGCGGCTCGCCCTGAGTGACCCCTGCCCTCATCCGCGCATGTAGCCAGTCGAGGACGGTTTCGATGAAAATATCAAAGATGCTTGCCCCGTCGCGCCCGATTGTCTGTTCGGCAAGGGCATGAAGGCGTGAGTAATCGAGTTGAGGCAAGCGAACGATGAGGTCCGTCACTGTTGCATGAACGGCGACTCGATTTCCCGACAGCATTGAAACCGCTTTGCCGACCGACCCTTCCGCCAGGGCAGCAGCATTAGCTGTGTTTTGATCTTCGACGGCATCCAGCGTTTCAAGCCGATCGAGAACCAACGCGACCTGCTCGGAAGCCAAAGGCGACATCAGAAGCGTTCGGCAGCGCGACCGGATGGTCGGCAGCAATTGCTTGGGCCGGGATGAGATCACGATAAAGAGCGAGCGCGGCGGCGGCTCCTCAAGCACCTTCAACAGCGCATTCGAACTGTTGGTATTGAGGTCATCCGCACTGTCGACGATCGCAATGCGCCAACCGCCCTCGCCCGCCGTGTTGGTGAAAAAGGAGACGAGGCGACGAGAATCCTCAACTCGGATTTCAGTGGCCAGGGATTTTCGATCCGCGGTCAAACCACGGCGCAAGACGAAAAGATCAGGATGAGAAAGGTGATGTACCCGACGCGCAGCAGGGTGATCCCGGCTCACCGACAGGTCATTTGCTGTCTGGACGGCTGGAGAGGAACTGTCTGGATGCGCGAGCAGGAAACGAGCTAACCGATAGGCAAGCGTCGCCTTTCCGATGCCGGACGGACCGCCGAGGATGAGGGCGTGATGCAATCGTCCCGCACGGTATGTCTGCAGAAGGTTTTGCTCGGCGGCGTCGTGCCCGATCAGATCATAGGTTTCCCGTGGATGCGGGACGCCATCGACCCGATCTGACTCCAATCCGTAATCTCCACCAGCGTCAGCCATAGCTTGGCTCGCGAAGACCGTAAAATTGCGTCGTCGCTTTCCAGACCGCTTCAGCCACGGCACCCTGATCGGGCTCAGCATCGATCACGACAATGCGCTCCGGCTCCGCTGCAGCGATGTCGAGAAATGCCTGCCTGAGAGACCTGTGGTAGTCCAATGTTTCGCTTTCGAAGCGATCTCGAGGAGCAGTGGAACGCTTTTGGGCGCGCTCCAGCCCGATCTCGGCCGGGAGATCGAGCAGGAAAGTCAGGCCGGGCCTGGTGTCGACGACAACGTGCTCCACAGCGCGAAGGATGCCAGGATCGAGATTGCCAAGAGCGCCCTGATACGCACGGGTTGAATCGAGGAAGCGGTCGCAAACCACCCATTCCTTGCGGCGCAAAGCTGGGTTGATGGTCTGGCGGAGATGATCGATCCGCGCCGCTGAAAAAAGCATCGCCTCTGCGAAAGCGCCGAATTCCTTGGCGTCGCCGGACAGGATAAGTTCTCGCAGCCTCTCCGCGTCAGGCGAACCACCAGGTTCGCGCGTCGTGGTGACCTTCCAGCCAAGTGCCTGAAGCCGATCGGCGAGTTTCTTAGCCTGGGTGGATTTCCCCGTTCCCTCGCCGCCCTCGAGCGTGATGAATCTCTCCCTCATCACATGACCCGTCGATAGACAGCGCCAACGGCGTTTGCGCCCAATTCATAGGTCGCATCCAAAGCACGCCGAAGCAGCGACCCTTCGGACACGTCTTCGTCGGCGATCAAAGGAACTTCTCTTTGCAGCATCCCATCGCGCCAGATACGCAGGGAACCGACACGGTCTCCACGCGATACCGGTGCGGCGATAGGCCCTCTGTAAACTGCCCGCGCGACGAGCCGGCTGTCGCCATCTTTCGGCATCAGAAGATGAACTGCATCCGGCGAAACCAGCCGTACTGATCCTTTTGTGCCCCCGAATATCCGAGCTTCTGCGACTACTGCCCCCGCCTCGAACAATTCGCGTTGGATATGGCCGTCAAAGCCCCAATCCAGTAGCGCCTGTGCAGCACGATTTCTCGTGGCTTCGTCGGGTAGTCCGGCAAGAACGGCAATCATTCGTTTGCCACCACGCACCGCCGAGGCAGCAATCATATGCCCCTGCCCTGCGGTGAATCCCACCATAAGGCCGTCGGTACCTTCATATTGGTTGAGAAGAGGATTTCGGTTGGTTTGCCGGATTCGATTCCAGTCCAGATCGGGCTGGGAGAATACGCGGTAACGTTCGCTATGGCGCGTCGTTAGGTATATGGACACGCGCAGCAGGTCATGCACACTGGTGCGCTGGCCGTCCTGTGGAAGCCCTGTGGCATTTACAAAATGCGACGCGGTAAGGCCGATTTCTTGACCAAGGCGGTTCATCCGTTCTGCAAAGGCGCTCTCGCTTTTTGCGATTCCCTCCGCAAGGGCGATGGCGGCATCATTGCCGATAACGATTGCGACCCCGCGCACCAAATCCTGAACGGCTATCTCGCTGTTCACCTTTGCGAACATGCTGGTTGTCCGAGCGGGCCCTCCTCCCGTTCGCCATGCATGTTCCGATAATTTGAAAGGCTGACCCGGGGCGAGCCATCCGCGATCCATTTCGTCAAAGACGACGCCCAGCGTCATCAATTTGGCGAGGCTGGCCGGCGCGAAGGCCGCCTCGGCGTCTTTCGCGTAGAGGATGGAATCGTTGGTGACGTCGTACAGGATCGCGCGGGTGGCTTCGCTATCGAAGGCTCGAGCAGGATTGATTGCAATCCAAAACACGATTGCAACGAGCCATGAGCGTAAAAATGCTCTCTTCGCGTTTCTGAAAATCTTCAGTCGACTCGTCATCCGGATGACCCTGTTCGTTCAAGGTCATAGCGCGAGCGATCGCCCACGTACATTCGAACCGGATGAGCATTCAGCGGGAGCCGCGTAATGCCTCGGCGCTGAATCCCATGCTTCCTAATACGGGCTGGCCGATAATTGCGGGCTCAAGAACCGGCGGAGACGTCTCCATCCCAGCAAATCCCGTCGCGATCCGGGAAGCGATCTGTGTGCGGGGCGTGGTCTCGGAAGCCTCGTGTGAAAGATCTGCCTCGGCAATCTGCACTTCAGCAGGCTTTGCAGGCTTCGCGCGAATCTTTTCAGCCTTGGTTGCGGGCTGGGCATCAGGCTGCGCGGCCGCTGGCTTTTTCACAGCTGCGGCCACCAATGGCTGCTGCTCTACGGCCGGAATCGTCTGAGCAGCGGCGATCTGAGGAGATGCCGGTTCCTCCGCCTTTTTCGTTGGCCGGACGGCCGCCAATAGCGTGTTGGCGATCGACGAGGTGCCTTCGCTCAATGTGGCGAGCAGGGTCTTGTTGTCGCTGCCGCGCTCATCGGCTGGGCCGACATATTCGACCTTCACCTTCGCCATTCCCTTACTCCGGAAATCGAGCAGGTCGGCGGTGCGCTGCGAGACGTCGACAACACGATTGCCGTGGAAGGGACCCCGATCGTTCACACGCACCACGATCGAACGGCCATTGGTCACATTCGTCACCTTGGCGTAGGAGGGAAGCGGCAGAGTGGGATGTGCGGCGCTGATCGAATTCGCGTCGAAAATTTCGCCGTTCGAGGTACGGCGGCCATGGAAGCGTGGCCCATACCAGGATGCGACGCCTTCAACCTCATAGCCCTCTGGGTTCTTCTGAGGCGTGTATTTCTTGCCGGCGACAACATATGCCCGATTGGTCCCATTCGCCGTCTTTGTTGGTGCAGGAGTGCTTTCACTCGCTGCTGGTGCAGGCGAAGGAATCGCGGCTACCGGCTTGGAGCGTTCGGTGCAGTTGGCCAGGAACAGAGAAAGGAAAGCGGCAGTGCACACGCCGCCGAAGCCGTATGGAAGTCGTCTGCGAGTGTCCGCATCGTGCCCTCGGGCCAAGGCAACAATCATGCAACGTCCTGCTTTGCTCTGTCCGACCTGCTCTCGCCAAGCGTGAACAAGCCGTTAAGGACTTCAGATGTGGAGGATGAAGGCCCACGAAATGTGGCAGAAATACGGCTTAGCGCGCCCGTAGTGGGTCGGGAGCAAACCGTGCGAGCTTACGCAACGAGGCGAAAATCGCCTGAATTCACGCGATTTCTGCCGCCGCGCTTTGCATAATAAAGCGCGATATCAGCCTTCTTGAAAATCGCTTCGAAGAGCTGCCCTCCGCTACCTTCAAAAGCGAGCCCAGCGCTGAGTGTGCATTTGAAAGTCGCTTCTCCTGCGAGAAAAGTCTGGCGAGCAAATTCCTCACGGACGGCCTCTCCTATAGCGGCGGCAGCGTCCATCGTCGTTCGCGACAGGACCACGGCAAATTCCTCCCCTCCCCAGCGCGCGGCCAGCGAGGTGATCGGTAGCTGGCTTGAAAGTACATCCGAGAAGCGGCTTAAGACGTCGTCACCAACGGCGTGTCCGTAATCATCATTGACCTTCTTGAAGTGATCGATGTCAAAAATGAGTATTGCGGTTTGAGCAGGAAGTTTCCTGTCTCCGAAAAGCTCGAAAAGCGCTCGCCTGTTCATCAAGCCCGTTAGCTGATCGGTCTGGGATGCGATTCGATGGCGGCGTGCGAGGCGTGTCTGATGAAGAGCCAATGAGACCGCACCGATGCCCGTAACTCCGATAAGGGTTGCGATGACATTGAGATCTTCAGCCCAATTGCGGGGCGGCTGGCTTAGCGTAAGCTCGCCTCCTGCGAGCAGCATCACGGCGCATAAAACGAACGAAACGGCGGCGAAGCTATACAGAATAATGAGGATCGAGATCGATGTAGCCGCCTCGTGGAGGCAGCGAGCATATTCACGCGCCGTGGAAAGAAGAATAAGACACGCCACCACGTTGAATATTACAAACGAAATTCCATCGTGCCCCGATATAAAAAACGGGATAAAAGCGAAGATGGATAAAAAACCAACTGAGTAAATTCTACGGAATGGGCGATTTCTTGTTCGGAACTGATTAGATGCGCCGTATATTACAGATAATCCTGCTGTAAAAAAGATAAATGCACCGGCCGCCCAGAAAGGCTTGTTCGTTTCCAGATATGTGCTGAATAGCGGCACGCCGCATACGACCAGTGCGATGCCGATGGCCCAGGTGAGGAGAAAACTCTCGGTGCGGGACGAAAACCACGCAAGCAGAAGGGTCGCTGCAATCGCAGCTCCTGAAAATCCTACGGCCAACAAGAGCGAAGTGTAGTCGAGCAGCATCGAACCTCGGAATTTCGGCTCGGATCGCTTCTGGGAGATCAGGCCTCGAGGAATCCGTTTCTAGTCGCAGGCATTTACAAGAGATTGAACGGCATGGCGAGATGGGGCGTCGTATGAGAATGCTTTATCGCTGCTCTGTAAGGGCCTTGCGAATAAAGTGATCCTATGGTGTTTGGCGCATGGACGGATGGCCGAGTGGTTTAAGGCAGCGGTCTTGAAAACCGCCGTGGGCGCAAGTCCACCGTGGGTTCGAATCCCACTTCGTCCGCCAATGCCTCTCACGGCGTTTCCGATCGCTTCCGAACCCGGTCCTGCATGCATCGTCATAAACTGGTGTCGACATGCTCTTCAATTTGCAGGCTTCAGGAGCGGATCGACGAGCTCGGAAAAACTCTCCAGGATGAAACCGCCCGCGTGTTTTTGCCCGTTCACAAAGAACGTGGGCGTGGCTTGGACGCCTTCCATCTGTCCGCGAGCTTTGACCCGATTGATTTTCTGAAACAAATCTTCGTTTCGCAGGCACTGCTCGAAAGCCTCCGGTGCCATGCCTGCGGTTGACATCAGGCCACGAAGACCCTCGACCGGATCTGGGTTGTGCGCCCATGCATCGTCATTGCGGTAGAGCAGGTCCACGACCGAATACCACCGCAAATCACCTGCGCAACGCGCTAGCATGAAGCCCGCAGTCGCTAGGGAATCCAGCGGAAATCCCTCAAGATAAACCGGACCTTTCCGGTGTCGACATAGGTCTTCTTGATCCGGGGCCATTCCTTGAGATGGAAATCGCGGCAATGGTGGCATGTCAGTGAGGCGTATTCCACTACAGTGATAGGGGCCTGCTCGCTGCCGAAAACCTGCTCTTTCAAGTCGCCGGCGGGAGCCGACACTTCAGCTTGAACATGTTCTGCCGTGAAGAATACGGCAAAAGCGAGCAAGACAGCAGAGCACCATTTTCTACAGCCTCGAACCATTTGGAACCTCCGCTCGAAAGACGGCATCAATCTCACGAGATACGCCGGTGATATCTGTTCCGGAAGCGCCGCCTGCAGACCTTATCTCTGTGCTGCAGCCTGCACCGAAATTTCGGGTCTTTATTCCAACGCCAAGCCATATAGAAAAGCCCGAGGCAGCGCCTCGGGCTTTGAGAGAACGGGTGCCGTATCAGGCTAGCGCCTTCAGGGCGCCACGGCCCGCGTAAATGGCTTGAGTACCGAGTTCTTCCTCTATGCGGATCAGCTGGTTGTACTTTGCCAACCTATCCGACCGAGCCAACGAACCCGTCTTGATCTGACCGCAATTCGTGGCAACGGCGAGATCGGCAATGGTCGTATCTTCGGTTTCGCCGGAGCGGTGCGACATCACAGCGGTGTAGCCAGCACGGTGTGCCATATCCACGGCGGCCAGAGTTTCGGTCAACGTGCCGATCTGGTTCACCTTGATCAGGATCGAGTTTGCTGTGCCCTGCTTGATACCCTGCGACAGGCGCTCGACATTCGTGACGAACAGATCATCACCCACAAGCTGGCACGTTTTGCCCGCCAGATCGGTGAGGGCCTTCCAACCGGTCCAATCATCCTCGGACATGCCGTCTTCGATCGAAACGATCGGATAATCGGCCACGAGCCTGGCAAGATATTCGGCCTGCTCCTGCGGGGATCGAACAATCCCCTCGCCTTCGTAATGATACGAGCCGTCCCTGAAAAACTCCGTGGAAGCACAATCGAGGCCGATGAAGACGTCATCACCCGGCTTGAAGCCTGCGTTTTCGATGGCTGACATGACGAAATCGAGAGCTGCCGTCGCGGACGGCAGATTTGGTGCAAAGCCGCCCTCGTCGCCCACATTGGTGTTGTGGCCGGCTTTCTTCAGGGCGCTCTTCAGCGTGTGAAAGATCTCCGCACCCGTGCGCACGGCTTCCGAGAAGCTCGATGCACCGACAGGGAGGATCATGAATTCCTGAAAGTCGATCGGATTGTCGGCATGAACTCCGCCGTTCACGATGTTCATCATCGGTACCGGCAAAATTCGTGCGGAGGCACCGCCGACATAGCGATAAAGCGGCAAGCCCGAAGTCTCGGCCGCAGCCTTGGCAATGGCGAGCGAAACGCCCAGGATCGAATTAGCGCCAAGGCGAGATTTGTTAGGCGTCCCATCGAGCGAGATCAGAATCTCATCGATCTTGTTCTGGTCTTCGGCATCAAGGCCGCCAATCGCGTCGAAGATCTCGCCATTGACCGCATCCAAGGCTTTGGTGACACCCTTGCCCATGTAGCGGCTTTTGTCGCCGTCGCGCAGTTCCACAGCCTCGTGCGCGCCAGTCGATGCACCGGACGGCACCGCTGCGCGCCCCAAAGATCCATCCTCGAGTACGACGTCGACCTCGATCGTCGGGTTGCCGCGACTGTCCAATATCTCGCGGCCGATGATGTCGACGATGGCAGTCATGGAAACCTCCGATGATGGGCTGAAAGGCTAATTAAGCCATGATCTGTAGGACGCAAAGCCCCCGGGGGACTTAAAGCTGCGGTCCATGACATCCACGCGAACCCGTCCTTCGGGACACCATCAAGCCCATCTTCCGACGCCTCGACGCCCCTAAATCGCCGAAAGCGAGCACGATGCTCCTGCGCCAAGCAAGGAGATGTTCGATGCGTCTAATCGTGACCAATGGCGATATTGCGGTGCAGAAATTAAGGGCTGCGGGTTTCGCTGGTGACATTTTGCCTTGGCGCGATGTTCTTCATGATGGGCCGGTGCCGGATGAAGAAGGGTTGGAGCGTTTGTCCGAGCTGAGGGCAGCGTTTCTGTCTGAAGAATTTGGAGTTCCGCGTGACGAGGTGGCGCTCTCGTTTGCCGAACGAGACACCAAGATTCGGGACCACCTCGCTTATGATCGCGTTGAGCTCTGGATGGAGCATGATTTGTACGATCAGCTGCAATTGATGCAGATCCTGCACTTTTTTGCAGATCAGAACCGTCTTACGGGCGTCTATCTCGTTCAGGCTCATGATCATCTCGGAACGATGAAGGCGGAGGATCTGTCTGCTCTTGCCGCGTCGGCCACCACCGTGGATGGATCGCAATTCGAACTGGCCTGCCATGCTTGGCGTGCCTTCACCTCTCCGGATCCGACCGCGCTTTTACAATTTGTCTCACATGATTTGGCTAAGCTGCCTTATCTCAAGTCGGCGCTGCTGCGTCTGCTGGCTGAATTTCCAGATCCTGTGCGTGGCCTCAGCCTTACAGAAGAGCGTGTTTTACGTCGGCTGGAGCATGGACCGGCAAATTCAGGTGAGCTGTATCGCGATGTCCTCCTCCAGGAGGCCTCACGTTTCATGGGCGATGCCAGTTTCTTTCGCAGGCTCGATGGCCTCACGTTCGTCAACGCGCCTCTGATCGAAGGGCTGTCCGAACCTTTTCGCATCGGCACGAAAAACATCGACGACGCGGAAGATCCCCGTCTTACCAGCGGAGACGGGTATAAAAATCATACGCTGAAATTGACCGAGGCTGGCCACGAGGTACTGCGTGGCCATCTGGACCACGCCATGTTTAACGAAGTCGACCGTTGGATCGGCGGAGTCCGGCTACGGCCCGCTTTGCAGGTTCGCTACGACCGCAATGTTGGCGAGATGATCGCACCCCGATAAAGCGTCTCACAAAGATTGCTGAAGCGATTTCGCCAGTCGGTCGAAGGCCATAAGCTCGGTGAGCAGCGGTTCCATCTCGCGCAGCGGGATCATGTTTGGTCCATCGCTAGGGGCCAGATCTGGATCGGGATGCGTTTCGATGAAGACGCCTGCGACGCCCACAGCCACGGCCGCTCGCGCTAGAACGGGCACGAACTCACGCTGCCCCCCGGATGATGTGCCCTGCCCGCCTGGTTGCTGCACGGAATGGGTGGCGTCGAAAATGACCGGCGCGCCTGTCTGTTGCAAAACTGGCAGGGCGCGCATGTCGGATACGAGCGTGTTGTACCCGAAGCTTACACCGCGCTCGGTCAGGAGAACGGAATCATTACCCGCGCCTGAGATCTTCGAAACAACATTCGCCATGTCCCAAGGCGCTAGAAACTGGCCTTTTTTCACATTCACCACCCGACCGGTTTGCGCGGCAGCGACCAGCAGGTCGGTCTGCCGGCAGAGAAATGCCGGGATCTGGAGAATATCGACGGCTTCAGCTACGCGTGCGCATTGGCTGGCCTCATGAACATCCGTTAGCACGGGTAGAGCGAGAGACTCACGGATTTCGGCAAAAATCGGCAATGCCTGCTCAAGGCCAATTCCCCTTTGCGCTTGGGCCGAGGTTCGATTGGCTTTGTCAAAGCTGGTTTTAAAAACCAGGCCGATGCCGAGCCGCCCAGTAATCTCTTTCAAAGCGGAGGCGACCTCAAGCGCGTGAGCGCGCGATTCCAGCTGACATGGACCGGCGATCAAAGCGAGAGGCAGGCGATTGCCGAAGCGAACATCGCGGAGGGAAACGACATTTGAAACCATGAGACAAATCTATGTTCTCATACCTCGTTGCGCTACCGATAGATTTCAGCTCAAGCGACGTCTCAGGATGACATTCGCATCTTTGCGCCTAGAAA
Source organism: Terrihabitans aquatilis (assembly GCF_052542005.1). Classification (NCBI taxonomy): domain Bacteria; kingdom Pseudomonadati; phylum Pseudomonadota; class Alphaproteobacteria; order Hyphomicrobiales; genus Terrihabitans; species Terrihabitans aquatilis. The sequence continues at coordinate 424,966 of NZ_JBOCUO010000001.1, read as the reverse complement.
ATGCTGCCAGTCGGCTCATCTGATTCAGGAGCGGCCTCTCCATGAGAAAGTAGAGGGCAACTGACACCGCGATCGACGTCAAGCATGCGGCCAACAGAAACATTGAAGCTGGCCCCGTCGAAATCCGAATCCAGATTCTTTCGACGGCATTCAGCGTGAAAGGATGTGAGAGATAGAGGCAATACGACGCCGTACCCAGAAGCACGGCAAAGCGATTGATGGGCATGTCATCGCGGATATCAGGGCCGAGCGCGAATGCCGCGCAGATCATCAAGGCCGGTAGGCCGGATGACAAGGCACGTTCTCCATCACCAGTCCAACCTGTCAAAGGACCGACGAACAGAAGCAGGGCACTGCCTGCGAAACCAAGCATGCCGGCCTGAACCGCGGACAAACGACCGCCATGCAGGAAGAGCGCCGCCAGTCCTATACCCATCAAGAATTCAAGAATGATGGGATCGCTCCAGAATTTGAGGATCCAGTGGTCGGCAGAAATAAAGGAGTTGAGGGCCGCGGCCGTCCCGAAGCTTGCGAAGAGCAATGTCAGCCCGACACGTTTGCGCATCGTCAGCGCAATCGCGAACGCGCAGTAGAACATTATTTCGTAATTCAACGTCCAGCCGAGCTTGAGCACAGGGCGAAGAGCACCATCGGGGTTAGGCCATGGAATGAACGCCATGGACGCGGCGATGTGGCGAACGTCAAGCTGCGGTGTCGTGACCTGATCCGCAAAGATGACGACCGATGCGATCATCAGGGCGGTGAATATCCAGTATGTTGGGATCACTCTCATGAATCGCCGGGACAAGAACTCCATGCTTGTTCCTTTCTGCCCGAACTTGTCGTGGCAAAGATAGAACATGATGAAGCCGCTGATGATGAAAAACACATCCACCCCGGCCCCGAGGTTCAAAATGAACTCTCCGGAAGAAACTCCCAAGGTTCCGTTCGTCATCTGGCGGTCGGCGGCCGTAATAACGTGTCCGAAAACAACCAGAAACGCGGCTACAAACCGCAGGATCTGAATATTCGTGAGAAACGTCGTGGGAGGAGCTGGGGAAACCATATCGGAAGCCTTGCCAGAGAGTTCTGACCAAGCCCGCCAGATCGCAGGAATCCTCACAAGGAGAACCGTTTGCGATCGACCCAGAAATGGTAGATCAGTCTTATCCCGTAGAACTACCCCCTCGCCGCAACTGCTTCAACGTTGACGTAAATTTATCCTTAAATTTGAAGCGGCGGAATGCGCTGCCGCGCGCGTCATCGGGATCAGACCAGACGCGACTGGGCGATTGCCGCCTTGATGAAACTCGCGAACAGAGGATGCGGTTGGAAGGGCTTTGATTTCAATTCGGGATGGAATTGAACCCCTACGAACCAGGGATGATCGCTGAGCTCGACGATCTCGGGGAGAACGCCATCGGGAGACATACCGGAGAACTGCATGCCATTTTGCTGCAGGCGATCAAGATAGGCCGTGTTGACCTCATAGCGATGCCGATGACGTTCGGTGATCTCACCTGCGCCGTAGATCTCGGAAACCTTCGAGCCCGCTTTCAGCTGAGCGGTGTATGAGCCAAGCCTCATCGTTCCGCCGAGGTCGCCGCCGGCGGAACGCTGTTCCAGCACATTGTCCCGAACCCATTCGGTCAGAAGGCCCACGACCGGCTCCGGAGTCTGGCCGAATTCCGTCGAATTCGCGTCGCGCACCCCGGCCAGATTTCGGGCCGCCTCGATGACCGCCATCTGCATGCCCAGGCAAATGCCGAAATACGGCACCCTGCGTTCACGGGCGAAGCTAGCAGCCTGAATCTTTCCTTCGACGCCCCGAACGCCGAACCCCCCTGGCACCAGGATGCCATGCACATGTTCGAGGAACGGTGCAGGATCTTCGTGTTCGAAAATCTCGCTTTCGATCCAATCAATTTTCACGCGCACACGGTTGGCGATACCGCCGTGCACCAGCGCCTCGTTCAGCGATTTGTACGCGTCTTTCAGGCCCGTATATTTGCCAACGATGGCAATCGTGACCTCGCCTTCAGGATTATGAAGCCGCTCGGAAATCGTCGCCCAGCGTGACAGATTGGGCTCATCGTTCTCCGGAAGGCCGAATGCGCGCAGAACCTCTCGGTCCAACCCCTGCTCGTGATAAGCGACAGGCACGTCGTAGATGGAATCGACATCCCGAGCCTCAATCACAGCTTCTGGCCGGACGTTGCAGAACAGGCCCATCTTCCGCCGCTCATCGGGCGGGATCGGGCGATCCGTCCGGCAAAGGAGGATATCCGGCTGAATGCCGATGGAACGCAGCTCCTTCACGGAATGCTGAGTTGGTTTGGTCTTCAGCTCACCCGCGCTCGGGATGTAAGGCAACAGCGTGAGATGAATGTAGATGCAGGTTCCGCGAGGCAGATCGTTGCCAAGCTGGCGAATGGCCTCGAAGAACGGAAGTCCCTCGATATCGCCGACCGTTCCGCCGATCTCGACCAGCACAAAATCGAATCCGTCGTTGCCGGACAGCACGAAGTCCTTGATGGCGTCGGTGACGTGCGGAATGACCTGCACGGTACCGCCGAGATAGTCCCCGCGCCGCTCCTTCGCGATGATTTCCTGGTAGATCCGGCCCGTCGTGATGTTGTCCTGCTTGCCGGTAGGATGGCCGAGAAAGCGCTCGTAATGCCCAAGATCCAGATCGGTCTCGGCACCGTCGTCCGTAACGAACACTTCGCCGTGCTGGTAGGGGCTCATCGTCCCCGGATCGACGTTGAGATACGGATCCAGCTTGCGGATACGCACCTTATAACCGCGCGCCTGCAACAGAGCTCCGAGCGCTGCTGCCGCTAATCCCTTGCCGAGCGAGGACACCACGCCGCCGGTGATAAAGACATACCGCGTCATGGGCCTACACCCTTATCCTTTTTCTCAGCATTTGTACGGTGTCACGGACGCAGAATCGAGCGGCGTCGACAATTTTACTGTGCAGGCGCCGGGGGCTCAGACGAAGCAGGCGCGTCAGCTGCGGGCGGGACCACATCCCCCGAAGGCGCCGAGGACGGTGCTTCCGGCGCCGGAGAAGCCACGGGGGGCTGCGGCGTCGCAGCAGGAGCAGCCGGTGCTTGAGGGGCTCCGGAAATCGGAGCTTGGGGAGCAGACGGCCGAAGCGTGGGCAGAATGCCACCCTCGGTCGGCACATCGGAGCTGCCGGGAGGTGCCGCACGCTGGATGATCGAGGACGGAATCCGGTCCGTGCCCGCGAGAATCGCCAGCGCAATGGAGGTCACGAAAAACCCCGCGCCGAGAATCGCCGTCGCGCGGGTGAGCGCATTTGCCTGTCCCCGGCTGGACATGAAGCCACCGCCTCCTCCGCCAATGCCGAGCCCTCCGCCCTCGGAGCGCTGGAGCAGCACAACGACGACGAGCGCGAGCACGATCATCAAATGAACGACAAGAAGGACGGTTTGCATTGCTGACCGGAAAGATTGGAGGATTGCCGGGTGATTACACCACACGACCCGGCCGCGCCACCCCTTCAAAGATGGCGGAGGCTGATGTCACTTGGTGTGGGACTTTCAGTTTTCGAGAGTCGAAGCGTCGGCGGACCGGACGATCGCCGCAAAATCCTCCGGATCGAGACTCGCTCCGCCTACCAGAGCGCCGTTCACATCCGTGACACATAGTAGCTCATTGGCGTTCGAAGGCTTTACTGATCCGCCATACAGCAAACGTACCGCGGCGCCCTCACCGGCGAACCGTGATACGAGTTGCTCGCGCATGAATGTGTGAACACGCTCCACGTCATCGCAGCTTGGCGTGCGGCCCGTGCCAATCGCCCAAACCGGCTCGTACGCAACAACCAGATTCTCCGAGGTCGCCCCGTCCGGAATCGATCCGGACAATTGCCGGGCGACGACAACCGTTTCCTGGCCCGCATCGCGTTCGTCGAGGGTCTCCCCCACGCACAGGATTGAGGTCAGACCCGCTCGCCAGGCTGCCTGCACTTTCTCGCGCACATCGGCATCCGTCTCATGATGGTCGGCACGGCGTTCCGAATGCCCGACGATGACATATCGGGCGCCGAGATCTGCCAGCATCTCGGCCGCGACATCACCCGTGTGCGCGCCGCAGCTTTTGCCATGGCAATCCTGGCCACCGACAGCGAATTGTTCTCCAGCGATCTCAACCGCGGCGCCAACCAACGTGGCGGGCGGGCATACGACCACGTCGATATCGTCAGAATGCAGTGAACCAAGTCGGTCTCGGAACGCCGTGAGATCTGCCAGCGACGCGCGCAGACCGTTCATTTTCCAGTTTCCAGCGATCAGAGGTCGAAGGTTGTCGGCCACATGTAACTCCTTGTTGAACGCTTGTTGTGGCCTCACGTCTTCGCCGAAGGCAAGCTCAAAGGGACCGCATTTTATCAACAGCCTCTATGATCGTCGAAAGGTTCTGCGCTATACGCCACATTCCCGGTTTCGTGCGGATACATCCATGCTGAACGCAATGCGCAGACACGCCAGTGGCGTTGTGATGAAGGGTTTCCTTCTCCTCATCGTCTTGAGTTTCGTGGTGTGGGGAATCGGCGACTTCTTGGGCGGCGGAGCAGGCAGCAATCATGTCGCGGCTGTCGGGAAGACCCGGATCAGCGGCGAAGATTTCCGTGAAACGTTCAACCGCTCGCTTCAGGCTGCGGGCCGGCAGATCGGACGCCCGCTCACGCCGGCGGATGCTCGAGCAATCGGGATGGACCGCAGCGTGCTGGCCGAGCTGATGGGCGAAGCCACTCTGGATGAAAATGCGCGGCAGCTCGCGCTGGCCGTTCCGGACGAGGTCGTCGCCAATTCCGTCACGCGAGATGAAACGTTCTTTGGACCCAACGGCCGTTTCGACGTGGATCGATTTCAGCAACTCCTGCGCGCCAATGGGCTGACCGAAGCGGTCTACGTAGCCGAACAGCGTCGTCTGATAGAGCGCCGCCAGATCATCGACAGCGTTGCCGGTGGCCTTACGGCGCCTGAGGCCCTACTGCAGGCGGTCTATCAGCACCAGAACGAGCATCGTTCGGCCAGTTATGTGGTCTTGTCGGCGTCTTCGGCCGAGAACATCTCGCCGCCGGCTGACGATGTTCTTCGGGCGTTTTTCGATGAACGCAAGGGTGCTTTCCAGGCGCCGGAACGACGGTCTGTTTCTCTGCTCGCGGTAACAGCCGAAAGCCTTTCTGCCCGGGAGCAGGTGCCGGATGAGGAGTTGCGTGCCCGGTACGAGGCCGATCGCGCGCGATTCGTAACGCCGGAACGGCGCACCTTCCAGCGGATCCCCTTTCCTTCGGTGAAGGAAGCCGAGGCAGCTGCTGCGGAGATCGCAAATGGAGCGCCTTTCGAAGATATCGCCACGAAGCACAATGTCGCCGCCGCAGATCTCGTGGTGACCGACACGACGAAGGACGCAATTATCGATTCGAAAATTGCGGAGTCTGCTTTTTCCCTTCCGCAAGGCGAGATCAGCGCCCCGGTTCAAGGGCAATTTTCGACCGTTCTCCTGAGGGTTCTTTCTGTCCAGCCAGAAGTGACCCGCAGCTTTGAGGATGCTCGGGAGGAAATCCGCCATACGATTGCGGAAGAACGTGGACGGGCCGCGCTTCTGGAAGTGCACGATCGCGTCGAGGATGCACGGGCGGGCGGTTCAACCCTGGCGGAAATCGCGGATCGGGAAAAACTACCTCTTACGAAGATCGAAGCGATCGATCGTCAGGGTCGCGATGCAAATGGCGCAGCTCCCTCCGTCGCAGGTGGCGAGCCCGTACTTGCGGGCGCCTTCGAAGCCGAGGTCGGCGTCGAAAACGATCCTGTTCAGCTCGAGAACAGCGGTTATGTTTGGTATGAGGTCAACAACGTCGACCCGGCTCGCGCGCGGACTTTCGAAGAAGCGCGGGAAAGCGTACTTGCTCGCTGGCAGGCCGAAGAAGCGCGCCAGGCCTTGGACGCGAAAGTCGAACAAGCCCTTACGGGCTTAAAGGCAAACACACTGAAGCTTCCGGAACTCGCTACGCGCGAGGGTGTGGAGGTTCTCGGCGCTGAGGGCATTAACCGTCGAGGCAACGAGCCCGTGCTCGGGCAGGCTGGAATCGCCCAGATTTTCTCGACGCCGCGCGGCGGCTTCGGCTCGGCGCCCGCACCTTCGGAGACCGATCGAATCATCTTCCAGGTCACGAAGGTCGACGCCCCATCTCCGAACTCGGCTGATCCGGCGATCGCGCAGGTGTCGGATCGCATCGCGAGCAGCATCGAGAATGATCTGGCCAGCCAATATGTGCTGCGCCTGCAGTCGGATTACGGCGCAACGGTCAACAATCAGGCGCTGGCCAATGCCCTGGGCGGGCAGATCGAGAACTGATTTCCATGAAGTGCGAACCTTCGACCGATAGCTTCCAGGCCACCTATTTGGACGGTCGGTCACAGGTTGTATGGACGACCATGGTCGCCGATCTGGAAACGCCGGTATCGGCTTTTCTCAAATTGTCGCAGCGGTCAGACGCCGAGGCCGCCGCGCCCAAGGCATTCCTCCTTGAATCGGTCGAGGGCGGTGAAACCCGCGGGCGCTATTCCATGATCGGGCTGAGGCCGGACCTTCTCTGGAGGTGCCGCGGCGGAGTGGCTGAGATCAATCGATCTCCGGATCGGGATGGCCTGGCCTTCGAGTCGCAAGACTTGCCACCGTTGGAAGCGCTGCGCGCGCTCTTGGAAGAGTCCAGGATCACCCTTCCGGCTTCACTGCCGCCGATGGCCGCGGGAGTTTTTGGCTATCTGGGCTACGATATGGTCCGCCAGATGGAGGATTTGCCGGATCCGAATCCGGATGTTCTCGGCCTGCCAGACGCCTTGCTGATGCGCCCTACTGTGATGGTGATCTTCGATTCGGTTCGCGACGAAATCACACTGGTAACGCCTGTTCGCCCCGAGTCGGGCCTTTCCGGTGATGCGGCGCTTTCTCGGGCCTTGGATCGTCTCGCCGACGTTCAAGACCGCCTCGAGGGACCTTTGCCGAAAGGAGAGACCACCCCCCTCTCAGAACCCAATTCGCGCGACCTCACTTCAAACACGAGCAAGGACGAATTCTTCGAAATGGTCGCCCGCGCGAAGGAATACATCGCCGCCGGCGATATCTTCCAGGTCGTCCTTTCGCAGCGATTTGAGGCCTCGTTTGAACTCCCGCCATTCGCGCTCTATCGCGCATTGCGTCGCGTCAACCCGGCACCGTTTCTTGTCTATCTGGATTTCGGCGATTTCCAGATTGTGTGCTCCAGCCCTGAAATCCTCGTTCGACTGCGCGAAGGCAAAGTAACGATACGTCCCATCGCAGGCACGCGTCCTCGTGGTTCGGATCTAGTGCAGGATGACCTCCTTGCGGCCGAACTTCTGGGGGATCCAAAGGAATTATCCGAGCATCTGATGCTCCTCGATCTCGGCCGCAACGACGTCGGTCGGGTATCCGAGATCGGCAGCGTTGAGGTCACGGACCAGTTTTTCCTGGAACGTTACAGCCACGTCATGCACATCGTTTCGAACGTCGAAGGGCGGCTCGCAGCGGGGCACGACGCAGTGGATGTCTTGGTTGCCGGTTTTCCCGCCGGTACGGTGTCGGGGGCGCCCAAGGTGCGCGCGATGGAAATCATCGACGAGCTCGAAAAGGAGAAGCGCGGCGTCTATGCCGGCTGCGTCGGGTATTTTGGGGCCGACGGCGATATGGACACTTGCATCGTGTTGCGCACGTCTGTGCTGAAGGACGGCAAGATGTACGTGCAATCCGGCGCCGGGATTGTCGCTGATTCAGTTCCGGAGAGCGAACATGCGGAATGCCATAACAAGGCACGCGCCTTGTTTCGCGCTACTGAAGAAGCCGTGAGGTTCGCCTCTCAAGCCGGGCGCGGGCAATAAGCTCTACCGGGCGGGCGCTTGGGGCGGCGGCGGAAGCGTGTTCATCATCTGGCCGCTTACCGTCAGGTTCGTATAGCCTGCGACGGCGGCAGCGCTCAGAAGAACGAGGATGAAGAGAGCGACGGGCTTATTCATGCCTGCTCTATAGGATAGTCGCGGTCGACGCGCCATTCCCATCATAGCGGCTCGGCACAAGCTCTGTTAAAGAGGCGGAATGATGCGTGTCACCCTCATCGATAATTACGATAGCTTCACGTTCAATGTGTTGCACGCCATTGGCAGCCTCGGTGCCACAGTGCACGTGCTCCGCAACGACAAGACCAGCGTCGATGAGGTGCTGGACCAAAAGCCGGATGCGGTGGTGATCTCGCCGGGGCCCTGTACGCCCAAAGAGGCGGGAATTTCCTGCGAATTGATCCGCCGCGGCGGCGCAAGCGTGCCCATGCTGGGAATATGCCTGGGCTTGCAGGCGATGGGTGAGGTGTATGGCGGCTCGGTCGTTCGTGCTCCGGTTCCGGTCCATGGAAAGGTGAACCGCATCAGCCATTCCGGCAGCAGCGTATTTCGCGGCCTCAACGGCCCCATCAACGCCACGCGCTATCATTCGCTTGTTGTGGAGCGGTCCAGCCTTCCCGCCGATCTGAGCATCACTGCGGAAAGCGAAGACGGCTTGATCATGGGCCTCGCCCACAATGTTCATCCCGTCCACGGTGTTCAGTTCCACCCGGAAAGCATCGCCTCTGAACACGGCCCCACGCTTTTCGCCAATTTTCTTACTCTGGCGAAGGAGTGGAACGAGCAAAACCGCCAAGCCGAACTTCGGCGAGCAGGCTGATCATGGAACGATTTCGACCGTTCATCGCGCGCATCGCCGAGGGTCGCCCCCTCTCGCGGGCGGAGGCGACCGAAGCTTTCGACATCATCATGTCCGGTCAGGCCAGCGCCGCACAGATCGGCGCGTTCCTGATGGGGCTCCGAGTTCGGGGGGAGGCGGTCGACGAGATCGCAGCGGCCGTTTCGGTTATGCGTGCAAAGATGACGCGCGTTCACGCACCTGTAGACGCCGTGGACGTGGTAGGAACCGGTGGCGACAACGCCGGCTCCTACAACATATCGACATGTGCGGCCTTCATCGTCGCGGGCGCCGGCGTCCCGGTAGCCAAGCACGGCAACCGCGCATTATCCTCGAAATCCGGCGCCGCTGACGTCCTCGTTGCTCTGGGTGTCAACATCGATCTGATCCCCGCGGAGATTTCCCGGTGCATCCGAGAGGCCGGCATCGGCTTCATGTTCGCCCCCAATCATCATTCCGCGATGAAGTATGTCGGCGCCGCCCGCTCCGAACTCGGAATCCGGACGATCTTCAACATTCTCGGTCCTCTATCAAACCCAGCGGGTGTGACCCGGCAGATGGTCGGCGTGTTTTCCCGCGCCTGGGTTGAGCCGATTGCGGAGGCTCTGCTGGCTCTCGGCACAAGCCATTCCTGGGTCGTGCATGGCTCAGACGGCATGGACGAGATTACCGGAACCGGTCATACTTACGTTGCCGAGATCAAGAACGGCAAAGTCTGTCATTTCGAGATCGAGCCCCAGCAGTTCGGCCTCGAATGCTGCCAGCCCTCTGACCTCGCCGGTGGCGACGCCGTCTATAATGCCGCCGCGCTTCTGGGCGTTCTCGATGGGCACCAAAGCGCATATCGCGACGTCGCGGTCCTGAATGCAGCAGCCGCGTTGATCGTGGCTGGTCGCTCGGCCGATTTCGGCGAGGCTGTAAGGCTGGCCCAGTCAAGCCTCGATGATGGAGCCGCCCGCGCGCGGCTCGACGCGTTGATCGATGTGTCGAACCGGCCGACCCTTCTGACGCATGAGAGCGAGGAAGCGCGCGATGCGGCATCCTGAAGTAACACGGACAGAGCCAGCGCGATGAACGACATCCTCGCAAAGATCGAAGCTTACAAACGCCGCGAGATCGATGAAGCCAGGCAGGCTCGCCCGCTTGCAGAAGTTGAGGCGATCGCCCGCAACGCATCTCCAGTGCGCGGCTTTGCGCGGGCTCTGGATACGAAGCTCGCCGGCGGAGAAACGGGCCTCATTGCGGAGATCAAGAAGGCCAGCCCGTCGAAGGGGCTCATTCGTCCTGATTTCGATCCCCCTGCGCTTGCCCGTGCCTACGAAGCGGGTGGTGCCACGTGCCTGTCTATTCTGACAGACAAGCCGAGTTTCCAGGGCGCACCGGAATTCCTGACATCCGCACGCTCCGCATGCGACCTCCCCGTTCTACGCAAGGACTTCATGTTCGACACCTACCAGGTGGCAGAAGCGCGAGCCTGGGGTGCTGATGCAATCCTGGTAATCCTTGCTGCGGTTACCGACGACGAGGCACAGGATTTGACCCTTGCGGCTAAGGACTGGGACCTTGACGTCCTGGCAGAGGTACACAATCCAGCGGAGCTGGATCGAGCCCTGCAATTGGACGCTCGCATGATCGGTATCAACAATCGGGATCTGCGAACTTTCGAAGTGTGCCTGTCCGTTACGGAGCGGCTTGGATCGCTGATCCCTCCTGATCGCATCATGGTCGGCGAAAGCGGCATCTTCACCCCCTATGATGTCAGCCGCGCGGCAGCAGCTGGCGCTCGGGCTATTCTTGTCGGCGAAAGCCTGATGAGGCAGGACGATGTAGAAGCCGCCACCCGCGCTCTTCTCGCGCCCTACACAGCCGAGGCGGCCGCCGAGTGACCGAGTCCCACCTCACCCATATTTCGGCAAAGGGCGAGGCGCATATGGTTGATGTCTCCGCCAAGGCCGAGACCGAACGAGTGGCCCAGGCCGAGGGTTGTGTCGTGATGGCAGCTGAAACCCTTGATCTTATACTGCAGGGAAATGCCAAGAAGGGCGACGTGATTGGAACGGCGCGTATAGCGGGCATCATGGCCGCAAAGCGCACAGCCGATCTTATTCCCCTTTGTCATCCACTCATGTTGTCGAAGGTCGCAGTCGATATTACGCCGGACGTGGGCCTGCCTGGCCTTCATGTGACTTGCACAGTGGGTCTGAAAGGCCAGACCGGCGTTGAAATGGAAGCGCTCACCGCGGTTTCCGTCGCCTGCCTCACGATCTACGACATGGCAAAAGCCGTCGACCGCGGAATGCGCATAGAGAACATTCGTCTTCTCGCCAAATCCGGCGGTCGCTCCGGAAGCTGGCAGGCGGACAGTGTCTGAAATCCGGCTTACCGTAGAAGAGGCACTTGCCCGGGTGCTGGCTGGAGCAGTGCGTATCGGCATTGAGGAGATTGGGCTCGACGCGCTGCTCAGGCGCACCCTGGCACAGCCGCTTGTCGCACGCCGCACACAGCCGCCTTATCGTTCGTCTGCCATGGACGGTTACGCCGTGCTTTCTGAGGACGCAAAAGAAGGCACCTTTCTCCGCGTTATCGGCGAAGCCGCTGCTGGCCATATCTTTACCCAGCGTCTGTCCCCCGGCGAAACGGTTCGGATATTCACGGGCGGCGCCGTGCCCGCAGGTGCGGATGCGATCCTGATCCAGGAAAATGCGATCCGGAACGGCGATCAAATCCTTGTTCAAGCAGACGTACGTTCCGGGCAGTTCATCCGCCCGGAGGGGCTCGACTTCCATCAGGGAGATGTGCTTCTGGACGCTGGCAACGTGTTGTCGCCGCGCGGCGTAGGCCTGGCCGCAGCTACCGGGCACGTTCTCGTGGATGTCGCGTGCAAGCCCCGAATTGCCGTTCTTTCCACGGGTGATGAACTCGTTTCGCCCGGCCATGAGCCGGGCCCGGGGCAAATCACCGCCTCGAACAATACGACACTTCATGCGCTTGTGCAGGCTGCTGGCGCCGAGCCGATCGATCTCGGCATTGCCGCAGACGACATCGACACCATCCGCGCGGCCATTCGCAAAGCCGCGGGCAGCGGTGCGAACGTGCTGGTGACGACCGGAGGTGCCTCCGTTGGGGATCATGATCTGGTTCGCGCCGCATTGGCTGCCGAGGGGATGGAGCTTGATTTCTGGCGTATTGCCATGCGTCCCGGCCGGCCGATGATGTTTGGCCGCCTCGGCGACATGAGGGTAATCGGCCTGCCAGGCAATCCTGTATCGGCGCACGTTTGCGCCCTCTTGTTCCTGGTGCCGTTGATCCGCGCGCTTCTTGGGCGACGAGATGTAAGACCGGTAACGCAACAGGTCCGCCTCGGAGCGGACTTGCCGGCGAACGATTGGCGCCAGGACTACGTCCGCGGGAAACTCGAGGCCGCCGAAAATGGCACAGTGCTGGTCAAGCCATTTGGACGTCAGGATTCCTCGATGCTGCGCCTTCTTGCAGAATCCGATTGCCTGATCGTTCGCCCCGCGAATGATCCTGCTCGATTGGCCGGCGATCCTTGCCAGATCATGCCGTTGGGTCTGTCTGATTAAGTTCGGCGAGATATGCCGCTGTCTCAGCGCCCGGATCAGCAGCGCTCATGATCCCTCCCATCACTGCAACGCCATAGGCACCGGCGGAGCGACAGGTTTTAGCGCGCGAAAGGTCGATCCCTCCGAGCGCAAACACCGGAACGCCAGACCCGCTAGCATTGGCAAGAGCGGAAACGCCCAGTGCGGGCCCATAGCCCGGCTTGCTGTCGCTCGGAAATATCGGGCTGAAGGTGACATAATCAGCGCCAGCCTCTCGCGCGGCTCCAATATCCAAAAGCGAGTGCGCGGAAACGCCTATCCAAGCCTTCGCGCCAAGAAGATCGCGCGCTGCAGCAACGTCTTTCGCATGTTGAAGGTGCACGCCATCGGCGCCTACCTCACCGGCAAGGTCCGCATCTCGGCTGACGGAAAACGGTGATCGATGAGCACGCGATATCTCGCGGAAGTGAAATGCTAATTCGCGACGCTCGTCCGCGTCCATATCCTTGTCGCGCAGGAGGAACCACCCCCCTGCCCCGGCGACCTTGCTCACGACCTCCTCGAATGCCGATCGAACCTGACTGCGATCCGATATCACGAGGAGGCGCGGCAGAATCACGAACCGACGAGGCCGAGCTGAGGGCTGGATGGTTCTGCGCGGTTTCGGCGAGGAATACGTCCTGCGAGGTAGGCCAGCCGGCCGGCATCGACCGCGCGGCCCATGGCTGCGGCCATTCTCACGGGATCCGCGGCTTTGGACACGGCGGTGTTAAGAAGCACGGCCGCCGCACCGAGCTCCATCGCGATGACCGCGTCGGATGCCGTGCCAATTCCCGCGTCAACGACGACCGGAACCGGCGACCGCCGACAGATCAGCTCGATATTCGCCGGATTGGCCACTCCCATGCCTGATCCGATCAAGGACCCCATGGGCATCACCGCCGAAGCGCCAGCATCCGCCAGACGCTGACATATCACGGGGTCATCGTTGCAATAAGGAAGCACGACGAAGCCCTGCGAGACGAGCTCTTCGGTTGCTTTCATCAATTCCTGGACATCCGGATACAGCGTCTCGCGATCGCCGATGATCTCAAGCTTGATCCAGTTGGTGCCCAAGGCTTCACGCGCAAGCTCGGCCGTCAGGATCGCGTCGCGGGCGGTCTCGCAGCCGGCGGTATTGGGCAAAAATTTGTAGTTCGACAGCAGCTTCACCGTGTCGAAGTTTTGGCCGGCCAGGGACACTCGGCGGATCGACATGGTCACCATTTCGCATCGGCTGGCTTCCACGCTGTCGAGCAGGATTTTCTGGTTCGGGTATCCAGCCGTGCCAAGCCAGAGGCGCGAGCGGAAGGTCTCTCCGGCAACCTCGAAGGGATCGTTGAAAAGCTCTGTGTTCATCGTCTCAACCTCCTGGCAGCGCGTGAACGATTTCCACGCTGTCGCCTTTGGAGAAAACCTTGCGTGGCCATTCGGATCTCGGCACCATCCTGCCGTTCACAGCCACTGCTATTCCACGCCGTGTATGACCGTCTTCCAACTCGGCTTTAAGAAGTTCATCGACATTGCGGGCATCGCATTCACGCGGCTGACCGTTGATCATGAGTTCCATCGATCACGCCTCTCCCGTGTTTTGGATGCCATCGCGCATGAACCGCGCAAAAGTGAAGCCTTTTTCGGGACCGGTCATTCGGCCCTCGGTTACGAGATCAGCCAGTGCACGAGCGGTGATGGGCGCAAGCAGAATCCCGTTCCGATGATGGCCCGTTGCTACAACAAGACCATCGACACCGACCTCGCCTAAAATTGGCGCGTCGTCGAGAGATGTTGGCCGAAATCCCGTCCAGATCTCGTCGATTGCGAGTTCCTCGATTGACGGCAGTGCCTGGCGAGCTGCTTCCAAAAGCGCAAACACACCGCCGGCCGTATTGCTGGTGTCGAAACCACGTTCCTCGACCGTCGCACCGACAATAAGACGGCCATCTCCTTTTGGGGCCATATGGATTTGCTCAGTCCAGACAATATGGCTCAGAGCGGGAACGCGCGGATCCATGCGCAAGGAGAGAGACTGGCCTCGCAAGGGTCGGACATGAAGGTGCAGGTCAGGCACCAATTGGGGGGACCAGGCACCCGCAGCGAGAACCACGGTCGACGCCGCATGCTCGCCTTGATCTGTCGCGACGCCCGTAACCTTGCGTCCGTTTCGCTGCAGCGAAATCACCGGAGCATTCTCGAACAGGACACCACCCGCGTTCACGAATGCTTTTTCGAGCGCTGCGGAGACACGGCGAGCGTCCACCTGATGGTCCTGCGCACAGAAGATAGCACCGGAAACATTTGGTCTCAGACCGGGCTCGCGTTCACGAGCCGCGCTGCCAGACAGCCATTCGGTGCTCAAACCAAGGCGTGTCTGCAATTGATGACGAAACCGCAGGCGTTCGACCTCATCGCGTGACAACGCCACGACCATCGTGCCTTCGGACTTGTAGTCCACCGAAATCTCGGTCTCGGCTTCAAGCTCTGCTGCGAACTGGGGCCACAATTGCTGACTGGCCAGCGTCAGCGGCAGGAGGTCGTCCTCGCCGGGCTCCACTTCCGCGGTTGCGGCCAGCATGCCCGTCGCGGCACGCGTCGCGCCTGATCCGACACGCTCCTTTTCGAAAACGGCTACTGAGAGACCACGCTTCAAAAGATCGCGGCCGATGGCCAAGCCGATGATACCGCCGCCAACGATCGCGACGTCGAACCGACTCGCGGCTCTTGCTTCGTTCATATCGATTACAATGTTCATATTCGCGCTCCCTTCGCTGGCATGACCCAGATCAGGTTCGTCGGGTTTAATCTCAGCCGCGTTGGCGGCACCCCAGGCGTGAGCACGAAATAATCCCGCAGCCGCAGGCTTGCAAGTTCCGACGATATCCGGAGAGGCCTATCCGAGTGGCTGCCCGGTGCGAGCCGATTGCCACAATCGAATTTGCTTTCGCCATTGCGAAACCTCGCTGATGCCTTTCAGGGGGTCATAACCTGCCCGCTCCATCTGTCTGGCGTAGAGCTCGATCAACGAGCCCGGCAGATAGGCCGGAAGCACAGGTTTTGCGACGTCACTCAAAGCCTCCTTGGCTGACTGGAGATGATTGTGAGCGAGGGCGCACATTTCCGAGAAGGCAGCCCGAATAGAATCGTCGGTCTTACGAGCAAAAATCAGATTTCGGTCGACACCGTGGCGAGCCATCACATCGGCGGGCAAGAAAAGCTGCTGTCGCGACGCATGGAGCGGAAGGCTTCGCAACAATCCGACGATGGAATAGGCGACCCCCGCGTGCCCGGCGGCGTCTGCCGCGCCGGAATCCTGACCATCCGCCAATATGATGGAGGCCAGCTGGAAGAGTGCCGATGATGTATCTCCGGCGTAACCCTCCAAGTCGACGATTGTGGGCATCGGATCGTTATAAACGTCGAAAACGCGCGCTTCGATGAGGCGGACGAGGGCTTCTCTAGGAAGCCGATAGGTGCCGATGGCAGCAAGAAGTGAGTTCGCCACAGGATGCGAGGCAGCTTCGACCTCGCGCGCTCCCTCTATGACCTCGCGCCACCAAGTCAGGCGAATTTCGCCAGGAACGGGTTCGCTGATCACATCGCGAACCCGCGAGACCTCAGCATTGAAGGCATAGAGCGCGAAAAGCGCCGGCCTTTTCGCCTCCGGGGCGAACAGAGTTGCAAAAAACCGATCGGGATCCGACTCCCTCACCAGGGACTGGCAGAACGCCGTCTGGTCCATCACTGCGCTTCTTCCACCGCGATCAACGCGGCGGAGACTTTCCTCTGATCGCTCATCAAGACATTATAGGTCCGTGCAGCAGGACCTGTCGGCATGACATCGACGCGAATGCCGATATCACGCAAATGATCTCGGACGTCGCGCGGGAGAGGCACATGGCTCGGTCCCGTGCCGATCAGAAAGATCTCGATGCCGTCAGCCTCGTTTACGACCCTCGCAAAGTCGTCGGGCACGAGGGTGGACGCATCAAGCGGCGGCCACGCCCATATGCCGCTTGGGAGACAAAGAATCGATCCGCGGTGAGACATCTCCGCGAACCGAAAGCCGCCATTGCCATAGGCATCGAGTGGCGCGAGTGATGGGAAATGCCCTCTTTCCAGGTGCGATGTCATCCGTTCACGATTTGGCGGGCACGGGCGCAGCTTTTGCGGCCGGAGCCTCTGTTTGCCGCAGCCCGAGATACATCAGTGAAGGCGACGAGATAAAGATCGCCGAATAGGTGCAGATAACCACACCAACCAGCATCACCTGTGCAAAGCCCTGGATCGCATCTCCGCCAAACATGACAAGCGCCAGAAGCGACAGGAACGTCGTCGTACCTGTCATCACCGTTCTCGACATGGTCGAATTGATAGACAGGTTCAGCAGTTCACTGTCAGGCATCGTCTTGTAACGGCGCAGCAATTCACGCGTTCGATCGAACACGACCACTGTTTCGTTGAGCGAGTATCCGACGATCGTCAGAATTGCAGCGATCGAAGTCATATTGAACTCGATCTCGGTGACGACAAAAAATCCGACGGTCAGCACAATATCGTGCAACGTTCCGATGATCGCACCGAGAGCAAGGTTTCGCTCGAAGCGAAACCACAGGTAAACCAGGACTGCGACCACGGACAGGACGACACCCACTGTTCCGGCCTGAACGAGTTCGCCTGAAACACGGGGACCCACCGCCTCTACGCGGCGAAACTCGTAGGCGTCCTGGAAGGCATTGCGTGCTTCCTGGACGACGTTGCTCTGAGCATCCTCACCTCCGTCCTGGATCGGGAAGCGAAGAGACAGGCCCCCCTCTCCTCCAAATTCCTGGACCTCGACTTCGCCAAAGCCCAGCGCATTGGCTTTCTCACGTACCTCGGACGCGTGTGCCTCGCCGGATTTCGCCTGAAGCTCGAA
Organism: Terrihabitans aquatilis; assembly: GCF_052542005.1. Classification (NCBI taxonomy): domain Bacteria; kingdom Pseudomonadati; phylum Pseudomonadota; class Alphaproteobacteria; order Hyphomicrobiales; genus Terrihabitans; species Terrihabitans aquatilis. Next base: position 407,668 of record NZ_JBOCUO010000001.1, on the reverse strand, counting down.
CAGCGTACCGCCACGAAAATCGATGCCGAAATTCAGACCGTGAACATAGAACAGAGCGATGATCGCGATCGACATCACGGCGGACAGCGGAAAACTGATCCGCCGCCATCTCATGAAATCGAACTGAGTGCCCTCGGGCCAGAGTCTCAAAAGACGCACGAACAAGCCCTCTTCAGAACGGAATCGTCTTGGCCCGCGTCCAGCGGTACCAGAGAGCGATCATCATACGCGTCATCGTCACGGCCGTGATCACCGTAGTGACGATGCCCAGGAGGAAGACCACGGCGAAGCCCTTTACCGGTCCGGAGCCCAGAAGGAACAAGATGGCCGCGGCAATGCCCATGGTCGAGTTGGAGTCCACAATCGTTGCGAAGGCTCTTTCAAAGCCCGCCTGAATCGCGCTCACGACAGAGCGCCCAGCACGGAATTCTTCCCGAATGCGCTCATAGATCAGCACGTTCGAGTCCACGGCGGTGCCGATAGTCAGCACGATGCCTGCGATACCCGGCAGCGTGAGTGTGGCGCCGATCAACGACATCAGGCCGAAGATCAGTCCGACGTGGATAAGAAGCGCGATGTTCGCAATGAGGCCGAATATTCCATAGGTCGCGAACATGAACAGCACGACGAAGATCGCGGCATAGATCGTGGCCTTCGTGCCGGCATCGATCGAGTCCTGGCCAAGGCCTGGCCCCACCGTACGCTCCTCGACGACCGTCAAGGGTGCCGGGAGAGCACCCGCTCTCAGCAGAATTGCGAGATTATTCGCGCTTTCGACTGAGAAACTACCCGAAATCTGGCCTGAACCGCCCGTGATCGGCTCATTGATGCGGGGCGCCGAAATGACCTTGTTGTCCAGCACGATCGCGAACGGGCGGCCGACATTGGCTTGCGTCACGCCCGCAAAACGACGCGCGCCGTTTGCATTGAACCGGAACGAGACGATCGGTTCATTCGTCCGCTGATCAAATCCCGGCTGAGCATCAATCAGATCCTCGCCGGAAACCAAAATCTGGCGGTAGACGAGATAACGCTCGTCAGGGTTTTCGACGCCTTGAAGAACCTCCGACTCCGCAGGCGGCCGCGTCTGCTCGGCCTGCTGGACCGGCATCGACACATCCACCATCCGGAAGCTTAACTGGGCTGTCGTACCGATCAGCTCTTTCAGACGCTGAGGATCCTGCAACCCTGGAACTTGCACGAGGATGCGGTCCACGCCCTGGCGTTGAATGCTAGGTTCCGTCGTTCCCAATTCGTCCACGCGTCGCCGAACGATCTCGATGGATTGATCTACCGCCGACCGAATTCGGGCATCCGTGCCCTCCGCCGTCAGCGTCAGGTTCAAGACGCCCTCGGGCGTGCTTGCCACGTCGAGATCGACAGCACCCGTGTTGCCGAACATCGCTGAAGAGACGGGATTTGCGAGCTGCCGCAGCCGAGTGACCACCTTCTGAGTGTCACCGGCTTCCCTCAGACGAACCTGTACGGAATTACCGGTGATGTTCAGGCCCGTGTAGCCGATGCGCTCATCTCTCAGGGCTGCCCGCGTCTGATCGCGCAGCGATTCAAGGCGGGCGGCTCGCAGAGCGTTGGCGTCCACCTCAAGAAGGAGATGCGACCCGCCCTGAAGGTCGAGACCGAGCACGATCGTGCGTGACGGCAGCCAGGATGGAATGCGCGACCGCATATCCTGCGGCAGCAGGTTCGGAACGACGAGAAGAAGACCGATCCCGACGAGGAGAAGCGTCAGGATGGTCTTCGTACGCGAATAATGGAGCATGGATTGTCAGAGGCTCACGCTTCGGCGCCGACTGGTTCGCCCTTGGCGCGAACTTCGGTTACGGCGCCACGGGAGACCCGAACCCGCACATTTTCCGCGATCTGGACCTCGACCTCGGCCTCATCGATCGTCTTGGTGATCTTGCCGATCAGGCCGCCGGAGGTGACGATCGTGTCGCCGCGGCGAAGATTGCTGGTCAATTCCCTATGGGTCTTGAGCCGCTTCTGCTGAGGACGGATGACGAGGAAGTACATGATCACGAAGATCAGCAGGAACGGTACAAGGGAGACGAAAATATTCTCTCCCCCGCCGGCGGCGGCGCCCTGGGCGAAAGCGGGGGTGATGAACATCGGTAACTCCATCTCAGTAGTGCCATTGCCTTATAAGCGGCCGGACTATAGCGGCGCGCGAATGGAAAGCAACGGCGCCCTCATGGACACACGCAGGGGTGAAGGGTATGCGCACGTCATGACCAATTTATCTGATATCGATCCCGCGCTTCTGGAGCGAATTGCCCTCGCTCTGGAACGCCTTTCACCGCCGGCTCCCCCCGCAACCGACCTTGCGGCTGCAGACGCTTTTGTCTGGCATTCGGCCAGCGAGCGATTGGTGCCTGTGCCGCGCGTCAACCGCGTAGATATCGTTCTTCTTCAAGGCATTGATCGCGCGCGCGACATTCTGCTGAACAACACCCGGCAATTTGCGATGGGATTTTCGGCCAACAACACCCTGCTTTGGGGTGCGCGGGGCATGGGCAAATCGTCGCTCGTGAAAGCGGTTCACGCCTCGGTCAACGCTGAACAGATCGCGAAGAGTGGTCCCTCGCTCAAGCTCGTGGAAATTCACCGTGAGGACATCGAAACTCTGCCCGACCTGATGGGGCGGCTGCGTCAGGAGCCCTATCGATTCCTGCTCTTTTGCGACGATCTCTCCTTCGACACCGACGATTCTTCCTACAAGGCGCTCAAGGCTGTCCTGGACGGTGGAATCGAAGGCCGGCCCGATAATGTCGTTCTCTACGCGACATCGAATCGTCGTCACCTCATGCCTCGCGATATGATCGATAACGAGCGGGCAACGGCGATCAATCCAGGCGAGGCCGTCGAGGAGAAAGTCTCGCTGTCCGACCGGTTTGGCCTTTGGCTCGGTTTCCATCCCTGCAACCAGGATGATTACCTGGCCATGCTTCAGGGATATGCCAAAGCGCTCGACCTGGACATTTCCGCAGACGATTTGCGGGCCCAAGGGCTCGAATGGGCAATGACACGCGGTTCTCGTTCTGGCCGCACCGCTTGGCAGTTCATCCAAGACCTTGCGGGGCGGTTGTCCTTGGAAAAGAACGGCTCGGCCTGAAATGCATCAGGCCCGCCGAACGGATCGGCGGGCCTGCTCAGACGAATTTATCTGCGTGGTGCCTAGCCTGCCGGCAGGTGCTTCATCGGATCCACGGGCGTCGCGCCGCGGCGAACTTCGAAGTGCAATTGCGGTGCCGAGACGTTTCCGCTCTTGCCAGATTTCGCGATGATCTGGCCGCGACGCACCACGTCGCCGCGCTTCACCATGATCTCACTGGCATGAGCATAGGCCGTGACCCACTCACCCTGATGGCGGATCAGGACGAGATTGCCAAATCCCTTTAGCTCATTGCCTGCATAGGCGACAACGCCGCCCTCCGAGGCTTTGATTGGCGTGCCTTCCGGCACGGACAAATTGATGCCGTCATTGGTGCTGCCATTGGGCTTCGATCCAAATCCCGAAATGACGCGTCCCCGCACCGGCCAGCGGAAATCGGCGCCGTTGACCGAAGCCAGGCTGGTGCCGCGTTCGGCTGCGTCCTCATCTTTGGCGGCAGGCTTGGGCTCTGCGCTGGCGACAACAGGCTGCAACTTTGGCTTCGGTTCGACAGCGGCCATCTGAGCAGGAGCCGGTTCCGTCACAGGCTGAACTTCTGCCGCGCGAACAGGTTGAGCAATTGGTGTTGCGAGTGGCTTTTCCGGCGCGCCAAGTGTCGGTGCGGAATTTGCCGCAATTGCGCGAGGTGCCGTTCTGGTATCAGCCCCTCCCGGGATCGTCACGCTCTCGCCAATCCGCAATTGATGGTCGAGCCCGTATCCGTTTGCCGACGCAAGCTGACCAACGGGGACGTTGTATTGCCGGGCCAACGAGAAAAGCGTTTCGCCCGATGCCACGGTATGGCTTCCGCCCGCCGAGGATGTCCGCGTTGAACGAGAGGACGTGCTCAGAGCCGGCGCGGCCGCCATCGATGGGCGGGTCGGAGGCGGAGACATCGTGCGCTCCGCCGCAGCCTGATTGGTGCCGGCCGGGATGACGATACGTTGGCCGGGAGAAAGAGTTGCGCCCTGGGGCAATTGGTTTGCCGACAGAATCTTGCTGGCCGGGACGCCATAGCGCTGGCCGAGTGAATACGGCGTGTCGCCATACTCCACAACGATGGTGCGACGTCCGCCGGCAGGCCCGCTGTGATCCGACGACGAATGGGCAGACGAGGACGAACCGTAATTCGATTGCGAATAGGACGGCGACTGCTGGTAAGCCGGATAGGACGGTGCAGCCGGCGCATAGGCAGGAGCGCCGCCGGAATAACCGCCGGGAGGCGGAAGCGGCTCGGAGGTTACCGACGAGGTCGGCGCTCGCGAAAATGGCGCGGCACCACTCGATACCGACCCGGTCATCGCGGGACCGCCTTCACCACCGCCATTCCCGTTAAAGGGATTGGCGAACGGATCATACGCGAACCGATCGGAGCTGCATGCCGAGGCCGAAACCGCGACAACTCCAAGAACCGCAAACCGGACGCCAAACCGGGACCACGAACAAGCCGAGGAAGTCATCGCGCCACTCACACACTACGAAAAACTACGTGCGAGTATTAAGCGCCGTTGGGGTAAACAAGCCGTTGCGATCCCTAAAATTCGCCACACCTTTTTAGGCGGCGTTCACCACATATCGAGAGCGACGCGCGCTTCATCCGACATTCGGCTCTGATCCCACGGCGGATCGAAAGTCATTGTTACTCGAACGGCGTTGACGCCCGGGACCGAGCTAACGGCATTCTCGACCCAGCCGGGCATCTCAGCCGCGACCGGGCAGCCTGGCGCGGTCAGCGTCATGTCAATCGCCACGTCGCGCTCATCGCTGATGTCGATTTTATAGACGAGTCCCAATTCATAGATGTCGACCGGGATCTCGGGATCATAGACGGTTTTCAACGCGCCGACGATCTGTTCCGCCATCTGCTCCAGTTCCTCCGGCGGGATCGCGGAAGTCGGATGTGGGCTGACGGCATTAGGAAGAGTCGGACTGTCGTTCATATCGGATCTCTAGGCGAACAGGGCCTGCGCCTTTTCCAGCGCTTCCACCAATGTATCGATTTCGGCTTTCGTGTTGTAGAGGCCGAAACTCGCACGGCATGTGGAGGTCACACCATAGCGGTTAAGCAGCGGTTGTGCGCAATGCGTCCCCGCACGGACCGCTATGCCGTAACGGTCGAGCACGTGGGCGACGTCGTGAGCATGTGCCCCTTTCATCTCGAAAGCCACGATCGCCCCCTTGTCGGCGGTGGTTCCAAAAATGCGCAAGGAATTCATGGCGCCTAAGCGCTCATGGGCATAATCGCGCAGCTGGGTTTCGTGGGCGAGGATCGCTTCCCGGCCGATGCTGCTGACATAACGAATAGCCGCGCCGAGACCCACCGCCTGAACAAGGGGTGGTGTGCCGGCTTCGAACCGGGATGGCGGGTCCGCATAGGTTACCATGTCTTCGGTGACATCGCGGATCATCTCACCGCCACCTTCGTAAGGTGGCAGGCGCTCTAGCCATTCCTTCTTGGCATAAAGCACGCCGACGCCCGTTGGGCCGTAGAGCTTGTGACCGGTGAAGACGTAGAAATCGACGTCAAGATCGCGAACATCGACCGGCATGTGCACGGCGGCCTGACTTCCATCGAGCAGCACCGGAATCCCGCGCGCATGGGCGAGACGGATGATGTCCTTCACCGGCGTAATCGTGCCCGTGACATTGGACATATGCGTGACGGCGACGATCTTGGTCTTCGGGCCCAGCATGGCCTCGAAGGCGTCGAGGTCGAAAGCGCCCTCTTCGCTTACCGGCACCCACTTCAGCACCGCGCCATTGCGCTCGCGATGGTAGTGCCAGGGCACGATGTTGGAATGGTGCTCCAGAAGTGAGAGGACGATTTCGTCGCCAGGGCCGATCGCCATGCGCCCGAAGCTGGATGCGACGAGATTGAGCGACCCGGTGGCCGAACGAGTGAAAACGATCTCGTCCACCGAATCCGCATTCAGGAAGGCCCGCACCTCCTCGCGTGCGCCCTCGAAAGCCTCGGTGGCGGCGTTGGCGAGATAATGCAGGCCCCGATGGACGTTTGCGTACTCCGCCTCATAGGAGTGGCGGATCGCATCCAGCACCTGCCTTGGCTTCTGCGTTGACGCGCCATTGTCGAGGTAGCAGAGAGGCTTGCCATTCACCTCCAGCGCCAGAGCGGGAAAGTCACGGCGAATGGCTTCGACATCGTAGCCGAGTTTTCCAGGCAGGACCGGTGAGTTCATGTCAGCCTCCGTGCTCCGGCATATCCGGAGGGTCAGGAGTGCCCTTCGACCTGGCCGTCGGGCACTCTCTCGTCAGTCTCGAGCGCGTAGCCAGCCGTTTGTCACAACCGCGAGGCTTTCGCGCAAAGCCTCGTTCTCGATCGATTCCAGAACCTCATCGACGAATGCCTCGACCAGAATGGCCTCCGCCTCGACCCGCGGAATGCCGCGCGCCATGAGGTAGAACAGGTGTCCGTCGTTCAGTGCCGCACAGGTTGCGCCGTGGGCGCACTGCACGTCGTCTGCATAGATTTCGAGCTCAGGCTTAAGATCGGCCTCCGATCCCTCCGACAGCATCAGCGCACGCATCATCATGCGCCCGTCGGTCTTCTGGGCATTCTGGCGGACGAGAATCTTGCCCTGGAAGACCGAACGGCTTTCACCATCGAGCACCGCCTTGAACTGCTCGCGGCTCTCACATCCGAATGCTGCATGGTCCACAAAGAGCGTGGTGTCGAGATGGCGCCGTGCGCCAGACAGCGAGATGCCGTTGAGCGAGGCGTTCGTGCCATCGCCCTTGAAGGTCAGGAAAACCTGCTGGCGAGCCAGTGCCGCGCCACGGGCAACTGAGACCGTGTTGAGTTTCACGGCAGCACCGAGAGTGACGGCAAGCGTTGCGAGATGCTGCGTCTGCAACGATTCCGCCTGGAGCTTCACCAGAGTGACATCGGAATTATCGTCGGCAACCAGTTCCACGACGGAGTTCGTCTGATGCTGCCCTGCGCCGGAATGGCTTTCGATCAGTTCGACACGGGCGCCCTCCTCCACCACGACAACAGCCCGGGCATAGGCGGCATGGCCGTTGCCTTCCTGAGCGAAGACGAGATGAATCGGACGAGCGACCTGCGCATCCTTGGCGATACGCAACACAACGCCATCCGCGACGAAGGCCGTGTTGAGCGCAATGGCCGCATTATCCGGCGGCGCCAGCGCCTCACCTGAACGAGCCAGAATTGGGTTCTTGTCGGCGAGAGCCCGGTTGATCGAAACGGCCTCAACGCCATCGGGCATGTTTGCGAGATCCGACAGGCCCTCGATCAGCGAGCCGTTGACGAAGACAATACGCGCCGCATCGACCACCACCTCGGAGAGACGTGCGCGCACGGCTTCGATCTCTTGCACCGTCGGCGCAGATGCCAGCGGCTTGGCATCGCGCATCAAGGCACGAAGATCGGTGTATTTCCACTCTTCGACACGGCGGTGCGGAAGACCGTCCGCCACGAATCCAAACGCCGCCTCCCGAGCGGCGGTATCGCCCGGAAGTGTTCGTTTTGCATTGGCAAACTGATCGACGAGCGCCGTTTCCGCTGCTGTCTTGATCGGACGTAAAGCTGTCGTGGCCATTACGCCGCCTCGACGTAATCAGCGTAACCGCGCGCCTCAAGTTCCTGGGCCAGTTCCGGGCCACCTGAGCGGACGATACGACCCTTCGACATCACATGCACGACATCCGGGACGATGTAGTTCAGCAGGCGCTGGTAATGGGTGATGACGACGAAGGAACGATCCGGCGCGCGCAGCCGGTTGACACCCTCGGATACCACCTTGAGTGCATCGATATCGAGGCCGGAATCCGTCTCGTCCAGAATGCCCAGTTTCGGCTGCAGCAGCGACATCTGCAGGATCTCCGCGCGCTTCTTTTCACCGCCCGAGAAGCCGACATTGAGCGACCGCTTCAACATCTCCTGATCGATTTCGAGATCGCTTGCGTGCTGGCGAACCATCTTGATGAATTCGGGCGTCGCCAGCTCCGCCTCACCGCGCGTGCGGCGCTGCGCGTTCAAGGCTGCCTTCAGGAAGGTCATGGTGCCCACGCCAGGGATTTCGAGCGGGTATTGGAAGGCGAGAAACACACCCTTTGCGGCGCGCTCGTCGGCTTCCATCTCCAGCAGATCCTCGCCATCGAGCGTGACCTCGCCGTCGGTTATTTCGTAGTCCTCTTTACCCGCGAGGACATAGGACAGGGTGGATTTGCCCGAACCGTTCGGTCCCATGATTGCATGAACCTGGCCGGCCGGCACTTCGAGGTTCAGACCCTTGAGGATTTCCTGTCCGTTGTCCTCGATCCGGGCGTGGAGGTTCTTGATCGACAGCATGTTCGGCGTCCCTGTTAGCCGGTGAGCGCTTCGCTGCGAACCGGCCGTGCTTCTGGAATAGTAATGGCGGCGGCTCACTTGGAGCCGCCCGGCGTGCGCGTTATCCCACCGAGCCTTCGAGGCTGACGGCGATGAGCTTCTGCGCCTCGACCGCGAACTCCATCGGGAGCTGCTGCAGCACCTCCTTGACGAAGCCGTTGACGATAAGCGCGACCGCCTCCTCCTCGGAGAGGCCGCGCTGCTGGCAGTAGAACATCTGGTCTTCGGCGATCTTCGAGGTGGTGGCCTCATGTTCGATCACCGCGGATGCCGTGTTGGCCTCGATGTACGGCACGGTGTGCGCACCGCACTGGTCACCGATCAGGAGACTGTCGCAGTTCGTGAAATTACGCGCGTTCTTCGCCTTGCGGTGCGCCGAGACCTGGCCCCGATAAGTGTTCTGCGACTTTCCGGCAGCGATACCCTTGGAAATGATCTTCGAGGTCGTGTTGCGGCCGAGATGGATCATCTTGGTGCCAGAATCCACCTGCTGCATGCCGTTGGAAATCGCGATCGAGTAGAACTCGCCGACCGAACTCTCACCGCGCAGAATGCAGCTCGGATATTTCCACGTTATGGCGGAGCCGGTTTCCACCTGCGTCCATGAAATCTTGGCGCGGTCGCCGCGGCAATCGCCGCGCTTTGTCACGAAATTATAGATGCCGCCGCGGCCCTCGGAATCGCCCGGGTACCAGTTCTGGACGGTGGAATATTTGATTTCGGCATCGTCCAGCGCCACCAGTTCGACGACTGCTGCGTGCAGCTGATTCTCGTCGCGCATCGGCGCGGTGCAACCTTCGAGATAGCTCACATAGGAGCCCTTGTCGGCGATGATGAGCGTGCGCTCGAACTGCCCGGTGTTCCGCTCATTGATTCGAAAATAGGTCGACAGCTCCATCGGGCAGCGCACTCCCGGCGGAATGTAGACGAACGAGCCGTCCGAGAAGACGGCCGAATTGAGAGTGGCATAGAAATTGTCGGTGACCGGAACGACGGAGCCGAGGTACTTTTTGATCAGCTCCGGATGCTCGTGGACGGCCTCCGAAATCGGCATGAACAGCACGCCGGCCTTGGCCAGTTCCGCCTTGAAGGTCGTGGCGACCGAAACCGAGTCGAACACGGCATCGACGGCAACACGGCGCTCTCCTTCCGGACGCTCGACGCCCAGCAGGATCTCACGCTCACGCAGCGGAATGCCAAGCTTCTCATAGGTGCGCAGCAGTTCGGGATCGACCTCGTCCAGGCTTTTCGGACCGGGCGTGTTCTTCGGCTGCGAATAATAATAGAGATCCTCATAGGGGATCGGTGGATATTCCACCTTGGCCCAATTCGGTTCCTGCATGGTGCGCCAGCGACGATAGGCGTCAAGCCGCCATTCGAGCAGCCATTCGGGCTCGTTCTTCTTGGCCGAGATATAGCGGACGATATCTTCGGACAGTCCCTGCGGAGCGCGCTCGCTCTCGATGTCTGTCACGAAACCGTACTTGTACTGATCGACGTCGATCAGACGAACCTGGTCGATCGTCTCCTGGACGGCCGGCATGAACTTCTCCTTCCACAGCGGTTTCAAGGACCGCGCGTTCGGGGTCACATTTATCGATGTTGCGGAGGGCTTAGGCCTACGCAACGCAAGGGGTCAAGCGGCTAGAACTTTTCCAGCCATGGAAAACTTTGTGTGCAAACGCTTCATCTCAGCCAATAAGCGATCGACATCCTTTTGGGTCGACGTCCAGCCGAGACTCGCGCGAAGCATGCATTTCTGAATGTCGGTATCCACGCCCATCGCTTCAAGGACGTGAGATCCTTTGACCTTGCCTGACGAGCAAGCCGAACCGGACGACAGGGCCAATCCCGCGAGATCGAGCGCAATGAGGGTCGTTTCGGCCGCTAGCCCGCGCACGGCGAACGCCGTCGTATTCGGGAGGCGAGAAACCGCCTCGCCGAAGATGATTGCATCAGCCGCGATCTCCCGGAGCCCCGTCTCTAGTCGCCTGCGGAGGACGATCACATTGCCGGCCTCGTCTTCGAGATGCTGTAAAACCGCTGCCGACGCCGCGGCAAATCCGGCTATACCCGGTACGTTCTCGGTGCCGGCTCGGATGCCCTTTTCCTGACCACCGCCTCGTACGAGAGGATTTTCGATCTGAATGGCGTCGGAGGTCCGGATCAGGGCGCCGACGCCCGGAGGCCCTCCGATTTTATGCGCAGACACAACGACAACGTCAGCGCCCCAGGCATTCATATCGATCCTGATGCGTCCGACCGCCTGTACCGCATCGCAGACAACGAGACCTTGCCGCGCATGGACCAGCGCCGCGGCCTCGGAAACCGGCTGGACGACTCCGGTTTCGTTGTTCGCGGCTTGCAACGCCAGAAGAGGCCTGTCTTCCGGGTGATCGGCCAGCATCTGAGCCAGTTGCTCGAGATCCAGAACGCCATCTCCTGTAACGGGCACGCGAGTGACATTGGCGCCATCGAAGCGATGGCCTTCCAGAACGGCCGCGTGCTCGGAAGCGCCAACGAAGAGACGCCATTTGCGTGCATCGCTTCCCATCCGCAGGGAAGGCGTCAGCATCAGGTTCAGGGCCTCCGTGGCCCCGCTGGTGAAGCTGACATAGCGCCCCTTGCCGCCGACGAGGGCCGCCACTGGCTCCCGCGCGGCATCGACAAGTCCTCGTGCCCTTCGTCCGTCAGCGTGAATGGCTGAAGGATTTCCGCCGCGCACAAGCGCCTGCCCAATGGCCAGGGCGGCTTCGGGCCGAACCGGCGTCGTCGCATTATGATCGAGATAGATACGTTCGTCGTACATCGTTCTAGCACGGCACCAGAGACTTGCGTCCCGCACCCTCTGGCATGATATAAGCGCGGCTCCATTCTGTTACGAATGGCCAGCCTATTAGAATTATTCTACCACTCAGACAGGTCTGGGCCCGAGTCAAGCGTACGGCGCGACGGGCTGCCCCGGAATCGCGAGACGTTGTTCGATGCCCGAAGTTATCTTTACTGGTCCGGCAGGCAGGCTGGAAGGCCGCTACCATCCTTCGAAGACCAAGAATGCTCCGATCGGCATCGTTCTGCATCCCCATCCGCAATTCGGCGGAACGATGAACAATCCCATTGTGTACCAGCTCTATTACATGTTCGTGGAACGCGGCTTCTCGGTTCTGCGGTTCAATTTTCGTGGAGTCGGGCGTAGCCAGGGCATCTATCATGGGCAGGACGAGCTTTCGGACGCTGCCTCCGCACTGGATTGGGCTCAGTCCATCAATCCTGACGCGCGTGGATGCTGGGTGGCCGGTGTTTCCTTCGGCGCCTGGATCGGCATGCAGCTTCTCATGCGACGGCCGGAAGTCGAGGGCTTCATTTCCGTGGCGCCACCGGCGGGCAAGTTCGATTTCACGTTCCTTGCGCCCTGCCCGTCGTCTGGCTTGATCGTTCATGGCGATGTGGATCGCGTTGCGCAGATGAAGGATGTGCAGGCCCTTGTCGACAAGCTGAAGACGCAGAAGGGCATCGTCATCGACCAGGACGTCATTCCGGGTGCCAATCATTTCTTTGACGGCAAGACGGAAGAATTGCTGAAAAGCTGCAGCTCCTATCTCGACAAGAGATTGCACGGCGCAACCATCGCCTGATCAGGCGGCGGGCGCATGTCTACGCTCGACGCTGTTCTCCCGATCTTCGCAATCATCCTCGCCGGTTTCATTGGCCGGCGCACGGGTGTACTTGGCCCTTCGGCGTCATCTGAGCTGAACCGCTTCGTCGTCTGGCTCGGACTGCCGGCCCTGCTCTTCAGCATCACTTCTCATGCGAGCTGGGCCGATCTCTATCAGCCCGGCATCACTTTTAGCTTCATGGCGTCTTGTGGCGTGGTCTTCCTCGCCGTCGTCCTGGTTCGTTTGCGCGTGCGGGGACTGGCGGAGGCGTCCGTCGATGGGCTGAACGGCAGCTATGCCAACACCGGCTATATGGGTTTTCCGATCGCTCTGGCGGTGTTCGGGACTTCATCGCTGACCGGTGTAACGCTTTTGTCCATCATCACGGTCTGCGTATTGTTTGCTGCAGCGATCCTCTTGATCGAAGTGGCGGTTAACAAGGATCAGGCCACTGGCGCAATGCTGTTTTCAGTGGCCCGGTCGCTGGTGTCGAACCCGCTTTTGATCGCACCAGCCGCGGGCATTCTCACCTCACTCCTCGGTCTATCTGTACCCCGAAGCGCCGACACATTCCTGAAATTGCTCGGCGCTGCCGCCAGTCCCTGCGCCCTCGTAGCCTTGGGTACCTTTCTTGCCGACAGATACCTTGCGGATGAGCGTTCACCTCGAAAGTGGGGCGTGATCCTGAGCCTGAGCGGCGTCAAGCTGCTCGTGCATCCGCTCCTGACCTATGTCTTTGCACATTACGTGTTCGATCTTCCGAAAATGGCTGTCGATCTGTCCGTTCTCATGGCGGCGTTGCCCACAGGCACCGGCCCGTTCATGCTGGCCGAATATTATGATCGCGATGCCGATGTCACGGCAGACGTCATTCTACTGTCGACGCTCGGATCGATCGGCACGGTACCTTTGCTGCTGCACCTGCAGGGGCATGGACCGCTTCCGCTTTAAGGATATCCGATAAGCCCGCCCGGAGTGGCTACAGGTACGCCTGTGGTTCCCGGAAAGCTCAAAGGCAGACCTCGCAATGAGCGTGCAGCAAGAAAGGCGAAGGCCTGAGCCTCGATGTAATCGCTGAGCCAACCAACATCCTCTCCGGTCCCGACCCAGGCCGGTGCAAGCTGCTCCCTGAGCGCGTCCATGATTGTCAGATTATGAGCTCCACCGCCCACAACGATCCACGTTCGTGGAGCGCGGGGCAGATGCTTGAGAATGGAAACGATCCCTGCGACCGTGAAAGCCGTGAGCGTCGCGGATCCATCCTCGACCGTCATGCTCCCCAAGGATGCATGGCAGTTTATCCATTGCCGAAAAGCGTTCCGGTCAAGCGATTTCGGAGGCTTTTGCCGGAAGAAGGGATGCGACAGCACATTTTCGACAATGCGCTGGTCGATCTGTCCGGCCGCGGCAGATCGGCCCAGATCGTCGTAATTTCGGCCCGTTCGCTCCCGCATGAAATCATCGACGAGCGCGTTCGCCGGTCCCACATCGCACGCGAGAGGTTCGGCGCCCTCGGCCTCGATGAAGGTGATGTTCGCAACGCCGCCGAGATTGAGAACACAGATCGGATATGAGCGGTCCAGCGTCTTTGCGAGGGCCGCGTGAAAAACGGGTGCGAGCGGGGCACCCTCTCCCCCGGCTTGCATGTCGGCCGCACGAAAATCGTATGCGACCGGCACGCCCGTCTTCCGGGCCATAGCCTGTCCGTTTCCAAGTTGAAGAGTCAGGCCGATCTCAGGACGGTGCACCATTGTCTGGCCGTGAAATCCGATGATATCGGCGGGCTTATCCAATCGCGTCAAAAAGGCCTGAACAGCCTCGATATTCAACCGGTTCACCGCGTCTTCCGCCTGTAAGAGCCGGCCTGGGCGAGCGGTGCGATCAGTGAGGTCCCGGGCATCTTCCATCGCGGCGAAGATCAGGCGACGATCTTCGGCGTGGCCATCATATGGAAAGCTGGCGGTCTGTCCGAAGCCTGTGATCGTTTCGCCGTCTGTCTCGATGAGTGCGATGTCGATTCCATCGAGCGAAGTGCCGCTCATCATTCCGACAGCCCTCATTGGAAGACCTCCCTCCTGTAGACGTGTAAATCCGGGGGCAAAGCTGTTACAGGGACAGACCTCCACACCTCAACGACAGTGCGTAACGTTATGGAAGCCTTCGAATCGCCGTTCCTGAAGCTGCTCTCGGAACGCGGCTGCATCAATCAGATTTCTGACGCGGCCGCTCTCGACAAACTGGCTCTGGAAGGTCCGATTACGGCGTATATCGGCTTCGATCTCACAGGTCCGAGCCTGCATGTTGGCCATATGATGGGCATCATGATGCTGCGTCGGCTTCAACAGGCCGGTCACAAGCCTATCGTTTTGATGGGCGGCGGCACCACCAAGGTCGGTGATCCTTCCGGGAAGGACGATGCGCGCCAGCTTCTGAGCGACGACAAGATCGCGGAGAACCTCTCTTCCATCCGGCGAATTTTCGATCGCTTTCTGACATTCGGCGACGGCCCGACCGACGCCGTCATGGTCAATAATGCGGAATGGCTGGAAAGCCTGGCCTACATCCCGTTCCTGCGGGACGTGGGGCGCCATTTCTCGGTGAACCGCATGCTGACCTTCGATTCCGTCAAGCTCCGGCTGGATCGTGATCAGCCGCTCAGCTTCCTCGAATTCAACTACATGATCCTGCAGGCTTACGATTTCGCGGAACTGGCGAAACGCTACGGCTGCCGGCTGCAGATGGGCGGCTCCGATCAATGGGGCAACATCGTCAACGGCATCGATCTCGGACGCCGCCTTTCCGGGGCCGAGCTTTACGGCCTGACCTGTCCCCTGCTGACCACCGCGTCCGGCGCAAAAATGGGTAAAACGGCCGCCGGCGCAGTCTGGCTCAACGGCGACATGCTCAGCGCCTGGGATTTCTGGCAATATTGGCGCAACACCGAGGATGCCGATGTGGGCCGCTTCCTGCGGCTGTTCACCGATCTTCCACTTACCGAGATCACGCAGCTCGAGAATCTGTCGGGTGCTGAGATCAACGAGGCGAAGAAGCGATTGGCGACCGAAGTCACGGCGCTGGTTCACGGACGAGACGCGGCCCTCGAAGCCGCCGAGACCGCCCGCCGCACCTTCGAGGAGGGCGTGGTTGCAGATAATCTTCCGACTGTCGAAATAGCCGCTAGGGATCTCTCCGACGGCATCGGTGTCCTCGCCGCTTTCGTCACGGGAAGCCTCGTCGCATCGAACGGCGAGGCAAGGCGCCAGGTCAAAGGCGGTGGTCTGAAGGTCAACGACGCCGTCGTAACCGACGAGAAGATGATCCTGACATCGGCCGATCTCACGGACGGCGCGATCAAGCTGTCGCTCGGGCGCAAGAAGCACGTATTGCTCCGCGCGCGTTAATTCATCGTACTTAGCCTGGCGGGGCACTCGCGGGGTTGTCGCGGAACTCGAAGAGTTTGCGCAGGAAACCCGGTGCAACGGCTGACAGCGGGTTCACTTTCATACGCGGCGCCGACCAGGCGCCGTCCATTTCGAACGTGATACCCAAAAGCCCTTCCTTGGAGCCGCCTCCAAGGATCGTTCCGATCACAGGCAGCTTTCCGAACAAATTGTTGATGGCATAGGCCGGCAGGAACGTGCCTCGGATTTCAACTTTGTCCGCGCCGTAATTGATCTCTCCAGACAAAGTGGCGCCGAGCTCGTTCCCGTAGACGATGCAATCATCGATTACGATTTTTCCAGCGCTCGCCTTGAAGCGAGCATCCATCTTCGTGAAATTCATACCACCGCCTTGGGGACGGCTACCTCGGGCGATTGCCGCCAGTTGCTGATCACCGACGACCTGGAAATTGCGCAAGCCGAGCCGGGCCTCCGAGACATCGCCCGGAACGATATCAAGGTTGAGCTGACCGCCCCCAACTCTGCCGTAGATGTCGAGAAATCGAAGTGTGGCACCCGCATCCGCAGCCCGAAGACTGAGAAAGCGCCTTTTGTCTCCCGACAAGCGCCCCTCGACAGGACCGGATCCGAGGCGGCCGGCAAGCTGAAAGGTGCGAATGTTCTTGCCACGTCGGCTTGCCCGGAGGTCAAGACCGGTCAGGACCTCGCCGTTCTTTCCGATAAGAGTCCCGAGTTTGGCATCGACATCCAGATCGATCGGGTCGCCGCCCGCGCTTCCGGAAAACATTTCGCTTATGGCTGCGCGCCCATCAAACGAACTTCCTCTGATCGCGACTTTGTAGCCGTTGCCGAAGCGAGTGATGGTAACCTGCGAATCGTCCCCCTTGGTGGCTCGAAACGTCGGCAGATCTGCGTGGAGCAGCGCATATTCGGAAATATCCAGTGTTCCACGGATATCGATGCCGGCGCCTTCGGCGCGAAAGTTTCCCAACCGCCATGCATTATTGCTCGGGGTTACACCGAAACTGATCTGCCCTCCCTGGCCCGCAGATTTCTTTATTCCGGCGGGCCCATCGACAGAGGCTCCCGTGAGATCAGCTTCAAATACCGCATTCTCCAATGAGGCCGCGTTCGGCATCGATAATCGCGCGGAAACAGGCCCGGTGATCTTCCAGGTGCTGGACGGAGATTCGGTGATCTTGGACGGATCGAGCGAGAAGGCGATGCTCGTCTGGCGATAATTACCCCCGGCATCCCTCGCGATAAGAGCTTCGATCGCCGTCGTGGCGCCACCTATCCGGCCCTGCCCGCGAATGGACGCGGAAGTCGGCTCCAGCAGAATGCGGAAGTCGCCGTCGGCCAGATCCTTGCCGGCGACAGCATTTGCCAGGGAGATATCCTTGGCGTCAGCCTCGACGCTTATCGCCATTTTCCCGATTTCGGTCTCCTTGCCGATTATCCCGCGCAAGAAGATCGTGCCGGCGATGTTCCCTTCACCACCCATTTTGGAACTGACACCAGGCGCGAGTTTCGCCAACGGCTCCGCCGCAAGCAGATTTCCTACGCCCGCAAGAGGTCCGTTCAATTTGACGGCGATCTCGCCCGGGAAGGATCTGGGTCGGTGGTCCGGCGCGGAAAAACGCGTCCCGGCAATGTCCAAAATCTTGCCCTGCCCCGTATCCACGCGACCGGAATCGATCACAACGTTCAGGTCCTGATCTCCCATGGCGACAGAACCGGAAATTCCCGTGGCTGGCGGAACGCCGTTCAAATAATTGAGGACGCCGTCCTGGAATTTCGCATCGAGCCTTACCGAGCGGTCTTTCGCTGGGCCGACATCCAAGGGGCCTTTCACCGCGAGGCTCATTTCCTCAACTATTGCGTGCCGGACATTCTTGGCTAGGTAATTGCGTGTGTTAGGGGCGATTGGAGCCGGCCACACCCGGAGCAACGCCGCGAGAGGCCCGCGGGAACTGGCAAGCGCGAGATCGATATGCGGTTCCTCCTGCCCCAGATCGATGACCGCCTGCGCGGCCAGCGAGACGGTGCGCCCCTTGGCACTGAATTGATCAAGAGTGACCTTTCGAGAGGCGCCCGCGAGCCGGCCGGAAAGCTCGATCCTGTCGAATCGAAGCGCTTGTGTGACGGCATCGGCGCCCGGCAACGATGTTTCCGTGCCCGCAAAGGCAAATTCCCACTCGTCCTCGGACGCGTCGATTCCTTTGGCCTGCCCTCCAAAAGACAATCGGGTCGTTCCTGAGTAGATGTCGGATTTGAGCAAACGCAATTGCCGCTCAGTTCCATTCCATTCGACCTCCACCCGAGCGCGCTCGATGGCTGCTCGAGATTCCGCTTCGATTGTGGAAACAGCCTCGAAGCCTTGAACGTCGAGGCGAGCGCCTGCATTCGCGATCTGACCCTGCGGCGTGGTTTGAGCATAAAGATGGCCGGAGAGCCGACCATCGAACTTCGCGGGCGTCCCCCCCCGAAGGGCCTCATAAATCAACCGGCCGATCGACAGGTTGCTGAATCCCACGTCGAAATTGCGGTTGTCCCCTGCATTGCCCGCCAAGGTCGCTGTGATCGACCAGGGATCGGACGGGTCTGATGATGAGGCACTCGCCACGACCCCCGATTGGTTCGACAGGCGGGCGATCCGGACATCGACCATCTCGGATTTTTCTGTTCGGCTGCGCCGTCTATCGTCAAGAAACAGACTGGCTTGGCTCACTTCACCGACTTCGAACCGACCGAAGGCGCCAGCCGTACTGAGGGATGCATCGATCGCCTCGAGCAATTGCAGCATTTCCGTTGGCGCCGGCTGCGGGGCGCCAAGTGCCGGAAGGCTGAACAAGGGAAGGCCACCTTCAGTGGTGGACAGGGCAACCGTTCCGTTCTCTTCGACACGCAATGTCAGGTGCGGCCGAATGAGTTTGATGCGACGAATCGGAAAATCGCCTGATCCCGTCAGGAGCCGTCGATCAACTGCGAGCGATGCCTGAGGCACCGCGAAGACGCGGGTTCCGGAGCCGTCCCGGATTTCCACATCGTCGAGGCGGAGGTCCAACCCTTCCGTTGTGGGATCTACCCGGCTCTCACCGATATGAACGGAATAGCCCTCGGCCAGCCGAGCTTCGATCGCCTTGACGATCTGCGGAGTGACGAGGGTGGATCCCAGCGGAGTAAGAAACACGGCGGCGAGCGCGCCGAGGAGAACGAGAACACCTGCGACGGCCACTAGGACGACGCGCTTCCGCATGCTGGATCGCCCGGAAGGCAAAAGGGGGTGATTCACGCCGTCACGCGCGATCACGCAATCCCTGATCCGCTTGCTGGAAACCGGATCGTTTTGCCTCATCCTCTGCACACACCTCGCTTGTCCCCGACCGGCCAATCCGGTGTAGCACGGGTGCGCGCCGCGTCATCTCGGGTTACGAGATGCATAGGCTTCACGAATACGACGAAAGGACGGCACATGGCGACGCTGACGGTGGGATCACCTGCCCCCGATTTCTCCCTCCCTGTTGAAGGCGGAGGCGAGATCAGCCTGTCGAGCCTTAAGGGGCGCAAGGTCGTGCTCTATTTCTATCCGAAAGACGACACCAGCGGCTGCACTCAGGAAGCGCTCGAGTTCAATCAGGCCCGCGCAGGCTTTGATGCGGCCAACACGACGATCATCGGAATCTCTCCCGATTCGTTGAAGAGCCACACCAAGTTCAAAACCAAACACAGCCTGGATTTTCAACTGGCGTCCGACGAGGAGAAATCGGTTCTCCAAGCCTATGGCATATGGGTTGAAAAGAGCATGTACGGCCGCAAATACATGGGCGTCGAGCGGACCACCTTGCTGATCGACGCCGATGGAAAGATCGTCCAAATTTGGCCCAAGGTCAAAGTCACGGGCCACGTGCAGGAAGTTCTTTCCGTCGCGCAGAAGGTGTGACCACGTTTCGTTAACCATAAATCGGCACCATGGCTTCCGTGCTCGTCCAAGCTTGGCACGGGAGCCATGATGACGTTTCTCCGCCACACCCGCCTGCCCTTCGAGCCTGGTCAATGGACGCGGCTGCGCTTCGATCTGCACCCGCTCGCACTACTTGGATTGTCGGCAGGAGTCCTGTTGCTTATCGGCTGGTGTGCCGCGGCAACCACCTATGCCCTGTCCCAGGATCGCGGAGCGGGCATTGTTGGCGGTTTGGATGGCGCCTTGCGGCGAGATGCCCAGAAAGAGGCGATGCGCCTGCGAGACGAATTGCAACGGGTCTCAAGCCTGCATCTCGTCGAAAAGCAGGAGATCCAAGGGAAACTCCAGGAACTCTTCGAGCGCCAGAAGCTGCTCGAAAGGCAAAAGGAGGCGCTCGATGCTCTGGATCGATCGCCCTCCGATAAGAGGGCGATGACCGAGCCCGGCCTGTCCCGCGCGTCGGCAAGCGTGCAGGACAAATTGCGGCAACTCGCCCTCGGTTATGACCGAATCGAAGCCGCACAGAAAGCGGACATCGCGGAAGCCTCGAGCGTTATCGAGCGGCGAAATCACGCGATTAAAAATGTCCTGCGCGACCTCGGACTGCCATTGCTCAACGTGAATCCTGTGAAGGCGTCGCTGGTTGGCCCCTTTATTCCTCTTTTCGGAAAGACGCCAAGCGAGGCGGCATCCGGGCTGGATCGCCTTTCGAGCAGCATCGAGGAGCAACAGGATCTGAGGGCTCGATTGGCCCATCTTCCGTTAAGGGCTCCTATCCGCAGCGACGAAGTCACGAGCCCTTATGGAAGCCGCGTCGATCCATTTTTGGGGCGGCTGGCGTTCCATTCCGGAGTAGATCTGAAAGCACCGTCCGGATCACCCGTTCTCGCTACGGCGTCAGGAACCGTCGTTTCCGCCGGCTGGAACGGGGGCTACGGCCTCATGGTAGAGGTTCGTCATAGCGGTGGATTTGCCACCAGATACGGGCATCTGTCGTCCGTCGCCGTCAAGGAAGGCGACGCGGTAAACATCGGCACTCTCATCGGCCGTGTGGGCAGCACCGGCCGATCCACCGGCGCACATCTGCACTATGAAGTGCGGCGCGATGGCGAGCCGACAAATCCAGGTCGCTACCTCGCCGCCGCTTCGCTTTTAGACTGATTTCCTCCTCAGTCCACGTCCTCAATACCGTCCGGCCCACCGCCATAAACGCGCTGAGCGAGAGCCGCTTCCATATAGGGATCAAGCGCACCGTCCAGCACATCTCCCGGGCTGGTAGACGTCACACCCGTCCGAAGGTCCTTAACCATCTGATATGGCTGCAAAACATAAGACCGAATCTGGTGGCCCCAACCGATGTCGGTGCGGGCTGCCTGCTCGGCAGCTGCGGCCTCCTCGCGCTTCTTCAACTCCATTTCATAGAGCTTGGCGCGAAGCATGTTCCACGCCGTGGCACGATTCTTATGCTGCGAGCGATCTCCCTGACTGACGACGGCGATACCGGTCGGTATGTGCGTCAGACGCACGGCCGATTCCGTTTTGTTGACGTGCTGACCGCCAGCGCCGCCCGAGCGCATGGTATCGACGCGCACCTGGCTTTCGTCGATATCGATCTGGATCCGGTCGTCGATGACGGGGAAGACATCGATCGACGCGAAACTGGTCTGTCGTCGGGCGTTTGAATCGAAGGGCGAGATACGCACCAGCCGGTGCACACCGCTTTCTGTTTTCAACCAGCCATAGGCATTGCGGCCCTTGACCAGCAGAGTGGCTGACTTGATGCCCGCGCCGTCGCCCGCTTGGTGGTCAACGAGCTCAACTTTGAAGCCCCGACGCTCCGCCCAGCGCGTATACATGCGCAGCAGCATCTCAGCCCAGTCTTGGCTTTCGGTGCCGCCGGCTCCAGGATGGACATCGACATAGGTGTCGTTCTCGTCCGCCTCTCCAGAGAGCAACGTCTCGATCTGCTGACGCGCGGCCTCATCACGCAGCCCGCGGATTGCCGATTCTGCCTCGGAGATGACGCTTTCGTCGTCCTCTGCCTCGCCTAACTCGATCAGGTCGATGTTGTCCGTAAGCTCTTGATCAAAACGCAGAATAGCCTCGATCCTTTGTTCGAGGTCGGTGCGTTCGCGCATGAGTTTTTGTGCTCGGTCCGCGTCATCCCACAGAGTGGGGTCTTCAGACAGTGCATTGAGCTCTCTTAGACGGGATTGTGCCTGATCCCAGTCAAAGATGCCTCCTCAGCAGCCCGACTGACTGCTTGAGTTCTTCTACGAGGTTAGCCGTCTCGGCGCGCATGAATGATGCTCTCGAGGTTTGGGAGAAAGTGGCGGGAAACTAGGGATTGGGGGGAGCGCTGTAAACCGCCTCAACCTGATTTATGGCTCGCCAGCGTGAAGAACCCCACGCCTGCGACGACGAGCGCGCCGCCGAGCATGTCGATCAGAGACGCACGTTCACCCAGTACGAGCACGGCCAGCAAGATCGTCCCCACCGGACTCATTGTGCTGATCGTAGCGTTCGCCTGAGCGCTGATACGGGATAGTGCAGCGTTCATCAGGAAGGACGGTAGCACCGTGGCGCCGATAGCCAAGACCAAGCCTAGCCAAAGAACGCGGTGCGATAACAGCTCCACGGAGTGCATAATCAGGTATTGGGCGATTGCGGCGAGTGAGGCGCTGCTCATTGCGATGCAGGTAAACAAGGCTGCGCCGAGCAAAGCAATCACCTCGCGCGCTAGCAATTGATACAGGGCAAAGGCCAGCGCAGCCGCCGTGACCCATACGACGCCAAACATTGCATTACTGCCGTTCTCAGCGAAATCCTGTGTGAAGATCAATGCAAGCCCGGCATAGCTGACAAGAAACGCGAGGAGGCTGCGCGCGCGAACCTTTTGGCCGAAGAACATCGCGCCGAGGAGAACGACGAACAATGGATAGGTGAACAAAATCAGCCGGCCGAACTGGGCTGAGATGTAAATAAGGCCTTTGAAATCTCCATAGCTCGCGAACCAATAGCCAAGCAGGCCTATGAGCGCCGCATGAACCATGGCCCGACGTTCGTTGAGACTTGTCGAGGCTTTACGTTTCGCGGTTCGGATCGCCCAGCCGCCGATCACGAGATAGAAAGGCAGCGCAAGAACCATTCGCAGCGCGAGTAGCGTCTCAGGGTCCACACCTTCGGCGTATGCCAGCTTAATGACGATGCTCTTGCTGGAAAACAAAAACGCGCCACTCGCGGCAAGTGCATAGCCTGCCCAAGGAATCCTTGCGCTGGCCTTATCACTCACGCTTCACGTCCCTCTGCTGCGCCGCGCATTATGGCCGCTAGTAAAGACCGCCCGTCCCACTACGGACCGCACGCCCGGCTTCAGGACTCACGCTGATGTATTGCCCCTCCCCATCCCCACCAACAACGGAGTAGGTCGAGGGTGGAGCTGTTCCCGGTTTGAAGGCTTCGAGGATGACCTTCTGGTCGCCCGGTCCTGCGCGCATGCCGGTGGCCGGGCTAATCCGAACCAGTTTGATTCCCGGAGGCACCCGGAACGGTATGGAAGGCTTATCTGCAAGCGCCATCTTCAAGAAGTCACTGACGAGGGGTGCTGCAAGTGTGCCGCCCGTCGCGCTCTTACCCATATTTCGGGGCTTGTCGTAGCCGATATACACACCGACCACGAGGTCCGGCGTGTAGCCAACGAACCACGCATCCTTGTAATCGTTAGTGGTGCCTGTTTTTCCTGCGATCGGCTTGCCGACTTCGCGAAGCGCGGTCCCCGTGCCTCGAAGGATGACCCCCTCCATAATCGACGTCATCTGGTAGGACGTCAGGGGATCGAGGATCTGCTCGCGATGATCGATCAGGGTCGGCGGCTGCTGGCCACGCCAGTCAGTTGCCCGGCAGCCCTGACACTCACGTTCATCGTGGCGGTAGATGGTGCGGCCGTAGCGATCCTGAATTCTGTCGATCAACGACGCGGTGACTTTTTTCCCGCCATTGGCAAAGACGGAATAACCCGTGACCTGTCGTAGAAGTGTCGTTTCGCCAGCGCCGAGCGCCATTGACAGGAAGGGCGGCAAATCATCGGAGACGCCGAACCGACGCGCATATTCCGAAATGATCGGCATGCCCATGTCTTGAGCCAGCCGAACGGTCATGACATTCCGGGACTTCTCGATACCAAACCGCAAGGTCTGAGGGCCGTAGAACTCTCCGGAATAGTTTTCCGGACGCCAGACGTCCTGCCCGCGTCCTTGAGCGACCTCAATGGGCGCATCCAAAACAAGAGATGACGGCGTGTAACCGTTCTCCAAGGCTGCTGCGTAAATGTAGGGCTTGAAGGAAGATCCGGGCTGCCGAAGAGCCTGCGTTGCCCGGTTGAACTCACTCTGATCGTAGGAAAATCCTCCGACAAGCGCCAAAACACGCCCGGTGTAAGGGTCCATCACAGCAAGCGCGCCGGAAACCTCGGGCGGCTGTCGCAGCCGGTACTGCCCGGCCTCGGCGTTCTTTGTCTTCAGTGGTTCGACATAGACGATATCGCCTGCTCGGAGCGGCCCCTTGGCGCCCGCAGGCTTATCGGCCCCGCTCGCCCAGCGCGCCCATTTCATTCCCTCTGCCGGAATCGTCCCTGTCTCACGAGCCGCCTTGATGGCTCCGGAAGGTTCGCGACCGGGCTGTAGGCCGATCGTGGCCTGATTTCCCTGCACGCCTATGACCACCGCCAACTGCCAGGGAATATCGCCATACGATGGTATCTCGGATACGGCAGGGCCCCAATCGGCGCCTAGTTCGACGTGCTTGACGGGGCCTCGCCACCCTCGAGCTTCATCGAACTTCACCAGTCCTGCCGTGAGAGCCTTCTTGGCCATTTCCTGAAGCTGCGGATTCAAAGCCGTGCGAACGGAGAGGCCGCCCTCGTAAAGGCCCTTCGCCCCATATTTCTCGTAAAGAACGCGGCGGACTTCTTCGGCATAATAAGGGGCCGCATAATTATGCGGAGTGCCGGAACGCGCGGTCACGCCGAGAGGCTCGTCCTTTGCCTTTCGTGCATCTTCCGCGTTGACATAGCCATTCTCAACCATTCGGTCGATGACCCAATTGCGGCGCTCAATCGCCCGGTCGACGGCCCGAAAGGGATTGTAGTTGTTAGGAGCTTTTGGAAGGGCCGCGAGATATGCCACCTCCGAGATCGTCAACTCATGCACTGACTTATCGAAATAGTTTAGAGCCGCTGCCGCGATCCCGTAATTTCCGAGGCCGAGATAGATTTCATTCAGATATAGCTCAAGGATCTTGTCTTTCGAAAACGTCTGCTCGATCCGCATCGACAACAGCGCTTCCTTGATCTTGCGCGTCATCGAGAGTTCGTTGGTCAGCAGAAAATTCTTGGCAACCTGCTGAGTAATCGTGGAAGCGCCCTGCGGGCGGCGATTGCTGCCAATGTTTTCAACATAGGCAACCAAGGCGCGCGCGATGCCGGTAAAGTCGATGCCGCCATGCTGATAGAAATTTTTGTCCTCGGCCGAGATGAAGGCATGGATCGCTAATTCCGGGATCGCCTGAATAGGGAGAAACAGACGTCTCTGGTTTGCATATTCGCCAATGAGGCTTCCATCGACGGCATGCAAGCGCGTCATCACGGGGGGTTCGTAATTCTGAAGCGCAGTATGCTCCGGAAGATCCTGAGCCTGTTGCCAAACGAAGAAACCCACAGCAGCCGCACCGGCGAGACCGACAATGGTCGCCGTGGCAAACAGGAAGCCGAAAAAGCGGATCAGCAAGCGCATCAACAACGAGGTCCCATGGTCAGGCGTCGTCGCGCCTATTTCCCAGATATATCAGCCGGCTTGGCTTTCTTTTGTGGGTTTTGTGGGGCGCGCACATTTATTTGAGGTTTGGCCTAATTCGCCCTCGATGATGAGGAGCCAAAAAAATCGTCCACGGCTCTGACTACGGCCTGAGACGCCCGCTCTCGCCAGCTTTGCGAGGTCAGGAGCTTGATGTCGTCCTTGCTGGACATATAGCCGAGCTCCAGCAACGCTGACGGCACATCCGGTGCTCTCAGGACGGTAAAACCGGCCGAGCGTAAAGGATTGTTGTTCAGCCTCATCGCGCCATCGATCGACCCATGCAATGTTTTGGCGAATCGCGAGGAAAAAACCTTTGTCTCCCGATGCGCCAGATCGATCAGTATACCTGCGACCTCGTCTGGCTCTTCGGTGAGATCAACCCCTGCGATCAGGTCCGCTTTATTTTCCTTTTCCGCCAGCCTCTCAGCTTCACGGTCGCTGGCCCGTTCGGACAGCGTATAAATCGTTGCGCCCCGAACACCCGCGGTGTCGGAGATTGAGTCTGCGTGAATCGATAAAAACAGGTTCGCCTGATTATCGCGGGCCATCCTGACCCGCTGGCCTAAGGCAATGAACGTGTCGGTGTCCCGCGTCATCAGAACCCTGTAACGCCCGGTCGCGAGTAGTCTCTGCTTCAACGTCCGCGCGAAGGCGAGGACGACATCCTTTTCATGCTCCCCCGTGCGGCTCCGTGCACCTGGGTCGATGCCGCCATGTCCCGGATCGATCGCAATCAGCGGCTTATGTGCCTCCCGCCCCTCAGCGGGCTCCACTTTCTCAGCTGGCACCCGCTCATTGTCGCTACGCGCACGGGCGGCATTCTTCATAAAGGCCACGTGGCTGATGGCGACGAGATCCAGGCTCACTCTTGCGCCACCAGATTCTAGTTCCTCAACCCGGACACGGTCGATTCCCAAGGGTTTTTCAGAATCGAGAACGACGCGGGATCGGCCGGGTGCGATCAATCCGTACCGGTAGGCTGAAACGAGGCCTTTTGCGTTTTGTTGCGGAACGGAACTCGCCGTGTTGAAGACCACATCAGGCAAATCGACAACCACACGATAGGGTGATGCGAGAGTAAAGGTTTGCGGCTCAACACGCGCGGCGAGATCAACCACGAGTGTCGTTCGCGCATCATCTCCTTCAAGACGCGCCGCTTGAGCGACAATAGGTTCCGCGCTCAATACCGCTCCGGATGGGATGAGGAGGCATCCCATCAACAGGACGAACTGGACAAACCGAACGATCACGCGTGCGCTCCTGAACCTGATCGGGATTTACAAACATACGCCGGGTGAGAACACCTTCATTGCGAGGTTCGCGTGGTGAAGTGGCATTCCAGTCACACCCCGCTTGTCAAAGACGCCGATTTCTGTATGAAGGATCATGGCTCGCGATGCTTTCAGCTCCATGCTGAATTTTGCGTGATGCAATCGGTGCGATTGTCGCGAATTTGCGATTGTCCTGCGGTTGTTCTGGAAAATGCTTATTGCCGTCACCCGAGCTCGACTGAGCGTGTCGGCTGCATCTACTGGACACGCCTTTGCGTACGCAGAGCCCCTGACCCTGTTTGCCCAAGCGGCGAACAGAAACTTGGAGCCGATGGCTGAGATGGTGAGCGTTCTTCCTGTTTCGAACGCACGCTCGGTTGGCCGGCCCACGATACTCCGACGTAATCCAATTTCTCTTTTTCAACATCGCGCCGGCGGCGGCGTCGATCGCACGGGAATGCCCAGCATTCCGCACGTGCATTCTGCCGACCTGGCTGCACAGACGAGAGCTTTAAATGGCCAACAAAATGCTTATCGATGCCGCTCATCCGGAAGAAACCCGGGTGGTGGTGGTTCGCGGCAGCCGCATTGAAGAGTTTGACTTCGAAAGCGCAAACCGCAAGCAGCTGAGGGGCAATATCTACCTTGCCAAGGTCATACGCGTTGAACCTTCGCTTCAGGCTGCCTTCGTAGAATATGGTGGAAACCGCCACGGCTTCCTGGCCTTCAGCGAAATCCACCCCGACTATTATCAAATCCCCCTCGCCGACCGGCAGGCTCTTCTCGATGAAGAAGAGCGTGATGTCACATCCGAGACTTCAGAGAATTCGCCTTCGGAAGAGCGCCGTAGTCGGCGTGGACGCGGACGTGATCGCAGCCGCGCGAAAGACGCTCAAGCCGACGAAACGGTGAGCGAGGAAATCCCACAGGAAAACGCCTCGTCGGAAGCCGGATCGTCAGACGACGACGCCCAGAACACGCCGGTCGATGCAGAGGCTCGCACAGACGTGTCTGAACAGAAAAACGAGGCGGACGCTGGAGAGCCGACCTCGCTGGAGAATGCTGTTGCAGAAGAGGCCGCTCCCGAAGGCGCTGCGGTTTCCTCGTTGTCCGACAACAACCAAGACTCTTCGAGCGGAGAGATCATCGATGTCGATGATGAGGCACCGGAAGAGATTGAATCCCTTGGCGGAGACGATGAGGCTCTGGAAGAAGTTCCTGAACGTCACCAGCAGCGCCGCGCACGTCAGTACAAGATCCAGGAGGTGATCAAACGCCGGCAGGTGCTCCTGGTTCAGGCCGTAAAGGAAGAGCGCGGCAATAAGGGCGCTGCGCTTACCACCTACCTTTCGCTTGCCGGCCGTTATTCGGTTCTTATGCCCAACACGGCGCGGGGCGGCGGCATCTCTCGGAAGGTCACAAATGCGGCCGACCGGAAGAAGATGAAGGAGATCGCCAGCGATCTTGAAGTGCCCGAGGGCATGGGTGTCATTCTGCGCACGGCAGGCGCGAACCGCACCAAGCCGGAGATCAAGCGCGACTTTGAATACCTTCTTCGCCTGTGGGAGACCGTACGGGAACAAACCCTTCAGTCGACGGCCCCTGCTCTCGTTCACGAGGAAGGCTCGCTGGTGAAGCGCGCCATCCGCGACCTTTACAATCGCGACATCGACGACGTGCAGGTCGCCGGGGAAACCGCCTTCCGTGAGGCAAAAGACTTCATGCGCATGCTCATGCCGAGCCATGCGAAGAATGTGAAGCTCTATCGCGATGTGGTGCCGATCTTCACCAAGCATGGAGTCGAGGCGCAACTCGATGCCATGTTCTCCTCGACCGTAACGCTGAAGTCGGGCGGTTATCTCGTGATGAACCAGACGGAAGCTCTGGTTGCAATCGATGTTAACTCGGGCCGATCCACGCGTGAGCAGAACATCGAGGATACCGCTCTTCGTACGAACCTGGAGGCAGCCGAGGAAGTTGCGCGCCAGCTAAGGCTGCGGGACCTTGCCGGGCTTATCGTGGTCGATTTCATCGATATGGAGGAGAACCGCAACAATCGCGCGGTCGAGAAGAAGCTTAAGGATTGCCTGAAGAACGACCGCGCACGTATCCAGGTCGGACGCATTTCGCATTTCGGCCTGCTTGAAATGTCACGGCAGCGCATCCGGACGGGCGTTCTTGAGAGTTCGAGCGAAGTCTGTTCCGTTTGCGGTGGAGCGGGCCGAGTTCGCTCCATTCCGTCGGTCGCCCTGCATGTGCTGCGGATGATCGAAGACAGCCTGCTGCGCAACAACGGGTATAACCTCGTGGTGCGCACTCCTTCGGCCGTCGCTCTTTACATCTTCAACCAGAAGCGCGCCCATTTGCGCGATATCGAGACCCGCTTTGGTATCGAGGTCGAATTCGCTGCGGACGATCATCTTGCTATCCACGAACATTGCGTCATCCAGCGCGGCGAGCCAGCGGCAAATCCGCGCCCTGTCCAGTTGTCGGCGCCCGATATCGTGGATGTTGAAGAGGACGACGCGATTGAAAACGGCGAAGACGCTGTCGTGGAAGATGTCGAAAACTCCTCAGCAGAACCGGCCACTGGCGATGAATCTGATGACGAAGGCGGCGAAAACGGACGGCGCAAGCGTCGCCGTCGGCGGCGGCGTGGCCGCGGTGAACGCGACAGCCAGACTGACGAAAATACATCAGACGACCAAAACTCCGTCGCAGATGCACCTGCAGCAGGTGAAGCGTCTGATCGTGCAGCCTCCACCGGAGCGGTCGAGATATTGATCGACGAAGCAACATCGGAATCCTCCGCGGCCGCTTCGATAGCGTCAGAAGGAGAAGAAACCGATGAGGCTCCGAAGTCTCGGCGGAGGGGCCGTCGAGGGGGGCGACGCGGTCGCAGCGCGGCTGCTGACGAAAACACGGCGGATCGCACAGACGATAAACAGTCTGGCGCAAGCGATATCCCGGATTCGGTTCGACAGGGCGAAGTGACGGAAACTTCATCGTCGGCTGTAGAACCTGAGCCAAGTTCAGCGGAAGAACCCGGTCTGGAGCCTGAGGTGATCAGCCAGGCTGTAGCTTCGGATGCGCCAGTCGAGCGGGAAAGTGCTGCTGCTGCCCCGATTCAGGAAGCGCCGAAGCGCGCTATCCCAGAATCGACAGCGGCCGATCCGGCGCAGCCGCGCCGAACCGGTTGGTGGAACCGGCTCCGAGGCTGAAATGTCGGGCGTTCCGGACCAAGTTCGGAACGCCTTTCAATCCGTATTACGCGGATCGCCGCCAATTGATGATCTGCGAGATCGCTAGATCGATGTCGGCTTCACTGCCCGCGTAAGATAGCCGCAAGAAGCGATGTCCTCGCTCACGGTCAAAGTCGACGCCTGGGGTTGCCGCAACGCCTGTCTCATCCAGAAGAGAGCGTGCGAACGTCGTACTGTCGTTCGTGAGATGGCTAATATCTGCGTAGAGGTAAAACGCGCCATCCGCAGGCAGAAAATGGGTAAAACCGGCCGCCGGCAATTCGTCCAGAAGGCGCTGTCGGTTCCGCGCATATGAGGCATGGATTTTTGCCAGCTCATCATCTGCATCCATGGCCGCTTCGGCAGCAACCTGCGAGATCGTGGGTGCGGATATGAAGAGATTTTGCGCCAATCGCTCTATCGGACGGGCCAGCTCATCCGGAACAATGATCCAACCGACACGCCACCCGGTCATGCACCAATACTTAGAGAAGCTGTTTACGATAACGGCATCCGGAGAAAATTTCAGCGCGGTGTGGGCGGCCAGAGCATAGGTCAGTCCGTGATAGATTTCGTCCGAGATCAACCGGATGCCCAGGCAGTTGCAAGTTTCCACGATATCGGCAAGAGAGCGTTCGTCGATTATCGTGCCACTAGGGTTGGCCGGGCTCATGATCAATACGCCGTCCAAGGCGTTCTCTGAGTGTGCCGCGGCGATGGCTGGCCCCGAAAGTACCCATCGGCTGTCCGGTCCGACCTCGATCTCCACCGGAATCAAGCCGAGCGATTGTAGGATTGTCCTGTAAGGTGGATATCCGGGTGATGCGATCGCTATGCGCTGCCCCGGATCAAACAGAGACAGAAAGGCCAGGACAAATCCGCAGGAGGAGCCTGTCGTGACCGCAATTCGACTCGGGGAAACACTTATCCCATGGGTTTCGCTATAATGCCGCGCGATCCGCTCGCGCAGGCTGAGTAGACCCATCGCACTCGTATATCCGACAGGCTTCTGCGATATGTAGCGGATTGCCGCCTCGCGTGCAGCCAAGGGGGCCTGAGCGCCCGGCTCGCCGATTTCCATATGCACAACGCGCCGCCCGCGCTGTTCCATTCGGCTTGCAGCTGATGCAACATCCATCGCAATAAATGGAGCGACTTCAGCGCGGCGGGCGTGAATCAGCCTATGTGCCTTCTGCTGGCGATCGCTCATGATTGTCATGCCCCTTTTGTGCCATCCTTATAGTGCATCGCCGCCTCATGTCGTTTCTTGCACCCCCCCGCAAGTATCGCTCTTCCCGATCGCTCAGCAATCGAGTGCTGGCTGCGAGCGTTACGTTGTCGATGGCGATAAGCGCTTTAGGCATGCCTGCTTACGCTCAGGAGGGAGGAAAACTGTCGCCCGTGCGGGATGCTGAGATCGAAGATCTCATGAGGGATTATGCGACACCGCTCATGCGGGCAGCTAAAGTCGATCCCGGCGCCGTGCAGATCGTCCTGATCCGGGATTTCGGCTTCAACGCATTTGTCGCAGGCGGCCGCCGCATCTTCATTAACCTCGGCGCCATTGTTGAGAGCAAAACACCGAATCAACTCATCGGTGTTTTGGCGCATGAAATCGGCCACATTTCCGGCGGTCACCTAAGCGCGCTCAGGCAAAAGGTAGACGCCGCCCAATCTCGCGCCGTCATCGTCATGCTCTTGGGTGCCGCTGCTGTTGCGGCCGGTGCCAGTGCAGGCGCCGGTGGTGACACAATAGCTGGTGCTGCGCGCGCCGCTGCCACAGCTCCTAACGAGATCATTCGGCGCGATCTGCTCTCTTACGTCCGTAGTCAGGAACAGGCCGCCGATCAGGCCGCTGTGACCTATCTCACAAAAACAGGACAATCGGCCAAGGGGATGCTGGAAGTGTTCCGCGGCTTCGCCGACAAAAGCATGTTCTCCGCACGCTTCATGGATCCTTATGCGGTAACGCATCCGATGCCCACGGAACGTATTGCCCTTCTTGAGCGCATCGCGAAAACGGGTCCTAATTTCAATTCGTCCGACCCGCCTGCCCTGCAGCGCCGACACGATATGGCGCGCGCAAAGATCATCGGCTTTATGAAACCGGCCGCATCGGTGGCACAGACCTACCCAAAATCTGATACCAGCCTTCCCGCTCAGTACGCGCGTGCGGTTTCAACCTATCGGTTCGGGAATCTGGATGTTGCACAGCGGGCGATCGATGCCCTGATCGCGCAGCAACCTGCAAATCCCTATTTCTGGGAGTTAAAGGGCCAATCGCTTCTCGAAGGTGGACGAGCGAAAGCGGCTATCGCACCGCTCCGCAAGGCTGTCTCGCTAAAGCCTGAATCGGGTCTCATCCGTATTCTGCTTGGCCAGGCGCTGGTGGACAGTGGCGATCCAGCACTCGCAGATTCTGCCATTAACGAACTTCGCCAAGGTCTCGGTCGCGAGACGACATCAGCAAGCGCCTATCGCAGCCTTGCAATGATCTATGGACGCAAGGGGCAAAACGCAGAAGCTGATTTGGCTTCGGCGCAGGCCGCTTTCCACACGGGCGATGTGGGCCTTGCGAAAAGTTTGGCGGCTCGTGCGAAGACCCGTTTCTCCACCGGCTCGCCGGGTTGGCTCCGCGCGGATGACATCATCAATTATCGCCAATCGAAGCTGAATTGATAACCTTGCTGAAGGTCTATTCCCGTCGGTTCTCTCAAGGAAACACCGTGCGCTTTTCTCAAACTTCTCGTGTGTTCGCCGCAGCCTTGGTAGGCGCAGTGTCTCTTGGATCCGCCGGCTTGCTTCGAGCTGAGCCCCCCCCCCCCCCGATGGACAACATCCAGCGACAGGCGATCGAGGGCGTCGTTCGTGATTATCTTCTGAAGAATCCCGGCATTCTTCGGGAGATGATGAGCAAATTGCAGGAGCGGGATCAGGCCGACATGACGGCGCAGCGCGCGCAAATTTTCGATGAGCAACGCAAGACGATCTATAATTCTCCGAACCAGGTGGTACTCGGCAACCCCGACGGTGACGTCACTTTGGTTGAGTTTTTCGATTATAATTGCGGCTATTGTCGCAAGTCCCTTGCTGATACCGAGGAGCTGCTCGACAGCGATCCGAAGCTTAGGCTTGTGCTTAAGGAATTTCCCGTGCTCAGCGAAGGCTCGAGGGACGCCGCGCGTGTTGCCGTCGCGGTGCATGAGCAGGCGCCCGACAAATACCGGGAATTCCATCGTGCTTTGCTCTCGTCCGAGGAAACAGCCGACGGCAATTCAGCCCTTGAGACCGCACGGAAGCTCGGCCTCGATATGAAACGCTTGTCCGCAGTGCTCGCTGGGCCGGATATCGATAATCCGCTGCTGGAAGCTCACCAGTTGGCGGGCCAACTCGGGATCGACGGAACGCCCACCTATGTCATCGCTGACAAGGTGATCCCCGGTGCTGTAGGGCTACCCGCTCTACAAGGCCTCATAGGCAATGTACGTACTTGCGGAAAAACGGAATGTCCCTGAGCGCGGGCGGTCTGGGCGACCGGGAGAGCATTTTCCTTTCCCGCTCGACCAAGCATCCTTATAAGGGCCACTTCCTTGGCCGAGATCGATTTCGGAATCCGTAACCTATGACGGCAACCATTTTCGTTTTGAACGGTCCGAACCTCAATCTTCTTGGTCAGCGTGAGCCGCATATCTACGGCAGCGACACGCTTGAGGATATCGAAGGCCGCCTCCAAAACCTCGCACAAACCCTAGAATTAGCCGTGGATTTTCGCCAGTCGAACCACGAAGGCGTGCTTGTCGATTGGATCCAGGATGCGAGGCTGAACGCGCAGGGGATTATCATCAATCCGGCTGGATACGGCCATACGTCGGTTGCCATTCTCGACGCCCTGCTCGCGTCAGGAATTCCTGTTGTCGAGGTTCACTTGTCGAACATTCACAAACGGGAACCGTTTCGCCACCATTCTTATGTTTCGTCGGCCGCACGCTCCATCGTCATGGGTTTCGGCGCGATCGGATATGAACTCGCTCTTCAAGGCCTCGCCCGACTCGTCGGACCCGGACGCGCCTAAGACACTGAAAGAAAAGAAGATCCATGTCCAAGGACGTCAAACACAGCATCGATCACGATCTTATCCGCGAACTCGCACATCTTCTGAAGGAGACCGATCTTTCAGAGATCGAAATCGAGAGCGACGATTTGCGGGTTCGGGTTGCGAGAAACATCTCGATATCGGCGCCTGTCTACACGGCTTCAGCTCCTGCTGCATCGGCTGCGGCGCCGGCTGCTTCGGAGACCAAATCCTTGAGTGTCGGGGCCGTGGCATCGCCGATGGTAGGCACGGCCTACCGGGCGCCCGAACCGGGGGCTAAGCCGTTCATCGAGGTGGGGAGCGACGTGCGTCAGGGACAGACCTTGCTCATCATCGAAGCGATGAAAACCATGAACGCCATTCCTGCGGCCAAGGCTGGGCGCGTCAAGGAAATCCTGTTCGAAGATGGCCAACCGGTGGAATTCGGCCAGCCTCTCGTCGTCGTCGAGTAAGATCGGGTTTCTGATGTTCGATAAGGTTCTCATCGCCAATCGCGGCGAGATCGCCCTCAGGGTGCTTCGTGCCTGCAAGGAGCTTGGCATCGCGACCGTTGCCGTGCACTCCACGGCCGACGCGGAGAGCATGCACGTCAAGCTGGCCGATGAGAGCGTATGCATCGGACCGCCTGCGGCGCGCGATTCCTATCTTAACGTTTCGCAATTGCTGGCTGCCTGCGAGATCACCGGCGCAGACGCCGTGCATCCAGGCTATGGATTTCTGTCGGAGAATGCGCGGTTCGCCGAGATTTTGAACGATCACGGCATAGTCTTCATCGGGCCGAAGGCCGAGCACATTCGCAGTATGGGCGACAAGATCGAGGCGAAACGCACCGCAAAGCGTCTCGGCATTCCGTGTGTCCCGGGCTCGGAGGGAGGCGTCTCAGACGATACCGAGGCATTACGGGTTGCCCAGGAGATCGGTTTTCCGGTCATTATCAAGGCGGCCTCCGGTGGTGGCGGAAAGGGCATGAAAGTGGTTCGCGGCCCGGACGAGCTTTCGGTCCTGCTCTCGACCGCCCGTAGTGAGGCCAAGGCAAATTTTGGCGACGATGCCGTCTATATCGAGAAATATCTCGAGAAGCCGCGGCACATAGAAGTTCAGGTCATTGGAGATGGTCGCGGCAAGGCGGTGCATCTCGGTGAAAGGGATTGCTCTCTCCAGCGCCGGCATCAGAAGGTTTGGGAAGAAGCTCCCTCACCGGCCCTGAATGCCGAGGAGCGTGAGCGGATTGGCACGATTGTCGCGAATGCGATGGCCGAGATGCAATATCTCGGAGTAGGAACTATTGAGTTCCTCTACGAGAACGGCGAGTTCTATTTCATAGAGATGAACACGCGCATCCAAGTCGAGCATCCGGTGACGGAGATGATCACCGGCATCGATCTCGTCAATGAACAGATCCGGATCGCAGGCGGCGCCGAGCTTTCCTTCACCCAGGACGATGTCATCCTGCGCGGCCATGCCATCGAATGCCGCATCAACGCGGAAAACCCGGTCCATTTCCGTCCTTCACCGGGCCGCATAACGCAATGGCATGTGCCTGGCGGTCTGGGTGTGCGCGTCGACTCCCATGCTTATCAGGGCTATTCGATCCCGCCATTTTACGACAGCCTCGTCGGCAAGCTGATCGTCCATGGGAAAAGCCGCACCGAATGCATGATGCGGTTAAGGCGGGCTCTGGACGAATATGTGGTCGACGGCGTGGAAACGACCCTGCCCTTGTTTCGGACCTTGGTGCGGGATCCCTACATCCAATACGGCCATTATGACATCCACTGGCTTGAGACGCGCCTAGCCGATGGTTTGATGGATACGTAACAGGCTCACCACGGAGCACTTATCTTCGTCTAACATTTGCACGGTTGAGCTTGCCCGCATGACACGTGCCGACGACACCATCGTGGAGATCACTCCGGAGGTTTTACTGAACGCGTATGCGTGCGGCATCTTTCCGATGTCGGAAGGCGCGGAAGACCCCGGCCTATTCTGGGTCGAACCGGACCTGAGGGGAGTTATCCCCCTGAATAGCCTTCGCATCTCCTCCCGCCTCGCGCGAACGATCCGATCCGATAGTTTCGAAATCCGCGTCGACCATGATTTCGAGGCAGTTCTTGACGGCTGTGCCGCCCCGTCAGACGGCCGCGAGACGACCTGGATCAATCGCCGTATCCGGGAGATGTATCGAGAATTGTTCCTTCTCGGACATTGCCATACGGTCGAAGCCTACCAGCACGGCGCTCTGGTCGGCGGGCTTTACGGTGTTGGGCTGGGCGCGGCGTTCTTCGGCGAGAGCATGTTTCACCGCTCCCGGGACGCGTCAAAGGTTGCACTGGTCCATCTGGCCGCCCGATTGCGCGCAGGTGGATTCACGCTTCTCGACACGCAATTCGTCACGGAGCATCTACGCTCGTTTGGTGCGATTGAAGTGCCGCGGAACGATTATATGGCTCTGCTCGGGCTGGCGATCTCCCAGCCAGCCAATTTCTGGGTTTGGCCAAAGTGCGAGAACGTCAGTGGCACCAAGGCGCTCGAAACGTTGAGCGCGGGATTATAAGGCCTCAGCCACCAACCTTGGGCGCAGGAGGAGCCGCACGACGTTCTCCGCCTTTGCAATCGGTCAACCAGACATCGTAAATCGGATGCTCGATTGCGTTGAGGCCAGGACTGTCCGCGAACATCCAGCCGGCGAAGATGCGCTTGGTTTCATTCTGCAACGTTATTTCATCGACCTCGATGAAGCCGATGGTTTCGGGCTGCTCCGTTTCCGGCCGCGTGTAGCAAACGCGCGGGGTCACCTGCAGTGCACCGAATTGCACAGTCTCTCCGACATTCACGTCGAACGTCACAATGCGACCCGTCACCTTGTCCAGGCCTTCGAATTCCACGACAGGGTTGGGAATGCGCTCTTCGTTCGCTACGGAGGGACTCATCTGCGCATTCGCCCCCCCAATAAGAAGGGTGGACCACAAAATAGCGGCAGCCGGACGGATAAACGCGTTCACGGGATCAAATCTCGACGAAGGGCTATCAATCACCAACACCGCGAATGTGGCACCGCCACGGCCAGGACGCGTTCAAGCTTCTGGCGACCAGGCTTCGTAGTCGCCGCAAGGCTTCGCTCGATTCCCTTTGGACAGCGCCGAGCCTTTTGGGCGATACGCACTGGGCGTACCCGTGGGATTGGGGCGGTGAGCCTTCTGCCATTCGAGAGGCGTGAACGATTCATCTGAAGGAGCTACGTCAACGGTGTGATGTATCCAGCCATGCCAACCCGGCGGGATACGCGAAGGCTCAGCATAGCCATTGTAGACTACCCAGCGCCTCTCGCCGAGGGCTGTTCCAGATGCCCGGAAATACCTGTTTCCGAACTCGTCTTCTCCCACAAAGGTG
Source organism: Terrihabitans aquatilis (assembly GCF_052542005.1). Taxonomy (NCBI): domain Bacteria; kingdom Pseudomonadati; phylum Pseudomonadota; class Alphaproteobacteria; order Hyphomicrobiales; genus Terrihabitans; species Terrihabitans aquatilis. The sequence continues at coordinate 370,256 of NZ_JBOCUO010000001.1, read as the reverse complement.
CCATTGCGCCACGTGAAGAAGCGGGTACCCACGGTCTCGCCGTTCCACCAAGTGAAAATCTGCAAAAGAAGCTGCTTCACGGATAGACGCTCCGGCCAACGACTGACAGGCGTTTATGGCGTTTGGAACCAGACGTGTCCAGATGCGAGTGGGAAGCCATGATTTCGTACAATCTGTGGCTAAATCAGGGCAAAGCTTTCACAGGTTACCCAATAGGATAGGCTCACAGGGTCTGGAGACCTGACGAATCATGCGTGAAGACGACCTGCTTCCCTTCGGCCTCAGGCTTATGACGAATGAAGGTCTGCGTTTCATTGCCACCTACAACGGACTGCTCAGCCTCGCTGACAAGCAGGCAAAGCGCGGGGGCAATTGCACTGCGCGTTGGTTACTGGTGGCGAGAAAGGTTCGCGCGGCTTTGGCAGAAGGCGAACACACCGAAATCGAACAAGCGGTGACCGCCTTCTCAGACGCGGCCTATGCTGAGGGTTGGACCGTCCGAGGTGGTCCGGACGTCATCCGCAAACCGACGATGGACCCGCGGCGCCCTTCTCAATCCACAAACAGGATTGCGTGGCGCTGACCTCTCACTGATCCTTGCGAAGGCCGATCTGCGCCGCGAGGGCGGCAAAGGAGCGCGGGTGTTCCCCGGGTGCAATTGCGGCACGAAGATAGCGGAACGGAAATCTGATAGCATCGACATTCGCATTCGATAGCTCTCGCGCTTGCCCAGTCGCGGTGGTTTCCTCCGCGTCGATCAAACAGCGTTCCAATTCCTGTTGGCTCACGATTCCCTTCTCAATGAGCAGGTTCGTCATCGCAGCCAAAGCGGCATAAAGACCTTCGAGCTGAAGATTCGCAGTGTTCATAGAATCGCTCTCCTCGTGGCCGAAACGTCAGGTCCTGGTTGAAGTTCCGGAAATCGGCAGAGCCAACGAAATGGCACCTTTTCCCGCTTCACCAAATCGACAACGTCGGCGGGAACGGTGAACGGAGGCTCGCGTTCCTTGAGCAATCGCGGATCCACGCGATTGTCAGGCGCAGGAGACTTCACGATGGGACTGTTTTCAAAGGACATCAAAACACTCGACGACCTTTTCCATCATCAGCTTCAAGATATCTATTACGCCGAGAAGCAGATCGAGAAGAACCTGCCGATGATGGCTGAGAAAGCAACCAATTCGGAGCTAAAGGCGAAGTTCGAAACGCATCTGCGCGAAACAACGAACCACATTGCCCGTCTCGACAGTGTGTTTCAGGCCTATGGGCAGCCAGCGAAGGGCGTGGATTGCGAAGCGATTGATGGCATCATCAAGGAAGCCAAACACGTCGCGGGCAATGTTGCTGATCCAGAGGTTCTGGATGCCGCCCTACTCGCTTCCGCCCAGGCTGTCGAACATTACGAGATTACGAGATATGGCACTCTGATCGCATGGGCGAAAGAACTCGGTCTGACCAATCTCGTGGCCCCTCTCGAGCAAAATCTCGAGGAGGAATACAAGACCGACAAGGCCCTTACCGCGCTCGCCGAGCAGCGCGTCAATCAGCAGGCCGCCTAAATCGACCAAATGAGGTGCCGGCCTTTCGCCGGCACCTCTTAACGCTTTTCACCTGCGGGATATCTTCCGATGAAAAACTTCATTTCCGCTATTATCGTTGGCGCTCTGACAATTCCGCTTTCATCCGCTGCGGCCAATTCGGCGAGCGTCGATGGCGAGTGGAGCGTTCTGATCGTGACGGAAAAAGGCAATTGCGATCGGGCTTACCGCTACCCCGTTCGAATCCGGAATGGATCCGTTTCCTATGGTGGCAGCAATAATTTCACGGTGTCGGGGAGCGTCAATTCAAATGGTGCGACAAAAGTCATGGTGAGCAAAGGCGAGTATTCCGCCATGGGCACAGGGACATTGCGTGGGAAGTACGGGAAAGGCACCTGGCAGGCACCGGCCGCGCAATGTTCCGGGAGATGGACCGCAGATCGTCGCGGATAAAACAGCCACTGGCTGTTTTGATCAGCTTCGTTCTCGTATAGAGCAGAATCTATGAGAGATCACGGAGCTGTCATGAAGATCGCGCTTGTTGGGTCGCGCTGGTTTGGCGCGGAAATGTTCACGGCGCTACAGACTCGGAGCCACGACCTTCATGTCGTTGCTCCAGATGCCGATGACAGGCTTGCGGCGCTGGCACGGGAAAACGGCGTTTCCCTTTCTATCCATTCGCATCCCTACCGGGTGACGGAAGAAAATCTCCCCGAGCAATATGACGTCGTGATTGCTGCTTACTCCCACGCCCGTATTCCGCTGGATCGCGCGAAAATCGCCACCTTGGGGTATCATCCATCTCTCTTGCCCCGGTGGCGGGGTATCGCGGCGGTGGACTGGACGATCAAGGCGAACGATCCGATCGCGGGTGGCAGCGTTTATCATCTGTCTGACGAGATGGACGCAGGTGGAATTGCCGCACAGGATTGGTGCTTCGTTTTGCCAGACGAAGATGCGGCAAGCCTTTGGCGCCGGGCGCTTGCTCCGATGGGCTTGCGTCTTCTCACGGCGGTCGTCGACGAGATCTCTGAAACGGGTACGTGCAAGGCGATAGAGCAAGACGAACGCTTCATGACACTCGCCCCCCGGATCAAAGCCCAATAAACGGTTATTAGCAGGAAGCACGCGAGCTTGTTTCAGGCAATTGAACCCCAAGCTCGCGTAACAAGCCTTGAAGGCTCATATCGAATCGCAACGTGGAGTCTCCAGGCGTATTTAGGCTGTGCGCGCCCTTGGACATTCTGAGAAGACGTTCGATCGCTGCGATCATCGCATCGACATCCCCTTTCGGCACAAAATCGACGACCGAATTCAACTCGGCGTGTTCGCTTTGATCTGATCCCTCCTCCGAGACCACCCGCGCATTCAGGGAAAGACTTTCATAAATTCGCGTTGTTTCAAGCAACGCGTCTTCATAATAATGGACGTTCAGCACCACGCGTGCCCCTCGAATTGCCTGCCGCAGATCCTCTCCGAAGACGTTGCGAATTACACGAAGATCAAACTTCCTCTGAAGTTGGGAAAGAATTTTCCGTCGCCGTGGAATTCTGTCGTCACCGTAAAACAGGACGTCGCAGCCGCTAGATTTCAGCTCCGGATCTCCCAACCATTTCGGATAATCGGGAATGTAGGCCACCGGCAGATGATAAATTGAAGACGGCGCGATTCCCTTCCGATCAAGAAAAGCAGCATTGCGTCGCGAATAATCGGCAACGGCGAGGCCATCTTTCAGGATATTGAAATAGTCAGCCGTGAACCACCGAGACGAAACGGATTGCTCCATTTGAAAACAGATGAGTTTTTCGCGCGGGGGCAGATCCGAAAACATCTGCGGGCAAATGGCGAAATAGAGATCTGCTTCATACTTTTCTGGCGGACCCGTGAGGATGTTCGCTTTGAAGTTCAGCGCTTCGAGCCGATTTTGAAGCAGGTGCGCCACATAGAGAGTGTGTGCTGGCGTCATGATATCGATGCTATGCGCGTTCGCGAATTTGCGATCTGCAATAAGCTTCGCTCGCATTGCCGGCCATTCAGGATGCGGCGTGCGCCGCACGGGTTCGATCGCGGCGGCGACCGGCTTTCTGAGGATCACTTCCCGAATGAATTTCCGGATCCCGCGCTCAAGGATCTTGTCAGGCCTGAAGGAGACCTTCCATTCGTGGACGACATCATTTCGTCCCTCGCGATCGACCCCATCTTCGGAATGACGGACTTCAGGCCTTGGCGAGCCATTGCCCGTTGTGCCGGACCCATCTTCCGGTCGTCTCGCGTTGTCGATTCTTGGAAACAACATCTTTAATACGCAGATCGGGATTGATCGCTATCCAAAGGCCGTTCCCGGCGACATCCCAATAGGCTGTATCTGGATCGGTGAACGTGGTGCAGAAGCTTTCGATAGCCTGACAGGTACATACCTTTTAGGGATCGCTTCACATTGCGGTCGCGCCGAACGGTATGACGCTCGGTTTCCAAAAGGCTGCCGCCGAGATTCTCGCTAAGTTCACAGACTAAATTCGGATGGGCAGAAAAGACTCGAAGATCCAACTCCCAATAATATTTGGTATCCTCATCAATCTGGCGAAAGAAACGCCGGCGACTGAGTATCCGCTTGGCAGCATCGCGCGTGATGAGGTAGCCGACCATTCCCGCCGTCGGCCTGTCGTAGCTGACGAGTTCGACATGGCCGAGAGAGAGCCGTTCAGCGACATTTTTCTGCTCGAAGTCGAATAGCTTGACGATGTCCCACGCTGCCGGGGCTGCCAGTATTTCTGCTATCTGACGGGCGAAGCTATCTGGGTCCAAGATCCCGAAATCGTCTTCGAGAATCAGGCAACAGCACGCACCGCTACTTAGAAACGTCCTTAGTGCCTTGCGATGACCCGCATAGACCGCGATTTCACCATGCGTCAGTGGTCGCTTCATCCACCAAGCGTTCGCTTCGGGATCGTACTCCCTTCCCGCAGCCGGATCATCGATGTGAAAACCCTCCTGAAATTGGAAAGGCCAATCGATTTTCTCCAACTGCGACCGCGCCGACTCCTGCCTTTCGAGCGCGCCTGAGAAAGTCAGCACCAAAGTGAGCGGTGTGATCTGACGTTGAGTCAACGCCGCTCCCCCCTTATTCCCCGCACCTTAAACAACCCTGGGTTACACCGCACGCGACAGCAACTCAATTCGCAAATTTCCAACCTTCTTCGTTAGGCATTTAGAGCGCCAAAAAAGCGGCGATTTCGCAGCATGCCTTGCGGGAATGCAGATGGCACGTCACAAAGCGCCATGCTTCAAGTCTCGGACCTCACCCTGCGTATTGCGGGGCGCACTTTGCTCGAAAATGCGAGCGTCTTCATTCCGGAAGGCGCGCGCGTCGGTATCGTCGGACGCAATGGCACCGGCAAAACCACCTTCTTCAAAGCTGTAGCCGGCGACATCCTGCCCGACGATGGAACTTTGAAACTACCCAAGGGCGCTCGATTCGGCAGGGTCGCGCAGGAGGCACCGTCAGGACCGGACAGCCTGCTGGACCGCGTGCTGGCCGCCGATATCGAACGGACCCAGCTTCTCGATGAGGCCGAGACCGCGACCGATCCTTCCCGTATTGCCGAGATACACACGCGTCTTGTCGATATCGACGCACATTCCGCGCCGGCGCGTGCCGCACGCATCCTCTCCGGCCTCGGCTTCGATACCGAAGCTCAGCAGCGCCCCTGCTCCGCCTTTTCCGGTGGCTGGCGCATGCGCGTCGCGCTCGCGGCCGTTCTGTTCTCCGAGCCGGACCTCCTGCTGCTCGACGAGCCGACCAACCACCTCGACTTGGAAGGCACGCTGTGGCTTCAGGATTATCTGGCGCGCTATCCGCGCACCGTCCTCGTCATCAGCCATGACCGCGACCTGCTGGACGCCTCCGTCGATCATATCCTGCATCTCGATCAGCAGAAGTTCGCGCTCTACCGAGGCAATTTCACCAGCTTCGACCGCCAGCGCCGCGAGAAGCTGCTGCTCGACCAGAAGGCCAAGAAGAAGCAGGACGAGGAACGGGCCAAGCTCGAAGCCTTCGTGGCCCGCTTCAAGGCCAAGGCCTCCAAGGCGAAGCAGGCCCAATCCCGCGTGAAGCGGCTGGAGAAGATGGAGACGATTTCCGTATCCATCGAGAGCGATGTGCCACCCTTCTACATCCCGCCCTTCGAAAAGCCGCTGGCGCCTCCTATCATCGCACTCGACGGTGTCACGATCGGATATGGCGACACGCCGATCGTGAAGAAACTGAACCTGTCGCTCGCCCCCGATGAGCGCATCTGCCTCCTGGGCGCGAACGGCAACGGCAAATCCACCCTGTCGAAACTGTTCGCAGGAGAATTGGAGCCGATGACAGGACGGATGCAGCGGGCGTCCAAGCTGAACGTGGGCTATTTCTCCCAGCATACGACCGAAGGCCTCGTTCTGGAAAACAGCCCCTACCAGCATGTGCGAGAGCGCATGCCGGGAGCCGCCGAAGCGGTGGTGCGCGCCCGCACGGCGCGCATCGGCTTTTCCGGACAGCGTTCCGAAGTGCCGGTAAAAAGCCTCTCAGGTGGAGAGAAGGCGCGGTTGGCCATGGGGCTGGCCGTTTTCGAGGCCCCTCACCTTCTGATCCTCGACGAGCCGACCAACCATCTGGACATCGACAGCCGCGCCGCCCTGGCCGAAGCGCTGAACGAATATGAGGGCGCGGTCATCCTCGTCAGCCATGACCGGTATCTGCTCGATGCCTGCGCGGACGAGCTGTGGCTCGTCGCCAATGGCACGGTGAAGCCTTATGATGGGACGCTCGAAGATTATCAGAAGCAGGTGTTGCGGGCCGCGCGGGGTGACACCGACAGCGGCAAGGCTAAGGCCGCCAAGCCGAAAGGCCCCGATCTCGCGCCGCTGCGGCTTCGGGTGAAGGAATGCGAGAACCGCATGGCCAAGCTCGAGACCGACATCGCCAAATTTGACCAGGAATTGGCCGACCCCGCTCTCGCGGCAAAGAACCCGCTCAAACTTTCACAGCTCACGAAACGCCGCGCAGGTGCGGTCGAGCAGCTTGCAACGATCGAGGAAGAGTGGATGGCAGCCAGCGGACAGCTGGAGGAACTGACGCCCATGGCGGAATAGCCATTCGCCAAACCTGACTGCATTGCCGAACCGCCGGGTAACCGCCCCGGCGGTTTTTTTTCGTCCACCTCACCGCCCTTCTGAGAAAACCTACTGTCCTGTAGATATACCTATTGACACCATCTTATTAGGTGGAAATTGTATTGATACATTTATTTTATGTGCGATTGGGGGATGGACATGAAAATCAGGAATTTTGTAACGGGTGCGGTTCTCAGTCTTGCTCTGGCAAGTCCGGCCTTCGCGGATGCCTTGGTCGATGCGGATTGGTTGCAAAAGAACCTGGACAATCCGAAGGTTCGGGTGTTCGAGGTCAGCGTCGATCCGGGCACGTATGAGCGTGGGCATATTCCCGGCGCAACGAACATCCGCTGGCACACCGATCTGGTCGATCCCGTGCGCCGCGATATTGCAAGCAAGGAAAACCTCCAGAAGATCCTTCAGGAGAGCGGCGTCGATAAAGACACGACGGTCGTGCTCTACGGAGACAACAACAATTGGTTCGCGGCGTGGGGCGCGTGGGTGTTCGACGTATATGGCGTTGACGTGAAGCTGCTCGACGGTGGCCGGAAATATTGGGAAGCCAAGAATCTGCCGGTCGACAGCAAGCTGCCCTCCTACACCAAGACCTCTTTCGAGCTAAAAGAGGCCGACACCTCGATCCGGGCGCGATTCTCTGACGTGTTAAAGGTCGCCGAGTCGGAGAAGCCCGAGACGCAGCTCATCGATATCCGCAGTCCCAAAGAATATTCCGGCGAGATCGTTGCTCCGGAAGGCTTCAAGGAACTGGCCGTGCGGGCCGGTCACATTCCGGGAGCGAAGAACTTCCCCTGGGCAAAGGCGGTGAAGGAAGACGGCACCTTCAAGTCCAAGGACGAACTTCAGAAAGCCTTTGCCGAACTGGGTGTCGATGGATCCAAGCCGATCATCACCTATTGCCGCATCGGCGAGCGCTCCAGCCACACCTGGTTCGCGCTGTCGAAGATTCTCGGCTACGAGGTGAAGAATTATGACGGATCCTGGACGGAATACGGCAACGCTGTCGGCGTGCCTGTGACCAACGTTGCTGGCACCGTCTGGCAAGGCAAGTAGCAGCCACGCTCTCCTCTCGTGGCAACTGGGCGCGCTTCCGGCGCGCCCTTTTTCGATGTCTGGACCTTGAAAGAGAATGGACCGGATTTTTCCTATCTGCGCAGCGCTGGCCGTGCTCGCATTGGCGGCGCTGGGCGCACACCTCGCCGGCAGCCTAAGCGGCGATCGGGAATTGCCGTTCGCGCTGCTCACAGGAACGGCGCTTGGCATCGTGCTGCAAAGGGCGCGGTTTTGTTTCCTCTGCAACATCCGCGATTTCGTACAGCATCGCGACGGACGGGGTGTGCTTGCCATTCTGGTGGCACTGGCCGCGGGCGCGATCGGTTATTTCGTGGTCTTCGGATCGTGGATGCCGGTTCCGGTGCCCGAACGACTGCCGCCCGATGCGCATATCGGTCCGGTGAGCGCCGCTCTCGCGCTGGGTGCGGTGGTGTTCGGCCTCGGCATGGTGGTGGCCGGATCGTGCATCTCCGCGCACATCTATCGGCTGGGCGAGGGCTCTCCCCCATCGCCCTTCGCACTTATCGGAGCGTTTCTGGGATTCGGGCTCGGCTTCCAGACATGGAACAGCCTGTTCCTGGCCGATCTGGCAAAGGGGCCTGTGGTGTGGCTGCCGCATCATCTTGGCTATCCCGGTGCGCTGGCCGTGACGCTTGCCGCCATCGGCGCGCTGGCCGCCTGGGTGTTATGGCGGGCAGCACCCGTGAGAGAAAATGTTTCGAGCACGGCTGCACAGGCGATCTTCGTAGATCGCTGGCCGCCTGTGACGGCCGGGCTGATCGTCGGCGCCATCGGCACCTATGCTTATCTGCGCTTCGCCCCACTCGGCGTGACCTCGCAGATCGGCAGCGGCGCCCGAAGCGCCTCGGGCGCATTGGGCATCCTCCCGGAGACATTGTACGGGCTCGACACCTTTCGGGGCTGTGCTACGGCATTGGGCGAATTCTGGCTGACGGCCAACGGCCATTTGGTCATCGGCATCGTGCTCGGCAGCCTTGCTTCCGCGCTCGTCGCCGGACAGTTCAAACCGGCCTGGCCAAAGCCGAAACAGGTGGCGAATGGCCTCATCGGCGGTGTGCTGATGGGCTGGGGCGCGATGACAGCGCTCGGCTGCACAGTGGGCGTGCTGCTCTCGGGCATCCAGGCGGCCGCGCTGGCGGGATGGGTGTTCCTGCTGTTTTGCACGCTGGGCGTGGTATCCGGCCTTGCGATCAAAAGCAGGCTGGCACGCGGTTAAGACCGTTCAGGAGCGCTTCACCCAGCGGCCGTTTTCGTCCTGCTGCCAATAGGTCACGGAATGACCGGCGGCCTTGAGATCTTTCCAGCGCGTGCGCTCTCCCTGCAGCGTTTCGCCATCGAGGCCGTCGAACAGGATCAGGACACGCTCATAGCTGCCGAGGTCAGGCCCCCCGGCGCCGTCGACCAGGACACGCACTTCCGCCCCGTTCGGATTCTCGTTCTCCGAGGTGAGGAAGATCGGCTGCGTCTCGGGCGTGCCGTCTCGCGCCGTGCCGTGCGGGAGGAAACTCTCGTCGGTGAACGTCCACAGCGCGTCGTCGAGCGAACGGACGCGTTCGTCGCTGGAGGCCTGCACCACGACCTTCCAGCCACGCTCCAGGCATTTGCCGAGGAGCTGGGGCAGGACCCGTTCAACGGGCTGATTCTGAAGGTGGTAGAACAGAATGTCGGTCATGTGCATTCCGATATGCCGGAGCGGTGGACCGCTCCGGCACCCGGATTTCAGCTTTCGTAATGATCGGCGACGAGGCGGTCGAGCAGGCGCACACCCCAGCCCGATCCCCAGGATTGATTGAGGTCGCTCTGTAGCGAACCCATTCCCGTGCCGGCGATATCAAGATGCGCCCACGGCGTGCCGTTTACGAAACGCTGCAGGAACTGCGCTGCCGTGATCGATCCACCATGGCGGCCGCCGGAATTCTTCATGTCGGCGAACTTGGAATCGATGATCTTGTCGTAGGCCGGGTCGAGCGGCATGCGCCACACCCGCTCGCCGGTGGCCTTGCCCGACGACAACAGGCGGTCGGACAATTCATCATTGTTCGAGAACAGGCCGCCATGCTCCTGGCCAAGGGCGACAAGGATGGCTCCAGTAAGCGTGGCGAGATCGATCATGGCCACGGGCTTGAAGCGATCCTGCGCATACCAAAGCACATCGCCGAGAACGAGGCGGCCTTCGGCATCGGTGTTGATGATCTCGATGGTCTGGCCCGACATGGAGGTGACGATGTCGCCCGGCCTCTGGGCCGCGCCGTCGGGCATGTTCTCGGCCAGGCCAATGAGGCCAACGGCATTGACCTTGGCACCCCGACGCGCGAGCGCGTGCATGAGACCGGTGACGCAGGCGGCGCCCGCCATGTCGCCCTTCATGTCCTCCATGCTGCCGGAGGGCTTGATGGAGATGCCGCCGGTGTCGAACGTGACGCCCTTGCCGACGAAGGCGATGGGCGCGGAATCATCGCCGGCGCCGTTCCAGCGCATGATGACGATACGGCTTTCGTTTTCCGAGCCCTGGCCGACGCCAAGGATCGCACCCATGCCGAGTTCGGCCATCCGATCCTCGTCGAGGATCTCGATTTCGATGCCGTCATCGACCAGCTTGGAGGCGCGGTTGGCGAATTCCTCGGGAAAAAGAATGTTGGACGGCTCGTTGACCAGATCGCGGGCGATATCGACGCCATCAGCGATGGCCTCCTGCCGCTTCCAAAGCTCCTGGGCGCGGTCGACATCGGACAAAGCGAGCGTCAGGCCCTGCGCGCAGGCGCCGCTGTCCTCATCGTCCTTCTTCTTGGTCTTGTAGCGATCGAATGTGTAGGCTCGCAGCCTTGCACCGAGCGCCATCTGGCTTGCCGCCTCCGCCGCATCATCATCCAGTCCCGGCGGCACGTCGATCAGAACGGTCGCATGGTCGGCCGCGCCGATCTTTCGTAGCACCTGCCCTCCGGTCCGCACCCATTCGGTGGCCGGATCGCCCTCGCCCCGGCCGAGGCCGAATACAATCAGCCTGTCCAATTCGGTGCCCGACGGCGCGAGGATGTCCAGTGTGCTGCCGGCCTTGCCCGTGAACTTGCCGGCCTTGGCAATGCGCTCGAAATCGCCCAGCCTTCCTATCAGGTCTGCCGAGATGCCGGAGAAACCGAGCCGGTAATCGGTCAGCACCACCGCCACGCCGTGCTCCGGCAGGGACGATGAAGCAAATGCGATTTTTGGATTGGACGCCATCTGGGGTAAAAGCTCCGTGTTCTCCGGCGCGTTGCGGCGCGCCACCCTGACCCTGTTTAGAACAGGCTCTTGCATCCGCCTAGCTGGCGGCTGCGTCTCCTCACCTTCTTGCCAGCATATGACCGCACTCGACCGCTATATCATCCGCGCAACGCTGAGTGCCTTTCTGGCCGGGCTGATCGGCACGACGGCCGTGGTGTGGGTGACGCAATCTCTCCGGTCGCTTGATTTGATGACGACGCAAGGCCAGAGCCTGTGGACCTATTTCTTCGTCACCGGGCTGGCCGTGCCCTCGCTCGCGCTCGTGGTTGCCCCGGTCGCCCTGTTCGGCGGCGTGATGTGGGTACTGAACCGGCTTAATGCCGATTCGGAACTTGCAGCCCTTAGCGCAGCTGGCGTGACGCCCATACGTCTGTTTCGCCCCTTTGCCATCGTCACTTTGCTGGTGGCAATTGGTGTCGGCATCCTGAGCACGTCCGCTATTCCTGCAAGCCTCAGGACCATTCGCGAAGTCGTGACGAACATCCGCGCCGATGTCGTGGTCAACGTGCTGCGCCCTGGTGCCTTCACGACATTTGATCAGGGCGTGACGGTTCATGTTCGTTCCCGCGATTCCAGCAATGCGTTGCTTGGCATGCTGATCGAGGACAACAGCTCGCCGGAACAAAACCTGATTTACACGGCTGAGCGCGGGCAGGTCGCACAGACGGAAAGCGGCACTTATCTGGTGCTCGAGCGCGGTTCGCTGCAACGAAAGGCGGCCGGGAGCGAAGAGGTTTCCATTGTCGTTTTTGAAACCTACGCTTTCGATCTTGCGCCTCTGGCCAGCCAGGACACGGTTCTTGCCTACCGCCCGCGCGAACGGCGCCTGATGGAATTGTTGATGCCCAGTGAGGAGGCGCAAAAATCTCCTGCAGAGCTCGGACGAATTCGTGCCGAATTGCATGAGAGGATCACCAATCCTCTTTATCCCGTTGTGTTTGTCGTAATCGCGTTCGCGGCACTCGGGCGCACACGCAGTAATCGGCAAGGACGTTTCACAGCGATCGCCGGCGGAATTCTTGCGATTCTAGCCGTACGTGTGGTCGGTCTCGCGTTGATAAATGTGACGACGTCCAGTGCGCTTGCGCCTCCAGCGCTATACACTTTTCTCGCCATCGTCACCTGCGGAGCTTTGATAATGGCGTTCGGAGGTGGCTTTCGGCGGCTTCGTTCGCATCGTGCTGTGAGCACGGCCTGATATGCCTCTGGTCCTATCGCTCTACATCGCGCGAAAGTTGCTGGCGACGATACTCTACGTTTTCGCGGGCATCTTTGTTCTGATCACCGTGATCGATTTCATCGAGCTTCTCAGGAAGAATGGTGACAAGGCAGACATTTCTTCCTTCCAACTCGTTCTGATCGCAGTCCAGCGCGTGCCAGTCATCTCCGAGCAGACGCTATCATTCAGCGTTCTGTTTGCCGCAATCATCGCCTTCCTGCTGCTGTCGCGAAAGCTGGAGCTGGTGGTGGCAAGGGCCAGCGGCTTTTCCGTCTGGCAAATCATCGCACCGGCGGTTCTTGTTGCAGGTTTGATCGGTGTATTCGCAACAACCGTCTACAATCCCGCGTCCGCTTTCCTCAAGGAACGTGCGAACACACAGGAAGCATCGCTCAAGCGCGGCAATGCCGCAGCCCTCGAAGGTCGTCGCTGGATCCGGCAGCAGAGCGTAGACGGACAGGCAGTGATCCGTGCCGGCGCATCGAGCAGCCGGGGCACCCAATTGCAGGATGTCACGGCCTTCGTTTTTACATCTGACGGGGCGTTTCAGGAGCGAATCGAAGCGGCGAGCGCTTCCCTGCGAGATGGCTATTGGCAGCTGGAGGAAGCTCGCCTGCTCCGAGTGAATGTGCCTCCACAGTCACACCGTTCCTACTTTCTCGCGACCAATTTAAGCGCGGAACAGGTGGCTGAAAGCCTTACGCCTGTCGAGACCGTGGCCTTTTGGGAACTGCCGGAGATGATCGAGCTGTCGCGGCACGCCGGTATCTCTGCATTAAGACTACAGATGCAGTATCATGCTCTTCTTGCCCGTCCCGCCCTCTTGGCGACGATGGTGCTGATCGCGGCGTGCGTGTCTCTCGGCTTCGTCCGATCGGGCGGTGCACCGCGGGCGATTATGGGTGGTGTGGGTGCGGGCTTCGTGCTTTATGTCCTCGGCAAAATTGCCGAGGATTTCGGAGGCGCCGGTTTTATTCTGCCGGTGGTTGCCGCCTGGACTCCGGTCGCGGTTGGGGCTTGTGTGAGCGTAACGGTGTTGTTGTTTCGAGAGGACGGATGAACGGGTTCGTGTCTCTTGGCCGAACCTTGCGGGCGACGTGGCTTTTCGGCTCCGTCGCGACGGCGGCTCTCGTTCTGGCATTGGGCACGCAAACGGCTCTCGCACAGACGCCGCCAGCTGCGGCCGCTAACAGTGACCAGATGTACGTGACCGCCGACGAGATGGTCTATGATGACGCCCGCAGCACGGTGTCGGCCGTCGGCAATGTGAAGCTCTACCAGAAAGGGTCCGTGCTAGAGGCCGAGCGGGTCGATTATGACCAGACGGCCGGCCGCGTGCGTGCCGTGGGCAATGTGCGTCTGACGGACACCGAGAAGAACGTTTATCACGCTCCGGAAATGGAACTGACCGACGACATGCGCGATGGTTTCGTGCAGTCTCTCGTCGTTGAAAGCGCCGACCGCACCCGTTTCGCCGCACGCAGTGCGACACGCACCGGCGGCAACGTGACCGTGTTCGAAAACGGCGTGTACACGGCCTGCGAGCCCTGCCGGGAAAATCCGGAAAAACCGCCGCTTTGGCAGGTAAAGGCCGCCCGGATCATTCACGATCAGGGTGCCAAGACCATTCATTACGAGAAGGCGCAGATCGAGTTTTTTGGCCGGCCCGTTGCCTATTTGCCCTATTTCTCGCAGCCTGATCCGACCGTGAAACGCAAAACGGGCTTTCTGCCCGCGCATATCATGTCGTCGACCGAATACGGCTTCGGCGTGAAGATGCCGTTCTTCTGGAACATCGCGCCAAACATGGACGTGACGCTATCGCCGGCGTTCCTATCCAACCAGGGCATTCTGGGCGATATTGAGTTCCGCCACCGTCTGGCGAACGGCAGTTATTCGATCCGCGCCGCAGGCATCGTTCAGGACGATCCGGAGGCGTTTCCCTATCTGGAGCAGCAGCGCGAGGCGCGTGGAGCACTACAGACGAAGGGTCATTTCGACATAAACGACCGCTGGGCCTTTGGTTGGGACGTCAATCTGCTGTCCGACCGCTGGGTGCTCGACGATTATGATCTTTGGGGCGCCGATTGGTCGGAAGCGATTTCAACCGCTTATCTGACGGGTCAGGGCGATCGCTCCTATTTCGATCTGCGTGGCTACCACTTCTACGGCCTGTCGCAGGACGACGACCAGGAACAACTGCCGATCGTCGGCGTGTGGGACTACGACTATGTGGTCGACAAGCCGATCCTAGGTGGCGAGCTGTCGTTCAACGTCAACCTGACCAGCACCTATCGTGAAGAGACGGACTTCGAGCCGCTTACTCGCGAAAACGCTATTCTCCCGGACGGAACAACCGGCCTTGCCGCTTCCGGCCGCGCCCTTCGCTCAAACAACCTTACCTGCGGCGTCTTTGAGACGGACTGTCTGGGACGCGGTATTGGCGGCAATTACACCCGCGGCTCTGTAGAAGCAAAATGGCGGAAGGAAGTCATTGATCCACTGGGTCAAGTGTGGACGCCGTTCGCGTTCGCGCGCGGCGACTTCATCTGGGTGGATCCCGAAGATAGTGAGAATCTTGCGGCTCTGATCAACACTGATTCCAGCACGCTCTCGCGTGGGATGGTCGGCGCGGGTGTTGAGTACCGCTATCCCTTCGTAGCCCACAACAGCTTCGGCACCCACATCCTCGAACCGATCGCGCAGATCATCGTACGCCCCGATGAGGGGCATATCGGCAAGTTGCCGAACGAGGACGCGCAGAGCCTGTTCTTCGACACCACGACGCTATTCGCCTGGGATAAGTTCTCGGGCTATGACCGCATCGAGGGTGGCGGGCGTGCGAATGTTGGCGCGCAATACACGCTCAATATGGCCTCTGGCGGCTTCCTGAATGTGATGGCCGGGCAGTCCTACCATCTGTTCGGTACAAACTCGTTCGCTGAGACCGATCTCACGAGCCTCGAAGACAATTCGGGCCTAGAGACGAGCCGTTCGGACTACGTGGCGAGCGCCTATCTTCAGCTGACGAAGGAACTGGCGTTCTCGACCCGCTTCCGCTTCAACGAGGACAACCTCTACGCCAATGCTATCGAACTCGAGGCTCGCTTTAACAAGGGTCCGATCAGTGGCGCGCTTCTCTATGGCCGCTATGAAGACCAGCCGAGGTTGGGCTTCGACAACGCCGGAGAAGGCATCCTCGGCAATCTGCGAGTGAACCTGACGGACACCGTGTATGTGGCTGGCGCTGCGCGCTACAATATAGACACGGAGAAGTTCGATAAGACCGAAGCTGGCATTGGCTACATGGACGAGTGCTTCTCGTTTGGCGTCAATTATGCGGTCGACTTCAGCGAGAATGGCAACGAGGATCCGGTCCAGAAGATATTTCTGACGTTCGCCCTGCGGACTTTGGGGAGCGGCGGAACGTCATTCGACGTCAGCGGGATCGGCGCCAGCGACGACATCAACTAGGATGTGCGTTTCAGGCCGGCGAAGCCGACGCGAGGCAGACTATCATGACCAAGCCCCTAGCGCTCACCATGGGCGAACCAGCGGGCATCGGCCCCGAACTTGCTCTACGGACTTGGCTGCTTCGATCCGAACGGCATGTGCCGCCCTTTGCACTGCTGGCTGATCCCGACCATCTCGCAAGCCTGTCGCGTGAACTCGGAGAGGCCGTTCCGATTGCGGTGACGGCGGCGGAACGTGCGCTGGAATTATTTTCGTTCGCTTTACCGGTTATCCCACTTGAAATGGCGGTATTGGCCGAGCCCGGCACTCCAAATGCCGCCGACGCGCCGGCCGTCATTGAATCAATCAGAAGAGCGGTCGACCTGACAATGGACGGCGCCACCTCGGCGGTGGTGACGAACCCGATTGCGAAAGCGCCGCTCATGCGCGTCGGCTTTCCTCATCCTGGACACACCGATTATCTGGGCGTGCTGGCCGAGCAGCGCACTGGAACAATGGTACGGCCGGTGATGATGTTATGGTGCGACGATCTCGCCGTGGTGCCGGTCACGGTGCACATTCCCTTGGCCGATGTTCCTAAGGCATTGACGGAGGATTTGATCGTCGAAACGGGCCGGATCGTCACCCGCGATCTGATCGAGCGGTTTGGCATCCGGCATCCACGTCTGGCGGTCGCGGGCCTGAATCCCCATGCCGGCGAGGAAGGCGCGCTGGGACGAGAGGATCAAGAAGTGATCGCACCCGCAATCCATCGCCTCTTGGATGAGGGCATAGCTGCCTCCGGTCCCTACCCTGCCGACACCTTGTTTCATGCGGCTGCGCGCAAGAATTACGACGCTGTGCTCGCGATGTACCACGACCAAGGACTGATCCCACTGAAAACGCTTGCGTTCGATGAAGGTGTCAATGTGACACTCGGGCTGCCCTTTATTCGGACCTCGCCCGACCATGGAACAGCGTTCGATATCGCAGGCAAAGGCGTGGCCAGTCCCTCAAGCCTGATCGCGGCGCTGAAGCTTGCCGCCCGCCTCGCCCACCGGCCAGTTGCATGAGCGCGATTGACGATCTGCCCCCTCTTCGCGATGTCATCCGGCGGCACGAACTTTCCGCGCGCAAGAGCCTTGGGCAAAACTTTCTGCTCGACCTCAATCTAACAGCACGCATCGCGCGGGCCTCAGGGCCCCTGGAGGGGGTTGAAGTGGTCGAGGTGGGACCGGGCCCAGGCGGCCTGACGCGCGCACTCCTCGCGCTTGGCGCTGAGCGTGTCGTGGCCATAGAAAAGGACCCGCGTGCCGTGGCCGCACTGGCAGAGGTGGCCGATTATTATCCTGGCCGACTCAACGTCATCCAGGGTGATGCGCTCGAGCTTGACGCCACTACGGAGTTGACCGGCGGGCCAACACGGATCGTCGCTAATCTTCCCTATAATGTCGCCACCGTCCTGCTCGTTGGATGGCTCACCGCACGGGAGTGGCCTTCTTGGTGGCAATCGCTAACGCTGATGTTCCAACGCGAGGTAGCGGAGCGGATCGTGGCGCCTCCCGGGTCAGAAGCCTATGGGCGGCTCGGTGTGTTGGCAGGATGGCGCAGCGAAGCGAAGATCTTATTCGATGTGCCCCCTTCGGCGTTCGTGCCACCGCCGAAGGTAACGTCATCAATCGTTCATCTGGTCCCGCGCACCAATCCGGCTCCTTGCAGCGCACGTGATCTCGAACGAGTAACGCAAGCCGCGTTCGGCCAAAGGCGCAAGATGCTGCGGCAAAGCCTCAAGGGCGTTTTTCGTGATCCGCTTGCGGCGCTGGCTGCTGCCGGAATTGAAGAGACGCGACGCGCCGAGGAGATCCCGGTGGATGGGTTCGCGGCCTTAGCTCGGGCGCTCCAAGCAGAGCGCGTCTAACTACCCAACGTTTCCAGATCGGCGAGCAGGTGATCGACGAACGCCGACAAATCCGACGCATTAACTCGTTTTAGCCGTTCGGCGGTGAGAATGGACCGCAGGCGGTCAAAACTCTTCTCAAGATCGCGATTGACCAGCACGTAATCGTATTCGGGCCAGTGCGGGATCTCTTCTGCCGCATTTACGAGACGGCGTGTGATGATCTCCGCGCTGTCCTCGGCGCGGCGCTCCAATCGGGCCTTGAGTTCGCGCCCTGAAGGCGGAAGAACGAACACGCTTATGACATCGGGGCTAAGGGCACTCGCGCGTAATTGCTGCGTGCCCTGCCAGTCGATGTCGAAGAGAACGTCGCGGCCCTCAGCAAGCGCTTGATCCACCGGTTCACGGGGTGTGCCGTAATAATTGCCATGCACCTCGGCCCATTCGAGGAGATCGCCAGCGTCGCGCATACGCTCAAACTTGGCGCGCGTGATGAAATGATAATGGACGCCCTCGATCTCACTGGGTCGCCGCTCCCGGGTAGTAACGGAGATCGACAGAAGAACATTATCCTCTTTTTGCAGAAGATTACGGGTCAATGTGGTCTTGCCGGCGCCAGAGGGCGATGAAACCACCAGCATGATGCCCCGGCGGGCGATTTCGGTTCGTTCCGCGTTCATTCGACGTTCTGCACCTGTTCGCGAAACTGCTCGACTGTGGTTTTGAGTTCGAGGCCTATCGCCGTCAACGCCACATCGTTCGACTTCGCGCAGAGTGTATTCGATTCACGGCCGAGTTCTTGCGCGAGAAAGTCAAGCCTCCGTCCTACGGCCTTACCCTCCGCGATCAGCCCACGAGCTGTTTGCACATGAGCATACAACCGGTCGATCTCTTCCCGTATGTCGGCTTTTGAGGCTAACAGCACGGCCTCTTGATGAAGGCGATCGGGATCGAGCGCAGCATGCGTGTCGAGTAGTGCGCGCACTTGCTCGGCCAGCCTTTCACGGATCGCAGCCGGCTGACGGCTAGGAGCCACATCGGCATGTCGCGTCAACTTTTCGATCGAGTCGAGGCGCTCGCCGAGAATAACTGTCAGCGCTTGGCCCTCCCCGAGCCTCGACGCGACCAGTTGTTCGACAGCAAGCCGCAGCCCGGCAAGAAGCGTTTCCTGCTCTGCAGCCCGTGCATCCGGCTTCGTTTCGGGTTCTGCAACCTCGACCAGCCCTTTCACTGCAAGGAGACCATCGAGCGAAGGCGGAGTAGCATCGATATGCAGACGGAGCACATCCAGAACCTGAACGACTGAAGCCAGCACGTCCTGGTTGATGCGTATGACCGGCGCGACGCCCTCACGGCATATAGTTAGGCTGATGTGGCAGGTTCCTCGCGTGAGGCGGGTGCCAATGATGGCGCGGGCTTCTTGTTCGATGTGATCGAGGCCCGGGGGGAGGCGTAGCCGGATGTCGAGCCCTCGCGCGTTGACGGTCTTGAGCTCCCACGTCCAGCGCATCCCTGTGGATGCGCCGTCGGCGCGGGCGAAGCCCGTCATGCTCGCAAGATTCATCGAGGTTCCAATTCGGTCACGCGGATTGGCGCGGACCATAAAGAAGCGGTTCGTGCCCCTCAACCGGCTTCCGCCAGAATCATCGGAACTATGTGCCTAACGTCGCGCCGGTGGTGTGCCGATGGGTGCCAATGCCTCGGCCGGTACGGCATCCGGCGGCGCACGGTCGGTCTCGCCAGCCCTGTCGATCTGCCGCCAGCGCGCGACGTTCTTTCGATGCTCGGCATAGGACGGCGCAAATGCGTGCCCACCCGTGCCATCGGCCACGAAATAGAGATCGTTGGTATCAAGAGGATTCGCCACGGCCTCCATCGAAGCCCGGCCGGGATTTGCGATAGGGCCAGGCGGCAGAGCCGGAATGGTGTAGGTGTTGTAAGGCGTCGGCCGCAGAATCTCGCTCTTCAGGATGGGCCGGCCAAGCGTGCCTTTTCCTCCGACCAACCCGTAGATGATCGTGGGATCGGACTGGATCCGCATCTTCTTCAGAAGGCGATTGACGAACACCGAAGCGACGTGCGGCCGTTCGCTGGCAACACCCGTCTCTTTCTCGACGATCGAGGCGAGTGTCACCAATTCCTGCGGCGACTTGACGGGCACCTCGGGATTGCGGCGCTTCCACACCTCATCCAGCAATTTCTGCTGCGCTTGCGTCATGCGAGCTATCAATTGCTCGCGGGTGGTGCCGCGCACGACCTGATATGTCTCGGGGAGCAAGGTTCCTTCCGGCGGAACGTTGCGGATCGCGCCGGTCAGCAAGTCTTCCTGCTGCAGGCGTTCCACGATCTGGAGAGACGTCAGACCTTCGGGAATCGTGATGGTGTGCTCGACCACCTGCCCCGTCGCGATCATCGCCATGATCTGGCGCATGCTGGCCTGCCTGGGGAATTCGTATTCGCCGGCCTGCATCTTGCCGCGATTTCCGCTGAGCTGGACGCCGGCCATGAAGACGTTCTGGCTCTCGATGGCGCCGGCCTGCACCAGACGTTCCGCGACGTCGCGAACCCCTGAGCCTTTCGGAATGACGACGGAGGTATCCGCAGCCAAGGGCCCGGGCTCGTCGAAGGTCTTGATGCCGTAATGAATTCCAGCCGCGGCGATCAGCAGAACCAACGTCAGCACAGTCAGGATGACGTTTGCCGACGTAACAAATGTTCCGCGCCCGCGCTGCGAACGACGAGGCCGCTCGGGAGGCCCATCCTGCGGTACGGGGCTTTTCCCGCGCCGCCCAAACCAAGATCGGCCTTTGCCAGACTTTTCCCGGCTCGCGCCCTCAATCGCAGAGGCGTCGTTCGGATCCCGATCGTGCGGATATTCCTGCGTCATCGCTGGTCAACGGTCCCGGTTCGACGTGGTGGTCCGGTCTTCGCCGCCAAATGCGGCGAAAGGCAGGTTCAGGCGTCGTAACGGCGGAACACGAGCGAAGCGTTGGTGCCGCCGAAACCGAACGAATTCGAAAGGACGGTGTTGATTTCCCGCTCCCGTTTCACCTTGGGCACCAAGTCGATCGCCGTCTCGACGGAAGGATTGTCGAGATTGATCGTGGGCGGCGCGACGTTGTCGCGGATGGCGAGGACCGAGAATATCGCCTCGACCGCGCCCGCAGCACCCAGGAGATGGCCAACGGCGGATTTGGTGGACGACATGGAGATCCGCCCTGCTGCATTTCCGACGATGCGTTCCACAGCGCCGAGCTCGATCTCATCACCCAGCGGCGTCGAGGTGCCGTGCGCGTTGATGTAGTCGAGATCAGATGCACTGATGCCCGCCCGCTTCAACGCGGCGCTCATGGCGCGGAACGCGCCGTTTCCGTCCTCGGTGGGGGCGGTGATGTGATAGGCGTCCCCGGACATGCCGTAGCCGATCACCTCAGCATAAATCTTGGCGCCCCGCGCCTTGGCGTGCTCAAGCTCTTCGAGCACGACAGCGCCCGCGCCCTCGCCCATCAGGAAGCCGTCACGGTCCTTGTCGTAAGGCCGCGATGCCTTCTCGGGCGTGTCATTGAAGCTGGTGGTGAGCGCCTTGCAGGCGGCAAAACCCGCAACCGACAGCCGATTGATCGGCGATTCGGTGCCCCCAGCGACCATGACGTCGGCATCGCCCAACGCGACAATGCGCGCCGCATCGCCGATGGCATGCGCACCCGTCGAACAGGCCGTAACGACCGCATGATTCGGGCCACGCAGGCCGTGAGCGATGGAGACGTAACCACCGGCTAGATTGATGAGACGGCCGGGAATGAAGAAGGGAGAAATACGGCGGGGACCCTTTTCCTTAAGAATAAGGGCCGCCTCGGCGATGCCTTCGATGCCGCCGATTCCGGAGCCGATAAGGACGCCGGTCGCGCATTGATCGTCGTCGGATTCGGGGTGCCAATCGGCGTCGTTCAATGCCTGGCCGGCCGCGCTCATCGCAAAGATAATGAAATCATCGACCTTGCGCTGCTCTTTCGGCTCCATCCACGCGTCGGGGTTGAACTCCCCTTCGCCGGAACCGCGCGGCACGCTGGCCGCGATGCGGCACGGAAGGTCCGAAACCTCAAATTTTTCGATAGGCCTGGCGCCACTCTGGCCCGCCAGAAGACGCTGCCACGTCAGCTCAGCCCCTTCGGCAAGGGGAGACACCATTCCGATCCCGGTAACGACAACCCGTCTCATCAAAGCTCCTGCGGGAAGCGCTCCCGGCGCTTCCCGATCCTCACATCAGGCTACGTTCTTCTCAAGGAAGCGGGTGGCATCGCCAACCGTCAGAATGGTCTCCGCGGCATCATCCGGGATCTCCACGCCGAATTCTTCCTCGAACGCCATTACGAGCTCGACCGTGTCCAGGCTGTCCGCACCCAGATCGTCGATGAAGCTGGCATTGTCCGTCACCTTCTCGGCGTCAACGCCGAGATGCTCGATGACGATCTTCTTAACCCGGTCGGCAATGTCGCTCATCGCTCGTTCCTCAAACTGTGTTGAAATTCTGCCGCCACGATGACCGGCTCTTCAGCCGCCCCCGCTCGGGCATGGATGGTTGTGCCCGTTTAGCTGACTTGAAAGCGCCGCACCATCGCGACGCCCACCTTCAACCGTGTTCCCCCAGGCCCAAATCGCGGGTCGATTAACACACTTATTCCGCCTTGACCACAAGCCCGCGAGGCCTGACGACGGCTGTGAAAACGCCGCAATCCCGTCAAGGTTTCCCCCATCCGGCAAGAAAGCTGCACAAAGGCGGATGGGAGACGAAGTCGCGCCGCAGCCGCACATGAACAGCGCCGAATAACCGCATCCGCACGTGAATCCCGGTGTCAGATCATGGCCATGCCGCCGTTCACGTGCAGTGTCTGCCCGGTGACATAGCCGGCTTCGTCACTCGCCAGATAAAGCACGGCAGCCGCGATATCGGCGCCCGTGCCGAGGCGCGCGGCCGGGACACGGCCGATGATCGCTTCCTTCTGCTTTTCGTTGAGCACATCCGTCATGGGCGTGGCGATGAAACCCGGTGCCACGCAGTTCACCGTCACGTTGCGGCTGGCGACTTCCTGGGCGAGTGATTTCGACATGCCGATCATCCCGGCTTTGGAAGCGGCATAATTGCCCTGCCCCGGATTGCCGGTGACACCGACGATGGACGTGATGCCGATGAGCCGCCCCGCGCGCCTTTTCATCATGCCGCGCAAGGCGGCACGGTAGAGCCGGAAACCCGCCGTGAGATTGACGGCGAGAACCTGATCCCATTCCTCGTCCTTCATCCGCATGAACAGATTGTCGCGCGTGATGCCGGCGTTGTGGACGACGATGTCGAGCCCGCCAAGCGCCTCCTCGGCCTCTCCGGCAAGGGCGTCGACCGCCGCCGAATCGGCGAGATTGCACGGCACCACATGGCTGCGCTCGCCGAGACCCCCGGCGATCTCCTGAAGAACTTCGCGACGCGTGCCCGAGAGCGCGACATGGGCGCCCCGGGCATGAAGAGCGCGCGCGATATCGCCACCGATGCCGCCCGTGGCACCGGTGACGAGCGCCTTCTTTCCGGTCAAATCGAACATGGATGCTCTCCTTTAAAGAGTGAACGCGGCCACATCGTCGGACGTGCCGACGGACTGTGCCGTTGCGCCATCGGCGATGCGCTTGACGAGACCCGCGAGGACCTTGCCGGCGCCGAGTTCGATGAACCGCGTGACGCCATTTGTGGCCATATAGGCCACGCTTTCGCGCCAGCGAACCGTGCCCGTGACCTGCTCGACGAGAAGGCGGCGAATCGTTTCGGGATCCGTGACCGCCTCGGCCGTCATGTTGGCGACGACGGGAACCTTCGGCGGATTGATCGTGGCGCTCGCCAAGGCTTCACGCATGATGTCGGCGGCGGGGGCCATGAGCGGCGAATGGAACGGCGCGGACACCGGCAACAGAAGCCCGCGCTTCACACCCCGCGCCTTGGCGATCTCGATGGCCCGCTCGGCGGCCGCCTTGTGGCCGGACACGACCACCTGTCCACCACCATTGTCGTTGGCGATCGTCAGGACTTCGGCGCCAGCCGCCTCGGCTGCGATTTCCCGTGCGGCGTCCGGGTCAGTGCCGATCAGGGCTGCCATGCCGCCCTGCCCCACGGGCACGGCTTCCTGCATGGCATTGCCACGCACACGCAGAAGACGCGCGGCATCGGACAAGGACAGGCTGCCCGCAGCGCACAGCGCGGAATATTCGCCCAGGGAATGACCGGCGACGAACTTCACGTCGCGCGCCAGATCAACGCCCCGCTCGCTCTCGAGCACGCGCAAGGCAGCGATGGAGACCGCGAGAAGCGCCGGCTGAGTGTTGGCCGTCAGGGTGAGGTCGGCCTCGGGGCCGTTCCACATCAGGCTCGACAGATCCTGACCCAACGCGGAATCGACCTCTTCGAACACGGCGCGGGCCGCCGGAAAGGCCTCGGCCAAGGCGCGGCCCATGCCGACCTGCTGGCTGCCCTGCCCGGGGAAGACGAACGCGATGGCCATTTCTGTCCCTTTCTGCTTTCTTTCGTGCGGTCGGGCAGAGACACGTCGCGGCCGCGCCCTGTCAAGCAAAGCCCGGAAAAAGGTGCGGCGGCGGGCTTTGCGGCTCCCTACAATTGCAATCAACGCCATTTCGCGTATAAGGCCACGCTTCGTGATGCCTCGGCCGGGGGCTGAACGGACGGCCGCGCCTGCGCGGCAGGGCTTTTCGAGAGCCCGGCGTCCCGTGTCTCCGCCTTCGAGAGTGGTTCGAGCCTTATCCGGGCTCGAAGGGCTCAGCGCCGGGCGGGCATCCGACAACCGAACGAAAGGCTCACCACCATGCCGCTTTACGAGCATGTATTTCTGGCGCGCCAGGACCTCACCTCACAGCAGGTCGAGGAACTTCTGGAGCAGTACAAGACCATCATCACCGAGAACGGTGGCGAAGTCGGCAAGACCGAATATTGGGGTGTGAAGGGCCTGGCCTTCCGCATCGCCAAGAACCGCAAGGCGCACTACACGCTCATGAACATCACCGCGCCTGCCGCGGCGATCACCGAGCTGGAGCGTCAGCAGAAGATCAACGAAGACGTCCTGCGCGTGATGACCATCCGCGTCGAAGAGCACGAGACCGAGCCGTCGGCCGTGATGCAGCGCCGCGACCGCGACGAGCGTGACCGTGGCGAGCGCGGCGATCGTGGCGACCGCCCGCGTCGTGAAGAGCGCCGTGAAGAGGCCGTTACCGAGGGAGAGGAAGCATGAGCACGTCGTCCGCAGCCGGCGCACGCCGCCCGTTCTTCCGCCGCCGCAAGACCTGCCCCTTCAGCGGCCCGAACGCGCCCAAGATCGACTACAAGGACGTGAAGCTCCTGCAGCGCTACATCTCCGAGCGCGGCAAGATCGTTCCTTCGCGCATCACCGCCGTTTCGCAGAAGAAGCAGCGCGAGCTGGCCCGCGCCATCAAGCGCGCCCGCTTCCTGGGCCTCCTGCCCTACGTCATCAAGTAAGATCAGGGGCCGCTCCGGATCAGCGGAGCGGCCTCTTCGCTCACACGAGCAACGGGACGTCTTTTTGGCGGACCGAAATGGTTGGGGCGGCACGGACCGACCTCTAACCGCTGCACAAGCGGGACAGCTGGAAGCATGACCCTTTTCATCGTAGGACTCGCAAGCGGCGCGGCATCCGCGACCCTCAGCCTCTCGCTCCTGTCGGGATCGATGCTGGCCGTCCTGCTGTTCCTTTTCGCGCCGCTTCCCATCCTGCTGGCCTCGATCGGCTGGAACCATCGTGCCGGCCTCGTCGGTGCGCTCGGTGCAAGCGCGTTCCTGCTGGGATTGACGGGCTTCGAGACGGCGCGCGGTTACGCCGTATCGATCGGCCTGCCGGCCTGGTGGCTCGGCTACCTCGCTCTGCTAGCTCGCCCGCGCGGCGAACAACCGGAAGACGGCGTCGATTGGTATCCGATCGGCCGCCTTTTGGTATGGATCGCCGTGCTCGGCTCGAGCCTTATTTTGCTCAGCATCCTGATGACCGGGTCGATCAGCGATTATCGCGACATGCTGCGCACGACTTTCGAGAACTTCCTGCGCCATGAAACGGGCGCGGCGCCCGGTGCGCCGATCGTCCTGCCCGGTGGCGGAGACGCGGCGCGGGTGACTGAACTCGCGGTTTCGGCTCTGCCGCCCGTCGGGGCTGCCATCTGGACGGCCAACATGGTGTTCAACCTGTGGGTCGCAGGACGGATCGCGCAGGCCTCGCAGCGCTTGACGCGGCCCTGGCCAGACCTTTCGGCCATTTCGTTGCCGCGTTTCGTTCTCGCCGCTTTCGGCGTGGCGCTATTCGGCAGCTTTATCGGGGGGCCGGATATCGGCTTTCCGTTCTCCATCGTGGCCGCAGCGCTTGCCATCGTTTTTTCGCTGCTTGGCCTCGCCTTCCTCCATTCCGCAACCCGCGGCGTCGGGGGGCGAACGATGATACTGACCGCGACCTATCTTCTTCTCGCGGTGCAGACCTGGACGCTCATCTTTCTCGCGGCGCTCGGCATTGCCGAGCATGTGTTCCAGCTTCGCGCCCGGCTCGCGGCGCGCGGCCGTCCACCCGCGAACACCAAACACTGACCCCTTTCAAAAACGATCATTCAGACTGGAGACTACGAAATGCAGGTTATTCTTCTCGAGCGCATCGCAAAGCTCGGCCAGATGGGCGAGGAAGTCCGCGTCAAGGACGGCTACGCTCGCAACTTCCTTCTGCCGCAGGGCAAGGCCCTTCGCGCGACCGCAGCGAGCAAGGCCCGCTTCGAGCGTGAGCGCGTGCAGCTCGAAGCGCGCAACCTCGAGCTTCGCCAGGAAGCCGACAAGGTTGGCGAGCAGCTCAACGGCCAGAGCGTGGTCATTATCCGCCAGGCAGGCGAGACCGGCCAGCTCTACGGTTCGGTGTCCGGTCGCGACGTCGCCGAAGCCCTGACCGCAGCCGGCTTCAGTGTTTCGCGCCAGCAGGTCGTGCTCAACACGGCCATCAAGACCATCGGCCTGCACCAGGTCGAGATCTCGCTGCATCCGGAAGTCGACGTGACGGTGACCGTCAACGTCGCCCGCAGCGCCTCCGAAGCCGAGCGCCAGACCAAGGGCGAAGACCTGACCCAGCGCGCCGAGGAAGTGGCGTTCGAGACGTTCGTTCCCGAAGAAACCGGCTCCGACGACGAAGCCTGATCTCGCACGATTTGCGATTGGCCAAGGCCCGGGCATGTCCCGGGCCTTGCGTGTTTGGAGACGTCAAGCGCAAAGACGAGCCCTTGCACCCAAGCCTGTGAACTGCTGTTGATGCCGTGAATGGACTCGGGAATCGGGGGAGCCGGCGGCAAGATCGCAAAAGCCTCCGACACGCTCTCCGGACAGAACAATATGGCCTTCGGCGACAACACCGCCCGCGCGCTCACCAACGTGCAGGAACCTGCCTACCGCATGGCGCCGCACAACATCGAAGCGGAACAGGCGCTGCTGGGCGCGATCCTCGTCAACAACGAGGCGTTCTATCGGGTCTCCGACTTCCTCGAGCCCCATCATTTCTTCGAGCCGCTGCACCAGAAGGTCTACGAGATCACCGCAGGCCTGATCCGCGCCGGCAAGGTGGCGACGCCCGTCACGCTGAAGACCTTCCTGCCGAGCGATGTCGATCTCGGTGGCCTGACCCTGACGCAATACCTCGCGCGGCTCGCCGCGGAGGCAACCAGCGTCATCAACGCGCAGGATTATGGCCGCACGATCTACGACCTCGCGATCCGGCGCTCGCTGATCAATATCGGCGAGGACATGGTCAATGTGGCCTATGACGCGCCTGTCGACATGCCCCCGCGTCAGCAGATCGAGGAGGCGGAGCGCCAGCTTTATGCCGTGGCCGAGCTCGGCCGCTATGAGGGCGGTTTCCAGCGCTTCGCAGACGCGCTCTACACCGCCGTCGATATGGCGGCGAACGCGTTCAAGCGCGACGGCCATCTCTCCGGCGTAGCCACGGGGCTCGACGATCTCGACAAGATGATGGGCGGCCTGCAGCGCTCCGACCTTGTCATCGTGGCGGGACGCCCCGGCATGGGCAAGACCGCGCTCGCGACCAACATCGCCTTCAACATCGCCAAAGCCTGGCGCGGCGAGGAAGGCCCGGATGGCAACCTCAAGACCGTGGACGGCGGGATTGTCGGCTTCTTCTCCCTGGAAATGTCGGCCGAGCAGTTGGCAACGCGTATCATCGCCGAGCAATCCGGCCTGCCCTCCTACAAGATCCGACGCGGCGACATCTCCGAAGGCGAATTCGTCAGATTGTCGGATGCGGCACGGCAGATGCAGACGGTGCCGCTCTACATCGACGAGACCGGCGGCATCACCATCTCGCAGCTGACCGCCCGCGCCCGTCGCCTGCAGCGCCAGCGCGGCCTCGATCTCCTGGTCGTGGACTATATTCAGCTGCTTTCGGGATCGGCCAAGAAGGATGCCGGCCGCGTGCAGGAAGTGACCGAGATCACCACTGGCCTCAAGGCGCTGGCAAAAGAGCTGAACGTTCCCATCATCGCGCTGTCGCAGCTGTCGCGTCAGGTCGAAAGTCGCGACGACAAGCGTCCCCAGCTCTCCGACCTGCGTGAATCCGGCTCGATCGAGCAGGACGCCGATGTCGTGATGTTCGTGTTCCGCGAGGAATATTACCACAAGAACAAACAGCCCCGCGAAGGCACCGAAGAACACATCAAATGGCAGTCCGAGATGGACCTCCTGCACGGTAAGGCCGAGGTCATCATCGGCAAGCAACGTCACGGCCCGACCGGCACGGTGCAGGTGCAATTCGAGGCCGAACTGACCCGTTTCGGCAATCTGGCGCGCGAGGATTACCTGCCCGAGAGGATGGGCGATTGATGAGTGATGGATTCGAAGGCGCGCGGCTGACGATCGATCTCGGGGCTATCGCCGACAATTGGAGCGCGCTCGCGCAGCGCGTGGCTCCGGCGGAATGCGCAGCCGTGGTAAAGGCGGACGCTTATGGCCTGGGCGCACGGGAGGTGTCCGCGGCGCTCTGGAATGCCGGCGCGCGTACGTTCTTCGTAGCGCATCTGGCGGAGGCGCTCGTTGTTCGGGACGTTTTGCCCGACGCGGTCATCTACGTGCTGAACGGCCTCGCGCCTGGCGCGTCGACCCGTTTCAGGGAATCTCGCATCCGACCGGTGCTCGGCAGCCTTGCCGAGATCGAGGAATGGGCCGCACAGATTTCCGACGAGAATTCCGGTGAGGCGGCCATCCACATCGACACGGGAATGAACAGGCTCGGTCTGGATTTCTCAGGCGCACTCGAAGTGGCGGAACGCCGCTCGGCCGGTAGGCTCGGCTTTCGCCCTTCCCTCCTCATGAGCCATCTGGCGTGTGCCGACGAACCCGGCCATTCATTGACCGCCCGGCAGGTTGACGTTTTCGCACGGGCCGCACGGCTTTTTCCCGGCGTCGCGGCGAGCCTCGCGAATTCGGCGGCAACCCTGTCCATACCCGAATCGTGGTTCGATCTCTGCCGACCCGGCATTGCGCTCTACGGGAGCAATCCGATCCCCTCCGAGCACAATCCGATGCGGCCGGTGGTGCGGCTTGCAGGCCGCATCGTGCAGGTCCGCGCGGTGGATGGCGGCGAAAGCGTGGGCTACGGCGCAGCGCAGACGATGCAGCGTCCGTCCCGCATCGCCATCGTCTCCGTCGGATATGCCGATGGTTTCCTGCGTGCCGGCGGCTCCTGCGACGACCGTGAGGGCACGTTCGCACTTGTCGGGGGACAGCCTTGCCCGCTCGTCGGCCGGATCTCGATGGACCTGCTGGCGATCGATGTCACCGACGTTCCCGAGGACGCGGCGCAGCGGGGCGGCGAAGCGATCCTGATCGGTGACGGTATCGGCGTCGATCAGATCGCGGAACGCGCCGGGACGATCGGCTATGAAATCCTCACAAGCCTCGGCTCGAGGTATGCACGCGCCTACATCGCCTAGGGCAATTCAGGCGGCCGCTTTCGGCACGAAGGTCATCGCTACCCCGTTCATGCAATAGCGCAGGCCTGTGGGCTTCGGCCCGTCGTCGAACACATGTCCCAGATGTCCTCCGCAACGCCGGCAGTGAACCTCCGTGCGGGGCAGCACCAGCTTATAATCCCTGCGCGTGCCTATTGCCTTGGGCAACGGCTCCCAGAAACTCGGCCAACCGGTGCGGCTGTCGAATTTCGTGGCGGACGAGAACAACGGCAATTCGCAACCGGCGCAGACGAACCTGCCTTCCCGATGCTCGTCGTTCAGCGGGCTCGTAAACGGCGCCTCCGTGCTCTCCTGCCGGAGCACGGCGAATTGCTGCGGGGTCAGGATCCTGCGCCATTCCTCGGCGGTTTTCTCGATCTCGAACGATTCGGCCATGGCCGGTGCCACGACGCCACGTCCGCGAAATACGAGAAGGCCCGCAAGCGCCAAGCCGCCAAGAAGAATGCTTCGTCTGCCGACCATGTCCGATCCTCCGATACGAACAGATACGGCGCGGATGCCGCCAGGGCTGCACCGGACCGGTCACGAAGATGAGAGCGGACTCGTGACGTGGGTCAGAATGCGAGTTGCTGCCGATGCGGAACGCCAGATGAGAACATTCAAGGAACAAAATGCTGGCGTTGCGGTGCCATTTTCGGCATCTTGAGGTCCGGGAGAACCTCATGGCACGCGCACGTTCCACTTTTGTCTGCCAAGCTTGCGGCGCCGTCCACAATCGCTGGTCGGGCCGCTGCGACAGTTGCAATGCCTGGAACTCGATCTCGGAGGAAGCCGCCGCCGCGCCGGTCGGCAAGGGTGGCGCGGTCTCCGCACGGGGCGGCCGCCGAATCGAGCTGGAGGGGCTGGGAGGCGTGTCCGAAGAGGCGCCGCGTATTCAGTCTGGCATCGGTGAGCTGGACCGCGTGACCGGCGGCGGCTTCGTGCACGGCTCCGCCATCCTGCTGGGCGGCGAACCGGGCATCGGCAAATCCACTTTGCTGATCCAGGCGTGCGCCGCACTGGCGCGCTCCGGGCACCGAACGGTCTACATCTCGGGCGAAGAAGCGACGGCACAGGTACGGATGCGGGCGGCTCGGCTCGGCCTTTCCGATGCGCCGGTGGAACTCGCCGCGGAGACCAGCGTCGAGGACATCCTCGCGACCCTGGGAAACGGGGCGCCGCCGCGATTCGTCATCATCGATTCGATTCAGACCATGTGGACCGCCAGCGTGGAATCGGCTCCCGGCACCGTCACGCAGGTGCGTGCGGCCTCGCAGGCGCTGATCCGCTTTGCAAAGACTTCGGGTGCGACCGTCATCCTGGTCGGCCATGTGACGAAGGACGGCCAGATCGCGGGTCCGCGCGTGGTCGAGCACATGGTGGATGCGGTGCTCTCCTTCGAAGGTGAGCAGGGCCATACCTTCCGCATCCTGCGCGCCCAGAAAAACCGGTTCGGCCCAACCGACGAGATCGGCGTGTTCTCGATGACGGGCGGCGGGCTGGAAGACGTCGCGAACCCCTCCGCGCTGTTTCTGTCCAGCCGCGACGTCGCAGCGCCTGGCGTGGCGGTGTTCGCCGGCATGGAAGGTACCCGGCCGATCCTTGTCGAGATCCAGGCGCTTGTGGCGCCCTCCTCGCTCGGCACGCCGAGGCGAGCCGTTGTGGGCTGGGATTCGAACCGCCTTTCCATGGTCCTCGCCGTGCTCGAAGCTCATGCGGGACTGCGGCTCGGCAGTCACGACGTCTACCTCAATGTGGCCGGCGGCTTGCGCATCAACGAGCCTGCCGCCGACATCGCGGTGGCTGCCGCACTTGTGTCGTCCTTCGCCGGCGCGGTGCTGCCTCTCGATAGCGTTTTCTTCGGCGAGATCAGCCTGTCGGGTTCCGTGCGTGCCGTGTCCCATGCAGGGTTGAGAATGAAGGAAGCCGCACGCCTCGGATTTGCGCGCGCCATAGGCTCTGCCGGTTCGGGCGAAGGCAAGCCGGAATCGGGCTTGTCTCTGATGGGACTGACAGCACTCGATGCGCTCGTTGCGGAGATCGCGGCACGTGGAGGCCGGGGAGCGGCGCGTGCTCATCCGCAACACCGTCATGTGGCTGATGCGACGGCAGATGAATGATGCGTGACGGCGCGGTTCTGCCCGGCTATAAGGGCGCCGCGCCGCGAACAGACCGCCAAGGGCGACTTCATGTCGATAACGCTTCTCGATTTCATCCTTATTGGCGTGGTTCTGATATCCGCCCTGCTGGCCATGGTCCGGGGCTTTACGCGCGAGGTGCTGTCGATCGCCTCCTGGGCCGCGGCTGGCTTCGCCACATTTTATTTTCTGCCTCTCGTGCGCGATTATGCACGCAGCCAGATCAATCTGGAGCCCAAGATCCTGGTCGATGCGATGACTGGCGGCGCGATCTTCATCGTGACGCTGATCGTGGTGTCGCTCATCACCATGCGGCTGTCCGATGCCATCCTCGACAGCCGCATCGGTCCCTTCGATCGTGGTCTCGGTTTCCTTTATGGCGGCGCGCGCGGATTTCTGCTCGCGGTGATCGCCTTCCTGTTTTTCTCGTGGCTCGTGCCCGCGCAGCAGCAGCCGCAATGGGCGGCGCAGGCGGCGTCTCGCCCGATTCTCGAAAGCACGGGAAATCAGCTTCTTGGCCTGTTGCCGGAAGACCCCGAGAGCACCATCTTGAATCGCTTCAAGAACTTGCCGGGCAGCGGCGATCCGGCCAATGCGCCGGATGTGGATCAGCCCGCTGACGCGACGACGCCGAATGAGGCGCCCGGCGATAGCGGCTACAGGCCCGCCGAGCGGCAGAATATGCAGCGTCTCCTGAATGGGACGCAGGCGCCAAATTGAGCTCCCCGGCAGGGTGAGGAGTGTTAGATGATCAAGGATGCCGAACCCGTCGGGGCGGATGATTTCTGGCGTGAGCTGGAGGCTGACCGCCTGCACGAGGAATGTGGCGTGTTCGGCATTTTCGGCCATCCCGATGCCTCCGCGGTCACGGCGCTCGGTCTGCATGCGTTACAGCATCGCGGCCAGGAAGCATCCGGCATCGTCACCTATGACGGCACCCGTTTTCATGCTGAAAAACGCATGGGCCTCGTGGGTGACAATTTTTCGGACGCCGCGGTCATCGAGCGCCTGCCCGGCAATGCCTCCATCGGCCATAATCGGTATTCGACGACCGGCGAAACCATATTGCGCAACGTGCAGCCCCTGTTCGCGGAACTGGCGACGGGTGGTTTCGCGGTCGCTCACAACGGCAATCTCACGAATGCGCACGCGCTGCGCCGCCAGCTTGTCCAGGACGGCGCGATCTGCCAGTCCACGACGGACACCGAAGTCATTCTTCATCTGGTCGCCCGCAGCCAGCGCAATCGCTTTCTCGACCGCTTCATCGATGCCGTCCGCCACCTCGAGGGCGCCTACGCCTTCGTGGCGCTGACCACGAAGAAACTGGTGGGCGCGCGCGATCCGCTCGGCATCCGCCCCCTCGTGCTCGGGGAGCTCGACGGCCATTACATTTTGGCGTCTGAGACCTGTGCGCTCGATATGATCGGCGCGAAGTACATTCGCGACGTCGAGCCCGGCGAAGTGGTCGTCATCAGCGAGCACGGGCTGGAATCGCACAAGCCCTTCCCGCCTCAGAATCCTCGCCCCTGCATTTTCGAGTTCATCTATTTCTCGCGCCCGGATTCGATCGTCCAAGGCAAGAGCGTCTATGACGTGCGCAAGCAGATGGGCGTGGAGCTGGCCCGCGAATCGGCAGTGCCCGCGGATGTGATCGTGCCTATCCCTGATTCCGGCGTGCCCGCGGCGCTCGGCTTTTCCCAGCAGAGCGGCATTCCATTTGAGCTCGGCATCATCCGCAATCACTATGTGGGCCGTACCTTCATCCAGCCGACGCAACGTATTCGCGAGCTGGGCGTGCGCCTGAAGCATGCGGCAAACCGCAGCCGCGTGGAGGGCAAGCGCATCGTGCTCGTGGACGACAGCCTCGTCCGGGGAACGACCTCTCTGAAGATCGTGCAGATGATGCGTGATGCCGGCGCGAAGGAAGTTCACTTCCGCCTCGCCAGCCCGCCGATCACCCATTCCGATTTCTATGGAATTGATACGCCCGAGCGCGACAAGCTTCTTGCGGCACGTCTCGATCTCGAGGGCATGCGACAATTCATCGGGGCCGATTCACTGGCCTTCCTGTCGGTCGACGGTCTCTACCGGGCAATGGGCGAAGGTGTCCGCGATCCCGAGAATCCGCAGTTCTCCGACCATTGCTTTACCGGCGATTACCCGACGCCGCTGACCGACATGACCGGGGAAGCCGGCGGTGCGAAGCAATTGTCCTTGCTGGCAGAAGCGAGCTGATATCATGGCTCTTCCGGATTTGGCGGGCCGCACCGCCCTTGTGACGGGAGCGTCGCGCGGAATCGGCGCAGCCATCGCCGAGCATCTGGCCGAAGCTGGCGCGCATATCATCGCGGTCGCCCGGACGGTAGGTGGGCTCGAAGAGCTTGACGATTCGGTGCGCGCGAAGGGCGGCTCCGCGACCCTCGTGCCACTCGACGTACTGGATTATGAGGGTGTGGACCGGCTTGCCGGCGCCGTTCTCGAGCGCTTCGGCAAGCTCGATATCCTCATTGGGAATGCCGGCGTTCTCGGTCCGCTTTCGCCGCTTGGCCACGTCGATCAAAAGGCGTGGGACAATGTGATGGCGGTCAATGTGACGGCCAATTGGCGCCTTATCCATGCCATGGACCCCCTGCTCCGCCGCTCAGATGCGGGCCGCGCCGTGTTCGTCAGTTCGGGAGCGGCCACCAATATCCGCGCCTATTGGGGACCTTATTCGGTGTCGAAGGCCGCGTTGGAAGCTCTGGTGCGCACATACGCCGAGGAAACGCGGAATACGCCCATTCGCGTCAATCTGTTCAATCCTGGTGCGACGCGCACCAAGATGCGCAAGCAGGCCATGCCGGGTGAAGACCCGATGACGCTGCCCACGGCACAGGATGTGGCCGCTCACATCCTCGATCTCGTCGATCCCGGCTTCCAGGAAACCGGCCGGCTCGTGGAGGCCAGGACGGGACGCCTGCTCTCGTTCCAATTGCCAGCCTGATCCTTATTCAGGGTCGTAAGGGTTTTTCGGCTCTCGGAATGACAGGCGGATCGGAGTGCCCGGCAGTTCGAACGCTTCCCGCAATCCGTTGACCAGATAGCGCACATAGCTCTCCGGCAGGACGCTCGTGCGCGTGCCGAACAAGACAAAGCTCGGCGGGCGCGCCTTGGTCTGGGTCATATAGCGGAGCTTCACGCGCGCGCCCCGCACCGCTGGTGGCGGATGCTGCTGGAGCACGCCTTCGAGCCAGCGATTGATCCGCGCCGTCGGAACGCGGCGGTTCCACACCTCGTAGGCCTGCACCACTGCTTCCATGAGACGATCGACGCCTTCACCGGTCGCAGCCGACACGGCGACGAGCGGCATGCCGCGCACCTGGGCCAGCAGACGATCAGCCGCCTCGCGATGGCGCTTCATTGCGCCGCCGCGCTCTTCGACGAGATCCCATTTGTTGAGCGCAATGACCAATGCGCGGCCTTCGCGGGCCACGAGGTCGGCGATCTGCAGATCCTGTTTTTCGAAGGGGATCGTGGCGTCCAGCATCACGACCACGACTTCGGCGAACTGGATCGACCTCAGCGAATCGGAAACCGCAAGCTTCTCCAGCTTGTCCTGGATCCGGGCCTTGCGACGCATGCCGGCCGTGTCCACCAACCGGATTTCGCGACCGCGCCAGACAAGATCGACCGAGATGGAATCGCGCGTGATGCCGGCTTCCGGCCCGGTCAGAAGGCGGTCCTCGCCGACGAGCCGATTGATGAGCGTGGATTTTCCGGCATTGGGACGGCCGACAACGGCAATGGCGAGCGGTCCCCGCTCCTTCGCCGCATCCTCGGCGTCGTCCTCATCGGGATTGCCGAAGGCGGCGGCCAGCGCGGCGTAGAGATCGGCAAAGCCGTCGCCGTGCTCGGCCGAGAGCGGCACGGGATCGCCCAGGCCCAGGCGGAAGGCATCATAGGCGCCGGCGTGACCACCGTGCCCCTCGCTCTTGTTGGCGACGAGGATGACGGGCTTACCCGATCTGCGCA
This sequence comes from Terrihabitans aquatilis, assembly GCF_052542005.1. Lineage (NCBI taxonomy): Bacteria > Pseudomonadati > Pseudomonadota > Alphaproteobacteria > Hyphomicrobiales > Terrihabitans > Terrihabitans aquatilis. The sequence goes on along the minus strand of NZ_JBOCUO010000001.1, from coordinate 334,448 downwards.
CAAGATTCGCAAAATGCTCGTCTTCCGGCGTGATGCCGCTGCGCGAGTCAGTAACGAACATGATGACGTCAGCGCCTTCAACGGCTACGAGCGTCTGCGCCTTCATCCGGCCCGCGAGGCTGGCCTCCTCGGCATCCTCCAGACCCGCCGTGTCGATGGCGATGAATTGGAGATCGCCGACTTTCGCTTCGCCCTCACGGCGATCGCGGGTCACTCCGGGCCGATCGTCCACCAGCGCGATGCGGCGACCGACAAGGCGATTGAACAGCGTGGACTTGCCCACATTGGGCCGTCCGACAATGGCTACGACGGGGTACATCGCTTCGGCTCCCGCCGGTTATTCAAGGGTCAGCGGGCCGGCTGCTGGTCGGCCGGGATGGTGATGCTTTCCGTCTCGGCATTGGGAGACGGAAGGCGGCGCGGGCCGGCGAACGGATCGCCCGGCGGAAACACGGGGCTGCGCTCGCCCGGCAGGATCTTGTCCTTCTCGGAGAAAGGATTGAGGGAACGCGCCGTGTCGCAGCCGGCAAGACCGGTGCAGACAAAGGCGGAAATCAAGACCAAACGGATGGAACGGGACATCGTTCGCAACTCCTCACGTCACTGTGTAGGCGTGGCCGGAGCGCTCTCGGGGAGCGCGGGATCGGCCGGAGCCGCAGGTGCGGCTGCATCGTCAATTGAGCCTTCGCTGGATTCCGCAACCGGCTCTTCGTCACCGTTCGCAGGCTTTGCCGCTTCAGGCACTGTCGAGTCCGGTTGAGCCGCCATGGGAGCGTCCTGAGGCTCGCTCTGCTCAGCAGGCTGCTCCGCCGCAGGCGGCGTGACCAGATCGGCGCGGTCGGCGCCGGAGGCGAGATCGAGCAGAAACTGAACGCGGGTGCGGATGCCCGTCGGCGCTTCCATATCGGCAATCGCTTCCTGGGCCCAACGCTGGGTTTCAGCGATATCGCCGGCTTTCCATGCGGCAAGGGCCAGCAATTCGCGGGCCGAATGACGCCAAGCGCCGCCTGGAGCCGCCAGGACCTCGACGCGGCTGGCGACATCTGCGGCGCTGCCGGTATCGACCATGATGTAGCCGGCGCGAATGCGCGCCATGTCGCGGAGCAAGGGCGGCACGTTGGCGGCCTGCGCGATGGCTTCGAAAGCGCCGAGCGCGCCGGCAGGATCCGTGGCAGCCAGTTCCGCGGCCGCGCGGAAACGCGCGAGGGTCTGATATCCTTCCGGCCCATCGGCGGCGATGGCGCGCAACGCGGCCTCAGCCTCGGAATGCTTGTTCTCACGCGCCAGATCGAGCGCGGCGGCATAGCGGCGACCAGCCTCCTGCGCAGCCTGTGCTTGATGATGTTCCCAATAACGCCACCCGCCGACGCCGACCACAATCAGGATCGCAACGCCGATGGCCAGCGGTCCGAACCGGCGCCAAAGCCTGCTCAGCTGCTCGCTGCGAATATCCCGTTCAATCTCGTTGAAAATGTCCGACATGTGGTCCGCGTGATATGGATTCGACCCGAGGCCGAGCGGCGCGCACCATAGCCACGCCTCTCCCCCCGTGCAAACGCGCTTATTCGGAAATCTTCCGCATCGCGTAGGTATGTTCGGGTGCCGGGAAGGCCCGGGATCGGACCTCGGACCCGTAAGCCTCGATCGCCCCGCGGATATGATCGCGCAAGGTGCCGTATTTCTTGACGAATTTCGGCACCCGTTCGGTCAGGCCGAGCATGTCTTCCATGACCAGGATCTGCCCGTCGCAGGCTGCGGAAGCGCCGATGCCGATCGTGGGTGCCGCGCAGGCCTTAGTGATCGCTTCGCCCAAGGGCTCAGCGACGCCTTCCACGACGATGGAGAAGGCGCCCGCCTCATCGACGGCCCGCGCATCGGCGAGGATCGCGTCCCAATCCTTCTTGTCGCGGCCCTGGGCCTTGAACCCGCCAAGCGTCAGCACCGATTGCGGCGTGAGGCCGATATGGGCCATCACGGGCACGCCGCGCTCCGTCAGGAAACGGATCGTCTCGGCCATGTGCACGCCGCCCTCCAGCTTTACGGCGCCGGCACCGGTTTCCTTCAGCATTCGCGAGCAGGCACGGAATGCAACCGAAGGGCTTTCCTCATAGGCACCGAAGGGCATGTCCACGACGACCATAGCACGTCGCGAACCGCGAACGACCGCCTGCCCCTGCAGAATCATCATCTCCATGGTGACGGGAACAGTCGTCTCCAGCCCGTGCATGACCATGCCAAGCGAATCGCCGACGAGGAGAAGCTCGACCAGATCGTCCGCCAACGCCGCCGTGTGGGCGTGATAGGCGGTGAGCGTGACGATCGGCTCGCTGCCTTTGCGAGCACGGATTTCCGGCGCCGTGATGCGACGGATGGCGGCTTGAACGGACATGGCTTTCCTCGTGTCGTTCCGTGGTGACGCAGCAAAAGCACGCGTTTTGCGATCCCGCAACGCGGAGCTGGTATACCACAAACGTGGAGCTCGCTCTTGCGCCAGCGAAACGGGTTGGTACACTTTTGCCAACTCATCTCATTTAGGCGCAGTGAACCTCGGTTCCGCGCCCGAAGGAACATTAGTGACTTTTCGTGCACCGCCTCCGGTGGCGGCTGCCTCGTCCGTTGGCAAGCAGCCCGCCCAGGTCGATGCCCCGCAGCGTGCATATGCGGCGAAGGCACCGGTGGCGCCACGCCCGTCCCCGCTTTATGCGGCGCTGGATCTCGGCACCAACAATTGTCGTCTGCTGATCGCCCGCCCGGTATGGGACGGGTTTCGCGTTGTCGATGCGTTTTCCCGGATCGTTCGGCTTGGCGAGGGCATGGGCGTAAGCGGCCGCTTGTCGTCCGAAGCCATTTCCCGATCGATCGAGGCCTTGAAGGTCTGTGGCGACAAAATCGTTTCGCGGGGCGTCCAGCGGACCCGCCTGATCGCGACCGAGGCTTGCCGCAGTGCGATCAATGGCGCGGAATTCGGCGAGCGCGTTCTGCGCGAGACCGGGTTGCGGCTCGAGATCATCGACCGGGGCACGGAAGCGCGACTGGCCGCGCTGGGGTGCGTGCCGCTGGCCGATCCGCAGGCGGAAGGCGTTCTTGTCTTCGATATCGGCGGCGGTTCGTCCGAACTCGTCTGGATCGAGCGGCAGAAAGGTGGCTTTGCCGGAGAACCACGCATCCGCTCATGGGTTTCCCTGCCGGTCGGCGTGGTGACGCTCGCCGAGCGGCATGGCGGCGGCAATCATGTGACGCCCGAGGTTTTCGAAGCGATGGTGCGGGATGTCGATCCCCTGCTCGACAGCTTCCCGGATGTCGAGGCGCTGCGGAAAGCGTGCGGGCGTCTGCACATGCTGGGCACGTCCGGCACGGTCACCACGTTGGCGGGCGTACATATGAACCTGCCGCGCTACGATCGCCGTCGTGTCGACGGGGCTTGGCTGACGAGCCCGCAGATCGACCAGGTGATGGCGCGCTTGCGGGCGATGTCCTATGAGGAGCGCGTGTCCAATCCCTGCATTGGACGCGAACGCGCCGATCTGGTTTTGGCCGGCTGCGCGATCCTGGAAGCCGTGCGGCGGAGATTTCCTTGCGCGCGCCTGCGGGTCGCCGATCGCGGACTTCGCGAAGGCATCCTGATCGAATTAATGCGAGCCGACGGCCTCTGGCGGCCCAACGGAAGAGGCGCCTGACCATGAGCACCAAAGGTGGAGCGGAAGGCGGCGGCGGCCGAAATCTGGCCAAAAGACTCAGAACGGCACGCGGCCGCACGACCTCCCAGCAGCTCTGGCTTCAACGGCAGATCAACGATCCCTACGTGGCGCGGGCCAAGCGCGAGGGCTTTCGCTCTCGTGCGGCCTACAAGCTGATCGAGATCGACGAGCGGCACCACATTTTGCGGCCGGGGGCGCGTGTCGTGGATCTTGGCGCTGCGCCGGGCGGCTGGTCGCAGATCGCCGCTGACAAGGTGGGTGCGCCGGAACGCGGAAAGGTGGTCGGTATCGACATCCTCGATATGGAACCTGTGCCCGGTGTCACGTTCGCGAAGATCGATTTTCTCGACGATCAGGCGCCAGATCTTTTGAAGGACATGCTGGACGGCCAGGCCGACATCGTTCTTTCGGACATGGCGGCGAACACGACGGGGCACCGGCAGACAGACCATCTGCGCACGATGGCATTGGTGGAAGCGGCAGCCTTCTTCGCCGCCGAGGTCCTGGCCCCGGGGGGCCATTTCCTTGCCAAGGTTCTTCAGGGCGGCACGGAAGCCGTCCTGCTGACGGAGCTAAAGAAGAATTTTCGCGACGTGAAGCACGTCAAACCACCGGCAAGTCGGGCAGGTTCTTCCGAGCTTTACGTCCTGGCCATGGGCTTCCGCGGCGGAGCGTAGCCTCCCGACCGGACATCGTCCTTGTCGCTTGCCTTGTTGAAGATCTTCTTCGCCACCCAGAGCATCGCGGCAGCCTTCAGAACACGCATGATCATGATGTGATCCTCCTTGGCCCATCAACCTGTGGGACGGCCCGGAGGTTCCAGCGAATATGGGTCATCCGCGATCGCGCATGTCGGCCGTCGGATCGGGCGCCACGAGTTTGGGGCTGCGGTGCCCGGAGACCTCTGCACCCGCGTCGTGAGGCAGACGCAGGAAGAACAGGAACGAGGACGCCGACACCACGCCGACAACCACAAAGGCCCAGGTGAAGTCCGACGCCACGAGCTCCGTGCCGCCACGCTCCCGCATTGCGCTCTCGAGGGTGAGCGCACCGATCGACACGCCAACCGACAGCGAAAGCTGCTGCACCGTGCTGGTGAGGGAGGTGGCGCGGCTCATGAGGAGCTGGGAGACGTCGGAATAGCCGAGCGCGTTGATGGACGTGAACTGCAGTGAGCGGAAAAAGCCGCCGACAAGCAGCAGCGCCAGAATGGCGCCACCCGGCGTGTCCGGGGTGAACCCTGCCGGCGCCATGACGAAGATGGAGCTGATGACGGCGTTGAAAAGAAGCACCGTGCGAAAGCCGACGTGGCGCAAAATGGGCGGCGCCGCGATCTTCATCGCAACCGCGCCGACCGCGGAGACGAAGGTCAGCATGCCCGACTGAAAGGCTGTGAGGCCGAACCCGATCTGAAACAGAAGCGGCATGAGGAATGGCGCCGCTCCCACGCCGATGCGGAAGAACGAGCCGCCGATGACCGCCGCCCGAAACGTGGGCAGGCGGAACAGCGACAAATCGAGGATCGGGGCCGCCGATCTCCGGTAATGCAGATAATACCCTGCCAGCAGCAACGTGCCGCCGCCGAGCAGTATGGCGACGGTGGACATCGGCAAGATGTCGAGCCCGATGGCGGTCGAACCGGTAACGAAGGCCGCAAGGCCCGTGCTCGACAGGAGAAAACCTGCAAGGTCGAATCGTGCATCTGCCGTTTCCCGAATGTCGGGGATGAACAGCGTCGTCAGGACGAGGCCGAGTATGCCGATGGGGATGTTTATCCAGAAGATCCAGCGCCAGTCGAAATAGGTCGTGATGAAGCCGCCCAGCGGCGGGCCCATGACCGGCCCCAGAAGCGCGGGCACGGTGAGCCACGCCAGCGAACCCACAAGCTCGGATTTCGGCACGGTGCGGAGGATCACCAGGCGGCCCACGGGCACCATCATGGCCCCGCCCATGCCCTGGATGATGCGGGCGATCACGATCTGCTCGAGCGTGCCTGCCAGCCCGCACAGGATCGAGCCCAGCATGAACACCCCGATGGCCAGACGGAACACGAGCCGCGCGCCGAACCGATCGGCGATCCAGCCCGAGGCCGGGATGAAAACGGCGAGGCTGAGCAGATAGGACGTCAGCGCCAGCTTCAGCCGGATGGGATCGGCCCCGATATCCCGCGCGATGGCAGGAAGCGCCGTGGAGAGAACCGTGGAATCCAGGTTCTCCATGAACAGGGCGCAGGCGATGATGAGGGGAACAAGCACGCGAGATGGCATTGGGTGCTAGGTAGCGCGTTTGTATGGTCGGGAGAAGACGACAGCGCGCTTTCCCCCTGCCCTGACCCGTGCTATGCACCAGCGCCAACTCCCATGAGCGGCCGCGACGCGCTTTTAGCGCCTCCCTACCGTTTACCCTGCACGAGGATTTGGCATGGCACAGCTCATCGAAACATCTTTCGGCGGCGAGGCACTGACCTTCGACGACGTTCTGCTGCGCCCCGGCCCTTCCAACGTGATGCCGAGCGATGCGGACATCCGCTCCCGCCTGACGCGCACCATTTCGGTGAACCTGCCGATCATCTCCTCCGCCATGGACACCGTGACGGAAGCCCGTCTCGCCATCGCCATGGCGCAGGCCGGCGGGCTCGGCGTGCTGCACCGCAACATGACGCCCGAGGAACAGGCCGACCAGGTGCGGGCCGTGAAGAAGTTCGAAAGCGGCATGGTGGTGAACCCCGTCACGATCCACCCGGACCAGACGCTGGCCGATGCCTTCGAGCTGATGACCCGTTATTCGATCTCCGGCATCCCCGTGGTCGAGCGCGGTGTGGACGGACGCCCGGGCAAACTGGTCGGCATCCTGACCAATCGCGACGTGCGCTTCGCCACCAACAACCGGCAGCCCGTGTCGGAGCTGATGACGAAGGACCGCCTGGTCACGGTGCGAGAGGGCGTGAACACCGACGACGCCAAGAAGCTGCTGCACCAGCACCGCATCGAAAAGCTGCTCGTGGTTGATGACGAGTTCCGCTGCACGGGCCTGATCACCGTGAAGGACATGGAAAAGGCGGTGCTGAACCCGCTGGCCAACAAGGACGAACAGGGCCGGCTGCGCGTGGCCGCGGCGTCCACCGTGGGCGACGGCGGATTCATTCGCTCTCAGCAGCTGATCGACGCCGGCGTGGACATCGTGGTCATCGATACCGCCCATGGCCATTCGGCGCATGTGCTGGCCGCCGTGGAACGCGTGAAGCGCCTCTCCAACAACGTACAGGTGATGGCCGGAAACGTGGCGACCGCCGGTGCGGCGCGCGCGCTGATCGAGGCCGGCGCGGATTCGATCAAGGTTGGTATCGGCCCGGGTTCGATCTGCACCACGCGCATCGTGGCCGGCGTCGGCGTGCCCCAGCTCACGGCCGTGATGGACGTGGCAGAGGAAGCCGCCAAGGACGACGTTCCTGTGATCGCCGATGGCGGCATCAAATATTCGGGCGATCTCGCGAAGGCGCTGGCGGCGGGTGCCGAAGTCGCCATGGTCGGCTCGCTGCTTGCTGGCACGGAGGAAAGCCCGGGCGAGACCTTCCTCTATCAGGGCCGCTCCTACAAAGCCTATCGCGGCATGGGTTCCGTGGGCGCGATGTCTCAGGGTTCCGCCGACCGCTATTTCCAGCAGGACATCAAGGACAGCATGAAATTGGTGCCCGAAGGCATCGAGGGCCAGGTGCCCTACAAGGGTCCGCTCGGTTCGGTGCTGCATCAGCTCGCCGGCGGGCTGCGCTCCGCGATGGGCTATGTCGGCGCGGCCAATCTGGCCGAGCTGCGTGAGAAGGCGGAATTCGTGCGGATTTCCGGCGCGGCGCTTCGCGAGAGCCATGTCCACGACGTGACGATCACCCGCGAGAGCCCCAACTATCCGTCGCGGTCCTGATCGTGAGCCGGCTCGCCGTCCTACTCCCGGTTTTCGTCCAGGCCGGGCTCATGTTCACGCTGCTGTTCTGGCTTGCCGGCACGCGCTACAGCGCGCTCAAGGCCGGCGCTGCCGATCTCGCGACCTATCGCGACACCGGCAATGGCTGGCCGAGGAACGCCACGCTCATCGGCAATTGCTACAAGAACCAGTTCGAATTGCCCTTGCTGTTTTTCGCGCTGGTGCCGCTCGCGCTCATCACCGAGAAAGCTGACTTCCTGTTCGTGGTGTTGTCGTGGGTGTTCGTTCTGTCCCGCCTCGTCCACGCGCTGATCTACACGACCACTAACGAATTGCGGCGCCGCTCAGCAGTGTTCACCGTGGGGGCTATCGCGCTGTTTGCAATGTGGGTGATGTTCGCGCTGAACATCACGGTGTCGTCGCTGTGAAGGCCGCAGCCCACCACGCGGCGGCCATCGAGGTTCTGGCCGAAATCGCCACGAACCGTCGTCCGGCCTCCGATGCCCTTAAGGATTGGGGCATGGCGCATCGTTTCGCGGGATCCCGCGATCGGGCCGCCATTGCGAGCCTGGTCTACGATGCGTTGCGCCATCGCGCCTCGCTGAGCTGGCGCATGGGCGACGAGAGCGCCCGCGCGCTCGTGCTCGGGGCGCTCGTCTTTGTGAGGGATTTTTCGACGGACGCGCTTGAGGCAGCGTTCGCCGACAGTCCGCACGCACCGTCCCCGTTGAGCGAAGGCGAGAAAGCCGCCCTCGCCTCCGGCTCGCTGGAGGACGCGCCCAATTGGGTGCGCGGCGATTATCCGGAATGGCTCGACAGCCTGTTTGCGCGGGTTTTCGGGGAAGATCGCGCCGAGGAACTGGCGGCGCTGGCCGAACGCGCACCGCTCGATCTTCGGGCAAACCCGCTGAAGGCCGACCGCGAAAAAGCACTGAAAGCGCTGGACCATCTGCGCGCGACGCAAACGCCGCTGTCGCCTTTCGGCGTTCGTGTGCCGCTGCTGGAAGACGGTCGCGGACCGCCCGTGCAGGCGGAACCCGCATTCCTCAAAGGTTGGGTCGAGGTGCAGGACGAGGGGTCTCAATTGGCCGCGCTGATCGCGGCGGCTGCGCCCGGTGAGCAGGTGATCGATCTCTGTGCCGGCGCCGGCGGCAAGACGCTGGCGCTTTCCGCCGGCATGAACAATCGCGGGCAGATCTTCGCCTATGATCGCGATATCCGCCGCCTCGCTCCATTGCATGAGCGGGCCGACCGCGCCGGCGTGCGCAATCTGCAGGTGCGTTCGCCGAAGGCGATGGCCGATGTCCTGGCCGATCTGGAAGGCCGCGCTGATCTGGTCGTGGTCGACGCGCCCTGCACCGGCACAGGCACGTGGCGGCGTAATCCCGATGCAAAATGGCGGTTGCGGCCCGGCGCAATCGAGGTGCGGCAGAACGAGCAGGACGCCGTGCTGGCTGATGCCGCGCGCCTGGTGAAGCCCGGCGGGCGCATTGCCTATATCACGTGCTCGCTGCTGGCCGAGGAAAACGACGATCGGTTGGCCGCCTTCCGTACCAAGCATCCCGAGTTCACGCCTATCTCGGCACGGGAAGCCGCCATCGCCGCGAACCTGCCGGCGCTCGCTGCCTTCACGAACGCGGGCGAGACCGGGCTGGTGCTGACGCCGAAGCGCACGGGAACCGACGGTTTCTTTGTGGGCCTGCTGCGGAAAACGGGCGGGTAAGAACTCGGCGTTTGGTTTCCGTTGCGAAGCCTGGGTGCCGGACGCCGGGCATACAATCGGCGCAGCGTCTTAAAACCGGTTTGTGTTGGCGGCGGGTTGCCAGTCGGCGATATCGGCCATGCCTGCGCTCGCCGTCCATCGTCCCGCAGGCACCTTTGGTTGCGGCGAGGTCTGGAGAAGGTTGAGATAGTCCGCACGCGGGATGTCCCGAAACCCCATGTCGACCACATTCGGATGCACGCGCTTGTTGTCGACCAGCGAAAAGCCCCATTGCTGCAGGTGCCAGTTCAGCACCATGAAGCCGAACTTCGACGTGTTCGAAACCCGTGCAAAGCGCGATTCCACGACGAAGACACCGCCGGACGCGACGCCGTAGCCGCCGCCGACCAGGGCGCCCTCGCTGTCCCAGACCTCAAAGGAATGGGCATGGCCGGCGCGGTGCAGCGACGAGAACGCGCGCATGATGGCAGGCGTGATCCAGGTGAGAGGCACACGTCGGGTATCGGGCTGAGCGCAAGCGATCATCACCCGATCGAACGCTTCATCGAACGTCACACGAAACCGAGCCTGCCGCAGATGTGCGCGCAGACGCTTCGCGATGTGGGTGTCCTCGAAGAACAGCACGCAGCGCTGCGAGGGCGACCACCATTTCTGCGGCCCCACATGGCTGAAAGGATAAAGGCCGCGGGCGTACGCTTCGACCAGTGTCGGCACCGAGAGATCGTGCGCCAACCCGCAAAGTCCCTCGGGCCGCCGGAGAGCATGGTGCGGGTCCGGCAAAGCCGACCCGGGGCGGAGCAGTCCCGTCGAGCTGATCTGCAGCAGGCCCGGGATATCTGCGATACGGGATGGCTTCAAAGCATAAGCGAAGCCAAGCACCACCCGCCGCGCCCATGCGCTTCCGCTCTCCCGAAAGTCTGGCCGGGGACCCTCTCGCATGACAGCACTCTCTTCGGCAGAATGAGAGCGCTATCTAGGCGTGCAAAGCCTGCAAATCCGTTTCCCCAATTGCGTAAAGCGCAGCCACGAATGCGTTTCGTCCACGCTTGAGCGCTGACCGAGGTTAGGCCTGAATCATTCCCACTCGATCGTGCCGGGCGGTTTCGATGTCACGTCGTAGACCACCCGGTTTACGCCTTTGACTTCATTGATGATGCGGGTCGCGGCGCGGCCCAGAAAGTTCATGTCAAAGGGATAGAAGTCGGCCGTCATGCCGTCGGTCGACGTCACGGCGCGCAGTGCGAGCACGTGATCGTAGGTTCGGCTGTCGCCCATGACGCCCACGGTCTTCACCGGCAGCAACACGGCGAAAGCCTGCCAGATCACGTCGTAAAGGCCGGCCTTGCGGATCTCGTCCAGGTAGATGGCGTCGGCCTGCCTCAGCGTGTCCAGCTTCTCGCGGGTGATGTCTCCGGGGATGCGGATGGCGAGGCCCGGCCCCGGGAATGGGTGGCGGCCAACGAACGCGTCCGGCAGGCCAAGCTCGCGGCCCAGCACACGCACCTCATCCTTGAACAATTCGCGCAGCGGCTCCACCAGCTTCATCTTCATGCGCTCAGGCAGGCCGCCCACATTGTGGTGCGACTTGATCGTGACCGATGGACCGCCGTGGAACGACACGCTCTCGATCACATCGGGATAGAGCGTACCCTGAGCCAGGAAATCGGCGCCGCCGATTTTTGCGGCCTCGGCATCGAAGACATCGATGAACAGGCGACCAATCGTCTTGCGCTTCTGCTCGGGATCGGAAATGCCCGCAAGTTCGCCCAGGAAAATGCGTGATGCATCAACGTGAACCAGGGGAATGTTGTAGTGGTCCTTGAAGAGGGTCACCACCTGCTCGGCCTCGCCTTGCCGCAGCAGGCCGTGGTCGACGAAGACGCAGGTCAGCTGGTCGCCGATGGCTTCGTGGATAAGCACGGCCGCCACCGCCGAATCCACGCCGCCGGACAGCCCGCAGATCACACGGCCGGCGCCGACCTGCTCTCGAATGCGCGCGATCGCCTCGTCGCGGAAGGCAGCCATGGTCCAGTCGCCTTTGGCACCCACGATCTCGCGGACGAAGTTACGCAGAAGCCGCGCACCATCCGGCGTATGCGCCACTTCCGGATGAAACTGGACGGCGTAATAACGGCGCGCCTCATCGACGATGGCGGCGAAGGGCGCCCCCTCCGACACTGCGATGGCCTTGAAGCCGACAGGCAGCGAGGTGACCCGATCGCCATGGCTCATCCACACCGGATATTTGTGGCCGCGCTGCCAGATGCCGTCGAACAGCGGGCTGTCCTCGACGATCTCGATATCGGCACGGCCGAACTCGCCGCCGTGGCCGCTTTCCACGCCGCCGCCGAGCTGGGCTACCAGGGTCTGTTGCCCGTAACAGATGCCGAGCACGGGAACGCCGGACTCAAAAATGGCATCCGGAGCACGGGGGGTGTCGAGTTCGGTCACCGAAGCCGGACCGCCGGATAGGATGACACCTTTTGGCCGGAAGGACGCGAAGGTTTCGGCGGCCTTCTGCGAGGGCACGATCTCGCAATACACACCCTGTTCGCGGATGCGACGCGCGATGAGCTGCGTCACCTGCGAGCCGAAGTCGATGATGAGGATGCGGTCGTGTTGAGGAGCGTCGGTCATGGCGCGTGGATAAGTCAATGCTGGCCGCGCGGCAATCTCGATTCCCCGATGCCGCACAGGTCCGCAGCCATATCCGGTAGGGAGACGGGGTCCGCGCCGTTTATCCCGGCGGTCTCAGCCGTCTCCCAACGCCCGCGCGACGAGGTCGGCCGCGGTGTTGATGCGGAAGGGCTTGCGCAGAAACCCGGAATAATCCGCAAAACGCTGCCGTACAGCCGGCTCCGGCATGGCGCTCATCATGATGATGGGAATACCGGCATGGCCATCGCCGCGAAGGGCGTGTGCCATTGCCGGGCCGTCCATGACCGGCATCATGAAGTCCACGATCACGAGATCTGGATTGTGTTCCCGGACACGATCGAGGCCCTCCCTGCCGTTGGCCGCAGTGAACACTCGGTAGCCTTCGTCCTCGAGTGCCGCCGCAAGCACGTCGGCAACCCCGAATTCGTCATCGACGACAAGGATTGTCCGCACGATCTCGCCTAACTCCCAATCGAGCACCACGGTCAGGCGGTGCGTCGTTGTCATCTCGGGCCCGGGAGCCCTGCTCTCACCCGCCGGCAGGCTCGCGCGCAATGCCCGTCATCAGGCCTTCCGTGCTGAACCTGTTTTCCATGACGCTCAGCCCGTCTCCCGAAATTCGGAATTCACGCAAAGCCGAGTCGAAGTCGCTGTCGCGCATTTTGATGACCGACACGAGGCGATGGATCGACGAGTGAATTTCAACGAACCGAAAGAACAGAAGGTTCTCCACCAAACTCGAAATATTATCGATCGGCAGTTCGACAGGCGCCGCAATGACCTGGCGGCTCTCGGTGGTGTAGAGCGTGTTCACCCCACGTGCCCGCAATTCGTTGGAAAGCGCTGCGAAATAACGAGAAATTCGATCTGGTGAGGCGGTCGATGCCATAAAGCCCCCAAGGCCATCGATCACGACGCGCGAGGCGCCGAGGCGGTCGATCGCGGCCAGAAGGCGCTCGCCCAGTTCGTCGAAATTGTGCTCGGTCGCGGGCTGCCAGATGATCTCCGCCTTGCCCCGCTCTATCTTCGTTCGGAGATTGAGGCCCAACCGGTCCGCCTTGTAGAGGAGCCGCTCCGGCGATTCGAAGAAGCCGAAGAACAGGGATGGCGCCTCGGCATCCTCCGCAGCCCAATGAAGACCGAGCGTGGTCTTGCCGATACCCGGAGCGCCGAAGACGACCGTCGTGGAGGCTGCGGGCACGCCGCCGCCCATCAGCTTGTCCAGGCTCTCGCTGCCCGAGCTGACGCGCGCGCCGGTGAAGGCTTCGGCGCGAGATGGCCGGGAATAAAAGGATTCGAGGCGCGGATAGACCTTCAGGCCATCGGCCGCGATCTCGTAGGAATGGCGTCCCTGCAGATAATCGGACGCGCGAAGTTTCATGACTTCGATCTCACGCTCGCTGCGAACACCGACATCGCGGCGGCTGAGCATGAGAATGCCGTCGACCATCGTGCGTTCTGGCCGCGCGGGCCGGTTCACCCCATTGGTCAGCAGCAGGATGGTGCAGCCCGCCGAAATGGCGTGGCTCTGCAATTCGTGCACGAACTTCTTGAACTCGCGTTCGCTGGCGGAGGAAGCCTCGGCCGCGAGAAAACCGTCGATGACCAGCATGGTGGCGCGACGGGCCACGATCTCGCGGCGCAGCAGATCGAGCAGACCAGTCAAGCCGCGATCTTCCAGTGCGCTCAGCGCGCTGAGATAGGCCATCCGATCGGGCAGCGCCTCCTCGTCGAAGAACGAGAGTGTGCGCAATTGCTGCATCAGCCGGGAATGGCTCTCCGACAGCAAGGTGGCATAGACGGCCCGACCATTCTCCTTCAGATGACTGAAGCAGATCTGGTTGGCCAGGATCGTCTTTCCGGATCCCGGATCGCCCTGGATGATATAGATGCCGCCTTCGAAGAAGCCGCCCTTCAAGACCTTGTCGAGGCCCGGTACGCCGGTCGCAACCCGCGCCAGTACGGCCTCATTATCCTGTGACGCCATGATCGTTTCGCATGATCCCTGCGGCAGCCGCTTGCCGCCGCAGATCACCTAACGCAGCCATGGCGGGCTGTGCAACCCGTCAAAAGACCATCAACCGAAGTGGAACTTGCCCATTTCACGATGCTCGGCCTTGATGCGGCGCACCGTGCCCGTTGCCGACCGATAGACGACCGTTTCCGTCTCGATGTAATTGGCGCCGAAATGAACGCCGGAAACCAGCGGTCCATCGGTCACACCCGTGGCCGCCACGATCACGTCACCCGATGCGAGATCTTGGACGAGGTATTTCCGCTTCGGATCGGTGACGCCCATGCTGGCTGCACGCGCGATCTTCTCTTCGGTGTCGAGCACCAGACGGGTCTGCATATGGCCGCCGACGCACCGCAGGGCAGAGGCCGCGAGCACGCCCTCAGGCGCCGCGCCGATGCCCATGTAGATGTCGATCCCGGTCTTTTCCGGCTGCGTCGTGTAGATGATGCCCGCAATATCGCCATCGGTGATGAGGCGCACGCTCGCGCCGGTGGCGCGGATGGCTTCCAGCATCTTGGCGTGACGCGGACGATCAAGCATCAGTACGCCAATCTCGGAAGGCTTCACTCCCTTCGCGCGCGCCACCGAATTGATGTTGTCGGCTGGAGATGCGTCGAGGTCGATCACGTCGGCCGAGTAGCCGGGCCCGACGGCGATCTTCTCCATGTAGGCGTCTGGCGCGTGGAGAAGCGTGCCGCCTTCGGCCATGGCCATGACGCAGATCGAGCCCGCCATGTCCTGAGCGCAGAGCGTGGTGCCTTCGAGCGGATCGACAGCGATGTCGACCTGGGGGCCTGTGCCGTTGCCGACCTTCTCGCCGATGAAGAGCATGGGCGCCTCGTCGCGCTCGCCCTCGCCGATCACGATCGTGCCGTCGATGTCGAGGCGGTTGAGCTCGCGCCGCATGGCATCCACGGCGGCCTGATCGGCGGCCTTCTCCTGACCCCGGCCGCGAAGGCGGGCGGAGGCGACGGCGGCACGCTCGGTCACGCGCACGAGCTCAAGCGTCAGAATGCGCTCGATGATGCGACCGGATTCGACGGTGATCTTTTCCATGTTCTCTCCCATAGGGACGAGCGCCCTATTCCTTCTCGATCCGGATAACCTGCGGCACACCCTGGATATGCCCGTCTGCGAGGACGGCGTCGAGGGCCTGTGCGACGGCCTCTTCGTTCGTGGCATGCGTGATGAGGACGAGCGGCACCGATGCGTGCTCGATATCGCTGGAAGCGGCGACACGCGGACGACGCTGAAGGATGCTTTCCAGCGAAATCCCCTGCTCCGCCATGCGCGTTGCGATAGCTGCCGCCGTTCCCGGACGGTCGACTACCGAAAGGCGAATGTAATATCCGCCGGTGTGCGTGCTGATGGGTGCCTGCACCGGCTCGTCGAGGCCGGCAAGCGGCAGACCGAACGCCGGAAACGTGGCGCCGCGAGCGATATCGACGATGTCGGAGATGACGGCAGAGGCGGTTGCGTCACCGCCGGCGCCGGGACCGACAAGCGTCAGTTCGCCAATGGCCGAGCCGCAGATGGACACCGCATTGGTGACGCCAATGACCTGAGCCAGAGCACTGGTCTTCGGCACCATGGTGGGGTGGACGCGCTGTTCAATGCCGCCGTCGGTGCGGGTCGCGACGCCCAGCAGCTTGATGCGATAGCCGAGTTCGTCGGCCATTGTGAGGTCGAGCGGCTCGATGGTGGCGATGCCCTCGACATAGACCGCGTCGGAATCGATGCGCGTGCCGAAAGCGAGGCTCGTCAGGATGGCGAGCTTGTGGGCGGTGTCGAAGCCACCGACATCGAATGTCGGGTCGGCCTCGGCATAGCCAAGGCGCTGGGCGTCGGCGAGGCATTCCGCGAAGGACAGGCCCTCGGCTTCCATCCGCGACAGGATGTAATTGCAGGTGCCATTGAGGATGCCGGAGATGCGCGAGAGACGGCTGGCCGGCAGTGCCTCACGCAGCGTCTTGATGACCGGAATGCCACCGGCGACGGCCGCCTCGAAGGCAAGCGTCGCATTGCCAGTCTCGGCCGTGCGGGCGAGATCGAGCCCGCGTGCCGCGAGCAGCGCCTTGTTGGCCGTGACGACCGGAATGCCCCGCCGGAGCGCGATCTCAACGGATTCTGCGGAGGCACCTTCGGCACCGCCTACCAGTTCCACGAAAAGGTCTATCCCGGCATCGGCTGCAAGCGCCTGCGGCGTGTCGTGCCATCGCATGCCCGACACATCGATGCCTCGATCCCGGGTGCGGTCTCTCGCGGAGACGGCCACGACATCGAGCGGACGGCCAACGATCGCTGTCAGCGCCTCCCGACGTTCGGCGAGCAGACGAATGACAGACGAGCCGACGGTGCCGAGCCCGGCCACGCCAATCCTCAAAGGCGACTTCATGAACGATCCCGGACGGATGCCGCGCCAGATTCAGCGTGCGGCGACGAGTGGGACCACGTTGTGCATGGTTTGGTCGGCGGTTTCAAGGAAACGGCGGATATTGCGCGCCGCCTGACGAATGCGATGTTCGTTCTCCACCAAGGCGATACGCACGTAATCATCGCCATGCTCGCCAAAACCGGCCCCCGGCGAAACCGCGACATCGGCCTTCTCGACAAGGAGCTTGGCGAACTCGACGCTGCCGAGCCCGCGAAACTTCTCAGGAATTTGCGCCCACGCGAACATCGAGGCACTCGGCGCGGGAATCGGCCACCCGGCCTTCGTGAAGGTATCGACCAGCACATCGCGGCGCTTGCGGTAGATCTCCCGCATCTCGGCCACGCAATCCTGCGGACCGTTCAGCGCGGCCGAGGCGGCTACCTGGATAGGCGTGAACGCACCGTAATCGAGATAGGATTTCACCCGCGCCAGAGCGGCAATGAGCCGCTCATTGCCCACCGCGAAGCCGACGCGCCAGCCGGGCATGGAATAGGTCTTGGACATGGAGGTGAACTCCACCGCCACATCGAACGCGCCGGGCACCTGCAAAATCGAGGGCGGCGGATCGTCGAAATAGATTTCGGAATAGGCGATGTCCGACAGCACCCAAATCTCGTGCTTCTTCGCGAAGGCGATCACCTCCTTGTAGAAATCGAGGCTGGCGACCTCCGCCGTCGGGTTGGACGGGTAGCAAAGGACGACGGCGAGCGGCTTCGGAATCGAATGCTGAACCGCGCGCTCCAGCGCGACGAAATAGGTCTCGTCCGGGGTCGACGGCACGTTGCGGATGACGCCGCCCGCCATCAGGAAACCGAAGGCGTGAATCGGATAACTCGGGTTCGGCACCAGCACGACGTCGCCCGGCGCGGTGATGGCCTGCGCCATGTTCGCGAAGCCTTCCTTGGACCCGAGCGTGGCGACGACCTGGGTATCCGGGTTGAGCTTCACGCCAAAACGACGCTCGTAATAGGCCGCCTGGGCGCGGCGCAGACCCGGCACGCCTTTCGAGGTGGAATAGCGATTGGTGCGCGGCCGGCGTGCATTCTCGACCAGCTTGTCGGTGATGTGCTCCGGTGTCGGCAGGTCGGGATTGCCCATGCCCAGATCGATGATATCGGCGCCGTTCTGACGGGCCTGTGCCTTCACGCGATTCACCTGCTCGAACACATAGGGCGGCAAACGGCGGATCGAATGAAAGTCCTGCGTCATCGTCTTCTTCCTGGAGCAAAGCCGGCTCGGCTCTGCGTATTCTAACATTTATCTGACGGAAAGAGGCCGTTTCGCGTCAACGCGCCGAAGAAGACGGTGCGGAACGTGCGTGACGCGCGATTTCAGCTTGTCGCGCCTCGCGCTCGGTGGGCTCGAGAGCGGGCGTGGCCGGATTGGCCACGGGCGCATTGATGTTGGGATAAGCGCCGCGCTTGCTGTCCGGCGGCGCCAGTCCAAAGCGCTCGCTCGGCGTCGAGCACGCAGACAACACCAGGGAGAAACCGAGAAAAAAGCCCAATCGGACCGGCAGGCCGGATTTCATGGAAACATGCCCCATGTGCCCAGCGCCGTGGTTTCCGGAAAGCCGAACATGACGTTGAAGTTCTGCACCGCCTGTCCCGACGCACCCTTGAGGAGATTGTCCAGCGTCGAGATCACCACCGCACGGCCCGAGACGCGATCGGCCACCACGCCGATCTGGCAATTGTTCGACCCGCGGACATGGCGCGATTGCGGCACCTGCCCGAACGGCAGGACATGGACGAAGGCCTCGCCGGAATAGGAATCGGCCAGCGCGCGATGCAGGTCTTCCGCGGTCGCGCCGCCCTCCATCCGCACATAGATCGTGGCGTAGATGCCCCGGATCATGGGAGCGAGATGCGGCGTGAAGCTGGCCTGCACCTCACGGCCAGCCGCCTTGGAGAATTCCTGATCGAGCTCGGCCGTATGACGATGCTTGCCGACGCCATAGGCATGCAGGCCCTCGGACACTTCGGAGAACAACATGGCCTCGTTGGCGCCCCTGCCCGCGCCCGACATGCCCGTCTTCGAATCGATGACGATGCTGCCGACATCCAGCAAACCGGCTTTCAGCAGCGGTACGAGCGGAAGAATGGCTGTCGTGGAATGGCAGCCGGGATTGGCCACGAGCCGCGTCTTGGCCACCGCGTCACGATAATGCTCGGTGACGCCGTAGACCGCCTCGGCCTGCTGATCGAGCGCCTCGTGATTGTGGCCGTACCATTCCTTGTAGGCCGCGGGATCTGTGAGGCGGAAATCCGCCGAGAGGTCGATGATCCTGACGTTCGGAAGAGCCATCATAAGATCGGCGATGACGTGCTGTGTCGTGCCATGGGGCAGCGCGCAGAACACGGCGTCGAGGCTGCCACGATCCACGTCATGGATCGTCGTGAGCGTCGGGAGTTCGCGACCGCAGAATTGCGGAAAGACGGCCGCCATAGTCTGGCCAGCCTTGCGGTCGGCCGTAAGTGCCGCGATCTCGACATTGGGGTGCTGCAGCAGCAGCCTCACCAGCTCGGCACCCGTATAACCCGAGGCGCCGAACACCCCGACCTTAAGCTTCTGATCCGTCTGCGCCATCTAAGCCTCCCGCTCGGCCGATGCATCCAACTCGACAACGTACATTCGCCCAAGCCGTCGGCCAATGCGGCGCCGAAGAATGACGCGCAAAATCATTTCCATGCCTGGCTGCCTACGTCTGAGTAATCCCGCTCAGGGTGCGATGTTCTTTCCCTTGGCTTTCCGCGCCGCGAGCAGGCCAAGGTAATAATGGGCCAGCGTCGCTCCCGCGAGTGCCGTGACCTGGGCATGATCGTAGGGCGGCGACACCTCCACCACGTCAAAACCCTTGAGATCGAGTGCCGACAGGCGACGCAGGATGCTCAGCGCCTCCCGCGTCGAAAGGCCACCGCACACAGGCGTGCCCGTGCCGGGCGCGAAGGCCGGGTCCAGCGCATC
This sequence comes from Terrihabitans aquatilis, assembly GCF_052542005.1. NCBI lineage: Bacteria > Pseudomonadati > Pseudomonadota > Alphaproteobacteria > Hyphomicrobiales > Terrihabitans > Terrihabitans aquatilis. Next base: position 315,033 of record NZ_JBOCUO010000001.1, on the reverse strand, counting down.
GATATCGAAAGTGACGTAGGTGGGCGCATCGCCCACATGAGCGAGGATGCGCGCCGCCATCGCCGGAGCACCAAGCTCACCGACCTCGAAACCGCTGACCGAAGCGATGCCCTTGTCAGCGGGCGCATGGGTGCGGATGCCAACCTGAACCGAACGCTCCGGGAGAATGAGGCCATCGTTCACGGCGCGAGAGATCATGGTCCCGTGGTCGATGCGCCGATCGTCATCCTCGCCCCAGGTGTCCTGATGGGCATCGAACTGCACGAGTGCAACGGGTCGACCGATGCGCTTCACCAGCGCCTTCAGCACGGGATACGTGAGGAAATGATCGCCTCCCAGGGTGACGAGATGCGCGCCCGTGTCCAGTCTTTCCGACGCCTGCGTCTCGATGGCGGCCGGCATTTCCATCGGCAGGCCGTAATCGAAGACCGCATCGCCGCTGTCGCAGACCGACAAATGCTCGAAGATGTCGGTGCCGAACGGGTAGACCGGATCGCCATCGAGGATGGTCGAGGCATCGCGTAGCGCACGAGGCCCGAAGCGCGTTCCGGGCCGGTTGGACACTGTCGTGTCCAAGGGCACACCCCAGACGGCGACATCGAAACCCGACGGGTCGCGCGCATAGGCGCGGCGTAGAAACGAGACCACGCCGGAATAGTTCGGCTCCATGCTCTGGCCGTGACGGAAGGATGGATCCAGTGCGCGGTCCACAGGGCGGGGATGAAGCGGGTCTGACGCCATGGGGTTCCTCGTCTGAAAGCCGGATGATCTGAACCGCCGTGCTGCGGTTTCAAGGCCTGAGACGGTTCCCAGGCACGCGGCACGGAGGAAAGCGTAAGGCCGAGTATCGGCACCCTGCCCCTACATTTATGCCATCGCTACTGGCACTTATGGCTCAACGTCGAGCTTACAACGCCGTTGCTACGCAAGGATGACCCGCTACCTCCGGCGAAGCCAGCAGTCCGCGTCATCATCGGGACAAAAAAAGGCGGGCCGCAACGGCCCGCCTTCGAAGATGAAAACTGATCCGGAGCGATCAGCGCTTCGAGAACTGGAAGCTGCGGCGAGCCTTGGCGCGACCGTACTTCTTACGCTCCACAACACGCGAATCGCGGGTCAGGAAACCCGCCTTCTTCAGCACGCCACGAAGCTCCGGCTCGAAATAGGTCAGAGCCTTCGAAAGGCCGTGACGCACCGCGCCGGCCTGGCCCGAGAGGCCACCGCCCGCCACCGTGACGCGGATATCGTACTGCCCATCGCGATTGGCGATGCCGAGCGGCTGCTGCAGGATCATGCGCAGAACGGGACGCGCGAAATAGGTTTCGAGAGCGCGGTTGTTGACCACGATCTGGCCGGAACCGGGCTTGATCCAAACGCGGGCGACCGCGTCCTTGCGCTTGCCGGTGGCATAGGCACGGCCCTGCGCGTCGAGCTTCTGCTCATGGCGCGGAGCATCGGAGGCGACGGCTCCGCCAAGAGCGCCGCCAAGATCTTCGAGAGACTGGATGTTATCGGCCATCGGCTCAGTTCCGGACGTTCTTGCTGTTCAGCGCCGAGACGTCGAGCGTCTCAGGCTGCTGGGCGGTGTGAGGATGCTCGGAACCGCGATAGACGCGCAGGTTGCTGAGCTGCTGGCGGCCGAGAGGTCCGCGCGGAAGCATGCGCTCCACGGCCTTCTCGATCACACGGTTCGGGAAACGGCCTTCGAGGATCGTGCGCGCCTTGCGCTCCTTGATGCCGCCCGGGTAGCCGGTGTGCCAGAAATAGGATTTGTCCTGACGCTTGTTGCCGGTGAAAACCACCTTCTCGGCGTTGATGACGATGATGTTGTCACCGCAATCGACGTGAGGGGTGAAGATCGGCAGATGCTTGCCGCGCAGCCGCAGGGCAATGATCGAGGCAAGGCGACCGACGACGAGACCCTCGGCGTCGATCAGCACCCACTTCTTCTCGATCTCGGCGGGCTTGGCCGAAAAAGTAGACATGGTGTTGGTCCCTTGGAAAAGCACAGCGGCCGCAAAGGCGGCCGGTTGAAGAGAGCTTCTACAAGGGACTTACAGCCAAGGCAATCAGTTTGTCGCCAATATTATATAGGTAAATCAACGACTTAAAAAAATGGTATTATAAAACCCCCGTCAGTCTGCGTCCAGAACGCCCCATTCCTCTCGCCAAAGACCTTCCGGATCGATGATCCGGACCACATTGCCGTGGTGCCCAGCGATCTCAATCGCCGACGCCAACGCCTGATGCACGCCAAGCGCGCCGTCCTGATCCGCATCCGCGGCAGTGTGGCTACCCGCGACGTCCGGAGCGATGACTTCACCCAGCACAACATCGGCATCCTGATGGATCCGGACATTGACATCGCCCGGAGCGGGGGTGTCACGCAGAATGAAGCGGGTCGACATCAACAGAACTCCTCGACTTGATCAGTCTGAAAACGTCCCGGCCGGGCCAGCGTTCCATACTCCGGGAGGGTTGGCGACAGGATCGTACGCGGTCTCCTTCTTTTCAAAGAAAAGTAACCACGCCGGCATCGCACCTATTGGACTTTCGTATGAGCCGCATCAGATTGTCTATATGGGTTGTGACAACCTTAGATTGCATAGCGCGGGTGAGGCTGCGGGGCGATCTTCAGGGAGCTCTCGGATAGCGGAATATTGTGGGTTGGCGATGCGGCTTAACAGGTTCTGGAGTGAGCGGCGGATTCGAAACGTTTGTCTCCTTCGTGGAGATACAAGAGGTGCATCCGCTGTCGAGTTCGCCCTGATCGCTCCGGTCTTCCTTATGATCATGATCGGCACCTTCAGCTATGGCATGTATTTCGGCGCTATCCATAGCGTCCAGCAATTAGCGGCTGAAGCTGCCCGCGCCACGCTTCCCGGATTATCGCTGGCCGAACGACGGGGGCTTGCGGAGCGTCAGTTGAACGCAAGCCTCGCCCATTATTCGCTGCTGAAAGGCGATGACGTCACCCTGGAAATCGCGACCCACCCGCATAACGCGGACCTGCTGCTGGTGAGCGTGAATTACGACGCGTCGAAAATGATCATCTGGCGGTTCGCAGGATTGCTTCCCCTGCCCCCGCAAAAGATCAACCGTGCGGCCGTCATCCGTCGCGGCGGCTATTGATGCCGGACGTGCGCCGGCGTTCCTTTTTCCGGGATCAATCGGGAATGGTCGCAGTCATGTCGGCGGCGCTCCTGCCATGCGTGATCGGGGGGCTCGCATTTGCGGTCGATATCGCGAGCCTGCATGTCGAGCGTCGGAAGATGCAGGCTATGGCCGATCTTGCCGCATTGGCCGCGGCGACCGATCTGGCCCACGCACAGGAAGCCGCTCTTTCCCTGCTGCGGGCCAACGGCGCCCCTGCCGATGTGAAGTTGCAGGTGGAAAAAGGGCTTTTCCGCCCCGACCCGACAATCGCCCCTAAAGCCAGATACACTTCTCCGGCTGCCGGCGAGAACGCGGTAAAAATAGCATTGGAAACCACCGGCCAGATTTATTTCTCGCGGCTCTTCTATCCAAAGGGCGGCCCTTCGATCCGTGTCTCGGCGATTGCCGCCAAGGAGGATGTCTCCCAATTCTCGGTGGGCTCGCGCCTGCTGTCGCTCAAGGAAGGCGTGGCAAACGCAATCCTCAGCAAGATGTTCGGCAGCAAGGTCAATCTCACGCTGATGGACTACAATGCCCTGGCCGCTGCCGACATCGACCTGCTGAAACTGCTCGGCACGATGGCGACCGACGCCAGCATCACGGCCGGGAGCTACAATTCATTTCTCTCCTCCAACCTCCGGGTCGGGGCCATGCTGGATGCCGCGGCCCATGTGGCAGCTGCCAGCGGCCGAACGGCGGCGGATCTCGCTCTTCGCAAGCTGCGTGCCAGCGGCACGATCGCAAGCCTGAGGGTCGATGGCCGCAAATTGCTCGATCTTGGCAAGCTGGGGCCCCTCGCCCTGGGCGAAACGCCCGCGGGGTTGAAGGCTTTTGTGTCCGCTTATGATCTCGTGCGCGCCGCGGCATCGGCGGGCGGCAATCATCAACTCTCGCTGGACCTCGGCGTCGAGGTTCCCCTTCTGGGTGGTCTGACGGCCGATGTCATGCTCGGAGAGCCGCCGCAGAGCACGTCCTGGGTCACGGTCGGCGCGCGGGGGGCCAAGGTCTACACCGCCCAGACGCGCGTTAAGCTGAACGCCATTCTCGGCAACGTCCCGCTTGTAGCACCTGTGGTCACCCTGCCCGTGCTGATCGACGTGGCGGCCGCTGAAGCGGACCTGGCATCAATTTCCTGTGGCAGTGACCCAGGCAAGGATGTGCGCGTAACCTTGAACGTGCAGCCTTCGCTCGCGAGGGCGTGGATCGGAGAAGTCGCAGATCCAGCGCAATGGAATTCGTTCGCTCCGGTCACCCCAAAGCCCGCCACGGTTCTGAACGTCATCGAAATTGTGAAAGTAACCGCGTCTTCCAGTGCGCAGATCAAACAGAACGTCCCAATCCCCGTGCCTTTCACAGCGGCTGAGATCAACTCGGGAACGATCAAGAACACGTCCAGCAACCGGCTTCTGACCTCGCTCGTGTCGGACTTGTTCGCCGATCCAAAAGTCGAAGGTGAGTTGTTGGGTTTGAGATTGTTCGTTGGCCTCAACAATCTGGTGCGCTCTGTGAAGAATCTCATCCTGCCGGTCGGTAAAATCCTCGATCCCATTGTGGATTCGCTTCTGATCACCCTGGGAGTTTCCGTGGGACAAGCAGACGTGCGGGTCCACGCCGTCCGATGCGGCACGCCGGCGCTGGTGATGTGAGCGGTGTCAGGCCGCTTTTCGATCACACGGTCGGGCCTATATCAGGATTCCTGAACAGGAGTTTCCGTGATGAGCATTGATGGCCTGGATGACAACACCGTCCGTGACATTCTCGAGAACGTTCGAACGATTGCCGTGATCGGCTTCAGCCAGAACGAGGATCGGCCATCGAACTACGTCGCCCGTTATCTGCAGCAACAAGGCTACCGGGTGTTCCCCATCAATCCGGGCTTGGCCGGGCAGACCATGATCGGCGAAAAGGTCTACGCCAATCTCAGTGATGTCCCCGAATTCGTTGATATGGTCGATGTTTTCCGCGCGTCCGAACACGTCGGAGACATCGTCGATGAGGCCATCGGACGCGCGCAGATGCCGAAAGTGATCTGGACGCAGATCGGCGTCGTCAACGAGGAGGCTGCGGAACGTGCGCGCGCCGCCGGCCTCCAAGTCGTCATGGATCGCTGCCCCAAGGTGGAGATTCCTCGGCTAAGCCCGGTCACGCCATCCGTTTGAGGCACGCCCTGCCCGACCATTCGTTTCGGTCGGGCACAGGCTGTCAGCAAGGCCGATTGGCAACCCGCACGACATCGCCGTTCGGATATTCGTAGAAGCAACGATGGCGCGAGGTGAAGTAGTAACCCCGGCGCTCAACGCGATAGCGGCGACGGTCGTTCTCATTGGCGATGATGGCGCCCGTCGCGCCGCCAAGCATGGCTCCCGCGACGGCGCCGCCGGCCTTGCCTGTAAGAGCACCACCGAGGATGGCGCCGGCGCCGGCACCCAACAGGCCGCCCGCGACCGCATCCTGGGCCTGCGCCTGAACCGAAGTGCCGGCCATCAGCAAAGCGCCGGCGAATGCAATTTCACGAATCATGTCGTTCTCCCAAAGGTCGGGTGGAACGTCGGTCCGAGGCAGCCCGATATTTGAACCTGCCGGACGGACGAACTCCGCCGAAACTTGCGGAGTTCAGTAGAGTCGGATCATCCTTAATACTGCCTGAACGCGTCGCTCAATCGTTGTTCACGGCCAGGTCTCAGGAGACGCAATGCAGGCTTTATTCATCGGCCACACCTACATCGACATCACGTTCATCACGTCTCACATCCCGACGGGTGACGAGAAGACGCTGGCGGATGATTACGCCGTGAGCTTTGGTGGCAATGCCGTGACTGCCGCCTTCTGCTGCGCCAAGCTCGGCGTTGCCCCGGATCTCCTAACCACGATGGGCGACGACTGGCTATCGCGCATGTTTCACGACATGGCCGCGAAATATCTGATCCCGCTTCATGCCCGAAAGGTGCGCGGCGCATCGCTCTCCTTCATCATGCCGAACGGCGGCAAACGCGCCATCGTGCGCTGCCGCGACGACGACCATCTGCACCCCTTCCCCAATCTCCACCTGCGCACCTGCCGCGCGCTGCACCTCGACGGCCACCAACCGGACGCGGCCCTGCATTACGCCAAGATCTGCCGTGAAGCCGGCATTCTGACGTCGCTCGATGGCGGCGCGGTGCGTGAGAACACGGACGAACTGCTCGGCTTCGTCGATATTGCCGCCGTGTCGGAACGGATGTGCGAGCAGATGAACCTCGCGCCCGGCGAAATGCTCGAATATCTGAAGTCCCGCGGCTGCCGGGTCGGGGCGGTTACTCTCGGGGAACGCGGCGTCGTCTGGTACGACGAGAAGGGCGAGGTTTCCGAGCTTCCCGCATTGGCGGTGCCGACGGAACGGGTGATCGACACCAATGGCGCCGGCGACATCTTCCACGGCTCCTACATCTATTCCTATCTGTCACGCCCCTACGCGTCGTGGAGCGAACATTTCCGCTTCGCCCGCGCCGCCTCCGCCCATTCGGTCCAGCATCTCGGCATCGAGGCGAGCCTGCCATCTGTCGCAGATGTGGAATATGTCGCGCGCGTGATGCCGGAGGCCAAGCGCTAGCCAGCCGTTCCGGAACAGGCGGGATGGGGAGGCGTTTTCCTGTTTTCCGGGAGGATCGCCTTCATGAGACTGGATAACAGGATCGCCCTCGTCACGGGCGGGGATTCCGGCATCGGACAGGCCATCGCCGAGGAATTCGCCAAGGCCGGCGCTGACGTCGTCATTACCTTTCATACGGATGACCAGGGAGCTCAGGAAACCCTGCGGCGGGTCGAGGCGGCCGGCAGACGCGGCCTGGTCCTGCAGCTCGACGTCCAGGATGCCTCCGAAGTGGACGCGGCGTTCGCCCGCGTCGTGGATGAATTCGGCGCGCCGGACGTGCTGGTGAACAATGCCGGCAAGGGCATGGGCGAGAAGACACCCGTGGCCGATCTCCGCGATGACCAGCTCGATATGGTTCTCAACACCAATTTGAAGGGCCCGCTTTATTGTGCCCGCGCCTTCATCAACATCCGCAAGGCACATGGCGGCAAGGGCCGCATCGTCAACATTTCCTCGGTGGCGCAGCACTTGCCTACGGCGGAATCGGCGCCTTACGGCATGTCGAAGGCGGGCCTCGGCTCGTTTACGCGCAGCCTGGCGGTCGAATTGGCGGAATTGCGCATCAACGTGAACAATGTCGCGCCCGGAATGATCGAGACGCCGATGACGCAGGAGCGCATTGACGACCCGGAAAAGCGCGAAGCCTCCTTCAAGGAAATCCCGTGGCATCGCGCCGGCCAGCCGATCGAGATCGCGCGACTGGCGCTCTTTCTCGCGTCGGATTTCGGGGATTACGTCACCGGCCAGACCTGGACCATCGATGGTGGCCTGACGATGAATTGGGGTGGCGCTTAGGTTTCCCGCACCGAAACAAAAAAGCCGCGACGATGGTCGCGGCTTTTTCCGTTCTTGAGCCGATCAGGATCAGAGCAGCCCGTTCTTCTGTGCTTCCATCACCGCGAGCGCGGTGACGTTGACAAGACCGCGCGCAGTGGTCGTCGACGTGACGATCTGGGCCGGCTTGTCCGCACCCAAAAGGATGGGTCCGATCGGGAGGGAATTGTCCATTGCCGCTACCATCTGCGAGGCGATCTTGGCGGCGTCGAGGTCCGGCGTGACGAGCAGGTTGGCATCGCCCTTGAGGCGTGAGCCGGGCAGCACGCGGTCACGCACCTCCTGCGAGAGAGCGACGTCGGCGTTCATCTCGCCATCGACTTCGAGATCGGGCTCGGCGGCGCGGATGATCTCCAGGGCGTCGCGCATCTTGCGGGCGCTGCCGGATTCACGCGAACCGAAGTTCGAGTGGCTGAGCAGCGCCACTTTGGGCGTCATTCCGAAGCGGCGCACCACATCGGCGGCCAGCCGTGCCTTCTCGGCGATCTGCTCGGCCGTGGGCTCCAGACCGACATAGGTATCGGCCATGAAGAGCGGTCCACGCGTGGTGATGAGAAGCGAGACCGCAGCATAATCGGACACGCCGGGGCGCTTGCCGATGACTTCGTCGATCGTTTGCAGATGAGCCGGATAGCGCCCTTCAAGGCCGCAGATCATGGCATCGGCTTCGCCACGCAGGACCGACAAAGCCGCGATCACCGTGGAATTGGTGCGTACGATGGTGCGCGCGAGATCCGGCGTTACGCCGCGACGGCCCGCACGCTCCAGATAGAGCGCCACGTAATCGCGATAACGCGGATCGTCTTCCGGATTGACCACCGTGAAATCCTGCCCAGCCACGATGGACAGGCCAAAGCGCTTCAGGCGGGTTTCAATCACGGAGGGGCGCCCGATCAGAACCGGACGGGCAATACCCTCCTCGATCACGACCTGTGCGGCGCGCAGCGTGCGCTCGTCCTCGCCCTCGGCGTAGATCACCGTGCGCGGCTCTTCCTTGGCGGCCGCGAAGATCGGCTTCATGACGAAGCCGGAGCGATAGACGAAGCGCTGCAGGCGGTCGTCATAGGCGTCGAAATCGGTGATGGGCCGACGCGCGACGCCGCTCTCCATCGCGGCACGAGCCACAGCGGGCGCGATGCGCAGGATGAGGCGCGGGTCGAACGGGTTCGGGATCAAGGATTCCGGACCGAAGGCGATGGTCTCACCGCCATAGGCGCGCGCCACGACATCGGACGACGCTTCACGCGCCAATGCCGCGATGGCCTTCACCGCCGCCTGCTTCATCTCCTCGTTGATCGTCGATGCACCGACATCGAGCGCGCCACGGAAGATGAAGGGGAAACACAGGACGTTGTTCACCTGGTTCGGGAAGTCGGAGCGACCCGTGCAGATCATCGCATCCGGGCGCACCTCGCGTGCGAGGTCCGGCATGATCTCCGGAACCGGATTGGCCAGCGCCAGGATGAGCGGCTTCGGAGCCATGGCCTTCGCCATTTCCGGCTTCAGCACATTGCCGGCCGACACGCCGAGGAAGATATCCGCACCATCAATGACCTCGGCAAGCGTGCGCTTGTCGGTCTTCTGGGCATAGACACCCGTCCAGGGGTTCATGAGGGTTTCGCGACCCTCATAGATCACGCCTTCGATGTCGGTCGCCCAGATGTTTTCCCGGCGCGCGCCCATGCTGACGAGGAGATTGAGGCAGGCCGTGGCGGCCGCTCCGGCACCCGAGGTCACGATCTTGACCTGCTCGAGCTTTTTGCCGGCAAGTTCGAGCGCATTGACGATCGCCGCCGCGACGATGATGGCCGTACCGTGCTGATCGTCGTGGAAGACCGGAATGTTCATCCGAGCCTTCAGCTTCTCCTCGATCTCGAAGCATTCCGGCGCCTTGATGTCTTCAAGGTTGATGCCGCCGAACGTGGGCTCAAGTGCCGCCACGACCTCCACCATACGGGCGGGATCGGTCTCGGCGACCTCGATGTCAAACACATCGATGCCCGCGAACTTCTTGAAGAGAACCGCCTTGCCTTCCATCACCGGCTTGGACGCCAGCGGGCCGATATTGCCGAGGCCGAGCACGGCGGTGCCGTTCGAGATCACGCCAACCAGATTCTGGCGGATGGTCAGCTCGAAGGCGAGGTTCGGATCTTCGTGGATCGCTTCACAGGCCGCGGCCACGCCCGGCGAATAGGCCAAAGCAAGGTCCCGCTGCGTGCTGAGCGGCTTGGTGGCCTGGATCTCCAGCTTTCCAGGAGTGGGAGAGCGGTGGAATGCAAGCGCGGCGCGCCGCAATTCGTCGGAGATGTTGGAAGCCATCGGTTCTCTTCTCGAATATCGGGGGCAGGAATGAAGCCGGTTCGAACGCCGGGATCAAGCGCGCCGTGGCACTCTAGCCCGGTTTCTTGTCGAGCGGATTGAGGCGAAGGTTCAATTCGCGCAATTGCTTCGGACCTGCGGGTGCAGGCGCGCCCATCAGGATATCCTCGGCGCGCTGGTTCATCGGGAACAAGGCCACCTCACGCACGCTCTGCGCACCGCACAGAAGCATGACGATGCGATCCACCCCGGCCGCCATGCCGCCATGCGGCGGGGCACCGTACTGGAAGGCCCGATACATGCCGCCGAAGCGCTCCACCACCGTTTCCTCGCCATAGCCGGCGATCTCGAACGCCTTGATCATGGTTTCAGGGCGATGGTTGCGAATGCCGCCCGAAGCGATCTCGAACCCGTTGCAGACCATGTCGTACTGGAAAGCCGGGATCGTGAGCGGGTCCTTGGTCTGCAGCGCTTCGAGACCGCCCTGCGGCATCGAGAAGGGATTGTGGGAGAAATCGACCTTCTTCTCGTCCTCATTCCATTCGTAGAATGGGAAATCGACGATCCAGCACAGTTCGAAACGGTCCTTGTCGCACAGGCCGAGTTCGTCGCCGACGCGGATACGCGCAGCGCCCGCGAGCTTGGCTGCCTTTTCGGCGGGGCCCGCCGAGAAGAACACGGCATCGCCTGCGCCGAGGCCGGCCTTCGCGGCGATCGCGGCCTGAACGTCGGCCGGAATGAACTTGGCGATCGGGCCCCTGCCCGTCAGCGTGCCGCTTTCGTCGTCGAAGACGATGTAGCCGAGGCCGGGAGCGCCTTCGCCGCGCGCCCAATCGTTCAGCTTGTCGAAGAAGGATCGCGGCTGGGTGGCCGCACCCGGCGCCGGGATAGCACGCACCACGCCACCGCCCGAGATGACGTTGCGGAAAGCGTTGAACGTCACCCCTTCACGCATGAACTCGTCACTGACATCGACAATGACCAGCGGATTGCGGAGATCCGGCTTGTCCGAGCCGTATTTCAGCATGGCGTCGGCGTAACGGATGCGCGGAAAAGACGGCGTGACCGGCTTGCCGGCCGCGAACTCCTCGAACACACCGCGCACCACCGGCTCCATGGTGGTGAACACGTCTTCCTGCTCGACGAAGCTCATCTCCACGTCGAGCTGATAGAACTCGCCCGGCAGGCGGTCTGCGCGCGGATCCTCATCGCGGAAGCACGGGGCGATCTGGAAATAGCGGTCGAAGCCCGCGATCATCAGCAATTGCTTGTACTGCTGGGGCGCCTGCGGCAGCGCGTAGAAATTGCCGGGGTGGATACGGGACGGCACCAGGAAATCGCGCGCGCCTTCGGGCGAGGATGCCGTGAGGATGGGCGTCGCAAATTCCGCGAAGCCGGATTCCGTCATGCGACGGCGCATGGACGCGACGATCTGCGTGCGCAGCATGATGTTGCGGTGAAGGGTCTCACGGCGCAGATCGATGAAACGATAGCGCAGCCGGATGTCTTCCGGATAATCCGGTTCGCCGAAGACCGGCAGCGGCAATTCCGCGGCCGCGCTCAAGATCTCCGCGCCGGTGATGAACAACTCGATCTGGCCGGTCGGCAGGTCCGCGTTCTGCGTTCCCTCGGGGCGACGACGCACCTTGCCCTCGAACCGCACGACCCATTCGGAGCGCAGCTTTTCGACCTCGGCAAAGGCGGCGCTGTCCGGGTCGGCCACGCATTGCGTGATGCCGTAATGATCGCGCAGGTCGACGAACAGCACGCCGCCATGGTCGCGGATGCGATGGACCCAGCCGGCGATGCGGACATCTTCTCCGATATGCTCTTCACGAAGCTGGCCGCAGGTGTGGGAGCGATAGCGATGCATTTACAAGATCCTGGGAAAGCGTGCCTTGCTGGGCGATTGTCGAGGCCGGAACACGCACGGTGCGCATCCTCTTGTCAACCGCGCGCATATGGGTCGTCCTGACGAGGGACTCAGGGTATATCCCACACATGATCATTACGAATACCGCCGATCTTGCGGCAGCCTGCCGCCGCCTCGCCAGCTCAGCCTTCGTGACCGTCGATACGGAATTCCTGCGGGAATCGACGTTCTGGCCGCAATTGTGCGTCGTGCAGCTTGCCGACGACGAAGAGGCGGTGGCCATCGACGCTCTGGCGCCTGATATCGACCTTGCGCCGCTTTTCGCATTGATGGCTGACGAAAAGGTGCTGAAGGTGTTCCATGCCGGGCGGCAGGACATCGAGATCATGTGGCATCTGGGGAAGATGATCCCCCACCCCGTGTTCGACACCCAGGTGGCGGCCATGGTGCTGGGCTATGGGGAATCCATTTCCTACGATCAGCTGGTCCAGCGCATCACCGGCGCCGTGCTCGATAAATCCTCGCGGTTCACGGACTGGAGCCGGCGGCCCCTTTCCGAGGCCCAGATCACCTATGCCCTCGCCGACGTCACGCATCTTCGCGATGTCTATCGGACCCTGGCGGAAGGACTGGATAAAAGGGGCCGAGCGGAATGGGTGAGCGAGGAGATGGCGGTCCTCACTTCTCCGAACACGTATCGACAGGCGCCGGAAGATGCCTGGAAACGGATCAAGGTGCGGCTGCGCAAGCCCCGCGATCTGGCCGTCCTGATGGAGATCGCCGCATGGCGTGAAACGGAGGCTCAGACGCGCAACGTGCCCCGCTCCCGCATCGTCAAGGACGAGATCCTCGCAGAGATCGCGCTGAGAGCGCCCACTTCGGCGGAAGCTTTGGGCTCATTGCGCGGCGTCCCGAATGGGTTCGAGCGGTCGCGCTCGGGCGCAGATATCCTGGCGGCCATCCAGCGCGGCCTGTCGCGCGATCCTGCCAGCGTGCCTCGGATCGAGCGGGACCGGCCGGCGGGAAACAATACCGGCGCGACGGTGGAATTGCTGCGCGTGCTGTTGAAGATGGTGTCGGAAAAAGAGGGCGTGGCCGCCAAGATCCTGGCCAGCACCGACGACCTCGAGAAGATCGCCAGCGAAGACGCTCCCAATGTGCCTGCCTTGTCGGGCTGGCGGCGTGAATTGTTCGGCGAGAAGGCGCTGGGGCTCAAGCGCGGCGAGATCGCCCTCGGCTTGAAGCGTGGCCGCGTCGCAGCCCTCCCGCTGGCGGATTAAGCCGCCAGCGCCGCTATCGCGATCGCGGGTTCCTTGCCGATCAGCTTCGCCAATTGCTTGATGCGGTTCATCAGGCGATCGCCTTCAAGAGCAGCCAGCTCCTGCGGAAGCGTCAGGACCAGACGCTCGCCGTCGACCAGCAGAGGCGCGCGCGGCAGGACGCCCGGCATGGTGGCCGAAACGAGATAGGCCACTCGCATCGCCGCGCCGAACAAACGGGCGGTTTCCATCGCCCGCGGCGTCGCCAGGGCACGCAGCCGCGGGCTGATGCCTTCGTCGCGCAACCCCTCGTGCCGGAAATACACCGCCAGCGCCAGATAGGTACGGCCGACGTGATCGACACCGAGAAACGCGCCATTGGCGATGACGTTGAAGCTCTGCTCGCCGCGATAATCCGGATGGGCACGCCAGCCGAGATCACCGAGATGGCATGCGGCGTGGCGCAACCGGCGCTCGTCGTTGCTCTCGTCGATCGCGGCGCTTTCGAACAGCGCGTCGGTCCATCCGATCAATTCATGGCCATGTCGCGGAGAGCGTGAGGTCAGAGCGCTGAGATCAGCGGCTGCGGAGATCAGGGGATCGCGGCAGCGATCATCCTCATCGAGAAGCTCATAGAGCAGCCCTTCGCGAACGCCCACGCCCGAAATCATGACCTGCTTGGGCTTGGCCATGAGAAGGATGTGTTCGAGCAAAAGCGCGCCGTAGCACAAGAGCGCACGGCGCTCGCTCGGCACCGCCGTGATCCCCGGAAGGGCCTCGGGGCTCAGCCTGCGGACGCGACGGCAAAACGCCAAGGCCTCTTTCGCCGTCAGCGTGTAGCCATGCATCACACGCAGCGGATAATCCTTCTGCGTCATATGCAGGCGCGCCAGCGCACGCCACGTACCGCCCACGGCGTAAAACGTCTTGCCTTCGTATTCCGCGAGATCAGGCACGCGCGCCAGCTGATCCTTGACCAGCTTTTCCGCCTTCTTCATCTGCCCTTCGGAGGCATCCTGAAGGGATAGCCCACCCAGGGGAAGCGTGATGCCCGTCCCGATTTCACGGTCGAGCACACGCACCAGCTCGAGGCTGCCACCGCCCATATCGCCGACCAGACCGTCCGGCCTGTAGAATCCCGACACGATGCCGAGCGCCGACAGATAGGCCTCGCGCTTGCCCGACAGGAGCTGGATTTCCTCCCGGCAGATCTCGCGCGCCTGATCGAGGAAATCCTGGCCGTTGGAGGCGTCTCGCGCAGCGGCTGTCGCCAGGACGCAAACCCGCTCCACCTTCATCACATCGCACAGCGCACGGTAGCGCTTGAGTGCCGCCAGCGCCTTGGCGACGGCCGAATCCATCAGCCTGCCGGTGACCGCCACCGAACGGCCCAGTCCGCACATCACCTTCTCATTGAACAAAGGTGTCGGGCTGCGGATCAGAGCCTCGTAGACCACGAGGCGTACCGAGTTCGAGCCGATGTCGATCACAGCGATGCCCGCATTGCCACGCAAACGGCCGCGGGCCTGCTCGACCCCGTCGGCCGCTTTCACGCCGCTTCTCAAAACATCAGCCTCGTTCGCTGCGGGCGATCCGCCTCGGAGAGCTCTTTTTAACAGACTTGCCACGGCCAGACAGACTCGGGTTGGTCATGAAATAGCGATGGGCGTTGAACGGTTCTTCTCCCTTGACGGGCGTACAACGCCGCGATGTGCCATCAGGCAGCACCGACCAGCTTTGCTGATTGTCCTTCAGATTCGCGACCATAATCTGGTCGAGCACCTGCTCATGCACGGTCGGATTGAGGATCGGGATGAGCGTTTCGACCCTGCGATCCAGATTTCGGGGCATCCAGTCAGCCGACGAAATGTAGACGGCTGCAGAGGCATGCGGGAGACCGTGCCCATTGCCAAAACACATGATGCGGGAATGTTCGAGGAAGCGGCCGACGATCGACTTCACGCGGATATTGTCCGACAGACCCGGCACGCCCGGCCGCAGGCAGCATATGCCGCGAATGATGAGGTCAATCTGCACGCCCGCGCCGCTGGCGTCGTAAAGCGCATCGATGATGACGCTGTCCACGAGCGAGTTGAGCTTGACCCAGATGGCCGCCGGCCGGCCGGCCTTGGCATGCTCGATTTCGGCGGCGATGTGATCGAGGATCCTTTTGCGCAGCGTGAACGGCGAGCTCGCCATCACTTCAAGCTCGGCCGGTTCGGCATAGCCGGTGATGAAGTTGAAAAGCCGCGCGACATCGCGGCCGATCACGGGGTCTGCCGAGAAGAAGCTCAGATCGGTGTAAATGCGCGCCGTGATGGGATGATAATTGCCTGTGCCCATATGGCAGTAGGACACGAGATGCCCCGCCTCGCGCCGCACGACGAGCGACAACTTGGCATGCGTCTTCAGCTCGATGAAGCCGAACACGACCTGCACGCCGGCCTTCTCGAGATCGCGCGCCCAGCGGATATTCGCCTCTTCGTCGAATCTCGCCTTCAGCTCCACCAGGGCGGTCACTGACTTTCCGGCTTCCGCGGCCTCCATCAGCGCCCGGACGATGGGGCTGTCGGACGAGGTGCGGTACAGCGTCTGCTTGATCGCCACGACGTTGGGATCACGCGCCGCTTGGTTCAGAAACTGGACGACCGCGTCGAAGCTCTCATAGGGGTGATGGACGATGATGTCCTTCTGCTTGATGGCCGCGAAACAATCGCCGCCATGCTCGCGGATGCGCTCCGGAAAGCGCGCATTGTACGGGATGAACTTCAGCTCTGGCCGCTCCACGGACACGACCTGAGACAATTCGTTCAGGGCGATCATGCCGTCGACCAAAAAGGTCTCGCCGTCTGTCACATTCAGCGCGTCGGCCACGAAATGGCGCAGCTCGGGAGGAGTCGCGCTCTGCATTTCCAGACGAATGACCGTGCCGCGCCGACGCTGCTTCAGCGCGGATTCGAACAGCCGGACAAGATCTTCCGCCTCTTCCTCGACCTCGATGTCGCTGTCGCGGATGACGCGGAACGCGCCCTGTCCCTGAACGGCGTAGCCGGGAAACAGGCGGTGGATGAACAGGCCGATCGTATCCTCGAGCAGGATCAGCCGCGTCTGACCGGGCTCGCCGGATCCCAGGCGAATGAAACGGTCGATCTTCGCGGGCACACGGATAAGCGCGTTCAGCGAGCGCCCGTCACTCTGCCGGGCCAGTTGAAGGGCGAGCGTAAACCCGAGATTCGGGATGAACGGGAACGGATGGGCCGGGTCGATCGCCATCGGCGTAAGGACCGGGAAAACGTGCTGAAGGAAATAATCGTCGAGCCAGGCGCGTTCCTGTGCCGTGACGTCGTTCTTTCCAACGACGACGATTCCGACCTTGGCGAGTTCCGGCTGCAGCTCCAGCCAGCGACGCTGCTGGTCCTTGGCCAGATCGACAACGACCTCGTTGATGCGGACAAGCTGCTCGCTGGGAGTCAGACCGTCGGGGCTGACCACGGTGACGCCGGTGCGCTCCTGACCGACGAGACCCGCGACGCGGACCATGAAAAATTCGTCGAGATTGTTGGCGGAAATCGACAGGAACCGCACCTGCTCGAGCAGGGGATGATTGGGGTTCGCCGCCTCTTCCATCACCCGGCGATTGAATTGCAGCCAGGACAGCTCGCGGTTGATGAAGCGGTCCGGCTGATGGCGTAAATCCGAGGCCTGCTCGGCCGGCGCCACCGGATTATCGCTGACGACGACTTCACCCAGATCGATCGGATCGGTCATGACGAGTGTGTTCTCCGCTGATTTGGGCGGAGTGGTACGACGGTTTCGTGGCGGTTGGACGACACTCACTTCTTCAACCCTATCCGTATGTTGCCCGGGCCAGCACGTCCGCAGCTATGGTGCGCGTCACAGCCTTTCCCCGTGTCAGGGCTTCCTCGTCGAGAGCCGCCACGACATCGCGGGCCGCCGCCAGCGACCGCTCCATCCGGCGCGCGATATAGTCGACAACACCCGCCTCCACGGCAAGCTGTCGATCGTCAAAGAGCTTAACGAGCACGGCTCGAACAAGTTCATCGCCCGGCGCATCAAGCCGCGCCTGGGGCAATGCGCGCATTCTCGACGCAAGGTCCGGCAGTTGTGGCCAGTCGGCGCCTGGCCCGCGGGATGCGGTCAGGAGAAGCCAGAGCCGGTGCTCTCGCGCCGTGTTGAGCAGATGAAAGAGATCCGTGTCCGCGGCACGATCCGCATGGTCGACCACGAGAGCCGATTCCAGCGGCATGTCGGAAACAGCATCGAGATCGAGGCGCTCCGCATCGATGACGACCGCATCCGAAAGTGAAGACCAGATCGTGGCGAGATGGCTCTTCCCCGACCCTTCGGGACCGCTCAGCAATACGGCTCTGATGGGCCAGTTCGGCCACGCCGTCAGCAGGGAATAAGCGCCTTCATTGGCAGGGGTCACGAGATAATCCTCCGCAGAAAACTGCGGGGGACGTTCGAGCGAAAGAATCAATTGCCGGGCGGAGGGGCCCGTCACGTGATGATCTCCGAATCCCCGGAACGCCCGGAATAGAGCGGGCTGTCGACATATTGCGCGATAGCGAAGCGCGCCAAGACGCCCATGGCAGCCGCAAGCGGCACCGCCAGCAGAAGACCGGCGAAGCCGAACAGCGCGCCGAAGGCAACCAGGGCGAACATCAGCCACACAGGGTGCAGCCCGACCGACCGACCCACCAGATTGGGCTGCAGAATATTGCCCTCCACGAACTGGCCGAGGAAGAAGATGCCGAGGACCAGTCCGATCATGATCGGATCGGGCCAGAATTGCACGAGCGCGACTCCGCCCGCGAGCACGAAGCCAGTGAAGGACCCCACATAGGGAATGAAGCCGATGATGCCGGCGACAAGACCAATGAGGAGGCCAAAATTGAGCCCGGTCAGCGTAAGGGCGACGGCGTAGCCAATGCCGAGAATGAGGCAAACCGCGCCCTGCCCCCGGACGAAACCGGCCACCGCATCGTCCATTTCACGCGCCAGGCGCCGCACCGTTTCCTTGTGATAGACCGGCACGAGGCGATCCACCTCGGCGACCATGCGATCCCAATCGACCAGCATGTAAAACGCAACGACCGGTGTGACGACGAGGAGGCTGACGAGCGAGACGAGCGCGCCGGAACCCGCCCATATGCGAGCCAGGAAATCGCCCACCCAGCCAGCACCCTGCCCGACGATCGAACTCATGGACGATTGTACGTCGGGAATGCGATCTCCCAACACACTGCGCAGCCACGTAATGCCCGGACCTGCAATCATGTCCTGAATTTTCTGCACTGTCGCCGGCAGGTTTTGCAGGAAGGCGTTGAATTGCTGGACGAGAAGCGGCGCGACGATCGCGATGCCGATCACCGCGACAAGCAGGAAGGCGAGAAGAATGACGAGCGCCGACAAAGTGCGGTTCAAACCGGTTCGCGTCAGGCGATCGGCCAGTGGATCCAGGAAATAGGCCAGCGCGAAACCCGCAACGAACGGCAGCAGCACGCCACTGAACAGCCAGAGCAGAAAGACCAGCACGGCGAAGCCGAGGGTCCAGAACATGGCTTGTCGTGGCAGGCTGAGACGCACCTTGACCGGCCGGGACGTCGAAACCACGGGTTCTGGCACAGATGTCATAACCGGTCCTCCGGACGGGCCATATGGCGCGTCCAAGTGGCGAGATAGGCCGCAGCTGAAACGAGCGTCAAGGCACCAACGATCCAGCCTGCGACCACAAACCACGAGCCCGCTTGAATATCGAAACCCGCAATGGCCAGCGCGAGAGCAGCAAAACCGATTTGCGCTGCGGTATTCAGCTTGGAAATCATCAACGGCTTGATGACGACGGGATGGTCAAGGAGCCAGGACAACAGAACGGCGCCGACGATCATGATGTCGCGGGCGACAACGCCAATCGCGAGCCAGATCGGGATCGCGTGGCCAAAGCCGAGAGTGAGATAGATCGAAACCAGCAGAGCCTTGTCGGCCAGGGGATCGAGATACGCGCCCAGCCTGGTGCGCTGATCCCACGCCCGGGCGAGATAGCCATCAATGGCGTCAGACAGGCCGGCGGCCACAAAAAGCCAGAAGGCGGCGTGGTCATAGCCTCCCAGGATAAGCCAGACCACGAGCGGCACCGCGAAAATCCGCAGGATCGTGATGAAGGTGGGAAGGTTGACGAACATCATCCGTGAACGAGCGAAAAGAGCGACCACATCCAATTCATACATTCCGCGGCGACCAAGAACACGCGAGAGTATGACGATGGTTGCACTTGCCCTGCGCTTCGTGAGGGCTTCAAAAGCGCCATGATCCCATTTCGCCTTTTCAGCGCTTTCGTTCTCTCCGTCAGCATCGCCAATCTAGCGCAGGCCGCATCGCCCCAATTGGAAAGAAGCCTGCAGAAACTCGAACCACACACGCGAATGCGTGAGGTTTGCGATCTCGAGGTCGCAGGTCGGATATCGAAGCAGAGCCAATATTCCGGAGTGGACCGGGTGGTGAGTGATGCTCGTCACGACAGCACGCGCATCGACGATACCGTCAACGCGAAGGGAGCGGCTTTTCGGAGGCAGGGCAAATGGTATGCCCTGCAATATTCCTGCACGCTTTCGTCCGATCATATGAAGGTGGGCTCGCTGAGATTCACGATCGGCAAGGAAATTCCCGAGCCAGAATGGGAAGAGTTCGGACTCTGGCGCTGAGTCGCGTTGAAACCGCCTGCCGTGCGAGGTAAGCCGGGGCCGAACTGGAGATGAAGATGGCTGAGCGCACCACCGGGCTGACCTACCGCGACGCGGGCGTCGATATCGATGCGGGCAACGCGTTGGTCGACGCGATCAAACCGCTGGTGCGCGCCACCCGCAGGGCAGGCGCGGACGCGGAGATCGGCGGCTTTGGCGGCGTTTTCGATCTCAAGGCCACGGGATACAAGGATCCCGTCCTCGTTGCCGCGACCGACGGCGTCGGCACCAAACTGAAAATCGCGATCGCAACCGGCATTCACGACACGATCGGCATCGATCTCGTCGCGATGAGCGTCAACGATCTCATCGTGCAGGGTGCGGAGCCTCTGTTCTTCCTGGATTATTTCGCGTGCGGTCACCTCGCACCCCATGTCGGGGTTGATGTGGTGAAAGGCATCGCGGCCGGCTGCGTGGAAGCCGGCTGCGCTCTCATCGGCGGCGAAACCGCCGAAATGCCCGGCATGTACGCCGAGGGCGATTACGATCTCGGCGGCTTCGCAGTTGGCGCCGCGGAGCGCGGGACACTTCTACCGCGTGGGATAGCTGCCGGGGACGTTCTCCTCGGCCTCGCTTCGTCCGGGGTGCACTCCAACGGTTATTCGCTGGTGCGCCGCGTGGTCGAATTGTCCGGCCTCGGCTGGGACGCACCCGCTCCCTTCGCACCTGCCGTAAGCCTCGGCCGGGCGCTGCTGGCCCCCACCCGCATTTATGTGAAACCGATCCTGCATGTGCTGCGCGAAACGCAGGGGCTGAAGGGCCTCGCGCACATCACCGGCGGCGGATTCCCGGACAACATTCCTCGGGTGCTGCCCGATGACCTCGCCGTCGAACTCGATCTGGCGGCTGTGGAGGTACCGGGCGTATTCCGCTGGCTCGCCGGCACGGGCAATATCGCCGAATCCGAAATGCTGCGCACGTTCAATTGCGGGGTGGGCATGGTGGCCGTGGTGTCGCCGGAGCAGGAGGCAGCGATCACCGCCGCCTTCGCCGCCGCCGGCGAAAACGTCACCGAGCTCGGACGGATTGTTCCCCGCAATGGCGAGGCTGTGGTGACACAGGGCGCGCTGGATCTTGGTTTCTGACGATGAAGCGAACCCGCGTCGGCATTCTCATCTCCGGCGGCGGAAGCAACATGTCCGCGCTGATCGCCGCCAGCCAAAAGCCGGACTATCCCGCTGAGATCGCCATCGTCGCTTCAAGCCGGCCGGATGCGGGCGGCCTCGACAAAGCCCGTGCTGCCGGCGTGCCTTCCGTGGCCTTCGACCACCGTCTTCATGACCGCGCCGGCCTGGAAATGGCGGTCGACGCCGAACTGGAAGCCGCCGGGGTGGAACTCGTATGCCTGGCTGGCTGGATGCGCCTGCTCTCGCCCTATTTCGTCGAGAAGTGGAAGAACCGCCTCATCAACATCCATCCGGCTTTGCTGCCGAGTTTTCGCGGGCTGCACACCCATCAGCGAGCTCTCGACGAAGGCGTCACGCTGCATGGCTGCACGGTGCATTTCGTGCGGCAGGAAGTCGATACCGGACCGATCATCGCACAAGCGGCCGTGCCGATCCTGCCGGGAGATGATGCGGAGCGACTGGCTGCGCGGGTACTCGCGGCGGAGCATCGCCTCTATCCACACGCTCTGGCGCTCGTGGCGTCCGGTCGCGCGCGCGTCGATGGGGAACGCATGGTCCTAACTGCGGCCGGGGACATTCCTGCCCCCGAGCCGCTGTTTTCGCCGGCTCTTTAAGGGCGCGCTATTTCTGGCAGGTGGTCCAGATGCTCTCGGCCGTTGGCTCGAGCCGCTTGGGCATGCGGCCGCGGTAGCCTGCGATGTCCTCGTCCGTCATGGCCTTGGTAATACCCGCCGCATAGCAACGGCATTGCGGAGCGGCACCACCATCCACGCCCGGCTTGGTCTGCGTCAGCACGCAGCTGTCGAGAAGGCGGATGCGGATTTGCTCACGCGTCTGCGGTTGTGCAGACGCTGCGGGTTTCGAACCGAACACGCCCTGCGCCGCAACCGGCGACGACAGGACGCCGAGCACAAGCAAACCGGCGCAGACATTGCGCACTTTCAACCAATCCCCATTCCGCATTTCTTCCCTCCAGATACAGCGATGCGGGCCACCCTCGGGCACCCGCATCGTTTCAGTCATAAGTGCTCGGTTTGGCTTACGCCTCGTGAGAGAGATCCTCGGCGCGCTTCTCCGCGGAGATCCGCGTGAGCAGCCAACCCACGACAACCACGGCCGCCGCAACGGCGATGGCGAAGGTCGTCTCCCAATTGTGGATGAACGCTTCACCGAATTGCTCCGAAACGGCCACGTCGGAGAACACCATCTCGCCGGCCACGAAGCCCAGGAGCGCTGCGCCAGCCCACACGATGACGGGGAACTTGTCGATCGCCGCAAGGATGATCGCGCTGCCGGCAATGATCATCGGGATGGAGATCACGAGGCCGATCACGAGCAGGCCGAAATGATCACCGGCGACACCGGCGATCGCGATGACGTTGTCGAGGCTCATCACCACGTCGGCAATCGCGATCGTGCCCACCGCGCGCAACATGCTGTCATGACCCTGGACGCCATGTTCCTCGTCGCCTTTGGGACGGATGAGATCAATGGCGATCCACACCAGAGCCAGCGCGCCGAGCACCTTGAGATAAGGCACGCCCATCAGCGTGACGATGATAAGGGTGAAGATGATGCGCAGCCCGATCGCTACGCCCGCGCCCATTACCATGCCCATGCGCCGCTGCTTGGGCGGCAATGAGCGGCATGCCATGGCAATGACGACCGCGTTGTCGCCCGACAGCAGGGCGTTGATCCAAATGATCTGGCCCAGCGCCAGCCATTCCGTTGCACCGAATTCCATCGTTTGTGCCTCGTTTTCTGCTCCCTTCGGGAGCGGCTGTTTCCACCCGGATGAACTGGACGCTTGCCGTCTTGGTCAAAGAAAAAGACCGGCGCCTTTGGCGCCGGTCCCGATCTCAGCCGACGATCTCGTCGTCCTTGAAGAAGAACTTTATTTCCGTCTCGGCCGCTTCCGGCGAGTCGGAGCCATGCACCGAATTGGCCTCGATCGATTCCGCGAAGTCCTTGCGGATCGTGCCGGCGTCGGCGTTCGCCGGGTTGGTTGCGCCCATCACTTCACGATACTTCGCGATGGCGCCCTCGCCTTCAAGAACCTGCACGACCACGGGGCCGGAGATCATGAACGTGACGAGATCGTTGAAGAAGCCGCGCTCCTTGTGAGCGGCGTAGAAACCCTCGGCCTGTTCGCGGCTGAGCTGAAGACGCTTCGACGCGATGATGCGAAGGCCTGAGCTCTCGATCCGATCGATGACCTTGCCCGTGATGTTCCGGCGGGTCGCATCCGGCTTGATGATCGAAAAAGTGCGCTCGGTGGCCATATCCTGCCTCTGTACCAATACTGGGTTCCAGAGCGCGGCTTATACACAGTGGGAAGGCGGCTGCAACCGAAACACGACAAGTGCGAGTCGTTTGCAGATGACGATGCCGAAATCGCCCCGCGTGAGGCCTAATCCTCAGGCGCTTCGAGGATCGGATCGTGGTTTCCGGCGAGCTCGAAGCCGAACACATCGAACGCTGCCTTGAAGTGATCCGGCAGGGGAGCCGTGACGTCGAGCGTCCCTCCCCGCGGATGCGGCAGGGTTATGCGGCGGGCCATCAACATCAGCTTGGCCGGGAGATCGTCGGAGAATTCCTGCAGCTGAGCGCCATATTTCGGATCGCCCAGGATGGGATGGCCGATATGCTCGAGATGCGCACGCAATTGATGGGTGCGCCCGGTCACCGGCTTGAGCGACAGCCAGGCCGCGCGGTGCGCGGCTTTGTCCACCACGGCGTAATAGGTGATGGCATGGCTCGATTCGCTTTCGCCATGACGGGCAACCCGCATTTTCTCGAGGCCCTGCTCTCCACCCTTGGCAAGGTAGGTGGAAATGCGCCCCTGAGGCGGATTCGGGACGCCGGGCACCAGCGCCCAATAGATCTTGCGGGCCGAGCGTGAACGAAAGGATTTGGCGAGCGCGGACGCGGCCTTGCGGCTTTTGGCGACGATGAGGCAGCCGGCCGTGTCGCGGTCCAGCCGGTGAACGAGTTTGGGCTTTTCGCCATCGGGCCCGGCAAGCGCTTCCAGCATGCCGTCGATGTGCCGGACGGTGCCCGAACCACCCTGCACCGCCAATCCATGAGGCTTGTTGAGCACGATAAGATCGCGATCCTCGAACAGGATCAGGCTCTTGAGGAAAGCTGCGTCCTGAGACGACGCCACCTTCTTCTTCTTTTCCAAAGCCCCGGGATCCTGCGCCTCGCCAAGCGGCGGGATGCGCACATTCTGCCCGGCCTCCACTTTCGTCACGGCTTTGGCGCGCGCACCGTCGACACGAACCTGTCCGGTGCGCAGAATCTTCTGAAGCTGCCCGAACCCGAGCGCGGGATAGCGCCCTTTCAGAAAACGATCGAGCCGCAGCCCGTCTTCACTGTCTTTTACCGTGACGATTTCAACGCCGGCCATTTCAATGATCTTCCGTTAGCGCCCGTTCGGCGGATGTCAGCGAACCGGGCAGGCCAGATCGTCGTCAGCTTCCATGCAGTCCAGATAGGCCTTGAGCTTCTCCGTCCGCTCCCTCGACTGTACCGCACGGCACTGCTCGATGAGCATCGGATGGATGCTGCCACCTTCGCTGGCTGATGTCATGAAATCGCATTCCGCGTCCCGGACTGCAAGCCAGGCGCGCTGCGCCTTCGTGAGCCGCGCCTTGATGTCGTCGGCACCCTCCAGACGTTCCACCAATGTGCGATAGACCTTGTTCAACTCGGCATCGGCCGCCTTGAACGCGTCGTTCGCACAGCGGTTCAACGCGAACTGCGTCTCCGCGCCTGGGCATTCCAGCGCAGAAGCGGCGGAAACGCCCAAGAGGCTTGCCAGCGCAATCGCTTCGAGAAGACGCATTGGCTTACTCCATCATCCCAATTGGCGGGCGATCGCAAGGCCTGCCATCAAAGCCGCAAGAGCAACCGCGACCGAGGCAATCACATAGGAAGCGGCAGCAATCGTCTCGCCCCGCTCCCACAATACGATTGCGTCCAGCGAAAACGACGAAAAGGTGGTGAAGCCTCCGAGCATACCCACGGCCAGGAACAGGCGCAGATGCTGACCTCCGGTTCCAGACCTGAATCCAAGCCAGCCGGCCAGCAGCCCCATGGCCAGCGATCCCAGGACGTTCACCGTCAACGTGCCCCACGGAAACGAGGCGCCGAACAGCCGCCCTGCCGCCACGTTGACCAGATGACGGGCCACGGAACCGAGCCCGCCGCCGATAAAGACCAGGAGAACCGAGCCCATCGCCTGCCTCACAAGAACCCGAGATAGCCGAGCGTGCCCGCAATCGCCAGCGGGATCAGCGGATGGATACGGGTAATGATGAGGATGAGAGCTGTCACGGCGGTGACCATCATGAGCCGCCAATCGGTGGCAGCCGCGGCAGAGATCACATAGGCGCCGGCGCAGACCAAACCGATCGTAACCGGGATCACGCCAGCCTGAATCGCCTTGCGCCAGCGCGCGTTGCGAAAGCGCATCCAGGTTCCTGAAACGGCATAGGCCAGCGCGCACGTCGGCAGCGTCATGCCCAAGGTCGCAACGAGCGCGCCCGTGAGCCCCGCCACATGCCAGCCGATCAGGGTGACGATCATGATGTTGGGGCCGGGAGCGGCCTGCGCGATGGCGAAGAACTGCGTAAACTGGGCGTCGGTCAGCCAGTTGTTGGCATCGACGAGCTGTCGATGCATTTCCGGCAGGACGGAATTAACGCCACCAACCGCAACAAGGGATAGCAACGCAAATTGCAATCCCAGTCCCGCGAGGAGGTTTCCCTGCTCGTTCATCTCACCCGCCGCCAGGCATAGGCAATGGTCAGCGGCGCAAGGATAGCGACTGTCGCGATCAGGGAGATACGGAAGATACCCACCGACACAAAGGCGGCGGCTGCCGGCAGGATGGCAAAGGGTTCCTCGCGCAGCGAGGCCGCCATCTTCACGGCCATCGACACCACAAGCCCTGCGGCAGCGGCGCCGATGGCAGCAAGCGCCCCTTTAAACTCCGGCAGGTCAGCATAGCGCGCATAAACGGCCCCGAGCACCAAGACGATCACAAAGGGGCCCGCCATCAAAGCCAGGAATGCGACGACGGCACCGATGAGTCCGTGCATGCGGTGACCGACGATGATCGCCAGATTGACGATGTTTCCGCCCGGCAGGAACTGGCAGAGCGAGAGCATCTCGGCGAATTCGCGAGGCTCCAGCCAGCGACGCCGCTCGACCATCATCCAGCGTGCCCAGGGCAGAACCCCGCCGAAGCCGATGACGCTGATGCCGAAAAAGCCAAGAAACAATTCCGCGAGGCTTGGACGCACCAGGGCGGCGTCATCGGTCATGCGTTCCGCTCCCGCCTCAGCTTCTCCCAATAATCCAGCCGCTTGCGAATTTCGCGCTCAAAGCCGCGTTCGACGGGCTCATAAAAAACCGGGCGCGCCATGCCTTCGGGGAAATAATTCTGGCCGGAAAAAGCTTCGGGTTGGTCATGGTCATAGGCGTATCCCGACCCATACCCCTCATTCTTCATCAGCTTCGTCGGCGCGTTCAGAATATGCTTCGGCGGAACCAGCGAGCCGAATTCCTTGGCCGCTGCACGCGCCCTTTTATAGGCCACATAGACGCCGACGGATTTGGGGGCCGTCGCCAGATAAACGCACGCCTCGGCCAGCGCGAGTTCGCCTTCGGGGCTGCCAAGATGCTCGAAAGCCTCGCGCGCCGCATTGCACACCACAAGGGCCTGAGGATCGGCGAGACCGATATCCTCCGACGCCATGCGCACCATGCGGCGGGCCAGATAAAGCGGGTCCTCGCCGGCATCGAGCATACGCGCGAGATAATAAAGCGCGGCGTCGGGGTCCGAGCCGCGTACGGATTTGTGCAGCGCCGAGATCAGATTGTAATGCCCGTCCTGCGATTTGTCGTAGATGGGCGCGCGGCGCTGCACCACGTCCTGAACACCTGCGAGATCGAACACCTCACCCGAACGCGCGGCACGCCAGAGTTCCTCGGCCAGGGTCAGCGCGGCCCGCCCGTCGCCATCTGCCATCCGCACGAGAGAGGCGCGCGCTTCCTCGTCAAGCGGCAAGCGCTTTTCCTCAATCTCCTCGGCACGGCCCAGGAGGCGCTCGATCGCATCCTCACCCAGCGAACGGAAGACCATGACGCGAGCACGCGACAAAAGCGCGGCGTTCAGCGCGAAGCTCGGGTTTTCCGTCGTTGCCCCCACGAGCGTGACCGTGCCGTCTTCCATAAACGGGAGAAACGCATCCTGCTGAGCACGGTTGAAGCGGTGGATCTCGTCCACGAACAGCAATGTGCCCTGCCCGGTCTGCCGCCGCCCGCGCGCGGCCTCGAAAATCTTCTTGAGGTCGGCCACCCCCGAGAAAATTGCCGATATCGGTTCGAAGAACAGAGACGTCTCGTGTGCAAGCAGCCGAGCGATGGTGGTCTTCCCGGTCCCCGGAGGCCCCCAGAAGATCAGGGAGCCCAGGCTGCCGGCGTCGAGGAGACGGGTGAGAGCCCCATCCTCCCCCACCAGATGATCCTGGCCCACAACCTCCGCCAATCGGCCCGGACGCAGCCGATCCGCAAGCGGACGAGGCGCCGTGCGTTCGAGGCCCGCCGCCTCAAACAGATTGGGAGAGGAGGAGCCCGCCGCCATCAGAAACGGAACACTTGCGTCAGCACGCGGCCGTTGCGCTGGATCGTCACCTTCCAGAAACGCGCCGACATGTCGTTCAAGCGCTCCAGATCACCAACACTCGCGACCTCCTCGTCATTCACGGCGAGCACCCGGTCCTTACGCTCGATGCCGAGGCGCGCCGCGACCGAACCCCGCGCGAGATCGACGACGATCACGCCGCGCGCCGGGCCGGACAGACCCATCTCTTCGCTGACCGCCGGCGAAAGATTGACGACCTTGGCACCCGAAAATGGCCCGCGGCCGGAAAGCACGGTCTCGCTGCGCGGAACGGTCTCGGGTGCCGCTTCGATCCGCACATTCAAGGTCATCTCACGCCCATCCCGCATCATGGTCAGACGCGACTGGCTGCCAAGAGGCCGGATGGTCATCCAATACGTCATCGCCATGGGATCATCGACGGCACGGCCGTCAACTGCGGTCACGAGATCGCCAGCCTTAAGACCGGCCTTTTCGGCGGGCGAATTCTTATCGACGTCCGTCACGAGGGCGCCCATGGGGCGATCAAGGCCGAGGCTTTCCGCGATTTCCCGCGTCACGATTTGGAGTTCAGCACCAAGCCACGGACGTCGAACCACGCCATCGCCCTTTCGGGCCGCATCGATCACCAGGCGCACAATCGATGTCGGGACGGCGAAGCCGATACCGTCAGACCCGCCGGACTTGGAAAAAATAGCCGTGTTGATGCCGACCAGCTGGCCGCGCATATCCACAAGAGCACCACCGGAATTGCCCTGGTTGATGGCAGCATCCGTCTGCAGATAGACGCTCGGCGCGCCACCTTCGTTCTGAACGCGGCGAACCGCAGACAGGATGCCCTGCGTTACGGTCTGGCCGAGGCCGAAGGGGTTGCCGACGGCGAGAACCATATCTCCCACCTCAATATCGTCGTTCTCGGCGAGCGGAAGAACGGGAAAACCGCCCTTCCCCTCGCGGATGCGAAGAACGGCAATGTCGCTCTGCGCATCCGTCAGGACCACGTCCACGTCGAATTCGCGCTGATCGGCCAGCGAAACCCGAACGTCGGTCATGCCGTCGATGACATGATTGTTCGTGACGATCAGGCCCGCAGGATCAACCAGCACGCCGGAGCCAAGGGAACGCTGCAGACGCTCTCGCGGCTGGGAAGGAATTTGGCGGCCAAAGAATTCCTGAAACAGCGGATCCTCGAACGGGAAGGCCCGCGCCCTCTGGGCAACCACACGCGAGGCATAGACATTCACGACCGCCGGCGAGACTTGGCGCGCGACCGGTGCGTATGAAAGCCTGACCTCTCCCGGCGAATTGGGAACAGAGCGCTGTTGCGCCAGGGTGCCTACGGACGTCGCCAGCACCAGCGCCATCGTCGCGACGCTGTATCGAACACAGGGCAGTCCAGAGAATTTCATGAGACTCATTGCACCAACCTCGGAACACCCGACCATGCCCCGCTTATATGCGGACGTTCGGCACGGGTGAAGATGAAGAGCCGACCGGTATCGATTCGCGAAAATCCGAATCCGCGCCTGACCTCAAGCAGCACTGAGAAAACGCCAAATCGCGATCCCAGCGTGCTCCCCGATTTGCGAAGCGAATCTCGCGGCAGCCGTTGATTTTGGGGTCCACGGCCCACGTCCCAGCTGAGCAACAAAAAAAGGCGACCCGGAGGCCGCCTTTGCGTCGTTTCGATCCGAGATCAGGCGGCCGCTTCTTCGGTAGCCTCAATACGAGCACGATCAACAGCGCCCTTGGCATCCGCATCGCGATCAACCAACTCAATGACCGCGACCGGGGCGTTGTCGCCCTGCCGAAAGCCCGCCTTGATAATGCGGGTGTAGCCGCCGTTGCGCTCCGCGAAGCGCGGACCAATCACGTCGAACAGCTTGCGAACCGCCGGGAGATGGCGGATTTCCGCGATCGCCTGACGCCGAGCATGCAGATCGCCCCGCTTTCCGAGCGTAATCAGCTTCTCGACCACCGGGCGAAGATCCTTCGCCTTCGGAAGCGTAGTCACAATCTGCTCATGCTCGATGAGCGAGATCGCCAAGTTCGAAAACATTGCGGCCCGATGGCTCTGGGTCCGGTTGAACCGGCGGCCGCGCTTGCCGTGCATCATTTCAAAAGTCTCCTCACGCCGTTCGTGATCGCCGTTCGGCGCTCAGTAATGTTCTTCGAAGCGCTTCGCCAGCTCTTCGATATTCTCAGGCGGCCAACCCGTGACTTCCATGCCAAGGTGCAGGCCCATCTGGGCCAGGACTTCCTTGATTTCGTTCAAGGATTTGCGGCCGAAGTTCGGGGTCCGAAGCATTTCGGCCTCGGTCTTCTGAACCAGATCGCCAATGTAGACGATGTTGTCGTTCTTCAAGCAATTTGCGGAACGAACCGACAATTCGAGCTCGTCGACCTTCTTGAGGAAGGCCGGATTAAACGCCAGTTCCGGAATGGAGGCGCGCTCCGCTTCCTTCTTGGGCTCTTCGAAATTGACGAACACCTCAAGCTGGTCTTGCAGGATTCGTGCGGCATAAGCCAGCGCATCATCCGGCGTGACCGAGCCATTGGTCTCAATCGTCATGGTCAGCTTGTCATAGTCGAGGATCTGGCCCTCGCGGGTGTTCTCGACCTTGTACGACACCTTACGGACCGGCGAGTACAGGCTGTCGACCGGAACAAGGCCGATCGGCGCGTCCTCAGCACGGTTACGATCGGCCGGGACATATCCCTTGCCCGTATCAACCGTGAACTCCATGCGAACATCGGCACCCTCATCCAGGGTCGCCAACACATGGTCGGGGTTCAGCACGACAACGTCGCCGGTCACCTGGATATCACCAGCAGTCAGGACGCCCGGGCCCTGCTTGCGCAATGTCATACGCTTCGGGCCTTCGCCCTGCATGCGAATGGCAATATCCTTGATGTTCAGGATGATGTCCGTGACATCTTCCCGAACTCCCGTGATCGAGGAAAACTCGTGGAGAACGCCGTCGATCTGGACGGAGGTGACGGCGGCGCCCTGAAGGGACGACAGCAGCACCCGCCGCAAAGCATTGCCCAGGGTCAGGCCGAAACCACGCTCGAGCGGCTCGGCCACTACGGTGGTGAAGCGCTGAGGATCGCGGCCGGGGCTGACTTCGAGCTTGTTTGGCTTGATCAGGTCTTGCCAATTCTTCTGGATCACGGCGGCACCTTCTAAAAATATGGCGCGGCGCCCTCACCGGACGCCGAAAGGCGGGCTCGGAGCCCGCCTCACTAGCAAAAATCACACGCGACGGCGTTTGCGCGGACGGCAGCCATTGTGCGGGATCGGGGTCACATCGCGGATAGACGTGACCGCGAAGCCTGCCGCCTGAAGTGCGCGGAGCGCCGATTCACGACCGGAACCCGGGCCGCGAACCTCAACTTCCAGCGTGCGCATGCCGTGCTCCGCAGCCTTCTTGGCGGCATCCTCGGCAGCCATCTGCGCAGCGAACGGGGTCGACTTACGCGAGCCCTTGAAACCCATCGTACCGGCGGACGACCAGGAGACGGTGTTGCCCTGCACATCGGTGATGGTGATCATCGTGTTATTGAAGGTGGCATTCACATGAGCGACGCCGGACACGATGTTCTTGCGTTCGCGACGGCGGACGCGCTGTACTTCCTTGGCCATATCTCTTTTTCCTTCAGTCCTTCTGGCACGCCCGTCGTTCCGGGCGCTCGGGACGAGCCGGCCAGCGCCGGCTCATAATTACTTCTTCTTGCCGGCGATCGGCTTGGCCTTGCCCTTGCGGGTGCGCGCATTGGTGTGGGTGCGCTGGCCACGGACCGGCAGGCCGCGACGATGACGCAGACCGCGATAGCAGCCGAGATCCATCAGACGCTTGATATTCATCGAAACGTCACGACGCAGATCACCCTCAACGAGGTAATCGCGATCGATGGTCTCGCGAATCTGAATCACTTCGGCATCGGTCAATTCATTGACACGACGTTCCGCAGGAATTCCCACCTTAGAGGTGATCTCCTCGGCCTTCGCGGCGCCGATGCCATGAATGTACTGAAGCGCGATGACTACGCGCTTGTTCGTCGGAATGTTCACACCAGCGATACGCGCCACGTGCCGTCTCCCAAATTGCCCCGAGGGCCCTTGTGTTGGCAGGCAAAAACTGCCCGGATGTCCGACCTGGCAACACGAAAACGATGCCGGGTCTCTGCGAACCCGGCACCGAAGCAAAGCTCTCGGCGGTCAAGGGGTCCGCTTATAAAGGCTTGCGCCCGAAAAAGTCAACCGCGCGATGTTTCAATCGCTAGGTTCAGTACGTCTTCAATCTGCTGTGTCACGGAATTCACTGATTCCATACCATCGACCGAGCGCAGAAGGCCTCTAGCCTGGAAATAATCGACCAAAGGCCGCGTCTGATCACGATAGACGGTCAGTCGCTTCGACAGGGCCTCGGCATTGTCGTCAGCCCGCGGACCGCCGGGTGTCTCCCCGGCCCTCTTCTCGATGCGGGAGAGCAGCACGCCTTCGTCGACCTTCAGCTCAATGACCGCATCCAGCGCCAGACCTTTTTCGGCCAGCATCACGTCCAACGCCTCAGCCTGCCGAACGGTGCGGGGAAAACCATCCAGGATAAAGCCGTTGCGGGCGTCGGGCTGATCGATACGGTCCGCAACGATGCCGACGACAACCTCGTCAGGCACGAGTTCACCCCGATCCATGATCGCCTTGGCTCGCAGTCCGACCTCTGTGCCGGCGGAAACGGCCGCGCGTAGCATATCGCCCGTCGAGAGCTGCACGATGTCGTACCGCTCAACCAATCTAAGCGCCTGCGTACCCTTGCCCGCACCAGGAGGTCCAAGAAGGATCAGCCTCATCGACGTGCTCCCCGAAGCTTGGCCTTCTTGATCAGGCTCTCATATTGAGCCGCATAAAGATGACCCTGCACCTGCGCCACCGTATCCATTGTGACGCTGACCACAATGAGCAGAGATGTGCCGCCGAAATAGAAGGGCACGGCCGCATAGGAAATGAGTATTTCCGGAATGAGGCAGACAATCGCGAGGTAAGCAGCACCAAGCACGGTGATGCGCGTCAGAACATAATCCAGATATTGCCCTGTGCGCTCGCCCGGACGAATGCCTGGAACGAAGCCGCCGTACTTCTTCAGATTGTCGGCCGTTTCCTGCGGATTGAACACGATCGCCGTATAGAAGAAGGCGAAGAATACGATCAGGCCGACATACAGCGCCATGTAGGCCGGACGGCCGTGTCCGAGATAGGTCGTTATCGTGGTGAGCCATTCCGGACCACCCGCTGCCGAGAAACTCGCGGCAGTCGTCGGGAGCAGAAGGAGCGAGGACGCGAAGATCGGCGGAATCACGCCGGCCGTATTCAGCTTGAGAGGAAGATGGGAGCTCTCGCCCCCCGTCATCCGCGTCGCCGAAACCTGCCGCTTCGGATACTGGATCACGATGCGCCGCTGGGCACGCTCCACATACACGATGAAGGCAATAACAAGCACGGCCATGATCATGACGCCGAGAATGATCGGCGTAGACAGCGCGCCCTGACGGCCGAGCTCGAGCATTCCGGCAAGTGCGCTCGGCAACTCCGCCACAATGCCCGCAAAGATGATCAGCGAAATGCCGTTGCCGATGCCGCGCGCCGTGATCTGCTCACCGAGCCACATCAGGAACATGGTACCGCCAACGAGCGAAAGCACGGTCGAGATGTAGAACAACGGACCGGGATTGATCACCACGTTGTTGGCGCTGGCGAGGCCTGCGGCAATGCCATAGGCCTGCACGGTTGCCAGAAGCACGGTTCCGTAGCGGGTGTATTGGTTGAGAACCTTGCGGCCCTGCTCTCCCTCTTTCTTCAGCGCCTCAAGGCGCGGAGAAACGGAGGTCATGAGCTGAATAATGATCGAGGCCGAGATGTACGGCATGATGTTCAGGGCGAAGATGGCCATACGGCCAACTGCGCCACCTGAAAACATATTGAAGAGCCCGAGAATACCCTGGCTCTGCTGACGGAAGACCTCCGTCAGCGCATCCGGATTGATGCCCGGCAGCGGTATATAGGTGCCAAGCCGATAGATGATGAGCGCACCCAGCGTGAACCAGATACGTTTCTTCAGCTCAGTCGCCTTGCTGAAGGCGCCGAGATTGAGATTCGCCGCAAGCTGTTCAGCCGCCGATGCCATGGCCCGCCGCTCCGATGGAGTAAAACTGTCCGCTCAGAGCCTGATCAGGCCTGATCGGCTTCGGCCTTCGGTGCCAGGATCTTCACCGAGCCGCCGGCCTTCTCGATCGCCTCAAGAGCGGACTTCGACGCGGCATACACCTCGAACGTAACGTTCTTCGCGCTGAGCTCGCCCTTACCGAGAAGCTTCACGCCATCGCGCTTACGCGACAGGACACCCGCAGCCACGAGGCTGTCGACCGTCACGGCCTGCGCCACATCGATTTTGCCAGCGTCGATGGCAACCTGGATCCGATCGAGATTCAGCTCGTTGAGATCCTTGCGGAAAATATTGACGAAGCCGCGCTTGGGAAGACGACGGTGCAAGGGCATCTGACCGCCCTCGAACGCGTTGATGGCGACACCGGAGCGGGCCTTCTGACCTTTCACGCCGCGACCACCGGTCTTGCCCTTGCCGGAACCAATGCCACGACCGACACGCATCCGATTCTTGGAGGCGCCTTCGTTGTCCCTGATCTCGTTCAGCTTCATTTTCCGCTCCATCTGGCTCGCTTGCGCCAATATGCGCATCACTTACGAGACCATCCACGCCAGGGGGACGGCCCGGGTTGTTCCTACAGCGGCTAATCATCCGCTGTCCAGCAATCGGCCCGGACAAGCCGGGCCGATCAATTCACTTCTCGTCGACGATTCGCACGAGGTGCGCAACCTTTGCAATCGCGCCTCGGACGGCGGCGTTATCCGGCAGGGTTCGCCGGCGACCGATCTTGTTCAATCCCAGGCCGATCAGCGTGCGCTGCTGATGGTCCGGGCGCCGGAGGTGGCTACCGGTCTGCTCGACCGTGATGCTGCCAACCGTATTGCGCGGCGTTTCGGGTTTCTTCGCCATATCGTCCCTCCTCAGGCGTCGACGGCTTCGCCGACGTCGACGTCACGACGGCGAGACTGCAGCGCGGAAACCTTGAGGTTGCGGCGAGCCGCCACCGAGCGCGGGCTGTCCTCGGCCTGAAGGGCCGCAAACGTCGCACGCACCATGTTGTACGGATTCGAAGAGCCGAGCGACTTCGCCACAACGTCCTGCACGCCCAGCGTCTCGAACACGGCGCGCATGGGACCACCCGCGATGATGCCCGTACCTGCGGGCGCGGCGCGGACGATCACCTTGCCGGCGCCCCAGCGGCCCGACACGTCGTGATGCAGCGTACGGCCTTCGCGCAGCGGAATGCGGACCAGACCGCGCTTGGCGGACTCGGTTGCCTTCCGAATTGCTTCCGGCACTTCACGCGCCTTGCCGTGGCCGTAACCGACCCGGCCCTTCTGATCGCCCACGATAACGAGGGCAGCGAAGCCGAACCGACGTCCGCCCTTCACAACCTTCGCGACGCGGTTGATATGCACCAGCTTGTCGACGAACTCGCTGTCGCGCTCTTCCCGCTCGGGACCGCCGCGGCCACGACCAGGACCGCGGCCCTCGCCGCGCTGCTGGCGCTGCCCGTCATTGCTGCGCGGGCCTCTCGGCTCGTTTGCCATGTTCTCGTCCTCTTCCCGTACGGGACTTAGAAGTTCAGGCCGCCCTCACGGGCGCCGTCGGCGAGCGCCTTGACGCGCCCGTGATAAATGTAGGCGCCGCGATCGAAAACGACGTCCTTGACGCCGGCCTTCGTGGCGCGCTCAGCGATGAGCTTTCCGACGGCCGCAGCCGCCTCCACGTCAGCGCCGGTGCGCTCGCGCGCATCCTTTTCATTCGACGACGCCGAAGCCAGCGTATGGCCCCGCGCATCGTCGATGATCTGGGCGTAGATATGCTTCGAGGAACGGAACACCGACAAACGCGGCCGACCCGTCACCGAAACCTTGCGAAGGGCACGCCGCACGCGGTTCTTGCGTCGCGTGGCCGCCTTGAGATCCTTGACCATCGTGCGCTCCGTTACTTCTTCTTGCCTTCCTTGCGGAAGATAAATTCACCGGCATAGCGCACACCCTTGCCCTTATAGGGCTCCGGCGGACGCCATTCACGGATCTCGGCGGCAACCTGGCCGACCTGCTGCTTGTTGATACCCGCGACCGTGAGTTCGGTCGGCTTGGTGGCCGTGATCGTGATGCCATCCGGAATGGGATAGATCACGTCATGGCTGTAGCCGAGCGCGAGTACCAGGTTCTTGCCCTGCACGGAGGCGCGGTAACCGACGCCTTCGATCTCGAGCTTCTTCTCAAAGCCGGACGTCACACCCGTAGCCAGGTTCTGAACCATGCTGCGCGACAAGCCCCATTGAGACCGCGCCCGCTTGGTTTCAGCACGAGGCGTCACCTTCACGGATCCGTCCTCGAGTGTTCCCTCGATATCCTCATGCAGAGTGAAGGACAATTCGCCCTTCGGTCCCTTGAAGCGGACCAACTGCCCGTCGACGGTCGCCGTAGCTCCCTGCGGAACAGTGATCGCCTTCTTGCCAATGCGCGACATGGCGCCTTCCTTACCTGTATGCCGATCAGAAGACCGTGCAGAGAACCTCGCCGCCCACGTTCTGCTCACGAGCTTCGTGGTCGGCCATGACGCCCTTCGGCGTGGAGACAATCGCCACACCCAGCCCATTGGACACGCGGGGCAGATTCTTCACGGACGCATAAACGCGCCGGCCGGGCTTCGACACGCGGGCGATCTCACGGATCACCGGCGCACCATCGAAATATTTGAGTTCAATGTTGAACTCGGTCCGGCCTGCGTCATACTCGGTCGTCGAGTAATCGCGGATATAGCCTTCGGTCTTCAAAACGTCCAGGACATGTGCTCGAAGCGTCGAACCCGGCGTCATGACGCTGGTCTTGCGGCGCATCTGCGCGTTCCGGATACGGGTCAGCATATCGCCGAGCGGATCAACCATGCTCATTGTGGTGGCTCCTTACCAGCTCGACTTGACGAGGCCCGGGATCAGCCCCTTGTTGCCCAGCTCGCGCAGCGCGATACGGGACATCTTGAGCTTCCGGTAGTTCGCACGCGGACGACCCGTGATCTCGCAACGCAAACGAATTCGCGTCTTCGAGGAATTACGGGGCAGCTCCGCAAGTTTGAGGCGCGCTTCGAAACGCTCCTCAATCGGACGGGACTGATCGTCGGCAACCGCCTTCAGCGCAGCGCGCTTGGCCGCGAACTTAGCGACGATCGTCTTGCGGTGATTGTTCTTTTCTACAGCGCTTTTCTTCGCCATCGGTCTCTCCTCTCGCCGCTCAGCTACGGAACGGAAAATTGAGCGCGCGCAGCAATTCGCGCGCCTCGTCGTCCGTTCGCGCCGTTGTCGCGACGATCACGTCCATACCCCAAACCTGCTCGACCTGGTCGTAGTTGATCTCGGGGAAAATGATGTGCTCCTTGATGCCGGTCGCATAATTGCCGCGACCGTCGAAGCTCTTGGGGTTCAGACCGCGGAAGTCGCGAACACGAGGCAGAGCCACGTTCACGAAGCGGTCAAGAAACTCCCACATCCGGACCTTGCGGAGCGTCACCTTGGTGCCGACAGCCTGGCCCTCGCGCAACTTGAACGTCGCGATCGACGTGCGCGCCTTGGTGATGACGGCTTTCTGGCCAGCGATCCGGCTCAGATCGGCAGCGGCCGACTGAACCTTCTTGGAGTCGGCCACAGCCTCGCCAATGCCCATGTTCAGAACCACCTTGTCGATGGTCGGAATTTCCATGACATTCTTGTAGCCGAACTTATCCATCAGCGCCTTGCGGACTTCGCTCTCGTAGAGCGACTTCATTCGCGGCGAATAATTCACAGTATCAAGCATCGATCCGCTCTCCCGAGCGCTTGGCAACGCGGACCTTGCGGTCGCCGTCCAGGGTCTCAAAACCGACCCGTGTGGGCTTGCCCGATGCCGGATCGGCAAGCGCGATATTCGACAGGTGAATGGTGCCTTCCTTACGGACCAGGCCACCTTCCTGCGACTGCGTCTGGCGCTGGTGGCGAACGATCATGTTCACCCCCTTGACAACCGCGCGCTCATCCTTCGGCATCACCTGCAAAACCTCACCGGTCTTGCCCTTGTCCTTGCCTGTGAGAACGACAACCTTGTCGCCTTTTTTGATCTTCGCTGCCATCACAGCACCTCCGGCGCGAGCGAGATGATCTTCATGTGATTCCGGGCGCGCAGTTCGCGCGGCACCGGTCCGAAGATACGGGTCCCGATCGGCTCGCCTTCCTTGTTCACGAGAACGGCCGCGTTCCGGTCGAACCGGATCACCGAACCGTCCGGACGCTTGATGTCCTTGGCGGTCCGCACGATGACGGCCTTCAGGACTTCGCCCTTCTTCACACGGCCGCGCGGAATGGCCTCCTTCACCGAAACGACGATGATGTCGCCGACGGAGGCATATTTCCGCTTCGAACCGCCAAGCACTTTGATGCACATGACGCGACGTGCACCGGAATTGTCGGCGACGTCGAGGTTCGATTGCATCTGGATCATGGCATCACTTCCTTTTTGCTGACGGCCGGTTTCCCGTGGGGACTACGACCGCCGGGCCCTGTTCTCAGCTCTGTTCAGAAGCGGTGTCGTTCTCGACAACCCGCCAACGCTTCTGCTTGGAGATCGGCGCGCTCTCTTCAATGGCGATCTGATCGCCAATCTTGAACACGTTGTTCTCATCGTGGGCGTGATAGTTCTTCGTGCGACGCACCGTCTTCTTCAGAAGTGGATGCGTGAAACGACGCTCAACCTTCACGACCACGGTCTTGTTGTTGGTGTCGCTCACGACGACACCGCGGAGAATGCGCTTCGGCATAGTCTATCCTCAGCCCTTGGCCTTGGTTTCGGTCTGGGCCGCAGCCCGCTTGCTCTTGGCACCCTTACCGGCGTCCTCGCCCAGCGAGCGCTCGCGCGCCACCGTCTGGAGGCGAGCGATGTCGCGGCGGATCTCCCGGAAGCGGGACGTGTTTTCCAACTGGCCGGTGGCCCGCTGGAAGCGCAGGTTGAACTGCTCGCGCTTCAGCTTGAGCACTTCGTCGGAAACCTGGTCGGCGCTGAGCGCACGCACATCGGTGATCTTCGTCATTTCACTCACTCCGCAATGCGCTGCACGAAGCGGGTCCGGATCGGCAGCTTGGCCGCGGCGAGCCGCAACGCCGAACGCGCAACCTCCTCGCTGACACCGTCGAGCTCGAACATGATGCGGCCAGGCTTTACCTTAGCGGCCCAATATTCGATAGCGCCCTTGCCCTTACCCATGCGGACTTCGGTCGGCTTGGCCGTGACCGGAACGTCCGGGAAGATCCGGATCCAGACGCGGCCCTGACGCTTCATCTCACGGGTCAGAGCGCGGCGAGCCGCCTCGATCTGACGCGAAGTGATGCGCTCGGGTTCCATCGCCTTCAGACCGAAGGATCCAAAGTCCAGATTGGTTCCGCCCTTGGCAACGCCGGAAATGCGTCCCTTGAACTGCTTGCGGAATTTGGTGCGCTTCGGCTGAAGCATGATCTGTCCCTACCTAAACTCTTGGACGGTCAGGCCGTTTCGCGCTCGCGGCGCCCACGGTTGCTCGAACCTTCACCCTCGCTCAGGCGCTTTTCCTGAGCCATGGGATCGTGTTCCATGATCTCGCCCTTGAAAATCCAAACCTTGACGCCGCAAGTGCCCATGGCGGTATGCGCCGTGGAAACCCCGTAGTCGATATCGGCGCGCAGCGTGTGCAGCGGCACCCGGCCCTCGCGGTACCATTCGGTCCGCGCGATTTCCGCGCCACCGAGACGGCCCGAACAGGTGATGCGGATGCCTTCCGCACCCAGGCGCATCGCCGACTGAACCGCTCGCTTCATCGCACGGCGGAAAGCCACACGACGCTCAAGCTGCTGAGCAATCGAATCCGAAACGAGCTGAGCGTCGATCTCGGGCTTGCGCACTTCAACGATGTTGATATGGACATCGCTGTCCGTCATCGAGCCGACCTTCTTGCGCAGCTTCTCGATATCGGCGCCCTTCTTGCCAATGACAATACCGGGACGCGCCGAATGGATCGTTACGCGGCATTTCTTATGCGGACGCTCGATCACGATCTTCGAAACCGCAGCTTGCTTCAGATCCTTCAGCAGCGCGTCGCGGATGCGCATATCCTCATGCAGCAGGCGACCGTATTCGCCACGAGCTGCGAACCAGCGCGAATCCCAGGTGCGGTTGATGCCGACGCGCAGCCCGATCGGATTGATCTTCTGACCCATCACGCAGTCTCCCGAACCTGACGAACCACGATGGTGAGGTTCGAAAACGGCTTTTCGATGCGGCCGACACGGCCACGAGCGCGCGGCGAAAAGCGCTTCATAACCAGCGCCTTGCCGACATGTGCCTCGGCAACGACGAGATCGTCGACGTCCAGGCTGTGATTGTTCTCTGCGTTTGCGATCGCGCTTTCGAGCGTCTTTTTGACGTCCTTTGCGATGCGCTTGCGCGAGAACTGCAGATCCGCAAGCGCGGTTGCGACCGCCTTGCCACGGATCAGCTGAGCCACCAGGTTCAGCTTCTGCGGGCTGATGCGGATCAGGCGGGTTTTCGCCTGCGCTTCATTTTCCGCGAGGCTGCGCTCACGAGCTTGCTTGCCCATCGGATTACTTCCTCTTGGCCTTCTTGTCCGCCGCGTGACCGTAATAGGTGCGCGTCGGAGCGAATTCGCCCAGCTTGTGGCCAACCATCTCTTCCGAGACGAAGACCGGGATGTGCTTCTGCCCGTTGTGGACGCCGAAAGTCAGGCCCACAAACTGCGGCAGGATGGTCGAACGCCGGCTCCAGGTCTTGATGACCTCGGCGCGGCCGGAACCGCGAGCGTTATCTGCCTTCTTGAGCAGATAACCGTCCACGAACGGTCCCTTCCAGATGGAACGTGCCACGATCCGATCCCCTTACTTCTTCCTGGCGTGCCGGCTGGACACGATGAACTTGTTCGTCGCCTTGTTGCGACGGGTCTTCTTGCCCTTGGTCGGCTTGCCCCACGGGGTAACCGGATGACGGCCACCAGAGGTGCGGCCTTCACCACCGCCGTGCGGATGGTCGACCGGGTTCATGGTCACGCCGCGATTGTGCGGACGGCGACCCAGCCAGCGCGAACGTCCCGCCTTACCATGGCTGATGTTCGAGTGGTCCGGGTTCGACACCGCGCCGACCGTCGCAAAGCACTGGCCGTTAATCAGCCGCTGCTCGCCGGAGTTGAGCCGGACCGCCACATAGCCCTGATCACGTCCGACGATCTGCGCATAGGCGCCTGCCGACCGGGCAATCTGGCCACCCTTGCCGATCTTCATCTCGATGTTGTGCACGATCGTGCCCACCGGGATGCTCGAAAGAGCCATCGCGTTTCCAGGCTTCACATCGACCTGAACACCCGCCACGATCTGATCGCCGGCAGCAAGACGCTGCGGAGCCAGGATGTAAGCAAGCTCCCCGTCGGCGTACTTCACCAACGCGATGAAGGCGGAACGGTTCGGGTCATACTCGATTCGCTCCACCGTTGCAGGAATATCCAGCTTACGGCGTTTGAAATCGATGACGCGATAGGTTCGCTTGTGACCGCCGCCGCGGAAGCGAACAGTCACGCGACCCGTATTGTTGCGGCCGCCCTTGGACGACAGACCTTCGGTCAGCGTCTTTTCCGGCTTGCCCTTGTACAGCTCCGAGCGATCAACGATCACGAGCTGGCGCAGGCCGGGGGTGACGGGTTTGAAGTGCTTGAGTGCCATGTTCTCTGCCCTTCCGCTCAGACGCCAGACGTCACGTCGATCGAGTGGCCCTCAGCGAGGGTCACAACGGCCTTCTTGACATCGCTCTGCTGACCGAGCCGGCCCTTGAAGCGCTTCACCTTGCCCTTGCGGACCAGGGTGTTAACGCCGGTCACCTTCACATCGAAAAGCTTCTCAACCGCCTCTTTGATCTGAGGCTTGGTCGCAGTCTTTGCGACGCGGAAAACAACCTTGTTGTATTCAGACGCCATGGTCGCCTTCTCGGTGATCACCGGAGAAACGATCACGTCGTAATGGCGTGGATCCTTGCTCATTTGAAACGCTCCTCGAGCGCGTCAACCGCGGCCCGCGTCAGCACGAGCGTATCGCGCCGAAGAATGTCGTACACGTTGATGCCCTGTACCGGCAGAACGTCCACATGAGGAACGTTGCGAGCCGCACGGCCGAGGTTCAACTCAACCTCTGCACCGTCGACGATCAGGGCCGAGTTCAAGCCGAGCTTGGCCAGAACCTCACGGAACGCCTTAGTCTTGCCTTCGGCGAGCCCAGCATTGTCGACCACGATCAGACCGCCGTCACGAGCCTTGCTGGAGAGAGCATGACGCAAGCCAAGCGCCCTCACCTTCTTGGGCAGATCATGAGCATGACTGCGCACGACCGGACCGAAGGCCCGCCCGCCGCCACGAAACTGCGGCGCCGACGCGGCGTGATGACGGGCGCGACCGGTGCCCTTCTGCTTGTACATCTTGGACTTCGTACGAGCGATGTCCGAGCGACCCTTGGTCTGGTGGGTGCCGGCCTGGCGTCGTGCCAGCTGCCAGCGAACCACGCGGGCCAGAATATCGGCACGCGGCTCCAGACCGAAGATTTCGTCAGACAGGGTAACGTTGCCGGCATCTTCGCCAGCAAGCGTCTTGACGCTGATATCGACCATCAGACAGCCTCCCCATCAACGGTCTCGGGACCGGTCGCGGCGTCGGCCGCGTTCTTGGCCTCGACATCCGCCGCGCTCTCGTCAGCAGCGGCGTTCTTCGGCGAATTCTTTTCGTCCGCAAGACGGTACTTGCCGGGCGTCGGAATACCGTCGGGAAGCTTGCGCTTGACCGCATCACGGAGCTCAATCCAGCCGCCGGCCGGACCTGGGACAGCACCCTCGACGAGGATCAGCCCACGCTCCACATCCGTGCGGACAACGCGCAAGTTCTGCGTGGTGACGCGCTCGACACCCAGATGACCGGCCATCTTCTTGTTCTTGAAGACCTTGCCGGGATCCTGGCGTCCGCCGGTCGAACCATGCGAGCGGTGCGAAATCGACACACCGTGCGTCGCACGCAGACCACCGAAGTTCCAACGCTTCATAGCACCAGCGAAGCCCTTACCCGTCGAGGTGCCCGTGACATCCACGAACTGGCCTGCGAGGAAGTGATCCGCCGTGATCTCGGCGCCAACCGGGATCAGACCATCGCTCGGCACGCGGAATTCCACGACCTTCTGCTTGGGCTCGACCTGCGCCACGGCGAAATGGCCGCGCGTCGCTTTCGAGACATTCTTCGCCTTGCGCAGGCCAGCACCCAGCTGGAGCGCAACATAACCGTCCTTCTCAAGCGTGCGGTGGGCAACCACCTGGCACTGATCGAGCTTCAGGACTGTAACCGGCACATGCTCGCCTGCATCCGTAAAGATGCGCGTCATGCCGACCTTCTGGGCAATCACACCGGACCGCATTTTTGCCGTCCCTCTCAGAGCTTGATCTCGACATCCACGCCAGAGGCGAGGTCGAGCTTCATCAGCGCGTCCACCGTCTGCGGGGTCGGATCGACAATGTCCAGAAGACGCTTGTGCGTGCGCATTTCAAACTGCTCGCGGCTCTTCTTATCGACATGGGGGCTACGGTTGACCGTGAACTTCTCGATCAGCGTCGGCAGCGGAATGGGACCACGCACGCGTGCGCCCGTCCGCTTGGCCGTCGAGACGATCTCGCGGGTCGAAGCATCGAGAACCCGATGATCGAACGCCTTGAGCCGGATACGAATATTCTGACCGTTCATGATCAGCCTCAATGGTGGCGGAACCGGCCTCG
This sequence comes from Terrihabitans aquatilis, assembly GCF_052542005.1. Lineage (NCBI taxonomy): Bacteria > Pseudomonadati > Pseudomonadota > Alphaproteobacteria > Hyphomicrobiales > Terrihabitans > Terrihabitans aquatilis. The sequence goes on along the minus strand of NZ_JBOCUO010000001.1, from coordinate 271,421 downwards.
ACCGGCTCCTCCACGGTTACGTTAAATCACTCGATGATGCTTGCGACGACGCCTGCGCCGACGGTACGGCCGCCTTCACGGATGGCGAAGCGCAGCTTCTCCTCCATGGCGATCGGCGAGATCAAGGTCACCTCGACCGTGATGTTGTCGCCCGGCATCACCATCTCGGTGCCCTCGGGAAGCGTCACCACGCCCGTCACGTCCGTCGTGCGGAAATAGAACTGCGGACGGTAATTGCCGAAGAACGGCGTGTGGCGGCCACCCTCTTCCTTCGTCAGGATGTAGGCCTCGGCCTTGAACTTCGTGTGCGGCTTCACAGAACCCGGCTTGCACAGCACCTGGCCGCGCTCCACGTCCTCACGCTTCGTGCCGCGCAGAAGCGCGCCGATGTTGTCGCCCGCCTGGCCCTGGTCGAGCAGCTTGCGGAACATCTCCACGCCCGTCACCGTCGTCTTCGTCGTCGGACGAATGCCGACGATCTCGACTTCCTCGCCGACCTTCACGATGCCGCGCTCGACACGACCCGTCACAACCGTGCCACGGCCCGAGATCGAGAACACGTCCTCGACCGGCATCAGGAACGGCTGGTCAACCGGACGCTCCGGCTGCGGAATGTAGGCATCCACCTCGGCCATCAGCTTCAGGACCGCCTCACGGCCGATCTCTGCGTTCGAATCCTCGAGCGCCGCAAGCGCCGAGCCGCGAACCACCGGAATGTCGTCGCCCGGGAAATCGTACTTCGACAGAAGCTCGCGAACCTCCAGCTCAACCAGATCCAGAAGCTCCGGATCGTCGACCTGGTCCACCTTGTTCAGGAACACCACCAGAGCCGGAACACCAACCTGGCGCGCCAGAAGGATGTGCTCGCGCGTCTGCGGCATCGGGCCGTCAGCCGCCGAAACAACCAGGATCGCGCCGTCCATCTGCGCCGCACCCGTGATCATGTTCTTCACATAATCGGCGTGGCCAGGGCAGTCGACGTGCGCATAATGGCGGTTCGTCGTCTCGTACTCGACATGCGACGTCGAAATCGTGATGCCGCGAGCCTTCTCCTCAGGAGCCTTGTCAATCTGGTCATACGCCGTAAACGTCGCACCACCCGACTCCGCAAGCGCCTTCGTGATCGCAGCCGTCAATGACGTCTTGCCATGGTCAACGTGACCAATCGTTCCAATGTTGCAGTGCGGCTTCGACCGCGAAAACTTCTCTTTGGCCATGGCGAAGATCCGTTTCTGTCTTTTCTAGATGTTCAGGATGCGGGGTTCAGGCGAATTTCGCCTGAACCTCCTGAGCGATGTGCGCGGGCACCTGCTCGTAATGATCGAACTGCATGGTGAACTGGGCGCGGCCCTGACTGAAGGACCGCAGCTGGCTCACATATCCAAACATGTTGGCGAGCGGGACCATCGCGTTCACGACGTTCGCATTGCCACGCATGTCTTGGCCAAGGATCTGGCCGCGCCGGGAGTTCAGGTCGCCGATAACGGAGCCCGTGTACTCTTCAGGCGTGACAACCTCCACCTTCATGATCGGCTCCAGCAGAACCGAATTGCCCTTCTGCAACGCCTCACGAAGAGCCGCGCGGGAGGCGATCTCGAAGGCGAGCGCCGAGGAGTCGACTTCGTGGTAAGCGCCGTCGATCAGCTCGACCTTGAGGTCGACGACCGGGAAGCCGGCGACGACGCCCGCTCCGAGCACGCTCTGAAGGCCCTTTTCAACGCCCGGCAGATATTCCTTGGGAACAGCGCCGCCGATGATCTTCGACTCGAACTCGAAGGCCTGACCGTTTTCAGCTGGCTCGACCACGAACTTCACGCGGGCAAACTGACCAGTGCCACCCGTCTGCTTCTTGTGGGTGTAGTCCACCTCGACCTTCTTGGAGATGCGCTCACGATACGCGACCTGAGGCGCACCGATGTTCGCATCGACCTTGTAGGTACGGCGCAGGATGTCGACCTTGATGTCGAGATGCAGCTCGCCCATTCCCTTCAGGATGGTCTGACCGCTCTCCTGGTCCGTCGATACGCGGAACGACGGATCCTCGGCTGCCATCTTGTGCAGCGCGGTGCCAAGCTTCTCCTGGTCCGCCTTGGACTTCGGCTCGATCGCGATCTCGATGACCGGCTCGGGAAATTCCATACGCTCAAGAATCACAGGCTTCTGGGGATCGCACAGCGTGTCGCCGGTGCGGACTTCCTTGAGACCCGCCAAGGCAACGATGTCACCGGCATAGGCTTCCTTGATGTCTTCACGATTGTTCGCGTGCATCAGAAGCATGCGGCCGATGCGCTCTTTCTTGTCGCGCGTCGAATTGATGACATTCGCGCCGGTTTCGAGCTTGCCCGAATAGATACGGCAGAACGTGATCGTGCCGACAAAGGGGTCGTCCATGATCTTGAAGCCGAGCAGAGCCAGCGGCTCGCTGTCGGACGAATTCCGAACCACGTCCTCGTCGTTACGCGGATCGACACCCTTGATCGCCGGCACATCGACCGGCGAAGGCAAGTAATCCACCACCGCGTCGAGCAGAGGCTGCACACCCTTGTTCTTAAACGCCGTTCCGCAAAGAACGGGGAAGAAGGCGCTGGTGAGCACCGCCTTGCGGATCAACTTCTTGAGGGCCGCCTCATCAGGCTCGGTGCCCTCGAGATAGGCCTCCATGAGAGCATCGTCGAGCTCGACGGCAGCCTCGACAAGCTTGGAACGGTATTCCTCGGCCTGAGCCTTGAGGTTCTCCGGAATGTCGACCAACTTCGGCGGGGTCGAGGCATTTACGGCGGTGTCGTTGCTCTCCCAGACAATCGCTTTCATCTGGACGAGATCAATCACGCCGCGGAAATCGGCCTCAGAGCCGATCGGGAGCTGAATCGCGACCGGACGTGCGCCAAGGCGCTTCACGATATCGTCGAGGCACTTGAAGAAGTCCGCGCCCGTCTTGTCCATCTTGTTGCAGAAGACAATGCGGGGAACGCGATACTTGTCGCCCTGGCGCCAGACCGTCTCGGTCTGCGGCTCCACACCCTGGTTGGAATCAAGCACGCACACAGCACCGTCAAGCACGCGCAGCGAGCGCTCGACTTCGATGGTGAAATCGACGTGGCCGGGGGTGTCGATGATGTTGAGGCGCTTGTCTTTCCAGAAAGCGGTCGTCGCGGCAGACGTGATCGTAATGCCGCGCTCCTGCTCCTGCTCCATCCAGTCCATGGTGGCAGCGCCTTCGTGGACTTCGCCGATCTTGTGGCTCTTGCCCGTGAAGAAGAGGATCCGCTCCGTGGTCGTCGTCTTACCGGCATCGATGTGGGCCATGATGCCGAAGTTACGATAGTCCTCGATATTATGAGTGCGCGCCATGGTCGGCTCCTCGAGATCAGGTCTTACCAGCGGTAGTGCGAGAACGCGCGGTTGGCGTCAGCCATCCGGTGCGTGTCTTCGCGCTTCTTCACGGCGGTGCCACGATTGTTGGCAGCGTCGAGAAGCTCAGCCGACAGCTTGTCGACCATGGTCTTTTCATTACGGGCGCGCGCCGCGCTGATAAGCCAGCGAATGGCGAGAGCCTGACGACGATCCGGACGAACCTCGACCGGGACCTGATACGTCGCACCACCGACGCGGCGCGAACGCACTTCGACGGAAGGAGCAACATTGTCGAGCGCGGTGTGAAACACCTCGATCGGGTTCTGCTTGGCGCGCGCTTCGATGGTATCGAAGGCACCATAAACGATGGTCTCGGCGACGGACTTCTTTCCGTCCTCCATGACGCAGTTCATGAACTTGGTGAGGACAATGTCACCAAACTTGGGATCCGGGATGATCTCCCGGCGCTCGGCACGATGGCGGCGCGACATGGACGCTTTCCCTTACTTCGGACGCTTCACGCCGTACTTCGAACGGCGCTGCTTACGGTTCTTGACGCCCTGGGTATCCAGAACGCCGCGCAGAATGTGATAGCGGACGCCCGGAAGGTCCTTCACGCGACCGCCACGGATCATGACGACCGAGTGCTCCTGAAGGTTGTGACCTTCACCCGGAATGTAGCCGATCACTTCAAAGCCGTTGGTGAGGCGGACCTTGGCAACCTTACGGAGAGCCGAGTTCGGCTTCTTCGGGGTCGTCGTGTAAACGCGGGTGCAAACGCCACGCTTCTGAGGGCAGGCCTCAAGATGACGTGCCTTTTCGCGGTAAACCGGCGCCTGCCGCGGCTTGCGGATCAGCTGACTGATGGTCGGCATCGTTCGCCTTTTCTCCTGAGCGCACAGCGCTCCAAACACAGAAATCGCCCAGCTGACCCCATCAGAGGCAGCGGGCGATGCCCAGACAGAGGACCACCCTGCGTCATGCGCAAAGCGGTCATGTGACCTACGGCAATTAAATTTGTTACCAACAGCGTCTAGCTTCGAAACTTCACCGCTTGGCGCAGTGAAAACAGAAACTACCTGCCTGCTGGAGTAGGCGGCTTTTACGCATATCGCCGCTTCACGTCAAGCCCTTGGCCTGTTTTCATTGAATTAAGACATCGTTAACAGGCGAAAGAACTGCCCATCCCGACTTGCCAAAGACAGAGATGACTTGTGCCGGGTTTGCTTGGCATCCGCTTCAGCGAGATGCCGAGTGTATCGATCTCTTAGAATCAGGCGAGACGAATCGGCGTCGCCCCATCGAGAGACGAGAATCAAAAAGGGGCGGCCCCGCATAGGGCAGCCCCTCTCTATTTGACCAAGCTGGCAGGATTACTCTGCCGGCCCTTCGATCATCGGCGCCGAACTCTGCGCCGCACGGTGATCGGCTTCCTGCTGCGCAACGATAAGATCGTCGCGGCGGGTCGCCACCTCGCGAATGCGGTTCATCACCGCACCCGTTCCAGCCGGAATCAGGCGGCCGACGATGACGTTCTCCTTGAGGCCTTCCAGCGTGTCGGACTTGCCGTTGACGGCTGCCTCCGTGAGCACGCGGGTGGTCTCTTGGAAAGAGGCCGCCGAGATGAACGAACGTGTCTGCAACGAAGCCTTGGTGATGCCGAGCAGCACCGGCTTTCCGGATGCCGGCTTCTTGCCATCGGCGATGATCGCATCGTTGATGTCGTTGAGCTCCATCCGGTCGACCTGCTCGCCGGCAATGAGGTCCGTGTCACCCGAATCGTCGATCTCGACCTTCTGCAGCATCTGACGAACGATCACCTCGATGTGCTTGTCGTTGATCTGCACGCCCTGCAGCCGATAGACGTCCTGGATCTCGTTGACGAGGTAGGCGGCCAATGCCTCCACGCCCTTGATGGCCAGAATGTCATGCGGCGCGGGGTTGCCGTCGACGATGTAATCGCCCTTCTCCACGACGTCGCCGTCCTGCAGATAGATGTGCTTGCCCTTCGGGATCAGGTATTCGACCGCATCCCCGCCGTCCTCGTGAGGCTGGATCGAAAGCCTGCGCTTGTTCTTGTAGTCCTTCCCGAAGGAAATCGTGCCGGACACCTCGGCGATGATCGCAGCATCCTTCGGACGACGCGCTTCAAACAGCTCCGCCACCCGCGGCAGGCCGCCGGTGATGTCGCGGGTCTTGGCGCTCTCCGTCGGAATACGTGCGACGATATCGCCGCCCTTCACCGAACCACCCGGATTGACCGAAATGATCGCCTCGGCCGGGAGGAGGTAACGAGCCTCACCACCCTTCGGCGTACGAAGGATCTTGCCGTCCTGCCCGCGCACGACGATTGCGGGGCGCAGATCCTGGTTGCGGTTCGATGTGCGCCAATCGAGGACAACACGCTTGGTGATGCCGGTCGATTCGTCGGTCGTCTCGGTGATGGACGCACCTTCGACGAGGTCCTCGAAATCGATCGATCCATCCACCTCGGTCACGATAGGACGGGTGTAGGGGTCCCATTCCGCAAGACGCTGACCGCGCTTGATCTGGTCGCCCTCGTCCACGCGCAGCTTGGAGCCGTATTGCAGGCGATGCGTCGCGCGCTCCGTGCCCTCGGCGTCCTCGATCACAATCTGGACGTTACGCCCCATAACGATCAGATCGCCTTCGCTGTTGCGAGCAGCGTGCCGGTTGCGGATGCGCACGACACCTTCGAAGCTCGATTCGAGGAACGAGGTGTCCGCCAGCTGCGCCGTACCACCGATATGGAAGGTACGCATGGTGAGCTGGGTGCCCGGCTCACCGATCGACTGCGCCGCAATGACGCCAACCGCTTCGCCGTGATTGACGGGCGTACCGCGAGCCAGGTCGCGGCCATAGCACATGGCGCAGACGCCGACCTTGGTCTCACAGGTCAGCACCGAGAGGATCTTGACCTCCTGAATACCGGCCTTCGTGAGACGCTCGACATCGGCCTCGTCGATCAGCTTCTTCGCCGGCACGATGACATCGCCCGTCGAAAGCTGCACCACATCCTCGGCCGCCGTACGGCCCAGCACGCGCATGCCGAGCGTGGCCACGATCTGGCCGGCGTCGACCACCGGGCGAACCCGAATGCCCTCATCGGTGCCGCAGCTCGTTTCGGTAATGATGCAGTCCTGCGCCACGTCGACGAGACGACGCGTCAGATAGCCGGAGTTCGCGGTCTTCAGCGCGGTGTCCGCAAGGCCCTTACGAGCGCCGTGGGTCGAGTTGAAGTATTCGAGAACCGACAGGCCTTCCTTGAAGTTCGAAATGATCGGCGTCTCGATGATCTCGCCCGACGGCTTGGCCATGAGGCCACGCATGCCGGCGAGCTGCTTCATCTGCGCCGGCGAACCACGCGCTCCCGAATGAGCCATCATGTAGATCGAGTTGATCTGCTTGTCGGTGCCCTGCTCGTCCTTCTGGACGGCCGAAATCCGACCCATCATCTCTTCAGCGATCTTGTCGGTGCACTTCGCCCAGGCGTCGACGACCTTGTTGTACTTCTCGCCCTGAGTGATCAGGCCGTCCTGGTATTGCTGCTCGTATTCCTTGGCGAGCGTACGCGTCGTCTCGACGATCTTCGACTTGGTCTCGGGAATAACCATGTCGTCCTTGCCGAACGAGATGCCTGCCTTGAACGCGTTGTGGAAGCCCAGCGCCATTGCACGGTCGCAGAAGATCACCGATTCCTTCTGACCGCAGTGACGGTAGACCGTGTCGATCATGTTGGAGATCTCTTTCTTCGTCATGAGCTTGTTCACGACGTCGAAAGGAACCTTCGGGTGCTTCGGCAGAAGCTGTCCGAGCATCATACGGCCGGGCGTGGTCTCGTAGATCTTCGAGACTTCGTTACCGTCCGCGTCGACGGTGGTGAAGCGGCCCTTGATCTTCGAGTGCAGCGTGACCTGCTTGTGGAACAGCGCGTGCTCGACCTCACCCATGTCGGCGAACACCATGCCCTGCCCGATCGCTCCGTCGCGCACGAGCGACAGATAGTAAAGGCCAAGAACGATGTCCTGGGACGGCACGATGATCGGCAGACCATTGGCCGGATGCAGGATGTTGTTGGTCGACATCATCAGGACGCGCGCTTCCAGCTGCGCTTCGAGCGACAGTGGAACGTGCACAGCCATCTGGTCGCCGTCGAAGTCGGCGTTGAACGCCGAGCAAACCAGCGGATGCAGCTGGATCGCCTTGCCTTCGATGAGCGTGGGTTCGAACGCCTGGATGCCAAGGCGGTGAAGCGTCGGCGCACGATTCAGAAGCACCGGATGTTCGCGGATAACCTCGTCGAGGATATCCCAAACTTCGGGCTTCTCCTTCTCGACCAGCTTTTTCGCCTGCTTGACGGTGGTCGCAAGGCCCTTGGCGTCGAGACGCGCATAGATGAAGGGCTTGAACAGCTCGAGCGCCATCTTTTTCGGCAAGCCGCACTGATGAAGCTTCAGCTCGGGACCGACGACGATGACGGAACGGCCAGAATAATCGACGCGCTTGCCAAGCAGGTTCTGGCGGAAGCGTCCCTGCTTGCCCTTCAGCATATCGGCAAGGGATTTCAGCGGACGCTTGTTGACGCCGGTGATGACACGACCACGACGGCCGTTGTCGAACAGCGCATCAACCGATTCCTGCAACATCCGCTTTTCATTGCGGATGATGATGTCCGGCGCGCGCAGCTCGATGAGCCGCTTCAGGCGGTTGTTGCGGTTGATGACGCGACGGTACAGATCGTTCAGATCCGACGTGGCGAAGCGTCCGCCGTCAAGCGGCACCAGCGGGCGCAGATCCGGCGGAATGACCGGAACGACCGTCAGGATCATCCATTCCGGCTTGTTGCCGGATTCGATGAAGGCCTCGACGATCTTCAGACGCTTCGTGAACTTCTTCTTCTTGATGTCGCTGTCCGTCTCGCCGATCTCGGTGCGAAGGTTCTCGGCAATCTTGCCGAGGTCCATCGCCTTGAGGATCTCGCGGATGGCCTCCGCCCCGATCTGAGCCGTGAAGCTGTCGTCTCCATACTCATCCTGAGCGGTGACGTATTCTTCCTCGGTCAGAAGCTGGCGATCCTTGAGCGGCGTCAGACCCGGCTCCAGAACGACATACTTTTCGAAGTACAGGATCGCTTCGAGATCACGCAGCGTCATATCCAGCAGAAGGCCGATGCGGCTCGGCAGCGACTTCAGGAACCAGATGTGCGCAACCGGCGCAGCGAGCTCGATATGGCCCATCCGCTCGCGGCGAACGCGCGACAGGGTCACCTCGACGCCGCACTTCTCGCAGATGACGCCCTTGTACTTCATCCGCTTGTACTTGCCGCACAGGCACTCGTAATCCTTGATGGGACCGAAAATGCGCGCACAGAAGAGGCCGTCACGTTCCGGCTTGAACGTGCGATAATTGATCGTCTCCGGCTTCTTGATCTCACCGAACGACCAGGAGAGGATCTTTTCAGGGCTCGAGATCGAGATCTTGATCTGATCGAAGCTCGGAGCCGGCGCCGCCGTGTTGAAAAGATTCATCACTTCCTGATTCATCTTCTTCTCCTCAATGCGGACTTTGGGACCAGGCCCTGCCGTCCGCCGGCGATTTGATAGGCGTCGCCTTTTTTGTCAGGCCCGACGGCTGAACCGCCCGGATGCTCCGGCCGCGCCGGAACATGACGTTCGAGGTCTTTCCCGCGGGGAAAGACCTGTTGTCGTGTTTCTTTATTCGGCAGCGTCGGCCGGCGGAACCTGCCGGTTGGTTGCCGTGAGGTCGACATTGAGGCCCAACGAACGCATCTCCTTGACGAGCACGTTGAAGCTCTCCGGAATGCCGGCTTCGAAGGTATCGTCGCCACGGACAATGGCTTCGTAGACCTTGGTGCGGCCCGCCACGTCGTCGGACTTCACCGTCAGCATCTCCTGCAACGTGTAGGCCGCGCCATACGCCTCGAGTGCCCACACTTCCATCTCGCCGAAGCGCTGGCCACCGAACTGCGCCTTTCCGCCCAGCGGCTGCTGGGTGACGAGCGAATACGGACCGATCGAACGCGCGTGGATCTTGTCGTCCACAAGGTGGTGCAGCTTCAGCATATAGATGTAGCCGACCGTGACCTGACGATCGAACTGATCGCCCGTACGGCCATCGAACACCGTGGACTGGCCCGTCTCGTTGAGCCCTGCCATCTGGAGGTGTCGCTCGATGTCCAGTTCCTTGGCACCGTCGAACACGGGCGTGGCAATGGGAACGCCCTTCCGAAGGTTTTCCGACATGCTGATGAGCTCGTCTTCGGACATCGACTTGACCGTCTCGTCCTCGCCGTAGACCTCGTGCAGCTTGCCAACCAGCTCCTGAGCGCCCGCGCCCGCCTTATAGGCTTCGATCGCCGCCCCGATCTGACGACCGAGACCCGCACAGGCCCAGCCGAGATGCGTCTCGAGAATCTGTCCCACGTTCATGCGGCTCGGCACGCCGAGCGGGTTGAGCACGATGTCGACATTGGTGCCATCGGCCAGGAACGGCATGTCCTCGACCGGCACGATGCGCGACACGACACCCTTGTTGCCGTGACGACCGGCCATCTTGTCGCCGGGCTGGATCTTGCGCTTCACAGCAACGAAGACCTTGACCGACTTCATGACGCCCGGAGGCAACTCGTCGCCACGCTGCAGCTTTTCGACCTTGTCGAGGAAGCGCTGCTCGAGCCGCTTCTTCGCATCGTCGTACTGCTTGCGCATCGCTTCGAGCTCGCTCATCACGCGATCCTCGGCGACGGCGAACGCCCACCATTGCGACCGCGGATATTCGTCGAGCACGTCGCGTGACAGCGCGGTCTCCTTCTTGAAGCCCTTGGGGCCCGCGACGCCGATCTGTCCGTCGAGCACTTCTACGAGACGGGCGAAGACGTTGCGGTCGAGAATCGTGAGTTCGTCATCACGGTCCTTGGCCAGACGCTCGATCTCCTCACGCTCGATGGCCAGAGCGCGCTCGTCCTTTTCGACGCCGTGGCGGTTGAACACCCGCACTTCCACGACCGTGCCCTGCACACCCGGAGGCACGCGAAGCGACGTGTCGCGGACATCGGACGCCTTCTCGCCGAAGATGGCGCGCAGAAGCTTCTCTTCCGGTGTCATCGGGCTCTCGCCCTTCGGCGTGATCTTGCCACACAGGATATCGCCCGCACGAACCTCCGCGCCGATGTAGACGATGCCGGATTCGTCGAGATTCTTCAGCGCCTCTTCCGAGACGTTCGGAATGTCGCGCGTGATTTCCTCCGGGCCGAGCTTCGTGTCACGGGCCGCAACTTCGAACTCCTCGATGTGGATCGAGGTGAAGACGTCATCGGACACGATCTTCTCGGAGAGAAGGATGGAATCCTCGAAGTTGTAGCCATTCCACGGCATGAACGCGACGAGCACGTTCCGGCCGAGCGCCAGTTCGCCGAGGTCCGTCGACGGGCCGTCAGCCACGATGTCGCCCTTGGTGACCTTCTCGCCGACCTTCACCAGAGGACGCTGGTTGACGCAGGTCGACTGGTTCGAGCGCTGGAACTTCATCAGATTGTAGATGTCGACGCCCGGACGGTTCGGGTCCATCTCATCCGCGCGGATGACGATACGCGTCGCATCCACCTGATCGACGATACCGCCGCGACGGGCAGCGATGGCTGCACCGGAATCGCGGGCCACGATCGCTTCCATGCCGGTGCCGACGAGCGGTGCCTGGGAGCGAACGAGAGGAACCGCCTGACGCTGCATGTTCGAGCCCATGAGCGCGCGGTTGGCGTCATCGTTCTCGAGGAACGGGATGAGCGCCGCGGCCACGGAAACGAGCTGCTTGGGCGAAACGTCCATGAGGTCGACGCGGTCGGCCGGGATCAAAGTCACGTCGCCGGCATGACGGCAAACAACGAGGTCTTCTGTAAAGCGACCGTTCTGATCCACCGCGGAGTTAGCCTGCGCGACGGTGTATTTGCTCTCCTCAACCGCCGACAGGTAAGCAACCTCGTCGGTCACCTGGCCATCGACGACCTTGCGGTAGGGGCTCTCGATAAAGCCGTACTTGTTCACCCGGGCGAACGTCGCCAGCGAGTTGATAAGGCCGATGTTCGGGCCTTCCGGAGTCTCGATCGGGCAGATGCGGCCGTAATGCGTCGGATGCACGTCGCGCACCTCGAAGCCGGCGCGCTCGCGCGTCAGACCGCCCGGACCGAGCGCCGAGAGGCGGCGCTTGTGGGTGATCTCCGACAGAGGATTGGTCTGATCCATGAACTGCGACAGCTGCGACGAGCCAAAGAACTCGCGCACGGCAGCCGCCGCCGGCTTGGCGTTGATCAGATCCTGCGGCATCACCGTGTCGATCTCGACCGAGGACATACGCTCCTTGATGGCGCGCTCCATGCGGAGCAGGCCGACGCGGTACTGGTTCTCCATCAGCTCGCCGACCGAGCGCACCCGGCGGTTGCCAAGATGGTCGATGTCGTCGATCTCGCCGCGGCCGTCACGCAGATCGACCAGGGTCTTGATCACGGACAGGATGTCTTCGCGGCGCAGGGTGCGCTGTGTGTCGGGCGCATCGAGGTCGAGGCGCATGTTCATCTTCACGCGTCCGACAGCCGAAAGATCGTAGCGCTCCGGATCGAAGAACAGCGACTGGAACATCGCCTGCGCAGTATCGGGGGTCGGCGGCTCGCCGGGCCGCATCACGCGATAGATGTCGAACAGCGCGCCATCGCGGCCGGTGTTCTTGTCCGCGGCAAGCGTGTTGCGGATGTAGGCGCCCACGTTGACGTGGTCGATATCGAGCAGCTCGATCTCGTTGTAGCCGGTTTCTTCGAGTGCCTGGAGGGTCTTTTCGGTGATCTCCTCGCCGGCCTCGACATAAATCTCGCCGGTCTCCTCGTTCACGAGGTCCTCGGCCAGATACGAACCGACGAGATCCTCGTCGGACACACGAAGGGCCTGCACGCCCTTCTCCGCAAGTTGGCGGGCAGCGCGCACCGTCAGCTTCTTGCCGGCCTCGAGCACGACCTCGCCCGTGTCGGCGTCGACCAGATCGACCTGAGCCTTGAAGCCCTTCATCCGTTCAGCGCTGAACGGCACGCGCCAGCCGTCCTTGGTGCGCTTGTAGAGAATCTTGTTGTAGAAGGTCTGGAGGATCTCTTCGCTGTCGAGCCCGAGCGCGTACAGCAGCGACGTCACCGGAATCTTACGCTTCCGGTCGATGCGCGCATACACGATGTCTTTCGCGTCGAACTCGATGTCGAGCCAGGAACCGCGATAGGGAATGATACGGGCGGCGAACAAGAGCTTGCCCGAAGCGTGCGTCTTGCCGCGATCGTGGTCGAAGAACACGCCCGGCGAACGGTGCATCTGCGAAACGATCACGCGCTCGGTGCCATTGACGATAAAGGTGCCGTTCATCGTCATGAGCGGCATATCGCCCATGTAGACGTCCTGCTCCTTGATGTCCTTGACCGACTTCGCGCCGGTCTCTTCATCGACATCGAACACGATGAGGCGAAGCGTGACCTTCAGCGGCGCGGCGAACGTCATGCTGCGCTGGCGGCATTCGTCGACGTCGTATTTCGGCTGCTCGAACTCGTACTTCACGAATTCCAAGAGCGCCGTGTTGGCGAAGTCCGAGATCGGGAACACCGACTTGAAAACGGCGTGGAGCCCTTCGTCCGTCCGCTGATCCGCCGTGTAATCGATCTGCAGGAACTGATCGTAGGAAGCCTTCTGCACCTCGATCAGGTTCGGCATTTCCGCAACTTCGGTGATCTTGCCGAAGGACTTGCGGACACGTTTGCGGCCGGTGAACGTCTGAGCCATGTGGCGTCTCTCGCTTCGCTCTCGCTGCTCCCGCGCCCCTGATGGGTCAGCGGGGCGGACCTTGGAAGGTCCTCGGATGTGGCCCTTTCTTCAAGGGCCAAAAAGCCGCGTCGCATACGCCCTTCCGGACGCAGCCCCGCAGCCTGTTATTCTCAGTTAGACGCAGCCGATCGGGTCGGATGCGGAAATTCCGGGCGCGATGGAGCGCCCGGAATAATCATGTCCGCGGAGCCGGTGCTCCGCAGGGAGATCACTTGATCTCGACCTTTGCGCCAACCTTCTCGAGGGCTTCCTTGAGCTTGTTGGCTTCGTCCTTGGAGACGCCTTCCTTGAGGGGCTTCGGAGCGCCCTCGACGAGGTCCTTAGCTTCCTTGAGGCCGAGGCCGGTGATGCCACGGACTTCTTTGATGACCTCGATCTTCTTGTCGCCAAAAGCGGCAAGAACGACCGTGAACTCGGTCTGCTCTTCAGCAGCAGCGCCGCCAGCAGCGCCGCCAGCGGCAGGAGCGGCAACAGCCACGGCAGCAGCCGCGGAGACGCCCCACTTCTCCTCGAGAAGCTTGGCCAGCTCGGCAGCCTCGAGAACGGTCAGGTTGGAAAGCTCGTCAACGAGCTTGGACAGGTCAGCCATGTGGGTATTCCTTACGGTTCGAACAAGATGTGTTGATTAACGGCCTCAGGCCGCGTCTCGGTCGGCATAGGCCCCGAACACACGTGCCAGCTTGGCAGCCGGCGCGGTCGAGAGCTGCGCGAGCTTCGTTGCCGGAGCCTGGACCAGGCCGACAATCTTCGCGCGCAGTTCGTCGAGGGACGGCATAGTGGCCAGAGCCTTCACGCCGTCTGCATTCAGGGAGGTCGCACCCAATGCGCCGCCCAGGATCACGAGCTTGTCGTTACCCTTGGCGAAATTAACCGCGACCTTCGTCGCCGCCACCGGGTCATCGCTGTAGGCGAGAACCGTGGGACCTGTGAGCAGGTTACCCAAGTGAGCGACGTCGGTGCCTTCGAGAGCGATCTTTGCGAGGCGGTTCTTCGCCACTTTCAGGCTGGCGCCCGCCTCCGCCATCTGCCGCCGAAGCGACGACAGCTGAGAGACCGTCAGGCCCGAGTAATGGGCAACGACAACGACCCCGGCGTTCTGGAACACCTGGTTCAGTTGCGCGACCGATTCACGCTTTTCCGCACGATCCACGTGCTCTCTCCAGTCAGGCGAACCAGCCGAAGCCGGGCCGCCGGGTGCACTTGCCGCCTGCGTGAAACACGAAGGCGACGCTTTGTGCCCTGTCCCTTCAGATCTTTGCGACAGCGAAGATCAGGAGGTCCTAGAGGTTCGAACCGTATGTGGGGCAATGCCCCAAAACTGCTCTTACCCGTCTGTGCTGGCTCGATCGATTTAAGTTCACGGATAATCCGCGAACGCCCGCAGTCTCGGACAGGACGAAGGAGGGCTGACGCCCTCCCCTACTCCGTTCGACAGAGCCGAACGGAAATAACAATGTCTAAATTGCCTCAACGCGCCGGTCCGCTCCGGCGCGTCGGGCTTTATAGGTGAAGGAATGTGCTTCGTCACCCCCTTATTATCGGGAGGGATGAAATCGTTCCATCAGCGAGAGGAAAATTGTTCCTCTCGCCTCTTTTCAGGCGAGAACCGTCGACGGCTCGACGCGAACGCCCGGGCCCATCGTGGAGCTGATCGCAACCTTCTGCACATAAGTGCCCTTGGCGCCGGTCGGCTTTGCCTTCACCACGGCATCAGTGAAAGCACGGATGTTCTCGGCCAGCTTTTCGGCGTCGAAGCTTGCCTTGCCAATGCCTGCATGAATGATGCCGGCCTTTTCGACGCGAAACTCGACGGCGCCGCCCTTGGCAGCAGCAACCGCGCCCTTCACGTCCATGGTCACCGTGCCGACCTTCGGGTTCGGCATCAGGCCGCGCGGGCCGAGCACCTTACCGAGACGGCCAACAAGCGGCATCAGGTCGGGAGTTGCAATGCAGCGATCGAAGTCGATCGTTCCACCCTGCACGATTTCCAGCAGATCCTCGGCACCGACGA
Source organism: Terrihabitans aquatilis (assembly GCF_052542005.1). Taxonomy (NCBI): domain Bacteria; kingdom Pseudomonadati; phylum Pseudomonadota; class Alphaproteobacteria; order Hyphomicrobiales; genus Terrihabitans; species Terrihabitans aquatilis. Next base: position 256,169 of record NZ_JBOCUO010000001.1, on the reverse strand, counting down.
TCTCTGCGCCAGCTTCGCGTGCCTCGTCCGCCTTTGCGCCGCGTGCGAACACGGCGACACGCATCGTGCGGCCCGAGCCGTTGGGCAGCTGGCAGACGCCACGGACCATCTGATCAGCATGGCGGGGATCGACGCCGAGATTCAGCGCGACCTCGATGGTCTCGTCGAATTTCGCCGTGGCGCGCTCCTTGATGAGCTTTACGGCGTCATCCAGCGAAACGAGCTTGGTGGCGTCAATGCCCTCGCGTCCCTTGGCGACACGCTTTCCAATCTTTGCCATGATCTCAGCCCTCCACCACTGCGAGGCCCATCGAGCGGGCGGAACCTTCGACCATGCTGGCGGCGGCTTCGACGCTGGAGCAGTTCAGATCCTTCATCTTCTGCTCGGCGATCTCGCGGATCTGAGCCTTGGTCACGGACCCGACCGTCGCGCCCTTGCCGGGCGTCTGGGAGCCCTTGCCAACCTTTGCCGCCGACTTCAGGTAGAAGCTCATCGGCGGAGACTTCATGATGAAGGTGAAGGAGCGATCCTGATAGGCGGTGATGACCACCGGAATCGGGGTGCCCTTTTCGATCTGGGCGGTCTGCGCGTTGAACGCCTTGCAGAATTCCATGATGTTGAGACCGCGCTGGCCGAGCGCGGGGCCGATCGGCGGAGACGGGTTCGCGGACCCGGCCTTCACCTGCAGCTTGATATAGCCGGCAATTTTCTTCGCCATATTCTACTCCACAATGCGCCGGCATGGCCGGCTCTGTGCTCGTGGTACAGCTCCGATACGGGACTGGCGTGTCCCCGCACCTGCCTCCCACGCTTCAACCCGCTCCAGAAAATGCGGAACGGGCAAACGTCAGATCTTCTCGACCTGTCCGTATTCCAGCTCGACCGGCGTGGCGCGGCCGAAAATAGACACCGCAACCTTGAGGCGGGCCCTGCCTTCGTCGACTTCCTCGACGACCCCGTTGAAGGATGCGAACGGCCCATCGGCCACGCGGACCTGCTCGCCGACCTCGAACGAGATGGAGGGCTTCGGCCGATCGATGCCTTCCTGAACCTGCTGCGCAATGCGCATCGCTTCGGATTCGGGAATCGGCGTCGGCTTGTTGTCCGCGCCCAGAAAGCCCGTCACCTTCGGCGTGTTCTTGATGAGATGGTAGGTCTCATCGTTCATATCCATCTTCACCAGCACGTAGCCGGGGAAGAATTTGCGCTCCGTATCGACCTTACGGCCCCGGCGCACCTCAACGACCTTTTCGGTCGGGACGAGAATCTCGTCAAAGCTTTCGCCCAAACCGCGCTGATCCGCGGATTCGCGAATCGCCTCGGCGACTTTCTTCTCGAAGTTGGAATAGGCGTGAACGATGTACCAGCGCTTGGCCATGATCAGTTCCCGATGCCGAGGACGAAGGTCACAACGATGCGCAGCACCTGATCGACCACGAGAAAGAAGATGGACGCGATAACCGCGAACACGAACACCATGGCCGTCGTGATGAGCGTCTCACGACGGGTCGGCCACGTGATCTTGGCCGTTTCCGCGCGGACCTCCTGAAAGAACTTTACCGGATTTGCCATGGCCTCTTGTCACGACTGGCGGAGGGCGCCGTCAAGCGAAGCCCCCCGGTTGTTCAAATAGCGCAGTTTCGACATTCCAGGCCGGACCCGCGCCGGCCCGGCGATCCTGCCCGATGGCAGGAGTGGAGGGACTCGAACCCCCAACCCCCGGTTTTGGAGACCGGTGCTCTGACCAGTTGAGCTACACTCCTACACGGAAGACCGCGTTCGAGTGGGCGCTTAATACACGCCCCTCGCTCGAATTCAAGAGCGATCCCGTTTTCATACGCCCGGACGCGACGCTCCCGGTGTTTTCGGCCGCCGGGCACAGTCCGGGTTGAGACCCGTGCCCGGCGCATTTTCAAAAACGCATTTCCGGGTCGGCGGCGTGCCGCAGACCTTGTCGAGGTTGCCGAACCCGACGCATCGACCGTCCGGACCACGATATCCCGGACCGCCCTTGCATCCGCAGCCCCGGCAGGCAGGCCGCTCGGGACATTGGGCAAAGCCCACTGACGGCATCGAGGCCGCCAGAAGGAAAATCAGCGCGGCAGGGATAAACCGCCGCGCCCGGGCAATCACTCGATGATGCTTGCGACGACGCCTGCGCCGACGGTACGGCCGCCTTCACGGATGGCGAAGCGCAGCTTCTCCTCCATGGCGATCGGCGAGATCAAGGTCACCTCGACCGTGATGTTGTCGCCCGGCATCACCATCTCGGTGCCCTCGGGAAGCGTCACCACGCCCGTCACGTCCGTCGTGCGGAAATAGAACTGCGGACGGTAATTGCCGAAGAACGGCGTGTGGCGGCCACCCTCTTCCTTCGTCAGGATGTAGGCCTCGGCCTTGAACTTCGTGTGCGGCTTCACAGAACCCGGCTTGCACAGCACCTGGCCGCGCTCCACGTCCTCACGCTTCGTGCCGCGCAGAAGCGCGCCGATGTTGTCGCCCGCCTGGCCCTGGTCGAGCAGCTTGCGGAACATCTCCACGCCCGTCACCGTCGTCTTCGTCGTCGGACGAATGCCGACGATCTCGACTTCCTCGCCGACCTTCACGATGCCGCGCTCGACACGACCCGTCACAACCGTGCCACGGCCCGAGATCGAGAACACGTCCTCGACCGGCATCAGGAACGGCTGGTCAACCGGACGCTCCGGCTGCGGAATGTAGGCATCCACCTCGGCCATCAGCTTCAGGACCGCCTCACGGCCGATCTCTGCGTTCGAATCCTCGAGCGCCGCAAGCGCCGAGCCGCGAACCACCGGAATGTCGTCGCCCGGGAAATCGTACTTCGACAGAAGCTCGCGAACCTCCAGCTCAACCAGATCCAGAAGCTCCGGATCGTCGACCTGGTCCACCTTGTTCAGGAACACCACCAGAGCCGGAACACCAACCTGGCGCGCCAGAAGGATGTGCTCGCGCGTCTGCGGCATCGGGCCGTCAGCCGCCGAAACAACCAGGATCGCGCCGTCCATCTGCGCCGCACCCGTGATCATGTTCTTCACATAATCGGCGTGGCCAGGGCAGTCGACGTGCGCATAATGGCGGTTCGTCGTCTCGTACTCGACATGCGACGTCGAAATCGTGATGCCGCGAGCCTTCTCCTCAGGAGCCTTGTCAATCTGGTCATACGCCGTAAACGTCGCACCACCCGACTCCGCAAGCGCCTTCGTGATCGCAGCCGTCAATGACGTCTTGCCATGGTCAACGTGACCAATCGTTCCAATGTTGCAGTGCGGCTTCGACCGCGAAAACTTCTCTTTGGCCATGGCGAACCAGGTTCCTTGAGCTCAAGTGATGAGGATTTCTTGGCGGCGGTTCGATAAGGGGTTTCGCGCGCCACTGCAAGCGCAGAGCGTCATGCGGGCCTTGCGAGTGGAGCGGGTGAAGGGAATCGAACCCTCGTATTCAGCTTGGAAGGCTGCTGCTCTACCATTGAGCTACACCCGCTTGCTCGCACAGGCGGCCTGGTGGGGGAGGCAGGACTCGAACCTGCGAAGGCATAGCCAGCGGATTTACAGTCCGCCCCCTTTGCCGCTCGGGACACTCCCCCGCGATTCCAGCCTGAAAAGGCGATGTGACTCGCAGACGCGGGAAACACAAGGTCCGAAAACCCCATGTCCAGCGGCGGTTCTTATCGTGACGTCGCGCCGCGCTGTCAACAACGAACCTGCATTTGTGTTCGTTGCCAACAGGTGCAGGGCGTGACAAGAACCGACCATGAGCCGTCCTCCCCGCCCGTTCAATCCGAAATTCGCGCCACATCAGCGGCCGCGCCGTCCTGCCGAATCGGATGACGACCTCGTGATTCTGTATGGGTTCCACTCGGTCTTCGAGGCGCTCAACAATCCGAAGCGGCGGGTGCGGCGGCTGCTCGCGACCGAAAACGCGATGAAGCGCCTGCAAGAGGAACAGGCACCTCTGGCGATCGCGCCGGAGATCGTGCGCCCGGGAGAGATCGATCGCCTGGTGACCCCGGACGCGGTTCATCAGGGTCTCTATCTCGAAGCAGATCCCCTGCCCGTTCCGCGCATCAGGACGCTGCCGGACAACGGCCTCGTGCTCGTGCTCGATCAGGTCACAGACCCCCACAATGTCGGCGCCATACTGCGCACGGCCGCGGCCTTCGCCGTGGACGCCATCATGACGACCAATCGCCATTCGCCGGCCGCAACCGGCGTCCTGGCAAAATCGGCATCGGGAGGGCTTGAACACGTTCCCTTCATCACCGTGACCAATCTGGCGCGGGGGCTCGATGAACTGGCAGAGCGCGGCTATCTGCGCGTGGGCCTTGATTCGGAAGCGACGGAAAATCTCGACGACGTCGCGCTCCCCCGGCCGTTGGCGCTCGTCCTCGGCGCGGAGGGCAAGGGATTGCGCCAGAAGACACGGGAATATTGCGACGTGCTCGCGCGCATGGATATGCCCGGTGCGATCAAGAGCCTGAATGTCTCGAACGCCGCTGCCATCGCTTTGCATGCAGCGCATCGGGCGGCCCGCGCTTAAGGGGACGGAGCCCGCTTCAGGGGATCGGCAGGTGTGCCATAGCTCGGTGCACCGCGGCTTCCGGCTCTCGGCACCTGCGGCGCCTCCAGATCGCGGATGCGGGCCTTCGGCTGCTTTCGAGGAATTCCTCGCCTGATCTCGGAAGGACGATGAATGCGGGTGGATCGCTGCGCATCCAGTGACCAGCGCTTGTCTGCCTGGGCGTGAGCGGGCGGAGGTCCGGTCCACAATGTGGCTGCCGCACCGAGCGCTCCAAGGAACCATGCAAGTTTGCCCATACAACCTATATGGGTGCAGCCACAGGCTTTTTCAGGCGCAAAAACACGGTGCACTGTTACAAAAAGTTGTGTCCCAGCGACGAAAAGCCACGCTAAGCTTTTCCCAGCCGGCAAATGAAGGGCGACACACGCCCTCGAGCCGTCGGAGGGAAACGCACAATGACATATGCGGAAGAGCTGGCTCCTCAGCGGGCACCCAGACGTGACATGACGCGTGAAGAGAAGAAGGTGATCTTCGCCTCCTCCCTCGGCACCGTGTTCGAATGGTATGATTTCTACCTCTATGGATCACTCTCCGTGATCATAGCCCGTCAGTTCTTTTCGGGCGTCAACGAAACAGCGGCCTTCATCTTCGCGCTGCTGGCCTTTGCCGCAGGTTTCGCTGTCCGTCCCTTCGGGGCTATCGTGTTCGGCCGGCTCGGCGACATGGTGGGCCGCAAGCACACCTTCCTCATCACAATTCTGATTATGGGCGTGTCCACCTTCCTGGTGGGTGTCCTTCCCAATTATGCGACCTGGGGCGTTCTGGCGCCCGTCATCCTCATTGTGCTGCGGCTCTTGCAGGGCCTCGCGCTGGGTGGAGAATATGGCGGCGCCGCAACCTACGTGGCCGAGCACGCGCCGCATGGCCGGCGTGGGTTCTACACGTCCTTCATTCAGACGACGGCGACGGGCGGCCTTTTCCTGTCCCTGCTCGTCATCCTCGGCACCCGCACCTATCTCGGCGAGGAAGCGTTCGCAGCCTGGGGCTGGCGCATCCCGTTCCTGATCTCGATCGTGCTCCTGGGCATCTCGGTCTGGATCCGGCTCACGCTGAACGAAAGCCCCACCTTCCAGCGCATGAAGGAAGAAGGCTCGACGTCCAAGCAGCCGCTCAAGGATGCGTTCGGCACGTGGAAGAACGCCAAGATTCCGCTGATCGCCCTTCTCGGCGGCACCGCGGGTCAGGGCGTCGTCTGGTATTGCGGCCAGTTCTACGCGCTGTTCTTCCTGACCCAGACATTGAAGGTGGATGGCGCCGCCGCGAACATCTACATCGCTATCGCACTGCTGCTCGGCACTCCGTTCTTCATCGTCTTCGGGTGGCTGTCGGACAAAGTGGGCCGCAAGCCCATCATTCTGGGCGGCTGCCTGCTCGCCGCCCTCACCTATTTTCCTATTTTCCAGGCCATCACCCATTTCGCGAATCCGGCACTTGAGGCTGCGCAGGCCTCCGCACCGGTGAGTGTCACGGCCGATCCGAACGAGTGCTCATTCCAGTTCAACCCGGTGGGCACAGCCAAGTTCACGTCTTCCTGCGACATTGCGAAGGCTTCGCTCGCGGCACGCTCGGTCAATTATGAGAACATCGACGCGCCGGCGGGAACAGTCGCCCAGGTAAAGGTCGGCGATACCGTTATCCCGTCGGTGCAGGGAATGGGCCTCTCCCCGGCGGAATTGAAGCCCCAGCAGGACGCCTTCAACGCGGCCGTGACCAAGGCCATCACCGACCACGGCTACCCCGCAAAGGCAGACCCCGCCGCCATCAACAAGCCGATGGTAATTTTCCTGCTGTTCCTGCTCGTACTCTACGTCACGATGGTCTACGGCCCGATTGCGGCGTGGCTGGTGGAGATGTTCCCCACCCGTATCCGCTATACGGGCATGTCGCTGCCCTACCACATCGGCAATGGCTGGTTCGGCGGCTTTCTTCCGCCCACGGCCTTCGCCATCGTGGCGGCCACCGGAAACATCTATTCCGGCCTTTGGTATCCGATCATCATTGCCCTCGGCACGTTGGTCATCGGCGTGCTGCTTGCACCCGAGACCAAGGATCGCGACCTCGAAAACTGGCACTGAGCACCGCAGGCAAAGAGAAGGCCCCGCTTCGGCGGGGCCTTTTTCATTTCTGCAAACGCCGTCGCCGGGCGTCTCAGGCCGCAGCCGGCAATTGCTGCGGACGCGCCCCGACCCGGCTGTCCCGGGCAATCTCGCGCGCGGCTTCGGCAGCCATGCGGTTCAGCAGCGAGTAGGCGCTGCTCGCGGACGGCGCCTCCGCGAGCGAACGCTCGGCCACGGCTCGGCGGTCTTGTGCGCTGGCGGCGTCGCGTCCGGTCTCTCCCCAGCCAAGAAGCGCCTGCTGGAAAATGGTCAGCGAAGATCGTGGCAGGCCGGCGTCGCGATGCAGCGCCCGGAAGCCGGCGCCCATCGGATCGTCCATCATCCGGCGCACACGGTCCGCATCCTGTCCCGTCAGCTCGCTCAACGCGGCTCCGACGAAGGCAAGGTTGCCGCCGGCCACCGCTTCGAGCATGAGCGCTGCGGTGAGGTGTCCGCACGCCCGCAGGTGAGCAAGCAGATCGGCCACCTCCTCGCCGGCGATCTCCGACATGTGAAGCGCGGCCCGATCGCAATTGTCACGCGACATGCGCCGCGCGCGATCATGGGTCATGCCGAATTGATCGACCGCGAGAACACCAAAGCGCTCCGCCAGCGCCATGACGAGAAGGTGCCGTTCCGTCAGTGACAGGTCGTCGCGTTCCAGCAAGGCCGCACGCAAAGAATCGTCGGCGGCATGCCGCTGCGCCAGAAACGCAAACGCGCCCCCGCTCAACCGACTCTCCGGATTGCGGGCGAGAATCGTGCAGACGTCAACCGAGCCATGTTCGGCGATCAGGCGCGCCAGCCCTTCCGAAATCCGCGTTCGGGCCGCGATCGCCGATCTCTCCTGTTCGCCACGTGTGGTGAATATCTCCGCAAGATCTGCGTCCTGCAGCACTGGCGAGAGGACGAGAACCGGAAGGGCAACTTCGCTCACGTCGTGCGCCAGCACGAAGACGAGGTTTCGTGGCGCCTGCTCCGACCGGGCAAACACTTCCGCGATGCTACGCCGCACGTCGGGCGATGAATCGTCCATCAGAAGCGTCAGCGCGCATTCTGCGGCCTGATACGCGGTATCGCTGAGGTCGGAGTAGAGAAAGGCCCGCGCCAGGGCGCCGGCGGCTTCGGCACGCTCGGACGCATGGGCGCTCGGAAGCCAGGCCAGGAAGCGATCCACGATATCGGGCCGTTCCGTGTGATCCGCGCTCGTGCAGACCGATGAATGGGTCATGATGGAGCCCTCCGGGAGCGTACTCAACTCCCGAAAGACTGGCCCTACATGGTAAACCGTTCGTTAATGGCCTTCCCGACCCGGCACCCGATTCAGCGTGAACAAGCTCGCCACCTCGGCATAATCGGAGGCATAGCCGCAGCGGGCGATCGGGTGCGCGGCGGCGGTGTCGAACATACCGTCTTTGAGAAAGGCCGAGCCGATATGCACGCCAACAACCTGTCCGACGACGAGAAAATTATCGACCGCGCGGCCTTCCAGATCGTGCAGCGGCGTAATGCTCAGCAGGCGACATTCCAACGCCGCCGGGCTCGCGGCTACGCGAGGCGCGCGGACCACACGTGACGGCGCAGCCTCAAGGCCGGCCTGCGTCATCTCGTCGACGCCCTCCGGCCAGTCCGCACCTGTGATGTTCATCTTCTCGGCCAGTTCGCGCGTGGCGAGGTTGAAGACGAACTCGCTCGTGGCATCGATATTCGCGACGCTGTGCTTCCAACCTTGACTGGAAAAACCCAATATCGGCGGCGCGGTGCAGAAAGCGTTGAAGAAGCTGTAGGGCGCGAGATTGGGGCGACCCTGCGCGTCGATCGTCGAAATCCAGCCGATCGGGCGCGGCGCGACAATGGCCTTGAAGGGATCGTATCGAAGGCGATGCCCTTCGCGCGGTTCGTAGAAATGGGTGTCGCTCACGCGCCCGTCCAAAGGGTCACGATCTCGTCCAGCGGCGGGCGGGGCCGATCTCCGGGATCACCGTCACGGGTGCCGATGTGGATGAAGCCCGCGACCTTCTCGCCCTCCTTCAGACCGAGAATCTCGGCCGCGGCCGGATCATAGGCAGCCTTTCCGGTCAGCCAGCTGGCGGCGAAGCCCTGGGCATGCGCGGCGACGATCATGTTCATGCAAACCGCGCCGGCGGACAAAACCTGCTCCCATTCCGGGATCTTCACATGCGGTGCGGCGCAGCTGATGATGGCAACGCTCAACGGCACGTTCCATCTTTTCCGATCTTGCTCGATGCGCTGGGGATCGGCATTCGGCTGCGCGGCGGCGCTGCCCGCGAGGCGGTCGGCGAATGCAGCTCGATGTTCACCCGCAATCACGATGAAGCGCCACGGAGCAAGCTTGCCGTGGTCCGGCACCCGGCTGGCGATCGAAAGGATCGTGCGGAGCTGTTCCTCCGAGGGACCGGGCTCACTCAGCATCGGCGGGGGCACGGAACGGCGGCGCAGCAGAAGATCGGTCGCGTCTGTCATGTCAGCTCTCCTCGGGCCGGGCTGTCTTCGCAAAAGAGCCCGGCGACGGCAAGCGGGGTCGGCCCTGCCTTGCAAATGCCCCGCTTTCATGGAACCCACACGAACATGGTGGTCCGCCCTTCACGCTTCGTCCGCAACAGGCTGTGTCTTGCTCTGGCCCTGGTCGGGCTGGCAGGGCCAGCTGCAGCCCAGATCAATGCGCCAGCGCTCGCAGATCCGAACAGCGCGCTTCAACTCCCTCCGGATCTGCAATTGCCGGACGGGACGCCCGGCGCCGCACAGCGCCGCCTGCCGATACTGGCGCCGGTCTCGCCGTCTTCCATGACCAAGACCGCGCTCGGCCTCAATGCCCTCTTCGCGGAAGGTGCCGAGGCGATCGAATCGGGGCTCAAATGGCGAATTTTTTCAGACCAGCCCGACGTAAACGGCAACCACGCGCTGGTGCTGGAGACCGATGACGCCCGCCCTCTCGTGACCCTCGACCCCGGCGGTTATATTTATCACGTCTCCTATGGGCTCGTCGGCGTCACGCGTCATGTGGTTCTCGGCTCCGTGGCGCAGACCGAGAACATTGCCCTCAACGCGGGCGCCCTCAGCTTCAGCGGCACGGTGGCCGGACAGCCGATCCCGCCCGAACTCCTGCGATTCGAGATCCACAAGAGCGGCGATCCGATGGAAACGCCGATCGGCGAGGTGCGCGCCGGAGAGATCGTGCGGTTGCCCGCCGGCTCCTATCAGGTCACCTCGACCTATGGCGACGCCAACGCCCGCATCAACTCCGAAATCCGGGTAGAGGCCGGCAAGCTGACGGAAGCAGCCGTGCTTCACAAAGCAGGCCACATCCATCTGAGCCTCAAGAGCGGCGACAACCAGGAAATCACTGACGCATCCTGGAGCATCCTCACTCCGGGCGGCGACGTCGTCTCGGAGACCCTGACCAATCTCAAGGACATCGTCCTCGCCGAAGGGGAATACGTGGCGGTGGCCCGCTATGAGGGCAAGATCATCCAGAAGCCATTCGAGGTGGCGGCGGGTCAGAGCGAACAAATCGATCTGACCCAGAATTGACGCTTAGCCGCGGACGAGATCCGGCGGCGATGCTTCGTCCCGCATCTGCGCGACGAAATCTTCCAGCGAGGATGGCGTCTGATTGGGCGAACCGAACCGGCGGATCGACAGAGTGCGCTCGGCCGCCTCCTTCTTGCCCACCACCGCAAGCACCGGCACTTTGGCCAGCGAATGCTCACGTACCTTGTAGGTGATCTTTTCGTTGCGGAGATCGGAATCGGCGCGAACACCCGCCGCTCGCAGCACCTCCGCCACCTCGCGCGCGTAATCGTCGGCGTCCTGGGTGATGGTTGCGACCACCACCTGCTGCGGGGCCAGCCACATGGGAAATGCGCCGGCGTGCTGCTCGATGAGGATGCCCGTAAATCGCTCCAGCGACCCGAGCATGGCGCGATGAAGCATCACGGGCTCCACCTTTTCGCCCGACGGCGCGATGTAGAACGCACCGAATCGGCCCGGAAGGTTGAAATCCACCTGTAGCGTGCCGCATTGCCAATCACGGCCGATGGCATCGCGCAGCACATATTCCAGCTTGGGCCCATAAAAGGCGCCCTCGCCTTCATTGACCGTGTACGGCCGTCCCGACGCGTCCAACGCCGCGACCAGGGCCTGTTCCGCGCGGTCCCACACTTCATCGGAGCCAATCCGCTTTTCGGGGCGGGTGGACAGCTTTATCCGCACCTCTTCGAAGCCGAAATCCTTATAGATCGACAGGATCAGGTCGTTGACCTTCAGGCTCTCGGCCATGATCTGGTCGGCCGTGCAGAAGATATGCGCATCGTCTTGCGTGAACGAGCGCACCCGCAAAAGACCATGCAGAGCACCTGACGGCTCATAGCGATGCACTTTTCCAAATTCCGCAATCTTCACAGGTAGATCGCGGTAGGATTTCAAGCCGTTCTTGAAGATGCAGACATGGCCCGGGCAGTTCATCGGCTTCAGAGAGAAGACGCGTTCGTCCTCCGTCTTGGTCGTGAACATGTTCTCCCGGTAAGTCTGCCAATGGCCCGAGGTCTCCCACAGACTGCGGTCCATCATGTCCGGCGAATTCACTTCTTCATAGCCGGCAGCGTCGTTGCGGCGCCGCACATAGGCGATCAGGGCCTGGAACAACGTCCAGCCCTTCTTGTGCCAGAACACCGAGCCCGGCGCCTCCTCCTGGAAGTGGAAGAGGTCCATCTCGCGACCCAATTTGCGATGGTCGCGACGTTCGGCCTCTTCGAGCTGGTGGAGATAAGCGTCGAGTTCCTCCTGCTTGGCGAAGGCCGTGCCGTAGATGCGCTGCAATTGCGGGCGGTTGCTGTCGCCACGCCAATAAGCGCCCGCCACCTTCATGAGCTTGAAGGCCGTGCCAACTTTGCCCGTCGACGTCATGTGCGGGCCGCGGCACAGATCGAGCCATTCGCCCTGCCGGTAGATCTTCAGATCCTGCCCTTCGGGAATCGCGTCGACGAGCTCGACCTTGAACTCTTCACCAGCCGCCCTGAAAAAGTCCTTCGCCTGCTCGCGCGTCCAGATCTCCTTGGTGAACGGCTGGTCGCGCTGGATGATCTCGCGCATGCGCTTCTCGATGGCGGCCAAATCCTCCGTGGAGAAGGGTTCGTCGCGGTGAAAATCGTAGTAGAAGCCGCTCTCGATCACCGGGCCGATGGTGACCTGCGTTCCCGGGAAAAGCCCCTGCACTGCCTCAGCCAGGACGTGGGCCGCATCGTGCCGGATCAATTCCAGCGCGCGCGGATCATCTCGCCCGATCAGCTCGATCTTTGCATCAGTCTCGATCACGTCGGACAGATCGTGGACGGTGCTGTCCAACGCCATCGCCACGGTGCGCTTCGCAAGCGAGGGCGAAATGGCCTTGGCCACGTCGAGGCCTGTGGAGCCTGCGGGGTATTCACGCGCGGCGCCATCGGGAAAGGTCAGGATAGGCATAAGAAAATCCTCGTCGCTCAGCCCTGCGAACCAAGCAGGTAAGCGTGATCAGGAAATGCGGTCGCACTGCACTCGTGTGTCGAGCCGTGTCGTCATGTGCCGCCCGGTCCAGCGGCCATAGCGCCACGGCATATACCAGCGCGTCCTGGTGGGCAATTCTTGCGGCACGGGATCGAAGCCTGCTGGTCCCAGTGGATGGCAGCGGCACAAACGCGCCGTCAGCATCCATCCGCCGGCCCACCCGCCATGACGCTCGATGGCCTCAACGGCATAGGCCGAGCATGTGGGCTGGTATCGGCAGCGCGGCCCCAGCATGGGCGAGATCGCCATGCGGTAGAGCCAGATGGGCGCCAGAAGAACGCGTTTCATGATCGATAGATGTGAATATCGGTAGCCGGGCGCAATGCGGGTCAGGCCTCCCTGGGCCCCATCATCCAGGCGGTCAGTGTGAGGCTCGCGGCAAGGCTCGCGCTGACCCACAAGGCATCGAGCCCCCACGTCTGGAACGACCACGCCCCGGCCAGAGCGCCGCCCGCGAGGCCAAGCCATAGAACGAGATACGGCACCCAGGCGAAAAGCGGCCCTCCCAGCAGAGCACCGGCCAGCCGCTGCCCCATCTTAACCAGCGTGCCGGTCATGTATGTCAGGCCGATCGAGACCTCTCCGTCGCGTTGAAACACTGTGTTCTCCACGCCCATGGCGAGGGCGACCGCAGCCGTGCCCGGCACGGCAAGATCGATCCTGTGGAGCCATGCTGCAACGATCAGAAGCAGCGTTTGCAGACACAGCACCACCGGCCGCCGCCAATGCCCTGCAAAATGCCCGGAAAATGAGCCGAGAATCACCCCGGAGACGAACATCGCAATGATACCGCCGGCGATGCGCGCCTCGTGCCAGTTCGAATCTTCAACAGCCACCGCGAGACGCGTGGAATTGCCGCTCATGAACGAAACGAAGAAACCGCCCAGATGCAGAAAGCCGATCGCGTCCACGAAGCCGGCCAGAGACGACAGAAAGACGGCAAGAACGATCGACGGACGATCATAGCGGACCATGGACAGCGACTCCCCCAACACCGATATTGGGACGCGGCTGATGCCCTTGTCGAGAAGGCCGTATTGCCTTCTGAAAGCGGATCAAAGGGCAAAAAACGGGCGGCAGAAATCTTAGAAGGGACCGAGTGACGGCTGACAGGAGTTGAAACTCAGGCCAAATATTTCAGCTAAGCTACTGAAATAATGGCGGGAGTGACGGGGCTCGAACCCGCGACCTCCGGCGTGACAGGCCGGCGCTCTAACCAACTGAGCTACACCCCCAGGAGGGCGCCGAACCGGGCCGCTCAAGGTGGGCGTCAACTACGACACCCCCTTACCCAAGTCAACGGCATCGCGACGTTCTCATGACTTTTCTGCGCTGTTTTTTCCGAGGCTTTCTTCGTGCTGAAGCGGTTGCCCAGCATTCGGCGTCTGCACAGGGCCAGCCAAGCGATTGGGTAAAAGGCCTACCCTGCCCTTGCGGGCCGAATGTAACGAAGCCTTAATTAGACCATAGTCGAACGGCTTTTCGCGGTTAATCGCGCCCCATGCGTTGGGCGTCCACCTCCCGAGCTTCAAACCATGCCTGGCTTCAAGCGCCTCCTCGGCGCGTATCAGTACGACATCAAGGCGGACATCAAGAAGGCCGACACCCAGATGGCACTTCTGTGCGGCCTCGACCCGCAACAAGCACGCGCCGGCCTGCCCAAATCGGCGTTCGCAAACATACCCATCCATCGCGATGACTACGATCGCGTGACCACACGCCTATCGGCGGCGATCGAAACCGGCGGATTGTTCCTGGAATGCTTCCGTGTGCGGGATCAGCACGATCAAGAGCGGATCGCGCTGGGCTCTGCGTGGAGCTATATCAATGACGAGGGTCGCGAAATTCTCAGTGGGGTCATTCTGGATCTTACCGAAGAAACGGCGATTTCGACATCCGATCCCACGCCGCTGGAGCTACTCACAGATATTTGCCTCGCGGCGCGTCATCTTTCCAAAGCAACGAACAATGGTGTCGTCACTCATCTTCTCGATATGACATTGTTGGAGCTTGGCGGGAATATCAGTCAGGCTCTCCAGAAGCCTCGGCATCTGTCCCACTAGCGTTCTGCGCTTTGTCGAGATCGATGATCCGTTCCGCTTCTGCAAGAGCCTGCGTCAGTAGCGACAACACCTTTGGCGATCCGTATTTCTCGGCCGCCGGGAGAGCCTGATCGCGCAGCATATCGCGAATATGCTTGCTCGCGGCCACTTGCTTGGCCGTGGGCTTATCGTTGTTCGTCATGTGATGAAACCCGCAGCCTTTATCTTATTGAAGCTCTCAATCGCCGGTAACGTTTTTCGTTCCGCCTCTAACAAGTTGCATCCAAAACATCGGCAAATTCACGGCCGGGTATCTTGATCGCCCATCATTTTCCGATGGCCCGCGACGGATGAGTATTGCCAAATCTTTTCGGAACTGAGGACTGATAACCAGACAAACCACCGGGAACGGTGGTGGGCGATGACGGGATCGAACCGCCGACATCCTGCGTGTAAAGCAGGCGCTCTACCAGCTGAGCTAATCGCCCTCTTGCATCCGCGATCACGGCTGATGCGTGCTCTCTTTAGCCGCTCTGCAGCCGGAAGATCAACGCCTGCGGCGGAAGATCTTTCGTTTCGCAGGCAAACTGATTGTCAATTCGGCCGGTTGATGGCGTCCTTCAAAACTTGCCCGGCACGAAACTTCGGCGTTTTCGATTCCGGGATCTTGATGGCCTGACCCGTCCGCAGATTGCGACCCACGCCGGCGGCCCGTTTTACCACCTGAAAAGTGCCGAACCCGACCAGACGGACATCTTCGCCGCCCTTCAGAGTGTCGACAATCGAATCGATCGCTGCTTCGACGGCCTTGGTCGCGTCTTGCCGGCTCAGGCCGGATTTTTCGGCCACGGCCGCGATCAGCTCCGACTTGTTCATTTAAAGCCCCTCCGCATCATCGTGCGCCCTGCATAGCCCCACCCAGGACGGAACGGGCAAACTTCCGCGAAACCTCCTGAAACGCAAGGAATTCCGGGCATGCGAATCGGTAGGTGGCGCGGGTGTGGCGGCGGTAGCACAGAACATACGAAAACGGCCCGCTAATGCGGGCCGTTTCCTGATACGTGTTCGGCAATCAATGCGCGGTGACGACAGCCGGATCGTCGGGAAGCGGGCTCGGCATGGGCTCGGCCTCCTCCTCCCACTCGATCGGCTCTGGCTGACGCAGGAGAGCGTGCTGCAGAACCTCGTTGAGATGACGCACCGGAATGATTTCCAGACCGCTCTTCACGTTGTCCGGAATGTCGACCAGATCCTTGGCATTGTCCTCCGGTATCATCACGGTCTTGATGCCGCCGCGCAGCGCAGCCAGCAGCTTTTCCTTGAGACCACCGATCGGCAGCACCCTTCCCCGCAACGTGATCTCGCCCGTCATGGCGATATCCCGACGCACCGGAATGCCGGTCATCACCGACACGATGGCAGTTGCCATCGCAACGCCAGCGGAGGGACCGTCCTTCGGAGTGGCGCCTTCCGGCACGTGAACGTGGATGTCCCGCTTCTCGAAGACCGGGGGCTTGATGCCGAAATCGACTGCCCGCGAGCGGACATACGATGCCGCCGCCGAGATCGATTCCTTCATCACGTCCTTGAGGTTGCCGGTGACGGTCATGCGACCGCGGCCCGGCATCATCACGCCTTCGATGGTGAGCAGCTCTCCGCCGACTTCCGTCCATGCAAGACCCGTCACCACGCCGACCTGATCCTCCATCTCCGCCTCGCCGTACCGATATTTCGGCACGCCAAGATAGGTTTCGAGGTTCTCTTCCGTCACATGGACGCTGGTCGCCTTCTTGGAAACGATTTCCTTCACCGCCTTGCGGACCATGGTCGCAACCTCCCGCTCGAGGCTGCGCACGCCAGCCTCACGGGTGTAACGACGCACCACTGTGAGCAGCGCGGCGTCATCGATCGACCATTCCTCCGGCTTCAGGCCATGCTTCTTGACCAGTTCCGGAATGAGGTGGCGACGCGCAATCTCAGCCTTCTCGTCCTCGGTGTAGCCGGCGATCCGGATGATCTCCATACGGTCCATCAGCGGGCCGGGGATGTTCAGCGTGTTCGCCGTCGTGATGAACATCACGTTCGAAAGGTCATAATCGACCTCCAGATAATGATCGGCAAACGAGCTGTTCTGCTCCGGATCCAGCACTTCGAGAAGCGCCGAAGCCGGATCGCCCCGGTAATCCATGCCCATCTTGTCGATCTCGTCGAGCAAGAAGAGAGGATTGGATTTTTTCGCCTTCTTCATCGACTGGATGACCTTGCCAGGCATCGAACCGATATAGGTGCGGCGATGCCCACGGATCTCCGCCTCGTCACGCACGCCGCCGAGCGACATGCGGACATATTCACGCCCGGTGGCCTTGGCGATCGACTTCGCAAGCGAGGTCTTGCCCACGCCCGGAGGGCCGACAAGGCACAGGATCGGACCAGCGAGCTTGTTCGAGCGGCTCTGCACGGCAAGATATTCGACGATACGCTCCTTGACCTTGTCGAGGCCGAAGTGATCGCTGTCGAGAACCTGCTCGGCGAAGGAGAGATCCTTACGGACCTTCGACTTGTCGCCCCATGGAATGGTCAGCAGCCAGTCGAGATAATTGCGCACGACCGTCGCTTCCGCCGACATCGGGCTCATTTGCTTGAGCTTGCGAATCTCGGCGTTGGCCTTTTCCCGCGCTTCCTTCGAGAGCTTCGTGTTCTTGATCTTCTCCTCGAGCTCGGCGGTGTCGTCACGACCTTCGTCGCCGTCGCCAAGCTCCTTCTGGATCGCCTTCATCTGCTCGTTGAGGTAATATTCGCGCTGCGTCTTCTCCATCTGCCGCTTCACGCGGGTCCGGATGCGCTTCTCCACTTGCAGAACCGAGATTTCGCTTTCCATCAGGCCGAGCACACGCTCCAGCCGCTCGACGACGTTGAGCAGTTCGAGCACGCCCTGCTTCTCGGGGATCTTCACCGAGAGGTGGGAGGCAATGGAATCGGCAAGCTTGGAGGCATCCTCGATCTGCGTCACCGCTGTGACGATTTCGGACGCGATCTTCTTGTTGAGCTTCACATAGCTCTCGAACTCGCTGACCACGGAGCGAGCCAACGCGGTGGGTTCAACGCCCTCCCCGTTGATGTCGCCCAGGGTCTCGGCTTCAGCCTCGTAAAAATCCTCGCGGCCGCTGTATTTCACAGCCTGCGCACGACCCGTTCCTTCCACCAGCACCTTCACGGTGCCGTCGGGCAGCTTCAGTAGCTGAAGCACATTGGCCAACGTTCCGATCTTGTAGATCACGTCGGGCGCGGGATCGTCATCGGTCGGGTTCAGCTGCGTGGCAAGCAGGATCGGCTTGTCGTCCCGCATCACGGCTTCGAGTGCGCGGATGGACTTCTCACGTCCCACAAACAGCGGAACGATCATGTGCGGGAACACCACGATGTCGCGCAGCGGCAGCACGGGGTAGGTGTCACGTTCCCCCGGGATGGGCGGGCGGACCTTCGTACCAGTCATGGCAAGTTTCCTTTCGCAGCGTCGGCACACGGGCCCGACGCCGATAGCCTCCGGCGATCTCGGCCGTGCGTGGAACGCCGCATGATTTCGCTTTTGGCAGGGTACCGCCGCGTGAAGTGCCGGCGGTAGGGGTCGTTAAGAAGCAAATGGAGGGCGGAACGCGCCGTTTCAAGACGCGCCTTCCGCCCCCGGACACTTCCTGGGAACCGGCAGAAAAGGGCCGGTTCAGCGTCCATTACGCACTCGCTTCCGAGGCATCCTTGTCGGAATAGATGTAGAGCGGCTTGCCACCTCCCTCGACCACATCGGCCGAGATCACCACCTCGTCGACGCCTTCGAGCCCCGGCAGATCGTACATCGTGTCAAGCAGGATCGATTCGAGGATCGACCGCAGGCCGCGCGCGCCGGTCTTGCGCTGGATGGCCTTGCGGGCCACCGCACCGAGCGCGTCCTCGTGCATGGAGAGCTCGACGCCCTCCATCTCGAACAGCCGCTGGTATTGCTTCACCAGCGCATTCTTCGGCTCCATCAGGATCTTCTTGAGGGCGCTTTCATCGAGGTCTTCCAGCGTCGCAATGACGGGCAGACGGCCGACGAATTCCGGAATCAGGCCGAACTTCAGCAGATCCTCGGGCTCCACCTCACGGAACACTTCTCCCGTGCGGCGATCCTCGGGCGAGACCACCTTCGCGCCGAAGCCGATGGAGGTGTCCTTGCCGCGCGAAGAGATGATGCGCTCGAGACCCGCGAAGGCGCCACCGCAGATGAACAGGATGTTCGTGGTGTCGACCTGGAGGAATTCCTGCTGCGGGTGCTTGCGGCCACCTTGCGGCGGAACGCTCGCGACCGTGCCCTCCATGATCTTGAGCAGGGCCTGCTGCACGCCCTCGCCCGAGACGTCCCGCGTGATCGACGGGTTGTCGGACTTGCGCGAAATCTTGTCGATCTCGTCGATATAGACGATGCCGCGCTGCGCACGCTCGACATTGTAGTCGGCGGCCTGCAACAGCTTCAGGATGATGTTTTCCACGTCCTCGCCGACATAGCCGGCCTCGGTGAGCGTGGTGGCATCCGCCATGGTGAACGGCACATCGAGGATGCGCGCCAGCGTCTGGGCGAGCAGTGTCTTGCCCGAGCCCGTCGGGCCGGCGAGCAGGATGTTCGACTTCGCAAGCTCGACGTCGTTGTGCTTGGTGGCGTGGTTCAGCCGCTTGTAATGGTTGTGAACCGCGACCGAGAGGACCTTCTTCGCCTGATCCTGGCCGATGACATAATCGTCCAGAACCTTGCGGATCTCCTTCGGAGTCGGCACGCCGTCGCGCGACTTCACGAGCGAGGATTTGTTTTCCTCGCGGATGATGTCCATGCACAGCTCAACGCATTCATCACAGATGAAAACGGTCGGCCCCGCGATCAGCTTGCGGACCTCGTGCTGGCTCTTGCCGCAGAACGAGCAATAGAGCGTGTTCTTCGAGTCGCTGCCGGCCTTGCTCATGTCATCCAATCCTTCCAGCGGCACCAGCCTCTTGACCTCGACCCCGGCAAGCCTTGAGTCGAAAATTCCTTGAGGCTAGGCCCGCTGGCCTAACAATGTGTTGCGCAGCCTCCGCACCGGACGCCGCATTCCGAACTTCGACGCATCAAGACTCGCCGTGAATGTGACCATGTGAGGGCCAAAGAGACAAGCAGGCCGTGATGTTGTCGAACGCTGCATCAGAATTAGCAAATTACAGGCCATCGCAGGCGGTGGAAGCCGCCTGCTCCTGCGCGTTCGGAAAACTCAGGTGGCCGGCGTCAGCTTTGCTGCGCCTTCGCCGTCCGACGGGCGGGTCTCGAGGACCTGATCGACGATGCCATAATCCTTCGCCTGATCCGCCGTCATGAAATGGTCGCGGTCGAGCGTCCGTTCAATGGTGTCGTAATCCTGGCCCGTGTGCTTCACGTAGATTTCATTGAGCCGGCGCTTCAGCTTCACGATGTCTTCGGCGTGGCGCTCGATATCCGAAGCCTGGCCACGGAATCCGCCCGAGGGCTGATGCACCATCACACGCGCGTTCGGCGTACAGAAGCGCATGCCTTCCGCACCGGCCGTAAGGAGCAGCGAACCCATCGAGGCCGCCTGACCGACGCACAGCGTCGACACCTGGGGCCGGATGTACTGCATGGTGTCGTAGATCGCGAGACCCGACGTCACCACCCCGCCCGGCGAGTTGATGTACATCGAGATTTCCTTCTTCGGGTTCTCGGCCTCGAGGAAGAGCAGCTGGGCCACGATGAGGGACGACATACCGTCCTCCACCGGGCCCGTCAGGAAGATGATCCGCTCTTTCAGAAGGCGCGAGAAGATGTCGAAGGCGCGCTCGCCCCGGTTCGTCTGCTCGACGACCATCGGAACGAGATTCATGTAGGTTTCGTACGGATCGCGCATCTCAACTCCTCAGCGCGGCCGTTCAGGCCGCCGGTGTATCGTCCTCGGCGTCTGCGAACAGCTCCTCGCGGGTCACCGTCTTGTCGGAGACATCGGCGAGCTCGACGATGTAGTCGATCACCTTCTCCTCGAAGATCGGCGCGCGGAGCTCGGCAAGCGCTTCCGGCGTCTTCTGGTAGAATTCCCAGACCTGCTGTTCCTGGCCGGGAAACTGGCGGGCACGCTCGACGACGGCACGGGTGACCTCGTCGTTCGTCACCTGGATATCGGCCTTCTCGCCAATCTCCGCAAGGAGCAGGCCGAGGCGAACGCGACGCTCGGCGATGCCGCGATATTCGGACTTCAGCTCGTCCTCGTTCTTGCCTTCCGTGGCCGCCTCTCCGCCATTGGCAATCTCGCGCTCGACCTGCTGCCAGATCCCGGCGAATTCCTGCTCGACAAGGGTCGGAGGCAGTTCGAACGAATGCGTTGCGTCGAGCGCATCCAGAAGAGAGCGCTTGAGCTTCTGACGCGAAGCCTGCTTGTGCGACGCCGAAAGCTGCTCGCGGATCGCTTCCTTCAGCTTGTCGAGCGATTCGAGGCCGAGCTTCGTGGCCAGCTCGTCGTCGATCGCGACGTCGGAGGCCGACGCCACGCCCTTCACCGTCACGGCGAAGGCGGCTTCCTTGCCGGCGAGATCGGTCGCCCGGTAGTCGTCGGGGAAGCTGACATTGACGGTCTTCTCGTCACCGGCCTTCACGCCAACGAGCTGCTCTTCAAAGCCCGGAATGAACTGGCCGGAGCCCAGCACCAGAGGATGATCCTGGCCCGCGCCGCCATCGAACGGCGTGCCATCGATCGAGCCGACGAAATCGATCGTGACCTGATCTCCGTCCTCGGCCGCGCCGTCCTTGGTCTCGTAGGTGGCGTTCTGCTGGGCGATGCGGGTCAGCGTCTCTTCCAGCTGATCGTCGGCGATATCGGCCACCAGGCGCTCGACCTTGATCGACTTGAGGTCGCCCACCGTGATTTCCGGAAGGATTTCTACCGCGACGGTGTAGTCGAGGTCGGCATTGCCGGCGACCACGCCTTCGATCGCGCTTTCTTCCTCAGGCAGCGACACCTTGGGCTGGCCGGCAAGCTTGATCTTGTTGTCCTCGACGATCTTCTGATTCGCCTCGGTCAAGACCTCCTGCAGCACTTCACCGAACACCGAGCGGCCGTAGAGGCGCTTCAGATGGGTGGCGGGCACCTTGCCGGGGCGGAAGCCCTTGATCTGCACCTTGCCCTGAAGATCGTTGAGGCGGGAAGACACCCGGCTCTCAAGATCGGTGGCGGGAACGGTGATGCGGAACTCGCGCTTCAGTCCCTCGGAAAGGGTTTGGGTAACCTGCATAATGTCTCTTCCGGATCGTCTGCGGGCTCGCGGGGGAGCGCTGTTCTTGAATGGATTCCCGACGGGCCTCGGGGTGGTGCGGGCGGAGGGACTCGAACCCCCACACCTTGCGGCGGCAGGACCTAAACCTGCTGCGTCTACCAATTCCGCCACGCCCGCGCCGGGCGCGCCCCCTCGCGGAGGCGGTCGCGTCTATAGCATGACGATTGTGTTTCGCACGCGAAAAGTTGTGCGTGGCCGATCACGGATGGCCGAGATAATCGTTCTTGGAGAGCGGAACGCCTTTATGACGCAGGATGTCATAGGCCGTCGTGACGTGAAAGAAGAAGTTCGGCAGCGAGTGGCGCAGCAGGAAATCCTGCCCCTGGAAAGTGAACGTCTGCCGCCGCGTGTTCAGCAGAACCTCACGGCTTTCCGAGCCATCGATCTGCGCAGGATCGATCGATTCGAGGAAGGCGATCGTCTTGGCGATGCGGGCCTTTAATTCCGGAAAGGTCGTCTCGGTGTCCGGATAGCTCGGGATCTCGATGCCTGCCAACCGCGCGGCGCAACTCTTGGCGGTGTCGCTTGCCCACTGAACCTGGCTGCGAAGCGGTCCCATGCTCTCGGTCAGCCGCGCTTCGATCAAATCCACCGCATCCAGCCCGGTCTCTTCCGCATGCGCAACGCCCCGATCCATTATCTTCGCGAGATTGCCGAACGTGCGGACAAAGACAGGCACGCTGGCTTGGTACATGGACAGGGACATCCTGAAAGCTCCCAATCTGTGAGTTCGAAAATTACGGGCTTATGGGTTCGCGTCATATCGGACGGCTTGCCCACGTCCATAAGGCCCGGCGATGACTGTTTTTCTCCCCAGCGCCGGGTTCTTTCCGGTTGGTGCTCGAGTTCGGCGGCCTTGCCGTAATTCTCCTGAACTGGACGTGCATCGCGCCTCCGCCTATCTGTAGTCATACATCGGGATTGAAGGATTTCTGCCATGGCCCCCGGCCGCCCACGGTCGTTCGACATTGATGAAGCGCTTCTGAAGGCGATGGGCGTCTTCTGGGAGCGTGGGTATGAGGGTGCGTCTCTGGCCGAGCTCACCAAGGCGATGGGCATCAATCCGCCCAGCCTCTATGCCGCCTTCGGCAACAAGGAAGAATTGTTCCGAGCGGCTCTCGATCGTTATTCCAAGAAGCGCGAAGGCTTCATGAATGAGGTGCTGGCCGCCCCTACAGCGCGCGAAGTCATCCAGCGTCTCCTGCGCGGATGGGCTGAAGTCGCAACCTCGCCCGATACGCCTCCGGGCTGCCTGTTCGTTCAAAGCGGCTCGGCCTGCAGCACCGCGCAGGACCCGGTGGCTCAGGAAATCGTGTCGCGCCGACAGTTCATTGAAAATGCTCTGCGACCCCGGTTCGAACAGGCCCGGCGGGATGGCGATCTGCCGCCCGAAGCCGACCCTATAGCATTGGCGCGCTACAGTGCCGCGATGCTTCAGGGCATGGCCATTCTGGCGTCCAACGGCGGGACCTATGAGGATTTGCTTGCCGTGGCCGAACTTGCGTTGAACGGCGTTCCCCAGTCCTCTCAGCCGGTGCGCGCAAAGGCCGAGCCCGCCTTGACGGGTGCATGAGGCGCCACAGCTCGACGGCCATCAGCCGCCGCGCCGTTCTTGCCGGGACATTGTGTCTTTGCGCCGCGCGGCCGGTTCTCGCCCGGAACATTTTCGCTTTAACTGCGGCCGAGGGAGAAATCGTCCTCGTGCCGGGCGAGACAGCATTGCACGGTCCGCTTCTCAACGGCGCGGCTGTCGGCCCGGCCCTCAATCTTGAACTCGGCAAACCCTTTTCCTTCAGCGTAACCAACAATCTGGCGTTTCCGCTGAGCTTTTGCCCGCAAGGGCTCGGAACCCGCGGCGATAACGCCGAGAACATTGCTCCCGGCGAAACACGCTCTCTTTCATTGACGGCTCGGGACGCCGGCAGCTTCGCCTACCGGTTGGAGACGGATGATGCCGCGCTGGCCACGCGTACGCTTCTCCTCTCGGGTGCGATAATCGTCGCAGACACCGGTGATGCTGATTTTGCCGAGCAGGACATCGTCGCCGCGCTCAACACGCTCGCCTTGCCGTCCGCGAATGCCGGAGCGCCGCCGCACCGCATTGTCACCGTCAACGGGACGCCCGGCCTACAGATTTCCGCCCGTCCGGCAGAGAGGCTGCGGCTACGCCTCGTCAACATCGCGGCGGAAAGTCCGGCAGCGCTCAAGCTGCCGGCCGCCGCCCGAATCGTGGCGATGGACGGCCTGCCCTGCCCTCCCTTTTCGCCGAACGAAGGCCTGCTACTTATGCCGCCGTTCGCGCGCGTCGATATCATTGTCGATATGCCCGGCGACGCCGAGGCTCTCACGATCCTCGACGATCTCGAACCGGACCACGTCCTCGTGCGCATCATTCCGAAGGGCGAAGCGGTGCCGGCGCGGCCGCGGCCGGATGCCTTGGTCGAGAACCCTCGCCTCCCGAAGCAGATCGCTTTCGAAAAAGCGCTGCGTCCCGAGATCCGGATTGGAACAGCCGCTCCGGACCCCCTGATCCGCGCCGGAGCAGGACAGACGATCATCCTCAGCGTCGTCAATGGGCTCGCTTTGCACGGGCTCATGCTCGATCGCCAGACTGCCCGCCTGCTCGACAATCTGGACGATGGATGGAAGCCGTGGTGGCACGACACCCTCATCCTATTCCCAGGCGAGACGTCACGCTTGGCCTTCGTTCCTGAAGAGCCCGGTCGGTATTCGGTGACGATCGTACCGCTGGAGGGCGATGGCGCGACGACCAGGGCATGGTTCGAGGTCTCCTAGGCGTTGCCGTAAAGGCGCTGCAACACACCTCGTAGCGCATCCGGCAAGTCTTCGGAGATCAGCCCGGGGCCCGCGATGTTCGCTGCCTCTCCATGCATCCACACCGCTGCGCAGGCCGCCTCGAAAGCGGGCATGCGTTGAGCAAGCAGCCCCGTAACGATACCCGCCAGCACGTCGCCCGATCCCGCCGTCGCGAGCCATGGGGGCGCGTTGTCGGCAATGGCGGCGCGCCCCTCCGGGCCCGCAATTATGGTGTCGCTGCCCTTGAGGATCACGATGGCGCCGGATGCCTCGGCCGCCAGACGTGCTCGCTCCAATCTTGATTCCGATATCGGCCGCAACGCCTTGAACAGACGTCGAAATTCACCATCGTGCGGCGTCAACACGACCTTTGCGCCGTTCTTCCGGATCGCGTCGAACAGGAGTTGTGAATCCTTTTCGAATTCAGTCAGGGCATCGGCGTCCAATACCACATGGCGGCCGCTCTCCAGCGCTGCCAGGACAATGCACCGTGTGACCTCGCCGCCGCCGATGCCCGGCCCTATCAGCAAGGCATTGCGGCGCACATCCTCGAGAAGTGAACGATAGCCGTCCATTCCTTCCATCGGGCGCACGATCACCGCTTCTAGCGCCGCCTGATAGATCGGCATCACGCCTGGAGGCGCTCCGAGCGTCACGAGCCCTGCGCCTGTGCGCAACGCGGCACGTGCCGCCAGCCGGGCCGCCCCCGTCATCTCCGAGCCCGCTGCGATCAGAGAATGGCCACGCGTATATTTGTGGCTATCGGCCCCCGGAACCGGAAAATCGCCGCGCCAAAGAGGTGGATCGTTTCGAAAGAGAACGGGTTCTATCGTCTTCAGGACTTCGGAACTTATCCCGATCTGGGCCAAGACCCGTTCGCCACAATGGGCACGCCCCGGCATCAAAAGATGGCCGGGCTTGTAACGGAAGAAGGTCACGGTGCGATCGGCCCGGACGGCGGTGCCCCGTACGGAGCCTGTCGTGCCATCGACCCCGGACGGCACGTCGACAGCGAGCACTTTCGCCGCAGAGGCATTCACCGCCTGAATGATCACAGCAGCATCGCCGTCGATATCGCGCGCAAGCCCGGCGCCAAACAGAGCGTCGATAACGAGCGCAGTTCCAAATAGATCGGCCTCTGCAAAAGGCTCGACCGGGCCGCGCCACAAAGCCGCAGCTTTCGCGGCGGCGCCACGAACCGACGCCCGCTCCCCCATGAAACAGAGGCGAACATCATAGCCGCGCTCCGCCAACAGCCGCGCCGCGACAAAACCATCTCCGCCGTTGTTGCCTGGTCCGCACAACACAATGACAGGGCCTGGCAGAGAACACATTGTCTCCGCGGCTTCGGCGACGGCCTGCCCGGCCGCCAGCATGAGATCGAAACCATCCACGCCCCCAGCGATTGCCAAGGCGTCGGCCTGCGCCATCTCTTCGTTCGTCAGCAATTCGATCATGGCCGCGCGCCTCCTCTCCCAGCCGCTGCGTCACGGCGTCCGATGTTCGTGAGCCGTGAAAATCGCGATGCTCAATCCTGAAGCAAATCTGGAGACCCAGCGCATTCGCCTTTGCCTATTTATTGTTCATTTGCGCTTTTTATGGTCTGTGCGGCATGCAGGTTTTCTTCAAACCGGCAAGGCAACGGTAAAATTCACTGTAGGCGAAACTTCCTGAATGTTGGCATGAATGCTGCTTCTCGCAG
The DNA here is from genome assembly GCF_052542005.1 of Terrihabitans aquatilis. Taxonomy (NCBI): domain Bacteria; kingdom Pseudomonadati; phylum Pseudomonadota; class Alphaproteobacteria; order Hyphomicrobiales; genus Terrihabitans; species Terrihabitans aquatilis. Next base: position 230,012 of record NZ_JBOCUO010000001.1, on the reverse strand, counting down.
CAGGGCGCCACGGCAGCCATAAGACAGGGACAGATATGAAGAAGATCGAGGCCGTCATCAAACCCTTCAAGCTCGACGAGGTGAAGGAAGCTCTGCAGCAGGTTGGCGTTCAAGGCATTACGGTGATCGAGGCAAAGGGCTTCGGCCGCCAGAAGGGCCACACCGAATTGTATCGCGGCGCCGAATATGTCGTCGACTTTCTGCCGAAAGTGAAAATTGAGCTGGTGATTGGCGAGGATCTGGTCGAGAGCGCTATTGACGCCATTCGCAAGGCTGCCGAAACCGGGCGCATTGGCGACGGAAAGATTTTCGTGTCGACGATCGAGGAAGTCATCCGGATTCGCACGGGCGAAACCGGCGTCGACGCCATTTGAGTTCCCTTTTTACCCTGCCCTTCGGCAATTGCCGTACCGAGTTGAAAAACCAAAGGAAATTGAAATGAAGACTGCCAGTGATGTCCTGAGCTTCATCAAGGACAACGACGTCAAATACGTCGATCTCCGTTTCACCGACCCCAAGGGCAAGTGGCAGCATGTAACGTTCGACATCTCCATGGTGGATGAGGAGTTCTTCGAGGAAGGCCAGATGTTCGACGGCTCGTCGATCGCCGGCTGGAAGGTCATCAACGAATCCGACATGCTGCTGATGCCGGTTCCTGAGACCGCGTGCCTCGATCCGTTTTTCGCCGCCTCGACCCTTTCGATCGTCTGCGACGTCCTTGAGCCCACCACCGGTGCCCCCTATGAGCGCGATCCGCGCGGCATCGCCAAGAAGGCCGAGGAATTCGTGAAGGCCTCCGGCGTTGGCGACACCATCTTCTTCGGCCCTGAAGCCGAATTCTTCCTTTTCGACGACGTGAAGTTCTCGGCAACGCCGTACAACACCGGCTTCAAGCTCGACCAGGTCGAACTGCCGTTCAATTCCGACAGCGATTATGACGGCGGCAATCTCGGCTACCGCATTCCCACCAAGGGCGGCTACTTCCCGGTTCCTCCGGTCGATTCCGGACAGGACATCCGCGGCGAAATGCTTGCCGCCATGGCGTCCATGGGCTGCAAGGTCGAGAAGCACCATCACGAAGTCGCCTCCGCTCAGCACGAACTCGGTCTGAAGTTCGACACGCTGACGCTGATGGCCGACCAGCTGATGATCTACAAATATTGCATCCACAACGTCGCCCACAGCTTCGGCAAGACCGCGACCTTCATGCCGAAGCCGGTTTATGGCGATAACGGCTCTGGCATGCATTGCCATCAGTCCATCTGGAAGGACGGCAAGCCGGTGTTCGCCGGCGACAAATATGCAGGCCTTTCGCAGGAATGCCTGTGGTACATCGGTGGCGTCATCAAGCACGCCAAGGCGATCAACGCCTTCACCAACCCGTCGACCAATTCCTACAAGCGTCTGGTTCCCGGCTTCGAGGCTCCGGTGCTGCTCGCCTATTCGGCCCGCAACCGCTCCGCCTCCTGCCGCATCCCCTACACGAACTCGCCAAAGGCGAAGCGCGTCGAGGTTCGGTTCCCGGATCCGCTGGCGAACCCCTACCTCGCCTTCGCGGCTCTCGCCATGGCCGGCATGGACGGCATCCTCAACAAGATCGATCCCGGCCAGGCCATGGACAAGGATCTCTACGACCTGCCTCCGGCCGAGCTGAAGCAGATCCCGACCGTCTCCGCGTCGCTGCGTGAGGCGCTTGAGAACCTCGACAAGGACCGCGACTTCCTGAAGACCGGCGGCGTGTTCAACGACGACTTCATCGACAGCTTCATCGAGCTGAAGATGCAGGAAGTCATCCGCTTCGAGCACACCCCCCACCCGGTCGAGTTCGACCTCTATTATTCGCACTAATCCGATCGCGTCTCACTTCGACGCTGAAGCACAGCCGGGACATGGGAAACCATGCCCCGGCTTTTTCTTTGTGCTTTCCGCCACGCCTCCGTTTTACCTTAAGTAAGGCGGGAACAATTGTGTGAGCTGATTGTTTTTCCGGCGGCTTCCACGAAGGAGATAGTCATGAATAAGAAGTTCATCGTTGCGGCGGCCGCCGGTTTGTTTGCGATGTCGGGTGCGGCCTTCGCTCAGGAAGGCACGGCTACAGGCGCGGCGGGCGGTGCCGTGACCGGCGCCATCGTTGGTGGTCCTGTCGGAGCCGTGGTCGGCGGTGTCGTGGGCGCAGCTGCCGGAACGGCTATCGATCCGCCGCCGCGCGAGGTCCGCGAATATGTCGTGCGCGAACGCGCGGAGCCTGTCGTCGTTCAAGAGCGCATCGTCGTCGGCGAGGCTCTGCCGCAGACCGTGGTCGTGCATCGCATTCCCGAGCACGAGACCTACAGCTATGCCTACGTCAACGAGCAGCGGGTAATTGTCGAGACCGACAGCGGTCGTGTTGTCGAGATCGTCGAATAATCTCCGCCGGATAGGGTGGATATGAATGGGCTGCCGCATGTGTCCAGGCATCCCATCGTCCGACGCATAAAAGGGTGGCCATACCGGCCGCCCTTTTCTGTGCCGAAAAATCCTTTAGCTGCATTAACTTCTGATCACCAGATTCGCCTGCTCGGCGACGCTCATGAAAATGCGCAATCTGTCACTTGACTGTCACCTGGAACGGTCGCACACTCCAATTGTCAGACACTGGACGTGGAGGTTTAAGAAAATGACCCCGCCGGAGCAGAACTAGAACTGTTCGTCTGCGTCGCCTCTTTGGCGACAACAGCGGCAGTACGTCAGACAATCAATCCAATACATCGTTCAAGCGGGCGACACCTGCTGATCTACATCAACAGATGGAGGCAGCAATTGTAGCGCAGATGCGGTTTGCTGGAACGAGAACAAAATAGCCTCTCATGGTTCGTCAGCTTTGCGCCTAGACGCGCAGCCGGACATATTCCGTAGAACCCTTGGCTAAACGCTCCTCCCCGACATCCTCGCGGAGGAGCGTTTTTGTTTGCACATCCTCCGAGGTCAGTTTTTGCCACCGGAGCGCTTAATGTATGCGACGCCATCATTGTGGACCGCGGTCCAGCGGCGTTCACGAAACGTCCTCTTCCGTGCGATAATCTCCGGATAGAGAATCGCAGCGAGCTCATGGCCAGTCCCGACCTTTTTTCCTCAGGTGCAGCCCTTCGAAAATCGACGTCCCCGGACGAGGGATTACAGACGCGCGGCACGCCGGGCGAAGCGGGCTATACGGCCGCCGACATTGAGGTTCTGGAGGGGCTCGAACCCGTCCGCCGCCGGCCGGGCATGTATATCGGCGGCACCGACGAGAAGGCCCTTCACCACCTCTTCGCCGAAGTCATCGATAACGCGATGGACGAAGCCGTGGCCGGCCACGCGTCCTTCATTCAGGTCGAGATGGAATTGGGCGGGACCGTCGTGGTGTCGGACAATGGTCGCGGCATTCCAATCGACCCTCATCCCAAATTTCCAGGCAAATCCGCGCTCGAAGTCATCCTCACCACACTCCATTCCGGCGGCAAGTTCGGGTCGAAGGCCTATGCCACATCCGGCGGTCTTCACGGTGTTGGCGTCTCGGTCGTGAACGCCCTGTCCGAACGGCTCGAAGTCGAGGTCGCGCGAGGACAGGTCCTCTATCGTCAGATCTATGCACGCGGCGCACCGCAAACGCCTCTGGAAGAAGTCGGGCCCGTGCACAACCGCCGCGGCACCCGTTTGCGCTTCCTGCCGGACGGGCAGATCTTCGGTGAGGGCGCGCGCCTGAAACCGCAGCGCCTGTTCGCGATGACGCGCGCCAAGGCCTATCTGTTCGCAGGCATCGAAGTCCGCTGGTCCTGCGCGCCGGAACTGCTCGTCGGCATGGAGGACGTGCCGGCGAAGGAAACCTTCCGGTTTCCGGAAGGGCTGAAGGATTATCTCCGCGCCACGCTTGAAGGCCGCGAGCTTCTGACCTCGGAGATCTTCGCCGGCCGCGTGGACGCGCAGGATGGCCCGGGCGCCGTGGAATGGGCCATCGCCTGGACCGAGGATGGCGACGCCTTCACGCGCTCCTATTGCAACACCATCCCGACCCCCGAAGGCGGCACCCATGAGAACGGCCTTCGGGCCGCCCTGTTGCGCGGCCTGCGGGCTTATGCCGAGCTCGCGGGCGCCGGAAAAAAATTCAAGGATGTGACGAGCGACGACGTGATGGCCGGCTGCGTCGGCCTCCTGTCCGTCTTCATCCGCGAGCCGGAGTTTCAGGGGCAGACCAAGGAGCGCCTGTCATCGAGCGAAGCGTTGCGCCTCGTCGATCAAACGATCCGGGATCCGTTCGATCATTGGCTGGCTGCCTCGCCCACGCAGGCGCGCCGTTTACTAGACCGCGTCATAGAGCGGGCGGAAGATCGCCTGCGCCGTCGCGCGGAAAAAGAGACGCTGCGCAAGAGCGCCACGCGCAAGCTGCGCCTGCCGGGCAAGCTCGCCGACTGCACGCAAAACGGCGCGGCCGGTGCCGAACTCTTCATCGTGGAAGGGGATTCGGCAGGTGGCTCGGCGAAGCAGGCCCGCCAGCGCAGCAATCAGGCCATCCTGCCGCTGCGGGGCAAGATCCTCAACGTGGCCAGCGCGGGCTCGGAAAAGTTGGCCCAGAACCAGCAATTGTCCGATCTCCTTCTGGCCCTTGGCTGCGGAACACGCTCGGCCTATCGCGAGGAAGATCTGCGTTATGAGCGCGTCATCGTGATGACCGACGCCGATGTCGACGGCGCCCACATCGCCTCGCTTCTTATTACGTTTTTCTACCGAGAGATGCCCGGCCTCGTTCGCGGCGGGCATCTTTTTCTGGCCGTCCCTCCGCTGTACCGGATCACCCAAGGCGCAACCACGGTCTATGCGCGCGACGATGCCGAACGCGAACGCCTTCTGGCCACTCGCTTCAAGGGCAAGAAGGTCGATATCGGGCGCTTCAAAGGGCTGGGCGAGATGATGCCGCAGCAATTGCGCGAAACGACGATGGACCCAAAAAACCGCACGCTTCTGCGCGTCGAGATCGCCGAGGACGACGAGATCGAAACCCGCGGTGCCGTCGAACGTTTGATGGGCACCAAGGCGGATGCCCGCTTCCGTTTCATTCAGGAACACGCGCCCTTCGCGGGCGAACTCGACGTCTAGAGGAGATCGGATATGAACCGGAGCAGCCTCATCATTTTCGCGTCCGGTTTAAGCCTGTTCGGGGCCTTGCCTCTGGCCGCACAAGAGCCTGTTCAGCCGCCGGCGGCACCAGCCGCACCGGTGACAGAAACAGCCCCTTCACCGCCATCCAACACGCCGTTCACGGATCCTCCTGCCGAAGCAAAAGCCGATTCCACCAGGGGAGAGGAAGCTCGGGACGGCGGTCTGGCCATCGAGACCGACATTCTGATCGTCCGCGTGCTTGGCCCATGGTCTCAGGACGACAAGAGCGGCTTCTCCCGCGCGGTCGGTCGCGTCACGGAAGGCAACCTCGAACTGTTCGTGCAATGGATCTCGGACGAAGGAGAAATCGTCCAGACCCGGGCCGTCGAACAGGACGCCGAGACACCGCAACTCGCACTCGCATCGGTCCGCAGCGAAACAGGAGACGATGAATCGGCAGCCTATTTCGACACGCCGGAAGACAATGAGGGTTTCCGTGAAACCTTCGTCCTCATTGTCGGAGCACCGGGCCAGGCCCGTTTCGGCCCGGCGACCAATTGAGGGGGCGGTAGGCTCCTCCTCCGATCAATATCCCGAGCCGGCGGCGATGATCCCCTGCTGGGTCACGACGGCCCATTGCCCGCCGAGGCGCCGGATCGCGAGAACGCGGTTTCCGTTCGGCAGTTCGTCGCCTGCCGTCACTTCCATGATGCCACGACGGCTCTGGATGACAGCCATGCCATTGTAAACATCGCGAACAATCCAGCCGCTCAGCACCGGATGGTCCGGAGATGACCGGGACGGGGCTTCGGCGCGCGCGGGCTCGGCTGTTGGTGCGGGATTGGCGTCCGCGCGCGCCACGACCGGGGGACGCGGCTGCGGCAGGGCCGGCGGTGTCGGCGTGGCGGCTGCGGGCTCAAGATCACCGTCAATGGATGCGGTGATCGGGGCCTCCTCCGGCGGTGGCGCGGCGTTCACGGCCGAATCTTCGTTCTCAGGACCGGAATTTGCGGAACCGGAGTTCGCCGGCGGGGCGGAATTGCTGACCGGCGCATTCACTGGAGCGGTCCCGGCCTCCAGTTTCTCCAGACGTGTGCTGAGTGCATCCAGGCGCGCCTTGTCGGCCGCCCCCGCATTCTGGGCCGGGTTTTCGTTCAAACGCGTCTCAAGCCGCGCAAAACGCCGCTCGAGTTGCTCAAGATGATCGCGGATCAGCCGAAGATCCTCGTTGCCGGCTGTAGCACCGGAAGTGACATTCCGCACCGAAACGGGCTGAGCTGGGGGCGCTGGTCCGTCATTCGCAGCCTGCTCAGAGGCCGGCGAAGCTTTCTCGCCGCCGCTCATCGCATACATGGCTCCACCGCCCACGACCATGAGCAGCACAATGGCCGCAGCCACGCGAGCAAACCATTCCCCTCCTCGCGCGTCCACGGCTGGCTCGACCCGTACGCGATCGCGCGGAGGCGCCTCATCCACATTTTCTCGAACAGGGCGGATGTCCGCCGCCACAGAGGGCTCGGCCGCCGCGCTCTGGCTGACACCCGCCGCAGCAACAGGTGCCGCAGCCATCACAGGAGAAACCGGCACTTCCGGGTCGCTTTTCCTGTCAGCATGGATCTCGTTTTCGGCATCGACAGTCGAGTCGCCTTGGCTCGCATCATGTTTCGAAAGATCGCCCGGTTGCGCATCGGCGGCGACGGCTTCCGTCTCGAATTGAGGCTCAACGCGTTCAGCGTCGGCCCGCACCGCGGGTTCCGGCGCGGCGAGCGACGGCTCAGGCGGCAGGTTACCGGATGCCGGCATCACGTCATCGAGCCGTGGCTCACGGCGCTCGTCAGAGAACGTTTCGTCGCCGCTCTCCACCGAAACCTCATCGTGCGGGCGCGGCCATAAAGGTCTGGCGGGCTTCACCTCCGGGGCTGATCCTTCGCCCTGCGGCTCGGAGACGGTGCCTGGAACGTCGTCAGGGGTCTGCGCCATGATGTCAGGAGCCTCGAAAAAAGAACTGATCCCAGCATCTGGCTCACAATCTTGGCTGAACCACGGCAACACCTCGGCGAAGACGCGCCCTTCGCTTGACACAGGAGAGAGGCCGCCTATGTTGCCGGCATCCGGCAACGCCTGCGGAACACCGCCCTTTATTTGCCGCGGCCGAGAAACATCATTGAATGAGCTTTGAATCACTCGGGCTGAGCCCCAAAGTCCTCGCGGCAGTGGCTGCAACGGGCTACACAGAACCGACCCCCATCCAGGCACAGGCCATTCCTGAGGTCCTGGCGCGTCGCGACGTGCTTGGCATCGCCCAGACCGGTACCGGCAAGACCGCGTCCTTTACCCTGCCGATGCTGACCCGCCTGGAGCAGGGCCGCCCGCGGGCTCGCATGCCGCGCACGCTCATCCTCGAACCCACGCGCGAACTTGCGGCACAGGTCGAGGAAAGCTTCAACCGCTACGGCACGAACCACAAGCTTTCCGTGGCCCTGCTGATCGGCGGCCTGTCCTTTGGCGATCAGGACGCCAAGCTGACGCGCGGTGTCGATGTTCTCATCGCAACCCCCGGCCGGCTGCTCGATCATTTCGAGCGTGGTCGCCTGCTGATGACGGGCATCGAGATCCTCGTCATCGACGAGGCCGACCGCATGCTCGACATGGGCTTCATCCCGGACATCGAGCGGATCTGCAAGCTTATCCCGCCGAAGCGGCAGACTCTGTTCTTCTCGGCCACCATGCCCACGGAGATCCAGCGTCTCGTAGATCAGTTTCTTCGCGATCCTGTGAAGATCGAAGTCGCCAAGCCGTCGACCACGTCGGCGACGATTACTCAGAATCTGATTGCCACGTCCTCCGAGGCTTCGGAAAAGCGCAAGACGCTGCGCAACAGCATTCGCTCGGAAGCAGCCTTCAAGAACGCCATCGTGTTCTGCAACCGGAAGCGCGACATCTCGGTTCTTCACCGCTCCCTGCAAAAGCACGGCTTCAAAGCCGTCGCCCTGCATGGTGACATGGACCAGCGTGCCCGCATGCAGGCACTCGACCAGTTCAAGAGCGGCGAGGCGGAATTGCTTGTCGCCAGCGATGTCGCGGCGCGCGGGCTCGACATTCCGGCCGTGAGCCACGTCTTCAATTACGACGTTCCAATTCACGCGGAAGATTACGTGCACCGCATCGGCCGCACGGGCCGTGCGGGTCTCAAAGGCACGGCCATGACCCTGGTCGCTCCCTCCGACCGCCGCTATCTGGCCGCCATCGAGAAAAGCACGGCTCAAGACATCCAATGGGTGGGCGAGCCCCTTGCCGATGATGCCGTGGACGAGGCGCCCGCGCGTTCGCGGGGAGGCAGGAAGGACCGCGGCGGTAAATCCGCAAAATCCGACAAGCCGGAGAAAGCGCCACGCAAACGCGAGGATCGCGACGAGCCGAAGCGCCCGAAGGATGACGAACGCGCCGCCCGCCGGCCCAGTCCTTCAGAAGCGGAAGCACGTCCTCCCCGGCCCAAGTCGGAGCCTGTTCGCGCCGCGCGACCGAAGGACGACCGCCGTGGCCGACGTTCCGATGATCGGGAGGATGGACCGCCCGTCGTCGGTCTTGGCGATCATGTCCCGCAATTTCTGCTGCGTCCGGTGCGTATAAAATAAGGATGGATCAGATTTTTTCTTGCCACACGGCAAGGTTGCGCGATTACTTTAACCGCCGCTTAAATAGTCGAAATCCAGAGTCCTGTATGCCACGTCGCAACGCGGCGTCTGGGGACTTCGATGCCGCCAAAATCCGAGATCGAGCGCTCGCTGGGGTTCGCCGAGGCTGCCCTCAGCGTCCTGCGCCGTAATGGCGAGCTGGCCAGTCCGCGCAATTTTTCGGTTTGGTATCACTACACCGCAGGCACCTACCCTGAGCTGGTAATTGCCGTCGATAATCTGCTGGCGCGCCGCGGACATCTCTCCGAAGCCGATCACGAAGCCCTCCACCTCGCCCATATCATGACGCCGGGTTCGGGCTTCGAGGCTGTCGGAAGCAGCATCTACGAAGAGGCCGACCAGATCATCGCCATGATCGTCGCGGCTCGCAGCGCGGTCGCCGCCTATGCGGAAACGTTCGCCCGTCTCCAAAGGGGCGAAACCGGCCATTCCAGTCCGGAAGGCATGATCTCCGCAGCTCAGGAGCTCGACCAGATCCACGGCGCCATCGAACGGCGGCTGCGGGATTCCCGGATAAAGATCCTGCGCCTGCAGGAGGAGTGCGAAAGCCTCCGTCACGAAGCCCTGGTTGATCGGCAAACGCTGCTCTCGAGCCGTGGCTTCTTCGAAGCGGCCTTGTCCCGGATGATGGCGGAGGGGCGGCAGCTCGCTTTGCTCGTCACCGACATCGATCATTTCAAGAGTTTCAACGATCGTTACGGTCATCTCACCGGCGACGAAGTCCTGAAGCTTGTCGCCAGCACGGTGAAGAAAGCCGTACGCGACAGCGACATCGCGGCCCGGTATGGCGGAGAGGAGTTCGCGATCATCATGCCGGGCATCGCGCTCGACACTGCCGTGGAGATTGCCGACCGGTTGCGGCGGCTTGTCATGGAACGCGAGCTCATCGAACGGACCACGGGCAACAATCTCGGCCGTGTCACGATCTCAGTCGGGGTCGCCACCTTCCAGAGCGGCGACGATATGGCCAGCCTGGTCGAGCGGGCGGACAAATGCCTCTATGGCGCCAAGCACGCAGGCCGCAATCGGGTGGTCGGCGAAAACGACAAGGAAGCCCGCCGCGTGACGAGTCCGGCCGGCTAGAGGTCAGGCGGACGCCCGAGCCTCGGGCTTGGCAGGAACGATTTCGACAGATTCACCGCATCCGCAGGCCGATACCTGGTTCGGATTGTTGAACACGAAGCGCGAAGCCATCTTCTCGGTCACGTAATCCATTTCGGTGCCGAGGAGGAACAGCACGGCCTTTGGATCGATCAGAACGCGAACGCCCTTGTCCTCCACCACCTCATCGGCGGGTCCGGCGCTTGCGGCATAGTCCATCGTGTATTCCATGCCGGCGCAGCCGCCCTTTTTCACGCCCAGACGGAGGCCGGCGACGGGCGTTGGCGATCGTTCGATGATGCTGCGCACACGATTGGCGGCTCGGTCCGTCAGGCGCATGATCGGGAATGCCATCTGTCTTGTCCTCATCCTCTCGACCGGTTCAAGGCCGGCGGCGGGCATGGCATGTCGGCCCGCCGGCTGAATATGGGGACAAATCGTTGCCGTGCAAAGGCACCCTGATCAAAGGGAAGCCGCCTTACCCGGCACCAAGGGCACAAAACGTACGGGAATCAGGTCTGTCCGCACCATTCCGTGGCCGCTTTTCTCCACGCGCACCAATTTCTGGTCCTCCGGTGGCCCCACCGGCGCAAGCAGGATTCCGCCCTCTGCCAATTGCCCCAGCAAAGCTGGCGGAACGTCATGCCCGGCGGCCGTCACGATAATGCGGTCGAAGGGCGCCTGGTTCGGCCAGCCCGTCATGCCATCGGCGGCCATGGCGGTGACGTTGGCGATTCCGAGAGCCGCGAACCGCTGTTCGGCGGCAGCGACCAGGGTTCGATAGCGATCGATGGTGAAGACCCGCCTCGTCAAATGGGCGAGCACCGCAGTCTGGTAGCCGGACCCGGTTCCGATCTCCAGAACCTTGTGCCGCTCGGCCACTTCCAGATGCAGGGTCATGTAGGCGACGAGAAAAGGCTGATTGATCGTCTGCCCGCACTCGATCGGCAGCGTGCGATCGGCATAGGCATGTTCCTGCGCGTGGTCCGGCACAAACATTCGCCGGGGAACCGCCTCCATCGCACGGACGACGCGAGGGTCCCGGATTCCCGTCTGCCGCATCCGCAGGATCAGGCGAGCCCGGTCGCGGGCGCCCTCTTCCTCGTCCTGCGGGTCCACATCCGCCATGTCAGCCTCCGCTCATTCCCATCTTCCCGCCAGGCGATCCAGCATGGAATGATCGGTCATGTCGATCTTCAAAGGCGTAACGGAAATGCAGCGATCGGCAATGGCCCTGAGATCGGTGTCAGGTCCCGGGTCGCCGATCTCGTGGCCATAGACGATCCAGAAATAAGGGTTATGGCGGCCATCGAGGCGCCCCTCGACCTGGGCCTGCCATTGCGGGCGCTGCCCTTGGCGGGTTGCACGCACGCCCTCCACCTCGTCGGGACCGCAATTGGGAAAGTTGATGTTGACCAGCCCGCCCCTGGGAAGGCCCGCTTCGAGGATATCGGCAATCACGCGCGCGCCGTGCGCTTCGGCCGTGGCATAGCTCACGCGATCTCGATAGCCGGGTGGATAGGCCTGAGACAACGCAATGGCCGGCACGCCCAGAAGCGCGCCCTCTATGGCGCCGGCGACGGTTCCCGAATAGGTCACGTCCTCGCCGAGATTGTGCCCGCGATTGATCCCAGACAGCAGAAGATCAGGCGGATTACCGTCCAGCACGTGCCGCACGCCGAGAATCACGCAATCGGTCGGCGTGCCTTTCACCGCGAAGCGCTGCTCCCCCACCCGTCGCAGGCGCAAGGGATCGTTCAATGAGAGCGAATGAGCGACACCCGATTGATCATATTCCGGCGCCACGACCCACACATCATCGGAGAGCTGACGCGCGATATCCACCAGCGAATCGAGGCCCGGAGAATGGATTCCGTCGTCATTGGTGATCAGGATTCGCATCCCGCCTCTCCTCGAATGTCATGGGCTGGAGGTCAGGCCGGTTCGCCGATGCGCTCCAGCCCGGCCATGTAGGGCCGCAGGACCGCCGGCACGCTGATCGAACCGTCCTCGTTCTGGTAGTTTTCGAGCACCGCGACCAAAGCACGTCCAACCGCGACACCCGACCCGTTCAGCGTGTGAACAAAGCGCGTACCCTTCTCGCCCGCCGCACGATAGCGCGCGCTCATACGGCGCGCCTGGAAATCACCGCAGGTTGAACAGGACGAGATTTCCCGGAAGCTGCCCTGCCCCGGCAGCCAGACCTCTATGTCGTAGGTCTTCTGCGAGGCAAAACCCATGTCGCCCGTGCACAGCGTCATGACACGATAATGCAGATCGAGCGACTTAAGCACGGCCTCGGCGGCCGCAAGCATACGGGCATGCTCGTCAGCGGATTGTTCGGGCGTCGTGATGGAGACAAGCTCCACCTTGTTGAATTGATGCTGGCGAATGAGACCGCGCGTATCCCGGCCCGCTGCTCCCGCCTCCGCACGGAAACACGGTGTCAGCGCAGTGAACCGAAGCGGCAATTCGTCTTCGGAAAGAATGCTCTCGCGAACGAGATTTGTCAGCGGCACTTCGGCGGTGGGAATGAGCCAGCGTCCATCCACGATGGCTTCGGGCGCAGAGGAGCCGGCGGACGGCGCTAGGCTGCCGGTCCGGAACTGATCGTCCCGGAACTTCGGCAATTGCGCCGTTCCGAACATTACCTCGTCGCGCACCATCAGCGGCGGCTGCACTTCGGTATAGCCGTGCTCATTGGTGTGAATGTCGAGCATGAACTGACCGAGGGCGCGCTCAAGCCGGGCGATCTGGCCTTTGAGCACGACGAAACGTGCACCGGACAGCCGCGACGCCGTTTCGAAGTCCATGCCCGGAAGAGCGCCCTCGATCTCGAAATGCTGGCGCGGCGTGAAGCCCAGGCTCGGCGCGTCACCCTGCCGGCTGAACTCGACATTGTCGTGCTCGTCGGCGCCGACCGGGACATCCATCAAAGGAAGACTGGGGATCTCGGCCAACGCACGATCGAGATCGGCATCCAGACCTCGCAAACGCTCTTCGCCTTCGGAAAGGCCGTCCTTGAGTGCCGCAACCTCGTCAATCAAGGCCTGCGCCCTAGTCTCGTCCTTTGCCGCCTTGGCCTTGCCCACCTCCTTGGACGCAGCGTTCCGCCGTTCCTGCAGCGCCTGAAGTTCGCCGATCACGGCGCGGCGGGTTTCGTCCTGGGCAATCAGTTCAGAAACCAGACCCGCGACGTCGCCTTCCAGCATGCCGCGCGCCAGAAGGCGTTCGGAAAAGGCATCGGGATTATCGCGGATCCATCTGATGTCGTGCATGGCGAAGGAACGGCCCCGGCAAGAATGCGCGATCAGACCGGTGTGGATGCGCTCTCGGCGTTGCGCTTCTTCTCGACCATCTGAACCACAAGGATGGAGGCTTCGTAGAGCAGCAAAGTGGGCACCGCAAGCGCGATCTGGCTGATGACGTCGGGAGGCGTGAGGACGGCGGCTACGGCAAACACGATGACGATGGCGTATCTGCGCTTGTCGCGCAGCCATGCCGCATCGATGAATCCCGCACGCGCCAAAAGCGTAAGGATTACAGGCGTCTGGAAGCAAATCCCAAAAGCCAGAATCAAGGTCATGATGAGGGCTAGATACTCGCTCGTCCTGGGCAGCAGGCTGATCGCAGCATGACCGTCGCCGCCCCCCTGCTCCATGGACAGGAAGAACTTCATCGCGAGCGGCATCGCCGCGAAATAAACGAAACACGCACCCAGCAGGAACAGGATCGGCGTTGCGAAAAGGTAGGGATAAAAAGCCTGCCGTTCATTCTTGTACAGGCCGGGCGCTACGAACTTGTAGACCTGCACGGCAATGACTGGGAATGCGATGAACACCGCGCCAAACAAAGCGAGTTTGATCTGCGTGATCAGATACTCCTGGGGCGCTGTGTAAATTAGCTGAAGGCTCTTCGACGAACCTGCCGCCAATTCATACGGCCACAGCAGGATGTTGAAGATCTGATCGGCGAACGCGAAACAGATCACGAAGGCCAGGGTGATTGCGATAAGGGCGCGGATCAGGCGGGATCTGAGTTCGATCAGATGATCCATAAGAGGAGCACGCGAGGCGTCGACCTCATCTTCAAGCTCGGGAGCGCTCACGCCTTGTTCTCCAGAACCGCGTCAGAGGATGAGGTGGCCCTCTCATTGGTCGCCTTTGCAGGAGCCGGCTCAGGATCGAAGTGGATCTCGGCGGCGGGCGTGGACGGCACCGGCAAATCGGCTGGCCGAGGAGCCGCTACCTCAAGATCGTCCGCCGTGGCAGTAACGGCCTTATTCCGAGATGGCGGCGGTTCGTTGCCGCCTTCATGCGTCGGCGCGATGGCCGGTTGCGACGGCACCTCACCGCTCAGCGGGCCAGCGGTCGCCATGCCGGCGGCAGCTGTCGTGACATCTGCTTTCGGCTTGCCCTCGATCGCAGTGCGCATCTCGTCACGGATGGAATGAACGGGATTGCTGAAGCCACGCGCCGTGCGCTTCAGGTCGTTCAACTCCTGACGCAGCTCATCGAGCTCCGCCTCCTTCATGGCCTCGTTGACATGGCCCTGAAACTCGCTCGCCATGCGGCGAACCGCGCCCATCCACTTGCCTGCCTGCCGCAAGGCCGCAGGCAGGTCCTTCGGTCCGATGACAACGATCGCCACCACCGCGACCAGAAGCATCTCCGACCAGCCGATTTCGAACATAGGTGATACGCCTCAGCGGCCCGAAGGCCGGTCTGCCTTACGAATTGACTTCGGCGCGCTTCACGTTCGTCGGGGTGGGTTCGCCCGCGACCGGCTGATGCTCGATCGTACGGGTGGGCTGAGCCGGCGGAACCGGAGCGACGGCCACGTCCGTCTTGGCATCCTCGTCCTCGGCCATACCCTTCTTGAAGCTCTTGATGCCCTTCGCAACGTCGCCCATCAGATCCGAGATCTTGCCGCGTCCGAACAGCAGGATCACGAGCAGGGCAACCACCAGCCAGTGTGTGAGACTCATAACCGGATCCTCGCAAAGATGTTTCGGCGGCACCGTCAGCCGCGCTTTCTCGCGCTGAAACTAGGTTTGGCGAGACGGAAACACAAGCACTGCCGCAGGTCACTCCTACGTCAATTGCCTCATGGATCTATCCGTTTTTGTCCGTAATTGCCTCGTCGAGGGGGGTAAGGAAATCGAGAGCGTCGGGTTCAATCGGCTCTTCGTCCTCCTGCAACGCGGAATCGTCGGAAGGCGCGGGCACGTCAAAACCGTCTTTCACCCGGGCATCGAGCAGTCCCGCCGCCTTCAGCTCTTCCATTCCCGGGAGGTCGGAGATCATTTCCAGGCCAAAATGATCGAGGAATTCGGGTGTGGTTCCGAAGGTAACGGGCCGCCCCGGAGATTTGCGGCGGCCGCGCAGACGAATCCAGCCCGCCTCCAGCAGCACGTCCAGCGTGCCCTTGGCCACCGAAACACCCCGAACGGCCTCAATCTCCGAACGGGTGACCGGCTGATGATAGGCGATGATCGCTAATGTCTCCAACGCCGCACGGGAAAGCTTCCGCGTTTCGGCGGCATCCCGGCTCAGAAGCGGTGCCAGGTCCGCAGCGGTGCGGAAGGCGTAGCGCCCGTCTCGTATCACCAGGTTCACGCCGCGAACCGCATAGTGCTGGCCCAGCGCCGTCAACACGGCCGGGACGTCCGCGCCTTCGGGAAGCCGGTCCCTGATCGTCGGGACATCGAGCGGCTCGGCAGCTGCAAAAAGCAGGGCCTCGGCCATGCGCACGTGCTCGAAATTCACGGCGTCCGAGGCGGTTGCGCCCCTGAGGGTGTGAAGCCCGATCTCGGCCATCATGAGGTCTCGCGCGCACGGAGAAACAATCGTCCGAAAGGCTTTTCCTGCCGCAACGTGACCTGCCCTTCCTTGGCCAATTCCAGGCTGGCGCTGAAGCTTGATGCCAGCACGGTGCGCTTCTCTTCCGGCCGGTCGAGATAATAGGTCAGTAGCGCATCCAGCGCCGTCCAGTCCGCGATACCGCCGACCAGACGCTCCAGCGCGGCACGGGCTTCGGCAAGCGGCCAGACGGGTTGCCGGCGTATGATCACATGGCTCAGGGCCGCATTCGTGCGCTGCTGGGCGTAGGCGCTGAGCAAATCGTAGAGCGACGCCTCCCACAGTGTCTTGCGCGTCATCCGCACGCCTTCGGGCGCACCTCTGGCGAGGACATCACGGCCCAGGCGGTTCAACGCCTCCAGACCATTGGCGGCGGTGCGCATCGCTTCGAGCCGTCGAAGCCGGTGTGCCAAGGCGGCGGCCATGTCCTCCCCGCTCGGCTCGTCGGCCTTCGGAGAATCCGGCAGCAGCAACCGCGATTTCAGATAAGTAAGCCACGCCGCCATCACGAGGTAATCACCGGCGAGTTCAAGCCGGTAGCGGCGTGCCTCCTCGATGAAGGCGAGATATTGCTCTGCCAGGCGCGCGATGGAAATGCGCGCCAGATCCACCTTCTCGCGGCGCGCCAGATCCAACAGGAGATCGAGGGGTCCCTCGAAGGCGTCGAGGTCGACCACAAAGGCTGGCTCATCCCGTTCGGTCCGGCCGGCTTGGTCCCCCTGCTCGAAGTCCGTGCTGTCGGCCATGCCGCCGCTCCAATTTAGGCGGCATTCTAGCATTTATCGCCAGGTGTCGAAGCCTATCCTCAAGCCAGATGCGTCAGGCCAAGGTCGCCGGCAGCAGGCTGCGCACCATCGCGCGGGCCTCTTCAATATCGAACGCCTTCGGCTCTGCTATCCGCGCCATGGCCGCATCGCAGCGGCGCAGCGCACCGCCCGCGAGGATGGGCGATGACCCGGCCACGGCTTCCATTTCCGCCATCTCCCCATTGCAATGCAGCGCCAGGTCACAGCCGGCCGCGAAGCTGTCCTCGGTCCGGGAGGCCATCGTACCGCTCAACGCCTTCATCGACAGATCATCGCTCATCAGCGCGCCGTCAAAACCGATGAACCCTCGAATGACCTCATCCACGATACGCGGCGACAGCGTGGCCGGGCGGTCCTCGTCGAAAGCGGTGTAGAGGACGTGGGCGGTCATGGCCAACGGCATGTCATTGAGTGCACGAAACGGCTGAAAGTCGGATGCTTTCAGCTCTTCTGCAGACACGTCGACTCGTGGTAGCTCCTCGTGGCTGTCGGCCATCGCACGGCCATGGCCGGGAATGTGCTTTACGACGGGCAGGACGCCCCCCGCCAACAGACCCTCGCACACCGCGCGCCCGAGCTCGGCGACGTCGTCGGGCGCAGCGCCGTAGGAACGATCCCCGACAATCTGATGAGCGCCCTCGAAGCGCAGATCGAGAAGAGGCAGACAATCGCAGGTGAGACCAAGCAGGCGAAGCTCATGGGCGATCAGGCGCGCGCCCATCCGCGCCGCTTCGACGCCAGATACCGCGTCTTTCCGATATAGCTCCGCGTAGGAACCCGGCGGCGGATGACGCTCGGCCATGGGTGGACGAATGCGCTGCACACGTCCGCCCTCCTGATCGACGAGCACGAGAAGATCGCGTCCCACGGCATCTCGTGCGTCCGATGTCAGCCTGCGCACCTGTTCCGCATCGACGATGTTGCGGGAAAAGAGAATGATCCCCCACGGATCGGAATCCGCGAGGAAACGACGCTCATCTTCGTCGAGAGCTGGTCCGGCAAGACCGCAAATGAAGGCACGCTGGGTCATGTATTGCCTTAGAGCTGCGTCAAACGAGATTCAGCGCGACCTGGTCGGAACGCGCATTCCCGATCCAGGCAATTGCATTCAGTTCCGCTGGACGAGGCAGTCTCCACCGGCTGCTTTCAGATTATTGCAGAGATTGGCAGCATCGACCTGGCTCTGCGCTGCGATCCGCACCCGGTAGAACGTGCCGCGATCGGGCAGGTTCACGGCCGAGATGTTCGGCTGACGACCGCCCAGAATCGACGGGTAACGCCGCTGCATATTGGCGAACTCACGTTGCGCCATGGCCTCGGATGCCTGCGAGGTCAGCTGGACGCTAAACCCACCGGCGGATGCGGCCGGTGCCGACGAGGGCGCAAGGGAGGAGCGACGCTCCGTTGGGCGCTGCTGCGACGCAGGTATCGGAGGCGGCTGGAGGGCGCGCTTGCGGGTCGTCTTCTGGTTGGCCGGAATGGCAACACCACTTCCGGCGGAGGGCGCCGGCGCCGCAGCGGCCGGTGCTGCAGCAACCGGTGCCGCAGACGGCGCGATGGAGCTCGGCGCATTCTCATTTATCGCGGCCGGCGTGGCTACCCGGGCAAGATTGCCGGGACGCGCCATCGGCATGGGCACCAGCGCCGCATCACTCGGCGAAGCAGCGTTGTTCGCGCCCTCACTGGCCATGATGCCGAATTCAGACCCACGCTCCATGGACATACCGCCGGCGACCGGCCCTGTTCCCACGATCGGACCCGTATCTTCCGGCTCAGCGGCCGCTGCGGCAACTTCATCAGCTGGCGGCGCGGGATTGGCGACCGATCCATCCGGCCGGATCGCGATTGTACGCACCCGACGTGGCCCTGCCCCATTATCGATTGGCAGGGTTTCAGGACCGGACGGCGCATTCATCGCGTTATCGTCCGCGGATGGACCCGTGCTGAGAGGACGCTCGCCCGGCTCCTCGGCTCCGCCGACGACGTTACCGGACGCGTTAGGTTCAGTTCCAACCCGGTCATAGATCAGCTTGTTCTGCTGCGCCGTGTCGGACGCCCCTTCAGGCGTCGTCTTGTCGGGCTCGGAACGCGCTTCGATCATCGGGGGCGTACCCCCCGAGTCCGCGGCGTCGTTACCGCCTCCCAAGAACGTGTAGCCCAGAGCGCCGACACCGCCTAGCGCGACAAGACCCAACACGGCCATCAACGTCACGGTGCCGCCCCGACGGCGGCTGGGCAGATCTTCGGCATCTTCCGCCGGATAGTCATAACCATCCTGCGCGGCATACTGGCCGTACTGATTCACCCGTGCGTAATATTCCTCATCCGTTTCCGGCGTCTCGAACTCGTCGGCCTGAGAATAATTACGCGTGTCTGCCTGGCCGAAGAAATCCGCTTCGTCTTCCGCGTAATGATGCGGTTGATCGCGGCGCTCGGCATCATGATGCCCCGATCCATGCGAGATCCTCGGCTCCGGCCCCCGGCCGTGCTGAGGCTCATCGCCTTCCGAGACAAGGCGCGCGAGCTCAGCCAGCGGATCATCCTCGCTGGCCGGCTGTCGGCGGCCCGCCGAAATATTACGGAGGCTCTCGTAGTCAGAGCCGTAACGGCGCTGGTCGTTCATTCTCGTTCCCCGGAGCCAATCCTGCTAATGAAGAAACGCGGGCAGAATGTGGCAAATACAGGAGCCGCAGACGCGCCCGGTTTCAGCGCATTTCTTCGGGAGCCGAGACACCAAGAAGGTCCAGCCCCACGGAGAGCACCAGTGCCAGCGCCTGAACGAGCGCGAGCCTAGCGTTAGTCAATCCTGAATCATCAGGAATAATGAAACGTAAATGTGGGGAATCGTTGCCGCGGTTCCAGTGGCTGTGAAACTCCGACGCAAGATCGTGAAGGTAGAAGGCGATCCGATGGGGCTCATGCACGTGAGCCGCCGCTTCGATCATGCGGGGAAATTCGGCGATACGGCGGATCAACGCCAATTCACCGACATCCGTAAGGAGCGCGAGGTCTCCGCCCTGCCCATCGAAACCCGCCTCGGCCGCGTTGCGCAGCACGGAATGGGTCCGGGCGTGGGCGTATTGCACGTAGAATACCGGGTTTTCGCGCGATTGCTCCACGACCTTTGCAAAGTCGAAATCGAGCACCGCATCGTTCTTGCGAAACAGCATCATGAAACGCACCGCGTCCCGGCCCACTTCGTCGACCACATCGCGCAAAGTAACGAAATCGCCTGAACGCTTGGACATGCGCACCGGCTCGCCGGCCCGGAACAACCGCACCAATTGAACGAGCTTCACGTCCACATGCGCCGTTCCGCCTGAAAGCGCCGCACCGACGGCTTCCAGCCGCTTCACGTAGCCGCCGTGATCGGCGCCCAGCACATAGATCAGATCCTTGAAGCCGCGCTCCAGCTTGTCGCGCATATAGGCCACGTCCGACGCGAAATAGGTGAAGCTACCATCCGACTTCACAAGCGGCCGGTCGGTGTCGTCACCATGGTCGAGGGTGCGGAAAAGAGTCTGCTCGCGATCCTCCCAATCCTCAGGAAGCTGCCCCTTCGGCGGCGGCAGGCGGCCCTCGTAAACGAGGTCGCGCTCGCGCAGACTGGCCAGGGTGGAGGACACCTTGTCCTCGGGCACAGTCAGAGAGCGCTCGGAGAAGAACACGTCGTGACGAATGTTGAGCGCTTCGAGGTCTTCCCGGATCATCTCCAGCATGGATTCGATCGCGGCGGCGCGCACCAGCGGAAGCCATTCATCCTCCGATAGCTTCGCCAGCGCATCGCCATGGAGGTCGGCAAGCCCTTGTCCAACCGGCTTCAGATAATCGCCCGGATAAAGCCCCTCCGGAATGGTGCCGATCTCTTCGCCCAGCGCTTCGCGGTAACGCAGAAAAGCCGAACGGGCCAGAACGTCGACCTGCGCACCGGCATCGTTGACGTAATATTCCCGAACCACTTCGTGCCCAGCAAAGGCCAGAAGGTTCGACAGGGCGTCGCCGAAAACCGCGCCCCGGCAATGACCGACATGCATCGGACCGGTCGGATTAGCGGAAACATATTCCACGTTCACACTGCGGCCTGCACCGAGCGACGAAGCGCCATAACGCTTCCCTGCCTCAAGAGCACCGGCCAGAAGACGTGGCCATACTGCATTCGCAAGCCGCAGATTGATGAAGCCGGGACCTGCGATCTCAACGGATGCCACATCCGTATCGGCGCGCAGATGCTTCGCGATCTTCTCTGCCAGGTCACGCGGCTTCTGGCCGAGGTCCTTCGCAAGCACCAAAGCGGCATTCGTGGCGAGGTCACCGTGAGCGGGATCACGGGTTGGCTCGACTACGACCCGGGACAGGTCGGGTGCTTGGCCAACAACAGCTTCGACAGCCCCGCGCACACGTTCGGAAAAGACAGTAAAAATGTTCATGAACTGGCCCCGGAATTATTGCGCGCCTAACGCAAATCGGGGGTGGCGTCAAACAGTCGGCGGTGCTCTTGGATCGCGTAGCGGTCGGTCATGCCGGCTATGAAATCAGCCACCACACGGCTTTCATTGGTGCCGGCTATTCGCCATTCCTGCGGCATTTCGTGCGGATCAGCGCAATATCGGCCATGCAGGTCGCGCACGATGGCCTGTGCATCCGCCATCACCCGCTCCACGCGCGAGTGACGGTACATATGGGCGAACAGAAACGTCTTGATGTCCAGGTCCGCCGCAGAGATAGCCGGTGAAAACGCGATCATGGGCTCGGAAGCTGCGCGGACGGCCTGAGCACTCTTGGGCGCGTGGTGCCGTAGGCGGCGCGCGCCCTCATTGATCGCATCTTCTACGAAGCGTGTGATTACCCGACGGACAAGTTCATGGATCGTGCGCGACTCATCCAGGTGCGGCCAGAGGCAAGCGATCTCGTCCAGCAAGTCGCCCAGAAATGCCACACCACGGAGATCGTCCACTTTGAAGAGCCCGGCCCGCAGGCCATCATCCAAGTCGTGCGCATCGTAGGCGATATCGTCGGCGATGGCGGCCGCCTGAGCCTCCGCAGACGGCTGGCTCCACAGTTCAAGGTCCTGCTGCTCGGCATATATCTTGATGGCCGCGGGCAACTGCTCCGCATTTAGCGGAATGCCTTGGCGATCGGTCAAAGGTCCATTGTGCTTGACCAGACCTTCGAGCGTTTCCCAAGTCAGATTCAGTCCATCGAAAGCGGCGTATCGGCGCTCGAGACGTGTAACGATGCGGAGCGTCTGGGCATTGTGGTCGAACCCGCCCTCGCCTTCCATACAGGCATGGAGCGCGCGCTCTCCGGCGTGACCGAAGGGCGTGTGCCCCAGATCGTGCGCCAATGCCAAGGTCTCCGCGAGGTCCTCATCGAGCCCCAGGGAGCGCGCGATGGAGCGCGCGATCTGCGACACCTCCAGGGTGTGTGTGAGCCGTGTCCGATAGTGATCGCCCTCATGGTAGACGAAGACCTGGGTCTTATGTTTCAGGCGACGAAACGCCGACGAGTGCAAGATACGGTCACGGTCACGCTGGTAGTCGGTGCGGGTCGGACTTCCTGCTTCTGACAACAGGCGCCCGCGACTTAGTGCTGGATCAACGGCATAAGGTGCGCGAGGACGCAGCAAAAATTTGGGGTCCGGAATCACATCAATCTCCAGATTCTCCGGACAGGAAGGCCGCACGTCCTTTGTGGTCAAGCGCAAATTCTGTCATCCGGCGGCGTAGCGTCGCTGCCCGGACATGGCAGCAGGACTGTCCTCGCTCTTGTGTTCCGTACCATCGAACAGCACATAATCGACAAAACCGCAGGCTCCGCACGCCCGCGAGAGGTCAAACTGATGTCGGATATAACTAGTCTCAACCCCGTGAACGTTACTGATGGTGCTGCCCGCAGGATCGCCGAGATCCTGGAAAATGAACCGGCAGGAGCCATGCTGCGCGTAAGCGTGGAAGGGGGTGGCTGTTCGGGTTTTCGCTATGAGTTCGCCGTGGAACGCGTCAGACAGAACGAGGATCTCGCCATTCAGCGCGGCGGCATCATGGTTCTCATCGATGAGGTTTCTCTTGAATACCTCAAGGGATCGGAGATCGATTTTGTCGACGATCTGATCGGCGCCAGCTTCCAGATCCGGAACCCGAACGCCAGCTCGGGCTGTGGCTGCGGCACAAGCTTCGCTCTTTAGGGCGGGTTCTACCGAGAATTGCTCAAGGCGCCTTCCCCGTATTCGATGGCTTGTTTTCCAGCCGTGCGACCGGGGGGCGCCGACGCGATGGCATATACGGCAAGGACAATGAAGCTGACCGATGCAACGTGGAGCAAGTAACGCATTGCCGATTCTCCGGCGCCATCATTGATGAGAGCTCTATGTGCAGGGCCAAGATGGTTTCCGCACGGCCGGAAAATGGTTTTGCCACGGCAAGATATTGCCGTTTGTTAAGAAAAGGTCAGCGATCCATAGCCGCAAGCCAGGGATCGCTAACCGATTGCAGGAAATTAGTTTCAGTTGGTAACGTAGGGTCGGTGCAGTTGGACCTCCGGATTGAGGCGCACGCCGAAGCCAGGCTTGTCCAGCGCGCTTGCTTTCATGCGGCCGTCCACCGGAACAGGCTCATCCAGCAAAAGTGGCGTGAACATCGGCACGACCTGGTCAGGAACGGGATGCATCATCAAGAACTCGGCAAAGGGTGAGTTCTGCCGTGTAATGACAAAATGATAGCTATAAACCGATGAGCCGTGCGGCACGACCAGCGTGGAATGCGCGTCCGCAAGAGCCGAGATCTTTATGAGTTCGGTGACACCACCACACCAGCCTACATCCGGCTGGATAATGTCGCAGCAGCCCATCTCGAGCAGCAATTTAAAGCCCCAGCGAGTCGCCTCATGCTCACCTGTGGTGACAAGCATTCCCCTTGGGACGTTCTTGCGGAGCTCCGCATAGCCCCAATAATCGTCGGGCGAAAGACACTCCTCGATCCATTTCAGGCCATATTCATTGGCCGCATGGGCGAGCTTCGTAGCGTAGTTCAAGTCAAGGCTCATCCAGCAGTCGAACATCAGCCAGAAATCGTCACCGCAGCGCTCTCGCATGGTGGCAAGTTCCTCGATGTTCTTGCGAAATCCTTCTTCACCCTCTGCCGGCACATGATGCAAAGGCATCTTGCCACCGATAAATCCCATCTGCTTGGCGAGGTCAGGGCGTGCGCCGGTTGCGTAGAACTGAAGCTCGTCGCGTACCGGGCCTCCCAACAGGGCGTGCACGGGCTCTTTGCGCACCTTAGCAAGCAGGTCCCACAATGCCAAATCGACGCCCGAGATTGTGTTCAGCACCACGCCTTTGCGACCATAATATTGGGTGGCGAAATACATCTGGTCCCAGATCTTCTCAATCTCGGTGACCTTGCGCCCAATCAGGAAACGCGACAGGTGCTTCTCAACGATGAAGGCACCGATGTCGCCTGCCGTGGTGACAGCGAAACCTACCGTCCCGTCATCGGCCTCAATCTCAACGACGAGTGTTCCGAGTACGTTGATACCGAAGCTTTGGCGACTCTGCCGGTATTCTGGATATTTTCCCATCGGCGTGCCGATGTGATCGTCGATCCAATGACCCTTTCCCTGGTCGTGATAGTCCGCGCCGCCGCCGCGCACGGTAAAGGCACGAACGGCCTTGATCGTCGGCATGGTCATGTGAAGCTCCTGAAAAAGGTCTCCGCGGCCGCTCTTGCCGCGGAGAAGAGGTTTCAGCGTGTGCTCATGGCGGAGACTTCACCGCGCTTCTCTCGGCCGACGCCAGCGCCAAGCGCTAGAACCAGCAAGGCGCCAATGAACGTGGTACCCGCGAGCACATAGAGGCCGGCGGCCGGAGAGGCGAACGCGGTTTCCGCCCACGTCTTGACATTGGGAGCAATGAACCCGCCCACATTGCCCAGCGAGTTGATCAGCGCGATTCCGCCAGCTGCAGCCACTCCGCCCAGATAGCCCGTCGGCAATGTCCAGAAGATCGGCTGCACCGAGATGAAACCCGCAGCAGCAAAGCAAAGTGCGATCATCGACAGGAACGGCGACGTGGAGGCCACCGACGCGGCAATGCCGATGGCGCAGACAACGAGGATGCCTGCTGCGAACAGCCGCCGCTCCCCGGTACGATCCGACCAGCGCGGCAGGTAGTAGGTCGCCGCCATGGCGCAGAGCCACGGTATCGCCGTCACGAGGCCGACGGTGAAGCCGACATTTGTGCCCATCAATCCGGCGACCTGCGTCGGCAGATAGAACACCACGCCATACACGCTCATCTGGATGATCAGATAAATCAGCGAGAAATAGAGCACGCGAGGGTTCTTCATCACCGCCCAAGTGCTGTGTGGACCGTGCGCCTGCTTGGCCGCATCCTCAGCCTTCAGCGCCTGGTCAAGCGCCCCTTTCTCTTCCTGAGAGAGCCATTTGGCATCGGAAGGCTTGTTGTCGAGGTAGAAATAGGCCCAGACGCCCACGATCGAAGCCAGCAGCCCTTCAATCAGGAACATCCACTGCCAACCATGCAACTCGCCGAACCCGTCGAACTCAAGCAGCAATCCGGATAGCGGCGAGCCGAAAATAAAGGCAAGCGGCGCCCCGAAATAGAACAAACCCATGGCGCGGCCGCGGGCAAAAGACGGGAACCAATAGGTCAGGTACAAGATCACGCCTGGGAAAAATCCCGCCTCGGCGACACCCAGCAGAAAGCGCAGGACGTAAAAAGTCATCTCGTCGTGCGCGAACATCATGCCGGCGGATATCAATCCCCACGTCACCATGATGCGGGCCATCCAGATCTTGGCGCCGACCCGGTGCATGATCAGATTCGAGGGCACCTCGAAAAATGCATAACCAATGAAGAACACGCTGGCGCCAAAGGCGAACGCCGCGTTCGATATGCCCGTGTCTGCCTGAAAGGCAGCCTTGGCAAAGCCGACATTGGCCCGGTCGAGAAATGCCAGGACGTACATTAGAAGCAGGAACGGCAACAGCCGTCGCGTGACTTTGTCGATTGTCGATAAAAGTGTCGGTGTCTGCGCGACCATACTGGCGCCCTCCCAGGGGTTGATGGACATACGCCGCCGTTCGCCCGAGAAAGCCCGGGCGCGATCGGTCTTGGTTCTTGTTGGAGGTGTCGCCGGCGCGCCGGCGGCGCCTCAATAGACGGCCCGTCCGCCCGAAATGTCGAACACTGCGCCAGTCGAGAACGCGCAGTCCTCTGATGACAGCCACGCAATCAAAGCTGCGGCTTCATCGACCTGCAGGAAGCGGCTCATTGGGATCTTCGACAGCATGAAGTCGATATGCTCCTGCTTCATCTGATCGAAGATCTCGGTTTTCGCGGCCGCAGGGGTGATGCAGTTCACCAGAATGCCCGCTGTCGCGAGTTCCTTACCCAAGGACTTCGTTAGCCCGATCAGCCCGGCTTTCGATGCCGAATAATGCGAGGCATTTGGATTGCCCTCCTTGCCGGCGATAGACGCGACGTTGACGATGCGCCCCCATCCGTTCTTCAACAGCTCAGGAACGACGGCTTTGCAGGTAAGGAAGGGACCGATCAAATTAACGTCGATCACTCGACGCCAATTCTCTGCGTCAAGCTCCCAGAGCTTGCCGTTGCCACCTGTAATCCCGGCATTGTTCACGAGGATATCGATCTTGCCGTGCGCCTTCACGGCACCGGCCGTAGCTGCGACAACAGCCGCCTCATCGGTCAGCTCTACCACGTGGGTCGAAACCTGGCCCAAGCTCTGGAGTGCCGCCTTCGCCTCATCAAGCCGTGCGCCATCTACGTCCCACAGCGCGACCTTCGCACCGGACTTCAACATCCGCTCCGCCGCCGCGTAGCCGATGCCCCGGGCACCGCCTGTTATGATCGCAACACGACCGTTCAGATCGAGGTTGTTCACTACGGGATCCTCCTGTCAGGCCGCTGCGACGGTCTTTTGCTGCTGTTCGCCGAGCCCGGAAATCGCGAGGCGCATCGTCTGGCCGGCGGCAAGGTAGACCGGCGGTTTCTGGCCCAGGCCTACGCCTGGCGGCGTTCCGGTGGTGATGATGTCGCCGGGCTGGAGGCTCATGAACTGGCTGACGTAGCTGACGATGGTCGGCACGTCGAAGATCATGGTGCGGGTGCTGCCCTGCTGATAGCGCTTGCCATCCACGTCGAGCCACATATCAAGATTGTGCGGATCGGTGATCTCATCGGTCGTCACAAGCCAGGGGCCGATGGGGCCGAAGGTGTCGCAGCCTTTCCCCTTGTCCCATTGGCCACCGCGTTCCAACTGAAATCCGCGCTCGGAGACGTCGTTCACCACGCAATATCCGGCGACATGCTCATAGGCATTCTCCACCGTCACGTACTTGGCGGTCTTGCCGATCACGATGCCGAGTTCGACCTCCCAATCGGTCTTCTCCGAACCACGCGGAATTTCGACATCGTCGTAGGGACCGACAATGCAGCTGGTGGGCTTCATGAACAGAACCGGCTCATGGGGGATCGGCATTCCCGATTCTTCCGCATGATCGGTGTAGTTCAGTCCTACGCAAACGAACTTGCCGACCCCGCCGACGCAGGCGCCGATCCGTGGAGAACCTTCGACCACCGAGAGAGTGGCCGGGTCAGCCGCGCGGATACGCGCCAGTCCTTCCGGTGTCAGCGCCTCACCTGCGATGTCCGTAACGATGGACGAAAGATCCCGCATGATGCCGTGCGCATCGATCAATGCCGGCCGTTCACGGCCGATCTCGCCATAGCGAACCAGTTTCATCGAAAGATCGTGCTCCTCACCCGTGCTGATTTTTTCTTTCCCAAAGGCGTAGCTGGCCGCTCAATAACTGAGTAATGAAAACTTCTTCAATTGCCATTCCAAACCGTTATCGATTTCATGACACCTTCACCGTCCCTCACATTGCTCGTCGGTCGGTTACGGCTCAGGCATCTTCGACTGATCGAGGCGGTATCAAGGACCGGAAACCTTCACCGGGTGGCAATGGAGCTGAACATCACGCAGCCGGCAGCTACGAAGATCCTCCAAGACGCCGAGGCGATTTTAGGTGTGAGGTTGTTCGAGCGTCATCCAAGAGGAATGACCGCAAGTGACATAGGCGCGTTCGCAGCCGATTACGCCGCGCGGATCCTGCG
Source organism: Terrihabitans aquatilis (assembly GCF_052542005.1). Taxonomy (NCBI): domain Bacteria; kingdom Pseudomonadati; phylum Pseudomonadota; class Alphaproteobacteria; order Hyphomicrobiales; genus Terrihabitans; species Terrihabitans aquatilis. The sequence continues at coordinate 202,273 of NZ_JBOCUO010000001.1, read as the reverse complement.
TGAGACGGATAGCTTTGCTGAGAGCCTCGATAATCTGAAGGCGGGCGGATATGGGGCGCTTTCAATTGGTGCAATCATGGCGACCACCCCCGGCCTGCTGCCGCGCGCGATAGCCGAATTGAAGCGGAGGCGGCCGCTCATGACGATCCGGTTGCTCGCAGCCACCAGCGACATCCTTCTCGATGCCCTGGGGCGCAACGAAATCGCCTTGGCGATCGGCCGCTTCACGGATGCGCGCAACGCTGTCGCATTTGAAATAGAGCCACTGGCCGACGAAGAACTTTGTGTCTTCACTTCGAACGAGCACCCGCTGTCCCAGCACCGCACATTCGACCTGACGGATGTTGCCAGTCAGCAATGGGTGCTTCAGCCAAAAGGCAGTCCCATGCGCGATCTGATCGACCGGACCTTTGCGGAGCAGGGAATCGGCACGCTCAACAATCTGGTCGAAACCACCTCGATCTTTGCCACACTGCATCTCGTGCGCGACGCGGGGATGATTTCGTGCCTTCCGAAATCGATCCTGGACGAGAGCATGGCCCGAGGCGCGTTTCGACGGCTACCTATACAACTCAGCGGTCAACTCGGTCCTCTGGGAATCATCACACGGCGTGGCGAAAAACCAACCGCAACGATGAGCGACTTCATCGAGGTCCTTCGGTCGATCAGTGTTCGCAATGGCGCCGAGTCCCCAACCTCCCCTCTCGAACGCTAACAGCCTTGTCCGCACTTGCCGCCAACGAACGGACGGGTCACAAGATCAGCATGCGCATTGCCACTTGGAACATCAATTCGGTTCGTCTTCGTGTCGACAATCTCGTGCGGTGGCTCAACGAGGCGAAGCCCGATGTGGTCTGCCTTCAAGAGATCAAATGCCAGAACGAGCAGTTTCCTCGAGGCGCAATCGAGGACGCCGGCTATAATTGCGTCGTCCACGGGCAGAAATCCTGGAATGGCGTCGCCATTCTCTCGCGCCTGCCGATCGAGGACACCCATGTCGCTCTGCCAGGAGATTCCATCGATGAGCAATCGCGCTACATCGAAGCGGTGGTTTCCGTCGCAGGTGGCGTGGTTCGCGTCGCCTCCATCTATCTGCCGAACGGCAATCCTGTAGATACGGCGAAATATCCCTACAAGCTGGCTTGGATGGATCGCCTCATACGGCATGCCCGCAACCGGCTGCGGCTTGAGGAACCCCTCATTCTTGCCGGTGACTACAACGTTATTCCGGCGGCCGAAGACGTCCACAATCCAGCTTCATGGACAGAGGATGCTCTCTTTCGGCGGGAGACACGAGACAAGTTCAACGAGTTGCTCAATCTGGGCCTGACCGACGCCTTAAGAGCAACCACAGATGCGCCGGGCCTCTATTCATTCTGGGATTACCAAGCCGGTGCGTGGCAGCGCAATCTGGGCCTTCGCATCGACCATTTCCTGTTGTCGCCTCAGGCGACTGACAGGCTGGCGTCTGTTCAGATCGACAAAGCACCGCGGGGGTGGGAAAAACCGTCCGATCACACCCCGGTCATCGCCGACTTCTCATTTACTTCACCCTGATATTACCGCTCGTAAATCTACCTCTTGTTCTGTGTCTTTCTCGCCCCAAGTTGACGCGGCCGCTTTGCTTGCGGTTCTTCATGGAGAGAGACGATGGATTACCTGGCCAGTCTGGCCGCCGACCCGACCGCGTGGCTCGCGCTGGTCACCCTGATTGCGATGGAGCTTGTGCTCGGCATCGACAATCTGATCTTTATTTCCATCCTCACAAATAAATTGCCTGTCGAGCAAAGACAGAAGGCACGCCGCCTGGGCATCGGCATGGCGGTCATCATGCGGCTTGGCCTGCTCGCCACTATCGCTTTCATCGTGGGCTTGACTGCACCGGTTTTCACCATTTTCGGCCACGGCTTTTCGTGGCGCGACATGATCCTGATCGCCGGCGGCCTGTTTCTGGTGTGGAAGGCCACCAAGGAGATCCACCACCACGTTGATCCCAACAGGACGGAAGCGACGCCGACGGGTTCGCCAGCCGTTGGCCTCGGCATGACGGCGGCGATTGGTCAGATCCTGATCTTGGACCTCGTGTTTTCCATCGACAGCATCATCACGGCTGTTGGCATGACCGAGCACATTCCGATCATGATCGTGGCTGTTCTGGTGACTGTCACAGCGATGCTGCTGGCCGCAGATCCTCTGGCGAACTTCATCGGCCGCAATCCAACAGTTGTGATGCTGGCATTAGGCTTTTTGCTGCTGATCGGAACGACATTGATTGCGGAAGGCTTCGGCGCGCACGTTCCGAAGGGGTACATCTATACAGCAATGGCGTTTTCAGCAGGTGTCGAACTGCTGAACATATTCGCCCGGCGCAAGACGGGACCCGCATCACACTAGGCACGGAAATCGTTTTGGGCGGATTTCGGTCCGCCCAAAGCTTAATTGGATCGCGCCTTCAGCCATCCGTCGAGGAAACTCGTGGCGCTTCGGCGCTCTTCCTCGGAAGCCTCCTGCAGGGCCTTTTCGTGCAGATCGATCATCCACCGAGCATCGGACGAGCCGGATTGCTCTGCCGATTGCCGCGCCAGCATCATCAGCATCAATCCTCGCGCCGGCTGGCGTTTGACCACTTCACCCTTGAACATCATGTGGCCCAGCAGCGCGCGAGATGGCCCATGGTTTTTCTGAGCCGCCAAATTGAGCCAGCGCACGGCCTGAGCCGCATCACGCTTTACACCATTTCCATCGAGATAAATCCGCGCGAGATTATACTGCGCGTTGGGATCGCCGTAGTTCGAGGCAGCGTCCGTGAAAAGGCGGATCGCGACCTGCGGACTTGGCTTGATGGCCGTGCCCGGGATGCCTTCAAGATAGTATGATCCCAACCATACCAAGGCATTAGAAACATAGGGCGCATTCCCACGATCTTCGAAGCTTTCGTCACCATCGCCGACGCTGGCGCGGTGCACCAGCTCGCGAAAATAGTCGAAAGCCTTCATGTCGTCGTGACTTACACCATCACCTTCGGCGTACATGCGACCTAGCATCCAGGTCGCACCAGCATGCCCCTGCCCGGCTGCGAACTGAAGCGCGGTGAGCGCACGCTCCTTGTCTCCAGACCGATAAGCGTTTCGCGCAAAATCGAACGCTTCCAGCGGGCTATTCGGCAACGTGCCGTTTACGTCCGACGGATGGCCGCCATCGAACATGCCGGCTGTCGGATTACCCCCTATGCCGAGGCCCACAGAATCGTCGCTCAGCCCGGGAACCGACGCGCCTGTTTCACCATCGAAGGCACGTGCCGGCACCGTCCAAGACGCGCAGATCATAAGAGAGACGGCGAGCCAGTTAGATGTCCGCATAACAATGGGTCTCATACTTGCCGCCCGGGTGGGTCACGGCACCATTGCGTGCTGACCCGACACCTTGCGCAAATTTCCAGATGGCGCCCGAACGGATTTTCTCCGCCGGCGGCGTCCACTCCGAACGCCGCGCCTCGAGTTCCTCGTCGCTGAGACGAACGTTGAGCGTTCCCACCACAGCGTCGATCTCGATGATATCTCCGTCGCGCAGCAACGCGATCGGGCCGCCGACCGCAGCTTCCGGCCCGACATGGCCAATGCAGAACCCGCGGGTCGCACCGGAAAAACGGCCATCCGTGATGAGGGCCACCTTGTCACCCATGCCCTGACCATAGAGAGCTGCCGTGGTCTGCAACATCTCGCGCATTCCCGGTCCGCCCTTCGGACCCTCGTAGCGAATGACCAAGACGTCGCCTTCCTGATAGGTACGATTGGACACTGCTTCAAAGCAAGCTTCCTCACTCTCGAAGCAGCGAGCCGGGCCCGTAAATGTGAGGTTGCTGAGGCCAGCAACTTTCACAATCGCCCCGTCGGAGGCAAGATTGCCGGACAGACCAACGACGCCACCCGTCGGAGTGATCGGATCGTTTGCCGGCCGTACGACATCTTGATGCGGGTTCCACTTCACCGAAGCGAGATTCTCGGCAATTGTCCGTCCCGTCACGGTCAGGCAATCGCCGTGTAGAAAGCCGTGCTCGAGCAACGTTTTCATCAGCAGCGGGATTCCACCCACTTCGAAAAGATCTTTCGCGACATAGCGCCCGCCCGGCTTCAAGTCGGCGATATAAGGGGTGCGCTTGAAGATCTCGGCGACGTCGAAGAGGTCAAAGTCGATGCCGACTTCATGCGCGATGGCCGGCAAGTGAAGGCCTGCATTTGTGGAGCCGCCGGAAGCTGCCACCACCGTTGCTGCATTTTCCAGCGCCTTACGAGTGACGATGTCGCGCGGACGAATGTTTCTGGCGATGAGTTCCATGATCTGCTCGCCCGCAGCCATGCAGAATTTGTCGCGGATTTCGTAGGGAGCCGGAGCGCCTGCCGAATACGGCAAAGCAAGTCCAATCGCTTCAGAGACCGTTGCCATCGTATTGGCGGTAAACTGCGCGCCACAAGCGCCGGCTGAGGGGCAAGCAACCTGCTCCAACTCGTCCAGATCTTCGGTCGACATGGCACCGACCGAATGCTTGCCGACCGCCTCGAACAGATCCTGGACAGTCACAGGCTGGCCACGGAACGAGCCCGGAAGAATTGAGCCGCCATAGATGAAGATCGACGGCACGTTCAGGCGCACCATTGCCATCATCATGCCAGGCAGAGACTTGTCACAACCTGCCAGTCCCACCAGCGCATCATAAGAGTGACCACGGATGGTCAGTTCCACAGAGTCGGCAATCACTTCGCGCGATGCGAGCGAGGACTTCATACCTTCATGACCCATCGCGATGCCGTCGGTCACGGTGATAGTGCAGAATTCACGTGGGGTGCCGCTCGCAGCAGAAACGCCTTTTTTTACGGCCTGCGCCTGACGCATAAGCGAGATGTTGCAGGGAGCCGCCTCGTTCCAGCAGCTTGCGACACCGACGAGGGGCTGGTGAATCTGCTCCTTGGTGAGGCCCATCGCGTAGAGATACGAGCGATGCGGGGCACGGGAGGCGCCTTCCGTTACATGGCGGCTGGGAAGGTTCGACTTCTGAAAAACCTTGGAGTCCATAATCGTCCTTGGCCTGCTCGTTCTAGCGCACCAGCACTGCGGATTTGCCCGCCAGATCCCTGCTCGCTCACGTTGTGAACCAGCCCTCTTTGATGTTCTGAATTGGAGCTTTGTCTATGGCGCAATTGGGGCGATTTGACTCAGTTGACGCCACGCCGCTGCAATCCGGCGACACCGTTGCCCAGCTACAACACTCGTCTGATCCTGAAGATGTCTGTTATCTGGTTGAGGGTACATGGCCAGATAACGAAAAGCCTCCGACGCTGGTGCGACGGAGGCTGATGTACCGGGCGATAAAGACGAAATTAGGCGGATGCGCCGCTTAATTGCTCAAGCGCTTCTGCAATCCTGCTGCGCCGAACTTGCGCTTCCTCGCGCCGTTCCCGCTGCTCCTCGATAACTTCTTCTTTGGCACGCGAGAGAAAATCGGCATTGCCAAGCTTGCGGTCGATCTTTTCGATTTCGCCGTCGAGCTTGGCGAGTTCCTTGCTCAATCGCGCACGCTCCGCGCCAAGGTCGATCACATCAGCGATCGGCAGCGCAATCGTGCTTCCACCCGCGAGAATCTGGACGGACCCCTGCGGTGCGCCATCGGCAGAGCCAACGGACGACAATCTTGCCAGCCGCCGCAAGGCGTCGCCGTAATGTTCGGCCCAAACCTTCATGTCGTCCGAGGGCGCGATCAGAAGCAAAGGAATCTGGCTGCTGCCAGGAACGTTCATCTCGGTCCTCACCGATCTAACGCTCGAAATCACATCGATCAGCCAGCCGATTTCAGTGGCGGCGTTCGAGACGTCCGCCGCAACAGGCTGCGGCCATGGGGCCAAAGCCAGGACGTTCGCCCTGCCCTCACTTGGCGCCGTCAGACGCCACAATTCTTCGGTGATGAACGGCATGAACGGATGCAGCAGCTTGATCGCCTGGTCTAGCACCCACGAAACGGTGGCTCTGGTTTCCAAACGCTCCGCGCTGTCGATTTCCGCCTGCAGCACCGGCTTGGCCAGTTCGAGATACCAGTCGCAGAAAACGCTCCAGACAAACCGGTACACTGCGCTCGCGGCATCGTTGAACCGGAACGCCTCAATGGCGTCGCCGGTCTCTCTGATCGCGGTGTTGGTTTCCGAAACGATCCAGCGATTGAGCGTCGACTTGACCGTCGAGGGATCGAAGTCCGGGTCCACGGCGCATTCATTCATCTCGGCAAAGCGAGTGGCGTTCCACAGCTTGGTCGCGAAATTCCGATAGCCCTCAATACGTTGGCGGGCGAGCTTGATGTCCCGTCCCTGCGCAGCCATGGCTGCCAAGGTAAAGCGCACCGCATCCGCTCCAAACTCATCCATGAGGTCCAGCGGATCGATGACATTGCCCTTGGACTTGGACATCTTCGCACCGCGCTCATCACGCACGAGCGCGTGCATGTAGATATCGCGGAACGGCACCTCTCCCATGAAGTGCAGCCCCATCATCATCATCCGGGCCACCCAGAAGAAGATGATGTCGAACCCGGTCACCAGAACCGTGGTTGGGTAATAGCGCTTTAGTTCCGAGGTTTCGTCGGGCCAGCCAAGGGTAGAGAACGGCCAAAGGGCCGATGAGAACCAGGTGTCGAGCACGTCTTCATCGCGGCGCAGATAGAGATGCTGCTCCTTGCCCTCGATGATGTTCTTCGCGACCTCGTCGCTGAAGGTGCCATTGGCAACGTAATGGGCAAGCGCCTTGGCCAGGGCCTCGTCTTCCGTTTCCTCGACGAACACCGTGCCATCCGGCCCATACCAGGCCGGAATCTGATGGCCCCACCAGAGCTGGCGCGAGATGCACCAGGGCTGGATGTTGTTCAGCCACTCGAAATAGGTCTTTTCCCAGTTCTTCGGGATGAACGCCGTGCGGCCATCCTGCACCGCGGCAAGCGCCGGCTTCGCGAGAGTTGCCGCGTCGACATACCATTGATCGGTGAGATAGGGTTCGATCACCACGTTCGAACGGTCGCCATGGGGAACCATGTGGACGTTGGGCTCGATCCGTTCGACCAATTCGCGCTCTTCCAGCAGAGCCAGAATGGCCTTGCGCGCTGCGAAACGCTCGACACCATGGAGCCCCAACACCTCAGGAAGTGGATCGGCCGCAGCAAGGAAATCGTCATTGCCCGACAGCGCGAGCCGTGCTTCCGGGTCAAAGATGTTGATCAGCGGCAGGTCGTGCCGGCGACCGACTTCAAAATCGTTGAAATCATGGGCGGGCGTGATCTTGACCGCACCTGACCCCTTCTCGGGATCGGAATAGTCATCAGCCACGATCGGGATGCGTCGTCCCACCAGAGGCAGGATAACGTTCTTGCCAACGAGGTGCTTGTAGCGCTCGTCGTCGGGATGAACCGCAACCGCGCTGTCGCCGAGCATGGTCTCAGGCCGGGTCGTCGCCACCACGATCACCTCGTCGCTTCCCTCGATCGGGTAGCGCAGGTGCCAGAGATTGCCTTTGACCTCGACTTGCTGGACCTCGATATCCGAGATCGCCGTCAGGAATTTCGGGTCCCAATTAACGAGCCGCTTGTCCTTATAGATCAGGCCTTGCCGATAGAGCTCGACGAAGACTTTCCGGACGGCGCACGACAGGCCTTCGTCCATCGTAAAGCGTTCACGGGAAAAATCGCATGAGGCGCCAAGCCGCCTCAGCTGGCGCATGATGGTGCCGCCGGATTCTTCTTTCCAGGCCCAGACCCGATTCAAGAACTCCTGACGGCCGAGTTCCCGCCGCGAAGGCTCCTGCCGCTCCGCAAGCTGGCGCTCCACCACCATCTGGGTTGCGATGCCGGCATGGTCCGTACCCGGCTGCCACAGCACGTCCTTCCCCCGCATGCGCTCGAACCGGCAAAGCACGTCCTGAAGCGTGTTGTTCAGCGCGTGCCCCATGTGGAGCGATCCCGTCACGTTGGGTGGCGGGATGACGAGCGAATAAGTCTCCGCTTGCTGGCGCTCGGGCCGGCCGGCTTTGAAAGCTTCCGCACTTTCCCAAGCGGCAAGAATGCGGGGCTCGATGGCGGACGGCTGATAAGTTTTTTCGATAGCCATAATTTGCGGACGTCAGCACCGTGGGATGAGGAAGGATGGCCCGTTAGAGCCGCACCCGACGATGCGTGTCAACGCATAGCAGCCTACGCGTGGAGCACCCAATCGGGCTCGAAGCAGAAAATCCTTCAAGGGCACCCGGATTGGCAGTCTGACGAAGCCTTTACTTGATCGTCCGCGCGGCCGGTTGGATCAGCGACGGCCTCCGCGCGACACTCGCTCAATCTCGGCTTTTACCACGCGCTCCACAAGGCTCGGCAAATTATCATCGAGCCAGTCTTTCAGCATAGGCCGCAGCATATCCTGGACAAGATCCTCAATGGTGCGAGGAGCCGCTCCATGCTTCTGCATCGTGTTTGTCAAAGATCCGAAAGCTGATGCAACCGCGTTGCTGGTTTCGGGGGCGATCAGGCTACCCATCGCGGCCGACGACAACAAAGTGGCGCTTGCTGCCTGCTCCTCATACTGAGGCACCATAGCAGGCTTTGAAGGTATTTCGGGGGCCTGGGCCGCGCTTGGCTGAGCTTGACGAGGTTCTGAGCCGGTAACCGAGGCGCTGGAAACGTGATGAGCCACTGGACGGCCAAGATCCAGAATATCTTCCAAATCCCCGTGCTCGAAATTCTCGGAAGTTTCGGCCTCCATTTCGGCTGCCGGATTCTCATTTTGCTGCGGATGAGGCACAGCCCGAAGCGCCGGCCGAGGTTGAACGGCCTCATCATCCGCGATGATGCGACGAATGGAGGCCAGAATTTCCTCCATCGTGGGTTCCTGAGCTTTCGCCGTGCTGTTCATCCGACCGCCTTGACCAACGCTACTAAGAATCAGACGATTCTCTTGCCAGGCAGTATCGCCCGCCCCCTTTGCGAGACAAGGTTCAACGATATTTATCCAATGCGTCGGTCAGCGCCCATCAGGCGTGCGGAGTCCAAACCAGCGATCGCGCACTTGGTCATAATGGACCTTCGCATCATAAGTTGGCACCTTGAGTGCGAGTTGCTTCACGTTGAGCCGTCCGACGGCTTGAAGCAGCGCATAGGACGCGACAACACGATCTCTCTGCGCCGTGATCAAGCTTACACGCGCGTCGAGCTGTTCCTGCTGGAAGTTAAGGACGTCGAGCGTGGTGCGCTGCCCGACCCGGTATTCCTCACGCACGCCGTTCAATGCGATCTGGGAAGCCTCGACCTGGGCCTGCGCCGCCACGATCTGAGCCTTTGCGCCCTCCAGGGCGCCCCACGCCGACACTACGGCTGCGCGAACCTGATCACGTATCACATCTGCTTCCAGACGACGCTGACCGAGGATTTCCTTGGCTTCTCGAACGCGGGAATATTCCTGCCCGCCCTGATAGATCGGTACGGACAGCACGCCCAGGACACTGCCGTTCACCGTGCGATTGGTCCCGGAAGGCGATGTCAGGCTTTCAGGATCGTAATTGTTATCGTCGACCTGGGCGCTGACATTGCCCTGAATGGAGAAGCTCGGCGCGAGCTCGCCCTGGATTACGCGAACCTGCATCTGCGCAGCGTCATATGCATGCAAAGCCGCAAGGCTAGCCGGATGCTCCGAGTGCCCCACGTCGATGGCCTGGGCGAGTGTGCGCGGCAACAAGCGATCGATGGGACGACCCGGCGACAATCTGGTGGGATCAGATCCGATGACCTGCCGATAAATGGCCCTGCTGGCTTTCAGGTTCGCTTCGGCAACGCTGAGTTCTGATCGCGAGCCTGCAACACGTGATTCGGCGAGTGCGGTGTCGGTCCGCGTGACCTCGCCCACATCAAAGCGCTCGCGCGTGGCGCGAAGCTCTTCATTCAATAGATCCACATTGTTTCGGCGCAGATCAAAAATCGCGAAATCGCGCAGGACATTCATATACGCCTCGACGGCGTCGAACAGAACGTTCTGCTCAGCGTTCAACAGCGTCTCTCGCGCGGCCAGCACGCCGCTCTCGGCCTGTCGAACGGAATTGCGGGTGCGAAATCCATTGAAAATCGGCTGCTCGACAGTGACGCCGGCGCTGGCGGTTTTCGTCCCGACCTCAGTCGTACCGCGTCCGGGAGAACGGCTGCGTGATGCGGAATAGCCAAAATCACCCGAGCCTGCGACCTGGGGACGGTATCCCGACAGCGCCTGCGGAACACTTTCGTCCGTCGCGCGGGTTGCGGCCCTTTGCGCGTTCAGCGTTGGATTAGCAACATAGGCTTGGGATAAGGCTTCGGTCAGTGTCTCGGCAGAAGCACCGGAAACGAGAAGCGCTGCCAATGCCGTTTGAGCCAGCATAAGACGCACGAGCCGGGCCGTGCCCCAAACCTTCGGGTTCGTCGTCGGCATCATGTCAGCTTAACTCCACAGGGCTCAACGCGGCCTGATCATTTCTAATCAGCCGACGCCAATTTAACCTCACACCGGCTCCGGCAAAACCCGACTGACGGCTCAGATCGCCGGAATAGCCAGTCACTGGCACAAATATATCACACGCTAAAATACGAAAGCCGGCCCCCTGCTAAAGCCGGGAAGGGTCTGTGCCGCAGCGCTGAAAAGAGGAAAGCTGCTGAGCTGATCACTGCCTGAACGACGAAAAATCGTGCCCTCTCCACTGCGTCCGGTTCCGACGACCGTAATAAGTCGCCCGTCGTCCTTAAGCTGCGGAATGAACGAATCCGGGAGCACTTCAACAGAACCCTCAATCAGAATGACGTCATAAGGACCTGCTGCCGGATGACCGTCGGCCAATTGCCCGCTTACTGTCGCAACATTTTCCACACCGAAAGACGACAAACGCTTCGAGGCAAGCTGCGCCAGAGGCTCCTCATCAAGGGCGACAACGGAATTTGCCAGACTGGCGATCAACGCTGCGCTGTAACCGTTGCCGGCTCCCACGATCAGAACGAAGTCTTGAGGCTGTATATCGGCGGCTCTCAGAAGCTTACCCAACACCATGGGCGTCAGCATCTTTCGGTTACTATCTGCTTGTTCGGGACCACCGACAGGAATTTCATGCTCGGAATACGCCAATGTACGCCAAGAGTCCGGAACAAAATGCTCGCGCGGCACCGAACTCATCGCCGCAACGATTCGACCATCCGTCACGTCATTGGTGCGAATTTGCCCTTCGATCATGAACCGGCGGGCTTGCGAAAAATCGAACATAGACGGCCAGAGCCCCTCTTACGTATTCCCAGCAGATAGCGGCCAAGCAGGGGCAAACGCAAGCGCTGGATAGCCCCAGCGGTCGGCCGATCTGCTGTTGAACTTTGGGCGGCGGCGGGTTATGGCCTTGCTCCCGCCAAACGATACGACGTTTGACAGAGGCCACGTGGCGGAGTGGTTACGCAGAGGACTGCAAATCCTTGCACCCCGGTTCGATTCCGGGCGTGGCCTCCATCATTTTATATTGATATTTCAGGTACTTACTGCAGATCAGGGGACGGATGCTCCTCGCAGCATGTCGCATTCTTGTTGCAAGCTGATTCCTTGCATTTTCAAGGGTTTCCGCTGGCCCTCCTCTGCTCCATGCGACATGGAATGCAACATGTCGCCGGCGAGTCGGCGCAGAGAGAGTAGCGCCGATGTGGGACTTCATCAGCAGCAACTGGCTGGGCTTCTGGGGCGCCGCAGTCTCGACCTTCTTGGCAGTCCTGCGGATCTGGGAATTCTTTTTTAGGGACCGCATTCGACTTGCAACCACCTACTCGTTCGACAGCCGGCCAGAGGTAGGCGAAGAGGTCACGATCGCGAATCTTTCTGCGGATGCAGTGCAAATCGCCTACTGGACGATCGGCTGGGAGCCGCGCTGGTGGCGCCCAGCGATCAAACCGGTCGATTGTACACCTTACGAGGGTGGCTACGCTTTTCGTATCGGTGGACGAGATTCGCACACCATGCGGTTCGCGGCGCCCGACAATCTGCGCTGGAACAAGCCAGGCTGCAGGCTCATCCTGAAATTGCACCTATTCGGCCGGCGACGTGCTCGACGGGTGATAATCAAGAAGGCGGACTAGAACGACAGCTTCTCTCTTCGCAGAAAGTCGTTGAAGCCAAGATGCTCCACCCCTTCAACTGCGCAAATATTCGGAATCCGGCGCTTCTTCGTTCCTGGATCTTCGGGGACGTGGCGCTCCATGCTCACGACGGGCAGCGCCAATGTTTTGGCCAGCGCGATGATGGTCAGATCGTTGAGGCAGATCGTCTTAGACGATCCACCCGTAAACTCTGAGATAAATCCAGCATGATCTACCTGCATTTGTTGCGTGTGGCCAATGTAGGTCTCCCAGTCCCACTCCGGCTCGCCCAGCTCGAGGACAATTTCCGCTTTACTTACGAGTAGGGAGCCACCCACCGCTCCGGGAATGTGGCACATCTCCTCGTAAATCTCTGTCGTTGCGGCTATCTTCCCGCCCTCCACCAAGTTGCAGAATCCTGCCCACATAGTCTTGTGAATGTCCTCTGGCATCGTCTCCAGAGGGTTCGAGATCCCTGAGGTGTCGAAGCAGTACCTTTTCATGGCACCCCGAAATTGTCGCGGATGTCATAGAGGTGCTGGAGATTCTTTATCCCCATGTACTCGGCGGCATTGTGGTTCGTTATCCGCCCACTAGACCACGCTTCGATCACGAGACCAGTGTAGAGATCTCCCATCGTGTTTTTGTAACGTGTGCCGTAATAGGGTGCCCGGCCAAATGCTTTATAGGATCGCTCATCTTCATCGAATTGTGGCTTCTTCACCAGCCAGTAATAGCGACGATCCACGTAGCCTAGATGAACCATCCGTATAAGCATCGCGTGAGGGCTGACGCGCAGGGAAGACGCCAGCTCACTCACAAGCTCGTCCGGGATGCTGAGTGGCATGCGCTCGGGCGGGGGCCCAAGACGAGAGGCGACTATCTCCCGTGGCATCAGAAAGGACGCAGCAAACTGATCGCACCAAGCTTCCGAATGAGTGCTGCCCGTTTCGTTTGCGTGTGAGAGGGGTGCAATTATCCCGCTCTGCCTCAATATAACGTGACCCAGCTCGTGGATCAGCGTGAAGGCCTGCGCGCTTGGCGCCTCATTGCCGAAAACAATCGTGGGGAGCGGGAAATCTATCAAGCAGATCCCCCGCACGCCCAGGTCGCCTATCGCGGTACTCTTAAGTGTCAGGATCCCGATCTGCTCCAGTCGGTGCCGCAGAATGTTGGGCAGCTGGATTCGCTCCTTGGCTCGCAGCGCGAGCTGAGCCTCAATCGTGAAGTTCATCGCCTTCCGAGCCGCGGAAGCCGCCTCTTCGACCGCTGTCTTAACGGTTGCAAATAGATGCTCGGGAAAAGCTGGGGGCTCATCTGCGAGCTCCTGAAGAAGATCCAGAGCATTTGCTCGCTGCGCTTCCGCCCAACCCTGGACATCCCTTAGACGGCGATTCTCGGGATCTACTTCAGCGCCGCGGTGGCTTCTAAAGTCGGGGACGATGTGCGGCTCTTGGATCTGCGGTGGTTCGCGCAGGAAGAACTCGATGAAGGAACGATCATAGATTTCGGCAAGGGCGCGCGCTTGCCGGACGGTCGGAACTTCTCTCGCCTCTTCCCAGGCAGCAATCCGCTCGGGCTTCTGATTGAGTCGATGAGCGACCTCCTCAATCGATTTGCCGCGCCTCTCCCGCGCCCAGCGAAAAATCACTGGATTGTAGGTCGGCCGATCTCGTTTTGCTGTCGCTGCCATCCGGTGCCAAAGCTACCTTGCGGCCCCAAAGCCAGAAAGAGCATTCTTTGCACGTGACGCTCTAACGTCAGGTTTATCTCTGATCCTAGGCCATTCAGTGGCCATTCCGATTGGCCGCGCAATACTGGCTGCGACCGTCTTGAGAAGAACTAAGCCTCCACCGCCAGACGATGGAGCGGGTGGTTGGGGAGCGCCGGACGCACTCCCCAACTTGGTCTCGCCACCTTGACCCTTCTTCTCAGACTGCCCGCTTGGGCTTGGCCTGGGGCACCAGGGAGGTGACTTTGCGTTATCGGCCGGACCGTATCGGCCTCATAGGAAGGTGCCCTGAAGAACTCAGGCCGCGGCGATCCTCAGCAGCCGAACTGCCTTTGGATCGCGCACACCGCCGCCGACCCGCTTCCTTGCATAGAAATTCACGAACGGCTTGTTCGTGTACGGATCGCGCAAAATGCTGGTGCCGAGTCGATCGTTGATGACATAGCCCCGGCTGAAGTCGCCGAAGGCGATGGGCAGCGCGCCTGCGACGACGCTCGGCATGTTCTCGTCGATCTCGACAGGATAGCCGAGCAGCGTGGCCGGCTGGCCTGCCACAAGCGTCTCACGCCAGAGATAATCGCCATCGCCACTCTTGAACTTCATCACGGTTGCGGCCGTCATGGAGTTCACGAGCCACCGGGCGTTCTGACGGTACGGCGCCGGCAGCCCATAGACGAAATCCACGAGAGTGTCGGCGTCGCCGAGGCTGTCCGCCTTGCCGCTGGGCACCACCGCAAGAGCGCCGCCGGGATGGATCGGGTTTGCCGTATCCGTATAGGTCAGCAACCCCTGTGGCTTGTTCACGCCGTTGCCCACCAAGAAGGCGAGCGATTCCTGCTTGGTGAACTCTCCGCCGATCTCGTCCGCGATCCAGTTCTCGAGGTTGAAGTCCGCGTCATCGAGCAGAAGCTGCGTGACGGCAGGGTTGGCGTAGACCTCGCCATGGGCGAACTCGATGGAGCTGAGATTGGGGCTGGTAGTTTCGGGGCGCGCCGCCGTCTCGCCAATCCAGCCGGAGCCCCAACCGCCATTGTTCCAGACAGTGGTGTAGCCTCGCGTGGAGGTGGTCTGAACATCGGCGATCCGTCGCATCGGGCTGAGGGATTCCAGCGCCTTCAGCACCATGCGATCCCATTCCATGGGCGCAAGATATCCGCCGGCCGATGCCGGGTTCGTCATCATCGATGCCTGGATAGCCGCACGCTCGCCCTTGGCGTTCGCCAGCTTGACCGCATGCTCATCCATGCCGTCACGCATCCACGACGCATAGATGCGATTGTATTCGGGATCGATCGCAGCCATCGAGGCAATGCTCGTGCTGGCACCGCCGCCAACTTTGAGGGCAGCAACGTCGGCCATCAACTTATCGACAGCCGCTTGCGTCTTGGTGGCGTCGTTCTCATGGCGCTCTTTGAACTCGCTCCAAGCGGCGTTCAGCTTGGCGAGTATGTAAGCGGGCGAATTCTCGGCATTGGCGTGCACAGCGAGGATGGCGCGGGACACGGGACGGGCCGAGCAAGAAAGGTTGCTCATGGTCACACCTGAATTGGAATTGAACGGATCTGTGGCGTCGTCGGGCGCGCTTGCGGCGCGGCCTAGCTTCGCTCTCGACCTGATCGACTCGCTGCTACGGCTCGCCTCGATCAGTCTTCCGGGTTTCGGCAGAGTCCGTCATGCCGAAGCAGAGAGCAGCGTCCTGCATGCTCAGTGCGACCGTTGAGGATTCGGGTTATGTTCTCGCGCGCCGTCAAGTCGTTCTGCGCGAATGCTCGCGGCGATATCCTCCAGAAGCTCCGCGACGTTCGCCGGATCTCCCAGCGTCAACATCATGCCGACACCCTGGTTCAGGTGCGCAAGCGCAAGCTCCGCATGTGGCAGATTGCGGTCGAACCACACTTTAGAAGAACGCTGGACGTAGCGAGCGGCAAAGTCCTGCATGGGCTCTCCATCGGGACGCTCGAAACTGTTCTCGCTCATGGTGAAATGCTTCCTTCGTGCAGATCATCCCCAAAGGGGATGGGGTGAACTTTTTAGTTTGGCGCAGCTTCCAGTGCGAACGCAGGACCCCGACTGGTCGGAGCCCCAGGCGGCCTAGACTTTCGACCGCCCCCCGGTAGGCTCGTCGGACCACCTACGGAGCCCTCCATGCCCATCAGCAGTGACGCACTGAACGTTCTTCGATCCATGGACTGGCGCAGTCGCGAAAGCTTCTTCCGAGCCGACGCCGTGCAGAACTCGCTGAACATGCTCGGGGTATCGGTTGACGCTGTCGCGGGCTTCCGCGAGTTGGCCAGCATGGGCTTGGTCACGGATGAGGGCGGCGGATTGTTCCAGATCACCGCCGCTGGTCGTGCGGAGTGTCGAAGTCTCTGGGGCCGATAGAATATTTGTATCTACAATGTGCTTGACCGCATCGCATTCCGTAGATACAAATAACTCATGATCATCGTTTGGGACGAACCGAAGCGCCTCGCCAATCTCGACAAGCACGGGATTGATCTCGCGGACGCCTATGATTTCGAGTGGGCTTCGGCCCTCATCGTCCCTGCCCACACCGGCCGCATGAAGGCGATCGGCACGCTGCGCGACGGCACGGTTGTCGTGGTGTTCGCGCTCCTCGGCACAGAAGCCGTCTCGGTGATCAGCATGCGTGCTGCCAGCCAGAACGAACGGAGGATGTTCCATGACCAAGCATAAGGGCTTCACCCAGGCCGACATGGACGCCGTGAGCGACAATCCGGAAATCACGCCAGAGGAATTCGCCCAGGCCAAGCCGGCCCGCGACGTGCTGCCGGCCGCGTTCCTCGATGCGGTGGCCAAGCGCCGGCGTGGCCCGCAGAAGGTGCGGCCGACCAAGCAGCTCCTGTCCCTGCGCCTCGACCCCGATGTGATCGAGCGGTGGAAGGCGAGCGGCCCCGGCTGGCAATCGCGGATCAACGAGGCGCTGCGCCAGGCCGCTCCGAAGTAGCCGACCGCTTTGCTTCGCGGCGGAGCGATGGCCGGCAGGGTTTTGCGGAAAGGTCGCGAAACTCGCAGGGGGATCATGCTGCGCCCCCTGCCCCGTAGCCGAGGTGCGACAGCCGGATCATCTCGCCTTCGACGGCCAGCCAGAAGATGCCGAGTTGTTCGTCCTGCTGCGGCTCCGACAGGCCGAGATGGTCGAGGTGCTTCAGGACGCTGTCAGTGACCTGCCTACGATAATGGGCGGCGGCTCGATCCGTCGGCTTGTCCAGCATCTTGCAGGCCACGTCACGGATACGGCCGACACGCTTCTCCATCGGGAACAGGATCACCCGAACGGGCGGTTGCCAAGCGAACAGCGGAAGGTCGCGATCACCTGCCACGGCTGGCCTCGCTCTCGCTGTTGGTATGGTAGATTAAGGATGTCTTAGTTTTTGAGACGAGACCGGCCCTGTTTCTGGTTTGTTCGTCTTCATTTTTGAGACAGGCCGTCTCAATTCTGAGACAGGACGGGCCTTCTTCGTCTTAAATTCTGAGACGGTCCTGTCTTCATTTTTGAGACGGGTTTTTGTTTCTCCGTTGAAGCCAAGCGGGTTGTTTGCGCTGGCTGAAGGGACTGGAAAGTCGTTGCCGGGCGTCCATTCTCGGTAGAGCTTCCGGCCTTCATGGGTCTCGTTTCCGGGCATAGCTAGCTCCGTAACCTCATAGGCGGGTGCTCGGGCTTCGCCTTCGACCCCGAGGCATGCGTGTTCGGTCTGAACGAGAAAGCCCTTGCGCTGAAGGTCACGGAAGCCCTCGGCCGCCGTGTTGTTGGCGATGCCCACGCGCTGGGCCGCTTGCCGCACGCTGAGCCGCAGCTTGCCGTTGTTGTTGGCCTGCGCCCCACGCCACTCAAACTTGACCCAAGGGTAGATCGCCTGTGCAGCCAGCGAGAGAGCCCGCCATGCCGGCTCTTCCATCGTCTTGCGGAGCATCTTCGTAAAGTGCTCGGGCGTCGCGGAGCGTCCGGTCTTATTAGGCCGGCGCGGCTTCATATAGCGGCCCTCCAGGGATCCGGCGGCTCCGGCGCAGACTTCCGCATAAGCCATTCGACGGCGACTACCTGCCAGAGGATCACGGCCAGCAGCGCACGTGCTGCGAGGATGCCGGCGTGCTTCACGCCTCATCCTCCGCTGACCAGATGCCGAAGCGAACGGCAGCCGGCTTGAACGGTAGGCTCTCTGCCGCGGCAAGCGAGCGGATCACCGCGTCAGCTTCGTCCAGAGACCATAGCGTCGTGCTGCGATTGTCCCAGGTCTGATCGGCATAGACCTCAACGACACGGAAGCGGTCGCCGCTCTTTCGATCTGCGGCTTCGAATCGGGCGATAATCAGGTGGTGTTCGCGAGGAAAGGCGATGATGTTAGTCATGGCCTTTCCTCGAATGCTGCGCGACGCTCCGCTTGTTTCGCCTCCTCGTGCGCGAGTGCTGCGGCGCCCGATATGGAGCAGATCCGCGCGATGCTATCGCCGCAGTCGGCCTCGTAAGCCAGAACGGTCCAGAACCTATCTTCGACCTCGCGCAGATCTTGAGGCTTGGCCTCATCCGCCACATTGGCGATGGCCTGCACCAGTGTCAGTAGCCAGTCGAGGATCTCGTCCAGCCGGTTGCCGGCGTGATTGTTGCGGTCTGTCGCGCTGTTCGTGAACCGCGGCTGATTAATCAGGCCTGACCCGACATCAACCAGAGTGTTCACGGCTGACGCCAATACCCGCAGCTCGGCCATCGAAATCGAAGCAAGTCCTTCCATGTCGATGGTGAGGTCGAGTTTCCCCACCGGCGCCAGCGGATGCCGCTGGGTGTCCACCACGCCGCTCAAGAGGCCAAGTTGTAGTCTTCACCACAACCTCCCTCGTCTTCGATCTGCAGCTCGTCATCCACGTTTTCTTCGCCCGTACAGAGATCGCCTGCGGCTGTGAGAGCGTAATCCCCTGCCCCCGTCTCCCAGGCCGTCCAGCCGAGATCAGGCTCGCGGTCCTCGGAGGCCGCATCGGCTATGTCGAGGATGGTGACGAGCGCATGAATCGCGCTTTCCAGCCGAAGCCGGGACTGCTCGCGAAGAGCAACCCCCACAGCTTCCTTGATGTCCAGCGCCTCGATGCGGTCGAGGATGGCTTCTACGCTTTCGAGCACCAGTGGAACGGTGGGTGTCTGTGTGATATGCTCCGGCATGTTCATGCCTTTCTTTGACGGGATGGGTTGGAACCACGGCTCGGAAGCGTTGGCGCGCTTTCCGGGCCATTCTTTTGCTCAATCGCGAGTGCCGCGACGGGGCCGGTCAGGGTCTTCTCTATCTTCGTCACCTTGCCGGCGAGCATCCTGACGATGCCGTAGGTGCGGGTGATCGCTTCGAGCAGTTCTTCGGAAATGCCGGCAGACGGCACGGCGGTCTGCTGCTCCATGTGAGCGCGCACGACTTCATTGCAGCGGACCGCGAATGCCGGATCAAGATAGCGGGCATAGCTCATAGCGATCTGCCAGTGGGCATACGTGGACGGCGACTTGCCTCCCCGCGTCACGCTGAAAATCTCATTCTCCGATTTTTGGAGGATCAGATCCGCGACGTGCGCCACGAACTCTTTCGTTGAAGGCAGTTCACGCCACTTCGCCGGCTGCTTGCTCGGATCCGAACCGGCCGCTTTCCAGAGACCAGTCAGGCTCACCATCTCACCCTTCAGCGGTACACGGCTGCCGTCGAGCACGATCAGTTGGTTCGCGCCGCTCAAGCTGCTTCGCCCATGAAGAAGGCGATGAGCTTGCTACGCTCGGCCACCCAACGCCCGCCGACTTTGCGAGCGGGCAGCTGACCGTTGTTCAGCATATGAAACACCTGCCGATCCGTTCGGCCGATCAGCCTTGCGATGGCACTGACACCCCAAATCAATTCGATGTCGACTGTCATTCATCCTCTCCTGCCTTAAAGACGTAACTGGCTGTTAGCCATGCCTACTGATGGCTGATAGCCATCTCTTGCGTCAAGCAGAAAATCGTGGCTGTTAGCCATCATGTCCAAAAATGTCATTCAGCCCCAAGACAAGTACGTCCTCCGCCTGCCGGACGGCATGCGCGACCATCTGAAAGAGGCAGCCGCAGAGAACGGCCGTTCGATGAACGCTGAGATCATCGCTAGGCTAGAGGACTATGAAGACCTGAAGGAGCAAGCCTTCGAACTCGGCAAGATCCTGGGAGCAGGCAGAGCGCTCGCGTCACTCGGTGCTGACGAGAAGGCCGGGGTTCTTGCTATGCAGATGCAGGAGAACCTTGCCCTGCGGAAACACGTCAGAGACCTAGAATTCGATCTGAACAAAGCGAGAGCCGAGCGCGACAGCCTGCTTGAAGATCAAGAGAACCTGAGTATTCCTGACGACCATACTCTCTACGTGTTGCTGGATGCGGACGGCATGCCAATCTCATGGCAGGAGATATTCCACCACCTTGGTGAACTCAGGCGCGCGGGCGGCTTCAACATCGATAGGATCGAAGCAAGGATCTTCGACGCGAAGCATGTCGGCAACCGCGACCGCGAGGATGAGTTCTTCGAAATCTTCCAGCGCTACCGCAAACTGCGCAAGCAAAGGACGTCGACAAAGCCGGCGGCCGAGGACAACTGAGTGTCCGTCCGCAAGCGCACCTGGACCACACCGAAGGGCGAGACGAAAACCGCCTGGGCGGTCGATTACCGGGACATGGCTGGCACGCGCCGCTTGAAGACCTTCACCCGCAAGAAGGAAGCCGACGCCTTCGCTGCCACCGCCTCGGTCGAGGTCCGCGAGGGCGTGCATGTAGCCGACAGCGCCAGCATCACCGTCGAGAAGGCCGGCAAGCTATGGGTCTCATCCGGCGAAGCCGCGGGACTTGAACGCTCCACGATCAATCAGCGCAAGAGCCACCTCGAGCACCACATCGTGCCATTCATCGGCCAAGTGCTGCTATCCCGCCTCACTGTTCCCGCTGTCCGCGATTGCGAGGAACGGCTTCGGCAGGACGGCCGCTCGCCAGCCATGATCAAGAAGGTGATCACCTCTCTTGGCTCGATCTCCGCCGACGCCTGCGAGCGCGGCCTCGCCATGCGCAATCCGGTCCGTGACATCCGATCCAGCCGCAAAGGCCGCGAAAGACGCCTGGAGAGGCGCCAGAAGGGCCGCATTGAGGTCGGGGTGGATGTTCCCACCCGCGAGGAGATCAAGGCCTTTGTAGGCGTCCTGAGCGATCACTGGCGCCCCCTGCTCGTCACTGCCGTGTTTACCGGCATGCGCTCATCGGAGCTGCGCGGCCTTCGCTGGCAGGACGTCGATCTGAAGCGCGGAGAGATCCGCGTCAGTCAGCGCGCCGACCAGTACAGGGAGATCGGGCCGACCAAGACGGACGCCGGCAACCGGATCATCCCCGTTCCTCCGACCGTGACCAATGCGCTGAAGGAACTGCATCTGAGACAGGCGAATGATGCGCGGCTGGTGTTCGGAAACCCCGATGGCGCGCCACGCTCGCACACGAACATCGTCAACAAGGGGCTCATTCCAGCGATGATCGCGGCCGGCGTGACCACGACCGATGGCAAGCGCGTTGTCGCGAAGTACTCCGGGCTTCACGCGCTGCGCCACTTCTATGCCTCATGGTGCATCAACCGACGCGAGGACGGCGGGCTCGGGCTGCCGGCGAAAATGGTCCAAGAGCGGCTTGGCCACGCCTCGATCGTGATGACGATGGATGTCTACGGACACCTATTCCCGCGATCCGATGACGGCACGGAATTAGCACAAGCCGCGAACATCCTGCTCGGCTAGATGCAACATGGATACGACATGCGGGTAAAAAGCTGAGCGTTATCAACGCGCGGCGAAAGACTGCAAATCCTTGCACCCCGGTTCGATTCCGGGCGTGGCCTCCATCAATCCGCGGCGCTTTTTTAAATCGCCGACCAAAATCACACCCGTAAGCAAAGCCACGCAACACCGAAGCCTCGTGTGATCGATGACGTACGTCTGGAAGGATGGCGGGTGATCTTGGAAGACGTCTCGAAAACAAAAAAGGGGTGCCCGGAGGCACCCCTTATGAAACTGGCTCCCTGAGCAGGACTCGAACCTGCGACCATCCGATTAACAGTCGAACGCTCTACCAACTGAGCTATCAGGGAATGTGCGCGTTGCGGCGCTGATGGCGATGCATATAGCAGACTTCTCGCGCATGCCAAGGCGTGGTTGTCAGGAAATTGACCGGGACGGTGGAAAACGCAGATCGGTCTTTCGACGCATCACGGAGTTCGCGGGTCGACTTCGCTGGATGCGAGCTGCGTCGAAAGGCCGGGGGCCCGGTGCACGGGTGCAACACCCCCGACTGGTTTTGCATCGGCCTCGATATCGTGGCTGTTCAGCCACCCCGTTCTCCGTCAAAAGAGCCGCGTCGACGCTGGATCATCCGGCATCGTCACCTGGCGTTAAGACCAACCAACCATAGTACGAGCGGCCGAATTACCGCCGCTTCGGAGGAAGCAGACTTGGACCCTATGCCGCTCCATCTTTCGATTGCCTTCTTCGGCATCCAAGTCGCCGCGTGGGTTGGTCTCGGTATCTACCTCTACGCAACTCGCCAGCGCCGCTCCGAGGCGAAGTTCTCGCAGATGCTGACCGACGCCACGTCCAATCCCGACGGACTGGCCCAGGCCTGAACCTGTCTTACGCGGTTTGCGGACGGTGCCGGGATCTCCCCTCGGTCCGCAACGCGTTCTCTTCACGGAAGCGCTGAACGTTCATGACCGCGTGGGCCACCACACCCAGCGCGCCGAACTGATGCGCGAGCGCCAATCCGATCGGAACGACGTAGATCAACGTCAGGATACCGAGAGCCGCCTGTACAAGGACCGCGACGGCAAGAGCGCGCGTTGAGCGGACCGCCGACGTCCCCCATGCCTGGTAGACGTGAACGAGAGCCAGAACGAAGATCGCATAGGCGATCATGCGGTGGAGAAACTGGGCGGTCATCGGATTCTCGAAGACGTTGCGCCACAGAGGCTCCAGCGGTGTGAGGCTGGCGAAGGCGGGAACGACAGCGCCATCCATCAATGGCCACGTGGTGAAGCTCATGCCCGCGTCGAGACCTGCGACGATGCCGCCAACAAACACCTGCACGAACACGAGCAGGAGAATCGCCCACGACATTCGCTTGATGCCTGTCGTCACACCGAGAGGTCGCGGCTTCAGCGAGGAGGCGACGGCGAGGATCAGGGCGAAGATCACGAACGCCAGAGTGAGGTGGACGGCCAGGCGATAGGGCGCGACCGAGGTGCGGTAGGCCAGGCCGGAAGTGACCATCCACCAGCCGATGGCGCCTTGCAGACCACCGAGAAAGAGCAGCACAGCCAGTTTGGGCGCAAGAGTGCGGTCCAGCATCCCGCGCCACCAGAAGAAAAGCAGAGGTATCGCGAAGACGAGCCCGATGAGGCGCCCAAGAAGGCGGTGCGCCCATTCCCAGTAATAAATGTACTTGAACTCAGACAGGGCCATGCCCTGGTTGATTTCCTTGTACTGGGGGATCTGCTGATATTTGGAGAATTCTTCCTGCCAGGCACTCTCGCTCAGAGGTGGAAGGGTCCCCGTCACCACGCGCCATTCGGTGATGGAGAGCCCTGATTCCGTCAGACGCGTGCCGCCGCCGACCAGCACCATGGCGGCGACCATGGCGGCGACGACCCACAGCCATATGCGGATCGGGCGGTATTTATCGGCAGCGGACATGCTTGCAATCCTGAGAACTTCGCTGGAGACATACGCCCCGGCGTCACAGGGGGCAACGCGACCGGACGCCCCGATTTGGAGGGCGATTTGTCGATCCGTGTTCGGAAGTTCGTGGGGACCGTCCTGATGATCGTCCTGGTCATTGGGTGGGCGCTGCTGTTCATGGCGCTGGCGCAAGGCCGCATCGCCGAAGCCGGGCGCTTCTGGCACTTCGTGTATTACGTCGTGGCGGGGCTGGGCTGGACCATTCCGGCGGCTTTCCTGATCCGCTGGATGCAAAGGCCCGCAGCCTAGGCGACGTCGAGCTTCCGGAAGCGGTTTCGCAGGGCGAACGGCGCGCCCGAGAGGAACATCTCGACGTAGTCCTCCCTCTGATAATGGCCGTTCAGGGACACGCGGGGCAAAGCCGTGCAATGGCCGGAATGGGCCGGGAAAAGCGTGCCGAGACGGGTTGTCCAGGCGCTGGCGAGGCCCGATTCGGCGGCGATCCTGAACTCTCGGGGACCGGCTGAGGTCGGATCGCCGACCGGATAGGCAAAATGGCGGGGCACGATTCCCAGTTCCTGCTGGATGCGCTCCTGCCCGATTCGGATCTCTTCGCGCACCCCCGCCTCGTCGAGTTTTGCGAGGCGGTAATGTGTGCAGGTGTGACTGCCGATGGTGTGCCGATGATCGGCACTCAACTCGCGCAGTTCATCCCAGTTCATGCACAGGGAGGATGTGAGGCCATCCCATTTCGTGCCGGCATTTCGCTCCATCTCGTCGATGCAGCGCCGCATGGACATCTCGTCCATGTCGCGTAGCCGCCAATAGACCTGTTCCCAAGCGGCGTATTTTTCCGGCGTGTTCGACGCGCGGAACTCCTCGGGTCCCTTGCCGAAATCCGCCTTCACGACATCGGCAGCCGCAATCGCGCGCTCCAGGCGGAGCCACCATAGGTCGCCCGTGCCGTCGGCGAAGGAGGAGGTGATGAAATGGGTTGAGGGAGCATCATGCCGGCGCAGCACGGGGACAGCGTGATCGCGGACGTCGCGATAGCCGTCATCGAAGGTGAAGGCCGCGAAGCGACGACCGCCTTTTTCCAAACGGATCAGGGCTTCGTCCAGCGTGACGATATCGATGCGCTCCCGCCGCAACAGGAGAATCACCCTCTCAAGGAAATCCGGGCTGATCTCCAACAGGTAATTGGGCGCGAAATCATTAGGTTGCGAGGGGCGGACATGATGAAGGGTGAAGACGATCCCCTGCCCCCGGGTCCACCGCCCGAAGAGGCGATGGAGGCGCAACAGGTGCATGGCTTCGAGAGTTTTTCGCAGCCTTTGGGTTCGTGCGTCTTCCATCATGCGCCGGTCGTGTTCCCGGGACGCATGACGGGATGGTTCTCGGCCACCAGCACTATGATGTCGCTCAGCCCCGCCGCCAGCAATTCGTTGTGAATGGCTGTTGTCGCCGTGTCGCCAGCATCCCGCGCCACCAGAATGGCGGCGCCCGTATGCTTTGCGAGAGCCTTCATGCGGTCGTTTCGTTCGGCGGAAGGGCCGACGACGATAACGAAATCATAGGTCAGGCCCAGCGCATCGAAGATCAGTCCGATGCGGGAAATGTTCGCCGAATCGAGGGGATCGGCTTTCCCGCGGGCGATGAGATGAACCGAGGACGCCTTGTCGCGCTGGATGGCCTGGGAGAATGAGGCGTCACCGGCCGCGAGCTCTCCGAGCCCGGAAACGGCCGCCATGCCCAAAGCCTCCCCGAAGCGCTCACTCTCCCCGCCCGCGTCGACCACGATGGGCTTGCGCCCGCCATTGGCGAGGGAGCGAGCCAGCGACAGAGCGATGCCCCCGACATCGAGCTTGGATGATGCGGCGATGGCCAGAATGTTGAGAGCACCCTCGCCCTTCGGCGTTGCCGCCAGATGGGCCGCAAGCTCGGACAGCATGCGCATGTCGGCCGCCTCGATCTCCATATCGGGACTTCCGGTCAGCGCGCTGACGCGCGGCTGCCCGGCATTGCCCGTGTTCTGCGGGTCGACAGGGGCGGCACCGGCCGAATCGGCATTGAGCCTTTTTCGCGAGCGTCCGGCAGGTTCGGGATGCATGGGCGATGTCGACATGGATTGGGACAGGAACTCGATGAGCGCCACGACGATGACCGCAAGCAGCAGCATGGCGATGCTGCTGAAGGCGATGATCGCCAGAGGCTGGGGCGTGTAAGGGGTGACGGCCGGGGCGGCGCGCGAAATGATTCGGGCATCGGCCGGCGTGGATTCGAGCTGCTGGCGGGCGGTGGCATCCCGGTAGCGGGTCAGGAATTGCTCCAGAAGGTCACGCTGCGCGCGCGCTTCGCGCTCCAGGGCGCGCAATTGCACTTCCTGCTCGCTTGCTGCGCCGGCGGCCGTTTTCTGGGTGTCGAGCGTCGCGCGTATATTGGCGACGCGGCCCTCGGCCAGCTTCGCCTCGTTCTCGAAGGCGCGTGCGAGCTTGCCGCCCTCGTCCCGAATCTGGGCATCGATGGAGGCCAGCTGCGCATTCAATTGCTGCATGCGGGGGTGGCCCGGAAGGAAGGTGCGGGCCTCGCGGGCCATGGCCGCTGCGAGGCTTCCGCGCTGGTCCGCCAGACGGCGAATCTGTTCCGAATTGACGAGATCGAGCGATTCCGCCGGCCGGCCCGAAGTGATCGCGCGCCGCACGGCGGCAGCCTTGGCCTCGGCTTCGGATTGCTGACCCAGCGCCTGCGTCAGCGCGCTGTTCAGATCGTTCAATTGCTGCGCGGGCAGCGTGGAATTGTTGGCGCCCGTGAAGAGATTGTTGTCCGCGCGGTATTTCTCGACCCGCGCCTCGGCCTCCGCGACGCGCCGGCTCATATCGCCGATCTGGTCGTTGAGCCAGGTGGAGGCACGCTGCGTGGCGGCCTGCTTCGCGCTTTGCTGCATCTGCAGATAGCGCTCGGCGATGGCGTTGGTGGCCTCGGCCGCGAGGTTTGGGTCTTCGGAGGCGAATTCCACCGAGATAACGCGCGAGACGGGAACTGCCGACACCGTGAGGTTGCGGATGTAGCTCTGAAGCGCCTTCTCCTCGCGGCTCGCCAGATCGTCCCGGCTGCCGATGCCGAGCAGAGTGAGCAATCCCGCAATGCCGGACGGCCCCTCCTCCTCCACGAATTCCGGCTTGTCGGCGAGCCCGAGGTCGCGCACCACGCTGACCGCAAGATCGCGCGACAGCAGAAGCTGAACCTGGCTTTGCACGGCCAGCTCATCGGCTGCGGCACCGCCGCTTTGCCCGCCGTCTGCCGGGCGAGTGTAGGGCGTCTCTCCTGCCTCGACGAGGATGAGCGCCTGAGACTTGAACTTCGGAACGATTTGGCCGGAGACGAATGCTGCCGCGACGGCAGCCAGCAAGGTGGGGACGACGACCCAGCCCTTGCGACGCCAAAGCGCCCGGCCCACACGGCCGAGATCGATCTCGCCATCGGACGCGGCACGGCTCTGTGTCTGTCCAATGGTCGGCGCAGCCGGCATGCTGATCGGTTCCCTCGCTTTTCGAGAGATTACGCAGGCTCAGGTTTCACGCGCGTTAACCCTGCAACCAAGGTTTTGTTAACCATAATAACGTATCCGGGAGGTGTCGCTCTCGACGCCTTAAGGACTGCCATGCCTCGCTTTTCTCCATGGCTCTTGCTGCTGCCCCTGATGGCCGCGCCGCTTGCCGCCTGCACGCCGCCGGCGGAACAGGGCACGATGGCCGCGCCACTGCGCGAGGCGCCCTACACGCTGGGAAGCGGGGACCGACTTCGCATCACCGTGTTCGACCAGGCGAATCTCTCCGGCAGCTACAATGTTGATGCGGCCGGCATGGTGACGATGCCTCTGGTGGGCGCACTGCCGGTCAACGGACGCACACCGCAGAACGTGAAGGCGACGATCGAGGCGCGCTTGCGCAAGGAATTCCTGCGTGAGCCGAACGTCTCGGTGGAGATCGAGGCCTACCGCCCGTTCTTCATCTTCGGCGAGGTGACGCAGTCCGGCCAATACCCTTACGTGGCGGGCATGACGGCCGAGCAGGCGATCGCCATTGCCGGCGGATATACGCCGCGCGGCCGCAAGGGCGCCGTGATGCTGGCGCGCCGCGACGGCGACGCCGTGGTGCGAATCGAGGTGCCGCTGACCACCCTGGTGAAACCGGGCGACACGATCTACGTGAAAGAGCGCTGGTTCTGATGGACGGGCGGCCGCTGCGGATATTGCAGGTCTTCCGGGCCCCGCTCGGCGGCCTGTTCCGGCATGTGATCGATCTGACCCGGGGCCAGATCGCGCTCGGGCATCAGGTCGGCATATTGTGTGCGTCGAACTCCGGAAACGCGCGTGACGCGGAGGTTCTGCGCCGGCTGGAACCCGACCTCGCTCTCGGCCTGCGCCGCATTCCCATGGCGCGGCAGATCGGATGGTCGGACGCCGCGGCCGTGCGCACGATGATGCGGCTGCGCGCGGACACGAAGCCGGACATCATTCACGGACACGGCTCCAAGGGCGGCGCCTATTCCCGCCTGCCCGCTCTGTTCGACCGCAGCTGGCCGACTACGTGCTACACGCCGCACGGTGGCAGCTTCCATTACGTGCCCGGCACGCGTGTCTATCGGGTCTATTCCTCCGCGGAACGCCTGCTGGCGCGGCACACCGATCTTTTTCTGAACGAGAGCGAATACATCGCGGCCAAGGTGCGCGCTATGCTCGGCGCCCGCGCGCAGCTCGTCCGCGTGGTTCACAACGGCGTGGCGGACAGCGAATTCGCGCCGATCCAGAAGAACGCGACCGTGGCCGACCTGCTCTATATCGGGGAGCTGCGGTTCCTGAAGGGCATCGACATCCTGCTGGAGGCCGTGGCGCAGCTGAGGACCGGCGGCCTTGCCCCCACGCTGCGCATCCAGGGCTCGGGACCGGACGCGTCGGCAATCCGTGAGAGAACGTCGGAGCTCGGCCTGGACGATCTCGTGACATTCGCGCCGCCCGGCCCCATCCGCGAGGCGCTGGCCGCCAGCCGCATCATGGTGGTGCCATCGCGCAATGAATCGTTGCCCTATGTGGTGCTGGAGGCGGCGGCCGCACGCCAGCCCCTGGTGGCGACGCGCGTCGGCGGCATTCCGGAAATCTTCGGACCGTTCGCCGGCCGGCTGGTCGAGCCCGAATCCGCCGATCACATGGCGATGGCGCTGCGCACCGCGCTGACCGCCTCCCCGCAAGAACTTGTGGCGCAGGCCGATGAACTTTCCGAGCGTATCGCAAAGCTTTTCTCGCTCGAAACCATGGTTTCCGGCATCATGGCCGCCTACCGGGATGCTCTTTCCGGTAGATAGTGGCGTTTACTGCGGTCGCGGTTAAGGCTTCCGTGACCGATCGGGTTCATGCATAGGACCTCTGCACCACGATCAGGCCGCCGGAAATCGCTGATGAGCCTCGACAATCTTGTCTCTCCCAATCCTGACCGCAACGACACGCGGCCAACGGGAGGATTGTCGCCGACGGCCCGGGCAGTGGCGGCCGAGCCTGTAAGACCGACCTATTCGCCCATCGTGGTCGCCGGACTGGTGCGGATCTGGGAGGCAGCCGCCCTGCTCATCGCCGGGATCACGGCGCGGCTGGCGCTCGGCACCTCGCAATCGGACGGATTGTGGCCGGAGATCCTTCTGGTGGCGGCCAACGCCATCGGCGCCGTCATCGTGTTCGAGGCGGCACAGCTTTATTCCATGCCGATGTTCCGCAGCCGGGTGCCGCAAGCGCTGCGCCTCGCCATTGCCTGGACCGGCCTGATGGCCGTGCTGCTGCTGGGCCTCGTCGTGCTGGGCTGGCGTGCCCCCATCCTTCCCTGGCTCGCGGGGTGGTGGTCGATCGGCCTGGTGGTGCTCGGCCTGGGGCGGCTCGTGCTGCACGGGCTCGTGACGTATTGGACGGCTAAAGGGCGATTGTCGCGGCGCACCGCCATCGTGGGTGGCGGAAGCCTCGGCGAGGGGCTGATCCGGGAAATCCAGAACGATCCGAAGAGCGACGTGGAATTGTGCGGCGTGTTCGACGACCGCACCGACGAGCGCTCGCCCGACGTGGTGGCGGGGCTGCCGAAGCTCGGCACCGTGGGCGATCTCGTCGAATTCGCGCGGCGCACGCGGCTCGACCTCATTATCTTCTCGCTGCCGATCTCGGCCGAGGGACGCATCCTTGAAATGCTGCGGAAGCTGCAGGTGCTGCCCATCGACATCCGGCTGGCGGCGCACACCAACAAGCTTCAGTTCCGGCCCCGCTCCTATTCCTATCTGGGATCGGTGCCTGTCATCGACATCTTCGACAAGCCCATCGCGGATTGGGATGTCGTGCTGAAATGGCTGTTCGACCGCATCGTCGGCGGCGTGCTTCTCGTCGCGCTGGCACCTTTGATGGTGGCGGTGGCGATTGCCATCAAGATGGATTCGCCGGGGCCCGTGCTGTTTCGCCAGAAGCGCTACGGCTTCAACAACGAGCTGATCGAGGTCTTCAAGTTCCGCTCGATGTATGTGGACCAGAGCGACGCGACCGCGGCAAAGCTCGTGACCAAGGGCGATCCACGCGTGACGCGGGTTGGACGCTTCATCCGCAAGAGCAGCCTCGATGAACTGCCGCAGCTGTTCAACGTGGTCCTGAAGGGCAATCTCTCGCTGGTCGGTCCGCGCCCGCATGCGGTGCACGCCAAGGCGCAGAACCAGCTCTACGACCAGGTCGTCGACGGCTATTTCGCGCGTCACCGCGTGAAGCCCGGCATTACCGGCTGGGCGCAGATCAATGGCTGGCGTGGCGAGACCGACACCGAGGAGAAGATCCAGCAGCGCGTGGCGCACGATTTGTTCTACATCGAGAACTGGTCGGTGATGTTCGACCTGAAGATCCTCGCCATGACGCCTGTCTCGCTGCTCAAGACCGAACATGCGTATTGAACTGGCGCGCGCGCTCGGACCGCTCGGCCGGCGGATCGATGCCGGGCTTCTGAAGGCCGCCATCGCGACGTCCGGCATGAAGGTGGTGTCAGCGGCGCTGAATTACGCAATGCTGATCGTGCTGGCGCGGCTGATGAGCGTGGACGGCTTCGGCCTCTACGGCATGATCTTCTCGGCCTTTACGCTGGCCGCCGCCTTCCTGACCCTCGGCCAGCCGGTGCTGGTGCTGAAAAGCATCCCCGAATACACGGCAACGGACGACCCGGCGCGCAAGAAAGGCATCATCTTCTTCGGCATCGCCGTGATCGCCGGCGCGTCTGCATTGTTCCTCGTGCTGCTCGCCCTTGCGCATGCGGCCGGCCTGCTGCCGGCCTTCCTTCGGAACAATGCGCTCCTCATCGCCTTCGGCGGGCTGACCATCGTCTACGCGGCGTCCGATTACACCTGCAATCTGCTGCGCGCACTGGGGCACCCTTATCAGGGGCTCGCGCCGCGCGACATCCTGTGGCGGCTTCTGACGATCGCAGGGGCTCTGGCGCTGTCCCGCTCGGGCCTGGTCGAGCCTTTCGAGATCCTGCTCGTTCTGGGTCTCGGCCTTTCGGTGCTGGTGGGCTGGCAGTTCTGGCGCGTCTGGCAAATCGTTCGCCGCACCCTGCCCGACCGGCCGCGCTACGAGCCACGAACCTGGCGGGTGTCATCGGTGTGGATGGCCATAGGCTCGATGCTGTTCGTGGCCTCGCTGACCGTGGACACCGTGATCGTCGGCGCTTTTCTCGGCGCGCAGGACGCAGCCGTCTATTTTTCCGCGGCCCGTACGGCCGCGATCTCCTCACTGCTTCTCGTCGGATTGCGGCTGATCGCGGCCCCGGTCTTCGCGCAGCTCCATTATGGAGCGCGACCGGCGGAATTGCGCAGCCGGATCGAGATGGTCTACGGGCTGTCGGCCGCGACCGCCGCCCTCTTCGGACTATTGGGCTATATCTTCGCGCCGCAGATCATGCAGATGTTCGGCGCTGATTACGCCGACGGCGTCGTCCCCTTCCGTATCCTTCTGATCGGTCTGGCGCTGGCCAATGCGGGCGGCATGTCGTCGTCCATCCTCGAATCCACCGGCGGCGAACGACTGAACGCGATGATCCTGCTTTCCACCCAATCCGTGACGGCCATCGCGATCGCCGTGGCGGCGTCGAAATTCGGCCTGCATGGGGCGGCACTGGCGAAGGCGGCAGGGGTGGCCATCGAGGCCATGCTGCTGACCGTGTGCGTGTTCACCCGCCTGCCGTCATCCTCTCCCCAGCGCGCGGGTGCGGCATGAGGACGTCCGACATCGCCGTGCTGATGCCGGCCTACAATCCCGAGCCAAAGCTGCTTGCCGAGGCGGTGGATGCGCTGCTCGCGCAATCGCGCCCCGTCGATATCATTGTCGTCGACGATGGCTCGCAGGTGGCGGTACGCACGCTGCTGGCGGAGCATGAACGGCTGACGGTGCTGCGGCTGCCGCAGAATGTGGGCGTGACGCGGGCCCGGAACGCGGGCCTGAAATTCATCCTCGACCAGGGCTATTCCTACATCGCCTGCAACGATTGCGACGACATCTCCCTGCCCGACCGATTCGAACTGCAGATGGCTCGCTTCGAGACGGATGGGCGGCTCGACCTGCTCGGCGGAATGTCGCCGACCTATGACGATACGGGCAAGTTCCTGTTCACCCGAGGCACCACAGGCGGTCCGGACTGCATCCGCAAGCGCGTCCGCTACAATCTGCCGTTCGCGCATTCGACGTTCTGCTTCCGGGCCTCGGTGGTCCGGACGTTCGGCGATTACTCGGTCGATTACCCGGCGGGCGAGGATTACGAATTCCTCTATCGCATCATCGCGCGCGGCGGGCAGGTGGATTGCCTGGAAGCGCCGCTTGCGACCTATCTGCTGAACCCGGGCGGAATCACCTACAACAATTGGCGAGCGCAGATTTCGACCCGCCTGAAGACGCAGCTGCATTATTTCGAGCCGCGCGCCTTCGAAAGCTATGTGGGCGTTGCACGCTCCCTGCTGACGCTCGTGGTGCCGCAGGGCCTGTGGCGACCGCTGAAAGTGGTGGTCCGCACCATCGGCCAGCGCCTGCCGGGCTGAGACCCGCGACGCCCGGGGTTCAGACCGCGTGTGCGAGCCGCTCTCGCGAGCGCAGGCGGAGCGCGGCAATGGACAGGCCCCAGACCAGGCCGACCAGCAGAAAATAATGCCGCCAATGATCGGTATCGATGATGAAACCCTCCAGCACCACGCCGAAGAACGTGCCATAGGCGGCAATCAATGCCGGCTGCCAGGGTGAGCGCACCATGATGCCGACAAGGCCGATGATGAGCGTGGTGAGGACGATGCCGTAGTAGGCGAAACCACCGACCCAACCATAGGCATAGAGCGCCGCCAGATAGACATTGTGCGGGTCCATGCCGAACACCTGCGTGAACTGGCCGGGGCCGAGCCCGTTCGGGAACTCGAAGATGCGCAACAGGCCGGCCTGCTGGCTGCCGAACCGTCCATATTCACCGGCATCGTAATAGTTCAGCAGATTGGCGCGCTCGGCGAACATGGCACGAATGGAATCAACCGACAAAAGCCCCGCGACGAGGACGGCCAGCAGGACAACCGCGATGGCGGACAGAACGATGAGGCGCAGGCGAAACCTCGGATCGGTGCTGGTGAGGAACATGAGAACGAGCATGATTCCGGCGGAAGCGGCGAAATGGCCCCACGCGCCGCGCGAGAAGCTGAAGAACAGGCCCAGCATGATGACGAGCAGAGCCAGAAAGCTGAACAGCCGAAAGCCGCGGTAAAGAAGCGCCTGGACCAGATAAAGCAGCGGAAGAATGAGAAAGGGCCCGAACACGTTGGGGTCCTTGAAGCCGCCGCTGGCCCGCCCGTTCAGCACGAACAGATCCTCGGCGCCCGGGAACAGCCGCAGATAACCGGCGGTGCCGAGCAGCGAGGCGATGACCGCCGCGACGACATAGAATTTCAGGAGAACGTCCAGCCGCCGCTCGGTGTTGCGCAGAAGAGCGCAGGCGAAGATCAGGGAGCTGAAGGCCATGTAGAGCGTGATGGCCAGATAGATGACGGCATCGACATCATAAGCCACGCGAATGACGGCGAAGCTGGAGGCAATCGCCCAGATGCCGATGAGCACGATGAGCGGGCTGAGGATGACATCCATCGAGAGCCCTGCCAGAAGCAGCGCACCGAGCAGAAGCATCATGCAGGCTTCATAGGGAGCCGGCTCGACGATGACGAACCAGCTGACCAACATGACGAGCGCAAGCGCACCGAGCACGAGCGATTCGGCACGGACAATTATCCTCGTCGGCTGGGCGGTGGTTGTGGCCAGTGTTCCAGATCCTCTGCGCGGAGCCGTCCGGATTATGGCACGGGGTGTTTAACGGACCCCTTGCCCGAGCCCACGACGGATGAGCAGCCAGCCCAGCCCGAGCACCGCCGCATAGCCGAGCAAGGCCGCCGCGAGCCGCGCCGACACCGGCAGCAATTCCCCCAGTTCGGGAACGAGGCCACGCAAGGGCGCCATGTGGGGCTCCAGCACGGTGAGGATCGCCGCCATGGCGAACGCACCCGCAAGGCCGAGGACAAACATCCGCATGAGCCGGCGATCCGGGCGGAACATGCCGCCTCGCATCAGCAGAACCACGAGGATGAGCGCGTTGACGCACGCCCCGATGGCCGTGGCGAGCGCAAGGCCCGCATGGGCCAGAGGACCTATGAGCGCGATCTTCAAGGCGATGTTGACGAGGATCGACACCGCCAGCGCCTTGACGGGCGTGGCCGTGTCGCCCCGCGCATGGAAGGCCGGCGTCAGCGCGCGCAGGGCGACGACGGCCGTGAGCCCGATGCCATAGGCTTCCAGCGCACGGGCGGAGCCGGCAATGGCCGTCTGATCGAAAGCGCCGCGCCCGAACAACACCGCCAGCACGGGCTCCGACGCCAGCATGAACACCACGACGCAGGGCAGCGTGAGCAGCGCGATGCCTTCGAGCGCGCGATTCAGGCGCTCGCCCGCGCCGACATCATCGCCCGCCGCGACCTTCTTCGACAGGTCGGGCAGCAGGACCACGCCAATGGCGATGCCGATGACCGCGAGCGGCAGCTGATAGAGCCTGTCCGCATAATAGAGAAAGGACACCGAGCCCGACGGGAGGAAGCTCGCAATGATGGTATCGGCGAACATCGCGAGCTGGACACCGGTGGACCCCAGGACGGCCGGGCCGAAGGCGCGCAGGAATTTGCGGAGATCCGGGCTAAGCCGCGGACGCCGGAAGACGAGCGGACCCCAGGTCCGGCGCAGATCAGCATAGACGAATGCCAATTGCGCGAAGCCCGAGACCAGCACGCCCCAGGCCAGAGCATGCGCCGCGCTGGGAAAGGCAAACGCGGCGAACAGCACGCCGATCATCGCGATGTTGAGCAGGATGGGAGCCGCCGCCGCCGCCGCGAACCGTCCATGTGCATTGAGAATGCCCGAGATCAAGGTGACCACGGCGATCAGACCGAGATAGGGAAAGGTGATCCGCGTCAGGTCGACCGTGAGGGCAAACTGGGCCGGGTCGTCGGTGAAGCCGGGGGCCAGAAGGCGCACCAGAACGGGCGTTGCCACCAGTGCGAGCGCAAGCAGGATGAGTTGGACGACGATGACGAGCGACAGGATGGCACCGGCGAACGAGCGCGCTGCATCCTTCCCGTCCTGCGTCAGAACCGCCGAGTAACGCGGCACGAAGGCAGAGTTGAAGGCGCCTTCCGCGAAGATGGCACGGAAATGGTTGGGCAGCCGAAACGCCACCATGAAGGCGTCGGCCAAGGGCCCCGCCCCCAGCATCGCCGCCATCAATACGTCGCGCACGAACCCGAACAGGCGCGACAACAAGGTAAGTCCCGCCACAGAGGCCGCATTCCGCCACACGCCATTCTCTCCCGCCGCGACTGCACGGTCATAAACGCTCGCGAGAGGTTGGTATATGCGCCTTGCCGGCACGGACTTCTGGAACGCACGCTATATTAGAGCGTCTAAAATGTTGCCGAAAATCAACACTGTTTTATTCGAACACCGTTGCGGCGCGATTGTGGCAGAAGTGTCGTGCTCCACCTGTAGACACGCCTCCAGCGTCATTCTAGAGAATTGAGAGTGACTCGACGGGGGCCTTTCGGCGGTTCAATTGCCGGATCGGCCACGTTTCGCGGGTGCATCGCATCCGGTGGGGAAGAAAGAACGGGTCTGTTCTTTCTGGGGTTAAATGGAGACGGGTATGATCAACTATAAGAGCTTAATCCTCGGCGCTGGCCTGGCCGGTGTTGCGGTGTCCGGTTCGTTCGCTGCGGACCTTCCGCTCGCTGAGCCGGTCGAATACGTCAAGGTTTGCGACACCTACGGCAAGGGATATTTCTACATCCCCGGCACTGACACCTGCCTGAAGGTTGGCGGCCTGGTTCGTATGGACCTGCGTTTCGAGCAGGACGATGCTGACGAAGCCGATGACAACTTCATCACCGACGTTCGCGCCCGCATCCAGTTCGACGCTCGCTCCGAGACCGAATGGGGCACGCTCCGCAGCTTCATCGAGTTCGAAGGCCGTTCGGACGGCCTGCAGGGCGGCTACGACGACGGCGCCAGCGCCACCACCGTCCGTCAGGCGTTCGTGCAGTTCGCCGGCATCACCGCCGGTCGCCTGTCGCGCTCGCTCTATGACTTCGTTCAGCAGAAGTCGATCGGCGACTTCTTCTCCGATGAAGGCGTGAACACCCTCGCCTACACGGCTTCGTTCGGTGGTGGCTTCGACGCCACGATCGGCATCGAAGACAAGTACTTCCGCGCTATGCCTTTCGATGAGACCCTCGATCAGAGCTGGCCGAACGTGATCGCCGCTCTTGCTGTGAAGCAGGCTTGGGGTGATGTGAAGATCTCTGCCGCTATCCAGGATAACGCAGGTGATCTCGAAGACATCTTCGTTGGCTTCGATCAGGAAGACGAAATCGGCTGGGCGGTTCAGGCCGGTGTCGGCATCAACCTGCCGGGCGGCGCCAAGGGCTCCAAGGTTTGGGTCCAGGGTGCGTACACCGAGGGTGCGCTTTCCTACATCGGTGGCGAAGAGCTCCCGAGCCTGCGTAACTTCGACCTCCAGGACGACCTGTTCGACCAGGAAATCAACGCTGACGGCGCTCTTGAGAACGTCTCGGCCTTCTCCGTGGGCGGTGGTATCGCCTGGTTCTGGAACGAGCGTTGGAACTCCCACCTGTCCGCGATCTACTACGACTTCGATCGTCCGACCGCCGGTGACCTGAGCTACCTGTTCGTCGAAGCCAGCACCTTCTGGTCGCCGGTCAGCAACCTCGACCTCGGCCTGGCCCTGCAGTACGGCTCGCTCGACGGCGACGATCTGGACCTGACGGACGACGAGGAAGATCAGTTCGCTGTTGTGGGTCGTATCGCCCGCACCTTCTAATCCAACCGATCAGACAGCTTCATGATGGAAACCCCGGCGAGCAATCGCCGGGGTTTTTCTTCGTCAGGATGCCGGTGTGCCGTTGGCAGCGAGAGCATTGGCGCACGGTCGCGATGCCCATTCCGACCTACTAGATCGGTGCTATTGTTCATGGCTACAGACGGCAAACTTCCGCCAGCTTTTCCAAGGAAAGCGCCCTTCCCCACTTGCCCGAACCGGCGAGATCGCCTAGGGAGTTTCTCGTCGGAGCGTAGCGCAGCCCGGTTAGCGCACTAGTCTGGGGGACTAGGGGTCGGAGGTTCAAATCCTCTCGCTCCGACCAGTTTTTCTCTGAGATCAGAGGATTTTGTTTCTTGCTGCATGTGCATCACGCCGCAGAAAGAAACGAGAGGCAAACAAAGCCCGTTAGGCGCCGGAAGCCTCTACAAAATCTCCCACAGCGATTTACCTTCCTGCGCGCCGAACTGCGAGTGCCAGCCATGCGCCCAAGGGGGTTCGGGGGGATTCGCTCTCTTCTCGTGAGGCGAGCACGCCTCGGAATGTCTCCTGTAGTCCACATATATTCGGACGCCAGACTATCCTATGCGCTTGCGCGTCAGTCCGCCCGGCGAATGTGGGCGGCCTATCCGGCAATTGTCATGCCGAGGTGCCGCAGAGATCCAGCACCTCCGATCCAGTCTTGCTGCCGGTTTCCGGCTCGGGCGCGGCTGAAATCGCGAACTCACGATCTACCGCCTGGGCATGACTTAAGAAGGTGTCGCGCACTGCCCGCGAAAAGGGGTTGGCCGTTTCGATCGCTGTGGTGACCTCGGGCGCGTCATCACGAACCATTTCTATCGCCTCCTGGATGAGGTCGAAGCTGCGTGTGGTCATGCGCGTCGGCAGGTTTTCCATCCGAAACAATATCTTCGCGATCAGGTGGGTCAGCCCCTGCGCCAAGGCCGCCTCCCGATCATGTTCTTCCGGTGTTGCGAGAATGACGTTCAGCCCCAACGCGCCCTCAAGAAATCGCCCGACCGCCTTCTCACCTGCCCCGCGAAGCGGACAGAGCACGATCTTCAGCCCCCTTATGCCTTGGCGCGCGCTCATCGGCCCGAACATCGGGTGTGTCGCGATGATCCGCACATCCTGCGGCAAGCCTTCGAGCATCTCGCGGGCCGGCTCCATCTTCACGGAGCCGACATCCAGGACGAGCGCGCCCTTCGTCAGGAACGGCGCAATGGCCTGTATGACCGAACGTAGTGCGCTGACGGGCACGGCCAGAATGACGATGGGCGAGGATGCGACCGTTTGCAGATCGGCGAAATCGACATCGAGGCCGGCGCAGA
Source organism: Terrihabitans aquatilis (assembly GCF_052542005.1). Classification (NCBI taxonomy): domain Bacteria; kingdom Pseudomonadati; phylum Pseudomonadota; class Alphaproteobacteria; order Hyphomicrobiales; genus Terrihabitans; species Terrihabitans aquatilis. The sequence goes on along the minus strand of NZ_JBOCUO010000001.1, from coordinate 163,888 downwards.
TATCGGCTCCCCCGATATCGAAGACCCGAATGCGAAAGAACGGGCTGAGATGGTGAGCGGCCAGACGACCGAAGGCACCGAAACCGATGATTCCCAGCGGGCCACCGGGGTTTGTAAAGCGTCGCATTGACCTGTTCCGCATCTCGGCCGCGAAACAGAGGATCGCCTACAAAAGAACCGCTGTTTTCGCAGCGGTTGAAGGACACAAAGAACCCACCGCTAAAGATGCGGCGCGTAATAGCTTCCGAAGAGGGCCGGGTTCCTGTTCATGGGGACGCCTTAACGCCCCCACCGAATGGTGTCAATTTTGGCAGTGTTTCCGGAGCCTCAGGTCTGCTGATAAACGACCAGTACGGCGTCAAACCTGCGTTGTCGTAGGTCGTTCTTACGGATCAGAAAGAACACGCTGCCTTCGACGAATCTCGCCTGCATCCAGTCTGCCACGTCGATCTGCAGGAGAAGCTGCCAGTTCGCGGCCTGCGCCTTGATACGGGGATAATTACTTCGCCATTCCTCCGACGGGAGGTGCTGCTGGCCGAATTCGGAGACGACCACAGCGTCGAGGCGAGGATCGCCCTGCTCCGGCTGCGGGCTGCCCAGCACTTGCTGCCGCCGCCACCGCGCTTTCGTATCGGCGTCGTGATGTTCTTCCAGCGCCTCTTCGTAATTCGTACGGAAATCTTCGGTGTCGTCGGCGGCCTCGCCTGAACCCGCGCCCGGCTGAAACTCCGCAAGCCTCTCAATCTCAAGGGACGCCGAATGCGGCATTCTCAATATTGGAGTCAGCACCATGTCGCGCTTCGGCGCACCGTAGATCGTGCCCTCCTCGCCTGAATCGGACCAGGTTTCTCCAAACTCCGCCCGCACAGAGGCCATCTCCTCGGCCTCGCGGCGCGCAGCTTCCTTCAAGTCGTCCGGCATTTCCAGCGGAGCAAGATTCGCGCCCGGAGAATTCTCCCAGATGACGCGCGCGGTTCGGGAGCCGGTGTCCCATGGCCCAACCGCATGATCGTAGAAGAACAGAAGCCGGCCCTCCGAGGGCAGATCTCGCGCCACGTTGCCGAGCCGGGACGCCTCTTCCAGATCGATCTGCGCGATGAAGGCATAGGGGAGATTGGCCTCTATATGAGCCAGCATCGCCTTCGCGCTGTCTGAATTGCCCCTGTCCGCAATCTCCTGCGCGTCAGCTGGACGAGGCGGCCTCGGCCATTCGAATCCCGGCGGCACGTCAGGTGTACCGCCCAGATGCGTCCCTCCCGTCCGCCCGGCGCTGGGCGCGCTCGGCTTGAGAATGATCGCCGGCACCAGGGCATCGACCAGCCGCTCTACCGCAGGTGGGTCGAAGGTCTGCCCGAGAAGTTCCGCCGCCTCTGCAAGCCCGTCGAACATGGATGCTCCGGATTATGGAAGTGAGGATCAGCGGCGATCCAGCATACGACGGCATTCCACCAACTCGCGCAGAATGGCTTCCAATCGCTGCCGCGTGGCGGGTGACGGACCCGCCGGGGCTGTCGGTGCGGGGGCAGGAACGATCGTCGGGGCGCGAACCTGGGGCGGCTGGGATATGGCCGGCGCCGGGGGCGCGGCACGCGCGGCAATCGGCTGGGGCCGGATCGGTGCCACAAGCACTGGGGCGTCCATGACGTCGCCTTCGTCGTCATCTCCGTCGGCGTCGAAATCGTCCTCCGCATCGTCTGCCAGACGTGGCTCGATCCGCCGGAAGGGCTCTTGCCCCTCGTCGGATGGCGGCTCCGCACGCCGGGGCGCGACATCTGCCGGCACCGAGGCGGGAGCATCTTCGCTCTCGTCCTCACCGTCCTGCCACAGAGCCATGACATGACGTGGCCCCTGATCCTTCAGGATGCGCTGGACGCCCCGAATGGTGTAGCCCTGACCGTAAAGCAGATGCTTGATGCCCCGCAGGAGCAGGATGTCGTCAGGCCGGTAATAGCGCCGGCCGCCGCCGCGCTTCAGCGGCTTGATGTGCGCAAAGCGCGTTTCCCAGAAACGCAGGACGTGCTGAGGCAGATCGAGGTCTTCGGCGACCTCGCTGATCGTTCGAAACGCACCTGGAGACTTATCCATGCCCGCAGGATTCGAATGATTCGGCGCCAAGTTCAATCGGCTGCCGGATCCGTCCCGCCATTGATCTGGCTCTTGAGGATGTTGCTGGGCTTGAAGACCAGTACCTTGCGCGGCGGAATGGGGACTTCCTGACCGCTCTTCGGGTTTCGACCCACGCGCTGCCCCTTGGTGCGGACGACGAACGAGCCGAACGAGGACAGCTTCACCATCTCGCCGCGTTCGAGGCTGTCCGAGATCTCCTCCAGAACCGTTTCGACCAGAGCCGCCGATTCTGTGCGGGACAGACCGACCTTCTGATAGACGGCCTCGCTCAGATCCGCTCGCGTCACGGTTCGTGTGCCCATTGTTTCCTCCGGAACTTTCTTGCTTGCGTTCCTGCAATCCAGCGTAGCAACGCCGCTGCAATGGTCAACCAAGCAAGCGGCGTCACCACCGCAAAAGTGCGGAGCCCCAGGTAAATCCGCCGCCCATCGCCTCGAGCATGACGAGGTCGCCCCGCTTGATACGCCCGTCCTGATAGGCCGTGGCCAGAGCCAGCGGTATGGAGGCGGCGGACGTGTTGCCGTGTTGATCGACCGTGATGACGACTTTTTCGCGGTCGATGCCGAGTTTATCGGCGCTGGCGTCGATGATGCGCTTGTTGGCCTGGTGTGGCACGAACCAGTTCAGATCCTCCGAGGACAGGCCCGTGGCCTTGTAGGCGTCGTAGACCACGTCGGTGATCATGCCGACCGCGTGGCGGAACACTTCCCGGCCCTCCATCGTCAGCATGCCCACCGTGCCCGTGGAGGACGGGCCGCCATCGGTGCAGAGTTTCGGGCCGTGGCGGCCGTCGGAGCGGATGTGCGTGGTCAGCACTCCGCGATCGGTCTTGACGTCGCCCGGCTGTTCCTGCGCTTCGAGGATGATGGCGCCCGCGCCATCGCCGAACAGAACACAGGTGGTGCGGTCTTCCCAATTGAGGATGCGCGACATCGTGTCGACGCCGATGACGAGCACCCGCTTGTGGCTGCCGGAGAGGAGGAATTTGTCGGCGATCGAGATGCCGTAGACGAAGCCCGAGCACACAGCCTGCACGTCGAACGCCGCGCCGTGGAACATTCCGAGGCTCGACTGGATCTGCGTCGCGGTCGAGGGGAAGGTGAGATCGGGCGTGGTGGTGCCGACGATGATGAGATCGAGGTCATCGGGCGTGAGGCCGGCATCGGCCAGAGCCGCCTTGGCCGCAGCGAGACCGAGGCTGGAGGTGGTTTCGCCCTCGCCTGCCAGATAACGCTGGCGGATTCCCGTGCGCTGAACGATCCACTCGTCGGAGGTATCGACCCGCTCCGCGAGCTCGGCATTGGTGACGACCTGAGCGGGCAACGCACTGCCCATGCCCACAACGACCGAACGCAAAAATGTCACGATAACGCGGCTCCCCCTGCGGACGCGGGATTGGCCTCACGGGTCCGGTCGTAATCTGCAAGACCGGCGGAAATCCGGGTCAGCAATTCATAGCGGGCCATGTCATGCCCGAGTTCGATGGCGGCGGCAAATGCTTCGGCGTCCGATCCACCGTGGCTTTTGATGACGATGCCGTTCAAGCCGAGAAACACGCCGCCGTTCGAATTGCGCGGATCGAGCTTCTCACGCAGGGCGTCGAACGCAGGTTTCGCCAGCAGGTAGCCGAGCTTGGTGCGCCAGGTGCGCGACAGGGCGCTGCGGAGAAAATGCGAGATCTGCCGGGCCGTACCCTCGGCTGTCTTCAGAGCGATGTTCCCGGAGAAGCCTTCGGTGACGACGACGTCGACCGTGCCCTTGCCGATGTCGTCGCCCTCGACGAAGCCCTTGTATTCGAGGCCGAGACTGCCGCCCTCGCGAAGGATCTGCGCGGCGGCCTTGACCTCCTCCACGCCCTTCATCTCCTCGACGCCGACATTCAGCAGCCCCACCGTGGGACATTCGAGATCGAACACAATGCGGGCCATGGCACTGCCCATGACAGCGAAATCGACGAGCTGGCGGGCGTCGGCACCGATGGTGGCGCCCATATCGAGCACCACGGATTCGCCGCGCAATGTGGGCCACAGGCCGGCAATGGCCGGACGGGCGACACCTGCCATGGTGCGGAGATTGATGGTCGACATCGCCATGAGGGCGCCGGTATTGCCCGCCGAGACGGCGATATCGGCCGTGCCCGTCTTCACGGCGTCCACCGCCATCCACATGCTGGAGCGGCGGCCGCTGCGCAGAGCCTGGCTGGGCTTGTCTTCCATGCGCACGATGTCGTCGGCGTGGATGCGCTCGGACGCGGCCTTCAGCGCGGGATAGCGATCGAGCAGCGGATCGACGTCGGCGCTGCGGCCGAAGAACACGAAGAAGCTGTCGGGTTTTCGCTCAAGCGCCAGAGCGGCGCCCGCCACGATAGCGTCCGGGGCGTGGTCTCCGCCCATGGCGTCCAGGGCGATGCGAATGACTTTTGACATAATTGGCTGACGATGCGCCTCACACGCGGAAACGGCATGGCCGGAAAGGCGCGGGACAATACCGCCTCCGCGCTGCGGCGCAAGCCCAGTCCGCGTCTATTCGCCCTTGTCCTTCCGGCCGAGCATCAGGCGGTCGAGCGCGGCGAAGGGGCGATGCGTGCTGTCATCACGGTCTTCGGGAGCGGCCTCCACCTGCCGTGACGTGGCTTCCGGGCGGATCGGATAGGGATCCATGGCGAGCGCAAGATGTTCGCTTGCCAGCGCGCCAAGATCCACCCCGCCGTTCACGAGGAGATCCGGGGCGTCGAGGTTCGCCTCGTACTCGGCACCGGCCTGCTGCTCCACCGGAGGAAGATCGGCGGGATCGGTGAAATTGGCATCCACCTCATCCTGGACGCGGGCGGGGAACGGCTCCAGCGTGACGCCACAGATCTGCACGATCTCGGCATCGATCTCACCGCGCACCGAAAGGCCTGTGCGCCCCCATGGCTTGACGTGGAATTTCGCTTCCAGCCTTTGGATTTCCGGCAGATCGAGAAACGCCGCCAGGCGGGCGCGTTCGTCTTCATTGGCGGAAATGGCGAAATGGCTGCCCTGCCCCGGCACCTCGTTCACATTGACGGGACGGCTGAAGATGACGGGATCGCTCATGCCGGGATCTCCAGAGACGAGGTGAACGAAGCGGGATCCGGAAAGCGTGGAGGACTGCCCGAAAGTTCCGCGCCGGTCTGCGCGGCCAGATGATCGACGCAGGCGCGAACGTAATCCGCCATGGCAGCCCCACCCGCGTCCGTCACGCCGATGTTGCGAACCAGGGCCTCGGGGAGCGTGCCGCCGCCGCCCGCCAGCGCCTCGTCGTAGGCGGCGGTGCGGCCGTAGAAGGCGCTCGCCATGGCCTTGATCTTCTTGGGGACCGTCAGATCGCCCACGCCCATCTCGCGCAGGGAGCGGTCCATGTCCTTGAACATCATGTCGAACACCGCCTGCCCCCGGGCGCGGATCTCCGTCGGCTCGCTCTTCAGGCGGTGCAGATAGAGGAACAGGTGCAGCACGAGCATCTCGTAGCGCCCCTCCAACGTGTCGGGCACCCCGAAATCGGTGTAGAGAACCGGCTGCCGCGCCTGCGCCACGATTGCGGCATACACGCCGTGGGCGTGGTCCTCCTCCGAGGAGCGACGAAATAGGCCAAAGATCATTACGATGTCCCTGCAAGTCCAAAGGGACGTTGCACCATGCATCAAGCCGGGTTAGGCCATGGCGGCGTTGTCGGCAAGTCCGTGCTGGCGTGTGAAGAGGTATCGCATGTTCGAGAGTGGTTGTGGTCGCCGGCTCGCAGTCTCTGCTCTGGTGCTGGGATGCGCGCTGACATTGGGCGCCTGCAGTGCCGTCTCCACCACGCAGACCCGCGGTTACATGATCTCCGAATCGGCGCTGGACCAGATCCCCGTCGGATCGAGCCAGGAGCAGGTGCAGATCGTGCTGGGCACGCCCTCCACCACCGCGACCATCGATGGCGAGGTGTTCTATTACATCTCGTCGACGGAAAAGCGCACGATGCGGTTCATGAAGCCGCAGACCGTCGACCAGCGCGTGCTGGCAGTCTATTTCGACAAGGATCGCCGCGTCGCCCGGGTCGCCAATTACGGCCTGCAGGACGGCAAGGTGTTCGATTTCATCAGCCGCAAGACGCCGACCTCCGGTGTCGAGAAGAACTTCGTCAGCCAGTTGCTGGGCCTGCTCCAGTTCTGAGCCTTCGCTCCGAGCTTGCGTGAACCGGGCGGCGTACGCGCCGCCGTCGAGGAATTGTGTCGATCTTCTGGGGGATGTCGATGAAGTGGTTCCTGCCTGCCGCGCTGGCTGCCGGCCTCGCCGTATCATCACCCGCTGTGGCCCAGACGGAGCCGGCCGACGCGGCCCAGATCGCCGCCTCACAGGCCGCGATCGTCAAGCTCAATGCCTATGTGGGCCTGTTGAACCGCACCTTGCGCGCCGAGGATTCGCTCCAGCGCTATGAGGAATGGGTCGACATGAAGAAGGGCCCGACCGGGCGCGAGAAGATAATCTACGGCCTCTATTCCGTGTACGATGTGCGCTCGGAGATCGCCGAGGCGCGCAAGGTGGTTCCATTGGAACCAGCGATGCCGGATCTGGATGCGGCGGTCGAGCCGTACATCACGGCCTATGAGGCGCTGGCGCCCATTCTCAACAAGGCCGAGGCCTATTACGAGCGCCAGGACTACAAGTCCGACAAGATGGCCGAGGGCAAGGCGCTCCACCAGCAGATCGCTTCCGCCGCGTCGGAGTTTCGCAAGGCGCGGGAAAACATCGACGTTCTGTTCGCGGCCGAGAAGGCGAAGAGCGACGATGCCGAACTGGCGGCAATCGAGAAGCATGAGGGCCGCAAGGCGCGCTGGCACCTGACGAACGTCATGATCAAGGCCCGGCAATTGTCCGACCTGCTGCCCAGCGAGAAGAAACCCGTTGTGGACATGAAGATCTTCGACGAGGCGCTCGACACCTATGCCGTCGCTGTGCGCGGCATGGACGAGTTCTCACAGGAAAATCCAAACTCGTTCTTCGTGTTCGAAGGTCGTCCGCGCAGCTGGCTGGGCAAGATGCGCGAGTTCCGCGACAAGCTGGCCAAGACCAAGGGCGATGCACGACGCGGCAGTGCGGGCCGCGACCTGACCTGGATCGTCAACGATTACAACATGATGATCTCGACCGCCGATTCCGCTCTGAGCTTTTCGCGCTGAGTCGAGAGGGCTGAACGAGAAACCCTCCGGAGCCGTTGGCCCGGAGGGTTTTCCATGCTGTCTCAGATGTGGGCGAGGACCGCCAGCATCAGCAAGGCCACGATGTTGGTGATCTTGATCATGGGATTGATGGCCGGACCCGCCGTGTCCTTGTAGGGGTCGCCGACGGTGTCGCCGGTGACGGCTGCCTTATGGGCGTCCGAGCCCTTGCCGCCATGATTGCCGTCCTCGATGTACTTCTTCGCGTTGTCCCAGGCGCCGCCGCCCGCCGTCATGGAAATGGCGACGAACAGGCCCGTGACGATGACGCCCAGCAACATGGCGCCCAGAGCCGCGAAGGCCGCCGACTTCCCGGCCACCAGCAGGATGATGCCGAAGGCGATGGGCGGCGACAGGACAGGCAGCAGCGAGGGCACGATCATCTCGCGGATGGCGGCACGCGTGAGCATGTCGACGGCCCGGCCGTAATCCGGGCGCTGCTCGCCCGTCATGATGCCGGGATTGGCGCGGAACTGGCGCCGCACCTCTTCCACCACCGCGCCGGCTGCCCGGCCGACCGCCGTCATGCCCATGGCGGCGAACAGATAAGGCAGCATGCCGCCGAACAGGAGGCCGGCAACGACGAACGGGTTGGCCAGCGAGAAATCGAGCGTGACGCCCTGGAAGTAGGAGAACCGCTCGGCGCTGGCATTGCCGATGAAGAAGTTGAGATCCTCGGTGTAGGCGGCGAACAGGACGAGCGCGCCGAGGCCGGCCGAACCGATGGCATAGCCCTTGGTGACGGCCTTGGTGGTGTTGCCGACCGCATCGAGCGCGTCGGTGGTGTGGCGCACCTCATCCGGCAGGCCCGCCATTTCGGCGATGCCGCCGGCATTGTCCGTGACCGGGCCGAACGCGTCGAGCGCCACGACCATCCCCGCCAGAGCGAGCATGGTGGTGACCGCAATGGCAATGCCGAACAGGCCGGCCAGGCTGTAGGTGACGATGATGCCGGCGATGATGACGAGCGCAGGCAGCGCCGTCGATTCAAGCGAGATCGCCAGGCCCTGGATGACGTTGGTGCCATGGCCGGTGACCGAGGATTCGGCGATGGACCGGACAGGCCGGAAGCCCGTGCCGGTGTAATATTCGGTGACCCAGACGATGAGGCCCGTAACGACGAGACCTGTGGCACCGCACAGGAAGAGGTCCATGCCGGTGAAGCTGACCCCGCGCGACGTGGTCATTTCCACGCCGAAACCGAGCAGAGCCCACGTGACCACGCCGAGACCCACGAGCGACAGCACCGCCGTGGCGATAAGGCCCTTGTACAGCGCGCCCATGATGGACTGGTCCGGCCCCAGCCTGACGAAGAAGGTGCCCGCGATGGAGGTGACGATGCAGATGCCGCAGATCGCCAGCGGATAGATCAGCATGCTCTCAAGGATCGACGTGCCGGCGAAGAAAATCGAGGCCAGCACCATGGTGGCGACGACCGTGACGGCATAGGTCTCGAACAGATCGGCCGCCATGCCGGCACAATCGCCGACATTGTCGCCCACGTTGTCGGCGATGGTGGCGGGATTGCGGGGATCATCCTCTGGGATGCCGGCCTCGACCTTGCCGACGAGATCGCCGCCGACATCGGCCCCCTTGGTGAAGATGCCGCCGCCGAGACGTGCGAAGATCGAGATGAGGGAGGCGCCGAAGCCCAGCGCCACCATGGCGTCGATCAGAGCGCGGTCGCCCGGGGCATAACCGAAGCCAGCGGTGAGGACAGCATAGCTTCCAGCCACCGACAGGAGCGCGAGGCCGGCCACCAGCATTCCGGTGACAGCACCTGAGCGAAAGGCGATGTCGAGACCGCCGGCCAGGCTGCGGCTGGCCGCCTGCGCAGTGCGAACGTTGGCGCGCACGGAAACGTGCATGCCGATGAAGCCGGCGAGGCCGGACAGAGCCGCGCCGACCACGAAGCCGAGAGCGACCGGCAGTGACAGCAGCCACAGCAGAACGAGGAAGATGACCGCGCCGACGGCGGCCACCGTGGTGTATTGCCGGGTGAGATAGGCCTGCGCGCCTTCCTGAATGGCGCCGGCGATTTCCTGCATCCTGACGCTGCCCCGGTCGGCGGCCATGATGCTGCGAATGGTCCACGCGCCATACGCGATCGACAGCGTTCCCGCTGCGATGATGCCCCAAAGTGCAAGCATGTTTCGACGTCCCCTCTCCGCCCGCTTTTTTGTTTATGGCGCAGGCGGTTTAGCGAGGCAGAGTGCCGCATGTTCCGGACGGCCGCAATGAGGCTGCTCCGTGCGGGAAAATGTCAGAAATGACGGAAGGCCAGCCGGTCGAGCACGAGAGGCTGGCCGCGACGCTCGATGCGCAGCCGCGTGGAGAAGCCGGGCACGATGGTGCCGATCTCGGTGACGCGCACGCCACGATCCAGCGCGGCGCGTTCGAAGGCATCGGCGCTGTCGGGGTCAATGGTGGCGAGGATCTCATAATCGTCGCCGCCCGTGAGGACTGTGGAGAGCGCGGACGGGTCGGCCTTGACCGCCTTGGCCGCGGCGGCGGACAGCGGCACGCGCTCGGCATCCAGCACGGCACCTGCGTCCGACGCCGAACACATGCGGCCGAGATCACCGGCCAGACCGTCCGACACGTCCATGGAGGCCGAGGCGAAATTTGCCATCAAAGCCGCGGCGCGCAGGCGTGGCTCCGGGAGGAGGTAACGGTCGAGCAGGTGCTCGATCTCGGCGTCGGAGAGCTTCCAGCGACTGGCGAGCGAGCGATCGAGGCGGATCTTCAGGCCGAGCGCCGCGTCACCGATCGTGCCCGTGACGTAGAGCTTCTGGCCAGAAATGGCACGATCGCGGCGGGGGATCTGGCCTTCCGGCGTCAGCCCGAACGCGGTGATCGAGATCCAGAGTGGGCCGGGCGTGCGCACGGTGTCTCCACCGAACAGGGAGATGCCGAATTCTTCCTGATCGGAGCCGAGGCCTTCGGTGAAGCTCTCCAGCCAGTCTTCCGACCAATCCTCGGTCAGCGCGAGCGAGACGAGATATCCGACGGGCCGCGCGCCCTTGGCGGCAAGGTCCGACAAGTTGACGCGCAGCGCCTTGCGGGCAATGGCATCCGGCGGATCTTCGGCGAAGAAATGGACCCCGGACACGAGCGCGTCCGTGGTGAGCACGAGCTCGTGCCCCTCCGGCGGGGTGTAGGCGGCGGCATCATCAAGCAGACGCGCCGCGCCGGGCGCGGTGGCAAGCGGGCGGAAGAAGCGGGCGATCAGGCCGTCTTCATCGGGACGCCCGCCGCGGCTCATGCGCCGATCCCGCGCGCGGGGCGATCCTCAAACTCGGCGGCACGGAATTCACGGGCCAGCTTATCCAGCACCGCATTGGTCATCCCGGCCTCTTCGCGGTCGACGAAGGCGTGGGCGACATCGACATATTCGGTGATGACCACACGCGCCGGCACGTCGCGCCGGTTCAGCAATTCGTAGGCTCCGGCGCGGAGGATGGCGCGCAGGATGGCCTCGACGCGCTTCAGCGGCCAGCCGGTCGAGAGCACATGATCGATCCGGGGATCGAGCTGGCGCTGCTCGCGGACGACGCCTTCGACGATGTCGCGGAAGAAGGCGACTTCCGCCGGCTTGTATTCCTCGCCCTCGACTTCGCGGCCCAGCCAGAACGTCTCGAACTCGGCCAGCACGTCGCTCATGCCGGCGGCGGAGATGTCCATCTGGTAGAGCGCCTGCACCGCGCCGAGACGCGACGACGAACGTTTTTCTCCCCGGGACATGGCTCAGGCCTCACTCAGCTGGACGGCGAACCGGCGCCGCGTACGGATCAGGCTTAGCACGGCCTCGGCCGCGCCGCCGCCCTTGTCGCCTTCGGAAATCCTTGCGCGCGCCCAAGCCTGCTCCTCGTTCTCGACGGTGAGGATGCCGTTTCCGACAGGCAGCGTGCGCGCCACGGAAAGATCCATCAAGGCCCTCGAGGATTCACCTGCGACGATTTCGAAATGGTAGGTCTCGCCACGAATGACGCAGCCGAGCGCCACGACGCCGTCGAAGGGACGGCCCTCACGCTCGGCGATGTCCAGCGCGATGGCGGCGGCGGCGGGGATTTCCAGCGCGCCGGGCACGGTGATCACGACACAATCGGCGCCGGCACGCTCAAGCTGCCCGCGAGCGCCCGACAAAAGTTCATCGGCCAGCGCGTCATAATAGCGGGCCTCGACGATAAGGATGAACGCGCGTGTCGGCTCGGCGGCCATTTCGCGGCGCGGTTCGGTAATCATGATGTTCCTCGACCAATGGGCTCGGGGCTTAGCCGAGGGAGCCCGCCTCTGCAAGACGCGCGGCATAACGCGCCATCAGATCGACCTCAAGGTTGACGCGGTCACCCGCTTTGCGGTCGCCCCAGGTTGTGACATCGAGTGTGTGGGGGATGAGGAGGCACGAGAAATGCGCGGCATCCACCTCGTTGACCGTGAGGGACGTGCCGTCGAGGCAGATCGACCCCTTCGGCGCGATGAAGCGGGCAAGAGCGGGCGGTGCGGCGAAGGTGAAGCGCACGGCGTCTCCGATCTCGTCGCGCGCCAAAATCTCGGCGACGCCATCGACGTGACCTGCCACCAGATGACCGCCGAGCTCATCTCCCATCCGGAGAGCACGCTCGAGGTTGAGGCGGGTGCCTGCCTGCCACGTGCCGGCGGTCGTGACCTTCAGCGTTTCGGGCGCCGCATCGAACGAGGTGATGGTGCGCCCTCCCCCGTCCACCTCCACGCTCGTGACGGTGAGGCAGACGCCGGAACAGGCAATGGACGCGCCGATCGCGATGCCCTCGGGCGCGTAACCGGACGCGACCTCCAGACGAACGACGGCATTGCCGGGCTCGGCGGACAGGACCTCGCCTATGTCGCTCACGATGCCGGTGAACATATCAATCTCGCTCGTAGAAGAAGGCTGTATCGGCGCCCATGCGGGTGCCGGACGCAAGGCGGAAACCAAGGGAATGCAGAAACACCTCGTGCGCCTTCGGCAGCGCCGCGAGAGCGCCGGACCCGAGAACCCGCTCGCTTTCGAAGATCACGCATTCATCGGCCAGATCGGCATCGAGGAAGGCCGACGCAAGCGCCGGGCCGCCCTCCACCATCAGGCGGGTGATGCCGCGCTCGTACAGAACACGCATGGCGGCGTTGAGATCGAGATGCGCTTCGGAGGCAGCGCACCGGACGATGTCGACGCCCGATTGGGTCAGCGCGTCGAAATTCGCGGCCGATTCACTGGAAAGCGCCCAGACGGAAACGTCCCTTGCCGTCCGGACGAGCCGGGATGTGGGTGGAAGCTGCAGGCGCGTGTCGAACACGACGCGGATCGGAGACCGGCTTTCCATGCCAGGCAGTCGGCAGGTGAGCGCAGGATCGTCGGCAAGGACCGTGCCGATGCCCACCGCGATGGCGTCAGAGGTGGCGCGCATCATGTGGACGTGGCGGCGGACCTCCTCGCCCGTGATGGCGACGGATTGACCCGGAAAACCTGCGGCGCCATCGGCGGAAACCGCAAGTTTGAGAATCACATGCGGACGCTTCTTCAGAATGCGGGCGATGTGGCCGGCATGGGCGCGGCGGGCCTCCTCGGCCAGGACGCCGTCGACGACCTCGATGCCGGCCTCCCGCAGGCGACGATAGCCCTGCCCGGCGACGAGCGGGTTGGGATCAGGCAGGGCCGACACGACCCGCGCTATGCCGGCTGCGATGATGGCGTCCACGCAGGGCGGCGTCTTGCCGATGTGGGAGCAGGGTTCGAGGCTGACGTAAAGATCGGCGCCGCGGGCGCCCTCGCCTGCCTGCGCCAGCGCCAGCGGCTCCCCATGGGGGCGGCCGCCCTTTTGCGTCCATCCCCGCCCGATGACCTGCCCCTCTCGCACCACGAGCGCGCCAACCGCCGGATTTGGCCAGGACTGGCCCAGCTCACGCATACCAAGGTTGAGGGCAGCGGCCATGAAGCGGGTGTCTTCACGGCTCCGGGACTGGGTCATGGCTTGTTCTGCGTTTCCTGCCGTTCCGCGATCTCCGCGAGAGCGGCCTCGAAATCGCGCGCCTCGCGAAAATCCTTGTAGACGGAGGCGAACCTCACATAGGCCACGTCATCGAGCGCCTTCAGCTCTTCCATGACGTATTGGCCGATGACGGCAGTCGGTACATCCGTCTCGTTGAGGGATTCGAGACGCCGCGCGACGGTGCTGACGAGTTCCTCGATCTGCTCGGCGCTGACGGGGCGCTTGCGGACGGCGATGCCGACCGATTTTTCGAGCTTGTCGCGATCGAATGGAATGCGGCGGCCGGAACGTTTGATGACGCCGAGCTCGCGCAGCTGGACGCGTTCGAACGTGGTGAAACGCCGCTCGCAATCGATGCAGACCCGCCGCCGACGGATGGCGGTTTCATCTTCCGTCGGCCGCGAATCCTTCACCTGCGTGTTGAGGGACATGCAATAAGGACACCGCATTCAGCCCTCCGAATTGTCTTGTCGCCTCACGAATAGATCGGGAAGCGCCGCACCAAGGCCTTGGCCTTTTCGCGGACCGCGGCCTCGACCAGGCTGTCCTCGTCGGTGCCCTTCTGCGACAGGACGTTCAGCACCTCGGCGATGAGATCGCCAACCTCCTGGAACTCCGCGATGCCGAAACCGCGCGTGGTGCCGGCCGGCGTACCCAGACGGATGCCCGAGGTGACCATGGGCTTTTCGGGGTCGTCGGGGATGCCGTTCTTGTTGCAGGTGATGTGGGCGCGACCAAGGGCCGCCTCGGACGTCTTGCCCGTGAGGCGCTTGGGACGCAGATCGACCAGCATCAGGTGCGAGTCGGTGCCGCCGGAGATGATGTCGAAGCCATGTCCCTTCAGGTTCTCGGCCAGAGCGCGGGCATTGGCGATGACGTTGCGCTGATAGGTCTTGAATTCGGGGCGGAGCGCCTCGCCGAACGCCACGGCCTTGGCGGCGATGACGTGCATCAGGGGGCCGCCCTGCATGCCGGGGAACACCGCCGAATTGATCTTCTTGGCGATGGCCTCGTCATTGGTCAGCACCATGCCGCCGCGCGGGCCGCGCAGGGTCTTGTGCGTCGTGGTCGTGACGACATGGGCGTGATCGACCGGATTGGGATGCTCGCCCGCCGCGACGAGGCCGGCGAAGTGCGCCATGTCGACGAATAGGATGGCGCCGACCGCGTCGGCAATCTGACGGAAGCGGGTGAAATCGGGATGGCGCGAATAGGCCGAATGGCCGGCAATGATCATCTTGGGACGATGCTCATGCGCCAGACGCTCAACCTCGTCGTAGTCGATCAGATGATCTTCCGGCCGAACGCTGTAGGAGATCGGCTTGAACCATTTGCCGGACACATTGACCGGCGCGCCATGCGTGAGATGGCCGCCCGCCGCCAGATTGAGACCGAGAAAGGTGTCGCCCGGCTGGAGCAGCGCAAGGAACACCGCCTGATTGGCCTGCGAGCCGGAATTCGGCTGGACGTTCGCGAACTTGGCGTTGAACAGCCGGCAGGCGCGGTCAATCGCGATGCTCTCGGCGATGTCGACATATTGGCAGCCACCATAATAACGACGGCCCGGATAGCCCTCGGCGTATTTGTTGGTGAGGACGCTGCCCTGCGCCTCGAGCACCGCGCGCGAGACGATGTTCTCGGAGGCGATCAGCTCGATCTCTTCGCGCTGACGGCCGAGCTCCAGATCGACGGCGCGGGCGATTTCCGGATCGGCTTCCGCCAGAGACGCGGAAAAGAACTCTGTCATACCGTTGCCGGCATTGATCTCGGGGGCGGACATCAAGCTGCTCCTGGCCGCGCGCGGTTCACCGGCGGCAAATCGTCAAGGCAGCGCGCTTACCATATCCGGGTGCTGTCCGCAAAGCAGGCACGAGGTGTGGAGGTGCGCCCCTTGCCGATGCGGGGGCAGCCGGAGACCGGCTGCCCGCGAGGGATCATTGAGACTGGCGGCCGTAGGACACCGTGTCGTGCGGCGCGACGCTCATTTCGGCCGAGGCCAGCTGGCCCACGCCGTCCTGATTGTAGATGTCGTCGCGGAACTGAACGACGCCGTCGGCATCGGCCCAGGCCGTGATGTAAACCCAATGCACAGGAACCGCTGCCGAGAGCTTGGCATCGATTCGCTTGCCGGAGCGAATGGCGGCGTCGATCTGCGGACGTTCCCAATTGGGCGTGCCGCGCAACAGCCAATCCACGAGCTCGCGCACGTTCTGCACGCGGACGCAGCCCGAGGAATGGAAGCGGTTGTTTTCGCCAAACAGGCCTTTGGACGGCGTGTCGTGCATGTACACGCCCTCGGTGTTGGGCATGTTGATGCGGATCGAACCCATGGAGTTGAGATCGCCCGGATCCTGCGTGAAGCGATAGCCCATGGCCTCGGTGGAATTCCAGTTCACCTGCTCCGGCTGCAATTCCTCGCCGCGCTGGGTGTAGATCCGGATGTTGTTCTTGGTCAGATAGTCCGGCTCCTGCTGCATCTTCGGGATCAGATCCTTGCGGATGATCGATGCGGGCACCGTCCAATAGGGATTGAAGTTCACTTCCTGAATCTTGACCGCGAGCTGCGGCGACTGACGGTCGGCCTTGCCGACCACCGCCGTATGCCGCAGATCGACGGTGCCGCCCGACACCGCCTCGATCTGGGCGGCCGGAATGTTGACCATGACGAAGCGGTTTTCGATCTTCCGCGTCAGCGCGGCCAGGCGGCCGAGGCTCGTCTCCATCTGGTGACGGCGCGTGGAGGCCGGCACGTTCATGGCGGCGCGGCTGTCGGGGCCGACGGCGCCGTTGACGATCAGGCCATGGCGAGCCTGGAAGCGCCGCACGGCCGCATCGACATAGGAATCGAAGACGTCCGGAGCGCCGGCATTGACCGGAAGGTCGCCGGAAACGGCAAGGCGCTCACGGATGGCGCGCACGGCCGGGCTGCGAGAGCCGAGCTTCAGCATCGGACCATCGGGGATCGAGGGCCAGCCGCCCGCACTCTCGATTTCGATATAATGCTGCAGGGCCTGCTGCGTGGATTCGAGCGTCTGCGTGCTGAGGATCGGAACGGAGGTTTTGGGCATCCGCGCCGCAGCGGGAGCGCTGTCGAACCGCTGCTCCCATTCGGCAGCCGCCGTCTGCACGCGGGCGTTTTGCGCCGCCGCGACATCGATCAGAAGAACGGACACAATTACGCCGGCAGCGCCGCGAACAAGTGCGCGCGAGGTGCGTTTCATAGGCATCAATGGCAGCGGTGAATTCATCGCCCAAACTTCCTCGGCACCACGCTGGGAGCAAACCCGCAGGCCGCCAGCTAATCATGCACAGGGTTAATGAAGTGCGACCAAAGGATGCATGAATCCCCGGCCCTTTCCGTGTGCGAAACATCATTGATTTGGGGCAGAACCATGTCGTACGGCGGCTTTTTCATGCACGGTGAACAAGGTGTGACCGAATGACGACAATGCCCGGCCCGGCGAGTGGCGGCGGTCTCGAATTCGGCGCTTCACATGGCCGGGTTTCATTCGTGCTGGATGAGAAGAACAGGGATTATGCCCGCGAACTGGCCCGGGGGGCCGGCGGCGCCATTCTGTTCGCGTTTCCGCTGATGATGACGATGGAGATGTGGTGGCTCGGCTTCTACATCGAGCCTCACCGCTTCATCATCTTCGTGCTGGCGGGTTTCGCGCTGCTGCTCGGCATTTCCCGCTTCGCCGGCTTTCGCGAACAGGACACCTGGCACGACATCGTGCTCGATGCGCTGTCCGGCTTCATGCTGGGCTGCCTCACGTCCGCGATCCTGCTGGCGCTGTTCGGCGTGCTGCAGCCGGAAATGCCGTTGCGCGAGATCGTGGGCAAGATCGCTCTCGTGGCGATCCCGGCCACGATCGGGGCGCTGGTGGCGCGCAAGCAGTTCGGGGGCGACGACGAGGCGTCGCATCCCGAAGGCCAGGCAGCGCCCTATGCCAATGAATTGTTCCTGATGCTGGGTGGCGCCGTCTTCGTGGCCTTCAACGTGGCGCCGACCGATGAGATCGAGCTTATCAGCCACATGATGACCTGGTGGCAGAGCCTGTTGCTGGCCGCCTTCACGGTCTTCGTCCAGCACGCCATCGTCTACAATGTCGAATTCGCCGGGCAGGAAGCCTGGCCGCAGGAGCGCCGCTTCCTGTTCGTGTTCTTCAGCTACACGATCGCCGGATACGGCATTGCGCTTGCCGTCAGCCTTTATGTGGTGTGGACGTTCGGCCGCGTGGATGGCGCCTCCATACACGAGATCGCCAATATGCTTGTTGTGCTCGGTTTCCCCGCGGCTCTCGGCGCCGCAACCGCCCGCCTCGTGATCTAGGGATGGACATGCCCGACAAGACAGGCCCCGCTTCCGATGCCAACGACGATGCACGCACAACCGATCAGGGCACGCCCTGGCTGGAATATGTTGCGGGCACGATCGGAGCGATCTTCGCCCTCGCGGTTCTGGGCATCATCGCCTGGGACGGGCTGACCGGCGATAACGCGCCGCCGGATCTCGTGGTGGAGATTGTGGGCACCCGCCCCGCCGCCAACGGCTTTGCGGCCGACATCCGGATCCGCAATCTGGGCACCCAGACCGCGAGCGATGTCACGGTCGAAGGAAGCGCGGGTGAGGACAAGGCCGAGGCGCAATTCGATTTCGTGCCCGGCAGCAGCGAGCGCAAAGGCACGCTGGTGTTCCCCGGCGACATGCCGCAAGCGGATGTCGCCCTGCGGGTGCTGGGCTATCGCGAGCCCTGACCCGCTCCGCTCAGAGGCGGAAGCGGATCTGGTCGGTCCAGAAGCGCTCGAGCCGCACCAGGGCCTTGTTGATGACCTGGAAATCGGCCGGGCCGATGCCGCCTACCTGCTCGATCGAGCGGACGTGCTTGGCGTAGAGCTGGTCGATGATGTCGTGCACCTCCTGCCCCTTCGGCGTCAGGCTGATGCGGACCGAGCGGCGATCCATGCGCGAACGCTGATGGTGGAGGAAACCGGCTTCCACCAGCTTCTTGAGATTGTACGAGACGTTGGAGCCCAGATAATAACCGCGCGTGCGCAGCTCACCGGCCGTCAGTTCCGCATCGCCGATGTTGTAGAGCAGGAGCGCCTGCACGCTGTTGACGTCGGACCGGCCGCGACGGTCGAACTCGTCCTTGATCACATCAAGCAGGCGACGGTGAAGGCGCTCGACGAGCGTCAAGGCTTCCAAATAGAGCGGGCGGACGTCGTCCCCCGGGGCCGTGCTTTCGGTCGGCTGCATTGCGCGAGCGAGGTTGGTCATCTGCGCCTCTTCAGTTGATCGTGGCCGCGTTGCCCTGCGAACCACTCTTGCACTGAAATTTAGACGCGTCGGCTAAAAATGAGCTTAAAAGCCTTGGCTAAATTTGTATTTATTTCTCGTACTTAATGACTCGTAACCTCACAGCCTTAACCGGCGTTTACCTGAGAACCTCGGACATTACTTAATGTTTATTCATCGGATATCTGGGCAACGCGCCAGGTGAGATAAATATAGACCGCAATGACGATCAATTCGAACGCGAGAAGCGGCCAGACGATCCCGTAGACCTCGATGAAACCCACGCAGACGGCGATCTGACTGATGGCGGCCAGCAGCCACAGGACGGCGCCCCAGGACGACGTCATCCAGAGGCCGACGCCGGCCACCGGATCGAGAACCGCGAAATAAATGTTGGCGGCCTGATATTCGAGATCCTCCCCGGTGAAGGGCTCGGCGGCGGAGCCGAGCAGCAGGGTCCAGTGCAGAAGACCCTTGAGCAGCTGAACAACCGCCATAACACGAAAGAAGAGGACGAGGATCGCGGTCCAATCCAGACCTTCGGTCTCGTCAATCAGTCCCAGGCGGGTCTTCAGCAAATCGATCAAGAGCCACTCCTCGAAAGGGGCGGCAGGATTAGGAGCGTGTCGCCGCGCCGTCAACGCCGGCCGGGCCGTATCGGCATTGCGTAGTGCCAATCGCAGCCCTGCGTGATAACACTTCCGGCACGACGCGCGACGCTGCGCACACATTCCCGAAGCAGGATTTATCCGACATGCGCGATACGGTGGAACGTCTTCCATCTGGCGGCACGGTCGCAAGCAACGACCAGAATTGTCCGGCGCTCGACCTGACAACACGCGCCCGCCGCAACCGCAAGACCGAATGGAGCCGGCGGCTGGTCCGTGAGAACCATGTGTCTGCCGACGATCTGATCTGGCCGATATTCGTCATCGAAGGCACGGGACATCGCGAACAGGTGCTGTCGATGCCGGGCGTCGAGCGGCTGAGCGTCGACGAGGCCGTGGCAGAGGCACAGCGCGCTACCAGCCTGGGCGTACCGGCGCTGGCGCTGTTTCCCTACACCGACCCCGACCTTCGCGACGAGATCGGATCGGAAGCACACAATCCGAACAATCTAGTGTGCCGCGCCATCCGCGCCATCAAGAAGGCTGTGCCGGAGATCGGCATCATGTCGGATGTCGCGCTCGACCCCTATACCAGCCATGGCCATGACGGGCTTCTGAACGGCTCCGAGGTGATGAACGACGCCAGCGTGGACGTGCTCGTCCGGCAAGCGCGGCTCCACGCCGAAGCGGGAGCCGACATGGTGGCGCCGTCCGACATGATGGACGGTCGCATCGGCGCCATCCGCAGGGGGCTCGACGCCGACGGACGCAGCGACGTGCAGATCGTGGCCTACACCGCGAAATACGCCTCGGCCTTCTACGGCCCGTTCCGCGATGCGATCGGCACCTCGGCCTGCCTGGTTGGCGACAAGCGCACCTACCAGATGGACCCGGCCAACACCGACGAGGCGCTGCTGGAAGCGCAGCTCGATCTGGCCGAGGGCGCGGATGCGCTCATCGTGAAGCCGGGCATGCCCTATCTCGACGTGCTGTGGCGCCTGAAGGAGACTTTCAAGCGGCCGACTTTCGCCTATCAGGTGTCGGGCGAGTACGCGATGATCGAAGCTGCGGCCCGCAATGGCTGGCTGGACCACGACCGCAGCATGATGGAGAGCCTGCTGGCTTTCAAACGCGCGGGCGCGGACGCCATCCTGACCTATTATGCACCGGTCGTTGCCGAGCGCCTGAAGCGCGGCTGACGGCATCCCCCGCTTCCGGTTCGACGCACCGCGCCATCGCGCCCCGTGATGGCGCGATATATGCTTGATGGCACCAAAGAGAGGATTCTCATGGCGCTTCCGCACGACACGACGGCACCGATGCCCGTTTCCCTGGCCGACATCCGGAAGGCGCAAGACGCCCTCGTCGGGCAAGCCGTGAGGACACCCACCTTGCCGGCGCCCAAGCTCTCGGCCCTGACGGGCGCCGAGGTGTGGGTGAAATACGAGAACATGCAGGTCACCAACAGCTTCAAGGACCGCGGCGCATATGTGCGCATGTCGCGGCTCGACGAGGCGCAGCGCAAGACAGGCGTCATCACCATGTCGGCCGGCAATCATGCCCAGGCCGTGGCCTATCACGCCCAGCGGCTCGGAATACCGGCCACCATCGTCATGCCGGAGCAGACGCCGCAGGTGAAGGTGCGCTCGACCGAGGCTTTTGGCGCGCAGGTGGTGCTGTGCGGCGAGACGCTCGCGGAATCGCAGATCCGCGCGCTGGAGATCGCGGAAGCCGAAGGCCTGTGCCTGATCCATCCCTACGACGACCCCGACATCATTGCGGGACAGGGCACCGCCGCGCTGGAAATGCTGGAGGATGCGCCGGAGATCGACGTGCTGATCGTGCCGATCGGCGGCGGCGGGCTGATATCGGGGATGGCGATCGCGGCGAAGGCGATCAACCCGGAAATCGAGATCGTGGGCGTCGAGTCGGCGCTCTACCCGTCGATGATCAATGCGATGCAGGGCCTGCCGAAGCCGGCGGGCGGCCCCACGTTGGCGGAGGGCATCGCGGTCAAGAATGTGGGCAAGCTGACCCTGCCCGTGGTCGAGGCGCTTATCGAGGAGGTTCTTCTCGTCTCGGAATCCGATCTGGAGCGGGCGGTGAATGCCTTCGCGGCGCACCAGAAGACGATGGCGGAAGGTGCCGGCGCGGCCGGCCTTGCGGCCATGCTGGCGCATCCGGAGCGTTTCGAGGGCCGCAAGGTGGGCCTCATCCTGTGCGGCGGCAACATCGATCCGCGCATTCTCGCATCCATCATGGTGCGCGAACTGGAACGCGAGAGCCGCATCGCCGCTTTCCGCCTCACCATCAACGACACGCCGGGCGTGCTGGGCCGCATCGCGACGAAGCTCGGCGAACTGGGCGCGAATATCCTTGAGGTCGAGCACAGCCGGGTGTTCCTGAACGTGCCGGCCAAGGGGGCCACGCTCGACATCACCGTGGAGACGCGCGACGCCGCGCATGCCCGCCAAGTGCACGAGGCGCTGAACGGCTTCGAGGGTATTCCGTGCCGGCGCATAGATGCGGGCGGCCAGCAGATTTCATTATGATTGCGACGTACGAGGCGGCGGACGGCCCGCTGCGTGTGCTGTTCCAGATGGCGGCGGAGTCCGAATACGGTCCGGCGCTTCGTTCGCTTATCGATCCGGTGATCACCGGCGTGGGCCCCGTGGAAGCGGCCGTGCAAACGGCTCTCGCTTTGACGCGCATGCCAGCCGACCTCGTGGTCAGCCTGGGCTCGGCCGGCTCGCGGAGCCTGCCGCAGGGCGGGATTTTCCAGGTGGCGGCGCTGAGCTATCGCGACATGGACGCAAGCCCGCTCGGTTTCGAGAAAGGCCGCACGCCTTTCCTCGCTTTGCCCGCCCTCGTTGTGCTGCCACAGCAATTGGCGGACGTTGCACGGGCAAGCCTCGGCACCGGCGCGAGCATCGTCAGCGGTGACGCCTATGACGAGATCGACACCGATATGGTGGACATGGAAAGCTTCGCCGTGATGCGGGCCGCGGCTTTGTGCGGCGCCGGGATGATCGGGCTGCGTGGGATCTCCGACGGTGCGGAGCCTCTGTCGAAATTCACCGATTGGTCGGATTATCTCGCGACCGTGGATGCCGGCCTTGCCGACATCGTGGCCACGCTTCCGGAGCGGTTCGCCACACGGCCTCGTGCCTATTGGTCGTCCGTCGCGACGGAGGCCCACACATAAAAAGGCCGCCCCGAGAGGCGGCCTTTTTCATCGCTCATGCGATCAATTGGCGTTCGGATCGCTGCCGGCACTGGCCTGGTCGAAGTAATACGGCTCGTGTGCCTCCGGAACGGCGTGGACGCGGACATCCTCCTGTGCCGAAGCGCGGCCTTCGCGCAGAACGGGGCGTTGGTCGTGACGCTGGGCTTCGTAAATGCCGGCCTGGATGCGGGCGGAATCATGCGTGCGTGCCGCCTCGTTGGCCAGGGCTGCATTGGCGCCAAGCGCGACGACGCCCGACAGGATCAGGGTGCGAACAAGGTTCATAACAATCTCCCTTGATCTCCGTGCCTTGCACAGGCGCAAAGATCGAATACAGGTTCATAAAAGCGGGCGGCGGTGTTCTTGGGAACGTGTCGTCCTGCAAACCAATATGTATCCTAAGATACAGATTTAAATATGCAGGAATGCATGATGCATGTGCCCTTGGCGCATGGAACCGCTTTGGCTTTCTTGTCGCCGCAGGGTGCGATTGCCATATCCTTCCCATGGAAGGACACAGCATGAGCACGACTTACGACGTTTACGACGCCCAGCGCCTCGACGGCGTCCGCCGCAAGCGGATCTTCGCGTTCCTGATGGATTTCACGGCCGTGCTGCTGCTGAGCTTCGGAGCCGGGATCATCGTGTTCTTCCTCGGCATTGTCACTTTGGGACTGGCCTGGGGCCTGTACGGCGCGATCATTCCTATCGTAGCCGTGTTCTATTCCGGCTTCAGCATTGCCGGCAGCAGCGCAACGCCCGGCATGCGCGCCATGGGTCTGGTCTTCCGCACCGAGAGCGGCGCACCGCCGAACTTCCTGCAGGGCGGCGTGCACGTCATCCTGTTCTATCTGACGGCCACGTTCCTGACCCCGCTGGTCCTGCTGGTCAGCCTGTTCAATTCCCGCAAGCGGCTGCTGCACGACATGCTGATCGGCGCGACCGTCGAAAACGTGTAGTCGCACGCATTTACGTGAGGCGGCACGGTGTTATCGTGTTCGTGCAATCAATGCTGAACGGGCCGTGACCGAGCATCCTCGCGATACACCGCAATTCTATCTGACGGCTCCGTCCGCCTGCCCCTACATTCCCGGGCAGATCGAACGGAAGGTGTTCACCCATCTCGTCGGCAACAATGCGCCCGGCCTGAACGATCTTCTCAGCCAGGGCGGGTTTCGCCGCAGCCAGACCATCGCCTATCGTCCGGCGTGCGAGACGTGCCGGGCGTGCGTTTCGGTGCGCGTTCTCGTCAACGAGTTCGACTGGACGCGCGGCTTCCGCCGCATCCGCAAGGCCAACAGCGATCTCGTGGGCGAGATGAAGCCCTCCTCCTCGAATTCCGAGCAATATGCCCTGTTCCGGCGCTATCTCGACGCGCGCCATTCGGAAGGCGGCATGGCGTCGATGAGCGTGCTCGATTACTCGCAGATGGTCGAAGAGAGCCATGTGCGCACGCAGCTGGTGGAATATCGCAGGCGCGGGCCCGATAGCGCAATAAATGGGCGCGGCAGCGGACCTCTCATTGCCGTGGCGCTGACCGACGTACTCTCGGACGGGCTGGCGATGGTGTATTCGTTCTACGACACCGACGACGCCCAGCGCAGCCTTGGCACCTTCATCATCCTCGACCACATTGCCCGCGCCCGTGCGATGGGGCTGCCCTATATCTATCTCGGCTATTGGATCCACGGGTCGCAGAAGATGGCCTACAAGAGCCGCTTCCTGCCGCAGGAGCGCCTGATGCCGGGCGGGTGGGAACGCGCCTGATCAGCCCGGCTTGAAGCGATTGGTGCGCGGGAAACCCTTGGGCGCGAGGCGGCCCGCATCCGCACGATTGCCGGCCCAATCCCGCAATTCTTCCTCAGTGAGCGTCCAGGTCCGGCCGGACGTATCCAGCCAGGTCAGGCCCTTCTCGCGCTCGAAGGTGCGGGCATCGGCTACGCCGCCGTCCTTGTATTTCTGAAGGCGGACGCCCCGACCGCGCGACAATTCCGCAACCTGGGAGATGGGAAACACGAGGAGCTTGCGGTTGTCGCCGACGATGGCGACCATCTCGCCCTCGACGGGGGGCACGGCCTTCACGCTTGCGCTGGTATCGAGGTTGAGGACGTTGCGGCCCTTGCGGGTGGAGGCAAGCAGATCGTCTTCGCCCACCACGAAACCGCGGCCATCGCTCGCCACGAACAGGCGTCTGCGCCCGGGCACGTAAGGCCACGCGAAGGCGATCTCGGCATCCTCCTCCAAATCGGCGTGGTGGCGGATGGGATCGCCCTGTCCGCGCCCGCCGGGCAGCTTGGACGCGTCGAGCGTGAAGACCTTGCCGTTCGTGGCGACCAAGAGGATCTTCGCCGTGGTCTCGGTCTGGAACGCGGTGAGGAGCCGATCGTCGGCCTTGAAGGACAGGCCCGCGAAATCCTGAACATGGCCCTTGAGCGCGCGGAGCCAGCCTTTTTCGGAGACGATGACCGTGATCGGCTCGCGCTCGATGAAGGCCTCGGTGAAGGCGGCCATGGGCTTGTCCGGCGCCTCAGCGAAATCAGACCTGCGCTTGCCGAGCGCGGTCTCCGGACCGAAGCTCTTGCGGACCTCCGCGATCTCCCGCTTGACCTTGCTCCATTGCCGCGCGTCGGAACCGAGCAGCGCCTCGACCTTGGCCTTCTCCTCGCTGAGTTCGCCATGTTCCTTGCGGATGGCGATCTCCTCCAGCTTCGCCAGAGCGCGCAGCCGGATGTTGAGGATGGCCTCGGCCTGAATGTCCGTCAGATCGAAGCGGCGGATCAGCTCGGCCTTCGGATCGTCCTCCTCGCGGACGATGCGGATCACTTCGTCCAGATTGAGGAAGGCGATGAGGAGGCCGC
Source organism: Terrihabitans aquatilis (assembly GCF_052542005.1). Classification (NCBI taxonomy): domain Bacteria; kingdom Pseudomonadati; phylum Pseudomonadota; class Alphaproteobacteria; order Hyphomicrobiales; genus Terrihabitans; species Terrihabitans aquatilis. Next base: position 138,541 of record NZ_JBOCUO010000001.1, on the reverse strand, counting down.
CCAGAATCTCCAGCCGTCGGTCGATGGCCGCCAGGCGGAACCGGGCGCGGCGCACCACCACGTCGCGGCGATGGGCCAGCCATTCGCGCAGAACAGGCGCAAGGCCGAGAACCTGCGGCACGCGCCCCTTCACCAGCACGTTCATGTTGAGGCTGATGCGGGATTCCAGATCGGTGAGCTTGAACAGGCTCTCCATCAGGATCTCGGGATCGACGGTGCGGGCGCGCGGCTCGAGCACGATGCGGATGTCGTCGGCGCTCTCGTCACGGATGTCGGCGAGGATCGGCACCTTTCGATCGATGACCATGGAGGCCAGCTGCTCGATCAGCCGGCTCTTGGGCACGAGATACGGGATCTCGGTGACGACGATGACCCAGGTGCCGCGGCCCGTGTCTTCCTTGTGCCAGCGCGAGCGCACGCGAAAGCCGCCACGCCCCGTGCGATAGGCATCGCCGATAGCGGCGCGCGGTTCCACGATGATGCCGCCGGTCGGAAAATCCGGGCCCGGCACCAGATGGAGAATGTCGTCCGTGCCCGCCTGCGGATGGTCGATGAGATGCACGGCGGCGTCCAGCAATTCCGCCGCGTTGTGGGGCGGAATCGAGGTGGCCATGCCGACCGCGATGCCCTGAGAGCCGTTGGCGAGCAGATTGGGAAAGGCGCCGGGCAGGACAATCGGCTCCTCCTCGGAGCCGTCATAGGTCTCGCGGAAATCGACCGCGTCCTCGTCAAGCCCATCGAGCAGGAGGCGGGCGACCTCGGTCAGCCGCGCTTCGGTGTAGCGCATGGCCGCCGGATTATCGCCGTCAACATTGCCGAAATTGCCCTGGCCTTCGATCAACGGCCAGCGCTGGGCGAAATCCTGGGCGAGGCGGACGAGAGCGTCATAGACGGATTGGTCGCCGTGCGGATGGTATTTGCCGATGACGTCGCCGACGACGCGGGCCGATTTCTTGAAGGCCTGCCCGGGATCGAGCCGCAGGAGCCGCATGGCATAGAGCAGCCGGCGATGAACCGGCTTCAGGCCATCGCGCGCATCCGGCAGAGCGCGCTGGGTGATGGTGGACAGCGCATAGGCGAGATAACGCTCCTCCAGCGCGGAGCGAAGATCGACAGCCTCGATGCCGTCGCCACCGGACGGCGTGTTCACCTTTTCACCCATGCCCATGGGCTAACCCGGACATTGAGTCGAATCAATCGCTTGTGGCGCGTTGTCCAGAAAGCGATTCAAGTCCGACGGCTGAAACGTAAGCGGCCCTGGCGTCCGGCACGCGCACGCCGCGCGGCTCGTAGACATCGCGCTCCAGGAAATAGCCGGTGAGGCGGAAGCCGGAGAGGATGTCGCTCAGCGCGGGATAGGCGTTCTGGCCGGAGGCGACGAGGAAGGCCGGCAACGGCAGCAGCTTCGCGGCATAGGGGCCGCCCGCCTCCGCACTGACGGCACGCGATGATTTCGGCGACACCCAGGCGAGATCGTCGGTGCGCCCTGTGGCGGCGCAGGACGACAGATCGAGACCGAAGCCGAGCTCCGCCAGCATGGCCAGTTCGAACCGGACGAGAAGTGCTGGACCGATGTCCGTCTCGGCCAGATTGTCGAGCACGATGCCGAGCGCCTCGAACACCGCCGGATGCGGATCCCGCTCGGGCAGGAGACGTGCGAGGGAGGACAGCCAGGAAAGCCCGAAGACCGACGCGCGGCTTTCCATGAGCCTCGCCGCCCGAAGGCTGACGCCTTCAAGCGCGAAATTCCCGAGATGATCGTCGAGACGGGCCCGCCATTCCGCGCGGACGTGGTTGCCGGGCTGAAGTGTGGGACGCTGCTTGCGCGAGCGCCCGCCCCGCACAAGGCCGAGATGGCGGCCGTGCGCCTTGGTCAGCAATTCGACGATGACGCTGCTCTCGCCGTGAGGCCGGGCAGAGAGGATGATGCCGTCGTCGATCCAGTGCATTCAGCGCGGGAATTCCAGACCCATTTCGCGATAGCGCTCGGGATCATCAGACCAGTTTTCACGCACCTTCACAAACAGGATGAGATGTATCGGATGTTCGGCCACATCCGCGATGTCCTGCCGCGCCGCCATCGAAATGGCCTTGATGGTCTGCCCACCCTTCCCGATCACGATCTTCTTCTGGCTTTCGCGCTCGACATAGATCGTCTGCTCGACGCGGGCCGACCCATCGGGCCGGACTTCCCAGAGTTCGGTTTCCACCGTCGAGGAATAGGGCAATTCCTCGTGCAGGCGCAGGAACATCTTCTCGCGCGTGATCTCGGACGCCAGCATGCGCATGGGCAGGTCCGACATCTGGTCTTCCGGATAGAGCCATGGCCCTTCCGGCATTTCGCCCGCAAGCCAGGCGCGCAGATCGCCCACGCCGTCGCCGTTCTGCGCCGAGATCATGAAGACACGGACGAAGGGGTGCAGTTCGGAGGCATCCTGCGCGAGCTTCAGCAGGCGATCGCGCGGCATCAGGTCGATCTTGTTGAGCACGAGGAAGACCGGGCGTTTCAGCTGACCGAGCCGCTCGATGATCCCACGCACCTCGTCGTCGAGGCCTTTCTTGGCATCGATCAACAGGCCGGTCCGATCGGCCTCCTTCGCGCCGCCCCAGGCGGTGGACACCATTGCGCGGTCCAGCCGGCGCTTGGGCGAGAAAATGCCGGGCGTGTCGACAAAGATGAGCTGGCTGTCGCCTTCCGCCACGATGCCGCGCACCAGCGCACGCGTCGTCTGAACCTTGTGAGTGACGATGGAGACCTTGCCGCCGACCAAAGTGTTAAGAAGCGTCGACTTGCCGGCGTTCGGCGCACCGATCAGCGCCACGAAACCGCAATGGGTGGGTGCGGAACCTGCCTCGTCATCCATGTTCATCGCCTTCCGTCCATGCCCCTTCCCGCTCCAGCAAAACCTTGGCGGCGCTCTGCTCGGCGACACGCTTCGGCCGCCCTTCGCCCTGAGCCGTGCCATGGCCTCCGATCGAGACCTCAACGCGGAACAGCGGATGATGATCCGGGCCCGTGCGCTCGACCTCGCGATAGACCGGAATCGGAAGGCCGCGCCCCTGCGCCCATTCCTGCAAAGCCGTCTTCGGATCGCGCAGCGGACGGCGCGGATGCATCATGCGTTCGCGCCAATAGCGCTCCACGAGGGGCCGAGCCGCCGCAAAACCACCGTCGAGATAGACGGCCGCGATGACCGCTTCACAGACGTCGGCGAGGAGCGCGCGTTTGCGGCGACCGCCGCTGCTGGCCTCGCCGGCACCGAGGCGGATGGCCGCTCCGATTTCCAACTCATCGGCCACCTCGGCGCAGGTTTCCGCCCGCACGAGCTCGGCCAGACGGCGTGACAGCTCGCCTTCCGGTACGTCCGGAAAGGTGGCGTAGAGCATGTCGGCAACGATGAGCCCGAGCACGCGGTCGCCCAGGAATTCGAGGCGCTGATAGCTTTCGGTGCGCGCGCGCTCCGTGCTCGCCGCGCTGATATGGGTCAGCGCACGATCCAGGACCGAGGGATCGGAGAAGCTGTGGCCGAGGCGCTGCTCAAGCGCCGCGCGGGCGGCGGCGCGCGGGTTCTTCATGAAAGCCAGGTCATCAGCCGCGACCAGCGGATGGTCCACGGCCATTTCCAGAACGCCCAGGCATGCTCGCCCTCCTCTACGGAGAAGAACAGCAATTGCGCCTTACCCACGAAGTTCTCTTCGGGCACATACCCCACGGCTGAGAGCACGCGGCTGTCGGTCGAGTTGTCGCGGTTGTCGCCCATCATGAAGTAATGGCCCTGCGGCACTTCATAGACAGGCGTGTTGTCGTAGAAACCGTTCTCGATCAGATCGAGCGTCTCATAGACCACACCGTTCGGCAGCGTCTCGCGATAGCGCGGCACCCGCACGGTCTGGCCACCTGGCTCGCGCTCCACGAAGTCGTCGATGCGCTCCTTCGGCACGGCCTGCCCGTTGATGTGCAGCACGCCGTCGATCATCTGGATGCGATCACCCGGAAGGCCGATCACACGCTTGATGTAATCGGTCGAATTGTCGGTCGGCAGCTTGAAGACCGCGATGTCGCCGCGCTCGGGCGTGGCCGACCAGATGCGACCCGAGAAGATGTCGGGCGAGAACGGGATGGAGAACCGGCTGTAGCCGTAGGAGAACTTCGACACGAACAGATAATCGCCGACCAGAAGCGTGTCCTTCATCGAGCCCGACGGGATCGAGAAAGGCTGGAACAGGATCGTCCGGATGATGACGGCAATGATGAGGGCGTGAGCGATGACGCGCAGGGTTTCGAGAAACCCGCCCTGCTCCGCGTTCTTTTCTGTGGCCACGCTCATTCGCCTCTCGCCGTGCCGTGCCGCGGCATGGTCTTCACTGTTTCGGAGAAATGCCGCTTCGGACGGGCACCCTGATAGCCGCTCACGCGCGCCGTCACAACCGGCCATCCGTCTTCGGCACTGCGCTGATGATCACGAACGCCTGCGCCAGGGGATATTCGTCGGTGATGGTCAGATCGATGCGGGCTTCGTGGCCCGGGGGCGTCATCCGTTCGAGGTGTTCCTTCGCGCCGCCCGTGAGTTCGAGCGTCGGCCGACCGCTCGGCAGGTTCACGACACCCATGTCGCGCCAGAAGGTGCCGCTGCGGAAACCGGTGCCGAGTGCCTTCGAGCAGGCCTCCTTGGCCGCGTATCTCTTGGCGTAGGAGGCGGCGCGCTCGGCCCGCCGGTTTGACCGTGCCTGCTCGACGGGCGTGAAGATTCGCTGGATGAAGCGGTCACCATAGCGCTCGAGCGTTTTCTCGATGCGGCGGATATCGATGAGGTCGGAGCCGGTGCCCAGGATCATCGCGCCTGCTCCATCCGTGCCTGCCCGCGCTCCATGGCACCCCGCATGCGGGCGATGGCGTTGCCGAGGCCGACGAACACCGCCTCGCCGATCAGGAAATGGCCGATATTGAGTTCGGCGATGCCCGAGACGGCGGAAATCGTCTCGGCGCTCGCATAATCGAGACCATGGCCGGCGTGAATTTCGAGGCCAATCGCCTGCCCGAAGTGGGAGGCGCCTTCGAGCCGCGCGAATTCGGCATCGGCGGCCACAATATCCCGGTGCGCCAGAGCTTCGCACCATGATCCGGTGTGCAGCTCGACAACGGGTGCGCCCAGTTGTTTCGCGGTTTCGAGAACCGGCTCCGACGGCTCGATGAACAGCGACACGCGAATGCCCGCATCGCTCAAGCGGGCGATGGCCGGCTTGAGCACGTCTTTCTGGCCGATGATATCGAGCCCGCCTTCGGTGGTGCGCTCTTCCCGACGCTCGGGAACCAGGCAGCAGGCGTGCGGCTTCAGCCGGACGGCGAGCGCAACCATCTCTTCCGTGGCCGCCATTTCGAAATTCAGCGGAGCCTCAAGATCGCGGAGCCGCACGATGTCGGCATCGCGGATGTGACGCCGGTCCTCGCGCAGATGGGCCGTGATGCCATCGGCGCCCGCCTCGATGGCGGCGCGGGCGGCGCGTAGCGGATCGGGCAGATCGCAGCCGCGCGCATTCCGGAGCGTGGCGACATGATCGATGTTGACGCCGAGCCGGATCACGAGATTGCCTGCTGCGCGCGGACCGCGATGCGTTCCATCTTGGTCGAGTGATGCCGTGCGACCAGCGAGCGAACCAGCACATAGACCGTGACGCCGAAAATGAGGCCCAGCACGACGCTGCCCATCAGCAACGGCTCAATAAAGGGCTCCACGCTGTGCCAATTGTGCTGTTCCAATATCTCACGGGCGGAGAAACCCTGCTGGCCGCCGATGAGCATATGGCCCACCTCGTAGGAGGCTGCCCAGAACAGGGGCAAGGTGACAGGATTGGCGAGCGTGGTGACCGCAGCCGACGCGAGTATGCTGCCGTTCATCACGAAAGCGAGACCGGCGGCGATCAGGTAATGCAGGCCGAGAAGCGGGCTGAAGGCGGCAAAGATACCGGCGGCTGCGCCGGCTGCGACAGCGTGCGGCGAACCGGACAGACGCGTCAGTTGCAGGCCGCGATAGCGCAGCGCGCGCCGCCAGCCCATGCGCGGCCAGACAAGGTCCTGCATACGCTGGGAGATGGGCTTGGGAGCGCGCCGCCGGAAGTTCATTCGAGGCCTATGGATGGGGCCGATGGCAAAGTCATGACCGTGCCGAATTGAGGCTGCGCGATCCGGGCTTCGTGGCCGGGATGGCGGCAAGTTCGGGTGGCAAGGCATCCGGCGCGAAGTTCGGGATGTCCAGGGTTGCAAGCGCCACCAGTGGAACGCCGAGATTGGCATTGCCCGCCGAGCGGTCGATCAGGCAGGCCGCGCCGACGATGTCGGCCCCGGTATCCGCGATCGAGGCCAGGCACTCGCGCGACGACAGGCCGGTGGTGATGATGTCTTCCACCATGATGGTCCGCGCGCCATCGGGGATCTGGAAGCCGCGGCGCAGGCGGAAGGTGCCCTCCTCACGCTCCACGAACACGGCCATCGCACCGAGATGGCGGGCCGTCTCATACCCCGGCACGATGCCGCCCACGGCCGGGGACACGACATAGTCGATCTTGCCGAACGCCGCCTCGATCTTCCCGGCAAGGGCGCGGCACAGGGTTTCGGTGCGCGCTGGGTCCTGGAAGATGAACATCTTCTGCAGGAAGACCGGGCTGTGCAGCCCCGAAGAGAGAACGAAATGCCCTTCCAGAAGCGCCCCCGCATCACGGAAGTTCTGCATCACCTCGTCCTGGGTCATCGTCTGCCTTTCTGTCTGCCTGCGGGGCGGCGCGATCATCCGTTGATCCGCTCGACGCTGTTGATGACGTCCGAGCGCTTCAGATCGCGAATGATGTCCATCAGATGTTTGAGATCGTGGACACCGAGGTCGATCGTGACCTCGTGAAAATCGGAGGATGGCGCAACAAGGGAGATGTTGTCGATATTGCCATCGTGCTCGGCGATCGTGCCCGTGATGTGGGCGAGCGATCCCGGCTCGTTCATGCAGGTGACCTTGAGACGCGCCGGAAAGCGCAGGATCGCGGCGTTGTCCATGTCCCAGCGGACGTCGAGCCAGCGATCGGTCTCGTTCTCGAAATCTGCGAGCACCGGCGACTGGATCGGGTAGATCGTGACGCCCTGCCCCGGCGTGACGATGCCGACGATGCGATCTCCCGGGACCGCGCCTCCATCCGGCGCAAAATGAACGGCCAGATCCGAGCGCACGCCGCGGATGGGCAGCATCGGCCCTTCGATGCCATTGATCGCGCCGGGCTCGATCATGCGCAAGGTGGCGCCATGCTTGAGTGCCTGTCCGCCCGACACCTTGCCGCGCACGGCCAGACGATCCGGCTTCACCTCCGGATAGACCGCGCGGACGACGTCGTTGGCCAGGATTTCGCCGCGTCCGACCTCCGCCATGACCTCTTCGACGGAATGACGAGCAAGACGGGGCAAAGCGCCCTTCAGAAGTTCGTCCGAAACATTCTTGTCGGCACGCGCGAATGCCCGCTCCACGATCTGACGGCCCAGGCCGGCGAATTGCGAGCGCACGGCTTCGCGGGTAGCACGGCGGATAGCGGCACGCGCCTTGCCGGTGCGCACGAGCGATTCCCAGGCTGCCGGCGGCTGCTGCGTTTCGGCCCGGATGATCTCGACCTCGTCACCGTTCTGAAGCTCCGAGACGAGCGGCGCGGTACGGCCGTTGATCTTGCAGCCGACGCAGGAATTGCCGACCTTGGTGTGCACCTCGTAGGCGAAATCGATCGGTGTCGCGCCGCGCGGCATGGCAATGAGGCGGCCCTTCGGGGTGAAGCAGAACACCTGATCCTGAAAGAGTTCGAGCTTGGTGTGCTCGAGAAATTCTTCGGGGCTGTCGCCTTCCGCCACCATCTCGATGGTGCGCCGCAGCCATTCATAGGCGCGGCTGTCGCGGGTGAGCTTGCCGCGCTCCTCCTCGCTTGCGCCATCCTTGTAGAGGGGATGCGCGGCGATGCCGTATTCGGCGACCTGATCCATGTCCGAGGTGCGGATCTGGAGTTCGACGCGCTGGTGGCCGGGTCCGATCACCGTGGTGTGCAGCGAACGGTAATCGTTTTGCTTCGGGGTCGACACGTAATCCTTGAAGCGGCCCGGCACCATTGGCCACGTGGTGTGGACAACACCCAGCGCGCGGTAGCAATCGGCCATGTTCGGCACCAGCACGCGGAAGGCGTAGATGTCGGACAATTGCTCGAAGGCCAGCGCCTTGCGCTCCATCTTGCTCCAGATGGAATAGGGTCGCTTCTCACGCCCTTTGATCTGGGCCGGGATATCGTTCTCGGCGAGCTTGCGGACGAGATCGCTCTCGATCTTGAGGATGAGATCGCTGGACCTCTCGCGCAGCGTGTGCAGCCGGTCCACGATGGTCTTGTGCGCCTCGGGAAACAGATGGCGGAACGCCAACTCCTCCAGCTCCTCGCGCATTTCCTGCATGCCCATGCGGCCCGCGAGCGGCGCATAGATGTCGAGCGTCTCCTCGGAGATGCGGGCGCGCTTGGCTTCCGGCACGTAATGCAACGTGCGCATATTGTGCAGCCGGTCGGCCAGCTTGACCATGAGGACGCGCACATCCTCGGAGATCGCGAGCAGGAGCTTGCGCAGATTTTCCGCCTGCGCCGCCTGCTTCGATACGAGGTCGAGCTTCTTGAGCTTGGTGAGCCCCTCCACCAAAGCGCCGATCTTCGGGCCGAACAGGCGGTCGACCTCCTCCTTGGTGGCGCTGGTGTCTTCGATCGTGTCGTGCAGCAGGGCCGCCACGATGGAGGCGTCGTCCAGCCGGAATTCCGTGAGGATCGCCGCCACTTCGAGCGGATGGGAGAAGTAGGGATCGCCGGAAGCGCGCTTCTGATCGCCGTGCGCCTGCATCGCGTAGACGTAAGCGCGATTCAGCAGTGCTTCGTCCGTGTGCGGATTGTACTTCCGGACGCGATCAACAAGCTCGTATTGACGGATCATGCCTGAACCAGCGGCGCCAGTGCCGCTTCATCCCCGGCGGTATATGGGGGCGGCCCCATGGTTTCGGCAAGAAGAAACGCCGCGCGAGACCGCGCGGCGTTGGATATCTTTCGTTGCAGAAAAGCGGGCTGTTACTCGCCCTCGTCCTCGGTGGTATCGACCGGCGGAGCAAGGCCTTCGAGACCGCGCAGAAGATCCTCTTCCGTCATGCGGTCGAACGCGATGTCCCCCTCGTTGCCATCGCTGGTCAGCAGCGGCACCGATTCCGGCTCCGGCTCATCCACCTCGACATGCTTCTGCAGCGAATGGATCAGGTCTTCCTTCAGGTCGTCGGCCTTGATGGCCTCGTCCGCGATCTCGCGCAGCGCGACGACGGGATTCTTGTCGTTGTCACGGTCGACGAGCAGCTGCTGGCCGCCGGCGATGAGACGGGCGCGGTGGCCTGCGAGCAGAACCAGCTCGAAACGGTTATCGACCTTGTCGATGCAATCTTCGACGGTGACGCGGGCCATGGGCGGCCTCTCCTGCGAAAAGAAATGTGGGAGCTTGGCGTTTCACATACTCTTCATGCCGTCCGGGTTCAAGGCTGCCTTGACTTCGCGCTCCTCGCGCTTCCATCTAATCGGCCGCGCTCGCGTGCGAAGTGGCCCTTCAGAGTCCCGGCCGGATCGCCTCGCCTGTGCCGCCCTCCGGATGTCTGGTCTCGACCTGGCGGATCTGCGAAACTAGATGGCTATGATGAACCAGATGCCGCGCATTGCCCTCTTCATCGACGGCGCCAATTTCTATTCCACGGCCAAGGCGCTCGGCTTCGATGTCGACTACCGCAAGCTGCTGAAGGAATTCGGCACCTATGGCAGCATGGTGCGTGCCTATTATTATACGGCGATGGCTGAGGATCAGGAATATTCCTCGCTGCGCCCACTGGTCGATTGGCTCGACTACAACGGCTACACCGTGGTGACGAAGCCGACCAAGGAATACATCGACTGCGTGACCGGGCGGCGCAAGTTCAAGGGCAATATGGACGTCGAGCTGACCGTCGACGCGCTGGAGCTGGCCGACCGCCTCGACCATGTGTTCCTGTTCTCCGGAGACAGTGACTTCCAGGCCCTGATCGCCGCGCTGCAGCGTAAGGCGGTGCGCGTGAGCGTGGTTTCCACGGTGACGACACAGCCCTCGATGGCGGCCGATTGCCTGCGCCGCCAGGCCGACGAGTTTCTCGATCTCGCCGACCTCGCCAGCAAGATAGGGCGTCCGCAGGCCGATCGTGGGACGGCCGAGCCGCGGATCGACCGGCTGCCGCGCTTTATCCGCGGCCCCGCCGAAGGCGACGTCGACGCCTGATCCACAGATGTTTGTTCCACCTTCCCCCGATTGTCCGCTGTGTCCGCGGCTCGTGTCGTTTCGCGAGAAATGGCGTGCCGAAGCGCCCACCTGGCACAACGCGCCCGTGCCCGGCTTCGGGCCGTGGGATGCGCGCCTCCTCATCATCGGCCTGGCGCCCGGCCTACAGGGCGCAAACCGCACGGGCCGGCCGTTTACCGGGGATTGGGCGGGCGATCTGCTCTATGCCACGATGCTGGATTTCGGGTTTGCGCGCGGAACCTACGATGAGCGCCCCGATGACGGGCTGGAACTGGTAGATGCACGGATCGTCAACGCGGTGCGTTGCGTGCCGCCGCAGAACAAGCCGGTGGGCGCGGAAATCGCAACCTGCCGGCAATTTCTGATCGAGGAAATGGCGGAGCTCGGCTCGGCGCAGGCCATCATCGCGCTGGGTCGGATCGCCCATGAAAGCGTGGTGCGCGCGCTGGGCGCTTCAGTGCCGAGAACGGTGTTCGGGCACGCAGCCGAACACCAGATCGGCGCGATCCGGCTTTTCGACAGCTATCATTGCTCGCGCTACAACACGAATACAGGCCGGCTGACGGAAGAAATGTTTCGGGCGGTGTTCGCCCGCGTGCGGGAATATCTGCCCGCGCGCTAACCCTTGTCGCGCAGCAGGCGCGCTTTCTCACGCCCCCAATCGCGCGCCTTCTCGGTCTGGCGCTTGTCGTGCAGCTTCTTTCCCTTTGCGAGCGCGATCTCGACTTTCGCCCGGCCACGGTCGTTGAAGTAAAGCTTCAACGGGACGACCGTCATGCCCTCCCTCTGGACGGCGGCGACCAGCTTCTCGATCTGACGGCGATGGAGAAGCAATTTGCGCGGCCGTTTCGTCTCGTGGTTGAAGCGGTTGGCTGCCAGATATTCGGGAATGTAGGCGTTGTAGAGGTAAAGCTCCCCGCCATATTCGCCGGCGTAGGATTCACCGAGCGTGGCCTTGCCCACGCGCAAGGATTTCACCTCGGTGCCGCTGAGCGCGATGCCCGCCTCGAACACATCCCCAATCGCGTAATGAAACCGGGCCTGACGATTGTCGGCAACGACCTTTCGATTCGGATCCGCCTTGGCTGCGCTCATGCCGCGATCAGCCCTGCATGGATCATGGCGGCGCGCATGGCCTCACGAGCCTTGTCGGTGGCCGGCAGGAGCGGCAGGCGCACCTCGTCCTTGATACGGCCGAGAATGGACAGGCCGACCTTGGCGCCAGCGACGCCAGGCTCAAGGAAGATGGCGTTGTGAAGCGGAATAAGTCGGTCCTGAATTTCCAGCGCGCGGGCGTAATCGCCTTCCAGCGTGGCGCGCTGAAGCTCGGCGCACAGGCGCGGCGCGACATTGGCGCTGACGGAAATGCAGCCATTGCCGCCGGCTGCATTGAAGGCGAGCGCGGTCATGTCCTCGCCGGACAGCTGGTTGAAGCCCGCGCCCATGGCCGCGCGCTGCAGGCTGACGCGAGCAACGTTCCCCGTCGCATCCTTGACGCCGACGATGTTCGGCAAGGCCGCGAGACGCGTCATGGTCTCGACCGACATGTCGATGACGCTGCGCGGCGGGATGTTGTAGATCACGATCGGAATGCCGACGGCATCGTTGATCGCCTTGAAGTGCTGGTAGAGCCCTTCCTGGGTCGGCTTGTTGTAATAGGGCACGACCGCGAGAACGGCGTCGGCACCCGCCTTCTCCGCCAAACGGCCCATCTCGATCGCCTCGCGCGTCGAGTTCGACCCGATGCCCGCGATCACGGGAACACGGCCGGCCGTTTCCTCGATGCACATGCTGATGACGGATTTATGCTCGTCATGCGTCAGTGTCGGCGTCTCTCCGGTGGTGCCGACCGGAACGAGGCCCTGCGTGCCTTCCTCGATCTGCCAGCTGACCAGATCCCGAAAGGCGGCCTCATCCACGGCGCCATCGCTGAACGGCGTCACAAGGGCGACAAGAGAGCCCGTGAAGGGGGCACGGAAGGACATGACCAAACCTCGTGAAACCTGACGGCCTGTTCTATCGCCGGAAGACCTTATGGAAAGCCACAGCTTGGCATGAATATGCAAGCCTTGGTTTCGCCGCCATTGCGGAACACACACATGGTGCAGCGCCGCAGGCATCGCAATTATCTTTTCATAAAGATTACCGCGTAAGAATTGGGCAACTCTTTCGGAGATCCTGCGTGACCATGAGACCGCTTGTCGCCGGCCTCTCGTTCCTGATGCTGTCCACCGCTCTTGCTTCGGCTCAGGGGGTTCCCCTCCCCGCGCCGAATCCGTGGGCTTCGGCATCGTCGGGCATCGCACCCGCATTGCCGGAGGTGTCGGCCACGCCAGCGCTCCGCGCGGACGCTTTCGCCGCTCCCCAGACCACCGGGTCTATCACTTCCCTCGTAGGTCCCTCGGCCGGTGGATCATCGGGTTCGATCAGCGCCGATGCTCCCGCGATGAAGCAGGCCATCGCGCTGCTGGATAAGGGGCAGCTGTCGGCGGCCCGGGAGATTCGCGGCCGGCTGCGTGACCGTGCATCGGTGACCCTGTTCGACTGGCTAACCATCCGCTCGGCATCACGCCAGATCGGCTTTTCCAACATCGCCGCCTTCCTGCGGGACAACCCGGACTGGCCCGCACGCACGCTCGCCACACGACGCGCGGAAGAGGCACTTTATCTCGAGGATATCGACGCCGGCACGGTCCGTGCGTTCCTCGGCAATCGCATGCCCGACAGCGGCATGGGCCAGCTGGCGCTGGCGCGCATCTCGCCGCGCCCGCAGGCGGCTCAGCTGGTCAAGTCCGTCTGGCGCAGCGAGGATCTGTCGCCGGATATCGAGAAGAAGGTGCTTTCCGAATTCGGCGGCCTGCTGAATGCCGACGATCACGCCGCTCGCGCCGAATATTTCTTCTTCCAGCGCGAAGTCGGCGCGGCGCAGCGCAATGCCAGCCGCGCGAGCGCGGCGTATCAGGCCATCGCGAAAGCCCGCACGGCCGTGCTGCGCAAGACGAAGGACGTCGATGCGGCGCTCGCCGCCGTGCCGTCCTCGGCGCGCAAGCATCCCGGCTATCAATACGCCATGATCGATCGGCTTCTGCGGCAGGACAAGCACAAGGAAGCCGCGCAGGTCATGACCCAGGTGACGCGCGACCCCGCGGCTTTGGTCGACACCAAGGCCTGGTGGGAAAAGCGGCGCTGGCTCGCGCGCGACATGCTGGATCTGGGCGATGCACGCATGGCCTACCGCATCGCCGCCGGCCATGCGAACACCCGGCCTGCCGACGTGGCGGACGGCGAATTCCATGCCGGCTGGATCGCTTTGCGCTTCCTCAACGACCCCGCCACCGCGCGCAAGCATTTTGCGCAGGTGTCCCGCGTCGGGTCCACGCCGCTCACGCGCTCGCGCGGGGATTACTGGCTGGGCCGCACCGAAGAAGCTTCGGGCAATCGTGCGGCCGCGCAATCCTATTATGCTTCGGCCTCGGCCTATGGCTCGACCTATTACGGTCAATTGGCCAAGGCCCGCCTCGGTGGCGGCGCCGTGCCGGTTCAGACCGTCAAGCCTTCCACGTCCGCACGAGCGTCGTTCGAACGGACCTCGATCGCGAAGGCCATCCGCCTGCTCTATTCGGTGGACGCCAAGGAAAAGACGATCCCGTTGTTCGCCGATACCGCCGAGCGGTTGCGCGATGCCGACAGCCTGGCGCTTCTGGCGGAGCTTGCGGACCGCAACCGCGATCCGCGCGGCCTGCTGATCGTGGGCAAGGCCGGCGTCTCGAACGGTTTTCCGCTGGAGGCGGCTTCCTGGCCGACCAATGGCGTGCCGAAATTCAAGCCCGTGGGTCCGGCAATCGAACCGGCGGTGGTCCATGCCATCGCTCGCCAGGAAAGCGCATTCCATCCCACCGCCCGCTCCGGCGCCGGCGCGCGCGGCCTCCTGCAGATGCTGCCGGAAACGGCCAAGCGCACAGCCGGCAAGGTGGGCATGCCGTTCGACACGGCCAAGCTGAACGACCCGACGTTCAACGCCACGCTCGGCGCCGCCCATCTCGGCGAACTCGCCAACAATTATGATGGCTCCTACATCCTCACCTTCGTGGCCTATAATGCGGGCCCCGGACGGGTGCGCGAATGGGTTCAGCGCTATGGCGACCCGCGCAATGCCTCGGTCGATCCCATCGATTGGGTGGAGCGCATTCCGTTCACCGAGACGCGCAATTACGTGCAGCGGGTGATGGAGAATGTGCAGGTCTATCGTTCGCGCTTCAACGTGCGTGCGCCGCAGAACATCGAAGCGGATCTCCGGCGCGGGCGGGGCTAGATCCCGGATCTAGGTTTGCTATCCTTGTGAAAGATAAGGCCCCGGTGGTTTCACCGGGGCCTTATCTTTTGGGAGGTATGAGCCCGGCGAACCGGGCTCATCAGATGATCAGAAGCTGCGCTGGATACGACCGGCGAACATCAGGTCGTCCTGCTCTTCGACAAGGATGACGTCGCCGGGTCCGTCGCTCTCGAGAACCGAGCCGTAGATCACGGCCAGGCCGAGATCGAGGTTCTTGACCGGGGTGTAGAACACGTTGGCTTCAGCGTGCAGGTAATCAAAGCCGCCATCGACGCCCTGATCGACGCTGCTGTAGGTAACCGCACCCGTCAGAGCAACCTTCGCGGTTGCCTGGAAGGTGATGCCGCCGCCGACCTGCCACATCTCGGTCGCTTCACCAGCGGAACTGGTGTCGAACACGCCCGTGAAATCGAAGTCGAAGCCGTTGCCGAACACATCCTCAGCGCCGGCATACGAGATCGCGCCTTCCGAGTAAGCGCCCTGGGCCCAGACATAGCTGCCCGAATTGGCGGTCGGCAGGTTGATCTTCACGCCGGCCTGAACGGCCCAGCCGATTTCGTCGTCCACAAATCCATCGAGAACGTCGCCCTCATTGTCCTGAATCGCGCCGGAGATCTGGGCCGAACCCCAGGCCTGATCGACGCGCACCGCAGCGATGACGTTCGGGTAGGTCTGATCGAGGTCGGTATCGAACGGAACCGCACGGAAGTACTTATCTTCGATGCCGATGGTTGCGGCGAAGCCGGAACCGAACGTGGCAGTGTAGGCCAGGGTGTTGACCTGCTCGGCCGAGAAGAAGTCGGAAATGGTCGCCGCGTTCACGAAGTCGAAGAACGAGGAAGCCTTACCGGCCGTGATGCCGGCGAACTGAACGAAGGCGGCTTCGATGTGAAGCTCGTTGTCGCCGTTCGGGTAAGCGCCGGACGAGGAATTGCCCTCGAACTCGATGTACGAGCGCAGGGTGCCCCATTCGGTTTCCGAGCGCGCGTCCGCAGCGATCGTGCCACGGGCGTTGGTGGCAAAGCTGTCAGCGCCCGGACCGCCGGCGAAATCGTCGTCATCGTCATCGCCGTTGACGCGGCCCAGCATGTCGAAGCGGACGTAACCGGAAATCTGCAGGCAGGTGTCGGTGCCGGGAATGTAGAAGAAGCCCTCACCATAGGTGGAGCAGACCTTCACGTACTCAACCGGTTCCGCCAGCGGGAGGTCGGCAGCCTGTGCCCCCGTAAAAGCTGCCAAGCCAGCGGCGGTACCGAGAAGAAGGGTTTTCACCGTCTTCATGTGTGTTCTCCAAAGTTTCGAGACCCTCAGGGAACCGGTTCACCTGCACCCAGGCCCGCCTTCCCCCCCAATCCCCACGCCTTTCGGCATCGGGGCGACCTTAGTCGTAAGGAATCATCAACGAAGTGCCCCCTGCACCGCAACCGCTGCGAGCGGGTTTAGGGTGTTCAGCGACCGCATTGCTGGAGAGTGTGTCTGAAGAGACACGCAGGGCGGGCCCTGCCCAAGTCTTGGGTGTCGAAAACCTGGGCTGTTCGCACATTTACTAGGCAAGTAACTTCCAGAGCTCGACTATTCGGCCGGTTGTGCCGCCAGACTATCCACGGGCGTGGAGACCTCATGCCGCTTCCCGAGGAAGGAATACGCGACGGGCACGATGAGAAGCGTCAGAATCGTTCCGAGCGACACGCCGCCGACAATAACCCATCCGATCTGCTGCCGGCTTTCCGCACCGGCGCCCGAGGCCAGCGCGAGCGGGATCGCACCGAGAACCATGGCGCCCGTCGTCATCAGGATAGGACGCAGGCGCAGCGCCGCAGCCTCCACGACCGCCTCAATGCGCTCGCGGCCCATTTCCTGTTGTTGATTGGCGAATTCGACGATCAGGATACCGTGCTTCGTAATCAGCCCGACCAATGTCACCAGCCCGATCTGGGAAAAGATGTTGAGTGTGCCGCCTGCGAAATAAAGCGCAGCCAGAGCGCCCGTAAGAGACAGCGGCACCGTGAGCAGAATGATGAAGGGATCGACAAAGCTCTCGAATTGCGCGGCGAGCACCAGATAGATGAACAGGATCGCCAGCACGAACACGAGGATGATACTCTGGTTCGATTGCAGGAATTCGCGGCTCTGACCGGAATAATCCTTCTGGACGGTCGCGGGGAGCACATTCGAGGCCTGGGCCTCCACCTCGGCCAGCGCATCGCCCAAAGTGACCCCCGGCGCCAGATTTGCGGAGATCGTGGCCGCGCGAAGCTGATTGAAGCGCCGCAGTTCACGGGGAGCCAGCGATTCGCGCACCTGCACGATGTTCGACAGCTGGATCATCTCGCCCTTCGATGAGCGCAGATAGATGGTGGACAAGGTCTGTGGCGATGCCCTGTCCTCCGCGGCCAGCTGGACGATGACGTCATATTGCTCGCCATCCCGCTCGAAGCGCGTCACCTGACGACCGCCGAGCAGAGATTCGAGCGTGCGCCCGGCCGTCGACACGTCGATACCGAGATCGGCCACCTTCTGGCGGTCGATGGACAATTGCAGCTCCGGCTTGTTGAGTACGAGGTCGCTCTCGACGTTTTCAAGCAAGGCCGAACCTGACAGCGCCTCCACCAGGCGATCCGCGATTTCGCGCAGGTCCTCATAGGTGCCGGAACTCTGAACGACGAAATTGACCGGCTTGCCGCCCAGCCCACCGCCCCCGCCCAGAGAGGGCGGATTGGTGGCGAAGGCGTCCATGCCCACGATCGACCTCAAATCGCCTTGAACCTCTTCCCGGATCTCCTGCTGCTTGCGAGTGCGCTCTTCCCAGTCCTTCAGCAGGAAGATGCCGAACATGTTCGTCACCTCCGGCGAGCCGGAATTGATCGTGTAGAAACGTGCCTCGGGAATTCCGGCAAGGATCTTTCCGGCCTGATCGGCATAGCGCGTGGTGTATCCGATCGTGGCGCCTTCCGGGCCCCGGCCGAACACCCGGAGAACACCGCGATCCTCCACCGGCGCCGTCTCCGACGACAATTGAGTGAAGAAATAGCCGCTGGCGCCCGCGACGATGACACCGAAGAGGATAACCACGAACCGCATGGAGAGCGCGCCGCGCAGAAGACGCCGGTAGCCGTTCGTCATGCCCTCGAAGAAGCGTTCCAACAGCATGTAGACGCGGCCATGGCTGTCCTGATGCTTGAGCAGCTTGGAACACATCATGGGCGTCAAGGTCACCGCCACGAAGCCCGAGATCAGCACCGCGCCGGCCAGCGTCAGCGCGAATTCCAGGAACAGACGCCCGGTGCGTCCCTCCGCGAAGGCGATCGGAGCGTAAACCGCCGCCAAAGTGATCGTCATCGCGACGACAGCGAAGAAGATCTCGCGTGAGCCCTTCATCGCCGCCTCAAACGGCTTCATCCCCTCCTCGACGTAGCGATAGACATTCTCCAGCACGACGATGGCGTCATCGACAACCAAGCCGATGGCCAGCACCATGGCCAGCAGCGTGAGCGTGTTGATGGTGAAGCCCATCGCATACATCAGCGCGAACGTGGTGATGAGCGAGACCGGGATCGTGACCACGGGAATGATCGACGCCCGCATGGAGCGCAGGAAGAAGAATATGACCAGCACGACCAGCACAACGGCCTCGGCGATGGTGGTAAACACCGCCTTGATCGACCGGTCGATGAACACCGCGCTGTCGTAACCAACTTCCGCGGACATGCCTTCTGGCAGACTGTTTCTCAGATCCGGCAGCATTTGCTGAGCGGCGTTCGACACGTCCAGCGGGTTGGCAGTCGCCTGTTTGATGACGCCCACCGTGATCGCGTTCTGACCGTTCAGCTTGCTCGATCGCCGCTCATCGGCGGCTCCGAGCTCGACGCGCGCCACGTCGCGCATCTTCACCTGATAGCCATCCGCCAGCTTGACGACGATGTCCTCGAATTGCTGCGGCGTGACCAGACCCGTGCGCGAGAGCACGTTGAATTCCCGGTCCGAGCTTTCGATGCGGCCGGAGGGTATCTCCACATTCTGTGCCGAGAGCGCGGCCTCGACGTCCTGTACCGTCAGATCGTAGGCGGCGAGCCGATCACGATCCACCCAGATCCGCATGGCGTAGAGACGCTCGCCATAGATCTGGACATCGGCCACGCCCGTCAGGTTCTTGAGGCGATCCACGACATAGCGGCTGACATAATCCGAAATTTCCAGCGGCGACATGCGATCGCTGGTGAAGGACATGAACAGAACGGGCTGCGCATCCGCCTCGACCTTCGACACCGTCGGCTCATCGACTTCGTCCGGCAGGCGGCGGCGAACGCGCGATACGCGATCGCGCACGTCGCTTGCCGCGACATCGGGATCGACGTCGAGATGGAAGCGGATGGTGATGCGGCTGGTTTCGGAACGGCTCTGCGATTCGATGGTGTCGATGCCGGCAATGCCTGCGATCGAGCCCTCCAGCACCTGCGTGACCTGGGTCTCGACGATCTCGGCGGAGGCGCCGGTATACGTCGTCTGCACGGAGACGACCGGTTCGTCGATATTGGGATATTCACGCACCGTCAGCCGGTCATAGGCCACCACGCCGATCAGCAGCAGGAACAGGCTCATCACCGTCGCGAAGACGGGACGGCGAATGCAGAGCTCCGAGATACCCATGGTCAGACAGGACCTGCGGTGTCGATGACCTCAACGGAGGCGCCGTTTTTCAAACGTGCCTGCCCGGCCGTCACGACCATGATCTCGGGTTTTAGCCCCTCCAGGATCTCGACGGAGCCGGCCCAGCGGCGCCCCAACGTGACGCGCGCCTCTTCAGCCTTGCCGCCCTGGATCATGTAGACGATCGTCTCGTTGCCGCGCGGCACCACCGCGCCTTCCGGTATCGTCACAACGTCGCCGCGCGCCGCGCCGCGCACCTTCACGCGGGCAAACAGGCCCGGACGCAGACGTCCATCCTCATTGGCAACGCGCGCCCGTATGCGGATTGCCCGGCCGTTCACGTCGACCTGGGGATCGATGGCGTAGATCGATCCCTCGAAGGTTTCACCGGGAAAGGCGTCGGCCGTTATCTCGACCTTCATGCCGACGGATACGTCGCGAAGATTGATCTCGGGCAGGCGAAAATCGAGCTTCAGAGCGTCGATCTTTTCGAGATTGACCAGGGCCTGTCCGATCTGGGCATAAGCTCCCGGCGAGACAGCACGCAGGCCGACAACGCCGTCGAACGGGGCGCGGATCTCTGTCTTTTCCAGACGAACTTTCGCGAGTTCGATCGTGGCGGCCGATGTCGCCAATGCAGCCTTCGCTTCATCCAATGCCCGGGTCGTGCCGGCGCCCGAGCGCGAGAGCGTGGAGGCGCGTTGGAAATTGGCCTGCGCCAGAACCTGGCCTGCCTCGGCTTCGGTGACCTCGGCGCGAGCGAGCGCGTCATCGAGCTTCACCAAGACATCGCCGGCCTTCACCGTCTGGCCTTCCTGGAACTGAAGCGCGGCCACCCTGCCCGCGACCTCGGCGGCAACGCTGACGGATTCGTCGGATGTCAGAGTGCCGACCGAGAGGAATTCCGCGACCGCAGGCACGCTCTTCGATGTCGCGACCTCAACCGGGGACGGGCGTCGTGAGGATTCCGTTGCGGGGGCGGCGTTGGCCTGCGCAGCGACCTGGCCGGACATGGGGGCCCGGTCCTGCCAGCGCATGGCCGCATAGCCGCCCGCACCTGCCAGAAGAAGGGCCGTGAGAGCGATGAAAGACTTGCGCATGCAAGGGTCCTGCCTAGCCATATCAATCTGAATGAACCGCGGGCACAGAGCAATGGCGCCCCGCAGCAATCACCGAACCTTGTTCCCACGCATTCGGTGACAGCACATTAACGTCCCGCACCGGGAGGCCCTGCGCGCCATCCGGCATATTTTTCGACGTGGGTTTCAGCGGCCGGTTTTCCCTTGCGATCCGCAATGTGGCACTTGCAAAGCGTGAAACGGGCGGCTATGTCCCTCGCACCGATCGGCGGCCCGCTCCTGCAGGCAGCCTGTTGGGGGATAGTTCAACGGTAGAACCGCGGACTCTGACTCCGTTAATCCTGGTTCGAATCCAGGTCCCCCAGCCAACACAATCCTTCGAAATCGTCATTTCCTTCTCGCCTCGGGCCGTTAGCTCTCCGGCTCACAGGCGATCGCGGCCGCGTCACGGGCATCCATGCACAAACGCCCGTGCAAGGAAGATCGACCTTTCTTCGCCATCGCGCGTATTCTTCACGGATCATATTTCTGCGCGGCAGGCCCATGAAGAAGATCGGTTTTCTGTCTTTCGGACACTGGAATCCCTCGCCCCATTCCCAGACCCGCTCGGCGGGCGATGCGCTTCTGCAATCCCTCGATCTTGCGATTGCGGCCGAGGAACTGGGAGCGGATGGCGCGTATTTCCGGGTGCATCATTTCGCCCGGCAGCTTGCCTCGCCCTTCCCGCTGCTTGCGGCCGTCGGCGCCCGGACGAAACGCATCGACATCGGCACTGCCGTCATCGATATGCGCTACGAGAACCCGCTCTACATGGCCGAAGATGCCGGCGCGGCGGATCTGATCGCCGGCGGGCGGCTGCAACTCGGCATCAGCCGTGGGTCGCCGGAACAGGTCATCGATGGCTGGCGGCATTTCGGCTACGTACCGGCCGAAGGGCAAACGGAAGCGGACATGGCCCGCGACCATGCCGAAAGATTCCTCGACATGTTGCGTGGCGAAGGATTCGCGCAGCCCAATCCGCGCCCGATGTTTCCCAACCCTCCAGGGTTACTGCGCGTCGAGCCCTATTCCGAGGGTTTGCGCGAACGCATCTGGTGGGGTGCCAGTTCGAACGCCACGGCGGTGTGGGCGGCGAGGTTGGGCATGAACCTCCAGAGTTCCACGCTCAAGAACGACGAAACAGGCCTCCCCTTCCACGTGCAGCAGGCCGACCAGATCCGAGCCTATCGCGAGGCCTGGAAGGCGGCCGGCCATGAGCGGGAACCGCGCATTTCGGTAAGCCGCAGCATCTTCGCCCTGATGGACGACCGCGACCGGGCCTATTTCGGCCGAAGCAATCAGGGTGAGGATTCAATCGGGTTCATCGACGACCAGACGCGCGCCATCTTCGGCCGAAGTTACGCCGCCGAGCCCGATGTGCTTGCCCGCGAATTGGCAAGCGACGAGGCCATCAAGGAGGCCGACACCCTGCTTCTGACGGTGCCGAACCAGTTGGGTGTCGAATACAATGCCCATGTCATCGAGGCGATCCTGACCCACGTCGCCCCGGCTCTCGGCTGGCGCTGAGAGCCAAGACCCCGAACAAAGGGCGCGCGGGGCATCTCGCGTGCTGCATTGGACTGTGTCCGATCGGGCGATAGAGCGCGCGCCCTTTTCCGGAACATCTGCAGCCGTCGACGCGCGCAGGGCGCGTCCGGTTCCGTTCCCGACCAGCGATCTTCTGAAGGCTTTACCGAATTCTTGGATCGGCGCGGCGCAAAGGCGTGTGCCGGCGCGCTCGCCTTTTGAGAGATAAAAATACGATAGCAACCTAGTGTTGTATTTTTTAGGCGGATCGGCCAAAATATCGGCAGTTTCCGGACATCGGCCTGCGCTCAAACCCAGACATTCTTGTTCAAGTTGCCGGACGCGATCCAACCAATTGCTGCAGGGCCACCCGTCGAATGAATTCCTCCCGCCCTCTCAATACATCGCCCTCCGTATCCTTGGACGGCACAATAAAGAAGCTGAAGATCAATATTATATGGGTAATTGTATTTAGCTTTTTTATTAATTCTCTTCTTTTCGTAGGTCCGCTGTACATGCTGCAGGTCTACGATCGCGTTTTGACCAGCCGCAGCGAAATGACCCTCCTGATGATCACCCTGATCGCGGTGATGATGCTTCTGGTCTACGCCGCGCTGGAAGCCGTCCGGTCGCGCGTTTTGGTGCGGACGGGCGCACGGTTCGACCAGCTCCTCGCCAGACAGCTGTTCCACATCGCCTTCCGCAGCCACATCAATCGCTCCACCGATAATCCGGGCCAATTGCTCAAGGATCTCGACAGTCTTCGGGAGTTTCTTTCAGGCGGCGCCATCATTGCCATGTGCGATGCACCCTGGGTGCCGATCTTCCTTCTGATCTGCTTCATCCTGCATCCGCTTCTCGGATTCGTGGCACTGTTCGGCGCCATCGCCATCTTCGTGCTGGCGCTGATGAATGAGCTGACGACCCGCCGGAACCTGAACGAGGCCGGCTCCGCCACGCGCGCAGCCAATCATTACATTTCGTCGACGCTGCGGAACGCCGAAACCGTCCATGCGCTCGGCATGATGGGCGCCGTCCTGCATCGCTGGATGGACGTTCACGCCCGCGCGCTCGGCTATCAGGCCAAAGCGAGCGACCGGGCCGGGGCGATCCTCGCAATGTCGAAGTTCACCCGCATGGTTTTGCAGGTCGCGATATTGGGGGTCGGCGCCTATCTCGTGCTCGAGATCGAGGTCACACCCGGCGTGATGGTGGCCACCTCCATCATGATGGGCCGCGCCCTGTCGCCGGTGGAGGCGCTTGTCGGCCAGTGGAAATCGCTGATCAACACACGCGGCGCCTACCACAGGGTGAAGCAGATCCTGGAGACTGCGCCGGGGCTGGATGTCTCCATGTCGCTGCCCGCTCCGCAGGGCCGGGTGACGTTTGAACAGGTGTCCGTGGCCCCACCGGGCGGGCGGGCGCCGACGCTGCGAGGCGTCAGCCTCGACATCCAGCCAGGTGAGGCCGTTGGAATCATCGGGCCATCGGGTGCAGGGAAATCGACACTGGCGCGCGCGGTGGTCGGGGTGTGGCCCACCATTTCGGGTCAGGTCCGGATCGATGGCTCCGACGTGCGGACCTGGAACCCGGACGAATTGGGACGCCATCTCGGCTATCTGCCGCAGGACGTCGAGCTTTTCGCAGGCACCGTCGCGGAGAACATCGCCCGGCTGGGCAAGGTCGATTCCGAAATGGTGGTAAGGGCCGCGCAGGAAGCGGGCGTGCACGACGTCATCCTCAAACTTCCCGAGGGGTACAACACGCTTCTCGGTGAGAACGGCATCGGCCTTTCGGGTGGCCAGCGGCAGCGCATCGCGCTTGCCCGTGCGCTCTACGGCGACCCCAGGATCATCGTTCTGGACGAGCCGAACGCGAGCCTGGACCACGAAGGCGAAATGGCCCTGACCGACGCCATCGGACGGATGCGCGACCGAGGACGCACGGTGATCGTCGTCAGCCATCGCACGACCCTCCTGTCAGCCATCGAGAAGCTGGCGGTGTTCGCGGGCGGCACGCTCACGCTCTACGGCCCCAAGGACGCGGTGCTGAACCACATGAACAAATCTCCCGTCAGCCTGACCCAGGCGCGCGGGCAGATTTCGCCCCTGAAACCAGCCTGATCGCGAGACGACGATGATGCGGCTTCTGACGCAAAAGGCATCGGCCATCTCCGTTCCCGCAGCCCGGGAAGAGGTGGCGAAGATCCCGGACCGGCTGATCGAACTCAGCTCCCATCTCGTTACCCGGCTGGGGCAACTGGCCGAGCCCGAACAGGGCGATGCGCCCACCGCGCCCACGAGCATTCGCGGGCCGGTGGTCGTTGGCTCGGCGATCGTGTTCGTCGCATTTTTCGGGTTCGGGCTCTGGGCGGCCATCGCTCCGCTGGCCGGCGCGGTTGCCGCCTCAGCCACGCTTGCGGTCGAGGGCCAGCGCCGGGCCGTGCAGCATCTGGAGGGCGGTATCGTGCGCCAGATCGCGGTGCACGAAGGCGATCTCGTCAATCAGGGCGACGTGCTGATACGCCTCGACCGGATCGCGCCCACTGCGCAGGTTCAGCGCCTGCGGACGCAGCTCGACATGCAGACCGCGCTGCAATCACGCCTTCTGGCCGAGCGATCGGGCGCGCTGATGCTGACGTTCCCGCCGGAATTGTTGCAGCGCGCGGCGAACGATGCGGATGTCGCGGCCATCCTGCAGGGCCAACGCCAGCAATTCGACGAACGCCGCGCCACGTTGCAGGGCCAAATTGCCATCCTGCATCAGCGCATCAAGCAGCTTCAGTCGCAGGTCCGGGGCCACGAGCAGCAGCAGGTGGCGAATTCTTCGCAGGTACGGCTGTTGCAGGACGAACTCGGCGCCCTGCTCCCGCTGCTGGAGCGCGGCCTGGTGTCCAAGCCGAGGGTGTTCGTGCTTCAGCGCGAGGTCGCCCGCCTCGAGGGCATCATGGCGACCACCGGCACCTCCATCGCCGTGGCGCAGCAATCCATCGGCGAGGCGGAGCTTCAGATCACGCACACACGTCAGCAGAGGCTGGACGAGGTGACGGTGATGCTGCGCGAGGCTGAGGCGCAGATCGCCGATCTCGGGCAGCAATACCATGTGGCTCAGGACATCATGAAGCGCCTGGATATCACGGCGCCTCAGACGGGCGTGGTGCAGAACGTGCGCGTGACGACGGAGGGCGGCGTCATCTCTCCCGGCGAGACCCTGATGGAGATCGCACCCTCGTCCGACAAGCTGCTGATCCAGGCGCGGGTCTCGCCCAACGACGTCTCGCACGTCTCGGTCGGCCAGGAAGCCGAAGTCCGTTTCATCGGCCTCGATCTGCGCCGCACGCCGGAGATCATCGGCACCGTCATCACGCTCTCCGGGGATCGGCTGGTCGATCAGGCCACCGGCACCCCCTATTTCCTCGCCCAAGTCCAGACCGGGCCGGCCGAGATGGAGAAGCTTGCGGGCCAGCGTATCCACGCCGGCATGCCCGCCGAGGTCTTCATCCAGACGGGGAAGCGCACGCTTCTCCAATATCTTACCAAGCCGCTGACCGACGCCGTCGCACGCGGCCTGAACGAGCGCTAACCCAGCAAGGAAGAGACCATGACCTACAAGGATTCGATCCTGCCGCCGCAGGATAATGAGCGCGTGGACCGGCTGATGCGCGATGTGTTCACGCCGCATCTGCAGAAGGCGCTTGAAGAGGCCCGCTCTATGGACGCCCCCTTCAACGAATTGCTCAGCGCGTCGGCCATGTCTTACGCGACCATGCTGGAAATGACGCTCGGCAAGCCGGCGGCGTGCGGCATTCTGCGGCAACTGGCCACTCATTTGGAGCTGACCGATCGAACCGCGCCGTCTCCGGCCAATTAATGCCTCTTTAAATTGCACACGGGACCGGAGGGGCGGCGAATACGCTCCTCCGAAAGCCGCCAAAGACCTGTTGCCAAAAGCGCACAGAAAAAGCAGCCAAGACCGACTCATCAACCTTTGGTTGTATGATTCTGACAGTCGCAGCAGAGATTTAGCCACCCTCGCTCTTTCGGATTGCATATTTTTTTATCTGTCAATGAATCTTTGGTTGAGTGCTCATAATTTTTCTCTTGTCCGGTATGGCCTGCCTGCATCAAATGCAACCTGCTCGCATAAGTTGCGCGCATCGACCTCTTTAGGGCGAAGACATCTATCGAGCTTCTGTTGCGTGGCAGGGGCGGGGCTAATCAACGATTAGGGGAATAACCATGAGCGTGGTCACCTTTGACGCCGCATTTTACCTTGAGCAGAACGCCGATGTGGCCGCCGCCGTCGCGGCCGGCGATTATCCGGACGCCTACGCTCATTATCAGCGGTGGGGCCGTCAGGAAGGGCGCGATCCGAACGCCTATTTCGACACCTCCTATTATCTCGAGAACAACCCCGACGTTGCGGCTGCGCTGATCACCGGCGAAGTGACGAGCGCCTTCGACCATTTCGTGCAGTACGGCCAGCTCGAAGGTGCGACCCGCACGCCGAACGCTGATTTCGTCGACTTCGACGAAGCCGCCTATCTCTCCAACAACCCCGACATCGCTGCCGCGGTTGCCGCCGGCGATTACGTGGACGGCTTCCACCACTTCGTTCAGTGGGGACATCTGGAGAACCGCGTCGGCGCTCCGAACTACGACCCCGGCACTGATCCGATCGATCCGACCATCGAGGCTGTCGCGATCTTCCAGCAGGCCGTCGCCGCGCGCGATGCTTTCGTGGAAGAGAATGGCGATGCCGATGCTCTCCAGGCGGCCCTCACCCAGGCCCGCGCCGCGCTTGCTGCTGATCGCGCTTCGGAAGGCTCAGACCGCCGGCTTCAGGCCAATCTCGGCGATGCGCAGGATCGCCTTGCCGCGGCTGAAGCTGCCGTCGCCGCCAATCCCGACCTCGCCGCAGCCGGCCAGGAACTCATTGCCGCCCGTGCAGCGCTGACCGCTGCGCAGGAAGCGCTGCAGGCCGACCAGACCGCGAACGGTACTCCTGCCGAGCTCGCCACCGCTCTGGCGGATGCACAGGCTGAAGTGACGGCCCGCACGGCGCTGGAAGAAGCCGTGACCGACGCCGAGGCGGATGTCGCCGACGACGTCACTGCCAACGGCACGACCGCCGAGCTTCAGCAGGATCTGTCGGACGCCCAGGCAGCTGTCGAGGCCCGCGAAGAACTGCGGGACGACGTCGATGCGGCCGACGCCGCGCTTGCGGCCGATGTCTCCACCAATGGCTCGACCCAAGAGCTGAACGACGCCGTTACCGACGCGCAGGCTGCGCTGGATGCTCGTCAGGATCTTCTTGAGGCTGTCGAGGATGCGCAGACGGCTCTCACCGCTGACATCAATGCCGATGGCACGACCGCAGAGCTTCAGCAAACAATCGCCGACGTTGAATCTGCGCTTCAGACCCGCGGCGCGCTGGAAGGCGATCTTGCATCGGCGCAGAATGCACTCAACGCCGACATTTCCGCGAACGGCTCGAACGACGACCTCGACGACGACCTTGCAGCTGCTCAGACCACTCTGAGCAACCGCGTTACGTTGGAAACCGCAGCGACCAACGCCAACCTCGCGCTCCAGCAGGACATTGGCGCCAATGGTCCCACCACAGCGCTAAATGCGGCCGTGACCGCAGCGCAGGCTGAGATCACTCAACGCGCAGATCTCCGGGACAACGTTGCTAACGCTCAGCAGGCACTGGACGATTTCAATGCTGAGGCGGCTGCTGTTGAGAATGCGATTATCCAGATTAACCTTGGCAACCTAAGTGTTGTTGGTACCCTGATTGATGCTTTAGCTGACCTGAATATATCGATTAACCTGCCACTTCTTCTCGACGATCCAGTCCTTTACCTCTCTACCAACGGAGAAGCGATCGAAGAAGATATCGCGGAAGACCGCGCCGAATTGCAAGCCGATGTGGATGCCGCTCAGACGGCCCTCGACGCCGACATTGCCGCGGATGGCACCGATGCTGAACTTAACCAGGATTTGGATGACGCACTGTCTGAGGTAGCGGCCCGCACCGCTTTGGAGCAGGCGTCTGCCAGTGCCAACACGGCTCTCCAGACCGACATCGCGACGAACGGAACAACTCAGGCTCTCCAGCTTGCCGTTTCGACCGCTCAGGCGGACATCGACAATCGCGATGCTCTCGATCAGGCTGTCGCAGATGCCCAAGCTGCCCTGACGGCTGACGTTCTGGAAAATGGCTCCAACAGCGACCTCCAGCAGGATCTGTTGGCCGCTCAACTAGATCTCGACGAACGCACAACTCTCGAAAACAATCTCGGCGACGCTCAGCTGGCCCTCGCCGCCGATGTGAGTGCCAACGGCACCAATGCGGAGCTCGCGGCAGAACTCACGGAAGCTCAGGCGGCCGTGACGGCCCGTACCGCGCTTGAAACCGCTCTGGCGGACGCCCAGACGGCGCTTCAGACCGACATCACGACCAACGGTTCGGATGCCGACCTCGCCGACGCCGTCGGTGACGCCCAGGATGCCTTGGACGCCCGCGCGGCTCTGGAACAGGCCGTCACCGATGCCGAGGCTGCACTTGCCACGGATGTTGCCGCGAATGGCACCACCGAGGAGCTCAACCAGGCCGTGACGGATGCCCAGGCCGCCGTCGATACCCGCGCCGATCTGGTGGCGGATGTCGATGAGGCCCAGGACGACGTGGACACCATCCTCGTCGACAATCCTGAGCTCGGGGAACTCGACGATGCAATCGAGGCCGTGGCCGACGCCGAGGGCGCCATCGCAATCCGCGAACAGCTGATCCAGGACGTCGCCGACGCCCAGGGCGATATCAGCCAGCTCGTGGCGCTTCAGCAGGCGGTCGATGACGCCGAGACCACCCTCGCCGACCTCGGCGTGGATGCGATCGAAGTCATCGATGCGAGCACGGAGTTCGCGACCGACGGCAACGACCTGTTCGTCTTCACCGATCAGAGCAGCACGATCACCGGCTTCGGTGCCGCGGGTCAGGACGCCCTGTTCATTGGTCCGAACTACACCGCCGTCAACATCGGTGCGGACGTGAACCTCGGCAACGGCAATGTCGGCAATGTCGCCGGGCTGGAAGTGTTCATCCAGGACACCGGCAACGACACGGTTCTCTACTTCGAGAACCAGACGTTCGCCGGCAATGCGGGTGACGCGAACCGCTTCACGACCGTGACGCTGGCCGGCGTGGACGCTGAAGACATCTCCGTCGATGCCAACGGCT
Source organism: Terrihabitans aquatilis (assembly GCF_052542005.1). NCBI lineage: Bacteria > Pseudomonadati > Pseudomonadota > Alphaproteobacteria > Hyphomicrobiales > Terrihabitans > Terrihabitans aquatilis. The sequence continues at coordinate 109,320 of NZ_JBOCUO010000001.1, read as the reverse complement.
TCCTGCGCTTCAACGCGGAACTCGACCAGGTCGCCTGATAGCTCCCAAACTGCCACGCAACGGCCCCGTCTTCTCACGAAGGCGGGGCTTTTTCATTGTCTCGGAGGTCCCGTGGATTTCCCGACCTCGATCCGGAATTTCCTGAAACAGATGTTGCGGAATCTGCACCATCGGCCCTAAATCGGTCCTCATGGCCGACAGTTTTTCCAGCCTTGTCGACAAGATCCGATCCCGCTTCGTGGACCTCAGCCCGCAGCAGCGCATTGCGGCGGCGTTCGTTCTGAAACGGCCCGAGGATGTCGCCATCGTCTCCATGCGCACCCTCGCCTCCCATGCCGGCGTACAGCCCGTGACCTTCGTGCGCCTTGCGCGCACGCTCGGGTTTTCCGCCTGGGAGGATTTCAAGGAGCCGTTCGTCGAGCGGATGCGGGTGGCCCCGGCGCTCTATTCCGATCGCGCACGGCGGCTGTCGGACATCGACCCCGGCGAGCTGCACCGCAGCCACCTCAAGACACTGGAGGCCACGCAGGGCCTGAACGATGCCGCCGTGTTCGCGGCGGCGGCGGAAGCGTTCGAGCGCGCGCATAACGTATTTGTGGCCGGTTTCCGGGCCTGTTTCGGGCCGGCCCATGCCTTCGCTTATGTCTACCGCCTGTTCCGACCCGATGTGGTGCTCCTGTCCGGCATGGGCGGTAGCCTGGAGGCCGAGCTTCGCGCCGTGGACGAGGAAGACGTGGTCGTCATCATGGGTTTCCGGCCCTATTCGCGCGAAAGCGTGATCGTAGCCGAACACGCCGCACGGCGCGGGGCCACCCTCATCGCCATCGCCGACAGCCCACTGGCGCCGTTCGCGCGCGAAGCCAAGATCGTACTGACCTTCTCCACCGAGGGGCCGAGCTTCTTTCCGTCGCTCGTCTCGGCCTGGGCCATCGCCGAGCAATTGCTCGACGTCATTGTGGCGCGCGGAGGGGAAGCTGTGCTCGAACGGCTAAAATCCGCCGAGGCACAGCTTCAAGCCTTGGGAGTATTCGTCCCCGCCTATGACGCCTCCGAGGGCTGAGCGCGGCCGCTAGATCGGCTTGAGTCCCGCCTCGATTTCCGCGCGTCGCGGCTCGAGGAAAGGCGGCAGAGCGAGCCGTTCGCCGAGACTTTCCAGCGGCTCGTCCGCCGTGAAGCCCGGCCCATCGGTCGCGAGTTCGAACAGCACGCCGCTCGGCTCGCGAAAGTAGAACGAGCGGAAATAATAGCGCTCCACCTCGCCGGAATTCGGCAGCCGCGTCTCGCCGGCGATGCGTTCGGCCCAGGCGGTGAGCTGTTCGGCATCGCCGACGTTGAAGGCCACATGGTGGACGCCGCCGGCACCGGCCTTCACGCGCGGCAGATCAGGCTGCACCGCAACGTGAAGCTCAGCATCCGGGCCACCCTCGCCCATCTCGCAGACGTGGACCTGATGGATCGCGGTGTCGGGGTGGGCATAGCTGCCCTTTCGCCGCATGTTCAGGACGCCGGTCAGAAGGGGTTCGGTGCGGGCCAGATCCGGAACGCTGATGGTGACCGGCCCGAGACCCCGGATCTGATGCACGGGCGGAACCGGGCTGCGATCCCACGGATGGGCCTCGCCTCGACCGCCATCCTCCACGAGGACGAGGCGCTGCCCTTCCGGATCGGCAAAAGCCAAAGCCGGGCGGCCGGCCTGCTCGAATGCGCGGGCACCAATCCCTTCCCCGTTCAGCCGCTCCTTCCAATAGGCCAAGGCATCCCGCCCCGCGACACGCAGGGAGATATGGGTGATCGAGTGCGTGCCGGGATGCTCCCGTGCGGCGTGTGGGATGTCGAAGAAGGTGAGATCGGTGCCCGGACTGGCGAGCCCGTCGGCGTAGAACACATGGTAGGACGATACGTCATCCTGATTGACGGTCTTCTTCACCAGCCGCATGCCGAGGATGCGGGTGTAGAAATCCATGTTGTCGGCAATGGTCGCCGTGATGGCCGATACATGATGAAGGCCGCGAAGATTCTGGGCCATGATCCTGTTCCTCACCGGAGCCATTCCGGTTCACAGCGAATCTGGCAAGCGCGCGGGCCCGTAACCAGCCCCTGAACTGCACGCGCTTCATGCATCCGTGCAATCTATTGGCGGTCGACCGGCGGCAGGCTCTTCACATAGACCGCAATGGCGCGCCGGTCTTCCTCGGACAGCCGGGCTGTGTTGCGAACGACGCGCGCCATCTCGCCTCCCACCACATCGCCTTCCGGGGTCGAACCGTCTTCCAGCAGGAACGCGATGTCGTCTTCCGTCCAGTCGCCAATGCCGCCGCGCCCGGAGGTGATGTTGGGCCCGCCGATACCGCCTCCAAAACGGCGATCCTCGATCAGCCCTCCGGCAACAGTCCGCGGGGTGTGGCATTCGCCGCAATGCCCGAGCGCTTCCACCAGATAGGCGCCCCGGTTCCAAGCCTCGCCCCGCGCGGGATCTGCGGGCACTTTCTCGTCGCCCAGATAAAGCCGCTTCCAAAGGCCGACGCCGCGACGAACAAGGGCGAGGTTCAGCGGAAAATCATGACCCGGCGATGTATCCGAGGCGGCTGGAAGCGTCTGCATATAGGCGAAGAGATCGCGCGCATCGGCCGGTGTGATGTTGCGGTAGGAGACGTAGGGGAAGGCCGGATAATAATGCTGCCCCTGCGGCGACGTGCCGGCCACGAGTGCCGTGACGAATTGCTCTTGCGTCCAGCCGCCGATGCCGTGCTCCGGATCGGGTGAGATGTTGGGCGCCGTGAATGTGCCGAACGGGCTCTTCAGCCTCAAGCCGCCGCCGAGCGCCAGTGGATCCTGCCCGCCCGGTATTGCATGGCAGGAACCGCAGCCGCCGGCGTAGAAAATACGCGCCCCATTCGCCACGTCGCCCGGACCGTCGAGCACGGCGGACACGTCAATTCGCGCCGGCGTCGTCAGCGCCCAGAACGCGGTGCCGCCAGCCAATGTGATCGCGATCAGAGCCAGCGAAAAAGGACGGGCGCGCATCATCAAATCTCCCGGCCACACGCTAGCACGCACAGGCACTTAGTAAGGCTTTCGGCCCTAATCTTCACCAGGTGTTGAAGTCCCATATATCGATCCGATATATGTGCGGCGGATATAGGAGCTGCCCCAGCGTGAATGTACAGACCGTGTGCCTCGCCCTACTCGCCCACGGCGAAGCCTCCGGCTACGACCTCAAGAGGCGGTGGACGGAGGGTCCCTTCGACCATTTCGTCGAGGCGAGCTTCGGTTCGATCTATCCGGCGCTGGCGCGACTGGAACAGCAGGGCTTCGTCACGGTCCGCACGGAAAGTCAGACGGGCAAGCCCGCCCGCAAGGTATATTCGCTGACGGAGACCGGCCGGAAAGCCTTCGTCGAGGCGCTGAGTGCGCCTCCGGAGCCGGACGTCTACCGCTCGTCCTTCGCTCTGATCGCGCTGTGTGCGCCCTTCCTGCCCCGCGAGGTGATAGCAGGCGCCATAGACACCCGCATCGCGCAGCAGCGCGGGCAGTTGGCCGAGCTTGAAGCGGTGCGCCCTGAGTGCAGCTATCCGCCGATCAAATGGCTGCTCGAATGGGGCATCCGGCATTTCTCCGCCGATCTGGCACATGTCGAGGCCTACCGATCGGAACTTGAAACGCTGAGCGATACCGGCACGCCCGGCCTCAGCATCGACGTCTCTCCCGCACCCAGCAAGGGGCATTGATCGATGCGTTGGCGCTTGTTCGTTCGTCCCCTGCTGGTCGTCGGCCTGGCATTCGTGCCCTTGGCCCAGCAGGGCGGGGCTGCCGAGGAGCCGGCGGCAGCAAACGCGGAGCGGCGGCCGCCGGCCGTGACCGTGGCCCGGGCCGAGCGCCGGGAAATCGCCGAAGAGGTCAATGTTTCCGGCACGCTTGTGGCGCGCGAGGAGGTGCTTGTCGCACCTGAAATCGAGAGCGTGGCCGTGACCGAGATCCTTGTGGAGGAAGGTGACCGCGTGGAGAAAGGCCAAGTGCTGGCCCGTCTGTCCCGCACCTCGCTCGACGCCGAGGCCGCACAAGTCGCGGCCAACATCGCCCAGGCGCGCGCCCAGATCGCGGAAACTGAGGCTGCCGTGCAGGAGACCCGGCAGGCGCTCGAACGCAGCACCACCCTGCGCCGCAGCGGCACGGCGAGTGCGCAGCAATACGATCAGGCGCTTTCCGCCTCACAGACCGCCGAGGCGCGCCTCAACGCCGCTCGGGAAAATCTCAAAGTGGTGGAAGCCCAGAAGCAATTGCTCGACGTGCGGCTGGCACACACGGAAATCCGCGCCCCGACTTCCGGCATCATCAGCCGCCGCACGCTTCGGCTGGGGGCAATCGCGTCCATGGCCGCCGATCCTTCGTTCCGGATCATCGAGAACGGCGATATCGAGCTGGAGGCCGAAGTGGTCGACGCCACCTTGGCCCGTTTCGAAAAGGGGCAGCCCGTGCGCGTGACGCCGTCGGGAGTGGCGCAGGCCCTGCCCGGCAAGATTCGGCTGATCTCGGCCGAAGTGAGCCCCACCACTCGTCTCGGACGGGTGCGCGTGGCGTTGAACGACAGCGGACGCGCCATCGTGGGCACTTTCGCGTCCGGAATCGTCGAGATCGGCCGCAGCACCACCATCACTCTGCCCCTTTCCGCCGTCACGGTCGCGCGCGGCAAAAGCACGGTGCAGGCGCTCGCGGGAGAGAAGGTCGTCACCAAAGAGGTGACGACAGGGCTGAGGTCCGCCACCCATATCGAGATCGTGTCGGGCCTTTCCGAAAACGAGATGGTGGTGGCCAGGGCCGGGTCGTTCCTGCGCGATGGCGATGTCGTCACGCCGGTTGAGCTGCAAAGCGGAGAGGACGCGCCTCGATGAGGCTGAACATTTCGGCGGCATCGATCCGCCGTCCCATTCCCGGCCTCGTCTTGTTCGTCGTGCTGACGGTGCTCGGCCTTTTCGCGTTTCGCGACCTGCCGGTCACACGCTTTCCGAACATCGACGTGCCGATCGTCTCGATCAACGTCACGGAAGCGGGCGCGGCCCCGTCCGAGCTGGAATCGCAGGTCACCAAGCAGATCGAGGATGCTGTCGCCAATCTGGTGGGCGTGAAGCATGTCCGCTCGACGATTTCGGACGGCCTGTCCTCGACGTTGATCGAGTTCCACCTCGAAACCAACACTGACCGCGCCGTCAACGACGTCAAGGACGCCATCGCCAAAATCCGCGCGGAGTTGCCGCGCACCATCGACGAGCCCGTGGTCGAGCGTCTCGATGTCGAGGGGCAGTCGATCGTCTCGTTCGCCGCAACCTCACCCGGAATGACGCTCGAGGAATTGTCGTGGCACGTCGATGACGTTGTGAAGCGGCAATTGCAGGGGCTGAGCGGTGTCGGCCGCGTCGAGCGCATCGGCGGCGTCAACCGCGAGATCAAGGTGGAGCTCGATCCCGACCGGCTCCGGGCGCTCGGCGTCACCGCCGCCGACGTCAACCGGCAGGTGCGCGCGCTCAACATCGATCTGGCCGGCGGGCGCAGCGATATCGGCGGGCAGGAACAATCGATCCGCACGCTGGCCAATGCGCGGACCGTGACGGATCTCTCGGAGCTGAAGATTTCGCTGCTGAACGGCAGGCAGATAAGGCTGTCCGAACTTGGCACGGTGACGGACGGGGCTGAAGAATCCCGCTCGTTCGCGCGTCTCGACGGCGCGCCCGTGGTGTCGCTCAGCGTCTATCGCAGCAAGGGCGCGAGCGACGTCGAGGTCGCGCGGGCGGTCGACCAGCGGCTGGCGGAAATGACCGCTGCAAATCCGGATGTGACGTTCTCGAAGATCGACGATTCCGTCGAATACACCGAGGGCAATTACGAATCCGCCATGCACACCCTGCTGGAAGGCGCGTTGCTCGCCATTGTGGTGGTGTTCCTGTTCCTCCGCGACATCCGCGCGACACTCATCGCCGCCGTCGCTCTGCCCCTGTCGGTCATCCCCACGTTCTTCGTGATCGACATGATGGGATTCTCGCTGAACCTCATCAGCCTTCTCGCCATCACGCTGGTGACCGGAATTCTGGTCGATGACGCGATCGTCGAGATCGAGAACATCGTTCGCCATATGCGTATGGGCAAGTCGCCCTATCGCGCCGCGATGGAAGCGGCCGACGAGATCGGGCTCGCTGTCATCGCCATCACCTTCACGATCATCGCGGTGTTCGCCCCCGTCAGCTTCATGGGCGGCATTGCCGGGCAGTATTTCAAGCAGTTCGGCCTGACGGTGGCGGTCGCCGTCTTCATCTCGCTGCTTGTCGCGCGCCTCATCACGCCTCTGATGGCGGCCTATTTTCTGCGCCCGCACAAGCACGTGGAGGAGCGCGACGGCTGGCTGATGCGCAAATATACGGGCGCGCTGAAGGTGTCGCTGCGCCATCGCTGGTTGACCCTGTTCGCGGGCCTCGGGCTGTTCGCCGTCTCCATCTGGAGCGCGGGCCTGCTTCCCACCGGCTTCATGCCGAACGAGGACGCGGCGCGCATCGTGGTGTCGGCCGAACTGCCCCCGGGTTCCACGCTCACGGATACCGAGAAGGCCACCGACGCCATCACGGAGAAACTCAGAGCATTGCCGGAGGTGATGTCGGTGTTCGTGCTCGGCGGCACCACGCCAACGGGGTCGCTCGAAGTGCGCAAGAGCGCCATCATCGTGCGCCTCACGCCGAAGAATACTCGCCAGCTGACCCAGAAGGATCTGGAGGTCCGCGTTTCACAAATCGTGAGCGAGATCCCCGATCTGCGCGCCTTCTACGTCAACGAGCGTGGCGAGCGGGAATTGTCGGTCACGCTGACCGGCAGCAACGCCGAAGATCTCGCGCGCGGTTCGGAGATGCTGGAAACCGGCATGCGCCGGATTGCAACCTTCATCAACGTGGCGCCCGCGACGGGGCTGAGCCGGCCGGAATTGCTGATCCAGCCGCAGCTCGACCGAGCGGCCGATCTCGGCATCACCACCGACACGATTTCCGAGACGATCCGGGTCGCCACGATCGGTGACGTGGATTCCAATCTGCCGAAGTTGAACACCGGCGAACGGCTGGTGCCCATCCGCGTGCAATTGCGCGAGAACGCCCGCGCCGAATCCGGTGTGCTGCAAACGCTGGCGGTGCCGATCGCCGATGGCGGCTCGGTCCCGCTCGCGGCCGTCGCCAATATCTCATTCGGCGAGGGCCCCTCCTCCATCGAGCGCTACGACCGCCAACGCCGCATCGCGCTGGGCGCCGACCTCACCGGCGGCATGCAATTGGGCCAGGCGGTGGAAGCCGTGCTCGCTCTGCCGGAAGCCCGCGACCTACCGAAGGGCGTGACCATCGTCCAGAGCGCGGACACCGAGATCATGAACGAGGTGTTCGGCGGCTTTGCCATGGCCATGGGCATGGGCATCATGATGGTGCTGGGCGTGCTCGTCCTGCTGTTCGGCGGCGTGTTCCAGCCCTTCACCATCCTGGCCTCGTTGCCGCTGGCCGTGGGCGGCGTCATCATTGCGCTGCTTCTCAGCGGCGATGCGATCTCCATGCCCGTCGTGATCGGCATCCTGATGCTGATGGGCATCGTGACGAAGAACGCCATCATGCTGGTGGATTTCGCCATCGAGGCGGAGCGCCATGGCGCACATCGCGACGAGGCCATCATCGACGCCGGCCGCAAGCGCGCGCGTCCCATCATCATGACCACGATCGCCATGATCGCGGGCATGGTGCCATCCGCGCTGGGCATCGGACAGGGCGGCGAATTCCGCTCTCCCATGGCCATTGCCGTGATCGGCGGCCTGGCCGCATCGACGGCGCTGTCGCTGATGTTCGTGCCGAGTTTCTATACGATCATGGATGATCTCGGCCGCTTTATGGGCCGCGTGTTCGGGCGCTTCCTGGGGCCGACAGAGGATCTGGACCAACCCGCGCCTTCTCACACGAACGACCGGCCGGGGCCACATCTCGCCGAGGCCGCCGAATGAGGCGGCCCCGGAAAGGCTTCCGCTAGGCGGCGTCGGGATCGCCGTTCGACACGGGGCCATGGTCTCGCGACAGGCGCCTATAGCTCGCGAACGCGATCGGAAGCGTGATGAGATAGGCGAAGGCGACCAGGCTCAGCATTTCCCATGTGTAACTGACGAGCAAAGCCGTCAGCAGAACGATGGCCACGAAGACCGGGGCCACCATGTCGCGCCGCACGCGCGCGGTTGATTTCTTGAACGACCAGGTCGGCAATTGGCTGACCATCAGCAGCGCGACAACCACGCAATAGACGAGCGACACGGAAGCGCTCACGACCGGCAGATCGATCGAGCCGAGATGGCCGAGATAGATCGGCAACATCACCAGAAGCGCGCCCATCGGCGCCGGAACTCCGACGAAAAAGTCCTGTGCGAAGGCTGGCTTCGGCACTTCCAGCGCCACGTTGAAGCGCGCGAGGCGCAGCGCTGCAGCCACGGCGAAGACGATGGAGCCGGCCCATCCCACCGATTGCAGATCGTGCAGCGTCCAGATGTAGAGAAGGACGGCGGGCACCACACCGAAATTGACGAAATCGCACAGGCTGTCGAGCTCCGCGCCGAACCGGGACGTGCCTTTCAGCAAACGCGCCAGCCGGCCGTCGAGTGCGTCCAGAACCGCCGCCGCAACCACGGCATAGACCGCAAGCTCCATCCGGCCTTCCATGCCCATGCGGATGGCGGTGAGACCGATGCAGATCGCGAGCAACGTGATAAGGTTGGGAATGAGCACGCGGATCGGCACCGGGCCAATGCTGCGCATCTTCGGCGCGGACGCCTCTTCCGTGCCATCGTCCTGATCGTGCATCATGCCGGGACCCTCGATCATTCGCTGCGGAAGCCGACGCGCGCCGGCGCGCCCAGAAGGTCGGCGATCACGGTTTCTCCACCCACCGCAGTCTGGCCGACCGAGGCGAAAACACTCGATCCGGCGGGCAGGTAAACATCGAGCCGCGAGCCGAACCGGATGAGCCCAAAGCGTGCGCCCGGCAAAGCGTGATCGCCCTCCTCCGTCCAGCAGACAATGCGCCGCGCGATGAGCCCTGCGATCTGAACCACAGCCACCTGTCCGGCCAAACCGTCGATGACGAGGCCATTGCGCTCATTATCCTCGCTCGCCTTGTCGAGATCGGCGTTGAGGAACTTCCCGGGGCGATAGGCCACCCGGCTGACGGTGCCGCTGATGGGTACGCGGTTCACATGGACGTTGAAGATCGACAGGAAAATCGAGATGCGCTGGCGCGGCTCGGGACCGAGTCCCAGTTCAAGCGGCGGCACGGCATAATCGACGGCCGTGACGAGCCCGTCGGCCGGCGACACGACGAGACGGTCCTCCGTGGGCGTGACGCGGATCGGATCGCGGAAGAAATAGGTCACGTAGACCGTCAGGATCAGGCCGATCCAGCCGAGGGGCTGCCATAGCAGCATCAGGACAATCGCCAGGGCAAAGGCAATCGCGATGAACGGATAGCCCTCCCGGTGAATCGGAGGAATGAACTTACGGATCGAGTCGAATACGGACGAAAGCATTGTGGCCTCACGCGGAGGCCAGCGGGATAGCACATATGCGCGCTGCGGTTACAGGCCTATCGACCCCGCAGGGAAAACCCTTTCCTTCAAATATGCTCTATCAAACGGTCGACGCAGCCACCGCGACGACCGGCGGCTTGTCGAAATCGTCTTCGGCAATCGTGCTTTCGGCATCCTCTTCGTCGATGAAGTCGCCATCCTCTCCGGTGCGCGCGAGAAGTTCGCGGGCCTGATCGGCCTCGCGCTGGCGCGCCCACATTCCGGCGTAGAGGCCATTGCGCTCCAGCAGGTCCGCATGGGTACCGCGCTCCACCACCTGACCAGCCGCAAGCACGATGATCTCGTCGGCGTTGATGATGGTCGAGAGGCGATGCGCGATTACCAAAGTCGTGCGCCCGCGCGAGACGCTTTCCAGCGCCGCCTGAATCTCCTGCTCGGTGTAGCTGTCGAGCGCGGAGGTCGCCTCATCCAGAATAAGGATCGGCGGGCTTTTCAGAATGGTGCGGGCGATGGCGACACGCTGCTTCTCGCCGCCCGACAGTTTCAGGCCGCGCTCGCCCACCTCGGTGTCGTAGCCCTTGGGAAGCGCCGCGATAAAGCCGTCGATCTGAGCCATGGCGGCGGCGGCCTCGATCTCGGCATCGCTCGCATCCCATCGCCCGTAGCGGATGTTGTAGCGGATGGTGTCATTGAACAGCACCGTGTCCTGCGGGACCATGCCGATGGCATCGCGCAGGCTCGCCTGCGTCACGTCACGGACGTCCTGCCCGTCGATCGTCACACGCCCATCGGTGACGTCGTAAAAACGGAACAGCAATCGGGAGATGGTGGATTTGCCGGCGCCGGATGCGCCGACGATCGCGACCGTCTTGCCGGCGGGCACCTCGAAAGAAACGCCTCTCAGGATCTTGCGGTCGGGATCGTAGGAGAAGCGCACATCTTCGAAACGGATCGCACCACCCCTCACCTCCAGCGGCGTGGCGTGCGGCTTGTCCTCGACCTCGACGTCCTCTCCGAGCAGTCGGAACATGGCCTCGAGGTCGGTCACCGCCTGCTTGATCTCGCGGTAGACCCAACCCATGAAATTCAGCGGCTGATAGAGCTGGATCATCATGGCGTTGATGAACACGAAGTCGCCGACACTGTTGCGGCCGGCGCGCACATCGAGCGCGGCCATGCCCATGCAGATCGCCAGCCCCAGGCTGAAGATCACCGCCTGCCCGGCGTTCAACCAGGACAACGAGGTGTAGGTCTTGACCGCCGCGGCCTCGTAACCGGCCATGGAGCGGTCGAAACGCCGAGCTTCGCGCTCCTCGTTGCCGAAATATTTGACGGTCTCGTAATTCAGCAGGCTGTCGATGGCCTTGGAATTTGCGTCGGTATCCTGCTCGTTGAGGACACGGCGGATGCCCAGGCGCCATTCGCTGGCCACGTAGGTGAACCAGAAATAGACGACGAGCGTCGCAAGCACGACAAGCACGTAGCGCCAGTCGAACTGGTAGGCCAGGATGCCGAATACGAGCAGAAGCTCGATGATCGTGGGCGCCACCGTCAGCAGCGCGGTTCGCGTCAGCGTTTCGATTGCGGTGCGGCCGCGCTCGACCACGCGGGACAGGCCGCCCGTGCGGCGGCGCAGGTGAAACCGCAGGCTCAGGCGATGGACGTGCTGGAAGACGCGCAGGGCCAGCCGACGCACCGCGTGCATGACAACGGCGGCCGTCAGCGCATCGCGGATCTGCGCCAGGACCACCATCATCACGCGGCCCAGACCGTACAGTGCGACAAGCGCGACCGGGCCCGCAAAGACCATCGCCAACCATGTGCCGTCATCGACCGGCGTTCCCGCCGGCGCCGTCAAAGCATCCGTTGCCCATTTGAAGGCGTATGGAACGGAAACGGTGATGAGCTTGGTGAGGACCAGCAGGACGAAGGCAATGGCGATGCGCGCCTTCAGGTCCGGGCGGTCGCCCGGCCACATGAAGGGCTGCAGATCGCGCATCGCACGGAAGAATCCTGCGCCCTCGGCATCAACCCGACGCGGCGCGAAAGCAGCGGACTGGCCGCGCGGCGACGCAGCCGCGGGCGTGGTTGAGGTCATGGGATGGGATCTTCCGTGAAAGCCAGATGGGACCTCATATAGGTTGCCCGACGGCAGCCTGCGAGGCGTGTGTCCTCAAGAACGAGGCGGCATCACAAAGATCTGGCCCGGATAGATGCGGTTGGGATCGCGAATCTGCCCGGAATTGGCCTCGTAGATCGAGGAATAGCGAACGCCGTAACCATAGGTCTGGCGGGAGATGCGCCACAGATTGTCGCCGCGCTTCACTTCGAAGGTCTCGAGCGCCTTCACCACCGGGTTTGCCGAGGCGGCCTCGGTGGCGGCGGTCTCGGCTGTGACGCCGCTCGGGGCGGTTTGTGTGGAAGCCTGAGAGGACGCGGCGGCAAGAGCTGCGGATGCGATGGGACCTGTCGCGAACGGCACTTCCGAACGCGCGATGACCTCGCCCTTGTCGTCCACCTGGTCGGCGCGGATCGCATAATTGCCGGCATCGAGCCCCTGCTCCACCGTCAGGCTCCAGCGATTGTCCTTGCCGATGGTCGCCTCGGCCAGAACCTGACCGTTCAGGTAGATGCGCGCCCGGCCATCCGCCGGCCCGCTGCCCTGCACGAAGAGCCGACCGTTTTCCGCTTCCACGGCCTCGATCCGCAATTGGGGCGCGGCGGCCGGTGTCGCGGCCTGTTGCTTCGCCTCGTCGAGGCTGGCGACGCGATTTTCCAGATCGGTGGCGGCGTCCGGCTTGGTCGAACCGGACTGGAGCACCTGCGAAGGCTTTCCCGCTTCCCCTGCGACGACGAGCACCTCGCCGCCGGGATGATTGGGCACGGACACCGCAACCGACTTCGCCGACAATGTTCCCGCGGCCCGCAGCGTCAATTCGTGGCTGCCGGACGCGAGAGGCGGCGGTGACATCACGAACTCGCCGGCATCGTTCGCCTTGGTGCGATCGACCACATTGCCATTCGCGAGCAGTTCAACATCCGCACCTGGCTCGGCCCGGCCGGCCACAAGGGTCTGACCATCCGGCTCGACGCGCGCAATGTCGAAACTTGGAACGGCTGCGGAAGGTTTGGGTGGCACAGCCGAGGACTGATTCGGCGAAGGCGTGGTGGGCGGAGCGGAACCCTGCCCCGGAGCGGGTGCCGAAGGACCCGCAGGCGGCACCGCCGGGCTTGTTCTTGTCGTGTCTTGAAGACGCGCCAATATGGTGATCACGACGGTGATCGCGATGACGATCGCAAGAATGACGATACGGCGCGGGTTCATTTGTCAGTCTTCCTTCGAATTCACACTTTGTTCATTCAACGCGCGACCGCAACCCTTCTCTTTCACAATCATCAGCCATCATGCTTGCGTTGTGCCGGCGCGATTGTGCGGATCGCTTCGCGGCACTGAGGACACATCATGCAATTGATCAAGTCTGTTTGCGTCTATTGCGGCTCGGGCCTTGGCCGAGATCCCCGGCATGAGGAAGCAGCCCGCGTTCTGGGGCGTATCTTCGCCGAGAACAATATCGAACTCGTCTACGGCGGCGGCGGCAACGGCCTGATGGGCACCGTGGCCCGCAGCGTGATCGAACATGGCGGCCGCGTCGTGGGCATCATTCCGGAGTTTCTGGTCCGGCGCGAAGCCATGCTGGAGAGCGTCAACGAGCACATCGTGGTCGATGACATGCACACCCGCAAACGCCTGATGTTCGAGCGTTCCGACGCCTTCGTTGCCCTGCCCGGCGGTGTGGGAACGCTGGAGGAATTGGTGGAGCAGCTCACCTGGGCGCAGCTCGGCCGCCACCACAAGCCCATCATCATCGCGAACATCAACGATTATTGGGCACCGCTGCTGGCGATGTTCGAGCACATGACGGCCCACGCCTTTATCCGCGAAAGCCTCTGGGTGCCTTATCACGTGGTGAACGATGTCGAGAGCATCGTGACGGTGATGGAGCAGGCCGCCGAGGACGTTCTGGACTCTGGCAAGCGCCCCAAGAAGAGCGTGGCCGAAACGCCATTGGAGAAGATGTGACCACCGCCGCCTCTTAAGGCGCCGGCGCTTGTGCCTTGATGAGCTTGTAGGTCACGCTGTCGATGAGGGCCTGGAAGCTGGCGTCGATGATGTTGGGCGACACGCCGATCGTAGTCCAGTTCTCGCCGGTCGAGTCGGACGATTCGATGAGCACGCGCGTCACCGCCTCCGTTCCGCCGTCCAGGATGCGCACCTTGTAATCCGCCAGCCGCAGATCGGCGATGTAGGGCTGGTAGATCCCGAGATCCTTGCGCAACGCCAGATCGAGCGCGTTGACCGGCCCGTTGCCTTCGGCCACCGACATGTGCAGCTCACCGTGGACGGAGACCTTCACCACGGCCTCGCAGACGGTGGCGAGATCACCCTGCGCATTGTGCCGAAGCTCCACCGAGGTGCGGAAACCTTCGACATCGAAGAATGCTGGCACGTGGCCGAGCACGCGCCGTGCCAGAAGCTCGAAACTTGCCTGGGCGCCTTCATAGGCATAACCGGCCGTCTCACGCTCCTTCACGATCTCCAGCAGCCGCGTCAGCGCGGGGTCATCCTTGCCGAGCTTGATGCCGATACGCTCCAGCTCCGCGAGCAGGTTCGACTTGCCGCCCTGATCGGACACGAGAAGACGCCGCCGATTGCCGACGCTCTCGGGCTCCACATGCTCGTAGGTGCGTGGATCCTTCAGGATGGCCGAGGCATGGATGCCGGCCTTTGTCGCGAATGCGTTCGCCCCGACATAAGGCGCATGCCGATTGGGGTTGCGGTTCAGCATCTCGTCGAGCGTGCGAGAGGCGAGCGTCAGCTCCCGCAGCGATTCATCGGATACGCCGATCTCGAAGCGATCGGCGTATTCCGGCTTCAGCTTGAGGGTGGGAATGAGGGAGACGAGGTTGGCGTTGCCGCACCGCTCGCCGAGACCGTTGAGCGTGCCCTGAATCTGGCGCGCGCCGGCATCGACGGCCGCCAAGGCATTGGCCACCGCGCAGCCCGTATCGTCGTGCGGGTGGATGCCGATGTGTGAACCCGGGATATGGCGCGTCACTTCCGTCACGATGCGGAACACCTCATGCGGAAGGGTTCCGCCATTGGTGTCGCACAACACGACCCAGCGCGCGCCTTCCTCGTAGGCGGCTTTCGCGCATTGCAGCGCATAATCGGAATTGGCCCTGTAGCCGTCGAAGAAATGCTCGCAATCAATCATCGCCTCACGGCCGGTCGCAATCGCGGCCCGCACTGTTTCGCGGATCGATTTCAGGTTCTCGTCAGGCGTGGTGCCGAGCGCCACCTCGACATGATAATCCCAGCTCTTCGCCACGAAGCAGAAGGCGTCCGCCTGCGCGGCCAGAACGGCTTGGAGGCCGGGATCGTTCTCGGCGGATCGGCCCGGCCGCTTGGTCATGCCGAAGGCCGTGAACCGCGCGTCGCCGAAATGCCGCGCCTCGGCAAACAACGCACTGTCGGTCGGGTTCGCTCCCGGAAAGCCGCCCTCGATGTAATCGATGCCCAAGCTCCCCAACAGGCGGGAGAGAGAGAGCTTCTCCTCCAGCCCGAAATCGACCCCGGCGGTCTGCTGACCGTCGCGCATAGTCGTATCGAACAGATAGAGGCGCTCGCTCACCGCGCCACCTCCCAGGTCGAGCCTTGGGGACCATCCTTGACGATGATGCCCTGCGCGGCCAATTCGTCGCGGATACGATCGGCTTCAGCAAAATCCCGCGCCTTGCGGGCTGCCAGACGGGCTTCCAGCCGCTGTTCGATCTCGGCCACCGGCAGCGTCGGCTCGGGCGCCGTTGCCGCGCGCCAATCCTCGTACATCTTCGGCCGAAAACCGAGGAAGGCCAGCGAACCCGCCAGTGCCTTGCGGCCCGCCTGGCCGCGAAGCTGATGCAGTTCCGCGATCATCTGCGGCGTATTGAGGTCGTCGCACAACGCATCGAGAACGCCCTGCGCGGGCCGCGGATCGGCACCCTGCCCAGCTGCGTCGAACCAGGAACCAAGCGCTTTTTCCGCTTCCTGGAGGTTCTTCAGCGTCCAGTTGATGGGCTGGCGATAGTGCGTCCCAAGCATGGCCAGCCGGATGACATCGCCCGGCCAATCCTTCAGCACTTCGGTGATCGTGATGAAATTGCCGAGGGATTTCGACATTTTCTCACCTTCCACCTGAAGGAAGCCGTTGTGCATCCAGACATTCGCCATGACCGGATTTCCGAAGGCGCAGCAGGTCTGGGCCATCTCGTTTTCGTGGTGCGGGAAGACGAGATCGATGCCGCCGGCATGGATGTCGAACACCTCACCCAGATAGCGCCAGGACATGGCCGAGCATTCGATATGCCAGCCCGGCCGGCCACGGCCCCAGGGGCTGTCCCAGCCCGGCAGGTCCTGCGCGGACGGCTTCCAAAGCACGAAATCCATGGCATCGCGCTTGTAGGGCGCCACATCCACGCGCGCTCCTGCCTCCATCTCGTCGAGCGAACGATTGGCGAGTTTTCCATAGGCCGGCATCGACGGCACATGGAACAGCACATGGCCTTCCGCCTCATAGGCGTGGCCCCTCTCGATGAGACGCTCGATCAGCGTGATCATCTCGGTGATATGCTCGGTTGCGCGGGGCTCGACGTTGGGCGGCAGTGTGCCGAGCTCTGCCGCGTCGTGCCGGAAATCGGCGGCGGTGATGTCGGTCAGCTCGCGGATGCTGGTGCCCTGCTCGGCGGCGCGCGCGTTGATCTTGTCGTCCACGTCCGTGATGTTGCGGACGTAAGTGACGCGGCCGGGCCCATAGAGATGGCGCAGCAGCCGGAACAGCACATCGAACACGATGACCGGCCGCGCATTGCCGATATGCGCGCGGTCGTAAACGGTCGGTCCGCACGCATAGACCCGCACATTGGCGGGATCGAGCGGCGCGAACTCCGTCTTGGTGCGCGTCAGGGTGTTGTAAAGCCTGAGAGACATGGGCGATCCATACGTCGGGCCGCCCCGGCGATCGTGCTCTCTGGAAGGAATTCAGACAGAAACGGCCGCGGCGAGCTGAAAGCTAGCCGCAGATAATGACGATCCTGGAAATGATGATCGTGTTGGCCATTGTGGGCGGACAATGGCGGGTGGTGGCACGTCCGTCAAGCGAAGTTCGGGGTTCGGGCATCCCGCTTTTTCCTTGGCATGATATGACGTTCACACTAAGGCCAGATTTCAGAGCTCTATCGGCATGGCTCCGGGCTGCCCCAAGAGGTTGATCTTTATGTTTCGAAGGCTTCGTCGGCCCGTTTTTGCGGCTCTTGCTGTGCTCGCCACCGCCGGCGCCGCCTCAGCCCAGCAGGACCCCAGGGTGTGCGCGCGGCTCGAGGCCGAGCTCTCCTCGCTGCAAAACCAGCCGGCCGCTCGCGACGATCGGCTCGAAGCCTCCTATTCTCAAGCTCGCCGGCAGCTCGATTCCGTCACCGCGCGCTACCGAGGCATGAATTGCGGCCGCTCCAGCCTGTTCGGCCCGCGTCCGCCGCCAGAATGCCGCGCGCTCGAAAACCAGATGGAAGACCTCGAGGATCAGGTCGAACGCCTGGCCAACGCCGTCCGCCGCAGCCGCTCGTCCGCTGGCAATGACAGCCGCCGCCAGTCCCTGATGGCCGCGCTCGCCCAGAACGGATGCGGCGGCTACCAGCAGGCTGCCCCGCAGCAGCGCCGTCAGGGCGGGCTTTTCGGCCTTCTTTTCGGCAATCGCGGCGCGCCCGTGCAGGAAGCGCCCGTGCAGGAAATGCCGATGGAGCAGCCACGCTCGTCCACCTACCGCACCGTGTGCGTGCGGACATGCGACGGCTTCTTCTTCCCCGTGAGTTTCGCGACCAACGAATCGCGCTTTCCCGAGGATGAGAACATCTGCCGCCGCACCTGCCCCGGCACGGAGGCCCAGCTGTTCACCTATCCCAATCCCGGCGGCACATTGGAACAGGCGGTCTCCACCACCGGCCAGCCCTACAAGGACATGCCGAACGCCTTCAAATACCAGACCCAATTCGTGAAGGATTGCTCCTGCAAGCCTGCCAACCAGAGCTGGGCGCAGGCCCTTGCCGGCGCGGAAGATGCGAGCGTTCAGAGCGGCGACATCATCGTCGACGAGAACCGTTCGCGGCAGATGTCGCAGCCCGCGGGTGGACGCCGGACCGCCACACCGGCTGAAGCGGCGCGCGCCGCGCAGGACAGCGCCCATTCGGTGACCACCGAGGGTGTGCAGGAGGATGTGGGCGGCACCGACGTGAGCGAGCCTGAGGTGCGCACCGCCGTGCCGGTCTATGGCCCCAATGGCGGCGCGCCGCAGATCTACGCGCCTCCGCGCTAGGAGCGGTCGCGGAAGCGGTTGGTGATGGGGTAGCGGCGGTCTCGGCCGAAATTCTTCTTCGTCACCTTCACGCCCGGGGCTGCCTGCCGCCTCTTGTATTCGGCAAGGTAGAGGAGCCGCTCCACCTTGCGGACGATGTCCTCATCGTAGCCGTCCGCCACGATCTCGCGGACACGGCTTTCCTCTTCCACGAGACGCTCAAGCACCGCGTCGAGAATCTCATAAGGCGGCAGCGAATCCTGATCCGTCTGGTTCTCGCGCAACTCGGCTGATGGCGGCTTGGTGATGATGTTGGACGGGATTACCTCGCCGTCCGGTCCCAGCGCGTCGGCAGGCTTCCAGCGATTGCGCAGCTCGCACATCCGGAACACCTGCGTCTTGTAGATATCCTTGATGGGATTGAAGCCGCCGTTCATATCGCCGTAGAGCGTGGCATAGCCGACCGACATCTCGGATTTGTTGCCGGTCGTCAGCACCATGGGGCCGAACTTGTTCGACACCGACATGAGAATGGTGCCGCGCACGCGCGATTGCAGGTTCTCTTCGGTGATGCCGCGCTCGGTACCCGCGAAGAGCGACGTCAAAGCTGTTTCGAAGCCTTCGACAGGCACCGAAATCGGCACGATGTCGTAGCGAATACCCAGCGCCCTGGCGCAAGCGGCCGCATCCGAAAGGCTTTCCTCCGAGGTGTAGCGATAGGGCAGCATGATTGCATGCACACGGTCCGCGCCAAGCGCATCCACCGCCATCGCGGCGCAGATCGCGGAATCGATGCCGCCCGAGAGGCCGAGCACCACACCCGGAAAGCCGTTCTTGTTGACGTAATCGCGCAGACCCAGAACGCAGGCTCGGTAATCCGCTTCGTCGCCTTCGTCGAGGCGCGCCTTCGGTCCCTCGACGCACCTCCAGGAACTGCCGGAGCGCTCCCAACGCGTCAGCACGACGGCTTCCTCGAAAGCCGGCATCTGGAAGGCGAGCGAGGAATCCGCGTGGAGCGCGAACGATCCGCCGTCGAAGACAAGCTCGTCCTGACCACACACTTCGTTGGTGTAGATAAATGGCAGACTGCTTTCGGCCACCCGCAGCGCCGCGATATTCAGGCGCTCATCCACCTTTCCGCGCCAATAGGGAGACCCATTCGGCACGATCAGCAATTCCGCGCCGGTCTCGGTTAGGCATTCCGTGACCTCGGGTTCCCAGATGTCCTCGCATATCGGCACGCCGATCTGGATGCCCCGGAAATCCAGTGGTCCCATCAATTGGCCCGGCACGAAGACCCGTTTCTCATCGAACGGCCCGTAATTCGGCAGTTCCACCTTGAACCGTCGCCCTGTGATACGGCCGCCATCGAGAAGCACGACCGCATTGTGCACGCCATGATCGGTACGCCATGGCGTGCCCATCAGAACGGCCGGTCCGCCATCCGCGGTGTCGCGCACCAATTCCTCGACGGCGTCGTGACACGCATCGAGGAAAGCCGGTTTCAGCACCAGATCTTCCGGCGGATAGCCCGAAATGAACAATTCGGTGAAGACCACCAGATCGGCGTTCAACGACGCCGCCTCCGCGCGCGCACTGCGCGCCTTGGCCAGATTGCCGGCGATGTCGCCGATGGTCGGGTTGAGCTGCGCGATGGCGAGCGAAAGCTTATCGGAAAGGGTCATGTTCGGGATTTAGCGCGGGACCTCGGCTTCATCAAATATCCCGTGCGCATGACGCGACAGCGATGCTATGCCGTCTTGCGTTTCCGACCTGAAAAGAACGTCACCACACCCGCCCCGATGCCGAACATCGCCCATTTGAAAGGAAGGGCGTCCGCCTTTTCGCTGCGGATCGGCAGAACCGCTACCGAGCCATTTCCGGTATCGACGCCCATCTGGCCGGACGCCTTCGCCGCCTCGATCTGTTGGGGCGACACCACCCATTCCGCCCCGCGGGACTTGTCCCACATCATCATGCCAAAGCCGACCGCGGCCCCGACGATGACGGCCATCACGACACGCTTCGCACTCAACGTCATACTCTCCCAATTCTGGACACACGCAAGCGTGCTCCACCCGCTCCCGAGAGAGCGAATGGAGCCGGCTCAAACCTGACAAAAATCACTCGGCGGCGACGACGCGTGGACGCTCGCGGTTCTGCCGCTCCTTCTTCAGCTCTTCAGCCAGAAGGAACGCCAGCTCGATGGCCTGCTCGGCGTTCAAGCGCGGATCGCATTGCGTGTGATAGCGGGCGGAGAGGTCGGTGGCAGAGAGCGCGCGGGCGCCGCCCGTGCATTCCGTCACGTTCTGGCCCGTCATCTCGAGATGCACGCCGCCGGCGACCGTGCCTTCGGCGCGATGAACCGCGAAGAAGTCGACCACTTCCTTCAGGATCCGATCGAACGGACGCGTCTTGTAGCCACCGGCCGAAATGGTGTTGCCGTGCATGGGATCGCACGACCACACCACGCTGCGGCCCTCACGCTTCACCGCGCGTACCAACGCCGGCAGATGCTCGAACACCTTTTCATGGCCGAAGCGGCAGATCAGAGTCAATCGGCCCGCCTCGTTGTCCGGGTTCAACGTGTCGATCAGTTCCAGCAGATCGTCCGGCTTGAGCGACGGGCCGCATTTCAGACCGATCGGGTTCTTCACGCCCCGGCAGAACTCGATATGGGCGTGGTCCTTCTGGCGGGTGCGGTCGCCGATCCACAGCATATGGCCCGAGGTCGCGTACCAATCGCCCGAGGTGGAATCCACACGCGTCAGCGCCTGCTCGAAACCGAGCAGCAGCGCCTCGTGGCTGGTGTAGAAATCGGTCGTCCGCAGCTCAGGATGCGCTTCCGGATCGATGCCGCAGGCACGCATGAAATCGAGCGTCTCGGTGATGCGGTCCGCAATCTCGCGATATCGGCTCGATTGCGGGCTCTCCTTCACGAAGCCCAGCATCCATTGATGGGCCTGGTCGAGGTTGGCATAGCCGCCCGTCGCAAAGGCCCGGATCAGGTTCAGCGTGGCCGCCGACTGGCGATAGGCGCGCAGCAGCCGGTGCGGATCGGGAATACGCGCTTCTGGCGTGAAGTCGATGTCGTTGATGATGTCACCGCGATAGCTCGGCAGCGTCACATCGCCCTTGGTCTCATTGTCGGACGAGCGGGGCTTGGCGAACTGGCCGGCCACGCGCCCGACCTTCACCACCGGCGAAGAGGCAGCGAACGTCAGCACCACGGCCATCTGCAGAAAGACGCGGAAGAAGTCGCGAATGTTATCGGCGCGGTGCTCGACGAAGCTCTCGGCGCAATCGCCACCCTGAAGCAGGAAGGCCTCTCCCGTCGACACCTTGGCAAGCGTGCGTGTCAGCTTGCGGGCTTCACCGGCAAAGACGAGCGGAGGAAAGGTGGCGAGCTGCGTCTCGACGGCCGCCAGCGCAGCCTCGTCGGGATAGGCCGGAACCTGGACGATCGGCTTCGACCTCCAGCTATCGGGTTCCCACCGCTCCACCATGACCTGAACTCCAAATCTCCTCGGACCCTGCGCCCGGAAAACGGGCCTTATAGACCCCTCATCTCTGCAAGCAAAGCGTGCCGCCGGCTAATGCCCCGCGAGCAGTGATCCGGTCCTCGTGCGACGATGACGGCCGAACGCCGCGAGGCCGAGCATGACGCCGCCGAACACGCACATTCCACCGAACGACTCAACCGGGCTCGGCCAACGCTGTTCCCACATGAAGCCATAGATGAAACCGAAGGCTGGCTCCGCCACGAACAATTGACCCGAGATGACCAGGGGCAGACGCTTCGTTGCAATCACCCACAAATAGGAAGCACCCCACGAGCCGAACAGACCTGTCAGGATCGCCCACATCAGAAGCGGGCTCGCCTCAGGCCAATCGAAACCGATCTCGCGCATTCCAACCACGCCGAACGGCAATGCAAGCGCACCGAAAACAAGGATGCCAACGCCCGCACCGATGCCGTGCAGGCTTGTCCAGGTCAGCGAGTTCATCTGCGGCACACGCGCCAGGGCACGAGCGTTGAACACCGAAAAGCAGACCCAGCTTGCCACCGCACCGAGCGCGGCCAGAATGCCCGCCGCGATCCGCCCCTGCTCCACCCCGGTCTCGGCATGCAGCAACGCCGAACCATGCACCAGCAGCAGGCCCGCGAGGATCAGGATCAGCGGAGCTGCCAGCGCACGCCAGGGCAGACGGCCGCCATCGAAATTACCGATGATCGCCAGAAGAACGGGCAAGAGACCGATGACGAGCGCCGCAATCTGCGGCCCCGCATAGCCGATGGCAACGACAAGAAAGGAATAGAAAGCGCCATAGCCAACGAGGCCAATGCCGATGCCCAGCAGCACGTCGGCAGCCGCGAGTTTTGCCGCCCGGGCAGCCGGGATGGCGATCAGCACGACGATCGACGTCAGAGCGAAGATGACGTAGCGCGCGATCGCAAGGTCGACGCCCGAATAGGGTGCGACCGCGAGCGGCGCGATGAAGTTCAACCCCCACAGCGCGCCCGTGGTCAACCCCGCAAGAATGCCCCCGAGCATAGTCGATCTTCCGCGTCAGGCTCCGCCCGGATTGGGCACGTGGACCTTTTCGCGCAGCGTCACCAATTCCTCGGCGGCGGTGGGATGCACGGCCACGGTGCGGTCGAAATCGGCCTTCGTTGCTCCCATGCCCAGCGCGACGGCCGCCAATTGGATGATCTCGCCCGCATCCTCGCCCATCACGTGCACGCCGAGCACCTTGTCGGTCGTGGCATCGACCACGAGCTTCATGAACGTCCGTTCCTGCCGGCGCGTCAGCACATGCTTCAGGCTGCGGAACTTCGCGGTGTAGATGTCGAACGGCAGCATGCGCTCGCGCGCTTCCTGCTCGTTGATGCCGACCGCCGCGATCTCCGGGGTGGAGAACACGGCCGTGGCGACGAGCGAATGATCGAGCACCCGCTCCTGCCCGCCGAACAGCGTGTCGGCCAGCGCGTGTCCCTCTCGAATCGCCACCGGCGTCAGATTGATGCGATTGGTCACGTCGCCCACGGCAAAAATGTGCGGCACGCTGGTGCGTGAGGCGTCGTCCACCTCGATCGCGCCGTCCGGGCGCAGCTTAACGCCGGCCTTTTCCAGACCAAGTTCGGAAGTGTTCGGCGTCCGTCCGGTTGCGAAGAAAACGATGTCGAACACATCATCGTCCCCGCTCACATATGTGACGCGACGCCCGTCTCCTTCCTCTGCGACGGAGGCCACGGTGTCGTTCATCTTCAGCGTGACGCCTTCCGCAGCCATGCTGAGCATGATCTCGTCGCGGATATCCTCGTCAAAGCCCCGCAGCACTTTCTCGCCGCGATGCAGCAAGGTCACGTGCACGCCGAGGCGCTGGAACATGCAGGCGAATTCGAGCGCGATGTAGCCGCCGCCGACGATAAGCATCCGCCGCGGCAATTCCTTCAGGTCGAACACCGCATCGGACGACAGAGCCAAGTCCGCGCCGGGTATGCGCGGCGCCGTGGGATGGCCGCCGGTCGCGATGAGAATGTTCTTCGCACGTATCACGCGGCCGTCGGCGGTGAGGCGCACATTGTGCGCGTCGTCCAGCACCGCGCGGCTGCGATGGATCTCGACATTGGAGCGCGCCAGATTGTTCTCGTAGATCTCCGAAAGACGGGCGATTTCGCGGTCCTTCGCCTCGCGCAGAGCAGGCCACGAGAATTCCGGCGCCTTGGGCAGCGTCCACCCGAAACCGGCTGCGTCGTCGAAGGCATCGGCGAAACGGCTTGCAAGCACCATCAGCTTCTTGGGAACGCAGCCCCGGATCACACACGTGCCGCCGATGCGGTATTCCTCGGCAACGGCCACTTTCGCGCCATACCCTGCCGCAATGCGCGCGGCCCGGACGCCTCCGGACCCGGCTCCGACGACGAACAGATCGACTTCACTCTCGGACATGACGTCTCCCCTCACCGCGTACGTCGCCGTTCACCCGACATGCGTCAAGCTTCCATTTCGCCGGCCCATGCGTTTATCGCGAGGCTGGCATGCAAATGCAGAAGGTGTACGCTCGTCGCATGGGCTTCCCAGGGAGAGAAAGACATGCGCCCCTTTACATCCGTTTTCGCCGGGCTCGGCCTCGCCATCGCCTTGACCGCCGGGCCGGTGATGGCACAGGACTTCCGCATCATTGCGCCGGCAGCGCCGGGCGGCGGCTGGGATCAGACCGCCCGCTCCATCCAGGCGGCCATGCAGGCCGAGGGCATCGGGAAGAATGTGCAGGTAATCAATGTACCTGGCGCCGGCGGCACTATCGGGCTCGCGCAGTTCGCCACGCAGTCGAAGGGCAACCCCCACGCCCTCATCGTGGGCGGCTATGTGATGGTTGGAGCGGTCATCACCAATAACGCTCCTGTGAAGCTCAATCAGGTAACTCCCATCGCCCGTATCACCGGCGAGTACGAAACGATCGTCGTTCCCACCAATTCCGAACTCAAGGCCATGGCCGATCTGGTGGCCAAGCTGAAGGCCGATCCGGGGTCGGTCAGTTGGGGAGGTGGATCGGCTGGCGGTACCGACCACATCACCGTGGGGCTCATCGCCAAGGCAGTCGATGTTCCACCGACGAAAATCAATTACATCCCATTCTCCGGGGGTGGCGAGGCGCTGGCCGCCATTGTCGGCGGCAAGGTCACGGCAGGCATCTCCGGATACGGCGAGTTCGAAGGCCAGATCAAGGCGGGCAAGCTGCGCGTTCTGGCTGTTTCGTCAGCCCAACGTCTGCCGAATGTCGATGCTCCTACGCTCAAGGAATCCGGCGTGGATGTTGAGGTCCAGAATTGGCGTGCCGTATGGGCCGCTCCGGGTCTCAGGGACGAGGACAAAGTTGCGATCGTCGCCGCGTTTGAAAAGCTCAATGGCTCAAAGACGTGGGCCGATACCCTGAAGACGAAGGGCTGGGAAAACACGTTTCTCGCCGGCGACGCCTTTGCCGACTACCTAGAAGACGAAATCGAGCAGACTCACACTGTCCTCAAGGACATCGGACTCGCAAAGTGAGCGACGCGCCGAACCCTGCCACCCCGCACCGCCCCGATTGGGCGGTGCTCGTCATTGCCGCGGCGCTTGCCGGCGTCGCGGGCGTCGTCGCGTGGGACGCCGCTCATCTCAGCACCGCAGTCGCCAGCTATTCGCGTGTCGGCGCGGCGGCCTTTCCCTACGCCATTGCCGCCATGCTGGCGCTCTGCGCAATCGGCACAGCGATCTCGGCTTTCCGCACGGATTTTCCTGCCCGCGAACCACTGGAATTCGGGCCGCTTTCCTGGATCATCGCGGGGCTCGTGCTGCAGATCGCGCTGATCGGCTATGCCGGCTTTTCGATTTCCACCGGCCTGCTGTTTGCCCTCGCGGCGCGCGGCTTCGGCGGCAAGCCGCTCTGGATCACCATCCCCGCGGGCATCGCCTTCGCTTTCCTGCTCTACCTCATCTTCTCCCTGGGGCTGCAGCTCAGCCTCCCGCAGGGACCGCTCGAACGGCTGGTCTGACCCATGGAAAGCCTCGAACCGCTTCTTCAGGGCGCCGCCGTCGCCATCCAGCCGATGAACCTGCTTTATGCCTTCATCGGCGTGACGCTGGGCACGGCGGTGGGCGTGCTGCCGGGCATCGGCCCGGCGCTCACGGTGGCCCTGCTGCTGCCCGTTACCTTCAAGCTCGATCCGGCGGGCTCGCTCATCATGTTCGCCGGCATCTATTACGGCGGCATGTATGGCGGTTCGACCTCATCGATCCTGCTCAACACGCCGGGCGAGAGCGCCTCGATGATCACCGCGCTGGAGGGCAACCGCATGGCGCGAGCCGGGCGCGGCGGGCCGGCGCTGGCCACGGCCGCGATCGGTTCTTTCGTCGCGGGCCTCATCGCGACCATCGCACTGGCCTTTCTGGCGCCGGTCGTTGTCGATATTGCGCTGTCGTTCGGCCCGGCGGAATATTTCGCGCTGATGGTGCTGGCTTTCACCACCGTCTCGTCGGCCTTCGGATCGTCAGCCTTGCGCGGCCTGACCAGCCTCTTCATCGGCCTAAGCCTCGGCCTGATCGGCATCGATCTCCAAACCGGCCAATCACGCCTCGCCTTCAACGTGCCGGATCTGCTCGACGGCGTCGAAGTCACCACGGCCGCGGTCGCCATGTTCGCTCTGGGCGAGACATTCTACATCGCGGCGCAGGGATCGCGAGCGCATGAGACGATCGAACCGGTGCGCGGCTCGCTCTGGATGACTAAACTGGATTGGGCACGGTCCTGGAAGCCTTGGCTGCGGGGCACGTTCCTCGGTTTCCCCATCGGCGCCCTTCCGGCAGGCGGCGCGGAAATTCCCACCTTCCTGTCCTATTCGCTGGAGCGGCAGCTTTCCAAGCACAAGGACGAATTCGGCAAAGGCGCGATCGAGGGCGTGGCCGGGCCGGAAGCGGCCAACAACGCCTCGGCGGCGGGCACGCTGGTGCCGCTGCTGACGCTTGGCCTGCCCACCTCCGCAACCGCGGCGATGATGCTGGCCGGCTTCCAGCAATACGGCATCAATCCCGGCCCGCTCCTGTTCACGACGAACGCGGATCTGGTCTGGGGTCTCGTCGCCAGCCTGTTCATCGCCAACGCCATGCTGCTGGTGCTGAATCTGCCGCTGGTCGGCCTCTGGGTGCGCCTGCTGGCGGTGCCACGGCCCTGGCTCTATGGCGGCATTCTGGTCTTCGCGACGCTCGGCACCCTTGGCGCAAACCCGTCCCAGTTCGAGCTTTCCATGCTGCTCGGTCTCGGCCTGCTCGGCTTCCTGATGCGGCATTTCGATTATCCGATCGCACCCGTCATCATCGGCCTGATCCTCGGACCGCTGGCGGAGCAGCAATTGCGGCGCGCCTTGTCGATCAGCCAGGGCGACCCATCAGCCCTCGTGGACTCGGGCCTCGCCGTCGGCATTTATGTGGTCTGCGTCATCGTCTTCGCGGCGCCGCTTATCTTGAAATTCCGGGAATGGCGGAGATCGAAAGCGGCGGGACTGGAAGATCCGGAGGCGTAACCTCCAAAAGAAAAAGGCGCGCCGGGAGCGCGCCTTTTATGTCGCCAGCCGGTGTTCGGCTGCTCACATATCGTGGCCCTTTTTCGACATCTCAGCCCGGATCTCGTTCATCACCTCGACGCTCACGCGCTGCGACCATTCCTGGGCAAAGCCGAAGCTTTCGCGCAGGATTTCCGGCAGCGCACCGGTCATCTTCTGGCCGACCGGCGACTGGTAGAACTTGGCGATGTCCTTCAGTTCGTTCTCGGTGAACTTCGTCGCGTAGACCTTTGCGATCTCGTTCAGCAATTCGTCGTCCCGGCTCGACAGCTTGGTCGTGAGGCTGGTGATGATCGGATCGAGGTCCGGCTGCAGCATCGGACGCGTGCGCAAGATCACGTTGCGCGCGTCCTGCAGCAGGCGCGGCACGATGCTGTCGAACGACGACCCGGCACCCGTGAAATCAAGCACGGCGCGCGCAAGCGCCAGATGTTCCGGCGATGGCTGCGCGGGCGCCTGCGTCTGCGCGTAAGCCGGCATGGCAAGGCTGCCGGCAAGAACCAGCGCCCAGCCGGTTTGGCGGATGTTCGGAAACAGCATCAAAGACCTCCAGGACGTCAGTGGGCGGGACGCACGATGTGCTCGACGCCGTTCGGTCCGGCGACAAACGCTTCGCTTGCGAGCCGGACGAACAATCCGTGCTCCACAATCCCGGGAACAGAATTCAAATTACTGGCCAGCACTTCGGCGTCGGTGATCCGGCCGAGGCGGGCATCGATGATGAAGTGACCTTCATCCGTGACCAAAGGATGACCTCCGTCAGCACGGCGGAGCACCAGTTCGCCGCGGCAGCCGGCATCGCCGATGGCCACATCGATCGCGAGGCGCGTGGCTTCCACGCCGAACCGCACCACCTCGATGGGCAGAGGAAACGCGCCCAGCACGTCGACCTTCTTGGAGGCGTCCGCAATCACCACCATACGCGCGCTGGCATTGGCGACGATTTTCTCGCGCAGAAGCGCCGCGCCGCCGCCCTTGATCAGGACGAGCTGCGGATCAAGCTCATCGGCACCATCCACGGTCAGGTCAAGCTCGGGCGTCGTGTCCAGATCGGTCAGCGGAATGCCCAGGTCCTCGGCCTGACGGCGGGTCGCTTCCGACGTCGGTATGCCGACGATGGAAAGCCCAGCCTTCACGCGCGCGCCCAGCAGATCGACAAAATGCGCAGCCGTCGAACCCGTGCCGAGACCGAGCCTCATGCCCGGCTTCACGAGTTCGAGAGCTGCCGCAGCCGCCGCGCGTTTCGAATCAGTCATCATTCCCTGCCTGTGCAGCGGGCCAGCTTCCAGCGTGGGTTTAGCAGCGCCGAAGTCCTTTCGCCAAGGTCAGCGGGCCTGAGGCGTACAAACCACCCGCTCCGCCAGCACATAGCACACGCTGATATCGCCGGTGCGCGTGTTCACACGAAAGATACCGCCCTCGCCTGCGTGGTTCGACGGCAGGAGATCGTAATCTCCGGGGATTGGCTGCGGCCCACCCCCTTCGCCCGCGGAATAGCACAGCGTAACGCCGACCGAGCCCTCGCTGAGCGCATATTGGCAGGCGCCCATTTCGCCCGTCAGCCGGTTGACCTTGTAGAGACGGTTCAAGTCCGTCTGCGCCGGCGGCTTGAAACGATATTCCTGGGCCTGGGCGAGACTCGGCACGATTGCGAGCGCCGTCGCGGCCACGCAGAAGGTCCGGACCGCCGCACGGAAGGTATCGATGAACATGGGTGATCGTCTCGTCACGAAGGGGAAGCGATGATATTAGCGGCAGGAACCAGCCGTCCCAATCTCCCAAAAACCACATGAGGCGATCATGCGCCAGCCAACCGCCGTTTTCGATCTCGACGGAACCCTGGTGGACAGCGCGCCCGATCTCGTGGGCGGGCTCAACGTGGCGCTGGCGCTCGAGGACCTCGAACCCATCACCACCGCCGAATTGCGCAGCCTGGTCGGCGGTGGTGTTCGAGTCATGCTCACGCGTGGGCTCGCCCTGCGCGGATGCACCGTCTCCGAAGCCCGCTTCAACGAACTGGCGGCCACGTTTCTCGCCCATTACGAGGTGCATATCGCCGACGAATCCACGGTTTATCCGGAGGTCGAAGCGGTCCTCGATTCGTTGGCGGCCGAGGGATATCGCCTGGCGGTCTGCACCAACAAGCCCGAGCGGCTGTCGTTTCTCCTGCTCGATGCGCTTGGCCTTCGCGGCCGGTTCCAGGCCGTATGCGGGGCCGACACGTTCACGGCGCGCAAACCCGACCCCGTGCATCTTCTGGGAACGATCGAAAAGGCCGGCGGCGATCCCCGCTCGGCGGCAATGATCGGCGATTCGGTCACCGATCTCGACGCCGCGCGCAACAGCGGCGTTTCCTGCATTCTCATGGATTGGGGTTATACGGAGATTCCCGCCGCCGAATTGGGCGCCGACCTGGTTCTGTCGCACTTCCGAGACGTTCCGGACGCCTTGCGGAAATGGATCAGCGTGCGCAATCCCTCTTGAATGCTGTTGGCTCGCTAACCGGCGGATCTCGGCTTGACAGCCGGGCCCGCGCCTCATACCAAATCGCCTCAGGATGGGCGCGTAGCTCAGCGGGAGAGCACACCCTTCACACGGGTGGGGTCGTTGGTTCAATCCCAACCGTGCCCACCATCCTCACCTTCCATCGTCGGCGAACGAAGCAAATGTGGCAGAAATGCCGCGCTGTTGCATGAACGTTGCATTTTGCTGACGGGAAGGTTGAACCGGGCCCAATCCACGCGCTAAGCGGATCAGGTGTTTTTACGGTGTCTCGACACCTAATCTGGATGCGCCCTCAATGCGTTCTGGTGACCTTCTTGCTCTCGCCGCGATCGCCGGCATGGCTGTTTCCCTTGCTCTGCCGGCACGCGCCGCGGCGATGGTGGATCCCAATACCGGACAGCGTATCGTCGCCAAATACCGGATGGCCGCTTCGCCCATCGCGCGCGAGGTCGTTCCCGCGCCCGCCGGGCACAAATCGGGCACGGTTATCGTCAACACCACCGAGCGGCGCCTTTATCTGGTGCAGGCCGATGGAACGGCGCTGAAATACGGCATCGGCGTCGGCAAGGACGGTTTTCAGTGGCACGGCGTCCATTCCGTGACCATGAAGCGTGAATGGCCGGATTGGCGTCCCCCGGCGGCCATGCTGAAGCGCCGGCCGGATCTGCCCCGTTTCATGCCTGGCGGTGTCAATAATCCGCTGGGTGCGCGCGCCATGTATCTGGGCTCGACCATCTACCGTATCCATGGCTCGAACGAGCCGCAGACCATCGGCCAGGCGGTATCCTCCGGCTGTTTCCGCATGACCAATGAAGACGTCATGGATCTTTACGAGCGCGTAAAGGTCGGCGCCAAGGTGGTTGTGTTGCGCTGATCCAGCGGGGGCTGGGGATCGGCGAAGGGGCTGGCGGACGCGCCGGCCCCTTTTCTTTTGGAGAGACCGAAACCGAGACTCAGCGGGTCAGGCCCTTCTCGGCCAACGCGTTCAGATAGCCAGTCCAGATCTGGTCCCGCCGATCCACCAGACCGCGCAGATACGACCAGGTGTAAATGCCGGTCGAATGGCCATCGCTGAAGCCCAGCCGCACGGCATAGGAGCCGATGGGCTCAATCCGGCTGATGGTGACGTCCTTCTTGCCCGCGACGACCACCTTCTGGTCCGGAGAATGACCCTGAACTTCCGCGCTGGGGCTTTCGACACGCAGATATTCCGCTTCGACGACGTCCTCGCGCCCGTCGTCGTAGGTCACGCGCAAGGCGCGCTGGTCGTCGATGAGCCGGATTTCGACCGGCCAGGGCTGCGCCTCTTCCATCGTCATCCGTCCGTCAGCTCAGCGCGCGCAAGCCGGCTTCGGGTGCCGCTTCAGCCGCGCTCAGCACGTCGAGGAAGTCCCGGCACCACGCGGCAACATCGTTCTCGCGCAGCTTCGGCATCATGGAGTTGAAGCGCTCGCGCCGCGCTTCCACCGGCATGGAAATGGCGCGGCCGATGGCGTTCGCCGTGGCTTCCACGTCGTAGGGATTCACGATCAGCGCCCCGTCCATTTCGCGAGCGGCCCCGGCGAAGCGCGACAAAACCAGAACGCCGGGATCGTTCGGATCCTGCGCCGCCACATATTCCTTGGCTACGAGGTTCATGCCATCGCGCAGCGGCGTCACGAGTCCGGCTTTCGCGATCCGGTAAAGCCCGGCCAGCGCCGCACGGCTCAGCGTCTTGTTCACATAACGGATCGGCGTCCAGTCGACCTCGCCCAGTGCGCCATTCACCCGCCCGGTCAGCTCCGCGATCTCGCGCTGCATGGTGGCGTATTCCGGCACCTCAGAACGCGATTTCGGGGTTACCTGCAGGAACGTCACCTGCCCCTTCGCGCTGGGGCTCATTTCGCAGAAACGCGAGAACGCCTCGATGCGCTGGCCGATGCCCTTGGAATAATCCAGCCGGTCGACGCCGATAACCATGTCGCAATTGTGCAGGCTGTCGCAGGTGCGTTTGACGATGGAGTTCTTCATGCCCTCCTGCGCCATGGTCACGAAGGTTTCGGTGTCGATCCCGATAGGGAAATCGCCCACCTGGAAGCGGTGCCCGTAGCTTTCGAACCAGCCATTGCCGAGCGATTTGCCGAAGCCCTCGCGCAGCATGCAGGCGGCGAAGTTCTCCACGTCATAATCGGTCTGGAAGCCGACGAGATCGTAGGCCGCGAGCCCGCGCATGATCGTGTCATGCACCGGCAGAGTGGAGAGCACGTCCACCGACGGCCATGGAATGTGATGGAAGAATCCGATGCGGTTTTTCACGCCCATATGGCGCAGTTCCGCCGCCATCGGGATCAGATGATAATCGTGCACCCAGATGAGATCGTCCGGACGGATCAAAGGGGCGAGCAACCGGGCGAACGAGCGGTTCACACGGAAATAGCCCGCCATGTCCTTGCGCGAGAAGTCCGTCAGATCGAGCCGGTAATGGCACAGAGGCCACAGCGCGCGATTGGCAAAGCCCGTGTAATATTCATCGACGTCGCGCCGGTTCAGATCGGCCACGGCGTAGGTGACGTTGCCGTGGTCGCGAATCTCCAGCCATTCGATCTCGCGGTCGCCGCTCGTCTTTCCGGACCAGCCGAACCACAAGCCACCGCGGCTCTTGAGCGCTGCTTCCAGCGCAACGGCAAGGCCTCCCGCAGCGGCCGTTCCGCCTTTTGCCGAGGGGACGGGAACGCGATTGGAGACAACAACCAGACGTGCCAAGAAACAGGCCCTTTCGCGGCGCGCAGGCCCAGAACGGACGGCGCTGCCTTGTTTTCAATTTAGTCCTTTAACGCTGGTTCGGCCAGTCTCGCCAACCATTCGCGGACGGATGTGGGACTCGACAAACGCTCCTTCGCTTCGGTGGGGCGCTCGTCCTGTCCCACACGAATCGACCGCCCGTTCAAGGCATTAACCGCACGAAAAGCCGATTCATCGGTCCAGTCATCGCCGATGAACAGCGGCGATCGTCCAGCGAACGGCGAATCCTCCATGAATATCTCGATGGCGCGGCCCTTGTCGGCGCGGCTCGGGCGCACTTCGACCACCATCTTGCCGGGCTGGATTTCGAGACCCTCGCCCGTGGAGCCGACCACCCGTGTCACCACGTCCGCAACCTCGGCGCCCATTTCGGGGCGCGCGCGATAATGCACCGCAACCGCGCGTCCCTTCTGCTCCAGGAGAAGCCCCTCCCATTCGTCGACGAAGGCTCCAAGCTCCGAGACGATCCGCTCCATCTCCGGATGCGCGGGGAGATCGCGGCGGGAACCATCGGGAAGCCGCATCTCGGCGCCATGAATGCCCGCCACCGCATAAGTGAACGGCGTGAAGAAGCGGTCGATCACAGCGATCTCCCGGCCCGTCACGAGAGCCAGCGCGCCGCCGCAGGCTTCCCCGAGCCGGTCCAGCAATTCGGGCAGCCCCACCCCGATCATGACCGCTTCCGGGCTGGGAGCGATGTCAAGCAGAGTGCCGTCCACGTCGAGAAACAGAGCCGTGCGGCCGAGGTCGACCGCTCCGGGAAGGGGAAACGAACCGAGAGGCAGGCTCACGCCGGGATCGGTGGTGACACTCATCGTCGCTTCTCCTCGTCAGCGTATCGGCGAATTCCAGCCGGCCTCAGTCCACCACGATCCGCGGCGCGGCCCGCGCGCCCGTTCCGGTCTGAAGGCGGTCCCACACTTTGTCGGCGATGCCGGCATAGATCGCGGCATGCTCGCCTGCCGGCTCAGCAGCAACGACGGGAGTGCCCGCGTCCGACAATTCGCGAATGCGCGCATGAAGCGGCACGGCGCCCAGGAACCGCACGCCCAGGCGATCGGCTTCCGTTTCCGCACCGCCATGGCCGAAGAGATCGGTGCGATGGCCGCAATTGGGGCAGCAGAAATAGCTCATGTTCTCGATGACGCCGAGGATCGGCACATCGACCTTTCGGAACATGGCCACGCCCCGCCGCGCATCGGCCAAGGCCATATCCTGCGGCGTGGAAACGATGACCGCGCCGGCAAGCCGCGTCTGCTGGGCCATGGTCAGCTGCGCATCGCCCGTGCCCGGCGGCATGTCCACCACCAGCACATCGAGCGTGCCCCAGTTCACGTCGCGCAGCATCTGGGTAATGGCGCTCATCACCATGGGCCCGCGCCACACCATGGCGGTGTCCTGATCGATCAGGAAGCCGATCGACATCAGCTTCAACCCGTTCGATTCGATGGGCTCGATGGTCTTGCCCTGCGAGGCGGGCTTCCAGTTGATGCCGAACAGCAGCGGCATCGAGGGGCCGTAGACGTCGGCATCGAGCAGGCCTACGCGCAGGCCCTTGCGTGCCAGCGAAAGGGCCAGATTGGCCGCAGTGGTGGATTTGCCGACGCCGCCCTTTCCGGAGGCAACGGCGATGATGTGACGAACGTCAAGCTCGGAGCCCGCGGTCTGTGCAGGCTGGGGGCGGCCACCGGGCCCGCCCGAAGTGCGTGCGGGCGCGCTGCCCTGCGCGCGCTCGGCGGTCAGCACGACCATTGCTTCCGCAACACCGGGCACGGTTTTTACTGCGGCTTCGGCGGCGCTTCGCAAGGTCTCCAGCGAAGCCGCGCGCTGCGGCGTGGTGGCAATCGCAAAGGAAACGCGGCCATCCTTGATGGCGATATCGGACAGATCGGGCGAATCGGCCAACGTGCCTCGGCCGTCCGGTGCGGGCACGGCTTTCAGCGCACGCAGAACGTCATCCCTCGAAACCGCCATTTCACCCTCTCGTCTTCGGGCGCCAACATAAGGCCGAAGCGGCGGGGGTCAATCGGCGGATGGATGTGTTCTAATCGGGCCGGTCGGGTTTTTCGGGATCGCCTTTCTTTTCCGGGCGATCCCATCGGCTGCCGATCTCGCTCCGCAATTCCACCGGAGCTTCCGCAACCGCACGGGCCACGGCCTGGTGGACCTCTTCCTGAAGAAGAATGGATTTCGTCCGCAATTGCGCGAAGGCCGCGTCCAGTCCGCCAGCATCGAAAGGTTCGGCCCGCATGGCGGAACGCACGTCGCGCCGGGCGCCCCACACCTCACGAAACGCCGCGCGGATTTCGTCCCGGTCGTCGTGAAGCTTTGTTTCGATCAGGTCCATCATAGGCTTGGGCGCTCGGCCGATCGCGGCAATGGCGCCGAGACGAGCGACGCGGTCCTCCGGCCCCAGCAATTTGGGCACCAGGAAAAAGCCGACCATGAACACGTTCGCCAGCAGCGAGACCGCGCAAAGGGCCAGCAAGACACGGCGCGGCGTCATCATGGATCGACCACCAGGCCCGCGGCTTCCATGTCGAGCGCGGCAAGCTCCATCCGATCGCCCGGCCCGGCCATGACCGTGCCGGTCCAGCCGCCGAAGCCGAAGATCAGCACCGCAAGGCTCAACGCGGCGATCAGGCCGCGGCTGCCGCCGAATGCCATCAAGGCTCCGCCAGATCGCGCGCGTCTCCGCTCCAGGGCTTGCGTCAGCCGGCCGATCTGCGGCGCGGCCAGCGGTTCTGCCGCCATCGCCCCGCTCAGCAGGCCCTGCACCCGCAAGGACGCCTCCAGAGACCGAACGGCGCGCGGGTCGCGGAACAGGAGCTGCCGCCCCTCGAGCTGCATATCGGCAGGCCAATTCTTCATATCGGCGCCGTATCGGTCGAGCGCATCTTCGAACTGCGACAGTTTCATCATCATCACAGCCCCTCCCGTTCCATCAGCCGCACGCGCAAGGTCCTGCGGGCGCGCACCAGAAGAGATTCCACGGCCTTCTCGCTCACGGAGAGCACCTGCCCGATTTCCGCGTTGGAGCGCTCGCCGTCGATTGATAAAAGCAGGGCCGCACGCTGGCGGTCGGGCAAATTCCGCACGTCACTCATGACGGCCTCCAATTCCGCACTGGCCGCCACGCGCCGGTCAGGTCCTGCATCGTCGGCAGGAGGATCGAACGCATCGGCAAACGGCAGGAAGCGGCGCAGCCGCGCACGCCGCTGCCGGTCGATGCACAGATTGACTGCGACCCGGTGGAGCCACGTCGAAAACTGAGCCTCGCCGAACCGCCAGTCCGGCATGGCCTTCCACGCTCGCCAGAAAGCCTCCTGGACGACATCCTCGGCATCGTTTGCCGATCCCAGAAAGCGGGACGCGAGAACATTGATGCGCGGCGCATGGCGGCGGGTGAGCACGGCGAACGCGGCCGCGTCGCCGGCGCCGGCCGCAGCGATAAGCTCCTCATCGCTGGCTGACGGGTCACGCATCTTGCTCGCACGAAGGGGTCAGAATCGATCACGGTCCTTACCATTCCGGTCGTGCCATGATCCATGCGCTGCCTCAACTTCCTCACGCGTGATCGTGCCGTCTCCATTGGCGTCGAAGCGCTCGAACAGGCGCTCGGCCCGCTTGCCATCCGGATGTCGGAAGCGCTCGTGACGGGCGAAATGGTGACGCGGGCGCTCTCCACGTTCACCCTGCCAATCCCGTCGTGCCTCGCGGGCGGCCTCCTGCTCCTCCCGGTCGATGGTGCCATCGCCATTCTTGTCGAGACGGGCAAACCGCTTCTCGGGACCGGCGAGAAATTCCTCTTTCGAAACCGATCCGTTGCGATCGCTGTCCAGGCGTCCGAACCAGCCGTGCGCTTGGTTGTCCACGGGCTGGCCACCATTGCGGGCCGCCTCGATCTCCGCGCGGTCGATCGTTCCGTTCTTGTCGGTATCGAGCAGATCGACCAACCGGTCGAGCACGTCGGCTCCCGGCTTCGCACCATCCTGCTGCGCTGCGACAGGCCCCGACAGGGCGCCCATCAGGGCCGGAAGGGCGAGAGCCCCGGCAATCGCCGTCGCAGCAAGAAATCGCTTCATCAGACGTGGCATCCCCAACTCCATCGAAAGAGCCCTCGAATGTCCGTTTAACGAGCCATCTCCGTGCGCCCTGCGCGGTTTGCGGAAATTCCTTCGACGACTCCCCCACCCGTCGCAATCGCGTCAGAGGCAAAGTCGAATCAAACACAAGCGAAAGCATAAAGACGCGGTCAACCATATTGATGAGCCGCGCTTTAAGGTTTCCCCGGTCTAATGCCATTTGATCAACATGGCACCAATGTCGAACACACTGAAGCGAACGTCGGGGCTGAATGTTGGCGGGTCTCTGCTCGCCGGCGACGATGCCGCATGGACGATGAACGAGATCCGACGGCGGCTGGCGGAGACGTCGAGCGACGAGGCCGTGCAGGCGCGCGAGAAGCGCCGCCACATCAATCAGAAGGTTCGCGAGGCACGCGAGCGCCTGACGTCCGACACCGGCACCCGGCCCGCTTTCGACATCGAGCTGACGCGCGTCTACGCCCGAAACAGGCACAATGCGGCCATCGCCGTCACGATCATCGAAGCGGCTTTCGGCCTGGCGCTGCTTCTCTGGCTGCCTCCGGCCACGGTCGTGGTGTGGCTGCTGGGCGTTCTCTCCTGCCACGCACTGATTCTGCTGCAGGTGCGTCGCTTCCTGTTCGGCAAATCCCAGACGCTTCCGCTGCGCTCCTGGCGCAATCGTTTCGCAGCGGCAGAATTCGCCCATGCGACGGCATTTGCGCTCATCGTGCCTCTGCTCAGCCTGGTGCCGGCGGAAAGCGCGGCGATCTTCGTCATCTTTTCCATGCTGCTCGGCGTCTCGGCCCGCACCATGCTGACGGCCAGCCTCGGCACTGTGGTTTATGCCGGCTCGCTGCCGATCACCGCGGCCATCGCCATCTTCTTCCTTCTGATGCCGGACCCGTCGCTGCGCAGCCTCGCGGTTCTCGCGCCGCTCGCCCAAATCTTCTTCATCTTCCTCGGCAAGCGCATGTTCCGGGCGTCCTTGATGAGCCTGCAATTCCAGGCCGAGAAGGATGCGCTGATCGGCGAGCTCGAACAGGCCAAGGCCAATTCGGACGAAGCGCGGCGCCGCGCCGAAACCGCCAACATCGCGAAATCATGCTTTCTGGCGGCCATGAGCCATGAATTGCGGACGCCTCTGAACGCCATCCTCGGCTTTTCGGAAGTGCTCAAGGCCGAGGTCTTCGGCCCCCACGTCAACGCGACTTACCGGGAATATGCCGGCGACATTCATTCCAGCGGCGAGCATCTGCTCAATCTCATCAACGAATTGCTCGATCTCTCCCGC
This sequence comes from Terrihabitans aquatilis, assembly GCF_052542005.1. Classification (NCBI taxonomy): domain Bacteria; kingdom Pseudomonadati; phylum Pseudomonadota; class Alphaproteobacteria; order Hyphomicrobiales; genus Terrihabitans; species Terrihabitans aquatilis. The sequence continues at coordinate 71,591 of NZ_JBOCUO010000001.1, read as the reverse complement.
ATCGAGGCCGGCCGTTACGAGCTGAACGAAGAAGCGATCAATCTCGGATACGTCGTCGAGGATTGCCACCATCTGTTAAAGCTTCGCGCGAAGAACCGCGGCCTGAAGATCACCGACGTCTTCGCGCCCGACATGCCTTTGCTGTGGGCTGACGAGCGGGCCGTCCGCCAGATCACGCTCAACCTGCTGTCCAACGCCATCAAGTTCACGCCGCAGGGCGGCGAGATCACGATCGAGGTGGGCAGCGATACGGACGGCGGCCAATTCATCTCGGTGCGCGATACCGGGCCGGGCATTCCGGAGCACGAGATTCCGCTTGTCCTTTCGGCGTTCGGCCAGGGCGCCATCGCCATTAAGACCGCCGAACAGGGCGCGGGCCTCGGCCTGCCCATCGTCCAGGGCCTTGTGGACCTCCACGGCGGCACGCTCTCCATCAAGAGCCGCCTGCGCGTGGGAACGACGGTCACGGTGTCGTTTCCGGCTTCGCGCGATGTGAGTGCCCTGCCCCCGATCCCGTCCGAACAGGAAGACTGGTTTCGCCGCGCAAGCTGAGCCGAAAGGTTCACTTCGCGGCAAGGGTCTCCTATCTTGCCGTGACAAGCTCAGGGCGGAGACACGTGCGAAACACCCTAATGTTCGTCGCCATCGCGGCCATCATCACCACGATCATCGGCCTGATCGCCGCCGATTCCTTCGATCTCATCGGAAATGATTCCGCAGGCACGATCGCCTCCCTGGTGGCGATGACGTGTCTCGCCGTGCTCATCGGCAGCCGTGCGATGGGGAATTATCAGGGAAAGGGTGGCACCATGCTGTGGCACGCCGCCATCTGGCTCGGCATCGGCCTGGTCGCCGCTTTGCTCTATCGCTGGCGTGAGCCGCTCGGGCTGGGCTGACCTCTTCCACCTAGAAGAGGTCGAGGACGAAGCGTCCGGCAACGACCAGAAGAAACAATCCAAGAGCCAGTTCGAGCTGACGGGGGGAAATACCGTGGGCGATCCGTGCGCCCAGCGGCGCGCTGAGCATCGCCACGGGTGCCAGAAGAGCCGCGCCGATTGCCGAGACATAGCCCACGGAAAACGGCGGCAGCAGTGCCATTTCGGGCCAACCCGCAATCATGAAGCCGATCGCACCGGGAACCGAGATCAGAAGTCCCAACCCTGCCCCGGTGCCCACGGCCTGATGCATCGGCCGGCCATGCACGGCAAACACTATGTTGCCGAGCGAGCCGCCGCCGATTCCCACCAGAGATGAGAACAGCCCGATCCCGAATCCATAGACAGTCATGCCCGCCACACCGGGAAGATCATCGCGAAGTTTAAGGCTGCGCGTGCCCAGGATCAGCATTTGCAGACCGATGACGGCGCCGAAGATCGCAAAGGCCAGCTTCAGCACGCCGGACGAAACGAAGGCGGCGATCACCGCACCCGCGATCGTTCCGAACGCCACCGGCAGGGCCCAGATACGCAGAGCCTTGAGATCGGCAGATCCTCGCCGGTGATGGGACAGAAGCGAGCGGATGGACGTGGGTATGATGATCGCGAGCGAAGTGCCGACACACAGATGCATGCGCACCGCTTCGGGCACGTCCATGAAGGTGAAGAGCTGATAAAGCACCGGCACGAGGACGGCGCCACCGCCCACACCGAGCATGCCGGCCAGAAGGCCCGAAATCAGCCCGCCAACGAGAAGCGCGCCGACCATCCAGCCCAGATCGGCGATGGGGATTCCCGCAATCATCTCAGGCAGCCGAGGCGGAATACGTATCATCGACCAAGGCGAGCGCATCCAGCAGGACGCCGGCCATCGCGCCCGACTTTACGGCATTGATCGCTAGATGGCGGCGATACGCGCGCGCCCCGCGCCGGCCCGGAAACAGGCCGAGCATGTGCCGGGTGATCTCGCTCAATCGCCCCCCGGCCGCAATGTGTGCGTCGATATACGGGATCAGGCTCTCGACCGCGGCGCGGATCGTCGGAAATTCCGGCTCTTCACGGAACAGCATCGGATCCACCGCGTGCAGCAGGCCGGGGTCATGATAGGCAGCGCGCCCCAGCATCACGCCATCGACATGGCGCAGATGCTCCGTGCATTCCGCAAGATCCGTGATCCCGCCATTGATAATGACAGGAAAATCCCCGAGCCGCTGTTTCAGCCGATAGACGCGGCCGTAATCGAGCGGAGGCACGTCCCGATTTTCCTTGGGCGACAGGCCCTGCAGCCAGGCTTTGCGCGCGTGGACGATCAGCGCCGACGCACCTGCCGCCCTCACCTCATCGGCCATATCATCCAGCGCAGGCTCAGTGTCCTGTTCGTCGACGCCGATCCGGCACTTCACACTGATCGGCACGCGCACCGCCTGCTTCATGGCGGCCACGCACTCGCCAACGAGCGCCGGCTCCCGCATCAGGCACGCGCCGAAACGCCCGTTCTGCACGCGATCCGACGGACAGCCCACATTCAGATTGATCTCGCGATAGCCGAAATCCTCACAGATGCGTGCGACAGCGGCCAGATCGCCGGGATCCGAGCCGCCGAGCTGCACCGCCAGCGGATGCTCCTCCGGCGCATAGGAAAGAAGACGCTCGCGAGGGCCATGAAGGATCGCGCCCGTGGTCACCATCTCGGTGTAGAGCCGGGCTCGCCGGCTGAGCCGCCGATGAAAAACCCGGCAATGCCGATCCGTCCAATCCATCATGGGTGCGACGCAGAAGCGCATATCGCTGGCATCGCCGGTCATCGTGTCCACATCAATCGTTCCAGGCCGTCACTGCTCACGGCCGCACAAGTGATCATCGCGTGTGTATGAGATGGCATGTCGGCTGGGCGGGTGCAATTCTTGCCATCTACCCACCCCGCCGGGTTTTCGGCGAAACGTTCGGACGATGCTGATGCTGGAACTGTTCTTCACCGCGAAACCCATGAAGCCTTGCGCTTCTCCGCACGGCGTCCGACCATCCAATTCATTCTTGTGACCCGGGATGGACAATGACCAAGCCGACCCGAAATTCGAACCCCGGCCGCGGCATGCCTGAAGATCTCGAAATCATTCTGCTGATCACGGCGCTCGTCGGCGGCACGATCCTTGAAATGCTGCACCTGTTCGCGTGGCCTCTTCGCTGATCCCTGTTTTATTCGCGAAGCCAACACGAAAAACCCCGCCCCGGCATGGCCGGAGCGGGGTCTTTTAATCCGTCAGTCCTTGCGGACCTTTAGATCAACGGCCGAAGAGGCTGTCGAACTTGACGTTCAGGCGGCCACGAACGACGTCGTTCGAGAGGTCGATGTCGAGGCCATCGAAGGCGTCGTCGAAGGACTCATCACCGAAGTCGTAGTGCAGGTACTCGACGCCGAGCGTGATGTTCTGCGTCAGAGCGAACTCGACGCCCGCACCGGCAACCCAGCCGAAGTAGTTGGCGTCATCGCTATCGATGCCGGTCGCGCCGGAGAAGTCCAGGCCGGTGAAGGCCGCACCACCGGTGCCGTACACCAGGAAGCGGTCGAAACCGAAGCCGAGACGGCCGCGGGCCGAAGCCAAGTAGTTCTGCTCGATGCCGCCGAAGAACACTTCGCCAACTTCACCATCTTCGTCGTTATCGACGTACGAGCCGTCGAACTCAAGACCGAACACGATGTTGTTGACCTGCCAGTTGTAACCAACCTGGCCACCGATCACGAAGCCTTCGAGATCGCCGAAGTCGATGTCGCCTTCGCCAGAAGCGTTGCTCTCGCCCCAGTTCCAACCACCGTGAACGCCGAGGTACAGGCCTTCCCAGGTGTTAGCGACAGGAACGTCAACGACCGCAGGAGCTTCGGCCGGGTACACAGGCATGTCGGCAGCAGCAGCAGCGCCAACCATTGCGAAAGTGGCCACACCGGCCAGAAGGATATTGCGGATCATCAGGATGCCCTCGTTTTCAACTCAACTGATGCCCCGAAATTAACTCAGCCCGGCCGCAATGTCCGTGCCTTTCGCGCAACAGTGCTCGGAAAGCGATTTTCGCAGAGGGCGCGAAAAGGCGTTTTCTCGAGAAATCATCCTCGAAAAACTGGGCCACACAGATTGTTCGGTGGTCCCCCCGGACCCCTTTTTGCCGTAATCGCTGCCGCTTTCGGATCGATCATTAAAGGACCTGATCGCGGCTAACGCCTTCGACATACACGAGAATGCACGCCGGACATGACCAAATCAAGACATTAGAGAATCAATAAGGGGTGCGGCGGGAATGTGTCGGGCTTCTTTTGAACGATGCCGACCCGAAGCAGCGCTATTTTCTCGCCTCGATCCGCTCGACATAGTGCTTGATGTCCTCGATCTGGCCGTTGAGACGCCGCAATTCGTGCAATGTCTCGTGTCGCAAGGCCAGATCCTGCTGCTGAACGGCACTGTTCAAGCGCAATTGCGCAGCCATTTCGCGAATCGCATGTGCATCGGCAATCGTCACCGAAGGCACGACAATGTCCTTGGACGGCGGAGCAGCCTTGAGCATTCCGCGCAGATAGGCCCATGCGGCTACGAGAAAGGCGCCGATGCTCAGCAGCACCTGCACCCAGGGCGGAAGCTGTTCCACGAGCGCTATTCCTTCGCCGCCTTGGCCATCCGGAAGTCCCGGCCGATCTTGTAGACGCACACGATGTCGGCCAGCAGCAGCCACGGATAGACCGCGACGCCGATGGCCGTGGAGCCCGAGCCGAACAGGCCGAGGCTGAATTGCAGCCAGAAGAAGCACGACAGGAACGCCGCCACCGACCGGAAATGATAGGTCGGCATCCACGCGCCGTTGATGGTCAGTGCCACCAGCCGGATCGCACCACCGACAAGGCAGAACAGGCCCCAATGCTCCTCGGTGGCGATGCGCGCGAGCCCCTCATAGACCGGGCTCGCGGCGAAGGTCTCCTCCGGCCGCAGCAGCATCAGTCCGGTCGAGAACAGGATGCAGGCCAGCACCCATTCGGCGAAGCGGTCGATGAAGGTGCTGCGGAACCGCAGGAACATCGGGGGCATCAGCGCCGCACCACGCTGCCGATGGCGGCCGCCGCCTGCGGCAGGATCTTCGTGGCCGCCTGGCGTTCGTTAGAGCCCTGCCAGACATGCACGCCCATCACGCCGAACCGGGCGCCGATGTAGATGCTGACGAGACCGGACGCCGCGACAAGCGCGTTCAGGGCCACCGGATCGAACACCACGGTGTAGGCGAACAGCAGGAACCACAGCGGGCATTCCGCCGTCAGCTCCCAGGCATGGACACCCCTCCATTTGCCGAGCAGGCCATCACCCGCCGCCGTCTCGCGGATGGTCTGGTTGACCTGTTCCACCGCCACGACAGCCGTCTGCGCCTGGGCGGCGGCTTCAGCCTCGACCATGCGTGCCGCGGCATCCCATTGCGCGATGGCCGTTTCGTCCACCTTTCGGATCTCGGAGGGCGGCGTGGCGTCCACCTTCTGCGAGACGGCATCCGGCGTCGGTTCCGCGCCGAGCACGCCGGCAAGGATCTTGCCCGCCGCCGCACCAGCCGGCCCCAGCAGCGCGCCACCGATGGCCGGAGCGCCGGCCGCGATGAGCTTTCGCCCGAGAGAGGCCCAATCCATCACAGCTTCTCCTTGAAAACGGTCCACCACGTGCGGATCTCGTCGCGGTAGCGCCAGGCGAGGAAGGCGAGGACGAGCAAGGTGACGGCCGCCACGCCGCCGACGATCCAGCCGGTGGGCAGGCCGTCCACGGGTGCGATCGCAGTCCCGCCGCCGGTGCCCGCGCCGCCGGCGCCGACCAGCCCGCTCTTGGTGGCGGCATCGAGCATGCGCTTGAGCTGCGCTCGCGTGGCCGGCCCGGCGATGCCGTCGACCACGAGATGCGGGTGCGCCTTCTGCAGCGCCCGCACGGCCACCTCGGTGCCGGCGCCGAAATCCCCATCGATCGCACCCTTGTAGAGGCCGAGCGTCTGGAGCCCCTTCTGCAGCTCGACCACGCCCTCGCCCTTCGCGCCGCGCCGCAGCACACCGGACGGCTCGATCGGGCCGGGCTCGACATCCGCGCCGTCCCGCACCGCCGGCGTGATGCCGTGCGCGTATTTGCCCAGCAGGATGAGGTCCGCCTCGCGCTGGCGGCGCAAGGTGAGGCCGCGCACCACCCTGCCGCCGGCCTTGTTCCAGAGGCCAAGACCCGTCCGGATCGCGGCTGCACTGGCCCGGTTGCGCCAGGAGGTAACCCACGACGCCTTGCCGATCGCGCCGGTGTTGAAGTGGAACGACAACCCGCCGTCGAATTCATGCGTCTTCGCCCCCGGCATGGCCTTGGCCACGGCCGGCTCGTAATTGCGCTCGAGCGCAAGGCCGAGCAGGTGGCGGCTTTCAGCGCGCGTGATCGTCATGCCGGCCTTCGGCGTCACCACGCCAGAGGCCTGCGTCAGGCCGACGCCGATGGTCCAGACGCCGGCAACGTCGCGATAGGCCGTCAGCACCTCGCCCTCGTCCGCGACGAGCTGCGCGATGCCGGCCGCGGAAGTGCGGGGCATGGTCTTCTCCGATGAAAGATTGGGTCAGTTCTTCAGCGCTGACCGGCACACGTCCGGGTCGCCGGCAATGCCGCGCGCGGGGGCCGAGATAGCCTTATTTCGCGCTTGCGCGGGCGCACCACGAGCTAATAGGCTGATTTGCATCAATAAATCGGGGGTGCGAAGTGGCCGAAGTGACGATAGGTCCCAAGGATGCCGCGCGACTTCGGGAAATGGGTATTTCCCTGCATCCCACCACCGCCATCACCCTCAACCCTCGCTGCTCGTTCGAGCCGCCACTCTATATACAGAGTGTCAAATCCGGATCCGCGGTGCAGGCGGGGGCCTTTACCTCATCCGCCGCGCGCCTTGGATCGGTGAGCGTGGGGCGCTATTGCGCGATCGGACCGGACGTCGTGTTCGGCGCCAATGAACATCCGACGGACTGGCTCAGCGTCTCGCGGATCACGCACGTGCGCGGGCTTCACGGATGGGCGAAATTCCTCGATCCCGAAAATCACGAGGCGGCCGAGGGCAAGGTTCAACGCTTTCGGGGCGCCCTCGCCGACACAAAGATCGGCAACGATGTCTGGATCGGCCAGGGAGCGTTCATCAAATCCGGGATCACCATCGGCAGCGGTGCCGTGGTTGCGGCGCGATCAGTCGTGACGAAGGACGTCCATCCCTACAGCATCGTCGCCGGCACCCCGGCCCGCCACATCCGGCACCGTTTCCCGCCATCGCTGATAGAGCGTCTCCTGACGCTGCAATGGTGGAAATACAACCTCTATGATTTCCAGGGCATCACCTATTCGAACGTCGAGGAATCCCTGGATCTCATCGCGGATCAGATCGGCAACGGCAGCGTGAAGGAATACACGCCAACAGCCGTGACGCCTGATCTGATCGCCACCCGGCTTGCGGCAAGCCCTCAGCAAAAACGGACCTGACGCGCATCGGTCGCCCGCCGGCAGCGCTTGCAAGCGGACGGTGAAGCGGATGGCGCCCAGCTACAGCACCTTGCGCATTTCGAGCGCGCTGAAAGACAGCTTCAGCGCAACATCCTGCGTTCCGCTGGGCGTGGCCTGCACGCACACTTCGATCCCAGCGCCGGCATAGGTTGAATCCGTCTTCGCCAGGCGGGGCGTTCTCATCGTGCCGCCATGCGCCACAGGCGGGATCAGCGGATCGGCGCCCTGCCCGAAATTGTCCGCCGCAAATTTCGACGCGGTTCCACCCGTGAGATATTGCACGAGCGACGTGCAGCAGACGCCTTTGGCACCGGCATCCACCTTGAACTCGCAGAACGCCTCGACGACATCGCCCGGCTGGACAGACCCATTGAACTGCGCAACGGGCCAGATATTGATCCGCGTCGGCGCGGCATTGTTCGTGATCGAGCCGGACAGTTCCAGCACCTGCCATTCGCCGCCTTCGTCACGCGGCTCCTTGCTGAATATTGCCGACACACCGGCCGGCAGGGCATTGGTGGATTTTACGCCATCCGCGATCACGCCCGTAGCGCCGCCCCCGATTTGCCCGCCGGTGCCCAGCATCAGGCCATTGGGGAAAAGGTTGCCGCGCGGGTTCAACGTCGGATGGTAGAGGTCGGTCGCGTCGGCCAGCGGAACGCGAGCCGTCGGCTGGAGCGTTCGCAGCACCTTCTCGATCTCCGCGCCGATCAGATAGGCCCCGTGGCAATTCGGATGCAGCAGATCGGGCATGACGATCGGATTGGTTTTCGGCCCGCCCGTCACCGCATCGCCGAGCGTCATGGCGCAATCCACAACATGGAAGTTTCGGCGGAGATAGTGCTGCGCGCGGATGAACTCGCGGATCTGGCGAACATGGCCCCTGCGGTCGTCGGCGTTGAAGGGGGTGTCGGATCGGGGCAGCGGAGGAAGCGCAATCACCACGATTCCGACCGCCTGCAAGCCGTCAAAGATCTGCTGCAGATTGCTCAGGCTGTTTTGCGGCGTCAGGCCGGGCCGCCCCGAGATCGGCAGGATGTCGTTCGTCCCCGCAAGCACCACGCACACCGAGGGGCGCGCCGCCAGCACCGCCGGCAGCCGTTCCAGCATCTGGTCGGTGCGCTGGCCGGATATTCCGAAATTGAACTCGTCGGGCATCCAGAAACGCTGACCACCGAGCATTGTCATCCAGGTCGTGAAGCCGCGCGCGTTCTTTACCCTGTTGGCGACGAACGATCCGCCCATGGCGGTGATGCTGTCGCCCAGCGCGGCGATGGTCGGAACACGCCCGCTCTGCGCCAGCAGTGCAGCCTGCAGCGATGCCGCGTGGGTTCCGGGGTTTGCGAGGTCGATGATATCAGCCATTGAGATCCTTCCGGGCACAAAAAAAGCCGCCCTGGGGCGGCTGGTCATCGGTTGGTAGGCGCGCCGTTCAGGGCGCCGGCACAGCGAGATGGAATCCGTCGAGCGTGACGTAAGAGCCGTTCAGCATGAGGAGCGCGTAGCCATCCGGCGGCACCGGCAGGCCGCCGTGCGCCCCGCGCATCAGCAGCATGCGCAGGGAAAGTCCCAGTCCCGCCATCAGCCTTCCACCGTCGCCACGGTGCCGGTCGCCGAGGTCACGCGCCGCACGGCGCACGGCGCGATCCATCCGGCAGCCACACTCCTGAAGGCAATGGTCTCGTTATCGGGGTTGTCGAAGGGCACGATGGTGATATCGCCGCCGGTCAGATGCGTCACCGTCTTGGCGGCGGGGTCGAGATCCTCATTACCCGGCACCACCACCCGCATGCGGGTGCCGAGGCTGGAGGCCGTGCGCGCAAAATTTGCGAATGGCGATTTGGACATGGTCTACCTCACGAAAAAGCCACCCTTTGGGGCGGCAGGGGTTGATGCTGCTTCGAGATCGGCACCGCGCGCAAAATATCGCGCCGCAATGATGCCTCGCTTGTGGAATGTGTATGCTGCCCGTCCCTTCAGCCGTTCCGGGTGCCGACATGCGTTCCGAAGATCCCCGCGCCATCAAGCTGTCCGATTACCGGGCGCCGGATTTCCTGATCGACGAGGTCGATCTCGACGTCTCTCTCGATGGCGCGAACACTCGCATTGTCGCGGAACTGGCCCTGCGCCCGAATTCCGCGGGTGAGGCGGGCCGCGCATTGGTCCTGAACGGCGATGAGCTGCGCCTGGCCGAGCCAGTCCTGTTGGACGGCGCCTCGATTCCGGATGGCGAAATCGACGTCACGGCCGATCGGCTCGTCCTGCACAATCCACCGAGCGAGCCCTTCCGGCTTCGCATCGTCACCGCGCTCGATCCCGCGGCCAACACCAAGCTGATGGGGCTCTACCGTTCCAGCGGCACCTATTGCACCCAGTGCGAGGCCGAGGGGTTTCGCCGCATCACATTCTTCCTCGACCGCCCGGATGTGCTGTCCACCTACCGCGTTCGTATCGAAGCCGATCGCGGCGAGGCCCCGCTCCTATTGTCGAACGGCAATCCGCTCGAGCATGGGGATGTGCCCGGCACCGGCCGCCATTACGCCATCTGGCACGACCCGTTCCCCAAGCCGTCTTATCTGTTCGCACTGGTCGGCGGTGATCTGGCCGGGGTCAAGGACACGTTCCGCACTGCTTCCGGGCGGCATGTCGATCTCGGCATCTATGTCGAGCACGGCAAGGAACATCGCGCGTCCTACGCCATGGACGCGCTGAAGCGCTCCATGCGCTGGGATGAGGAAGTGTTCGGCCGTGAATACGATCTCGACGTGTTCAACATCGTCGCCGTGTCCGACTTCAACATGGGCGCGATGGAGAACAAAGGTCTCAACGTGTTCAACGACAAATACGTCCTGGCCAGTTCGGAGACCGCGAGCGACGCCGATTATTCCGGCATCGAGGCCGTCATCGCCCACGAATATTTCCACAATTGGACCGGCAACAGAATCACTTGCCGCGACTGGTTTCAGCTCTGCCTGAAGGAAGGCCTCACCGTCTTCCGCGACCAGGAATTCACCGCCGACATGCGCTCGCGCCCCGTCGAACGCATTAGCGACGTGCGCGGCCTGCGGGCCGTCCAGTTCCTGGAGGATGCCGGCCCGTTCGCCCATCCGGTGCGGCCGGAGGCCTACCGAGAGATCAACAACTTCTACACGGCCACCGTGTATGAAAAGGGCGCGGAGGTCATCCGCATGCTGAAGACGCTGATCGGCGCTCCCGCCTTTCGCGCCGGCATGGACCTTTATTTCGAGCGCCATGACGGCGATGCCGCCACCATCGAGCAATTCATCACCTGCTTTGAGGAAGCCGCGGGGCGCGACCTCGCGCAATTCCGGCTGTGGTACTCACAGGCCGGCACGCCGAAGGTCGACATAACGACCGGATGGGATGCAGCGCACGGCACCTACACGCTCGATCTGACGCAGAGCGTGCCGCCGACCCCCGGCCAGGATTACAAGAAGCCCATGGTGATCCCCCTCGCCTTTCGATTGTTCGGCGAGAACGGACAGCCGCTTCCTGAAGCGGCGGACGGCGATCTTATCGTTCTCGACGAGGCCAGCCGCCGCATCAGCTTCAACAATCTCGGCAGCCGGCCGGTGCTGTCGATCAATCGCGGCTTTTCCGCCCCCATCGACATCGGCACCGATCTCACGGACGAGGATCGTCTTTTCCTTGCCCGCCATGACGACGACCCCTTCAATCGCTGGCAGATGATCCAGACGGTCGCGACCGGCGTCCTGATCCGATCCGTCGCTGCCATCCGCGAAGGCGGCGCACCGGTCGAAGAGCCGCGTCTCACACAGGCGCTTGCCGGCGCGCTCGACGATGCGACGCTCGATCAGGCCCTCCTCGCCCAGCTCCTAACCCTGCCGACCGAAGGCGATTTGGCCCGAGAGATCGGCACTGACGTCGATCCGGACGCCATCTTCGGGGCCCGCCTTGCGTTGAAGCGCGCCTTGCTGGATGGCCTCGAACCGCGCCTTGCCGCCCTCTACGACGGCATCGACGGCTCGGCGCCCTACACACCGGATGCCGCCGGCGCGGGCCGCCGGTCGCTGCGGGGCGTGCTGCTGGATCTCCTGTCCGCGCGCCGCGACGAGGAGGCGGGCCAGCGGGCCCATGCGCAATACCAGACGGCCGACAACATGACCGACCGCATGGCCGCGCTCGGCGTCCTGTCCCAGATTCCAGGCTCCGCGCGGGAGGAGGCGCTGGCTGATTTCGGGCGCCGCTTCGCCGGCGACGGGCTCGTCCTCGACAAATGGTTCGCGCTTCAGGCCGCCATCCCGGAGCCCGGAACGCTGGAACGCGTGCGCGGGCTGATGTCGCACGCGGCCTTCAGCCTCATGAACCCCAACCGCGTCCGTTCCCTGATCGGCGGGTTCGCCTCCGGCAATCCGACCCAGTTCAACCGTCCGGACGGTAAAGGTCATGCCTTCCTTGCCGAAATCGTCGTCGCGCTCGACCCGCACAACCCCCAAGTCGCAGCCCGTCTCCTCGGCGCCTTCCGAAGCTGGAAGAACCTGGAGGCCGACCGCCGCGCCAGCGCCGAGCGCGCTTTGCGGCATATCCAGTCCGCAGGCTCTTTGTCGGCTGATGTTAGCGATTTGGTAACGAGGGCGTTGAGCTAGCTCTGGACAAATCACGTCACATTGATTCGAATGCGATCAATCCGGTGCAGTAACGTGTCACCGCCGGATCCACGTAGATCGCAACCGGAAAGGGAGCCCTCGCTATGGCGCAGGCTCACACGACAACTATGTCCGCTCGACCGGAAAAGCTTCGTGTGTTCAGCGGGCTTCCAAAACTGCTGTCAGGTCTGTCCGGAGGTCATTGGGCGGCCCATTATTTCTCGCTTGTTCTGGCCGTCATCTTCATCCTGGGCATCAGTGTTACGGCCGTCTTCTACAGCCTGGACGCCCGTACGCGCACACTCGAGGATTCCAGCCAGCGCCTCGGCCTGATGGCTGACCGGCTGGCCTCCGATCTCAGCCGGGCTGACGTGCAGGGCGATGCGGCTCGTGAGGCGGAAGCCTTCATTCACGGAGAAGGCGCTCGTTCCTTCTCCGGTGAAGGCCGTGGCGTTCTCATCACCGATGCCCATGGCAATATCCTGGCCATCACGGGTTCTGCCCTGGCCTCGCCGGGCAGCTCGCTGGATGCAGCCCTCGGTCCCGCTCAGGCGCTGACGACATTCGCCGATCAGGCCGGCGTCATGAACATCGTCACTCCGGTCGAAGGCCCTGCTCTCGCCACGGTACGCAATCTTCCCGCGCCGTTCGGCCAGATGGCCATGGTTCAGCCCGTCTCGGCCGCTCTCGAAGGCTGGCATGCCGACACACGCATGCTCGGCGCCTTCGTGGTTGCGCTGGCGGCCTTCGCCGCCCTGCTCACCGCCGCCTTTCACATTCAGGGTGCGCGTGCACGCCGGGTGCTCGACACCTCCGAAAATCTCCAGCGTCGTGTCGATACGGCTCTGTCCCGCGGCCGCTCCGGCCTGTTCGACTGGGATCTCGCACGCGGCCGCATCTTCTGGTCGCGCTCCATGTATGAACTGCTCGGCATGGAACCCCGCGCCGAGCTCATTTCCTTCGGCACCTTCTTGGGCGTGGCTCACCCGCAGGACATCGACCTCTACGAACTGGCCGACGAATTGCTGCGCGGCGATTCCAATCTCATCGATCGCGCCTTCCGCGTCCGCCACGCCTCCGGCGAATGGGTGTGGATGCGCATCCGCGCCGAAGTCGTGCGTCCGGCCGGCGGCACGCCCCGCGCCATCGGCATCTGCGTCGACGTGACGGAAGAGCGTGGGCTCGCCGAGCGCACGGCCACAGCCGACCTTCGCCTGCGGGACGCGGTCGAGACCATTTCCGAAGCCTTCGTCCTGTGGGATTCGGAGAGCCGCCTCGTCCTCTGCAATTCCAAGTTCCAGCAATTCTATGACCTCGACGACAGCATCGTCGCAATCGGGACGCCCTATGAGAAGGTCATCTCAGCCGGCCGCGCCCCGGTCGTGCGCACCCAGATCCGCCACGAAGGCCGGCCTGAGGAAGGTGCACGCACCTACGAAGCGCAGATCGAAGACGGCCGCTGGCTCCAAATCAACGAGCGCCGCACCAAGGATGGCGGTTTCGTCTCCATCGGAACCGACATCACCTCCCTCAAGCGGCACGAGGAACGGCTGCTTGAGAGCGAGAAGCGGCAGATGGCCACCATCGCCGACCTGCAAAAGACGCGTCAGGCGCTCCTGCTGCAAACCCAGCAGCTCCAGGACCTCGCCGAGAAATATGCCGAGCAGAAGGCCGAGGCCGAGGCCGCCAACAAGACGAAGTCCGATTTCCTCGCCAACATCAGCCACGAACTGCGCACGCCGCTGAACGCCATCATCGGCTTTTCCGAGATCATGGGTTCCGGCGCGTTCGGCCCGTTGGGCTCTGCGAAGTACGAGGAATATTGCCGAGACATCGGTGACAGCGGCAAATACTTGCTCGACGTCATCAACGACATCCTCGAAATCTCGCGCATCGAGAGCGGCCACCATCGCCTGAACCTCGAAGACGTCGATCTCGACGCAACCGTGCTCGACGCGCTGCGCGTCATCATGCCCATGTCGCAGGAGAAAGGCCTCGCCCTGCGCGCAGAGGCCGCGACCGGAATGGTCGCCCGCGCCGATCGCAGGGCCCTCAAGCAGATCCTGCTCAATCTTGTCTCGAACGCCGTGAAGTTCACCCCGCCGGGCGGGCGTGTCACCGTCCGTCTGCGCCCACTCGGCGGCGCCATCAACATCTATGTCGAGGACACCGGTATCGGTATCCCGCGCGAGGCCCTGTCCAAGCTGGGACGGCCGTTCGAACAGGTCGAGAACCAGTTCACCAAGACGCATAAGGGTTCGGGGCTCGGCCTCGCCATCGCCCGCTCTCTCGTCGAACTGCACGAGGGCACGATGCGCATTCGCTCCACCGTCGGCGTCGGCACCGTCGTCCTGGTCCGGATCCCGCTGCGCGAAGTCACTCAGAACGAAACTCAGACGGCGCTCGCCAGCTGAAAGATCAGCCGGGCACCAGCCGGTTGAAGATCTCCCGAACCTGCTCCTGCCGGTGCCGCAATTCCGCATCCAGCGCCGGGAAGTCCGGCATGTTGCCGGAGCGCGCCAACAAATTCTTCAGCCCAGTGCTCGCCGTCGCCGGGTCGAATGGCGCCGAAAGGCACAGCCGCAGAACCTGTGTCAGATTGTGCTGAAGGTCGGTCGCACCACGCAGCACCTCCCAATCGCCTTCAGCGATCAGCCCGGCATTTCGTGCCTCGTCCAGCACGAGAGCGGTCGATGTGTGCAGGATCTCCCGGTGCTGGTTGCCATGGGCCAGTTGCAGATATTGCGCGATGAATTCGAGGTCGATCAGCCCGCCTACTGCGTATTTGATGTCCCACGGATTGCCCGAGCCTTTCTCCTTTTCCAGCGTGGCCCGCATGCTGCGCACTTCGGCGGCTATGGTGGCAGGCTCGCGCGGTCGCTCCAGCACTTCGAAGATCGCGTTCAGGATCTCGCCCTGGAAATCCTCTTCTCCCGATATCGGCCGCGCTCGGGTCACGGCCATGTGCTCCCATATCCAGGCCTCATTGGCCTGATAGCTGCGAAATGCGCTGAGCCGTGTCGCGAGCGGCCCCGCCCGGCCCGAGGGCCGCAGCCTTAGATCGACCTCGTAAAGCGCCCCCTCGCTCGTCGGCACAGACAACGCCGCGATCAACCGCTGCGTCAGGCGCGCATAATACTGGCTTGGCGCCAGCGGACGTGGGCCATCAGATTCGGTGGCCTCATCGGGGTGATCGTAGATCACGATCACGTCGAGATCGGACGCCGCCGTCATCTCACGGCCGCCGAGCTTGCCCAATGCCAGTGCCGACGCGCACCCTCCCGGAATGCGCCCGTGCGCCGTCTCGATCTGTTTCAAAGCCTCGGCATGGAGGCGCTCGATCAGAAGATCCGCCAGCCGCGCATAGGCCGCGCCGGCCCGGTCGGCACCGATCGTGCCGGACAAAACGCGCATGCCGATCAGCACCCGCTGCTCCTGTCCAAAGATGCGGGCGCGGTCCAGAACGTCCTCGTAGATCACCGCTTCCGCGAGGGAATGGTCGAGCCGCTCCGCCATTTCCTCACGCGTCGGCAGGCGGGCGAAGAAGGCCGGTTCGAACACCGCGTCCAGTACGTGCGGCCGCTTCGACACGATCTCGGCCAGGCGCGGCGCGGTGCCGAGCGCATCGGCAATCAATCCGAGGAAGCCGGCATTCGATCGCAGGATGGCGAAGAATTCGATGCCTCCGCGCAGGCCGCCCAGCAGCCGATCGAAAGCCCGTAGCGCCAGATTTGGGTCCGACGTCTGGCCAAAGGCCTGCAGCAAAGCCGGCACCAATTCCGTCAGCAATTCGCGTGCGCGGGCTGAACGCGTCGCGGGCGTGCGTCCATGGTGCCAGCCACGCACGAGTTCGGACACCTGCGCCGGGTCAGAAAAGCCCATTTTCTGCAAGGTTGCCAGCGTCTCGGGATCGTCGTGGTCGCCGGTGAAAACAAGGCTGCCGAGCGAGACGTCGAGCGGCGGCGCGTCCTCGAACAGATGCTCGTAATGGCCCTGGACGATCTGCAGCTGCTCCTGAAGCGCATCGGCGAAAGCATCGCGCCCGTCGAAACCCGCAAAGCGCGCGAACCGCTCGATCTGCCCCGCATCCTCCGGCAGCGAATGGGTCTGTTCGTCGGCCACCATCTGCAACCGGTGTTCCAGCCCACGCAGGAAGCGGTAGGCCGTAACGAGGTCGCCCTGCACCCCGGCATCGATCCAGCCTTCGCGCACCAGGACCGACAGCGCCTCCTCGGTGCTGCGCACCCGCAGGGCCGGATTGCGGCCGCCGGCCACCAGCTGCTGGGTCTGCACGAAGAACTCGATTTCGCGGATGCCCCCACGGCCGAGCTTGAGATTGTGGCCCTCCACCGCGATCACACCATGGCCGCGATGGGCGTGGATCTGGCGCTTCATCGCGTGGATGTCGGCAATGGCCGCGTAA
The DNA here is from genome assembly GCF_052542005.1 of Terrihabitans aquatilis. NCBI lineage: Bacteria > Pseudomonadati > Pseudomonadota > Alphaproteobacteria > Hyphomicrobiales > Terrihabitans > Terrihabitans aquatilis. Next base: position 55,078 of record NZ_JBOCUO010000001.1, on the reverse strand, counting down.
TCCAGATATCTTCGCCAGACGAACGGCGTCAGTTCCTTCAGAAATGCCTCGCCCGCCGCGATGTCGCCGGCGCAGGGGCGCGCCTTCAGCATCGCGGCGCGTTCCCAGTTCTGTCCCACGCTCTCGTAATAGGACAATGCCGCGCCAACCGAGATCGCGATCGCCGTCGATCCCGGGTCCGGCCGCAGCCTGAGGTCGGTCCGGAACACATAACCATCCGCCGTGCGCTCCTGCATGATGCGCACAAGCCGCTGCACAACCCGCACAAAAAACGGCGCGGGCTCGAGGCCCTCGGCCAAAGGTGCGGCCTCTCGGTCGAACAGAACGATGAGGTCGATGTCCGATGAATAGTTCAGCTCACGCGCGCCATGCTTGCCCATGGCCAGCAGGATCAGGCCGGAATCGCGCTCGGGATCATCCGCGTCGGTCTTGAAGGTGCCCTTCACCACCTCCTTGCGCAGCAGGAAACGAAGGGCAGCCGAAAGCGCCTGATCCGCGAGGTCGGACAGAGCAGCCGTCACCTCTGGCACGCCCCACACGCCGCCGAGATCGGCCAGCGCCAGCAGCAGCGCCATCTCCTGCTTTCCGCGCCGCAGCCGGCGCATCAGCACAGCTTCGTCGTTTTCGTCCGCGGCAGCGCGCACATCGGCCAGCACCCGCTCGCGCGATTGCTCCGCGGGCTCCTTCAGCAGGTTCAGAAGACGCGCCGGATCGCTCGACATCAGCCGCCACAGAAAGGACGATCCCTCCGCGATCCCCGCCAGCACATCCTCCACATCGGGGCGAGCCGCGCATTCCTCTACCAGCGGCGGATGGTCCGCCAGAAGATCCGCGATCTTGCGGCGGCCGTCGTCACCGGGCCGGGGGCCGCGCCGGAGGCAATGGCTGAGGGGAAATGCGCTCATGTCCTAAACCCGGGGAAGTTCGATGCTGGCCCGCAGGCCCGGATGATTGTCGGCGAGAACGAGAACACCTCCATGCAGGTGCGCGATGGCGTTGACAAGGCTGAGGCCGAGGCCCGAGCCTGGGAGGGTGCGGCTCGTCTCCAGCCGCACGAACCGTTCCAGCACGCGCGCGCGGTCGGCGTCCGCAATGCCGGGCCCGTGATCCGCCACCACGAGGCGCACCCGCTCGCCCTCCGTTTCGACCTGCAGCGCGATCTTGCGAGGAACGTCAGGAGCAGCGGGCGCACCATATTTCAGAGCATTGTCCACGAGGTTCGCCATCGCCTGCGCCAGCAATTCGCGATTGCCCCGCACCTGCGTCTCGTCCGAACCCGGATCGCAGGTCAGCGCAAAGCCGGCATCCTCGGCCACGGGCTCGTAGAGATCGGCAACGCTCGCCAGCAATTCGCCCACGTCCAGCGGCTTCATCATGTCGCGCGAGGCACCGGATTCGGCGCGGGCAATCATCAGCATCGAGTTGAACGTGCCGAGCAACGCGTCGGATTCCTCGATCACCTGCTCCAGCGCCGCGCGGTAATCTTCGTCTCGTCGGCCGATCCGCAGCGCTTCCTCTGCGCGGTTGCGCAGCCGCGTCAGCGGCGTCTTCAGATCGTGCGCCACATCGTCGGTCACCTGTCGCATGCCGGCCATCAGTTCCGAGATGCGTTCCAGCATGGCGTTGACGCCGATGGCCAGGCGGTCGAACTCGTCACCGGATCCGGACACGGGCAGCCGCTGGGAAAGGTCGCCCGCCATGATCGTGCGGCTCGTCGCCGTCAGCGCATCCAGCCGCACCAGAACGCGCCGCGCCACGATCAGTCCGCCGACAAGGCCCAGCAGGATCACGAGCACGAGCCCGCCGAGAATGGTCTGGGCCAGCACTTCCGCAAATCGGCGGCGCTCCGCCAGGTCGCGCCCCACCAGCAGGCGAAATCCGCTCGGCAGCACGAACACGCGAACATGGGCCATTGCCCGCGCCTCGTTTCCCGAACCTTTGCGGGTGTAATCGGTCTCGCGTGCGCCTGCGCGGTCAAGCACGCCCGGCGGCAGAGCCGCCACATTGCCGGCCAGCGGCTCGCCCATCGGCGAAGTCACGAGATAGAGGAACGCGCCGGGGCCACGCACCCGGTTCTCCACCTCCCGCACGAGGCCGAGCATGCCGCCCGACGCGTAGCGCTGCGCCAGCCCCGCCACTTCCGCCCGCACCGCCTCGTCGATCTGCGCCTGGACGATGCGACTCGACTGCCACAGCACGTAACCAAGGCTCAGCACGGCCGTCAGCGCGAACACGCCGAGCAGGCCCAGCGCCATCTTGAACGCAGTGGTGCGGAGCAGCTTACCGAGCGCCGTCACGGATCACATATCCGGCGCCACGGATCGTGTGCAGAAGCGGCCTGTCGAACCCCTTGTCGATCTTCGAGCGCAACCGCGACACATGAACGTCGATCACATTGGTCTGCGGGTCGAAATGATAATCCCAGACATTTTCGAGCAACATGGTGCGTGTCACCACCTGCCCGGCATGGCGCATCAGATATTCCAGCAGCCGGAATTCGCGCGGCTGCAGCGGAATGTCCCGGCCCGCCCGCACCACATTATGCGACAGCCGGTCGAGCTCCAGATCACCCACCTTCAACAGCGTATCGCCCGCCATGGGCGACGCGCGCCGCCCCAGCGCTTCGATCCGGGCGAGAAGCTCGGTGAAGGCGTACGGCTTCGGCAGATAATCGTCGCCACCGGCCCGCAGGCCCGCCACCCGATCGTCGACCTGTCCCAACGCCGAGAGGATAAGCGCCGGAATGGTGACGCCGTCCCGCCTCAACCCGCCGATCAGGGTGAGACCGTCCAGTTTGGGCAGCAGCCGGTCGAGCACCAGCACGTCATAGGCCGTCTCACGCGCCATGGCATAGCCGGCCTCGCCGTCGGCGGCATGGTCGGTCACATGCCCCGCTTCGGCCAGCGCCTTCACGAGATAGGCGGCGGCTTCGCGGTCGTCTTCGACAAGCAGGATGCGCATCCCTGCTTCATACATGATCGTACGCCTCAAAAAGAAGCGGCGGACAGCCGTTCCGCTGCCCGCCGCTTGATGTCATCGCGATAAACCTGAGATCAGCCGCGGTCGACCGGCACGGCCACGTAGCGGGCATTGTCGCCCGTGCGCACCCGCATCAGCACAGAACGAGTGCCTTTGTCCTTCGCGGCCTTCAGCGCATCGCCCACGTCACGCGGATTCGACACCTTCTTGCCGCCGACTTCCAGAATGATGTCGCCCGTGCGCAGCTTCTCCGAAACGGCGCTGTTCTGGTCGATGTCCGAAACCACCACGCCCTCACTGCCCGCGCCGTCGACGCGAGCGGCCGATTGCAGGGTCACGCCGAGATCGGCGAGTTCGGTCGGCGTCGATTCCGAACCGCTCGGGCCGGTGTCGGAGCCGGCCGAGGCCGAGCGCGGCTCCTCGGGCAACGTGCCCAGCTTCACCGTCACGTCGCGCTCGCCGCCGTCCCGCCACAGCTTGATGCGGGCATCGGCATGGGGTTTCATGCCGGCGATGGTCCTCGACAGGTCCCGCGCGTCCTCGACACGGTGGCCATCGACGTCGAGGATCACATCGCCCGCCCGGATGCCAGCCTTGGCGCCGGGACTATCGGGCTGCGGCTCGACCACGAGCGCGCCGCGCGCCTCCTTAAGACCGATCGATTCGGCGATCTCGTCGTTCACCGGCTGGATCTGGATGCCCAGCCAGCCACGCGTCACCGCGCCGCTCGCCCGCAATTGATCGATCACCCGCGCGGCCACTTCCGAAGGCACGGCGAAAGCGATGCCCACATTTCCGCCCGACGGCGAATAGATCGCCGTGTTCACGCCCACGACCTCACCCTTGAGGTTGAAGGTCGGGCCACCGGAATTGCCGCGGTTCACCGCCGCGTCGATCTGCAGGAAGTCATCATACGGGCCGGCGCCGATGTCACGGCCACGCGCCGATACGATGCCCGCCGTCACCGAACCGCCGAGGCCGAACGGATTGCCGATCGCAACCACCCAATCGCCGACACGCGGCGAGGCGCTGCCGAACGACACGAATTTCAGATCCTTGGCGTCGTCCACCTTGAGCAGCGCAAGGTCGGTGCGCGGATCGGTGCCGATCACCTTGGCCTGCAAGGTCTTGCCGTCATCGGTGCCCAGCTCGACCTCGGTGGCATTCTCGACCACGTGGTTGTTCGTCACCGCATAGCCATCGGCCGAGATGAAGAAGCCCGAGCCCTGGGCCATGCCGAACTGGCGTCCCTGCCCCTGCGGTCCCTGTCCGCGCGGCCCGCTGCGCGGTCCCTGATCGGGTCCGCTGTTGGGTCCTCCACGGCCGAAATCGTCGAAGAAGCGGCGCAGCGGATGCCCTTCCGGAAGATCGCGGAAGAAGCCGGGCAATTGGGCCTGCTCGTTGCGCGCGACGGAGGTCTTGACGCGCACGCTGACCACGGCCGGCTTCACGGTATCGACCACGTCGGCGAAGCTGATCTGCTGCTGGCGCGGAGCTTCCTCGCGCAGATTGTTCTGCTGGCTGAGGTTCTGCACGTTGACGATCTGGGCGTTGGCCGGGGTGCTGTCGGTCAGCACTGCCTCGCCGGCCACGACACCGGCCAGGCCGAGCGCAAAGACCGACCCCAGCAGCACGCGCTTGCGGCGCTTCAGCGATCCAGAAACAGGTCCGGAGGAATTCGATGCCATGTGCGGATGTCCTTGTGAAATTTCCGGCAGTGACGGGCCTCCGCCGCTGCGTTGCACACAAGATGGGGCGTCGCCCCTTACGGCTCCATGGCCGCCACATGAAATCTTCGTAAGGTTCGGCTCAGACCTCGCGCTGGAGCGCGGCGTCGAGGCGTTTCTGTTCGTCGGCCGACAATTCGGCCGGTCCCGCAGAACGACGCCGACGAAATGCCAATGCCGCGGCTCCGGCGCCCAGCACCAGAACGATCACCGGCGCGCCCCACAAGAGCAGCGTTTCGCTGCTGAGGCGTGGGCGCAGCAAGACGAACTCGCCGTAGCGTGCCACGAGGTATTCCTTGATTTGGTCGCCGCTGTCGCCGGCCTTCACACGCTCGCGCACCAGCATGCGAAGATCCTTGGCGAGCGGCGCATCGGAATCGTCTATCGACTGATTCTGACAGACCATGCAGCGCAATTCGAGAAACAGTGCGCGAGCGCGGGCTTCGGCAGCGGGATCCGGCAGTCTCTCATCGACCAATGCCCAGGCGGGCGCAGCCAGAAGCATCGCCGCCATCAAGACGATCCGCCACATCGCGCGCATCTCTATTCCGCCGGCACGGGGGAAGCGGCGGCCACCCGATGCCGCGAGGGCTTCGGCACACCAATTCTGAGACGGCGATCCGCCAGCGAAAGCGTGCCGCCCAGCGCCATCAGAACCGGTCCGATCCAGATCAGCAAAACGAGTGGCTTCCACTCGGCACGCACCGCCACTTCGCCATTGGTGGCCACCTCGCCCAGCGACACATAAAGCTGCGACACCCCGTAGGTTATCAGTCCCGCCTCGGTCGTGGTCATCTGGCGTGCTTCGTAGACACGCTTGGCCGATTCGACGCGGCGTTCCACCACGCCGTCCCGGCGCACCGCGAAGCTGGCCACGAGGTCGCGGTAATTGGGGCCGTTGCGGGTTCCCAATTGCTCCAGCACCAGCGACCGGCCGGCGATGTCGAAGGCCGCGTCCTGCCGCATGGTCTCGATGCGCTCCACATTCCACGCGGTCGCACCGATGATGCCCATGAGGCAAAGACCAAGACCGCAATGCGCGATGGCTCCGCCCCAGGTTGCGCGCGGCAGGCCGCCCGCGCGGCGCAGGCTCTGCCCCAACGGAATGCGAAACAGCCGGATACGCTCGACGATTTCCGCGAACGATCCCACGATCACGAACAAAGCGAGCGCAATTGCCAGAGGTGCGAGTGCCGGGCCGCCTTCCGCGAACAGCACGGCCGATCCGCCACCGATGATCGCAACACCAGCCGCAGCCCAAAGCCGCTGCGCCGCCCACAGGAAATCGCCCCGCTTCCAGGCCAATAAGGGCCCAAACGGGACGGCTACCAGAAGTGCCAGCGCCAGCGGTCCGAACGTTGCGTTGAAGAACGGCGCACCCACGGAAATCTTCTCGCCGGTCAGGCCTTCCAGCGCCAGCGGGTAGAGCGTGCCCACGAACACGGCCGCCGTCGCGGCCGACAGCAGCAGATTGTTCAGCACCAACGCCCCCTCGCGGGAGACGGGCGCAAACACGCCGCCCTGTCGCAGCGTTCCCGCTCGCAGCGCGAACAGGCTGAGCGAGCCGCCGACGAAGATACCGAGGATGGCCAGGATGAACAGGCCGCGCTCCGGGTCCACCGCGAAGGCGTGGACCGACGTCAGCACGCCCGAGCGCACGAGGAATGTGCCGAGCAGCGAACAGGCGAAGGTCAACAGCGCCAGCAACACCGTCCAGACCTTCAGCGCCTCGCGCTTTTCCATGACGAGCGCGGAATGCAGCAGCGCGGTGCCGGCCAGCCAGGGCAGAAGCGAGGCGTTTTCCACCGGATCCCAGAACCAGAAACCGCCCCAGCCCAACTCGTAATAGGCCCAGTACGAGCCCATCGCGATGCCGAGCGTCAGGAACACCCAGGCGGCCAGCGTCCAAGGCCGCACCCAGCGGGCCCAAGCGGCATCGATCCGCCCTTCGATCAGCGCCGCGACAGCGAAGGCGAAGGCGATCGAGAAGCCGACATAGCCGGCGTAGAGCAGCGGCGGATGGATCGCGAGGCCGATGTCCTGCAGCAGCGGGTTGAGATCGCGCCCCTCGAACGGCGCAGGGTCCAGACGGATGAAAGGATTGGATGCAACCAGGATGAACACGAGAAAGGCCACGCCCACCCAGCCCTGCACGGCCAGCACATTCGCCTTGAGGGTCGGCGGCAGATGGCGTCCGAACGCCGCGACGGCCGCACCGAAAAGGGCGAGGATCAACACCCACAAAAGCATCGAGCCCTCGTGGTTCCCCCACACGCCGGAGATCTTGTAGATCAGCGGCTTTGCGGAGTGGGAATTCTCGACGACGTTGAGGACGGAGAAGTCGGAGCTCACATAGGCCGCCGTCAGCGCCGCGAAGGCAAAGCCCACGAACAGAAGCTGGCCCAGCGCCGTGCTCGTCGCCACGCCCATCAGGGTGGTGTCGTGGCGCCAGGTGCCCCACAGCGGCACGGTGCTTTGCACCAGCGCCAGCGCAAGGGCCAAAACCAGTGCGTAATGCCCCGCCTCGGCGATCATTCCTCGTCGCCCTTCCAAGTGCCTTGCGCCTTCAGCGCATCCGCCACTTCCTTCGGCATGTAGCTCTCGTCGTGCTTGGCCAAAACGCTTGCCGCGCGGAACATACCGTCAGGTCCGAGCTCGCCCTCCGTCACCACGCCTTGCCCTTCGCGGAACAGATCCGGCAGAAGTCCCTTATACGTCACGGGCACGCTGCTCGTCCCGTCGCTCACGGCAAAGTGCACCTCGGGGCCTTCGCGCCGCACACTGCCTTCCGCGACCAGCCCACCCATGCGCAGGCGCGTGCCTTGCGGCGGCGGGCTTTCGACGAGTTGCGTCGGCCCGCTGAAGAACACGATCGTGTCGTTGAGCGCGGTCAGGACAAGGCCCACCGCCACCGCGAGAACCGTGCCGGCACTGCCGATCAGAGCGAGACGTCTTCCCTTGCGTGTCACGCCGGATTTTCCTCAAGATCAAGGCCCAGCACCAGATCGTCGATCCGGCGCAGTTCCGCTTCCTTCCCTGCAAAGGCGCCCCGCGCCTCCGACGCCGCGGCCTTGGCCTTGTCGGCATCGCCGAGCATGGTCCAGGCCCGGATCAGACGGAGCTGTCCGGCCAGATCGCCCGGATCGCCCTTGAGCCTGCTTTCGAGCCCCTCCACCATGGCACGGATCGTGACCATGCGCTGGTCGGGACTTTGGCTCGCCAATGTCTGCGGGTCCACCGCCGGAACCTGTCCATCCGGCCCGAGAGCGGCGGACGCCAGCGCCTGACGGGCCGCGCCGCGCCACGGCGCGTTGGGCGGTGCCTCGACCAGCAGAGCCCGGTAAATGTCGGCGGCTTCGGCCATATCGCCGGCCTGCTCGGCCGCACGACCGAGATAGAACCGCGCCTGCGGAAATCCGCTTTCCTGGCTCAGCGCCCGCTCGAAAGCCGCCTTCGCTTCGGGCGTCACCGTACCGTCGTTTGCAAAGGTCAGCGCCTCGCCAAGGCCCGCTTCCCGCGCGGGCGTCGTGCCCAACAGGCGGATCGCATTGCCGTAAGCGGTCGCGGCATCCTGCGCGCGGCCCATGCGCAGATAGACGGGCGCCAGAACTTCCCAGCCCCTGCCATCTTCGGGCCGGCGGGAAACTTCCGCTTCCACGCGGGCGATAAGGCTCGCAAATCCCTCGTCCGGCGTCATTTGCCGTTCGGCCAGCGGCAGATCCGGCAAATCAGGGCGGCCAAGTGCCCCATAGACCATCAGCGCCACCAGGGGCACGCCGGCCAGACCCGCAAGAGCCGCCATACGCCGCCGTCGCGTCGCGGCCGGCCCTGCCGTCTGGGGTGCAGGCTGCGGCGCTTCCGAAGCAGCGATCAACCGTCGCGCAATCTCGGTCCGCGCAGCCGCTGCTTCTTCCACGGGGATGATCCCGCGTGCGCTTTCGCGCTCCACCTCGGCCAGCTGGTCGCGATAGACCGCCGCTTCGCCGCTGGCCGCGGCCGCAACCGTGCGGCGCCGGGCGAGAGGCCACAGCACGCACATCACCGCGGCGGCCGTCATCAGGGTCAGAACAATTCCAAGGACCATGGCGCCTCACCTACCACATTCACATTGTGTCTGTGATCAGGGGAAACCACGTAGAATTCATGCAATGTTGTCACACATATGTTGGCCGGCTTCCGCGCGCGGCCATTGATGATTAAGCTCCGGCATCGGCGTAATGATTCAATCCGGCAGGTGTGATGCGACGGGCGGTTCGCCGGTATTCCTTCTTTTCGCTGCTGCGCGAGGCGCGCCGCCATCATTCGGGCTGGAGCCCGGTTTGGCACAAGGCGGATCCGAAACCGGTCTATGATGCCGTGATCGTCGGCGGTGGCGGCCATGGCCTCGCCACGGCCTATTACCTCGCGAAGCGCCACGGCCTTCGCAATGTCGCGGTCCTGGAGAAGGGCTGGCTCGGCGGCGGCAACACGGCCCGCAACACCGCCATTATCCGCTCGAACTATCTGCGGCCCGAGAGCATGGCGCTCTACGGCCTGTCCCATTCGCTCTACGAAAATCTGTCGCGGGAGCTCGGCTTCAACGTCATGTTCTCGCCGCGCGGCCTCGTCGATCTCGCCTTCACCCGGCGTGATCTCGACATCCTCTCGCGCACGGCCGACGCCAATGCCCATCGCGGCATCGCCAGCTGGATGATCACGGAGGCCGAGGCACGCAGCCACGTCCCCTTGCTCGGCTCCGGCCCGGGCTCCCTGCCCGTTCTCGGCGCGCTGTGGCAGCCACGCGGCGGCATCGCCAATCATAATGCCGTGGCCTGGGCCTACGCCCGGCGCGCCTCCGCGCTCGGCGTCGACATCGTCGAGAATTGCACCGTGGAGCAGGTGCTCACCGAGGGCGGGCGCGTCACCGGCCTCAATACGTCGCGCGGCCGCATCGCCACGCCGCGCATTCTCCTCGCCACGGCGGCCGACACACCCTCCCTCGCAGCGCCGCTTGGCGTGGATCTGCCCATCGAGCCGGCTGTCCTTCAGGCGCTCGTTTCGGAGCCCATGAAGCCAGTCCTCGACGTGGTCGTCCTGGCCGGGCAATCGCACGCTTATGTCAGCCAGTCCGACAAGGGCGAGTTCGTCATCGGCGGCGCCACCGATCCCGCGCCCGGCATCGGCCGCCGCGGCTCCCCCGATGTCATCGAAGACACGTTGACCTCGTTGCTCGAAATGTTCCCCAGCCTGTCCCGCGTGCGGATGGTGCGCCATTGGGCGGGCATCGTAGACATCACGCCCGACCGTTCGCCCATCATCGGACCGGCCGGACCGGAAGGCCTGTTCGTCAATTGCGGCTGGGGCACCGGCGGCTTCAAGGCCGTGCCCGGCTCCGGCTATCTCACGGCTGCCCTGCTGGCCGACGGCACGCCGCCGCCTGTCCTCGAGCCGTTCGGGCTGGATCGTTTCGCGCGCGGCCGGTTCATCGAAGAGGGCGCGGCATCCGCCGTCGCTCATTGAGGCCGAACCATGCTCCGCATTTCCCGTTCGTCCGGCCGATCCACGGTCGTTGACATGGAACGCCCCGAAAGGATGCCGGAATGAGCGGCCCGTCCCGTCACCCGGACAGCCGTTTCGGGCGTCTCGTCGATCGCTCCAAGCCGATCGGCTTCACCTTCGACGGACGCCGCTATCGGGGTTTCGCGGGCGACATGCTGGCCAGCGCCCTCCTCGCAAACGGCATCAAAATCGTCGCACGCAGCCAGAAATTCCATCGGCCGCGCGGCATCATCGCGCTCGGCGCGGACGAGCCGGACGCCTTCGTCAGCCTTGGCGCCGATGACCGTCGCACGCCCAACAGCCTCGCCACCCAAATTCCTCTTCATGAAGGCCTCGTCGCCGAAAGCCAGAATGCCTGGCCGTCGCTGCGGCGCGATCCCATGGCGCTGCTCGACCGCGTGCGTCCTCTGCTGCCGGCCGGTTTCCAGCACAAGACGTTCCGCTGGCCGGCCAGGGCCTGGCCTTTCTACGAACGCCTGCTGCGGCGCGGCGGCGGCCGTGGCCGCGTCCCCGACCGGCCAGATCCCGACCGCGCCGAGCACGTCCATCTCACGATCGATGTCCTCATTATCGGCGGCGGCCTCGCCGGGCTCGCAGCGGCGGAGGCGGCTGCGGCCGAAGGGCTCTCGGTCGTTCTCGCAGAGCAGGATCACAGGCTGGGCGGCATTGCCGATGCCTATGACGGCCGCATTGAGGGCCAGCCCGTGCTTGACTGGACCCGCGAAAAAGTGCGCGCACTCGCCGCCTCGCCCCATGTCCACATCCTCACCGGCACCAATGCGGTCGGGCTTTACGATCATGGCCGCGCCTTCCTCGTGGAGCGCACCGCGGAGGCCTATCGCGGCCCGGAGCCCGAGAACATGCCGCGCGAACGGCTGTGGAAGCTCCGCGCCGGCGCAATCGTCCTGGCGACGGGAGCCGTCGAAAAGCCACTCGTTTTTCCGGACAACGACCGCCCCGGACTGATGCTCGCGGCTGCCGCCCGGCTTTATCTGCGCCGCTACGGCGTCGTTCCGGGCGCGCGCATTGCCATCGCCACGGCCGGCGACGAGGGCTACCGAACGGCCTTCGACCTCGCCGAAGCGGGCGTCGACATCGCCCGCATCGTCGATCTGCGGCTCCGTCCGGATGGACCGCTCTTCCACATCGCCAAGGCGCGCGGCCTTCCGGTCGCGCCCGGCTCCGCGCCCGTCGCTACCCAATGGCAGCGCGGCCAGGGGCTTACCGGCGTTACCATCGCCAACCGCCTCACCTTCGACGCGCCCGCGCTGAAATCGGACATCGCCTGCGACAGCCTCCTCGTCTCCGGCGGCTGGGCACCCCAGGCTGCCCTCGCGGGTCATCTGGGCGCACGGCTCAGTTTCGATGCGGCACGCGGTTATTTCCGTCCGGGCAGGCTGCCGCCCGGCCTGTTCGCCGCGGGCGCAGCAAACGCCTGCTTCGACCTCCCTGAAGCGTTGAACGATGGCTGGCGCGCCGGCACCGAAGCAGCAGCACACATCCACAATCGCCCCGCCGCGCCCTCCAGATTCTCGGCGTCCGTCGATATCACCCGCGACGAGCCGGCCGAGGCCGTCGGCATGCTGCCGGATATCTCGACACCGGCCGAACGAAACCGCGCCTTCGTCGACCTCACCAACGACGTCCTTGTCTCCGACATCGAGATCGCCCTGCGCGAAGGCTATTCGGAACCGGAGCATCTCAAGCGTTACACCACGCTCGGCCAGGGGGCGGATCAGGGAAAGCTCGCCCTCGCCAACGCCGCCATGGTCGTTGCCCAATTGACGAAGACAGAACCCGCTCACACCGGCTTCCGCCCGCCCGTCACGCCCGTCGCTTTCGGCACGTTTGCCGGCCCGCGTCGTGGCACGCTGGCGCGGCCTGCCCGCATCACTCCCGTCTCGGCCCTCATGCCGCCCCTTGATCTGGAGACCCACGGCGGATGGCGCCTGCCGGCTGCCTTTCCGTCGAGCGGAGAGGCGAACGAAACCGCCATCCGCCGCGAAGTGCGCGCCGTGCGCGAGCATGTCGGCCTGTTCGACGCGAGCGCCGCCGTCCGCCTCGCTTTGATCGGCCCGGACGCCAAAGCCTTGCTCAACCACGTCAGCGCCACCGATCTCACCGGCATCGCACCGGGAGCATCTCGGCACGCGCTTTTCCTCGACGACAACGGTTTCGTCCTCGAAGACGCGGTCGTCTCGCGGCTCAACGAAGCGCACTTCATCGTCACCGGCCGGGTCGGACGCGGTGCGCAATTGGCGGAGAGGTTCGAACGGCACCGGCGGGATCTTCGCGTCGCGGTCTTCGACCAAACCGAAAGCCTCGGCCGCCTCGTCCTCGCCGGCCCTAGCGTGCCAGCTCTGCTGTCGAACGTCCCCTGCAGCCTCGACGTTCACGCGCTCACCTTCGGCACCCTCACCGAAGGCACGATCTTCGAGACGCCCATGCAGGCGCTCGCCAGCCATCACACCGGCGCGGCGGAAATCGAAATCGCTCTGGCGGCCGGCCATCTGCCCGCGCTGTGGCAGGCCCTACTCACCGCCGGCGCCGAAATCGGCATCCAGCCCATCGGCCTCTCCTCCGTAGAACGTGTTCGGCTGGAAGCGGGCGCCATCGACCTCGATCACGAGGCCGACGCCGCGACCACACCTTTCGATCTCGGCCTCGGCCATCTCGTCGCCGCGGACAAGACCGACTTCCTCGGCCGCGAAGCGCTGGCCCGCCCGGCTTTATTGCCCGCTGACGCACGCCGCGTCGTCGGCCTCCTGCCCGAGGATCCCGGACTCGTCCTCACGCCCGGCATGCATCTCATCCTGGATGCGGACCAGCCGCCACCGCGCCGCACCGTCGGGCGCGTCACCCTTGCCGGCTATTCACCCAGCCTGCGCCGGCCCATCGCACGCGGTCTGATCGAGCCGCATGGCCCCTCCATCGGCGGGAATGCCGTCATTATCCAGGCAGGCGAAGGCAAGATTGTGCGGCTGGTCGATCCTGATTTCCTCGCGGGGGATGCTTCCTCATGACGCTCGCCTGGACCGACACACTTGCCGCCCCGCGTTCGCTGGCCACGCGCGACACGCTGGCCGTCACCATCGTCGAAGACCCCGGAATCATCGATCTGCGCGTAACAGGCGAACCCGGCGGGACCTTCACCGCACTGGGCGTTTCCCTACCCATTCGCTCCGGAAGCAGCGTCGAACATTCCGGTCTGCGCATCCTTTGCACCGCCCCCGGCGCGTGGCGCGTCCTCGCGCCGCGCGAGGCAATTGCCGGCATCGTGGCGTCGCTTCGGGCCGAGCATCCCGATGCGGCTATCGTTGATCTGACCGGCGGGTTCAGCGCCTTTCGGCTCGTCGGCGGCACGGCCTTCGAGCTGCTGCTGCGGGTCTGCCCGGACGATCTCACCGGCCTCGAAAAGGAAACGGCGCGGGAAACCTCGATCGCCGGACTGTCGTGCCTGCTTCTGCGAGAGCCGGGCCCGGTCGAATCCTGGCTTGCGCTTGTGCCACGCTCGCTGTCGACCCACGCTGCCGAAGCACTGGTCAATGCCGCGCGCACACCCGGCCGGCTCGTTCTGTTCGAGGCCGGAGCACCGCCGCCTGTCTGAAACGAAAACGGGCGGCTTTCACCGCCCGTTTCTCAAAGCTCTCAATTCGCCTCGGTCAGACCGGACTCCAGCGTCCGTCCGGCTGGCGGCAGGCAATGCCGCGGGCCGTGCGCGGGCTGCCATCCACATAGACGGTGTGGGCGTATTCGCGGCAGCGCTCATAGCCGCCCCGCTCGGCATAGGGACCGGGGGTCACGGTGCCGTAATAGGCGTCCGAACGCCAGGCGACCGGCGCTCCCGGCGCACCATATTCGAGCGCACGGATTTCGGCGTCATAGGCTTCGCGGCGCGCATTGTCGTCCATCGAACGGCCGATCTGGTTGCCCACGAGCCCGCCCACCGCCGCGCCCGCCAACGTCGCCACCGCGCGTCCGCTGCCATGGCCGATGGTCGAGCCCAGGAGGCCGCCGGCCACCGCGCCCGCAACCGTGCCAACACCCTCGCGCGGCCCGGCATCGCCGGTGGTCTGGTTGCAGGCCGCCACGCTCGTCGTCAGAACGGCCACCATCAAGAACTTACGTCCGATCATCCCCATCCCCCTTGGGCAATAGCCCTTCTTTAACCTTCCATCGCCAGTAAGGCTCGATTCGGGCGATATTCTGGCTTCGTTTCACACGGCCGGCAGGCGCAGTTCGGCGCGCAAGCCGCCCAGAGGCGCCGCACCAAGCGACAGCGAGCCGCCATAGAGCCGCGCAAGATCCGTCACGATCGACAGGCCGAGACCTGAGCCCGGCTTGGTCTCGTCGAGCCGCCGTCCCCGTGTCAGCGCGTCCTGCCTCTGTTCGACCGTGAGGCCCGGCCCGTCATCATCCACGATCACGCGCAACCAGTCCGAGGTTGCCACATCCGGCTCCGCCAATACCTCGACATCGATGCGGCTGCCCGCCCATTTGCAGGCATTGTCCAGCAGATTGCCGACCATCTCCTCGAAATCCTGTCGCTCCACGCGCAGCCGGCCGGGAGCCGCCCGGACATTGATCGCGATATCGCGATCGCGATGCACCTTGCCCATGGTCCGCGCCAGCGCCTCGATGGCAGGTCCAGCCTCCGTCGCCGCGCCCAAGGTCGCGATACCGGCGCTTACCCGTGCCCGATCGAGATGATGTTCGATCTGCCGCCGCATGATCTCCGCCTGCTCACGGATCTTGCCGGCTGCAGGGTCGCGGCTCACGCTCGCTTCGTTCACGATCACGGAAAGCGGGGTCTTCACCGCATGGGCCAGATTGCCCGCCTGCGTGCGCGCCCGTTCCACGATCTCGCGATTGCCGTCGATCAATGCGTTCAGCTCACGCGCAAGCGGCGCGATCTCGCTCGGCACATTGCCTTCCAGCCGCTGCCTCTGACCACCACGGATGGCCGCGATCTGGTCCGAAATCCGCTTCAGCGGCCGCAATCCGAAGCCGACCTGAAACGCCGCCGTGGAAACGAGACCCAGCCCGAGAAGGAAGAAGGTCGAGATCAACGCGGAATCGAAGGCTTCGCGCTCGGCCGCCATCTCGCTCGTCTCACCCGCCACCGCCACCACATAGCGGGCCGACCCAACCTGGATCACCCGCTCCACCTGCCGCAGATCCTCGTTGTCCGGCCCCTGCACATAGGCCTCGCGCGTCGCCGCCTCGTCCTTTTCCGGGTCCTGGTCGATCAGAAACGGCAAATTGCGATCGAACAGCGAGGACGACGACCGCCGCACGGCTTCCGAGCCCGGCACATCGCGGCGGCCGATCTGCCAGTACCAGCCGGAAAGCGGCAGTTCGAAACGCGGTTCGCCCACCGTAAAATCGAGGGTCTCGAGGTCCGCCTCGCGCGCCAGATCGCCCACCAGCGCCTTCAGATAGACGTAGAGGCGTTGGTCGAACCCGCGCTCCACAAGATCGCGGTTGTAGGAGGACAATGTCACGCCAGCGATCACCAGGATGACACCGGTCCACAGCGCCGCTGCCAGCAGCAGGCGCGCCGCGAGCGAACGCGATTTCACGTCGCGGCCGTCTCGTCCGCCGGCATCGCCACATAGCCGAGGCCCCGCACGGTCTGGATCACATCCACGCCGAGCTTGCGGCGGATGCGGCCCACAAAAACCTCGACCGTGTTCGAATCCCGGTCGAAATCCTGATCGTACAAATGCTCGACCAATTCCGTCCGCGACACCACCCGCCCCTGATGATGCATCAGATAGGACAGCAGCCGATATTCGTGGGAGGTCAGCTTCACCGGGTTGCCGTCGACCGACACACGCCCCGAGCGGGTGTCGAGGCGCACGGACCCACAGGCCAGTTCGCTCGTGGCATGGCCGGCCGCGCGCCGCAGCAAGGCCCGCAACCGCGCCAGCACTTCCTCCATGTGAAACGGCTTTGGCACATAATCGTCGGCGCCGGCGTCGAAGCCCTGCACCTTGTCGCTCCAGCTGTCGCGCGCCGTCAGCAGCAGAACGGGGAAGACACGCCCGCCGCGCCGCCAATCTTCCAGCACGCGCAGGCCGTCCATCCTCGGCAGGCCTATGTCGAGCACCACGGCGTCATAGGGCTCGGTGTTGCCGAGAAAATGCCCCTCCTCGCCGTCGAACGCCTTGTCCACGGCATAGCCTGCGTCCATCAGCGCCTTGCAGAGCTGGCGGTTGAGATCGGGATCGTCCTCGACGACGAGAATGCGCATGCCGTTTCGCCCTCACCGCACATTGACGACGCGGCCGGAGGCGGCATCGAGCGTCACATAGGAAACCTTGCCCGAGGGCGGCAGAACCGTCACCACATAGGCAAGCCCGCCGTTCTGCGGGCACAGATCCGCATTGATCATCTCGCCCTTCGCGGCCTGCTCCGCCACGTCGCGCACCTCGCTCAGAGGCCGCGCCTTGCCGGAGCCGACCGCCGCGATGGCGGCCCGCCGGTCAAGACACCCGCCCCGGCTCGGGCCCTGCGCCAGAAGCACTGTATCGTCGCCCGCAGCCGGCTGGGATGACGTCACGGGCATGAGGCAGGCCCCGACCAGGCCCGCCAGCGCAAACTTGATCAAATCGTGCACAGGCATCCCTCACCATCATGCAGGCTGGCGCTGAACCCTAAGTGAACGGGTGCCGATCCTGAAACCCCTCGCGCATCACAAATATTGTCCGCCCGCCTGCGCGGAGCCAAGCCCGCTGCCCGGCAGATAGCCTGAACCCGCTCCCGCGCGGATCACGGCATTCGCCGCCACGAGATACCGGGCGCCTGATGCCGCGCCGCTGAAGCTGTTGCCGTTCACGATCAGCGTCCCTCCATTGATCGCCTCGGCGAACGAGGTGAACGCCGGGCTGCCCGCCAGCATCAGAGCCTTTCCCTGCACGCTGATGGAAGCGCCGGCATCCGCACTCCAATGGCGCACCGCACCTCCCGAAATGCGATAATCACCACTCGCCATAGCCCGGGCGCCTGGCGCGGTCATCGCCACATGGCGGCCGGCGCAACCTGCGAAGTCCACATCGCGAAAGCGAATGACACCGGGCGCATCGCCCCGCAGGCAATCACCCTCTCCGGTCGTCGTCAGCCTCATTCCCGACAGCTGCACATCGCCGGGCAGAGGCACCGACCACGCTATGAGATGCGCGCCCGCACTCAGCACCGTCGCACCGGCTCCAGCTCCCTGCACGACAAACGTCCCGCCCCCGGTCCAGCCGCTCGCGACGTTCAGTCCGGCAAAGATCCCTTCGCCCAGCGTGATGACGGCCGTGAAACCCGCGAGATCATAGCGCCGTGCGATCACGTCATAGGCGTGCTGAAGCGTCGCGAACGCCCGCTCCGGACTGTCCGCCGTGCCGTCATTGCCGTCGTCGCCGTCGGTGCGGACGAAGAAACCGCGATCGGAGGTGAAGCGCTCGCGCACCCCGCCCTGCGGGAACCGCACCTCGCCCGTGCCTCGATCGATCCGGATCGCTTCACGCCATTCTCCGTCGTCTGCCGACACCTTGAAGAGCAGGTCATCGTCACCGACGAGCCCGATTTCCGCCCGCCCGACATAGCCCGACTGCATCAGCAGCGAGACGACGTTCCCGGACGCTTCCTTGTTCATCACGACGCGCAGATCGCCGTTGCCGCCTTCCTCACCGGCCTTCGCGGTCCACAGCGCATTTTCGGCCTTCACCGCGAACGGCGTCGCCTCGTCCGCCTCGGTCCTGAAGCCGAAGAGAGAGATGTTCTGGAGATTCTCGCCGCCACCAGCGGCGCTCCATTCGCCAATGCTGAAAACGCACAGCACGCCCTCTTTCGCCACCCAGCAGCGCCAACCTTCGCGCGGCGTCAGAAACAGCCAGTCGCCATCGCGAAACACCGCAACGGCGTTGTCGCGCCCGGTCCACGCGCCCGACGCCCCGGAGGCCACGATGTGGCTCTCTTCGGGAATGGGCGCGTCCGGCGGCACGCTCTGGTCGCGGTCCAGCACGCAGGCCTGCACCAGCAGATCGAGCCGCGTCAGCGCCTCGTTCACCGGCACATGCTTCTGAGCCTGTGCCGCCGCGATCAGCGGCAGGCCGAGATTGGCTGTGGTCTCAGACATCGAACACTCCCTCCACGGCGCGGCCGGCCCCGACGCTCGCCGAAATTTGCATCAACCGAACCCGCAGCCGATGCCGTCCCACGCCGAAATCAACGCTTTCCTCGGCCGGCGCGTAGAGAAATCGCGGCTCACCAACCTCGACACCCCGCACGACCTGTCCGTCGCGCAAGATCTCCACGCGATAGGCCTCCCGCTCCTCGGCCAGAGGCACCTCGGCCATTTCCCAGGAATCGCCGTTCAGCCGCGCCCGACGGATCCAGCGGATCAGCAACCCATCCGGCCTACGCTCCGCCTGCAAATGAACCGGCGAAAGTGGCCGCAGCGCCACAGCGCCGGGTTCGGCGCGTACCGCGATTGCCAGATCGTCGGCGAAATCGCGCCCAGCCGGCGACACATGAAGGTCCATCGGCCGGCCCAAAGCCTCGACGCCCCGGATCAGCGGCTGCACGCCCTCGTCCAGCAGCACGAACCGGCTTCCTGCCGGCTTCGCTATCTGCGCTTCTGCCTCGGTGCCCGATTGCCCGCGCAGGAAGCGCGACAGGCGATACGTGCCGGCCGCCACCAGTTCGGCCCTGCCGAATTGCAGCACCTCCCAGGAGCCGTCAGCGTTCTGCACTGCCGCTGCATTGGCCCCTTCGAATAACCGCGCGTCCGAGGCGCTCATCAGCTCGCCGGAAACGCGCACCTGCACGGCGTGCCCCCCGTCGAAGCGCCACACAGGCCCAGCCGCCAGCTCCTCCAGCAAGGTGCCGAGAATAGCCGGCACGCCGACACGCAGGATCGGCTGGAACGTGCCGCCCTTGTCCTGCCAGACATTCATCGCGCCGGGCCAGGGTTTCGCGGCGATGGCGATCCGCGTCAGCACCGGCGGATCGTCTCCCGGCGCAGGAAGATCGAGCAGCACCACATCGCCGGGCCCCGCCGAAACCGGCGTTCGCGTCGGCATCCGGCCCTCTCTCAGAGGCGGCGCCTCGAAGATTTCAGGCGCGATCGCACGGGCAGAACACCGCCGCAGCGGCCCATCGGCGATCGTGCCGATCTCGAACAGATTACCGTCGAGCGAGACGAGATCGCCGGGCTCGACCTCCGCCATTGAAGGCGGCAGCGCGAAACTCGCGGACTCGCGGCCCACCCAGACGTCCTGCAGCCGGATCGCCGCCCGCCGCCGCATCTCTGCCAGCCCGGCAACCAGCGCGGTATCGCTCGCGACGATCCCGTCGGCGTCGACACCGCGGCGCCGGACCGAGGCCAGGGACGGCGCAAAATCCAGCGCGACATCCTCGAAGCCTATGGCGATCCCGGCCGGCAATTCGCTTTCCTGCGCCCGCAGATAGGACGGCTCGGCACCTTCGCCGTCCGCCGCCAGATTGTCCGTCGTCAGGACCCGCGCCGAACCCCGTCCGCGCGGTGCCAGCACGATGCGCCCGTCACGCTCGCGCGCGCCGAAGGCGAACAGTTCACCGAGCGGCTCCAGCGCCTCACGCGCCGAGGCCGGGCGGTCGATGACATAGCCATCCACCACGCCCTCCAGCGCCATCGTGTCGAATGCTGGCGCGCCCCCCTCTTCCAGGATCTGGGCCGCAAGTTCAGCCAGAGGCGCCTGTCCCAACCGGCCCGTCAGCCAATGTCCGGTCTCGTGCGCCGCACCATCCGCCCACACATCGCGGGCCGAGGGAAAAGCGGGAAACGGCCGCGCATCCCACGCCCACAGCGACGTCCACGCAGGATCGACCATCGGCATCCCGTAGACCGACGAAGCCGGGTTTGCGTCGGATTCCTCGCCATACACCGCGAGCAGAGCCTCGATCGCGCGGCGCTGGATCGCATCATCGCGCCCGCCCGCCGAGAAAGGAGGCAACGCCGCGCCCGGCATCTTGATGTCCGGAAACACGTTCGGCGCGTTCGCGCCCTTGTCGACGGCCGGGCAGCCGATCTCGGTCAGCCAGATCGGTTTCGATCCCGGCACCCAGGCCGTCGGCTGCGGCATTTCCTGGCCGTCCACCCGCTCGTGATGGGCGTTTCTCCACCAATTGGCCAAATCCTTCTGGCGGAAGGTCCATTCCTTGCCGAAACCGTCGGTGATGGGCGCGCGCCGCTGCGCCGCTCGGTCTTCGTCGCTCGCATAGAACCAGTGATAAGCTTCGCCGCCTGCCACGTTCGCCGCCAGATAGGCCGCGTCGTAGATGCTGTCGCTCACAGCCCGGTCGCGATGCGCGGTCCCGGATCGCCAGTCCGCGAGCGGTGCGTAGAGATCGATCCCCACGGCATCCACGGCAGAATGCGCCCACAGCGGGTCGAGAGGGAACCGCACCTCCGCCCCATCGCCCGGCACGTGAGCGCCATATTCCGTCCAGTCCGCCGCATAGGTAATGCGGGTTCCGGCGCCGCAGAGCCGCCGCACCTCGTCCGCGAGCTTCACCAGTTCCGCCACGGCCGGATAGGCACCCTCATCGTCCCGGCTGCGTGTCAGATCACGGAATTCCGAGCCGATGATGACGGCATCGACACCGCCGGCCGCCTCACCAAGCGCGGACATGTGCAGCACGAACCGCCGCCAGCCCCAGTCGGCAGGCCCGCGATAAACCATCCGCCCGTCCCGGACCGAAAAATCATCCGCATCCGCCACGCCAAAGAACCGCGCAACCTCATCGCGTGCCACCGCATCGCCGCGCCCCGCCGCCGCAATCTCTCCGCGCCAGGTATAGGCCGGCTGCGGGGCGATCCCCGTCACCGGATGCGGGAGATCGTTGTCGGCCGGCACGTCCATCATCAGGAACGGATAAAGCGTCACCTTCCAGCCGCGCGCCTTGATCGCCTGAATGGCTCGGATCACGCCCGCATCCGATGGCGAGCCGCCATAAGCCGCCCGGCCCTCGATGCTCGATACGGTACGCGCGGTCGCCCGCGTTAGCCCGGCCACTTCCCAGGTCACGCCGGCCGTTCTCTTGTCCCGGGAATCCGTACGCGGCGTCACCATGCACGTTCCACAGCGCAGATCGTCTCCGAACCAGGCCACCACCAGCGAGACATTTTCGAGGTTCGGGCACAGCGCTTCGAGCTCGTCGAGGCTGGCCTCCAGATCCGTCGCGGCGATCCGGGTATGCCGGTTCTCCGACGCCGTCTCCCCCAGCCCAAGGGTCCGCGACACGGTCCGCGTGTCATAGCCGAATTCGGTGGAACCGGGGATCAGGCACATCGAGCGGATGTTCCGCTCCAGCATGCCCACCGGCCGGATCACCTCGAAGGAAAGCTGCGGAATGCGGTTGCCGAAATCCTCCAGCGGCAGCCGTTCGAACACGGCATAGGCCAGCCCGCGATAGGCCGGCGCATTGCCAGCCCCTTCCTTGGCGATGATGAGCGGGTCCGGTTCCTGATCCTCCGCTCCGGTGTAGAGCCGCAGGTTCAGTTTTATCGTATCGAGCGGCTTGCCATCGGCCCACACCCGTCCGATCCTGGCCACCGGCCCCTCGCAGAGGCCCAACGCCACATTGGCGTAATAGCTCACGCTCTGCGCGGATTGCCCGGCCCCGGTCAGCCCCTTGCCGCCAGCGGAGCGGCGGCTCACCACCGCCTCAAGCCGTGTCGCCCAGATGATCTGTCCCGACACCCGCCCCCGCCCCCACACGCGCGAAACCGGCGTGCCCTCGGTGGACGCCGTGACGTCGAGATCCTTCAGAGACGGCCGCGAGCTTGCTCCACCCCCCAGCAGCGAGCGGTCGATCGCCGCGCCCGCCAGCCCGCCGGCCGCACGCCCGATGATCGTGCCCACTGGCCCGAACACGCTGCCGAGCGCCGCACCCGCCGCCTGGAAGACCAAAGTCGCCATGTCTCAATCCGTCCGTCGGGTTTCGGGAAAGGCGAACCGGAAAGCGATCCGCTTCCGCCATTGGCGATGGATGGGCACCTCGGCCACGCAGGCACCTTCATGGGCATGGATCATGCGGTCTGGCCCGGTGGCGATCGCCAGATGCTTGGCCGCCACACCTGGCCGCCAGCGAAAGATCAGCACCTCGCCCGGTCCGATCTCATCGTCGCCGCAGCACGCGACCAGATGCCGCGCCGCCGCTTCGGCCAGCGGCTCGCCGTCCGCAATTTCCGCCCAGTCGGGCGCATAGGGCGGCGGCTGTTCCGGCAGCTCGCCATAAAGCGCCCGCCACACACCGGTCACGAGGCCCAGGCAGTCGCAGCCCACGCCCTTCACGCTCGCGCCATGGCGATAGGGCGTGCCGATCCAGCCGCGTGCCTCGGCCAACGCACGTTCGGCGATCACAGGAAATAGCTCCCGCCATCGTGCTCGCCGTCCTCGGCGCTGGGATAGCCCAGAACCCGCTCGGTGCCGGGAATGTGCGGAAAGCCGCGGAAGTTCGCCGCATTGGCAAAGCGGTCGCGGCAGGTCTCCAGCCGCTTGTCGCAACCCGCTTCGAGAGTGAAGACATCTCCCGGCTGTGGCGAGAACGGCAGCTTCTGCCACAGGGCCAGCCTGGCCCCTGCAGGCTCCGCGCGGTGCTCGCGCACCTCATGGCTCGTTCCGGCATTCGGACCGGAGGCGAAGCGCAGCGTCCCGGCGTTGAACCAGCCATCGGCGAAGCGGTCGAGGCCCATCGCGGTCAGCTCGAAAGCGCTCACCGCCTCGAGCACGGCACCCGTACCGCGAAATGCGGGATCGTTCAGGTCTTTGCGGCAGCGTGCATCACCCAGTTCGGCGTCACACGTCATCGCGTAAAGTCGCCCTGTGCGGGCGTCCAGCCGGTGCATCATCGAACGCAATTCCGCGCTGAATGCCGAACCTGAGCGCCGCACCTCGCCGATTTCGGCCACACGTAGCCGCACCCTTTGCTCGGGCGCGGACCAGTTCACGAGGAACATCTCCACTTTTGCCTGGTCCCATGATCCGGCGGCCAGATCGGCTTCCGTCAGGCTCGCATCGCCCAGCACGCCGGCCACTTCGCCGCCGCCAACGGCGAAACCGAATTCGGCGGACGCCTCCGCCGCATCGAGCCCGCTCGCCGCGCGAAAGATCGTGCCATCGAACGCCAGATCCTCGTCATGGTCGGTGAAGCCCAGCACCATCCCGTCGCGGCGGATGGCGCGCCAGCATCGGCAACACGTCGTCGTCTCGCCGGCGAGGTGCGCCGCGAGCTGGGGATCAAGATCACGCATGGAAAACTCCGTTCAGGGACGGATTTCGATCACCGGGATCGAGGGAATGGTGCCGGCCTCGAAGGCCGCGAGATCGACCTCCAGGAAATCGGTGTCGAAGCGCACCGGCACGTCGAACTGGAAGCCGGCCGTCAGCACGGCGCCCGCCGTCGGTGCGTCCTCAAACGTCACGGTGCCGGTAATCTCATCAACGCTGAATCCGGCTTCCGCCTCCACACCGTTCACGCCGATGCGCACGCTGTGCATCACCGGCTTCACGATGGGTCGCCGATAGGGATCAGCCCCGCTGCCATAGGTCTTGCCCAGCGGGAAGGATGTCGTCTCGCCGTCGCCGGCGCCCAGCATCTGGTCGAAAGGCGACACCACCTCTCCCGGTGCGGCGGAGGAATGATCCAGCCGGTCGCGCCAACGGAAGCCGTGCAATTGCCCGCGTCGTTCCTCGAAAAAGGCCACCACGAGGCTCAGCGCCGCCAGGTTCTTGACGCCCCACCCGGCATCCCAGCGCCGCCGCGCATGGGCCCAGCGGGCATTGCGCTGCTCGCGGCCGGAACCGAGCGTCACGATCTCCGTACGGCGTTCCGGCCCACCGCGCGCGCCCAGCGCCACGTCCAGCGGGAAGCGGACTTCATGGAAAGCGGCCACCTACATCGCCCTCCGGCCGCGCGCCACCGCCCGCGCCAGAGCGGCCGAGACCTGCGCCTCCGAGCGACGAAAGCTCTCGGCGTCGGGCGTCGCGATATTCACGGTCACATTCGTCCCTCCACCAGCCGACCGAACGCCCAGCCGACCGTCAGCCCCGCGTGCCAGCGGCAGGATCGCTTCCGAGCCGGCCTCGCCCATCAGTCCGGATCGCCCACCGCTCATCGGGAAATAGGTCGGCGTCGACACCACACCGCCGGAGGCGAACGGCTGCACCCGCCCGCTCAATGCACCGCCCTTCGCAAACGGCATCACGCCCCCGACAATGCTGCTCATCAGCCCTCCGAGGCTCGCCTCCAGCGGCTTCATCGCACTGCGGAGCGCCAGATCCACCAGCCGCTGCCCCAGTCCGGTCAGCACGTCGGACAGCGAGCGCCCCTTGATCGTCGCGCCCTCCAGCGCCGCGGTCAGAGATCGGCCGAACCCGCGCGACAGGCGATCCAGATCGCCGAGAGAGCGCTCCAGTTTCGACGTGTCGGCCTCCACGGCCACGCTTCGCGTCTCCTCGAATTCGGACGCCATCATCACCTCCAGCTAATCGGGAAATTGCCGCATCAGGCCCTCGAGCGCCGCGCGGTCGAGCGCCGAGGACGCCGCGCCCGGACCGCCGCCCAGCGCCGCAGCCAGCTCACGCGGCGTCATGGTCCAGAAATCACGCGGCGCCAGCCGCAGCACGCCCAGCCCGGCATGCATCATCTCGGCCCAGGGAAACGGCGCACGCTCGCGACGTGCGCCTACGGAGGGTTTGCGGAAGCGGTCTCCGGCTCACCGAACGTCGCCACCAGAAGCCGCGCCACGATGTCGAGATGGCCCGGCAGGCCGCCGGGCGCCGGAAGCGTCGCCACCTCGTCGTCCGAAATCACATTGCCGCCGCCGCGCAGGCCCGCACCCAGAATACGGATGGCATCGCGCGACGAGATCCGTCCGCTCTCGAACCGCGCCGCTAGCGCCAGCAGATCCTCCGCTCCAAAGGCGGCTTCCAGTTCGGCCAGCGCGCCGAGCGTCAGGCACAGCGCATAGCTGCGCCCGCCCAGCTCGGCGGAAATTTCTCCGCGATGGGGGTTCGGCATTTTTCTTTATCCTATTCAGGGAAAAGGAGAAATGGCTGTTGGCGAGGCCCTGCCCGCCATGCAATCGTCGCGTGTGGCTCGGATTCGGGGGGATTCGATGGGTTTTGTGAGAGAAGGTGCGTTCGCGATCGCTTTTGGGTCGGTGCGCGATGCAATCCGCAGTCTGGGGGCAATCCCCACCGTCTATCTGGCGATCTTCGCGCTGTTCGCTGTGCAATCCATCGCGATGTACCGCGAGGCCGCGATCGAGGCAGTGCCCGTCGGCACCCTTGTCGTGGCAGTCTTCACGGGCTTCGGCTCGATTCCGTTCATCATCAAAGCCCTGCGCTATTTCGCGGACGGCGACGCGGAGGCACCGCTCTGGAGCTGGGGCCGGATCGGCCGCTTTCTTCTCTGGCCGCTTTTGCTCACGCTCGCCATCGGAATTCCAATTGGCGTGGTGTTCTTCTTAGTCGGTAGACTATTCGCCACCGGGGAAGCTGAGCCGGGGCCAGGGATGCTGGTTGCCGGCCTCGCAATCGTGCCGGTCTTCTTCGCATTTCTCTGGCTGGGCCTGCGCCTTTCCACACTGTACGTCGTCCTCGCACGTGGCGAGGATCGGCCGATCCGCCGCTCCTTTGCGGACACGCGGGGGCAATTCTGGTTCATTTTCAGAACCTTCCTCGTGGCCATGCTGGTGTTGATTGCGGTCTTCGCCGTCTATGGCGCAGGGCTGTTTCTGACGGGCATGATCGATCTCGCCGAAGAGCCCGCTCCGTTAAGCGGGATCAAGCTCTTTGCGGGCGGCATCGCGGACGGTCTGCTGCAGATCGTCGTGGTTTCGTATTTCGCAGCCTTGTACGGTCGACTTTTCCGCAATCTGCGGGGCCTGCCGCCGCTGTTCGCCCGGCAGGAAGGATTTGTCGGAGCCTGAGGGTCAGGCCGTGGCAAACACCAGTTCGCCCGCGCTCTCCATGGCGAGGTCGAACGTCACCTCGCCCATATGGTCGCCGCGATATTCGAGGCTCGATATCTGAAACGGACCTTCGATGGTGCCGAAGCTCGGCACCAATATCTGCCAGCGCCGGATCGCACCGTTGAAGAACACCTCCCGCGCCAGCGCGTCGGACTGCGCGTCGCGGAACACGCCGGAACCGGAAAGGCTGGCGCGCTTCATGCCCGCGCCTTCCAGAAGCTCACGCCAGCGCCCGACACTCTCGGAATGCGTTACATCGACCGCTTCCGCGTTCAGCATCACGGCACGCGCCCGAAGGCCCGCCACAGTCGTGAAACCGCCAACGCCATCCGCAATCTTGAGCAGGAGGTCCTTGCCCTTCTGAGCCACCATGTCGGTCTCCGCAAAAAGAAAACCCCCGCTCGGCTGAACGGGGGCACAGTTTTGTCTGGGAGGGACGAAAGCTAAATCGATCAACCGCCCTCTGGTTCCGTCACCGCGCGGAAGCGCAGTGCGGCGAAACGGCGCCGTCCGTCCGAAGCACGCTTGGCCTCGGTGGCCAGCCAGCGCAGATTGGATAGCTGGTGGCCATCAAGCGGCAGATCGGCCCCGTCAAGTGTGGTCACCAGCTGGTTCGCCGCGCTCAGGGCCTGCGCCATGCCGGCCTCTTGAGACCAGACGTTCAAGCTGAAGCGGTGCTCCTGGCCTTCTTCGAACGAACCTCCTGCGCCCCGGCTTTCCATGTCCGTCAGAACAACGTAGGGCAGCGAGGCACCCGCCGGCACCTCGTCATAAACCTTGGCCCCACCGAGGAGCTCGGTCAGTTCCTCATCGTCCTGCAAGCGCGAGCGGATTGCGGAGCGCAATGCCAGAGCGGCGTTCAACGGCGATACCTTGCCGAAGCCCACACCGGGATGGCACCCGGCCAGGCGTCGCCACCCAGAAACATTTCACCGCCCTCGAAGCGGACGCGGCGGCGCCCGGTGATGGTGGCGGTCAGCGCGTCGACACGGGCGCCGAGACGTGCGGCGAACTCGCGTGCCAGGCCCTCATAACCCTTCAAGGCGGAGGACAATGTCATGGGCGTTTTTCCTCTGTCAGTGCGACGAGGAAGCGGCGCTCCCCGGTCGGATCATAAACAGAACGTATGATGTACGTGGCGGTTCCTGCCCGCAGGCGGTGGCGCGCACTTAAATCGTCATGCCACCGCATCACAATTCGGTGCACGATCGTCTGTCCCGCGGCATCCGCTGTCAGACCGAACGACGCCGAGCGCGCCTCGATGTCGGCCCACACCGTGCCGGCATCCCGCCATGTGCGGGCAAAGCCGCCTGCACCGTCTGGCACGTCCACCGGCTCCTCGACAACGATACGGTGCCGCAAGCGGCCGATATCCGGTCCGCCCGCCATCACAGCCTCAGCCGGCGTTCGGAAGCGATCAGCACGGCGGCCGCCAGCGGCCACGATCCGTCGCCCGGTTCGAGCGTGCGGTGCTCGTACCAATGCGCCACAAGAAGCCGCATAGCCTGCGCCAGATCGGGCGGCACGGCGGCGGCCGGCCCGAAACCGGCCTCGACATCCACCTCGATGCCGCCGAAGGGTCGCAGCACGGCCGGGCCGCCCGCAATGTGCAGCCGGGCCGAACAGTCCAGTACCCAGCCGCCGGCATCGAGTGGAACCTCGGTGCCGTCCGCCCGCCGCAGCCGCGCCGCCCGCACCGCCACGAGAGGCGACAGCGGCACGTTCACCAGCCCACTCGCAGGCCAATCATCCAGCACGAGGCGCCAGATCTGCGTCATCAGCTTCTTGCCGGTCGCCGTCTCGACATGCCGCCGCGCTGCGGCGATCAGCCTGACGAGCAGCTCGTCCTCATCGTCATGGTCGAGCCGCAGGAAGCCCCGGATGTCGTCCAGCGACACGGGCTCCTCGTCCGGCTTCGTCAGCAGGAACAAAGGCATGGATGATGGCTTTCGGAAAATGATTCAGGAAAGATGGCCCCCGCCGCAGAGGCGGAGGCCGTGCCAGTGTCGGCGGCTCAGTCCTCGCCGAACTTCAGCAGCTTGATGGCGTCGAAGTCCTGCACCCCGCCGCCCACGCGCTTGGTCGTGTAGAACAGCACGTAGGGCTTGGCGGAGTACGGGTCGCGCAGCACGCGCACGCCCAGCCGGTCGACCACCAGATAGCCGCGCCGGAAATCGCCGAACGCAATCGGGAAGCTGTCCGCGGCGATATCCGGCATGTCCTCGGCTTCCGTCACCGCGAAGCCCAGCAGCGAGGCCGCACCGCCCGGCTGGGCCGGCGGCAGCCACAGATAGCGCCCGTCGGCATCCTTGAGCTTGCGCACCGCCGCCTGCGTGCGCCGGTTCATCACGAAGCGCGCGTTCTGCCGGTACCCCGCCTTCAGCGCATAAACGAGGTCCACCAATTGGTCGGACGGGCTCGGCGCACCGAACTCACCGTCCGCACCCGTCGCCACATAGCCGATATGGCCCCAGCTCCAGTTCTCCTCCGCCACCTTCGGCGGGTTGAGGAAACCGCGCGGCTTCTTGTCCCCGTCGCCGTTGATGAAGGCCGCGCTTTCCTGCTCGGCAAACGCGGTGTCCACCTCCTCGGCGATCCAGCGGTCGAGGTCGATCGCAGCATCGTCCAGCAAGGCCTGCGTCGCCGCCGGCATGGCGTAGAGCTCCATGGCCGGAAACTCGATCTCGGCCAAAGTCGGCGTCACGGTCTGCGTGCGCACCTCGGTCTCGCCCACCCATCCCGTCGCGAAACCGCCCGTCGCGAACGGCTTGCGGTACACCGAGGACGAGATCGTGCGGATGCCGGCGATGGCCCGGATCGGCGAGCTTGCCGCCAGCCGATGGCCGATCTCGCGCTCGGTTTCCTCCGGCACGAAATAACCGCCCTCCGTGCCCGATCCCACCGACAGGCTCTTGCCGTCCAGACGCAGGATCGCGGAAGTGTCGCCGCGCCGCACATAGGTCTCGAACGCCGATTTGTGCTCGCGCGCCATCGGGCTGATGCGGTCCGGGTCGCCACCGATTGCCGGCCTGCGCCCCTTCAGCACCAGCTGGTCCAGCACGTCCTTCTGGCGATCGAGAGCGGCGTCGATACGGGCCAGCTTCTCCTCGGTCACGGGGTCGGCGGTCAGCCTGTTCTCGATCTCGGCCAGCCGCTCGTCATTGGCATCGCGATAGCCCTCGAAGGCACGCATGAAGGTGTCATAGGCCTCCACCACCTCCGTGCTGCTGGGCACGAAATCCGCGCCCTTGCATTCCGGCGCGGGCAGAAAAATGTGTGCGTTCATCGATAGACCTCGTGGATGATGTCGGACATGAAAAAGCCGCCCGGAGGGGGCGGCGCGGTCGTGAAATCCGTCGCGTTCAGGTGTGCCGGAACAGGGCTTCCGCCTCGGCCCGCGCCGTTCGACGCACGGGAAATCCGGGCGGCCGTTTCGGCGCATCGGCGGTCAGGCTTTTGGCGGCGGCGATCCTGGCTTCGGGCAGCATCGGAAACGTCACCACCGAGATTTCCCAGAGGTCGACCTTCTCCAGCCGCCGCACGCGGGTGCGCGGATCGCGGCGCGCGCCGATCGTCTTGAAGCCGATCGACAGGCCATCGATTGCCCCGTCCTGGATCAAGGCCCAGATCTCGGCCGCGCGCGGCACCCGCAAGGCCAGCCGTCCGCGCACGCGAAGACCCATACTGTCCTCGCGGATCTCGTCCCACACGCCGATGGGCTGCATCGGGTCGTGCTGGAACAGCATGCGCACCCGTTTCGCCCCATTGCGCCGCAAGCTGTCGGCGAACGCGCCGCGCACGACCAGATCGCCGCCCAGATCGGTCTCGCCAAACAGGCTGGCATAACCGGCGATGACGCCGCCCCGCGCCACCGCCTTCGGAGGCCTTGGCGCCTTCTTGGTTTCCTCCACAGGGGTCCAGGTTTTCAGCATGACGTCTCCCTCGCCCGCTGGGAGTGGGCGTCGAACAGATCAAAAGGTGTGCGGATCAGGCGGCTTTCGGCCCGTAGCCGATGGCGGCGCGTTTCTCGTCGTCGGTCAGGAAGCTTGCCGCCGCCACGCGGCGCCAAAGGGCCTCGCGTTCGCTGCCCAGCGCCTCTATGCGGTCGAGATCGGGCTCCAGCCGCAGCCGCTCCGTGCCGAAGGCCGGGCTCAGCCAATGGGTCAGGTCCTGCGCCACGCGTCCGATCAGGGGCAGCACCGTTTGCCGCCACAGAGCGCGGTTGGCCTCCTGATAGTTCGCATAGGTGTTGTCGCCGGGGATGCCCAGCAGCATGGGCGGCACGCCGAACGCCAGCGCGATCTCCCGCGCCGCGCCGTTCTTGGCCTCCATGAAGTCCATGTCCTTCGGCGTCAGCGCCATGGCTTTCCAGTCCAGCCCGCCGTCCAGCAGCAAGGGCCGCCCGGCATTGCGGATGCCCTGAAACTGCAGCTCGAGCTCACTCTTCAGCCGGTCGAACTGTTCATCCGAGAGGTTCGCCCCCTCGGGCCCTGAATAGACCAGGGCACCGGAAGGCCGCGCCGCATTGTCGAGCAATGCCTTGTTCCAGGCCGCCGCGGAATTGTGGATGTCGATCGCTTGCGCCGCCGCCTCCAGCGGCGACAAGCCATAATGGTCGTCGAGCGGGTGGAAGAAGGCAATGTGCAGGATCGGCGGCACCTCGGCATCCTGCCGAAAGCGGATCGTCTCCGCCCCCACCGAATAATCATAGGCCTCCGGCCACCCATCCGCGCCCGGCACCACCTTCAGCCGGTCGGGCCGCAGCGCATAAAGTTCGCGCGGCACACCGTCGAGAAGCGCCGCCTCCACATAGCCATTGCCGGCCACCAGCAGATGGCCGATCAGGCTCTCCAGAAACGCCGCGCCGCTTTGCCGGCCGTTCGGCTGGGCCAGCAGGTCCAGCAATTGGTGCCGGTCCAGTTCGCGCTCGCCTTCATAAAGCAGCAGCGGCACGGACGCCGCCGTTTCCGCGATCAGACGCACGCATCGGAAGACGATGGCGTTCCGGATGAAGCCCTCACGGGCCAAGGCCGCATAATCGCGCGGCGTCCACACCGGCCGCCCCGCCTCGTGCAGCGCCACAAGGGTGTGCGCGCGCGACGCCTTCTCCTCCGGCGCCGCCCGCCGCAGGATGTTCTGCAATCCGTGAAACATGAAGTCTCCTTGAAGAGGCTAAAGTCCGCGCAGGCGCGGCGCGCCCTTCGGGCTTTCCAGCGCCAGGGCCGTCACCGCCCACACCATCGCGTCCAGACGATCCGGCGAATGGCCGCCCGACAGGCCATCGAGGCCGAAATCGCACATCTCGTCTTCCAGTCCGGGCAGCGGGCCGACATGGCGCACCCGCCCCTGCGCATAAAGGCTCGCCACCGGTTCCGCCCGCAGCCATTTTCCGCGCGTCGCATGCACCAGCCGCACCGGAATGTTGGGATCGGCCTGTGCGATCACCGCACGCACCATCTCGCCCCCCTGATTGGCCTCCGCGATCAGGGCGTCGGCCTCGTGCGTGCGCCAGGCCGCCACAGCCTTCGCAGCCCACAGATCGGGCCGCGCCACGTTCACCGTCTCATCCGCCAGCACATAGACAATGCCGTCGGAACCCGTTCCCGCCACCACGATCCCACAGGCATCCGAGCGACGCCCACCACCGGCCGGCGGATCCACCGCCACCACGATGCGGCCCAGTACCGGCGCCTGCTCAAGGCGGCCGGCCTCGATCCCGTCACGCGTCCACAGAGCATCCGGCCGGTCGTCGATGATCTCGCCATCCAGTTCCTGCCGCCCCAGCCGGGTGCCGGCGTAGCGGCCGACAATCGCCTCCAGAAAGTCCGGAGCCAGATGAAACGCGTTGGCGCTCGTCGCGGCATGCGTCACGGCCGTGCGTGGATCCGCCATCAGGCGCTTCAGCAAAGGCAGCGGGCGCGGCGTCGTCGTCACCATCTGACGTGGCCGCGCGCCCAGCCGCAGGCCGAATTGCAGCATGTCCCACACGGCGTCCGCCTGCTTCCATTTCGCAAGCTCGTCGCACCAGGCCGCGCCGAATTGCGGTCCGCGCAACGCCTCGGGGTCTTCCGCCGAGAAGCATTGCGCCACCGCGCCGTTGGGCCAGGTCAGTCGACGCCGCGAAGGTTCCCACAAGGGCCGCCGCCTTCCGCTGATCGCGAGGATGCCGGACACGCCCTCCACCATCACCTCGCGCACATCGGCCGCCGTCTCGCCCACCAGCGCGATGCGCCCGATTGGCTCCGGCGTGAAATCCTTCAGCCCCAGCGCCAGGCCCCTCACCCATTCGGCGCCGGCGCGCGTCTTGCCCGCCCCACGCCCGCCAAGGAACATCCATACGGTCCACGCCCCGCCGCCTGCCGCCTGCGCTGGCGGCACCTGCTCGTCGCGTCCATAAAGCGGCCAGTCGCCGAGCATGATGCTGATCTCATGGCTGCTCAGCCCGGCCAGGAACTCATTCAGCAGCCCGGCTTGCGCACAGCGCATCAAGGCGTCGCGCAAGCTCGCGGCGGAACTCGTCGATGTCGATCTCGTCATCCGGTTCCTTCGCCTGCTCGGCGGCGTTCGCGTCCAGGCGCTGCAATTCGGTGAGAGTCTTCACGAGGCTTGCCAGCGTCCGTGCCGCTTTTTCCGCGTCCCCGCGCGGCGCTAATCGGTCCATGCGGCGCAGGGTCTGCTCCACGCCCGAAACTTCGCGTTCCACGATGTCCCGAATGCGCTGAATGGTCTCCGCCCGTGAGGGACGCTCCTCCAGTGCCTCGTCGCTCAAAGCGTCCGTCGGAAGGATCGAAACCTCATCTGCCGCGCCGGTGTCGGACTCTCCGTTGCGATCGAGCCGCGCCACCCAGCCCCATCGCGCCCGGTACGAATGAAATGTGCGCGGCTTCATGTTCAGCATGCCGGCAATCGCTTCCACCGGAAGACTCGTTTCCTCATACAGCCGCCGCGCCTGAACCTTCACCTCAGGATCCACCACGATCGCTGCAACCATCCTCTTGCCCTCCCGGGCCGGCCCCGATCCTGCCGCCCACACTTCTTGAGCATGGGGATGTTGTACCCGAACAGCGTCACGCTGTCAAGGATTATATTCCATTATGTGAATTTTGACCTACGCCGTTTGATCGGCATTCATCGGCGCATCACGCGCACAGCCATCGGCATTCAAAGAAGAAGTTTGAAGCGCGGGCCGGTCGCTGCTCCGGCTTCGGTCCCTCGCCCCAGCTTTGCCGCGCATCGGTCAGGGCTGGTATTTCGAAGGTGCATCCAGAGGACGCGCGCACCGGGAGTTCCCTCCCCGGCAGGACCGGACCTTTTTGGCCGCGTGTCTGCTTTCCACGCCGCCGCGCTCTTAAAGTCTCAAGAGCCGCCCTTCGTCCTCCCGACCGGCGATCTTTGGCGTCGCTTCGGCAGCTCCAGGTTTTCACCTTGAAAGCGGTGCTGGCCCTACGTGGTTAATGGCGCGTTACCGGGTGTTGCGACGTCTGCGTTTGGGCCATTTTTCCGGCCAGCGGACAATCCGCTCGAGGATCTCGTCGATTGTCACATCGTCCTCGCTTGCCGAGACCTTTCCCCGCACCGAGGCGCCGGAATGATGCACGCTTTCCCTGTCTCCCGAAACGAGAGGGTGCCAATCCGGCAATTCCTTACCTTCGGCAACGAGGCGGTAGCCGCAGGTTGCCGGCAGCCAGCCGAGGGTGCGCACCACGTCGGGGGTCAGCCGCACGCATTCGGGGACGATGGTCTGACGCTCGGGGTAATTCCTGCATCCGCAACTCTGCCCGTCCAGAAGCGTGCAGCCGACATCGGTGTAGGCAATCGCGCCGCTGTCCTCGTCCTCGAGTTTTACGAGGCAGCAGCGGCCACAGCCGTCGCACAGCGCTTCCCATTCCTGGGGCGACATTTCGTCCAGCGTCTTCGTTTTCCAGTACCGTTCGGCCACGGTCCTCGTCCAAAATGCGATGGGAGATCGCGCGCCTCTTGCGCGTCGCACGGTCTGGGGTCAAGAGAGATAGATAGGGCGGCTGCGCCCCTATGGCACGGAGAGCCCGTTGCGTAACCTGTTGTCCGGCCCAACGATCGACAGGATCAAGCGGGCCCTTCTGGCACTGGACTCGGCGATCGACGCCGCGGCCTACCGCGCATTGCGCGGCTTCGGTGCGGTATGGGAGCGCTTCGTCGGCGCCTCGCAGGACATGCGCATGCGCGGCTGGAAGCGCGGCGTGTTCGAGGTGGTCGGCGAAGGAGCCACCTGGGGTACGCTCGGCGCGCTGATGATGCTGGCCCTGGCCCAGCCTGCGTTTCAGGCCACGAAGGAAGACTGGCGCAAGCGCGTCGACCTCGCCGTCGTGTTCCAGGACAGGACCGGAGCCGAGATCGGCCGCCGCGGCGTGATGCAGACCGATGTCGGCTCGCTCGACGACATCGCCGATTCGATGATCAAGTCAGCGATGGCCATCGAAGACCGTCGCTTCTTCCAACATTTCGGCATCGACGTCCCGGGCACCCTGCGCGCCATTGTCGAAAATGCGCGCCACAGCGGCGTCGTCCAAGGCGGTTCGTCGCTGTCTCAGCAGCTCGCCAAGAACCTGTTCCTCTCGAACGAGCGCACGCTGGAGCGCAAGGTCAAGGAAGCCTTCCTCGCGATCTGGCTGGAAGTGAATCTCTCGAAGGAGGAGATTCTCAAGCTCTATCTGGACCGTGCCTATATGGGCGGAGGAGCGTTCGGCGTCGAAGCAGCGGCACAGCTCTATTTCGGCAAGTCCGCCCGCACTCTTTCCCTCGCCGAATCCGCGATGCTCGCGGGTCTGTTCA
This sequence comes from Terrihabitans aquatilis, assembly GCF_052542005.1. NCBI lineage: Bacteria > Pseudomonadati > Pseudomonadota > Alphaproteobacteria > Hyphomicrobiales > Terrihabitans > Terrihabitans aquatilis. The sequence continues at coordinate 20,011 of NZ_JBOCUO010000001.1, read as the reverse complement.
AGGCGCCCACCAAATTTGCGCCTCACGCCAATCTGTCGGCAGCCCGCGCTCGCGCCAATGTCGTTCTCGACACTCTGGTCGCTTCAGGCTTCATGACAGAGGGACAGGTCCACGCCGCACGTCTCAATCCGGCCACCCCCATCGCACGTCAACGCGGAACCAGCCCGGACTATTATCTCGACTGGGCCTTTCTTGAGGTGAAGAAACTCGCCGACGCCGGGAAGCTGGGGGGCAGTCGCTCCGTGGTGGTCAAAACGTCACTCGATCCCGCGGTGCAGTCGCGGGCCGAAGAAAGCATCGAGAACCTTCTGCGCCAATACGGCACCCAATACGGCGTGAAACAGGCCGGCCTTGTTCTCATGGAGCCGTTCGGCGCGGTACGCGCCATCGTGGGCGGTCGGGATTACGGCGCGAGCCAGTTCAACCGTGGCACGGACGCGCTCAGGCAGCCGGGATCATCGTTCAAGCCCTACGTCTACACAGCGGCCATGATGAACGGCTACACGGCCAATTCCATCGTCACCGATGGTCCGATCACGATCGGAAACTGGTCACCACAGAATTACGGCCGCTCGTTTGCCGGGCGCGTCACGCTGATGTCGGCTCTCGCCCGTTCGCTCAACACCGTTCCGATCCGGCTCGGCCTCGCGGTCGGCCTCAACAAGGTTGTCGAGACGGCAAAGCTGATGGGTGTACGCACGCCGCTCCGGATCAATCGGGCGCTGGCGCTGGGCACCTCCGAAGTCACGGTTCTCGATCAAGCTGCCGGTTATTCCAGCCTCGCCAATGGCGGCTTTCGGGTCGAGCCCTATGCGGCGGTCGAGATCTCCGACAATCGCGGCGCTCTCCTGTGGCGTCATGATCGCGATGCTCCTGCACCCGAACGAACCATTCCGGCGGAAGCCGCAGCCGAAATGAACCGCCTCATGGTCAATGTCGTCGATGCCGGCACCGGCCGTAGGGCAGCGCTCGAGGGCCTGAAGATCGGCGGAAAGACCGGCACCAGCCAAGATTATCGCGACGCCTGGTTCATCGGCTATAGCGGCGATTTCACCTGTGCGGTCTGGTTCGGCAACGACAACTATTCGGGCACGCGTGAAATGACGGGCGGCACCCTGCCTGCAATGGCCTTCAAAGAGGTCATGACTGTGGCGCAGGCGGGCGTCGATCCGCGTCCTATCCCAGGTATATCGCCGTCTGGTGCGCCCTCAGCAGCCATCGCCTCGGCCGCATCGCCCGAAAGCCACGACAACAACCAGAACGGCCGCCTTCCGCGCCGCGCCTCCATTGTTCTCGATCAGATCAACGATCTCATGCAGAAGGCAGAGATCGCATCTATCAGTAATGTCGATACGAACGCCGGTACTGAGCGCATGACAGCGGAAACCCATGCGGTAGATGCGAAGTCTGCGCCCACGGGCCAGGCCAGACCCGCCGTCAACTGAAAACGAACGGCATCATTAACCCTAGCCCCTCCTGGCATCTGATCGTCTCTTGCGCCTTATTCTCAACCTCATCTTCATTGCCGTAATCGGAGCCGGCCTGGGCCTCGGCCTGACCTTTGCCGCCGTCCGCAATCCCCCCATGCTCAACGCCATAAAAAGCGGGCCCTGGACGGCGATAAGTGGCGAAGGGTCGTCGGACATCGATGCGTACAGCCTCGCAGCGATCACGCGACGCGGTGAAGTTCCGCTTGCTACCGGAGACGGGCTTTCGTTTCGTGCATCGGTTGACCATGAGGGATTGCCGCTTCGCGGCGCGTGCCGGTACCGCGTTCATGGCCTGATGCCGAACGTCAGGGTGTGGTCCTTGAGCGCTTATAGCGATGCGGGAGCGATCATTCCGAACGCGGCACACCGATACGCCTTTTCCAGCGCCGAAATGGCTCGGGATTTCAACGGCGCGGTCTCAATCCAGATCTCGGCTCAAGCCCAATCCGGCAATTGGCTCCCGGCGCCCCTGGAGGAAGAATTCATACTCGTACTGAGGATGTACGACACCACTCTTGGAGCCATTTCCGGCGGGCGGGATGCGCCGGATCTCCCAGCCATCACTCGTGTGGGATGCCCCTCATGAGGGTGTTGCTGAACTGGCTGTTCGCCGCGGTCACCGGAATTCTCCTGGGAGGTATCGTCCACATCGGATCGTTGCTGGCGATCCCCCATTTCAGCAATCACAATGCCTACGGGCGGCTCGTTTCCATATCGGACACCAATAACTTCATTGTTCTGGATCCGGAAAAAGGCGACCGGCGCCTCCCCCTCCTGGATCCGACATTTATCAACCTGACCTGCCGCTACGACGTGACTAAGGCGCCGCTCCAGATCCGGGTACCGATCGTCAGCGATTATCTTGCGTTGTCGTTTTATGGGCGGGACGGGATCGCGTTCTTTTCCTTGAACGAGCAATCCGCCCTTGGGCCGAACATCGATGTCGAGCTGTATGACGCCAGTCAGCCCGATCTCAAGACGGAAGATCTTCGCGCGGGCACCATCCCGATCGCGGCACCAAGCGCGGAAGGCTTCGTCTTTCTAAGGGTATTCGCCCCTACCCCCAGCATAAAGGCTGTGGTGCAGCCCGCTTTGTCTCAAGCTGTGTGCGAGCCCGCGCGGCCAAGGTAACGTTCACGCGCGGGGCGTGCTCATGGTCGACACCCTGTGGATCGAGGCACGTCTTTCGGTTGTCAGCGGCGCCGGCTCGTGCCGCTCGTAGCGAACCCCCGTGAAAAACAGCAGCTCTCCAGGCTTTTCAACCGGTCGGCTCGATCCAGATCGACGGGCCAGGCCCGTTCTGAACGTCAACAGAACTCCCATGGTCGTGCTCCGCGTGTGAGCCGCGACGACGGACAGCGCGGCCTGCCAGCTTCAGCAGACAACGTGTTTGGTTAACAGAGCTTTACCAGCCCACTCGACGCGCTTTTCCCAAGGCCGGCCATCACACCAATTTCAGAAAGTGGCGCCCCTCGCGATCCTCCACCGCGACAATCCAGAGATCGCTGTCGAACTTGATTTCGCGAGTGAGACGTTCCTGGATGACGGCATTCTCGGCGGGTCCAGATACCTGTTGGAACAGCCGCTCGCCCCCCGCCTCCTCCGGCACGGACGCCTGAGGTGCAGCCCCATAAAGAATCGAGGTGCCATCGAGCCGGTCGCAAACCACGAAGATCGCGCCGGCCTCCGGTGAGCCCCGCCGCTGAACCACGGCAAATGCTCCCTCCCCATTGCAGCGCCGCACATGCGCCGAAACCCAGAAATCCGACGTCAAGCGCGCCGACATCAGAAGCCGAGCCTCGCCATTTAACGTATGCGACCAGCGTTGAGGATGCGTCGCTTGAGATCAGACGTGATCTCCCCACGCACGGGCAATCCATTTTTCGTTTCAAAACGACGGATTGCGGTCCGGGTCGCCTCACCCATCAGGCCGTCGGCCTTCAACGGTCCGAAACCAAGCCGCTCCAACGCCTGCTGAACCTGCATCACATCGCCGCTCGAATCCCCACCGCCCTGACGTAGGAGATCCAATAGCCCCGCACTGGGCTGTCCAGTCGGGGTCAGGCCGGCGATCGTCTCGAAACTGCGAATGGCCGCTTCCGTCTTAGGCCCCGGCAAGCCGTCCGGCGCACCCTCATAGATGCCGCGGCGCCCAAGTTCGAACTGGATGTCCTTGATAAGCGGGCTGCTGGCAGCCGTCGTCGCGCCCGCACTGTGGGCGCCGTTTGTTTCCGGTGCGGCTTGGGATTGCGTATCCTGGCCGGCAAATGGCGCAGAGAGGTCGGCGGGACGCGATTGAAACATCAGCGCATTGACCATGATCATCACGGCCGTCGCTGCCGCCAGTCCAAGAGCGGTGACATCGAGCGGGCTGAAACGTTTCGATCCTGCGAGCTCATTGGCCATTGCGGCATCCAGCATCTTTTTCTTCCCGCTTTCCCTCTTGGCCCTTGTTGCCTGCCCTGACTTCACAGCCTTCTTCGATGCCATGTTCAACCGTTCGCCACAGCCCGCAATGTCCTGACCACCTCGATCTCCGCTTCCACCGCGCCCTGCGGTTCGGCTGCATTCAGGGGCAGGTCGATAATGATACGCGTTCCGGCGCCTACTCGGCTTTGCACATCGAACCGGCCGCCGTGCAAGGCAACCAACCCCTTCACCACGGAAAGCCCGATTCCGGTTCCCTCAAAGGGGCGCTCATAAGATGAGCACGCCTGGAAGAATGAGGTGCCAAGACGCGGCAAATCTTCGGCCGAGACACCGATGCCGGTATCGGAGACCTCGACCCTCATCTGTCCACCCATCTCGCGGGCCTCAATCCGGACCCGCCCCCCCGGGGGTGTGAACTTGATCGCGTTCGACAGCAGATTGATCAAGATCTGCTTGCAGGCCCTCTTGTCCGCCACGATTGCCGGAAGTCCCCGTCCGGCCTCCGACACGACCGTCACTCCAGCCGTGGCAGCCTTCAGTTCGAACAATTGCACGCAGCCGTCGATGACCTCTTTGATCGACAGCGGCTCGCGGATGATGGTGAAGTTCCCGCTCTCGATCCGCGACATGTCGAGGATGCCGTTGACCACCGAGAGGAGGTGCAGGCCGGAATCATGGATCAGTTCGGCGTATTCCTCGCGTCGCTTTGGATCGACGCCGTTGGCGTGCTTCTCGGTCAGCAGCTCGGAAAAACCGATGATCGCGTTCAACGGCGTCCGCAATTCATGACTGACATTGGCAAGCAGCGCATTCTTGACCGCTTCGGCCTGCTTCGAGGCCTCGTCCGAGGGAAGCGCGGCGGCATCCTTTGCAGATATGTCGCGCGCCACGACGACCACTTCACCACTTTGGTTGCAACGCCGGCAACGCATCTGCACCAGCACGAATTGCGGGTGACTTGGCAGCCCGGAAACGGCCCGCTGGAGCCGCAGATCGAGCATCCGGTCTTCTCCGGTTACGGCCACATCGGAGATTGCCGTCAGGAAGGCCGGTCGGTCCGAAACATGGACACGATCAAACAGGCCCCGCGCCAGGAGCGCCGACTTTTCAACCCCCAGAAACTCAGTTGCCGCGGCTGACGCAGAGATGACCGAACCATCGCGATGATGGACAGTCACGAGATTCTGCGAATTTGACACCACGAAATCATAGCGATCCGCGACGTTGGGCTCGCTCGGCGCATGCGCATGCCCTAGGCGCTTCGCCAGGAAACAGGCGTAGCCGATCGCGATCAGTGAAGCGGCACCTGAGAAAAGCAGCCAAACGGGATCGCTATGTCCGCCGGCCGGCACCGGCAATACGCCCAGAAGGCCCGCTGCGAGCAAAGTCATCACGGCAATCGCCGCCGAAAATCCCGCGCGCCGCGCTCCCTCAATTTCAAGGCGTGACGCGGTTTCGAATATTACGAACGGCAGAACGATCATCGCGGACGACTGAACGCCGCCCGAAAGAGCCGCGATTGCCAGGATGGGCAGACAGAGACTGCCAATCGAAATGGCCAATGCTTCCTGCAGTCGCCCGGTCCGGGAGAGATGCATGGCTACCAGCAGCGGCACGACGAGCCACGTCAAAAAGATAGCTGCCAAAGCGGATAAATGGCCACCGCTCAGGATCAGGAAGAGCGGGATGATCGCAAAACCCATCATGCTCGCGGCCAGGTGCGAGGCGATGAAGGTTCGATGCCGCGCGAACAAACGGGCGTCGCTCAGTGCGGAAGTGTGCACCAAAGCCCCAATGTGTTCGCCGGCATGCGAGAAAGAAATCATCTTCCGAACATGGCAGGCACGGCTTAAACGAACGTTATGCCGCGCCGCGGAATTGAGCGTTTTCTGGCTCAAGCAGACGGCATGCGCTCACCCTTTGGGGTCGGGCTTATGAGCGACGTCTCGTTGGCAAGTAAGATTGCCTCGCAGGCCCTATGCTTTGACCGGGTTCCACCCATATAGATCTGATCCCATGCACACGCCCATCGACGACATCATCGAATCGTTCAGCTATCTCGAGGATTGGGAGGAGCGCTATCGCTATCTCATCGAGCTCGGCCAAGCGCTTGCGGATTTTCCGGACGATGCCCGAACCCGCGAGAACAAGGTTGAGGGTTGCACCAGCCAAGTCTGGCTGAAAACCGCTGTCGAACAGACACCCGATGGGCCTGTGCTCCAGTTTACCGGAGACAGCGATTCCCATCTGGTGCGAGGCTTGGTCACCGTTGTGATGGCCCTGTATTCTGGTCGGCCCGCTCAGGAGATTCTCGCGCTCGATGCTGCGCCCGTTCTCGAAAAGCTCGGCCTGCGCGAACATTTAACGCCTCAGCGCTCGAACGGCCTGAGATCGATGATAAAGCGTATCAATGTGGAGGCTCAGGAAGCTCTCGCCACGTCTTGATGCTGCCCGCGGGGCCGCACCCGATCCGGCCCCTTTGCGACGTCGGAATAACCGTAATGACCTGCAAGCCTGCCGAGAGCCAGGGCAAGAATGATCTTGGCCGACCGCGCCGGCCATTGCCGGTCCCGCTCGACATCCTCCAAGCCTTTCAGAAAACAACACACATCGAGCAGCACGCCGGAAAGTTCGGGGCCGACATGGTCGAGCGCCTTTCGAACGCGCTGCCGCGCCGAGACCATCCTGTCTGTCGGGTCTGATTGATCACTGGTCGTCGCCGACCTTACGCCCGTCCAGCTGGAAGACACACGTGGTCCCAGATTGGCGAAAGTGAAATCGGACCGCAGGCGCTCGCCGGCCGCGAACATCGCCTCGCCGATCAACGGTTGCCCGTTGCGATCCTTGCGCCGATGCAGCCAGAGCAGAGGGCTTTCCGCAAGGTCGATCCGGGCTCCCGGCGCGATTTCGTTGGATGGTTGCACAGCGCCATGCTGGCGCCGGAAATCCTCTTCCCCATCCGAATGACGGCGCGCCCAGAAATGGCCAGCCTCCGTCGGAAGTAAAAAGCCGGTGGGCGTAACATAGGCGAGATCACGTACAACAAGATTGTGAGCGTGGTCTTGCGGGAGCGACAGCCGCTCGCCTGTCAAAACGAACATCCCCGCCTCTGTTTTTCGTGCCGATCTTGCCTCGCTGCGCACCAATCGAAGCAGAAAACGCTCGGAACGAGAAAGAGCTGATGCCCCTCCTCGTTTCCGGGGATTCTTCACTGTGTATCGTGACCGTACAGATGATGTCATGCCTCACCTCCAAAGGCAAGGAATATCATCCTCATACGCTCATATCAAGATAGTTTTCCTAAGCGCTATCTCGCCTTCAGGCCCTTTTGCGCTGCTGGCCGAGGCCCATTTTCTTGGCGAGAGCGGACCGCGCTTCAGCGTAGTTGGGCGCGACCATCGGATAATCCGCCGGCAGACCCCACTTCTCGCGGTATTCTTCCGGCGTCAGATCGTATTGCGTACGAAGGTGACGCTTTAGGGATTTGAACTTCTTACCATCTTCGAGACAGATGATGTAATCGGGCGTGATCGACTTTCGAACCGGCACTGCGGGCTTCGGCGCTTCGGATGGCAGCTCGGTCACTCCATTCGTAAGACGAAGCAGAGCGGCATGAACATCACCGATCAATTGAGGCAGATCTGACGTGGTGACCGAATTGTTGCTGACATAAGCCGAGACGATATCGGCGGCGAGTTCGACGTAATTGGGTGAGAACGAGGTGTCCGACATCAGTCGCAGGTCCTAAACGTTAGGGATGGGCCACGAGCCCATTAGATTTGGGGTGCAGTCCGGAACAATGCTGGCGAGCAAAGAGCCAAGTTCAACCTGCCGATCCCAACATATGTCTACCTTATTATCCGCACCGGCGATGAGACACAATATAGGTGGGCCAATTCTTTTTGACCTTACCTCTGCTCCTTTGGAATGAGCAGATCGATCAACAAATTTTGTAGAAGAGGCACATGGATTTTATTGAGGCAGGACCTTCACTTTCGAACGAATCGAAGCTGAAGGCCCTGAAAATCCATCAGCTCTTGCGGTCTGGACCGCTGCGATCGGCATCGCCGACTTCTCGTTTCAACAATTCACGGAATGATTCCGACCAGTTCGGCTCAGCCTGAGCACTGATGTTCGCGGATTGCGGGGCCACGGGGCGAACATCCGGCGGAGAAACCTCAGGAGCGCGCTCTTGTCCGGCAGGTTCAGGCGTCGGATCAATCTTGGGCGAAGCTCCGCGACCGGACAGGTAGGATTGCCAGGATGAATTGCGGGAAGCAGGAGCGCTCGCAGCCCCTGCCGCCGCAGGCCGGGACGCCGACGACGCGGACGATTGCGCCTGCGGCTCATCCGTTCGCTCCCGCGCCTCCGCCTTCAGCTCTGTCCGCGGCTGGGATGGCTCCTGCCGCGCCTGGGCGGGAGGTGTTGAGACGGCCGGAGGCGTCGGCTCCGTTCGCTCCCGGCGCACGCGCAGAATCTCCTCCCGTGCCTCATCGATCGAGCCGTACCGGCGAAGACCATCGGGGCCGTCAGCCTCGATCGAGCCATCGGAATAAAAGCGGTACGTCCGCCCGTCGATCACCCCTTCCCTCACCAGCTTGGCGGCACTGGGCGTCTCCGAAACCGACGGCTCACTTGGCCGTGGCCCTTCTGGCACGACACGGGGCTCGGGTCGGGCAGGTTCTGCGTGCGGCGTAGGTCGGGGCGCTTCAGGGGGCGATACATTCGACGCGCCTGCAAGCGCCTCATCGATCGCGATTGAGGCGGCTTCCAGCTTCGGGCGAGCGTTAGCCACTACCGGCTCCACAACCGGGGCCCTTGCCGGGCGCACGTCCGCCCTTGGGGGCTCAGGGCTCGTCGCCACCGGAGCCGGGGGCTCGATCCGCGCCGGCGCATGAAGGCGAAGGCGGTCGACCGAACGAACAAGCGCCGCCAAAGCGATGACAATCGCCCCTGCGCTGACAAGGCTGGCGGCAATATCCAGAGTCGCCACGAAATCGCCCGTGGCCAGGACGATTGCCCCCCAACCGATCAGCAGAACTCCCAAGGCGATAAGGAACACAATCATATTCACGATCCTGATGACGGCCAACTACTCACACCCCGATTCGTTCCAGAAAGAAGCATAGTCGGTTGCGGGGCAAGGGGGAGGGCTCTATCTACGCTTTGCCTAGCGCTCTGCTAGCTGGACACATTCTGGCCTGAACTGGAGGCTGTCGATGCCCTTTACGCTGCCCGAACTGCCCTATTCCTACGATGCTCTTGGCCCGTATATGTCGCGGGAAACCTTGGAATTCCATCACGACAAGCATCACAATGCTTACGTGACCACCGGCAATAAGCTGCTCGAAGGCTCCGGCCTTGAAAATGCGAGCGTCGAGGAGGTCGTCAAGGCGTCGTTCGGCAAGAACCAGGCGCTCTTCAACAATGCCGGCCAGCACTACAACCATCTCCATTTCTGGAACTGGATGAAGCCGAACGGTGGTGGACAGCCGCCGGAGAAGATCGCACGCAAGATCGACGAAGATCTCGGCGGCTACGAAAAGTTCAAGGAAGACTTCGTCCAGGCCGGCGTTGGCCAGTTCGGTTCGGGTTGGGCCTGGCTTTCGGTCCAGGATGGCAAGTTCGTTATCCAGAAGACCCCGAACGGCGAAAATCCGCTTGTGCATGGCGCCACGCCGATTCTCGGCGTCGATGTGTGGGAGCATTCCTATTACATCGATTATCGCAATCGTCGGCCGGACTACCTCAAGGCCTTCCTCGAAAATCTGGTGAACTGGGAATACGTCGAGAAGCTCTACGGCGAGATCTGAATTCGAAAACGGGGCCGCGAGGCCCCGTTTTTTCACCGTTGTTGCATTACTCCGTTCCGCCCGCGAGGAGGATATTTCTCCCCTGCCCGTTCGCCGCCAGTTCCAGCACCAATTTCGTTCGGATAGCCTGCGCGAATCCGTCCCGTCCCTCTGCCGTCTCCACGAAGCTGCCGGGCCCGCCGATCACGTTCTGACGATAATAATTCTCGAGCGGCATTCCGAGCGACAGCGCCACCGAACTGCCCGGACTGCGCACGGCCAGCGCGTTGATCGTCACGCCTTGTCCCACCGCTTCATCCCGTGCCGCCATGATCGGCCGTCCGCCGATATTCGGGCCATCTCCGGAAACGTCGATGATCGTGCGTTCGCCGACAAAAGGCGCCGCCTTGATATGTCCCATGGCGAAATCAATCGCATTCGAGATCGAATTGTAGCCATAAGTGAGTTTCGGCTGTGTCCGCAGCCGCCGGCCGAATGCCTCTGCCGATGCGGCGCCGTCGATCAACGTCCAGTCGACCACGATGTCCTGGCTGTCGGGCGCACCCCATTCCAGAAAAAGTACCGCGATCCTCTGGTGTGCGTTGGAGCCGATCGCCGACAATACTTCGGGGCTTGCCATTGCCCTGGCATACCCCTCGCGCTGCATTTCAAACTCCTCCGCATCGATCGAGCCCGAGCCGTCGGCCAGCAGCACGAGCAGCACGTCCACGGCATCCTGTGCGCGGGCCATTCCGGGTGGCACAACAAGCAAAGCCAGAACGAGGACGGCGCAGCGCATCAGAGAGATGGTCATCACGAGGTCTCCGGCGGCTTCCAGGATGCGGACATGATGACAGATTGCCGCGCAAGCGCACTTGACGATCTCGCGTGCGCGGGGTCGATGTACACGACCTCAGGAGATCCGCTTCATGGATGTCGCAGACAAGCTGTTCATCGGCACCAGCACCAAACCTGAATATCTGGCGCTTCGGTTCGCGAACCGTCACGGCCTGATCACAGGCGCGACCGGCACCGGCAAGACCGTAACGCTGCAGGTGCTGGCCGAGGGCTTCTCCAATGCTGGCGTTCCGGTTTTTGCTGCGGATGTGAAGGGCGATCTCGCTGGTCTGGGTGCGCGCGGCGAGCCGAAGGACTTCCTCGTCAAGCGCGCCGCCGAGATCGGGCTGGACCCTTACGTCAACGACGCCTTCCCCGTCATCCTGTGGGATCTGTACGGCGAACAGGGCGCGCCGGTGCGCACCACCGTCACCGAAATGGGACCGTTGCTGCTCTCCCGCCTCCTGAACCTCAACGATGTGCAGGAGGGTGTGCTCAACATCGTCTTTCGCGTCGCCGACCAGGAAGGGCTCCTTCTTCTCGATCTCAAGGATCTCCAGGCCCTGCTCACCCTTGTTGGCGACACGGCAAGCCAGCTCACCCTTCGCTACGGCAACATCTCCAAGGCCAGCATCGGGGCCATCCAGCGACAATTGCTGATCCTCGACAATCAGGGCGGCACGCATCTGTTCGGAGAGCCGGCTCTTCAGCTGTCCGATATGATGCAGACCACCCGCGAAGGTCGGGGCATGATCTCCATCCTCGCGGCCGATCGGCTGATGCAATCGCCACGCCTGTACGGCACGTTCCTGCTCTGGCTGCTCTCCGAATTGTTCGAGGAATTGCCGGAGGTCGGCGATCTCGACAAGCCGAAGCTCGTCCTCTTCTTCGATGAGGCTCACCTTCTGTTCGACGATGCGCCCGACGCCCTCCTCGAGAAGATCGAGCAGGTCGTTCGCCTCGTGCGTTCCAAAGGCGTCGGTGTCTATTTCGTGACGCAGAACCCGCTGGACGTACCTGATCGCGTCTCATCGCAGCTCGGCAATCGTATCCAACATGCTTTGCGGGCCTATACTCCGCGAGAGCAGAAGGCCGTGCGCGCCGCCGCAACCACGTTCCGCGCCAATCCGGCTTTCAGCACCGAAGAGGCCATCACGCAGATGGCTGTTGGCGAGGCGCTCGTCTCGACGCTCGAAGACAAGGGCGTCCCCTCAATGGTGGAGCGCACGCTGATCCGCCCTCCAGCATCGAGGCTTGGGCCGCTTACCGCGCAGGAGAGGCAGACTGCGGTGCAGAACAGTCCGGTTTCGGGGCATTACGACGTCGCGGTCGATCGCACCAGCGCCTATGAGGTGCTCCGAGATCGTTCCGCCAGTACCGCTGCCGAGGCCACGAACGGCGCCGAGCCTGCTGAAGGTGGCGGTCTCTGGGGCGGCCTGCTCAAATCGGTCCTCGGGATCGGCGGGGGCCGCAGCAAGCGCCTCACGCCCGGGCAGGCCGTGGCGCGGGAAGTCACACGCACCGTTACCAATCGGATAGCCGGCAATATCGCGGCCAATATCGGAAAATCGGTGGGCGGCTCGGTTGGAGGTTCACTTGGCCGTGCGGTGGTGCGCGGCGCCCTGGGTGGCCTTCTGAGGCGTTGAGTTTGGGAGTTTGTAGTCGATGTCCAATACAGAAGCCGTCCTGAACGCCGTGGATGCGGGCCTTCAGCAATCGCTGAATCGGCTGTTCGATTTCCTGGCCATCCCATCCATTTCGACCGACCCTGCCTTCAAGGCCGACTGCCGCCGCGCCGCACAATGGGCCTCCGACCAGCTCAGCGAGATCGGGTTCTCCTCACGCGTCATGGACACCAACGGGCATCCGATGGTGCTGGCCCAGCGCCGGCCGGAAGGCGCCCGCAAGCACGTGCTGTTCTATGGCCATTACGATGTGCAGCCGCCGGAGCCGCTCGATCTGTGGCAAACACCACCCTTCGAGCCCCGCATCGAAACCGGCCCGCGTGGTGAGCGTATCGTTGCGCGTGGCGCTTCGGACGACAAAGGCCAGTTGTTCACCTTCCTGGAGGCCGCTCGTGCCTGGATCTCCGCGACGGGAGATCTGCCGGTCGCCGTCACCGTCCTTCTCGAAGGAGAGGAGGAATCGGGCAGTCCATCGCTGAAGCCCTTCTTCGATGCGAACAAGGATCTCCTGAAGGCCGACATCGCCCTTGTTTGCGACACGGGTCAGTGGGATCCTGAAACTCCCGCCATAACCACGCGCCTGCGCGGCCTCGTCGGCGAAGAAGTGACGATCACAACGGCCAGCCGCGACCTGCATTCCGGCATGTATGGCGGCCCGGCGCTGAACCCCATCCGGGTGCTTACCCAGCTTCTTTCCCAGTTGCACGACGCAGAGGGCCGCGTCACCATTCCGGGCTTTTATGAGGGTGTTGCCGGTCTACCCGAACCCCTCGCACGCCAATGGGCTGATCTTGGATTCGACGAGACCTCGTTCCTGAACGAAGCGGGGCTCGCTCCGAACGCCGCAGGCGAAGCGGGCCACAGCGTGCTCGAACAGATCTGGGCTCGGCCCACCTGCGAGATCAATGGCATTTTCGGCGGCTATACCGGGGAAGGCTTCAAGACCGTCATCCCCGCGCAGGCTTCAGCGAAGATTTCATTTCGGCTCGTAAGCAAACAGGATCCGGTTCGGATCAGCGAAGCATTCCGCGCCTTTCTCAAGGACCGCCTGCCGCAGGGGGCCACGCTCTCCTTCCATGAGCACGGAGGCAGCGGCGCGATCGAACTCGAGGCTGACAGCCCTGCCTTGCAACTGGCGGCACAGGGACTGCAGGAGGAATGGGGCAAGGACCCGATCCTGATGGGCTCCGGTGGTTCGATCCCCATCGTCGGCGCATTCCGGCGAGATCTGGATATGGCCACGCTGATGATCGGCTTCGCGCAGGATGACGACCGCATCCATTCGCCGAACGAGAAATACGACCTGAACGCGTTCCACAAAGGCACGCGTTCCTGGGTTCGTATCCTCGGCAAACTTGCCGAGTGGCAGTGACGACTGAATTGCGGATGGCATCCGGGCATGGATGGAAGGCCGGCGAGCGCTTTTTACCGCTGAACGCCGGACCGTTGCTGATGGGCATACTCAACGTGACGCCTGATTCCTTCTCGGACGGCGGTTCTCACGAGGGTGAGGCAGCCTTGGTGCGCGCCCGCGCTATGGCAGCCGAGGGCGCAGATATCCTCGATATCGGGGGCGAATCGACACGTCCGGGATTTACGCCGATCGGCGCGGACGAGGAAATCGGGCGCGTTGAGCCCGTGATCCGCGCAGTAGCGGGCGAGATCGACATTCCCATATCCATCGACACCACCAAGATGGCCGTCGCACGCCGCGCCATCGAAGCCGGTGCGTGCATCATCAACGACATCTGGGGTTTTCAGCGGGATGCCGAGATGGCGCGGCTGGCGGCCGACACCAGTGCGGGCGTCGTTCTGATGCACAACCGACCCGAGGCCGATCCGGCTATCGACATCATAAGCGACATCCTCGATTTCCTCCGCCGCTCGGTGGATCTGGCGCTGTCGGCGGGTGTCGCCCCCTCCTCCATCGTGCTCGATCCCGGCATCGGCTTCGGAAAGACGGCCGATCAGAACCTTGAGACGATCCGCCGCCTACCGGAACTCATGGCACTGGACTTCCCGCTCTTGATCGGCGCATCGCGCAAGCGCTTTATCGGCGCACTCACTGGCGTGGACGATCCGCGCGAAAGAATCCACGGAAGCCTCGCCGCTCACATCGCAGCGGTTCTGGCCGGAGCAAAAATCGTTCGCGCGCATGATGTGGCTGCGCATCGCGCCGCTTTTCAGGTGCTGGACGCCATCGGGAATCATCGATCATGAATGTCGACCGGATCAAAGTCTCAAACCTCGCTTTGTTCGCCTATCACGGCGTCTTCGAAGGCGAACAGGAGATCGGACAGCGATTCTATCTCGACGTCATGGTGGAAGCCGACCTCGCCCCGGCCGCCCAGTCGGACGCCGTCGAGAAGACCGTAGATTATGCCGCGCTCGTGAAGGTCATCGATCTCGCGTTCACCGAGCAGCGCCAGAAGCTTCTCGAAACGCTCGCCAGCCGTGTCGCGGAACGCATTTTCGAGAGCTTTCCCATCGTCCAAGCGACGGAGATCACCATCCGAAAGCCCAGCGCGCCGATCGAGGCAGTGTTCGATTCCGTTGAAATCCACATTCGCCGCGTGCGCCATGGCTGAAGCCGGTCTCGGCCTCGGCTCCAATCTGGGTGAGAAGGCTGCCAATATCCGCGCAGCCGTCACCCGCATAGCTCAGCATCCTGACGTCAGGCTGCTCCGTCGTTCCGCTCTCTACCGGACAGCACCATGGGGGGACGAAGATCAGGATTGGTTTCTGAACGCCTGCATTATCGTCGAGACCAAGCTCTCACCACGCGATCTCCTTCGCGTCTGCCACGAAGCCGAGACGCTGGGCGGCCGAGCCCGGAGCAAGGAGCGGCGCTGGGGTCCGCGTCAGATCGATGTCGATATCTTGTTCTACGATGACGTCGCGCTCGACGATGCCGATCTCGCGCTGCCCCATCCCAGATTGACGGAACGCGCCTTCGTTCTCATCCCGCTCGCGGAGATCGCTGGTGATCGGGTAATTGGTGGCCGCACCGTCTCGCAATCGGCGGCATTGTGCCTATCAGACGATATCGTGCAGATCGGACCGCTCTGAACGGATCACTGATCGAGAAAGCGTAGCCCCATCCGGCTATCTGTCCGCCACGCGACATGGCAGGCCCGTTCAGGGCTTCCATCCTTCATCCGCAGCGTGACATGGCTTGGAATGCCGATCGTCGAAGGCAGCTCCACGAGAGCACCCCCTGCAGACATATTGCGGACGATGCAATCAAACGACGAGAAGCCATTGGCAACGATCAGTTGGGCCCCTTTCAGGGTCCTCATCCGGACCGAGCTTCGTTTGTTCTCGCTGTTGTCGTCAGGTGCCATGGACCTACCTAGCCACAGCCGCCCTTAGCAGAGGGTTTATCGGCAGAGGCCCTGGAAATGCCGGCCGCCGGCGAACGGCGGCCGGCATGAACTCACTTGAGATGGGCTGCCAGCAGCTTGTTCATCTCGAACATCGTGACCTTCTTCTTGCCGAACACGGGCTCAAGCTTGTCGTCCGCGAGGATCTCACGCTTGTTCTCGGGATTCTGAAGGTTGTTCTTCTTGATGTATTCCCAGATCTTGCTCACGACCTCGGAGCGGGCCAGCGGATCGCTGCCGACAACCTCACCAAGTTCCTTCGACGGCTGAAGGGGCTTCATGAATGCAGCGTTCGGCTGGCGCGCAGCCTTGGTCTCACCGTCCTTTGCAGGCGCCTTGGTCTTGGTCGTGGTCTTGGCCATTGATTTCCTCCGATGGACCGCTCGACGGCACCGCCGCCAGCTGCGACATTTAGATCGAATAAACTGGAGCTTCTACGGAATGTGGAAAGCTCTTTGCGGCGAGAGTCAACATATCTGGCTGGGGCGGGAGGATTCGAACCTCCGCATGGGGGAATCAAAATCCCCTGCCTTACCGCTTGGCGACGCCCCAATCTGTGGAGACCGAATAACCAAGGCCGCACGCTCCTGCAAGCGCCGAGGCGATCGGGGTTTTACCAACCCGGTTCCGGAGGCCGGGCATCCCGACCTCCGGAACCGATGATCTTCAGCTTTTCAGCAGTTCCACCAGCGTCTTGCCGAGCCGGGCCGGTGAAGGCGAGACGCGGATGCCAGCGGCTTCCATCGCAGCGATCTTGTCTTCGGCGCCACCCTTGCCGCCCGAAATGATCGCGCCGGCATGGCCCATGCGCCGTCCGGGAGGAGCCGTCCGTCCGGCAATGAAGCCCACTGTCGGCTTTTTGCGGCCCTTCTTCGCCTCGTCTGCGAGGAACTGAGCTGCATCCTCCTCGGCCGAGCCGCCAATTTCACCGATCATGATGATCGATTCGGTCGCGGGGTCTGCCAGGAAAAGCTCCAGCACGTCGATGAACTCAGTACCCTTGACCGGGTCTCCACCGATGCCGACCGCCGTGGTCTGGCCCAGGCCCTCATTGGTGGTCTGAAAGACCGCCTCATAGGTCAGGGTACCGGAGCGCGAAACCACACCCACAGAGCCCGGCTTGAAGATGTTGGCGGGCATAATACCGATCTTCGATTCGCCAGCGGTCACGATTCCGGGGCAGTTCGGCCCGATGAGGCGGGACTTCGATCCGTCGAGCGCACGGCGCACACGCACCATGTCCATCACCGGGATACCCTCGGTGATGCAGACGATCAGCGGAATCTCGGCATCAATGGCCTCGAGAATGGCATCGGCCGCGCCGGGCGGAGGCACATAGATGACGGACGCGTCCGCGCCCGTCTTGTCGCGCGCCTCGGCCACCGTATCGAAGACCGGCAGGTCGAGATGGGTGCTGCCGCCCTTGCCGGGCGACGTTCCACCGACGACCTTCGTGCCGTAGGCCAGAGCCTGCTCGGAGTGGAAGGTGCCGTTCTTGCCGGTAAAGCCCTGAACGAGAACCTTGGTGTCTTTGGTGAGCAGCACGGACATTATGCGGCCTCCTTCACGGCTTTGACGATCTTCTGCGCGGCATCATCGAGATCGTCGGCTGCGATCACGTTCAGTCCGGATTCCCCGATAAGCTTCTTGCCGGCCTCGACGTTCGTGCCCTCGAGACGCACCACAAGCGGTACCTTCAGGCCGACGTCCTTCACCGCCTGGATCACGCCCTGGGCGATCACATCGCACTTCATGATGCCGCCGAAGATGTTGACGAGAATGCCCTTCACCTTCGGATCGGCGGTGATGATCTTGAAGGCCGCCGTCACCTTCTCTGTCGTGGCGCCGCCGCCGACGTCCAGGAAGTTGGCGGGCTCCATGCCGTATTGCTTGATGATGTCCATCGTCGCCATGGCGAGGCCGGCGCCGTTGACCATGCAGCCGATCGTGCCGTCGAGCGCGATGTAGTTGAGATCATACTTGGATGCCTCGATCTCCTTGGCGTCCTCCTCGGTCTCATCGCGCAGAGCCGCCACATCGGAATGGCGGTAGATCGAGTTCGAGTCGAACGACACCTTCGCGTCGAGAACCTTCAGCTGGTTGTCCTCGGTCACCACGAGCGGGTTGATCTCGAGCAACGCCATGTCCTTGTCGGTGAATGCCGCATAGAGCTGCGTCACCAATGCGCCGGCCTGCTTGCCGAGGTCGCCGGTCAGGTTGAGCGCGCGCGCCACCGTGCGGCCGTGATGCCCCTGGATACCGGTCGCGGGATCCACGGAGAAGGTCACGATCTTCTCCGGGGTGTTGTGCGCCACGTCCTCGATGTTCATGCCACCTTCGGTCGACACCACGAAGGCCACGCGGCTCGTCTCCCGGTCGATCAACATCGACAGGTAGAATTCCTTCGCGATGGCTGCGCCTTCCTCGATGTAGAGGCGATTGACCTGCTTGCCGGCCTGACCCGTCTGCTCGGTGACGAGCGTGTTGCCGAGCATGTCCTTTGCCGACGAGACCACGTCCTCGATCGACTTCACGACGCGCACACCGCCCTTGGAGCCTGCGCCGAGCTCCTTGAAGGTGCCCTTGCCGCGACCGCCGGCATGGATCTGGGACTTCACGACCCAGACGGGGCCCCCGAGCTCATGCGCCGCCTTTTCCGCTTCTTCCGGTGTGAAGGCCGGAATGCCACGCGAAACGGGCGCCCCATACTCCTTCAGGATCGCTTTTGCCTGATATTCGTGGATGTTCATCGGGGGTCCCCCCTCCGCGTTGGTGATTGTTTACAAGACGGCCAGCGGCCGCCCGAACGGCTGCCGGTTCGCACGATACGACGACTGGATAGCACGAGTTTCCCGCACGCTCATGCCGCATGCGGAAAAAGGTCCGGCTTATTCTGCGGGTTCGCGAGCGCGCAGCCCGGTTGCGCCGGATGCCTTGATCTCCTCGATCCGTTGCGGATCGAGCTGGAGCACCTGGGCCAGGATCTCGTCAGTGTGCTCTCCCAGAAGAGGCGAGCGCTCGACGGGCACATCGTTGTCGGACAGCTTGATCGGATTGCCGACGGTGACATACGCGCCGCGGACGGGATGGTCGACCTCGACCAGCGTGCCGGTCGCATACAGCGACTTGTCTTCCGAAATTTCCTTCATCGAGAGGATCGGGCCGCATGGCACGTCCACCTCGTTGAGGATGTCCATGACTTCGAACTTCGTCTTGGTCATGGTCCATTCTTCGATGGTCGCGAAGATGTGGTTCAGCTTCGGCAGGCGAGACACCGGCTTGGCATATTCAGGATCGGTGATCCATTCTTCCTTGCCGATCGCCGCGCATACCTTGTCCCAGACCTGCGCCTGAGTGATGAAGTAGATGTAGGCGTTCGGATCGGTTTCCCAACCCTTGCAGCGAAGGATGCGCCCGGGCTGACCGCCGCCGGAATCGTTCCCGGCGCGGGGAACAGTGTCGCCGAAAGGAATGCCCTCGCCGAACTGGCTGTACTCCTGCAGCGGGCCGCGTTCCAGCCTCTGCTGATCGCGCAGCTTGACGCGGCAGAGGTTGAGGACCGAATCCTGCATCGCGCACAGCACCTTCTGCCCCTTGCCGGTCAGAGTCCGCTGATAGAGCGCGGTCACGATGCCGAGGGCAAGATGCAGGCCGGTGCCGGAATCGCCGATCTGCGCGCCGGTCACAAGCGGCAGTCCATCGCGGAAACCTGTGGTCGAAGCGGCGCCGCCGGTGCACTGCGCCACGTTCTCATACACCTTGCAGTCCTCGAACGGGCCGGGGCCGAACCCCTTGACCGATGCCACGATGATCCGCGGATTGATCGAATGAATACGCTCCCAGGTGAGCCCCATACGATCGAGCACGCCGGGCGCGAAATTCTCCACCATCACGTCGCAGATCTTGATCAGTTCTTCGAGAACCTCGCGCCCGTGCGGGTTCTTGGTGTCCAGCGTGATCGAACGCTTGTTCGAGTTCAGCATGGTGAAATACAGGCTGTCCGCATTCGGCACGTCGCGAAGCTGCGAGCGGGTGATGTCACCCTCGCCGGGACGTTCTACCTTGATGACGTCCGCGCCGAACCAGGCCAGAAGCTGCGTACAGGTCGGGCCCGACTGGACGTGGGTAAAATCAAGAATGCGCACGCCATCTAGAGCCTTGCCCATTTTACCTTCCCCTTGAAATTGTCGTTGTAAGTTTCTGCTAGGCCTGCGCGAACGGGTTACCACCCGCGCTTTTCCATGACTTACTTGCTTTGATGTGCCCGGGATTTTCCGAAGGCACCTTTGCTCCCGGTCATGAGCGGCAGGCGATGATCGATCGCCTGCCGCAATCTTCGCCGCGACGAAGTCGCGAACACCGGGGTTTTTTCGTGGTGTATTTTATTTTGCGGC